>NZ_CP071518.1:2622194-3933292 GCF_016613535.2 Lysobacter solisilvae
GTCCAGGTCGTCCCACTCCAGCGACACGGGCACGCCCTGCTCCTGCACGAACACTGTTTCGCGGACCAGGCGCAGCTGCGGCAGCCCGCTCTCATAGTCCACCGCCGACACCGTGAACCGGCCCTTGGCCGTCAGACTGGCGCTCATGCCTGCTCCTCGTCCCCATCCCCGTCGTGGTCGTCGTTCGCCCCGGCCAGGCGGTAGTGGCCGGCCTGGAGGAGCTCGAAGACGCAGTCACGCCCGGCCTGCGACAGCGCCGCATAGGCCGGACCGTCGAGCTCTCCTGAATTGGCAACGCATTTGGCGTCGCGGACCGGCAACGTATGGTCCTCGCCGTTGACGTACAGGCGCGCCTGCTTGCCCGACTTGCGCCAGGCCATCCGCGACCACGGGTGGCGCTGCAGGCCGCCGCCCTGCTGCAGGTCCCACTCCACTTCGATGCGTGAGCGCGGCTCCGGCGCGGCCAGCACTTCGCCGGCATTGCGGTAGAGCGTGACGAAACGGCCGAACCAGTCGCCCAGGCGGTCCGGGTCGTTCATCCGCAACGCGTTGAGCGCCGCCACGGCCCGCGCCATGGCCGCGTCGTCGATCTGTGCCGGGTCCGTGGCGGGAGCGAGGTCGGGATCCTGGTAGCGCAGGGCCTCGTCGGCGTCGGCGGCCAGCGTGTCGACGAAATCCCCCAGCAACTCGGCCGCGCTCGGCGCGCGCATGCCGACCGAGAACGTCAGGCAGGCGTCCTCGGCCACGCCGTGGTGGGGCACGCCCGGCGGCAGGTAGAGCATGTCGCCCGGCCCGAGCACCCACTCATGGGTGGGCGAGAACCGGCTCAGCAGCTTGAGTTCCACGTCGTCGCGGAATCCGGTCGGCGGATTGGGCGAGGCATCGATCTGCCAGCGCCGATGGCCCTGAGCCTGCAGCAGGAACACGTCGTACTGGTCCACATGCGCGCCCACCGAGCCGCCCGGCGCGGCGAAGGACACCATGACGTCGTCGATGCGCCAGCGCGGCAGGAAGTCGAAGGCTTCCAGCAGGCGCGCGATGTCGGCGTCCCACTTGTCCATGTCCTGCACCAGCAGGGTCCAGTCCTCGTGCGGCATGTCCGGGAACATCGCCTCGTCGAAGGGCCCGGTGCGCAGCGTCCACGCATCGCGCGCGCGGTCGTGTTCGACGATGCGCGCCAGCGTGCCTTCCTCGCAGGCCAGCCCGGCGAGGTCTTCGGGTTCGATCGGCGAGACGAAGCCCGGGAAGGCGTTGCGGATCAGCAGCGGGCGCTTCTGCCAGTAATCGCGCAGGAACTCGCGCGGGTTCATGCCCAGTGGCGGGGCAGAAGCGGCGTCCACTTCGATGGGCGGAGCGGCGGCGGCGCTGGATTTACCGGCGGCCGCGGCAGCGGGCGTGGCGGAAGGGGATTTCTTTCGGGTGACCATCAGCAGTATTCAGTCCGGACGCGCCGGCAGGCGGGGGAGGGCGACGGCGGCGTGCGATCAGCCGTCGGCCAGTGCATCGTACCCGCGCGCGGTGAATTCGATCAGGCACCAGCCGTGGCCGAACGGATCGGCGACCTGCACGATCCGGCCCCAGGCCGCGCTGCGGACCTCGCCTTCCTGTCGCGCGCCGGCCCGGACCGCATCGTCGAGCGCAGCATCCAGATCCTCCACCGCGATGTCGCCGTGCACGGGTGTCCAGTGGCGGCCGTAGTCGCGCACGGATGTCCCCGCGCCCGTGGTGCCGGCGGCTTTGCGGAGCAGGTACACGGGAACCTGCAGGCCCAGCAGCTCGAGCACATCGGGGCCCAGCTGCCGTGAGGGCCGCAGCCCGAACGCGGCGGTGTAGAACGTCGTCGCGCGCTCGAGATCGGGAACGTCGATGTTGAGCAGGAAGTTCATCGTGGCTCCTTGCTACTTCCCCCCGCTCGCGGGGGAAGGTGGGGATGGGGGAAGACGGTCGCGGCGGTCTGGCCGGACGTCCCACGCACTACGTCCCTGCGGCCTGTTCCACCCTGACCACCCGCGCCCCAAGGAACCAGAAATTGTCGAGGTTCGACGGCTTGCCCTCGACCGCCGGATCCAGACAGAGGTAGAGCCCATCAGAACGCTCCACCAGCGTGCACTTGGTGATCCACTGCGTGTCGAAGTTCTGGTGGATGCCCCAGGACGTGAGCCGTTCGACGCGGAACAGTCGGTCCGCGCCGAAGGCCGTGCGCAGCGCCAGTTCGGCGAAGTGTTCCGACCGCTCCCAGTCGTAACCGACGAACAGTGCGGTGACCCAGCTGTCACGGAAGTCGGAGGAGGTGATCATCCGGGCGCGTCCGGCAGTTCCTCACGCCGCGCGCCGGCGTGCCTGCGACCGCTTCGGCTGCGCCTGCCTGGGAACGGCCACCCGTTCCTTCAGCTTCATCCCCACCTCGACGATCGCCCGGATCGCGGGAATCAACTCGCGCCCCAGTTCCGTCAGCGCGTACTCGGCCGAAGGCGGCGAGGTATCCAGGACGCGTCGCGTGATCAGTCCCTTGGTCTCCAGCTCGCGCAGCCGCGCGCTCAGCACGCGCGCGGAGATCGGCGGGATGTCGTGGCGCAGTTCCCCGAATCGGCGAGGTTCGCCGCTGAGGTACCAGATCACGTTCGGCGCCCACGCGCCCTGCAGCAGGCGCATGCACTCGGTCAGCGGGCAGACCGACGAAGGTTCGATGACTTTGCTCTTGCGCAGCGGCAGGCCCATGGCGCGGGTCCTCGGCAGTGACTGGTTACTTCGCGGTTACCACATTCTATCCCCGGGGCGGCCGAAGCGGTATACATCAGTAACTAGGTGGGCCTAGGATACGGCCATTCCATTGGCACGGACGGCACATGGCTCCCACCATCGCGAACGAGGCAACCCGCAGGCTGGGCATCGCCCATCCGGTCATCCAGGGCCCCTTCGGCGGCGGCCTGTCGACGACGGCGCTGGCGGCCGCGGTCTCCAACCTGGGCGGCCTGGGTTCCTTCGGTGCGCACATGCTTCCGCCCGAGCGCCTGGGTCCGCTTGCCGACGAACTGCGCGGACTGACGCGCGCACCGTTCGCCTTGAACCTGTGGGTGTCCGACCACGATGCGGGCGGCGAGCGCATCGACGCGGCGACCTTCGAGCAGGCATGGCCGCTGTTCGAGCCGTACTTCCGCGAACTCGGCCTGGAGCAACCCTTTCCGCCCGAGCGTGGCCATCCGCGCTTTGATGAACAGGTCGACGCGTTGCTGGAAGCGCGCCCGCCGGTCTTCAGTTTCGTTTTCGGCATTCCGTCACCGCGCATCCTGGCCGAGTGCCGGCGACGCGACATCGTCACCGTCGGCGCCGCCACGACCGTGGCCGAAGCGCTCGCGCTGGACGCGGCGGGCATCGACCTGATCGTCGCCACGGGCGCGGAGGCCGGCGGACATCGCCCCTCGTTCCTGGAAAGCGCCGAGGACTCGCTCACCGGCACCTTCGCCCTCGTGCAGCTGGTCGCTCCCCGCGTGCGCGTGCCGGTGATCGCCGCCGGCGGCATCAGCGACGGACGTGGCGTGCGCGCGGCGATGCTGCTGGGCGCACAGGCCGCGCAGATCGGCACGGCTTTCCTGGTCTGCGCGGAGTCCGGCACCACCGATGCCCATCGCGCCGCGCTGTTTTCCGGGCAGGCGCACCACACGACGCTGACGCGCGCCTTCACCGGTCGCCTCGCGCGCGGCCTGGTCAACCGCTGGACACGCGAACTCGCGCCGAGCTTCAGCCAGCTGCCGCCATTTCCGGTGACCAGCTGGTTCGTCTCGCAGTTGCGTCCCGCGGCGATCGCCGCCGGCCGCACGGATCTGGTCTCGCTCTGGAGCGGACAGATCGCCCCCAATCTGCGTCATCGCACCGCGGCGACGCTGATGCAGTCCCTGCTGGCCGACCTGGCCGGCGAGGCGCTGCTCCCACACCCCCACCCGGAGGCATCCCCCGCATGAAGCTCTACTACTCTCCCGGCGCCTGCTCGCTCTCGCCCCACATCGTCGCCCGTGAGCTGGGCCTGGACATCACCCTGGACAAGGTCGACCTCAAGGCGCGCCGCACGCAGTCGGGTGAGGACTACCTGCAGATCAATCCCAAGGGCTACGTCCCCGCGCTCGAACTCGACAACGGCCAGGTACTGACCGAAGGCACCGCGATCGTGCAATACCTCGCCGACCGCCACACCGGCGCGAAGCTCGCCCCGGCGAACGGCACGATCGAACGCGCGCGCCTGCAGGAGATGCTGGGCTACATCAGCACCGAACTGCACAAGAGCTATTCGCCGCTGTTCAACCCCGCCACGCCCGAACCCGTGCGCGAGGAGCGCAAGGCCTACCTGCGCAAGCGCTACGCGCTGCTCGAGCAGACACTGACCCAGCAGCCCCACCTGCTGGGCGATGACTTCACCGTCGCCGACGCCTACCTGTTCACCGTGACCAACTGGGCCGGCGGCGTCGACCTGGACCTGTCCGAATTCCCCGCGCTGCAGGCATTCCAGCAGCGCGTCGGCCAACGCCCGGCCGTGCAGGCGGCACTGGCGGCGGAAGGACTGGGCGGCAAGCAGCAGGCCGCCTGACACAGCATCAGCCCCTTCCCCCGTTTCACGGGGGAAAGTTGGATGGGGGCAGCCGATCGCCGCGACCCCAGCCAACGCAGCCAGGCCCAATCTCCTTCCCCCGTTTCACGGGGGAAGGTTGGGATGGGGGCAGCAGGTCGCCAGGATCCCAGGAGAAGCAGCGCTCAACTTCAATTCTTCCCGCATTCCACGGTGGAAGGTTGAGATGGGGCCAACTGATCGCCTCAATCCCACCACAGCACCCCAATTTCCCCATTCCACGACCCACGGTCTGCACGTTCCTCCCGCCACCCCAGCGCATGTATCAAAGTATGTCTGCATGTATCAAAGCAGATACAAATCCGCTGGCCGGCACGACACCATCTCCGCGTTTCCACCATGAGCGCGAACCCTCGCGCTTCTGGAACGCCGGCGCCGCCGACGAACAGACACATGGAACGCAAAAGGAGATTGCTGTGTCGCAGAACCTGATTTCGATCACCATTACCCAGGAACAGCAGGAAGCCGCGCTGGCGGCCATCGCACAACTGGAAGCCGCATTGCCCGGCCTGATTTCGCTGGGCACCGCCGAGCGTAAGACCCTGCATCACATGGGACACAAGAGCGAAGTCTTCGCCCGGGGCACCATCCGCGTGCTGTCGCAGAACCCGTCGATCGTCCCACCCAGCATGGACATCGCCGGCGCCCACCAGGACCTGGCCGCGTTCGACCGCTTGCGGCCGATCCAGGAGATCCTGTCCCGGGTCAACGCCATGGTCGCCTCCACCAGCGCCGCCCTGGGCCACGACCTGATGGACTTCGCCTTCGACGGCTACAGCCAGCTCAAGGTCTCCGGCGCCGCGCAAGGCCTCGAAGACCTGCGCCGGGAACTCGGCACCCGCTTCTCGCGCCGGCGCAGGGAGGTTGACGCCGGCCAGTGAGTCCACGACACGGGTTGAAAGGAAGCCGCCTTCGGGCGGCTTTTTTCGTGGCTGAAGTTGGGGGGCGCGGCAGGGGCAAGAGCGGGCAGGGCGCTCGCAGGTGCCAAGGCCGGGGTGCGACGCTCCCGGTGGGAGCAGCGGGGCCTTCCGGACCGGGCCTTCAGAGCCAAACGCTGGGGTCCGAAAGCCAAATGTTGGGGTTTGGGAGCCAAACGTTTGGCAATCAAAGCCAAACGCTGGGGTCCGAAAGCCAAACGCTGGGCTTTCAAAGCCAAACGATGGGCTTTCAAAGCCAAACGCTGGGCATTCAAAGCCAAACGATGGGGTCGGAAAGCCAAATGCTGGGCATTCAAAGCCAAACGATGGGGTCGGAAAGCCAAATGCTGGGCTTTCAAAGCCGAACGTTGGGGTCTGAAAGCCAAACGCTGCGCGTCCAAAGCCAAACCCTGGGGTCCGAAAGCCGAACGCCGGTGTCAGAGAGCCAAAGCCCGAATGTCTAAAGGCAGACAGGCCGCAGCGCCCGCGTTTGCCAGGGGGCAAGAACTCCGGGTGGGGCGGCAATCATATGGAGTGGAGCGCGTAACACTTACACCCGCTGGCTTGCGGGTGTAACAGACGGCACCATCGAACAGGAAGGCGCAGGACGTTGCAATCATCAGGTCGGGCCGCTTCAGGACCCAAGTCGATCCACGGCATACTTGCCGCAACGCCCCTGCGGAGGGGACAGGAACAATGGTCGCTCGCCCAGGCCAAGCAGCAATCGCTGGCTGGCGTCATCGAGGTTCATCTGGATACCGGAGCGGCATTCGAGTCTGGCCGAGTTGTCTGCTATCGACCTCAAGGCCAGAAGGCCTGGGAGGAGAAAGTCATGTTCAACTTGGGCGGCGGTGAAGAGCGCATCGCCAGACGCTTCGCGGACAGTCTGGCCGAGAAGATCAGGGGGCGCAGCTGCCCGTGACTGGGAAGTCGCATGACAGTTCTCTTCGCGGCCTTGCCTGACTCTGGCATTTGGCCTCGCACAACCCACATCGCAGGTTTCCGGCCATGAATGACGAAACGTACCCGTACGCCACACACCTGGACATCAAGTTTCCGGCGCTCGCCACCGTGGACGTCCCGGCGCTGGTCAAGGCGTGCACCGACCGCTGGTATAACCAGACGCTGTGCAAGGTCAACGACTCGGTCGTGCGCCTGGGTGTCATGCAGGGCGAGTATCACTGGCACAAGCACGAGAACGACGACGAGTTCTTCTTCGTGCTGGAGGGGCATTTCATCATTGATCTGGAGGACCGGTCGATCGACCTGCAGCCCCACGAAGGATTTGTCGTGCCCAAAGGCGTGGTCCATCGCACGCGCGCCCCGGACAGGGCTGTCATCCTGATGGTGGAAACGGCCGCCATAGTGCCCACCGGCGATGCCTGATCCGAAGTCGCTTCCGAGTTGGCTCGATCCCGGCGTAGGCCACCCACGACGCACCCAGGGAAAACCCATGATCACCACGCAGATTCCACCGTTCCTTGCAGAGCTCGAGGAGCGTTTCAACGCGGCGATGGTTTCCAACGACGTGGGGCGGATTGCCGGCTGCATCACGGACGACTGGCTCCTGGTCACGCCGGAGGCGGGGCCCGTGCCTCGCGCCCGCATCCTCGACGTGGTGGGTTCCGGCCGTCTGACGCATGCTTCAATGACCAAGGTGGCCACGCATGCGGCGGTGGTGGGCGACATGGCCTGGGTGACGGGCCGGGGGCAGAACACCGGCACGTTCAATGGGGCCCCGATCCAGGCGGACGAGTACATTACCGATGTCTATCGCCGGGTAGGGGACTGCTGGCTGTGCATGCTCACGCACCTCACGCCGGCGCAGAGCTAGGCGCCGCAGAAGTACGCTGCCTACCAGCTCATTCAAGCCCAAGCCGCATCGCGGCCCGGCCAGGTTCAGACGTTCAGGGGCCATGTGAGACTTCTTGCGATCCTTCTACTGAGCACCGCGGCGATCACGGCCAGCGCTTGGGTTCCCGCGAAGAAGGCCACCTTCGTCTACGTGGACAAGTCGGCGCGCGAACTCTTCCTGTTCAATGGGACGCAGTTGATCGCGAAATACAAGGTCGCGCTGGGGCGGTCGCCTGTCGGCCACAAGCAGCGCGAAGGCGACAAGAGGACGCCTGAGGGAGCGTACGTACTGGACTACAAGAACCCGAACAGCCAGTACCACCGCTCAATCCATATCTCGTATCCCTCCCGGCGCGATCAGGCGCTGGCCCGGCGAAAGGGTGTTCCGCCCGGGGGCGCCATCATGATTCACGGTCAGCCAAACGGGTTCGGGCGTGGCGCTCCGATCCTGCAGCAGTCCGACTGGACGGATGGCTGTATTGCTTTGACCGACGAGCAGATGGACGCGGTCTGGGACATGGTGGATGTCCCGGTCCGCATCCTGATTGCTCCCTGACAATTCACTCAAGCCAAGGCTTTCGCGGCCCGGCTTGTTTCAGGCGCCAGGCGCCAAGGAGACGCGGTGACCACAAGGGACATCCTCAGCACCTACCTGCACGTGCGCGACGGCGGGAAGACCGACGCCATTCCCGCGTCGGAATCGTTCTGGGAGGCGTTGGCGGGCGGCGGATATCCGCAGCTGGACCAGGGCAGGCTGATGTCTGCTTTCACCTTCAGCGAGTCATGGTCCACGTGGGAGCGGCATCCCGCCGGCGAGGAGGTGGTGCTGCTGCTGTCGGGGGCGGCGACGGTGGTGCTCGAGGAGCCTGGCGGGGAGCGCGCGGTGCCGCTCAGTCAGCCGGGCGCGTATGTCCTTGTGCCACCGAACACCTGGCACACCGCGACGACCACCGTCCCAACCACCATGCTCTTCCTCACGCCGGGCGCCGGCACTGAGCATCGGCCAGTGGACGAGCCCATTCGCGGCTCGACTTGATCCAGGCGTCAGGCTCCATGAGATTCACGCCACTCGAAAAGCCGTCGATCGCGAAAGCCGCTCTAGCCGCACCGCTCGTAACACCGTTGGTCGCATTCCTCCTACTGCATCGGTCCCGGGCGTGCCCGAAGTGGACCCGCTCGACCTTGTCGTCTTCTTTCCCATCCTATGCGTGGTCTCGCTGACCTGCGGGTACCTGGGCATGCTCCTGATCTGCATGCCTGCACTGGCGCTGCTGAGACATTTCGGCAGACTCAACGCGTTGAGCCTCTGTCTGACGGCCACGCTCGTCGGCGGCTGCTTGTGGGCGCTCAATGCCGCGGTGGACGCAGACGCGGAGTCGTCGAGGATCCTGGGCAGTTTCGTGATTGGTTCAGGCTGCAGCCTTGCCGTTGTCCTGCTCTTTTGCATAATGGCCGAGATTCGGTTTCGCCGTCCCGCCAGACCTGATCAGGCACGCTGAAGGCGTTTCGCGGCCCGGCTCGTTTCAGGGGTCCGGGTCCCTCGTTTGCAGGTTCAGAGGGCATTGTGAACATCCTCCTTCGCGGTACGCTACTTGGCATCGTTGCGTTCGGCCTCGCGGCCTGCGCGAGCAAGAGCCCCGGGCCGCTCGAGGGCACATGGAGGATGACCGACCCGTTTCCACTGACCGTGTCTTTCCGTCGTGGAGAACTGGAAGCCATGGGTGCCGTCAAGCGGGTTTCCTACAAGCGGTATTGGAGCGATGTCCTGGTCACGTACGAAGAGGGTGTCAACAAGGGCGCCAGCTTCCGGTACACGGTGATCGACGCTGATACCATCCGCTCGGATTCGGGCACCTTTCGCCGGGTGCGGTGAGGGCCCGGATTGTTGGTCCAAGGTGGTGTTCCAGGGCGCGCACTCGTCTCGCGGCACTGCCGACGAACTTTCAGTAGCGCTTCACTGGACGGCATCGTTTCGACATCCGCGGAGCGATTGACTCAGGCGGTTTTGGACCGTCCACCGACCCGGTAACCGATCCTGAAAGAGAACATCCTCCAACTGAAGGCAGACTGGCGTTTCGAGGAAAGCGAAGCGCCGCGGCACTACGTCATCGAGCCCTGGCTCGACGGCCGCCGTGTGGGCCGCGCCTATGGCTGGTTCGACCCCGGCGAGCTGTTTGTACTGGAGAAGATCGAGATCGACCCGGGCCAGCGCTCGCGCGGCTATGGCAGTGCCGTGATCGAGCAGTTGCGACAGAAGGCGCGTGAGAAGGGGTGCCGGGAGTTCGTCATCCAGAATGTGCGTTCGACCAATCGCCGGGCGATATCGCTTTACGAAGCGATGGGTGCCAAGGCCGTCCAGACGTCGGCGCAGTTGTACTCATTTGTCATTGCCCCGCCGTAAGCCTGACAATTGGGCCAGGCCGAAACCGCTTTTCGGCCGCGTATCCAGGCGCCGGGGAGCGCAACATGGGCATGACCGGTCTGATTGGAAGTCCGTATGCGTGGCTTGCTGCCTTCTTCTGCGGGGCTGCGTTCTGTGTCTGGAGAATCGACAGGGCGGCTGCACGACTCGGCATCAAGCGTTCCATTGAGCGGCGCCCGGCCCCGGGAGCAATCGTCGTCATGAGGGCGGTGTCGGTTACCGTGGCTCTGATGTTGGGCAGTCTCTATCTGCTCAACGGAACGTCCTTTCCGATCGCGCTGGTCTTCCTGGTGGCGGGAAGCCTCTATTTCTGGCGCCTGGCCTACACGGGCCGCGTCGTCCCGTTGGTGGCGGCTGGAATGCCTCGGCCAGAAGCCCGGCTTTTCGCCTTCATGCAATGGCTCTGGCTGGGGCCGTTGACGGTGGCATTGGCGCTGTTCGTCCGGGCCAAATACAGTACGCACTGATCGGTGCTGTTCTGGGTGTCGACCACGCATGGCTTGAGTCGGTGTCGGCCGGCGATTGTGGGGCCAGGGAGAGGCGATGAAACTTTCAGTTGCTCTTGCAGTAGCACTGGCGTGCATTTCGTCGAGTGGAAATGCCAAGGAAACAGCCGTTCCGGCGCAGTTTGTCGGTCACTGGGCCGGTAGCGTGGAATCGTGCGGTTCTGACGCTGACGACCTCACCCTGCGCATCACTGCAAGGCACATTTCCTTCTGGGAGAGCGAGGGGCCGATTCGGGCTGCCGTATCTCGCGGTGCAAGAGAGCTTGCACTGATCGTCGAGCTGACGGACGAAGGTGAGACCTGGCTCGCGACGATGACGTTCGAACTCTCCGCGGACGGCCAACGGCTCGTCGACAGCGGCAGGCAGATTGTGCGGTACAGGTGCCCAGCGTCGGGTGCCATCCGTCGGGACTAATCAACCCGAGCGGACGCCTGCGGGGGGCTCCCTGGCTGCCTGATTTGCGAAGACTTCCACCGTGCTTTACCGTCGCGACTGAGGCGGCTGCGGTCGCCCGCGCTCGTGTTCTGCAAGGGGGAAAACATGAGAAGCCTGCTCGTCCTGGCCATCCTGGGCGGACTCATCTGGTTCGGCTATACGCGGCATCTGAGCGAGGCGGCTTCGTTGGCGCCCGATCCGGTTCGCGCTTCCGCGTCGGCGTCGCCCGTTCCGGCGGCGGGGGCTTTCGCCTGTGATGGCCGCACGCACTGCTCGCAGATGAGGTCCTGCGAGGAGGCGACGTATTTCATCCAGCATTGCCCCAACACCAAGATGGACGGGAACCACGACGGCGTGCCGTGCGAACGGCAGTGGTGCGACTGATGAATCACGGGATGCGTGCGTGCCCAGTCGGGGCCCGGGTCCCTCCGGTTCGACAGTCCCCCCGTTCTCTTCGTCGCCGCGGGCGCCCTCATGAATGTCATGGAGAAGCTGCGTTCCGGCGCTGACGCATGATGCGGGCTGGAGTTCCCCCTGCAGTGATGAAAAGGGTTCTCGTGATCGGCTGCGGCGGCTCGGGCAAGTCGACGTTTGCGCAGCGGCTCGCGCAGAAGACCCGTCTGCCCGTCATCCACCTGGACACGCTCTACTGGAAGCCCGGCTGGACGGAAACGCCGCGCGCACAATGGCAGCAGATGATTCGCCAGCTCACCGCGGAAGACGCGTGGATCATGGATGGGAACTACGGCGGGTCACTGGACCTTCGCCTTGCCCAATGCGATACGGTCATCCTCCTGGACATGCCCACGCTTACCTGCCTGTCGCGGGTGTTGAAGCGTCGGCTGGGGTTCCATGGCAGGTCGCGCCCGGACATGGCGCCGGGTTGCCCCGAGCGCCTGGGCGTCGGATTCGCGTGGTGGATCCTGACGTATCGCCGCCGCCGGCTTCCCGGGATCCTGCGCAAGCTGGCCGTCGCCGCCACGGACGGTAAACAGGTGCAGCTCCTCCGGTCCGCGTCGGCGGTGGAGGATTTCCTGGCACAGGCCGACCGGCCTTCCACGGACAGCTAAGGCCCGGGCCTGCCAGCGGTCGGGCTCGTTGCATTGCGCTGGCCTTGCCGACGCTACACCTGCGAGCAGTTCGCTGGCAGGTCGCGTGCGCCGTGCTGGATCAGACCTCGCGCGCCAGCCGCTCGGCCAGGCCGGTGTAGCTGCCCGGGGTCATGTCGAGCAGGCGCTGTTTCGCGTCCGCCGGCAGGTCCAGCGTGGCGATGAACTCGCGCATGGAGTTGGCGGTGATGCCCTGGCCACGGGTAAGGGCCTTGAGCTGCTCGTACGGATTGGGCAGGCCATGGCGGCGCATCACCGTCTGCACGGCCTCGGCCAGCACTTCCCAGGAGGCGTCGAGGTCGGCGGCCAGGCGTTCGGGATTGACGCTCAGCTTGGCCAGGCCGCGCTGCAGCGAATCGAAGCCGATCAGCATGTGGCCGAAGGCGGTGCCCAGGGCGCGCAGGACGGTGGAGTCGGTGAGGTCGCGCTGCCAGCGGCTGATCGGCAGCTTGGCGGCGAAATGCTCGAACAGCGCACTGGCGACGCCGAAGTTGCCTTCGGCGTTCTCGAAGTCGATCGGGTTGACCTTGTGCGGCATGGTCGAGCTGCCGACTTCGCCGGCCTTCACCGCCTGCTTGAAGTAGCCCTGCGAGATGTAGCCCCAGATGTCGCGGCACAGGTCGATGGCGATGGTGTCGATTCGCTTGGCCACGTCGCACAGTTCGGCCACGCCGTCGTGCGGTTCGATCTGCGTGGTGTAGGGCTGCCAGGTGAGGTCGAGCGATTCGACGAAGCGTCGCGAAAGCGTCGCCCAGTCGACGTCGGGGTAGGCGGCCACGTGCGCGTTGTAGTTGCCGACCGCGCCGTTGATCTTGCCCGGCATCGGCAGGCCCGCCAGCACTTCGCCCTGGCGCTGCAGGCGGGCGACCACGTTGGCCAGTTCCTTGCCGACGGTGGTGGGCGAGGCCGTCTGGCCGTGGGTGCGCGACAGCATGGGGGCGGCGGCGTGGTCGTGCGCCATGGTGCGCAGGGTCTGGATCAGGGCGTCCAGGCGCGGCAGCAGCACGTCCTGGCGCGCCTGGTTGAGCATGAGGGCGTAGCTGAGGTTGTTGATGTCCTCGCTGGTGCAGGCGAAGTGCACGAACTCCAGCGCGGGCCCCAGTTCGGCGTCGTCCTTGAGCCGTTCCTTGATCAGGTACTCCACCGCCTTGACGTCGTGGTTGGTGGTGCGCTCGATCTCCTTGACCCGCGCGGCGTCGGCGACGGACAGGTGGTCGGCCCAGGGCGCGCAGGCGCGCTGCGGCGGCGTCGGAGAAGGGCGCGAGTTCCCCGATGCCCGGCTCGTGCGCCAGCGCGAGCAGCCACTCCACTTCCACCTTCACGCGGGCCTTGATCAGGCCGAACTCGGAGAAGATCGGCCGCAGCGGGTCGACCTTGCCCGCATAGCGGCCATCGAGCGGGGAGAGGGCGAGGAGCTGGGTTTCAGGGGACATGGCGCGGTCTGGCGGAAGGCAAACCGCGATTCTACCGGGGCCGGCGGGCCCGGTCGCCTGTCCCCGGCCCCCGGTGTCCCCGCCCGGCGCGATCGCATGCACCGGCCCTCGCCGGCCCGGCGTTATCCTGCGGAGCGGCCCGCGATGCGCCGGGCGATCGGAGAGGCGACCCATGGCGTCCAGCAAGATCGGCGGTTACCGGCTCGAGCACGACAGCATGGGCGAACTGCGGGTGCCGGCCGATGCGCTGTGGGGGGCGCAGACCCAGCGGGCGGTGCAGAACTTCCCGGTGTCGGGCGTCCCGATGCCGCGCGAGTTCATCCGCGCCCTGGGCCTGGTCAAGGCGGCCGCCGCGCAGGTCAACGGCGGCCTGGGACTGCTGGGCAAGGGCGACGCCGCGCTGATCCGCGCCGCCGCGCTGGAAGTGGCGCAGGGGTTCCACGACGCGCAGTTCCCCATCGACGTGTTCCAGACCGGCTCGGGCACCTCGAGCAACATGAACGCCAACGAGGTCATCGCCACGCTGGCGTCGCGGGCGGGGTCGGGCAAGCGCAAGACTGCGCGGGCGATCCATGCCAACGACCACGTCAACCTGGGCCAGAGTTCCAACGACGTGATTCCCAGCGCGATCCGCGTGAGTGCGCAGCTGGCCTGCGTGGAAACCCTGCTGCCGGCGCTGGTGCACCTGCGCACGACGGTGGACCGCCGGGCGCGCGAACTGGCCAAGGTCGTCAAGACCGGGCGCACGCACCTGATGGACGCGATGCCGCTGACCTTCGGGCAGGAGTTCGGTGCGTGGGCTTCGCAGCTGGTGTCGGCGCAGGCGCGCATCGACGATGCACTCAAGCGGCTGCGGCGCCTGCCCATCGGCGGCACCGCGATCGGCACCGGCATCAACGCCGACCGCCGGTTCGGCAAGGCGATGGCCAAGGCGCTGACGGAATTGTCAGGGGTCCGCTTCGACTCGGCGACGGACAAGTTCGAAGGCCTCGCCGCGCAGGACGACGCGGTGGAACTGTCCGGTCAGCTCAGCGCACTGGCCGTGGCGCTGATGAAGATCGCCAACGACCTGCGCTGGATGAATTCCGGCCCGCTGGCCGGGTTGGGCGAGATCGAGCTGCCGGCGTTGCAGCCGGGCAGTTCCATCATGCCGGGCAAGGTCAATCCGGTGATTCCCGAGTCGGTCGCCATGGTGTGCGCCCAGGTGATGGGCCACCACACCGCGATCACCATTGCGGGGCAGAGCGGCAACTTCCAGCTCAACGTGATGCTGCCGCTGATCGCCCACGACCTGCTCGATTCGATCCGCCTGCTGGCCAATGCCATGCGCCTGCTGGCCGACTCCGCCATCGCCGGCCTGCGTGCCCGCGAAGCGCACGTGCGCGAGGCGCTGGACCGCAATCCCATCCTGGTGACCGCGCTCAATCCCCTCATCGGCTACGAGAAGGCGGCCGCGATCGCCAAGCAGGCCTACAAGGAAGGCCGGCCCATCCTGGAAGTCGCGGTCGAGGCGACCGGGTTGCCCGAGAAGCAACTGCGCGGCCTGCTGGATCCGGGCGCGCTCACTCGCGGGGGCATCCACGGCGGGGGCGGGGCTGGCGGTTGAGCGACTCGAAGCGGACGGTCAGACAGCCATGAAAAAGGGACGGGCACCTGCGTGCCCGTCCCTCATCGATGACGCCATGCCGGTTCAGTTCGACAGTGCGTTGGCGGCCTCTTCGGCGGCATCGGCGGCTTCCTGGGCGGCATCCTTGGCTTCCTGGGCGGCGTCGGCGGCATCACCCGCCGCGGCAGCGACGTCCATGGCGGCGCTGGCCGTGTCGGTGGCCATCGTTTCGGTGTCGTCGTTCACTTCCTTCAGGCAGTCCTTGACGTCGGACTCGGTCATGTTCGCGTAGGGCTTGAACTCGGGCAGGACGGCGGCCAGTTTCTGCTGCGTGTCACGCATCGCCGGCAGGCGCCCGCAGAGCTTGGCGGCGCTGGCCTTGATCCTGTGCGTCTGGGCTTCCACGGACTTCTCGATTTCCTTCTCGGACTTGCCCGAGAACAGTCCCTTCACGGCTTCGCCCATCGCCTTGGCGGCCCAGGTCCGCGCCCTGCATCCCGATTTCCACGCCCGCCTCGGCGACCGAGGCGACATGGCCCCGGTACTGAAGCAGCAGGGCGCGCTGTTCGGCGTTGATGGTGACCGGCTTGCCTTCGATCAGCAGGTCGCCCTTGGGCGTGATCTCGGCCTTGGGCAGGTTCTGGCCATTGCCATGGTTGGAGATGGTGATGTTGCCTTCGTGGATTTCCTTGCGGGCTTCGGCGACGGCCTTGGCCGTGGCGGAGGAAATCACGGAGCTGTCTTCCTGCGGATCGGCCTTGTCCTTGCCGCAGGCGGTGAGCGCCAGGGCCAGCAGGGCGCAGCCTGCGATGGAGCGGACGACGTTGGAGCGTGCAAGCTTGGGGCGTGCGGCGTTGGAGCGGGCGTTGTTCACGAATGCGTCCTCGATGGGTTGGAGTGGAGTGGAGAGGGCCTCAGCCCTCTTCACGCCAGCGGCGCAGGCGGATCGCGCCGTAGATCATCGCCGCGCCGATCAGGGCACCGATCCAGACATCGGCGTGGCCGAACACCTGCCAGCTGTGGGCGGCGTCCAAGGCGCTGCCGAAGTCGGACGGATCCTGGATGCGCGACATGTCCATTTCGACCGTCGGCGCCCAGCTGCCGGGAACCACGCTGACCAGGCCGCGGTAGACGATGGTGTACCAGAGCTTGTCGTGCGGGATTTCCACGCCCGGGAAGATGCCCATGAAGCTGATCATCGCGCAGGTCAGGATCGGCAGCATCGTGGCCCAGAGGAAGGGCACGCGCCGCGACCAGGCCGAGCACAGCATCAGCCAGCCCACCGCGGGGAGCGACCACATGATCTGCACCGGCAGCGCCAGCAGGATGTTGCCGATCACCCTGAAGGGGTGCGAGTTGACCAGGATGCCAGTTCCACCGGGCAGGCCGTTGACCGTGGTGGTCGTGATCGCGATCAGCCAGAAGGCCAGGCCGATGATCAAGCCGATGCCGAGCGCGATCAGCGGCGCCAGCACCAGGGCCCAGGCGGCCTTGGACAGCACCATCTGCGCGTCGGAAACCGGCATCGACTTCCAGAACAGGATGCTGCGGTCGCGGCGGTCGTCGTACAGCGAACCCAGCGAGTAGAAGAAGACGACGAAGGCCAGGACCGCCATCGCCAGACCGATGCCGCCCATCAGGGCGCCATCACCCACGGCACCGGAGATGCGCGCCGCTTCGGACGGGACATCCTGGTCGAAGTGGACGCCATGCTTCTGCCCGATGACGGTGCCGGCGACGGCGGCCACCAGGGCGAACAGGATGGCGATGCCGCCGGCGATCAGCGGGGCCCAGAGGAAGCCGCCCTTGTGCTCCCAGAACTCGCGCCGCAGCAGCAGCTTGAGCTTGTGGGTGGCGTGCGGCGCCGCCAGGGGGGAACGGGGGTGAGCAATGGCGTTCATGCGTAGGTTCCCTTCATGGTGGCCACGAACAGGTCGGCCAGGCCGGGAGTGCGGGTTTCACCCAGGGCCGACAGCTGGCCTTGGTCGATGCCGTCGAACAGCATCACCGTCTTGCCGAACGGCAGGGCGCGTTCGTCGATGGGGCGCAGCCGGCGGGCTTCATCCTGCTTGCCCGCGTCGACGAGGACTTCGACGTAGCGGTTGGCGATGTCGTCCATCGGCGCGTCGATCACGATCTTGCCGTCGCGGATGAACATCACGTCGGTGAGGATGTGCTCGATCTCCTCCACCTGGTGGGTGGTGACGATGATGGTCTTCTCCTCGTCGAAGTAGTCCTCCAGCAGGCGCTGGTAGAACTGCTTGCGGTAGAGGATGTCCAGGCCCAGGGTCGGCTCGTCCAGGACCAGCAGCTTGGCGTCGATGGCCATGACCAGTGCCAGGTGCAGCTGCACGATCATGCCCTTGGACATCTCGCGAACCTTCATGTTCGGCGTGAGCTGGGTCTTGTCCAGGTAGCTCTGGCACTTGGCGCGGTCGAAGCGCGGGTGCACGCCGCTGACGAACTCGATGGCGTCCTTGACCTTCATCCAGCGCGGCAGCACGGCCACATCGGCGATGAAGCACACGTCGCGCATCAGGTCGTCGCGCTGGGTGCGGGGATCGCGGCCGAGCACGGACATGTGGCCGTCGAACTGGATCAGGCCGAGCATCGCCTTCAGTGCGGTCGTCTTGCCCGCGCCGTTGGGGCCGATCAGGCCGACGATGCGGCCGGTCGGGATGTCGAAGCTGGTGTCGTTCAGGGCCGCCTTGCTGCGGTAGACCTTGCGCAGGTTCCGTGCGGTCACGACCGAGCCGGTGGCGCCGGCGGCGTTGTGCGCGGGGGAGGGCGAGGGGGCGGTGGTGTCGAAGGCGGCGTTCACTGCACACCGTCCTTGCGGTCGTTGGACAGCAGTTCTTCGATGCTCAGGCCCAGCCGGCGGATGCGTTCGACGACCAGCGGCCATTCGTCGCGCAGGAAACGATCGCGCTCATTGACCAGCAACTTCCGTGCGGCTTCTTCAGTGACGTACATGCCAAGACCCCTGCGCTTTTCGACGAGAGCCTCGTCGGCCAGTTCCTGATAGGCCCGCGAGACTGTGATGGGATTGAGCTGATACTCGGCGGCGACCTGCCTCACGGAGGGCAGGGCATCGCCGGGCTTGAGGACACCGTCGAGCATCATCGCGATGACCCGGTCCTTCAGCTGGCGGTAGATGGGAGCGCTGTCGCTCCACTGGAATGCGGTCATGGTTCAGCCCCGCGGCGAGAAGGAGAAGTACGGCATGACGAGGGTCTGCCGGCGATGGCGCGCGCCCGGGGTGGACGTGCGGGTTTCTGGGGTCACTTCCATGTCGCGGGCTTCCAGGGCCAGGACGGAGGCCGCAGCCGCCGAACGTGCGACCGCGTGGGCCAGCGTCTGCAGGTGGGGCGCGGCCGGATCGAGGCCGGCGCCGGAGGCGTGCAGTTCGACCGCCTGAGGGGCGGCCTGGGTCACGACGTCCATGACTGGCGACGTCGTGGCCGGCACGGCCACCATCAGCGCGATCGCCAGCGACGCACCCGAGGCGACGAAGGCGGCGAACGTGTTGCGGAGCTTGCGGTTCATGGGAACGTCCTGCTCGTTGGTAGACCGGTGTTGTAGGCAACTATAACACCAGATTACGGAGAGTCAACAAGCACGTTCCCCAACTGAAGTCACGGTTGGGCCAGCGCCATGCCGGCGGCGAAAAGATTCTGTGAAATCAACAGGTTGCGCTACCCGTCAGATCGCGGATCTAAGGCAACGGCTGGTTAGCCTCAGCCGTGGAGGGGCTTGAGGCCAGCTCAACAGCGCTCGGAGTCGTGCCGCGGGGGCTGCCGACCATTGAAAAGGAGCTACTGCAGCCGGCCCTACGCGGGCGCTGCGCGCTGCGGGGTCCGCGGCAGCGGCCGCGAAGTGCGCCGACGCCCACTCGCGCCGCCGGTTCAGAGCTTGTCGATGTTCGAGCCGCCCATCAGATTGCAGACGATGCTGTACGTGATCCCGGACGTGGGGCCCGACGTCCACGTGTAGGCGAATCCGCTGACGATGTTGTCGCGCGCGTGGCTTTCGCCACCTTGGCAATAGATCGAATACTGCGCGGCCTTGTTCAGTGCCGGCCCGACGATGTGGTTGTAGCGGATGTAGTTCTGGCTGCTCGCTGCGTGGATGCCCCACGCATATCCGTTCCCGGCAGGCTGCAGGTTGCGGATGCGGTTGCGTTCGATGGCGCCGAAGCTGCCCGACACCGAAATGCCGGTGACGAAGCCATTGAGATTGACCAGGGGATTGGCGAAGACCGTATCGATCACGTTGTCGGTGATGTCGCTTCCACCGACGATGCCGGCGTTATGGCCCTCGAACGTCGCGTCGCCGCCCACGCGCAGGATGTGGTTGCGCCGGATCACCGTGGTGGGATCGGTCTGGATGCCGACGTGGCCGATGTCCTGGAGCAGGTTGTCCTCGATCGTGTTGCTTGCTCCCGACATGAGGACGCCGACGAAGAACCCGCGCACGTCGCAGTTGCGCACGATGTGGTTGGTGCCGCTGGCCCAGATTCCGCTGGAGCGGTTGCCAGGCAGGGTGTTCTCGATCCGGTAACCGTTGCAGTCGACCACGACGTTGTTGCGGTTGATCTGGATCCCGCCGCCGCCGCCCGCCGACGCCGTGGTGAGGTTGCCCCGCATGCACCAGGTGCCTGCCGTGTCGAGTTGCGCCGGAAGGCTGTCGATCCAGCCCACGCAGTTGTCGCGGCTCTCTCCGGCGAAGGCCGCCAGCGGGGCGCAAAGCAGCAGGGCGGCCCATGCGGCCAGGACCGGCCAGCGGGACTTGCGGCGCAAAAGATGGAAGTCCATCGGACGTTCTCCTAGCGCCGGTTCAGAGCATGTGGACGTTGCCGCCGCTGTCCGTGCATCCCTGGATGCCTGCCGGATAGCCATTGGCGACATTGCGCACCGCGGTGCCCTGGCTGCTGGCGCAGGTGATTCCCACGCCGTTGGCCTCGGCGCTGCCCGAGAGCAGGTTGTCGACGATCGCCACGCGCCCGCTGCCGATATTGCGGATGCCCGCGTGCGAACCGGTTCCCGCGGCCTGGACACCCCGCACCCGGTTGCCGATGAGGGAGCCGGCGAGGTTGGATTCGGTGCGGATGCCGGTGCCCGTTTTCGCGCCCGTGGCGTCGCTGGCCGCCAGCACGCCGTCGACCGTGTTGTCCACGATGTCGACGTTTTCGACGGTACCCACGCCGATCGCCGTGCCCTGGAAGCCGGGCAGGGTGGAGCCGCCGGTGTCCAGGATCGCGTTGCGGCGCACGATCGAGCCGTCGCCGGACACGCGCAGGCCCATGTAGGTGTTCGCGTTGAGGTTGTTGTCCTCGACCAGGTGGCCGCCGCCGTCCAGGTCGATGCCGGTATGGAAGCCCCGGATATTGCAGTTGCGCACGCGGATGTTCTGGCGCCCCTCGGCCTGCACGCCCCGCGCGGCCGTGGCCGTGCCGGCGGACAAACCGCCCAGCTTGAAGTCGTTGCAGTCCAGGGTGACGTTGTTGGTCGCCACGGTGATCGCCGCGCCGGCGGCGATGGCGGTGGAGACGTCCTTGCGCAGGCACCACACGCCCTCGGTGTTGATCGCGGCCGGCAGCGAGTCGATGAAGCCGGCGCAGTTGTCGTAACTCTCTGCCGCGCGGCCCTGGAAGGGCACGGCCATGGCCAGCAGGCCCAGCAGCGCCAGGCGTGTCGCGAAATGGTTCACGGATTTTCCCCTGTTCTGGCATTGCGCCAGGCACGGACTTTAAGCAAAAGCCGGGGGAGCAGGGAAGCGGGGGGGCGGATGGCGCCGCATGCGCGGCCCCGGCCACAAAAAAGGGTGGGCATGCCGGGCATGCCCACCCCCTTTGCCGTACCGGGCCTTACTGCTTGCGCAGTTCGGCCTTGATCAGCGCGATTTCCCGGCGCAGCTGCGCCAGTTCCGCGTCGCGCTTGTCGACGTCCTTCTTCAGGCCCTGCACGTCGCCGTGGAGCTGCTCGATGTACACGTGGGCGTACTCGAGTTCCTCCAGCATGCCCTGCGCGCGCTGGCCGACGTTGATCACGCCCTGGCCGTGCGCATTGGTCTGCGCCGGCTGCATCTTCGGCAGGTGGCTGTTCTTCCACATGAGCTTGGCGTGTTCCTGGATCGACGGGATCCGGAAGTCCTTCTTGAACACGTAGTCCGGCGTGATCGTGCCGGTGACCACCAGGTTGCCGTTGATGTCGACCGTGTTGCTGGCCAGTGCGCCAACGCGAAGCAGGTTGTTGTCGGCGCCGGCGCCCAGCTTGAACGGGATGCGCGCCGCGGTGGGATCGTCGGTGATCGTCAGGCGGCCCGAGCCGCTGTTGTTCTTGATGTCCCAGTCGGTGGTGACGCCGGTGGTGAGCAGGTTGCTGATACGGATCGTGGCGTCGCCGGCGCGGCCGACGTCCAGGCTGGCGGCGGGGGAGGCCGTACCGATGCCGACGTTGCCGGAGGCCGCGATGTCGAGGCTGCTGGTCGGCGCGCCCGGGCGGATGCGGAAGGGCAGGCGGCTGCCGGAGGTGACATCGCGCACGAAGAAGTTGGCTTCGTTGCCGGCCACGTCCCAGGTCTGCGCGCTGAAACCACCGGCGTTGTTCTGCTCGAAGCGGATGGCCGGCGTGTCGCTGGTATTCATGTGGAGGTCGAGCACGGGCGTGCTGGTGCGGAAGCCGACCTTGCCGTTGCTGCCCACGTAGAAGCTGTTGGTCGGTGCACCGGCGACGACGGTGAACGGCGTCTTGGCGCCCGTCACGTCTTCAATGGAGAACTTGCTCAGGCCGCCGCTGGCCGAGTCGTTGGCGAGCAGCTGCCAATCGTTGGCCGGGAAACCCGCCGATGCCGAGGTGTCGTCGAAGGCGATGCGGAGGTTGTTCTCTTTCAGGCGGATGGTGTCGAAGCCGAAGGATTCGTTCAGGACGCAGTCCAGGCCCACGCAGGTGCTGCCCTGGACGATGAGGTCGTCGGGAATCACCTGGTCGGCGGCCGGATTGTCGTCGGCCAGCGCCTTCATGCTGCGGCGCGTCTGCTCGGTGGCGCTGGTGGACACGAACAGGCGGCCGTCCTGGATGCGGAAGGAGCCGGTTTCCGACTGGGTCAGGGCCTTGACGGCGCCCCCGCCGGCCTGGCTCGCGCCGCGCACGGTGACGCCGCGCACCGGGGTGATCTCGTAGGTGAAGCTGCCATTGCCCCAGCCGCCCTTCATCTGACCGGGGGTCAGGATGATCGGCTCGTTGGCCATGTACAGGTTCTCGAACACCGCGCCGCTCGGCGCGACCAGGCGGACCTGGTAGGCGGGGGCGGCGATGCGCGGGTACAGCTGGACCGAACCGCCTCGGGCTTCGGCCTGTCCACCGGGCGAATTACCGGCGCTGGTGGGGAAGGCGACCGTCGAGATGAAGACGGCGGTGGACAGAGCGAGCGCCGACACCAGCATGGCGGTCGGGAAGGAATGAGGTCTCATCAAGTGTTTCCCCTGCATTGGATGTCATATCCCCCACGCCTGGCAGGCGTGTCACAGCGCGCGGCCGACGACCGGGGCGCGGGTCCTGCTGTGGCTGCACACGATAACGTGACGGCGTTCACTTGTCGGTCATTTTTGCGAAAATCCTGTGATCCCCGCGGGAGGGGCCGGCAGGCCCTTGAAGGGGGGCTGAAAGGCCGTGATTGCCCAAACTCGCACCGCCCCGCGACAATGGTGGTCTTGCGCCGCCGTGGCGGTGCACCCATAGGGAGTTCCCATGAAGTTTTCGCTGCGCGGCCTGGTCGCGCTGTTTTCCGCCGCGGCCCTGCTGTTTTCGACCGCCTACGCCCAGGACAAGACCGTGCTCAGTACCGAACGCGACAAAGTGAGTTACATGGTGGGTTCCGACATCGGCCGGTCGATCGCGCCGGTCGGCCCCGACCTCGACCTGGCCGCTTTCGAGCGCGCCATCCGCAATGCCTTCGATGGCGGCAAGCCGCTGCTGACGCCGGATGAGGCGCGCAGCACGGGCCAAGCCCTGATGGCCCGCATCAGCGCGCGCAGTGGTCAGACGCCGCCCCCGGGTGAAACGCCCACGGTCGGCAAGGACAAGGTCGGCCTGCTCGTCGGTACCGACGTCGGCCGTTCCCTGACCCCCATCAAGGAGGAGATCGATCTGGCGGTGGTCCTGCAGGCCGTGCGCACGGCGCTGGCCAAGGGCACCCCGCTGATGACCGACGCGGAGTCGGAAGCCGTCCGCAAGGCGTTCTCGACGCGCATGAACGCGCAGATGGAAGCCAAGGCCAGCGCCGCGCAGAAGAAGAACCAGGAAGATGGCGAGCGCTTCCTCGCGTCCAACAAGGCGAACAAGGGCGTGGTCACCACCCCGTCGGGCCTGCAGTACATGATCCTGCGCCCGGGCTCGGGCCCGCGTCCGAAGACCACCGACACTGTCCGCGTGAACTACGAAGGCTCCCTGCTGGACGGCACCGTGTTCGACAGCTCCTACCAGCGGGGCACCCCGGCCGAGTTCCCCCTCAACCAGGTGATCGCCGGCTGGACCGAAGGCGTGTCGATGATGCCGGTGGGCGCCAAGTACCGCTTCTGGGTGCCGGGCAACCTGGCCTATGGCGCCAAGGGCACCCCGGGCGGCCCGATCGGCCCCAATGCGACACTGGCCTTCGACGTCGAGTTGTTGTCGATCGTCCCCTGACCCCGATGGGCCAGGCCTCGTGCCGGGCCCATTCTCCAACCGCCGTTCGCGAGTGGCCCACGGCCACCATCGTGGACTGGCGGTCCCGTTTTCCCCGAATCAACAGACCCAGGAGTTCCAGATGACCCGTTTCCCGCGCCACGCCGCCGTGGCCCTGGCCGTGGCCACGCTGGCCGTGTCCGTCACCGCCTGCAACCCTCCGGCCGACAAGGCCAAGCCCGCTGACAAGGCCGAAGCCGCCAAGGGCGATGAAGGCCCGCAGATCGCCGGCCTGCCGACCGAGAAGGAAAAGGTCAGCTACATGATCGGCATGCAGATGGCCAAGAGCCTGGAGCCGGTCAAGGAAGAGGTCGACGTCGACATGATCGCCAAGGCGATCAAGGCCTCGCTGGCTGGCGAGAAGATGCTGATGGACGAAAAGCAGGCGCAGGCCATTGCCGAATCGTTCGGGCAGAAGATGCAGGCCAAGCAGATCGCCAAGATGATGGCCGATGCGAAGAAGAACCTGGCCGACGGCCAGAAGTTCCTGGCCGAGAACGCCAAGAAGCCGGGCGTCAAGACCACCGCGTCGGGCCTGCAGTACGAGATCGTCAAGCAGGGCACCGGCCCGGTCCCGAAGGATACCGACGTGGTGCGCGTGCACTACAAGGGCATGCTGCTCGACGGCAAGACGTTCGACAGCTCGATCGATCGCGGCGAGCCGGCGACCTTCCCGCTCACCGGCGTGATCCCCGGCTGGCGCGAAGGCCTGGCCCTGATGCCGGTCGGCAGCAAGTACAAGTTCTGGATCCCGTCGAACATCGCCTACGGCGAGAGCGGCACGCAGGGTGGCCCGATCGGCCCGAACGCGACGCTGGCCTTCGAAGTCGAGCTGCTCGAGATCGTCAAGTCCGACGCGAAGTAACACCATCCCGCGCCGCCGTCGTTTGACGGCGGCGCGGCGTCTTCGGCCCCCAGGTCCTGGCTCGTCCGTGGACCTGCACGGCTTGCGATACCCTGCGCTCCCACGTCGCGGCCCGGCCGCGACCCCGGACCCAAGAAGAAGAGAATCCACATGCGCGCCACCATTTTCGGCACGGGCTACGTTGGCCTGGTCACCGGTACCTGCCTGGCCGAGGTTGGCCACGACATCGTGTGCGTCGACATCGACGCGGCCAAGGTCGAGGGCCTCAACAATGGCGTGATCCCGATCTACGAGCCCGGCCTGGAGCCGATGGTGAAGGCGAACCACGCGGCCGGCCGGCTGCACTTCACCACCGATGCGGCCACCGCGGTTGGTCATGGGGACATCATCTTCATTGCCGTGGGCACTCCCCCCCGACGAGGACGGCAGCGCCGACCTGAAGTACGTGCTGGCCGTGGCCCGCACCATCGGCCAGAACCTCGGGCGCCCCGCGGTGATCGTCGACAAGTCGACCGTTCCGGTGGGCACCGCCGACAAGGTGCGCGCCGTGATCGCGCAGGAACTGGCGGCACGTGGCGTCCAGATCGACTTCGACGTCGCATCCAATCCCGAATTCCTGAAGGAGGGCGATGCCGTCAACGACTGCATGCGTCCCGACCGCATCGTGATCGGTGCCAGCAACCCGGCATCGATCGAGCACCTCAAGCGCCTGTACGCGCCGTTCAACCGCAATCACGAGCGCATCGTGGCGATGGACGTGCGTTCGGCCGAGCTGACCAAGTACGCGGCCAACGCGATGCTGGCCACCAAGATCAGTTTCATGAACGAGATGGCCAACATCGCCGAACGCGTCGGGGCGGACATCGAACACGTGCGCCATGGCATCGGCTCGGATCCGCGCATCGGCTACAGCTTCATATATCCCGGCGCCGGCTACGGCGGCTCGTGCTTCCCCAAGGACGTGCAGGCGCTGGAGAAGACGGCCAAGCAGTACGGCTACCGCGCCCAGATCCTGGAAGCGGTCGAGGCGGTCAACGATCGCCAGAAGAGCCGTTTGTTCGAGCTGATCCAGGCCCATTACAACGGCAACCTGGCCGGCAAGACGTTCGCCGTGTGGGGGCTGGCCTTCAAGCCCAACACCGATGACATGCGCGAGGCCTCCAGCCGGACGCTGCTGGCCAAGCTGTGGGAAGCCGGCGCCAAGGTGCGGGCCTACGACCCGGAAGCCGGCCACGAAGCGCAGCGCGTCTTCGGCGAGCGCGACGACCTGGTGCTGTGCGATTCCGACCACGCGGCCGTGGCCGGCGCCGATGCGCTGGTGGTGGTGACCGAGTGGAAACAGTTCCGCAGCCCGGATTTCACCCGCCTGCGCGATGCGTTGCCCGACAAGGTCATCTTCGACGGACGCAACATCTATCAGCCTGCCGAGGTCGAGGAATCGGGCATTGCCTATTACGGGATCGGGCGCGGCCGCTCGGTGCAGGGCAGGGGATCGGCGTGAGCCGGCGACATGACGCCTGAACAGCTGGAGATGCGGCTGGCTGAACTGGAAACGCGCGTGGCGTTCCAGGAGCACGCGCTGGGAGAGTTGAGCGACGCGCTGGCGATGGCCCGCGACGACGAGGCGCGCACGGCGCTGCTCCTGCACCGCGCGCTGGAGGAACTCAAGGCGATCCGCAGTACCCTGTCCGCCAGCCCGGTCACCGGCGATGCCTCGCTGGAACCGCCGCCTCCGCACTACTGATCCACTCGAACACGCTGGCGTTACGAAATGACCGACAGTCTCCGCGACCAACTTCTGGGTCTGGGCTTCAAGCCTGCCCCCAAGCCCGAGCGTCCCGCGCAGGGCCGTCCCGCCGGTCAGCCGACGGGCAAGGCACAGGGCCGGCCACAGGACCGTCCTGCGCACGGCAAGCCCGGCGGGCGTCCCGGCGACCGGTCGCAACAGCGGGCGGGCGAGCGCACGCAGCCCCCCCGCGGCGATCGCCCGCAGCAGCGTTCCGGCGACCGGCCGCAACAACGCACCGGCGGAAAGCCGCGCACCCGCGAGGAGATCGATCTCGCCAAGGCATACGCCTTGCGGGCGCAGCGCGAGAAGGACGAACGCATCGCGGCGGAGGCCGCCAAGCAGGAAGAGGCGCGCAAGCGCCGCGAAGCCCGCGCGCAGGTGACCGAGCTGGTGAAGGACAAGGCCCTCAACCAGGCCGACGCCGACATCGCCCGCCATTTCCCCTACGGCGGCAAGATCAAGCGCATCTACGTGACCGCCGACCAGCTCAAGGCGCTCAACGCCGGCGAGCTGGGCGTGCTGCAGCTTGACGGGCGCTACCTGCTGGTAACCGCGACGCTGCTGGCGGAGGCCGAAGGCATCTTCCCCGCCGCGGTGGCGCTGAAGGTCGACCCCGATGCCCCGGCTGGCGATGACCCGTATGCCGATCCGATGTACCAGGTGCCCGACGACCTGGTCTGGTGAGGCGCGTACGCCGGCGCCTGCGCCGGCGCGCCCGGACCGCGTTCAGTCCACGTCCAGTCCGACGATTTCTCCGGCCCTGCGGGCCAGACGTCGGACCGAGGATTCGCCGGGATCGCGGATCAGCCGGTGCGACCCATGCGGCACGGGCGAGGCATCCAGGTCGTGCGGCGCGACGTTCTTGCCGGGGACACCGGCATGGAACTCGATACCCGCCGCGGCGTAGCAGTGTTGCACCATCGCCGAGCAGTACAGCGCGCCTTCCTGCGCCAGGAGGTTGTCGCGACGGCGCAGGCGTGTGCTGTGCATCGCCAGCAGCGTGCCGGCCAGTTCGCGCAGCGAGTAGCAGCACAGGCCGGCCAGCAGGTCGAGCGCGGCGACCTGCACCTGCCGCGTTTGCACGTCGTCCAGGTTGAAATCCAGGATCGCCAGGTTGGGGAAAGCCTGGTCGTCGAAGTAGCGCGAGGCACGATTTTCCTGCACGCCCAGGCGGATCTGCTTGAACCTCAGGTCCAGGTCGGACTCGATCACCCACCAGTGGCCGTCGCTGCGCTGCTCGCTGAAGATGAAGGCGTGCGACCACAGGCTGCGGCGGCTGTCGGGCGTAAGCGGCGCCTGCGCCTTGCGGATCAGCTTGTTGACCAGGTCGCGGCCACCGCACAGGCCGATCCGGCCGGGCGCTGCGTGCTGGGCGATGAAGTCGGCGTTGTTCATGAGGTGGGAAGCCGGGTGGACGCCGTCATCGTGCCATGCCGCTTCGAGCCTGCACATGGCGTCTGGAGGCCCGTGCCGTTACGGGGGGCGGCGCACGACGAGTGTCGGCTGCGGGGCCGCAAGGCTCAAGCCGGTGGGGCAGGCGTCCTACCCCCCGCTGACGTACCCGCGGCCTATTCCGGGTCGTAATCCAGGTTCGACGCGAGCCACCGCTCGGCCTGCGCCAGGCTCACACCCTTGCGCCGCGCGTAATCCTCGACCTGTTCCTTCGATACCCGGCCCACCACGAAATACTGGCTCTGCGGGTGGCTGAAGTAATAGCCCGACACCGCGGCCGCGGGATACATCGCGAAGCTCTCGGTGAGCTGCACGCCGGCATTGGCCGGCGCGTCGAGCATCGCGAACAGCGTGGCCTTCTCGCTGTGCTCGGGACAGGCTGGATAGCCCGGCGCGGGCCGGATGCCCACGTAGGTCTCGTCGATGAGCGCGCTGTTGTCCAGCGTCTCGTCGGCGGCGTACCCCCAGAACTCCTTGCGGACGCGCTCATGCAGGCGTTCGGCGAAGGCCTCGGCCAGGCGGTCGGCCAGTGCCTTGAGCATGATCGCGTTGTAGTCGTCGTGCCCGGCCTCGAAGCGCGCCACGTGCGGCTCGATCCCCAGTCCGGCGGTGACCGCGAACCCACCGATCCAGTCCGCTAGGCCGCTGTCGCGCGGCGCGATGAAATCGGCCAGGCAGAAGTCCGGGCGGTCGGCGGGCTTGTCAGCCTGCTGTCGCAGGAAGCACAGCGTTGTGGGCTGGCCGTCGACATCGACCACCACGTCGTCGCCGACGGCGTTGGCGGGCCACAGGCCGAACACCGCCCGCGCCGTGAGCCACTTCTCGTCGATGATCTGCTTGAGCATGGCCTTGGCGTCGCGGAACAGTTCGGTGGCCTGCGTGCCCACGACCGCGTCGGTGAGGATGGCCGGGTACCGGCCGGCAAGTTCCCAAGTGTTGAAGAAGGGCGTCCAGTCGATGTAACGGGCCAGTTCGTCCAGCGGATAGTTGTCGATCACGTGCAGCCCCGGCTTGCGCGGCGTCGGCGGCACGTAAGATTCCCAGCCCCCTTCGAAGCGCTGGCCGCGCGCCTTGGCCAGCGATACCAGGCGCTTGCCGTCCCCGCGGTGCTTGTGGCGCTCGCGGATCTCCGCGTAGTCGGCGTCATTGGCCGCGACGAACGGGGCGCGCAGGTCGGCGCTGATCAGCGATTGCGCGACGCCCACGGCGCGCGAGGCGTCCTTCACCCATACCGTGGGCGATTTGTAATGCGGGTCGATCTTCAGCGCGGTGTGCGCGCGCGAAGTCGTCGCGCCGCCGATCAGCAGCGGCACGTGGAAGCCCTGGCGCTGCATCTCACGCGCGACGTGGCTCATCTCCTCCAAGGACGGCGTGATCAGCCCGGACAGGCCGATCAGATCGGCGTTCTCGGCCTTGGCCCGGTCCAGGATGGTCTGGGCGGGCACCATCACGCCCAAGTCGACGACGTCGAAGTTGTTGCAGGCCAGCACCACGCCGACGATGTTCTTGCCGATGTCGTGCACGTCGCCCTTGACGGTCGCCATGATGATCTTGCCGTTGGATTTGCCCACATCGCCGGTGCGCAGTTTTTCCGCCTCGATGTACGGAAGCAGGTAGGCGACGGCCTTCTTCATGACGCGGGCCGACTTCACCACCTGTGGCAGGAACATCTTGCCGGCCCCGAACAGGTCGCCGACCACATTCATCCCGTCCATGAGTGCGCCCTCGATGACATCCAGCGGGCGGGTGGCCTGGGCGCGGGCCTCCTCGGTATCGGTCTCGATGTACAGGTCGATGCCGTGCACCAGCGAGTGGCTCAGGCGTTCGCGCACGGGCTTGCCGCGCCAGGCCAGGTCCTCGACCCTCTTTTCGCCCTTCTTGCCCTTGAAGCGGTCGGCGATCTCGAGCAGCCGCTCGGTGGCGTCGGCGCGCCGATTGAGCACGACGTCCTCGACGCGCTCGCGAAGGTCCGCCTCGAGGTCGTCGTAGAGCGGCAGGGCGCCGGCGTTGACGATGCCCATGTCCATGCCGGCGCGGATCGCGTGGTACAGGAACACCACGTGGATGGCCTGGCGCACCGGCTCGTTGCCGCGGAAGGAGAACGACACGTTGGACACGCCGCCGGAGACATGGCAGTGCGGGAAGCGGCGCTTGAGCTCCCGGGTGCCTTCGATGAAGGCGACGGCATAGTCGTTGTGTTCCTCGATGCCGGTGGCGATCGCGAACACGTTGGGATCGAAGATGATGTCCTCAGGCGGGAATCCCACCTCGCGCGTCAGCAGTTCGTAGGCGCGTGAACAGATCTCGACCTTGCGCTGCACCGTGTCCGCCTGCCCCACCTCGTCGAAGGCCATCACCACCACGGCTGCGCCATAGCGGCGCACCAGGCGGGCCTGTTCGAGGAACTGCGCTTCGCCTTCCTTCATCGAGATCGAGTTGACGATGCCCTTGCCCTGCAGGCATTTGAGGCCGGCCTCGATGACGCTGAACTTCGAGCTGTCGACCATCACCGGCACGCGTGCGATGTCCGGCTCGGCCGCGATCAGGTTGAGGAAGGTGACCATGGCCTGCTCGGAATCGAGCATGCCCTCGTCCATGTTGACGTCCAGTACCTGGGCGCCGTTCTCCACCTGCTGGCGCGCGACCACCACCGCCTCGTCGAAGCGGCCATCCATGATCAGCTTCTTGAACTGCGCCGAGCCGGTGACGTTGGTGCGCTCACCGACGTTGACGAAGTTGCTCTGCGGGGTGATCTGCAGCGGCTCCAGGCCGCTCAGTCGGGTCTGTCGGGGAAGGGTGGGCAGCGACGGCGTCATTACGTTCAGGGCGGTGTCCGTGAGGAATGGAACGGTGGGCGGGCGGCCCGGCCGCGCGGGCCGGACCGTGCTCAGGCGGCGTCGGCCAGTTGCGGCACCTGGCGCGGGGCCACGTCCGCCACGGCCGCGGCGATCGCGGCGATGTGCTCGGGCGTCGTGCCGCAGCAGCCGCCGACAAGATTGAGCAGCCCTGCCTGGGCGAACTCGCGCAGGACTCCGGCCATGTCTTCGGGCGTCTCGTCGTAGCCGCCGAAGGCGTTTGGCAGGCCCGCGTTCGGGTGCGTGCTCACGTAGGTGTCGGCGACCTGCGCCAGCACGTCGACGTGCACGCGAAGGTCCTTGGCGCCGAGCGCGCAGTTCAGGCCGATGGACAGCGGCTGCGCGTGGCGCACCGAGTACCAGAACGCTTCCGCGGTCTGCCCGGACAGGGTGCGGCCCGATGCGTCGGTGATCGTGCCGGAGATCATGATCGGCAGGCGGCCACCGCGGGCGTCGAAGACTTCCTCGACCGCGAACAGCGCGGCCTTGGCGTTGAGCGTGTCAAAGATCGTCTCGACCATGATGATGTCCGCCCCGCCGTCGATCAGGCCTTCGGTGGCTTCGCGGTAGGCCACGCGGAGCTCGTCGAAACTGATCGCGCGGAAGCCAGGCCGGTTGACGTCGGGACTGAGCGAGGCGGTGCGGCTGGTCGGGCCCAGCACGCCGATCACGAAGCGCGGGCGCGACGGGTCCAGCGCCTGGGCGTCTTCACAGGCGGAACGGGCCAGGCGTGCGCCGGTTTCGTTGAGTTCGCGCGCCAGGTGCTCCAGGCCGTAGTCGGCCAGCGAAATGGTGGTCGAATTGAAGGTGTTGGTTTCGATCAGGTCCGCGCCGGCGGCCAGGTACTGGGCGTGGATCTCGGCGATGATTTCCGGGCGCGAGAGGCTGAGCAGGTCGTTGTTGCCGCGCTGGTCGCGCGCGCAGCCGCAGTCTGCGCCGTGGTCGTGGTCGCCGGGGCGGTGCTCGTGGTCGTAGCCGCTCGCGAAGCGCGTGCCGCGATAGTCCTCTTCCTGCAGTTCGTGGCGCTGGATCATCGTGCCCATTGCGCCGTCGATGATGGCGATGCGTTCGCGCAGCAGCGTTTCCAGCGACTGGGCCCGGACGGGGTCGAGCCAGGGGAGGGTCTTCATGTCAGTTCTTCCTCGCGGTCTTGAGGGTCTCGCCGCCGGGGCGCTGGGCAATCAGGGCGATGACCTCGAAATGCGGCGGGCGGCGTTCGCGGGTGACGGTGTCGCAGCTGATCACCTCGAGCCCGGCCTTGGTGGTGAAACGGGTGAGGTCCTTCTCGCTGAAGCCCAGGTTGAGGTGCCCGAAGGCCTCCACCGTCTGCCGGTGCTCGTGGCGGGCCAGGCTGGTGAGCAGCAGCAGGCCACCGGGGCGCAGCACGCGCCCGGCCTCCGCCACGGCCTGGGCCGGGTGTTCGGCGTAGGTCAGGGCGTGCATCAGCACGACCATGTCGAAATGGGCGTCGGGAAAGGGCAGCGCGTGCATGTCGCCCTCGCGTACCTCGACATTGCGCAGCCGGCGCAGGCGCTCGGACGCCGCTGCGACGACCTTGGTGCTCGCGTCCAGGCACACGTACCGCCGGGCGTGCGGGGCCAGCAGCTCGGCGAGCACGCCGTCGCCGGAGGCGATGTCCAGCACGTCCCCGGGCTGCAGCAGGGGCAGGGCGGAGCGGGCCAGCGCTTCCCAGGTCCGGCCGGGGGAGTAGTGGCGCTCCATGTCGCCGGCCACGGTGTCGGCCCAGTTCTGGTCGTTGGCGCGCGCGGCCAGGACCTCGCCCACGCGATCGCGGTCCTGGCGCAGCAGGGGGTCATCGCTGCCCTCGCGCAGGGTCTGCCAGAGCGCCCGCTGGGCGGCGTCGAGCGCGGCGTCGTCGAAGCGGTAGTAGGCCGACACGCCGGCGCGGCGATCGCGCACCAGGCCGGCCTCCTTGAGTTTGGACAAGTGCGTGGAGACGCGGGGCTGGGCCAGGCGGGTGATGGCCGACAGTTCGGCCACGGTGAGCTCCTCGCGCTCCAGCAGTGCGAGCAGGCGCACGCGGGTCGCGTCGGCGAACACCTTCAGTCGTAGCGACCAGCCTTCAAGATCCATGTTCAGCCTTATATCAACCTATCGCGATATAGCGATAAGTGTGATCCGCGCGGGCCCGGGGGTCAACCCGCGGGCCGTGCCGGACATGGCGGAGTGCCGGCACGGTGGGGTTCTCCGGCCGTCGCGGCTACAATTCTTGTTTCAACAACACGCGCAGGGTGCCCACGTGGATTTCCGCTTCACCGAAGAGCAGTTGATGATCCAGGATGTGGCCCGCCGCATCGCCCAGGAAAAGATCGCGCCCAGCGCCGAGCACCACGACCGCACGGGCGAATTTCCGCTGGAAAACATCCGCACCCTCGGTGAAAACGGCCTGATGGGGATCGAGGTGCCGGCCGAATACGGCGGGGCGGGCATGGACCCGGTTTCCTACGTGCTGGCAATGGTCGAAATCGCCGCCGGCGACGCCGCGCACTCGACCATCGTCTCGGTCAACAATTCGCTGTTCTGCAACGGCATCCTGAAGTTCGGCACCGAAGCCCAGAAGCAGCTGTACGTGCGCGCCATCGCCGAAGGCCGGGAAATCGGCGCCTTCGCCCTGACCGAACCGCAATCGGGCTCAGACGCCACCGCCATGCGCTGCAAGGCGGTCCGCCAGGCCGACGGCAGCTACGTGGTCAACGGCAAGAAGAGCTGGATCACCTCGGGCCCGGTCGCCAAGTACATCGTCCTGTTCGCGATGACCGATCCCGACAAGGGCGCGCGCGGCATCACGGCCTTCATGATCGATACCTCGCGCGAAGGTTTCCACCGCGGGAAGACCGAACCCAAGCTCGGCATCCGCGCCTCGGCCACCTGCGAGATCGAATTCGCCGACTACGTGGTCCAGCCGGACGAAGTGCTGGGCGCCGAAGGCGAGGGCTTCAAGATCGCCATGAGCGTGCTCGACGCCGGCCGCATCGGCATCGCATCCCAGGCCCTAGGCATCGCCCGCGCCGCGTACGAGGCCACCCTGGCGTATGTGAAGGAGCGCAAGGCGTTCGGCGCGGCGATCGGCACTTTCCAGATGACCCAGGCCAAGATCGCCGACATGAAGTGCAAGCTGGACGGCGCGATGCTGCTGACGCTGCGCGCCGCGTGGCAGAAGGGCGAGTTCGAGAAGGGCGGCGCCCGTTTCAGCAATGAGGCCGCCATCGCCAAGCTGACGGCATCGGAGGCCGCCATGTGGATCACCCACCAGGCCGTGCAGATCCACGGCGGCATGGGCTACTCCAAGGAAATGCCGCTCGAGCGGTACTTCCGCGACGCCAAGATCACCGAAATCTACGAAGGCACCAGCGAGATCCAGCGCCTGGTCATCGCGCGCAACGAAACCGGACTGCGCTGACTCACGCCTTTTCGGCCCGTGCCGCCTGCCGGCGGATCACGGGCCGCGTTCCATCGGTCGCCGCTTCAAGTAATTGCACTAGATCCATTCATCTTTCGCAATTGGATTCCCCATTGCCATGAGCACAGCCCGCAAAGCCCCCTCCCGCGCCGCCGCCAAGCCGGCCGCCAAGTCCGCTGCCCGCCCCGGCGCGAAGAAGTCCGCGCCGGCCCGCGCCGCCGCGCCCACTGCGCCCGCCGCGGTGCAGGGCCAACCGGTATCCCTTGAGCCCATCCTCGCCGCCGTGCGCAAGCGCCTGCCCAAGGCGCGCCACGCGGAAGGGGAAGCTTTCGTCAAGGCGTTCTATCGCCGGATGGGCGAGGACGAACTTCCGCAACACAGCGCCGATGGCTGGGCGGCCCTGGCGGTCGACTTCCTCGACTTCGCCCGCGCGCGCAAGCCGGGCACGGCGCTGGTACGCCTGTTCAACCCGACCCTGGCCAGCCACGGCTGGGAATCGGGGCATACCGTTCTGCAGATTGCCAACGACGACATGCCCTTCCTGGTCGACACGGTGACGATGGCGCTGGCAGAGCAGGGCATCGGCGTGCACGTGCTGGGCCATCCCGTGGTGACCTTCCAGCGCGACAAGGCGGGCAAGCTGCTGGCCGTTGGTGACGGCGTGGCCGAATCGCTCATGCACCTGGAGATCGACCGCCAGTCCACCCAGGCCATGGCGCAGATCCGCAAGTCGGTCGAGGGCGTCCTGGCCGACGTCCGCGCGATCGTGCGCGACTGGCAGCCCATGCGCGACAAGATGGCGCAGGTCGCAGAGGAAGTGGGGGCCCGCACCAACGGCAACCTCGCCGAACTCAATGAGGTGCGCGAGTTCCTGCGCTGGGCCGCGGACAACCATTTCACGTTCCTGGGCTACCGCACTTATGAAGTGGGCAAGGAAGAGGGCAAGGAAGTGCTGCGCGGCGTCTCGGGCACCGGTCTTGGCCTGCTGCGCGGTCATGAAGCCGGCGCGCCGCGGCCGCTGACCTCGCTCCCGGCGCACAACAAGCAGCGCGATCCCGCCGACGCGCTCATCCTGACCAAGACCAACGGCCGATCGACGGTGCACCGCCCCGGCTACATGGACTACATCGGCCTGCTCGAGTTCGACGGCAAGGGCAAGCCGGTGCTGGAGCACCGCTTCCTGGGCCTGTACACCTCCAGCGCCTACAACCGCCGCCCGTGGGACATCCCGCTGGTGCGCCAGCGGCATGAATACGTGATGCAGAAGTCGGGCCTGGCGCCCCACAGCCACAGCGGCAAGGCGTTGCGCCACATCCTGGAAACGCTGCCGCGCGACGAGCTGTTCCAGTCGACCGGAGAGGAACTGCTGCGCACCAGCACCGGCGTGCTGGGCCTGCAGGAACGCGTGCGCAGCAAGCTGTTCCTGCGGCGCGACCAGTATGGGCGCTTCTTCTCCGGCCTGGTCTACATCCCGCGTGACCGTTTCAACACCGACGTGCGCCACCGCATCGAGGCGATGCTGAAGCAACGCCTGCAGGGCGAACACATCGACACCACCGTGCTGCTGGGTGAGTCGCCGCTGGCGCAGCTGCATCTGGTGATCCGTCCCAAGGCGGGCGAGGTGGGCGATGTCGATTACGCCGCGATCGAGTCCGATCTGGCAGGCATCATCCGCAACTGGCACGACGACCTGCGCGAGCAGCTGGTCGCCGCGCACGGCGAGGCCCGTGGCCTGGCGCTGACTACCCAGTACGGCCGCGCGCTGCCGCCTGGCTACATCGAGGAAGTCGGCCCCTCGGCCGCGTCGCAGGACATTTCCAACCTCGCCGCGCTGACCGGGCCGACCGACCTGCGCCTGAGCCTGCATCGCACGCACAGCGGCGCGGGCGGACTGCGCTTCAAGTTCTACCGCCAGAACGACGACATCCCGCTGTCCGACGCGCTGCCGATGATGGAGAACATGGGCCTGCGGGTGATCGCCGAGCATCCCTACCGGCTCACCGTCGACGGTCAGGTCTTCTACATCCAGGACTTTGAAGTCGAAACCACCGGGGCCGAGCTCGACATCGCTTCGCTTGACGAGAACTTCGAGGACGCCTTCTCGCACCTGTGGCGCGGCGCGGTCGAGAACGATGGCTTCAACCGCCTGATCCTCGGCGCCAGCCTGTCCTGGCGCCAGGTCGCGATGCTGCGCGGCTACTGCAAGTACCTGCTGCAGGTGGGCGTGCCCTTCTCGCAGAGCTACGTGGAAGCCACATTTGCCCGTTATCCGGTCCTCGCACGCCTGCTGGTGGAAGTGTTCGAGGCCAAGTTCGACCCGAGCACCGGCAGCGAGAGCAAGGCCGAAATCAAGGCCGGGATGGAAGTGTTCGGCAAGCAGCTGGCCGCGCTGGCCGGTGGCGACGGCGCGATGATGGCGGCGCTACTGCCGGTCGTCGAAGCGCGCACCGGGAAGCGCGATGCGCAGGTCGAGGCAACGCGGGCCGCGTTCAAGTCCCTGCTGGACCGCGTGTCCAGCCTGGACGAAGACCGCATCTTCCGCAGCTTCCTGGGCGTGATCGATGCCACGCTGCGCACCAGCTACTACATCCAGTACAAGGACGGCGTGCGCGCCGACGGCGGACCTGCCGATTACGTCAGCTTCAAGTTCGACTCCAGCAAGGTGCCGGACCTGCCCAAGCCGCGCCCGTACCGCGAGATCTTCGTGTACGGCCCGCGCGTGGAAGGCGTGCACCTGCGCTTTGGCCCGGTCGCGCGCGGCGGCCTGCGCTGGTCGGATCGCCGCGAGGACTTCCGCACCGAAGTGCTGGGCCTGGTCAAGGCGCAGATGGTGAAGAACACGGTCATCGTGCCGGTGGGTTCGAAGGGCGGCTTCTACTGCAAGCAGTCGCCGGACCCGGCCGTGAGCCGCGATGCGTGGTTCAACGAAGGCGTCGAGTGCTACAAGCGCTTCATCAACGGCCTGCTCGACATCACCGACAACCTCGACTCGTCCGGCAAGATCGTCTATCCGGCCAACGTCGTACGCCATGACGGCGATGACCCGTACCTGGTGGTCGCGGCGGACAAGGGCACCGCGACGTTCTCCGACATCGCCAACGGCATCGCGCGCGCGCACGGCTTCTGGCTGGACGACGCGTTCGCATCGGGCGGCTCGGTGGGTTACGACCACAAGGGCATGGGCATCACGGCGCGCGGCGGCTGGGAGTCGGTCAAGCGCCACTTCCGCGCGATGGGGCGCGACAGCCAGTCCCAGGACTTCACCGTGGTCGGCATCGGCGACATGTCGGGCGACGTATTCGGCAACGGCATGCTGCTGTCCAGGCACATCCGCATGCTGGCGGCGTTCGACCACCGCCACATCTTCCTGGATCCGAATCCGGACGCGGCGATCTCCTTCAAGGAGCGCGAACGCCTGTTCGCCCTGCCGCGTTCGAGCTGGGAGGACTACGACAAGAAGCTGATCAGCAAGGGCGGCGGCATCCATCCGCGTTCGGCCAAGTCGATTCCGGTCTCGGCCGAGATCCGCGCCGCGTTGGACATCGACGCATCCGTGGCGGCGATGAGCCCGAACGAACTGATGAACGCCATCCTCAAGGCCCCGGTCGACCTGCTGTGGAACGGTGGCATCGGCACCTACGTCAAGGCGACCAGCGAGAGCCACCAGCAGGTAGGCGACCGCGCCAACAACGGCCTGCGCGTAGACGGCCGCGAGCTGCGCTGCAAGGTGGTGGGTGAGGGCGGCAACCTGGGCCTGACCCAGCTTGGCCGCGTCGAGGCCGCCCAGCATGGCGTGCTGCTCAATACCGACTTCATCGACAATTCCGCCGGCGTGGACACCTCCGATCATGAGGTGAACATCAAGATCCTGCTCAACGGCGAAGTCCAGAAGAAGAAGCTGACGCTGCCCGAGCGCAACAAGCTGCTGGCATCGATGACGGACGAGGTCGCCGGCCTGGTGCTGGCCGACAACTACCGCCAGAACCAGGCCATCAGCCTGATGGAACGCATGAGCGTGTCGCGCATGGGTTCCAAGCGCCACTTCATCAGCACGTTGGAAGCGCAGGGCCTGCTCGACCGCCAGATCGAGTTCCTCCCCAGCGATGCCGAGCTTGTCGATCGCAAGTCGCGCGGCCAGGGCCTGACCCGTCCGGAACTGTCGATCCTGCTGTCGTACTCCAAGATCGTGCTGTTCCAGCAGCTGCTCGACTCGGACGTGCCGGAAGACCCGTACCTGTCGAAGGAACTGGTCCGGTACTTCCCCGAGCCGCTGCAGAAGAAGTATGCCAAGGCGATGGAAGGCCATCGCCTGAAGCGCGAGATCATCGCCACCGCGGTGACCAACTCGATGGTCAACCGCATGGGCGCGACCTTCACGCTGCGCATGACCGAAGACAGCGGCCGCACTCCGGGCGAGGTGGCCAAGGCCTTCAACATCACCCGCGAGGCGCTGGAGACCCGCAAGCTGTGGGCGCAGATCGACGCGCTCGACGGCAAGGTGCCCGAGGCCGTGCAGCTCGATGCCCTGCAGGTGATCTGGAATCTGCAGCGTTCCTTCACGCGCTGGCTGCTGTCGCGTCCGGGCGCGATTCCGGATATCGCCACGGCGGTGGAACGATTCCACGACGGCTTCAAGGACATCCGCGCCGGTGCGGACATCCTCGGGCCCGTGCAGCGGCCCGGCTACGAAGCCGCGTTGCGCATGTGGAAGGACAAGGGCGTGCCGGCGGAGTTGGGCGGCCAGCTTGCCGCGCTTCCGTACCTGGAGCCGACCTGCGACATCATAGAACTGGCGCGCGAACGCAAGCTCAAGCCGGTGGAGGTTGCCCGCGTGCATTTCCGGCTGGGCGAGGCGCTCAACCTGCCGTGGCTCAGCACGCAGATCGACGGGCTGGCGGTGGAAGGCCGCTGGCACGCGGTCGCGCGCGGTGTGTTGCGGGAGGAGCTGGGTACGCAGCAGCGCGCCCTGGTCAAGCAGGTTCTCGCCATGCCCGGCGCCACGCCGGAAGCCAAGGTCAAGGCCTGGCTCACCCGCGACGACTCCTCGCTCCGTTTCACGCTGGCCATGCTCAGCGAACTGGCCGCGCAGAAGACGCTGGACTATCCGACGGTTTCCGTCGCGGTGCAGCGGCTGTCGCAGCTGGCCACGCGCTGATCGCGGGCGCCAGCTGTCGGGAAAAGGCGGGCTTCGGCCCGCCTTTTCTTTTTGGGTGGCCATGGCGGCGGTGCGCTGGTGCGCCGTGTCACGCCGTGCGCGGTATGCTCCCCGCAATCGCAATGGAGCCGCCGATGACCGCCACGCCCCGCCTGGCCTTCCTCGCCAGTCCCGCCGAAGAGGCGCAGCGCACGCTGTCACAACTGGTCGCGGCCCACGGCGACCATGCTCCCGACGAGGCCGACGTCCTGGTGGCCCTTGGCGGCGACGGTTTCATGTTGCAGACCCTCCACCGGCACGGCAGCCTGGGCAAGCCGGTGTACGGGATGAAGCTGGGGACGGTCGGTTTCATGATGAACCACCAGCGCAGCGAGGACCTCATCGAACGCATCCATGCGGCCGAGCCCGCGGTGTTGCGTCCCCTGGAAATGGTCGCGCAGACCGAATCGGGCGCCACGGTAGGTTCGCTGGCGTACAACGAAGTGTCGCTGCTGCGCCAGACGCGGCAGGCCGCGCACCTGTCGATCGACCTCAACGGCCAGACGCGGCTGGACGAGCTGATCTGCGATGGCGTGCTGGTCGCCACCCCGGCGGGCAGTACCGCCTACAACTTCTCCGCCCACGGCCCGATCCTGCCGCTGGGCGCGAATGTCGTTGCGCTGACACCCATTGCCGCCTTCCGTCCGCGTCGGTGGCGCGGCGCCGTGCTCAAGGCCGACACCGAGGTGCGATTCCGCGTGCTCGACCCCTTCAAGAGGCCGGTGAGCGCCACGGCCGATTCGCACGAAGTGCGCGATGTCGTCGAGGTCATGATCCGGGAGTCGCGGGACCGCACGGTCACGTTGTTGTTCGACCCCGAGCACAACCTCGAGGAACGCATTCTCGCCGAGCAGTTCACCAGCTAGCGCCAGGGGCGGGGCTGCGTCGCGGGATGGGGGCGCCTGGAGCCGGCAATGTCGGGCTTGGGGCGGCACGGACCGCTCTCCGGGGATTCATCCGTCGCAACCATTGCGACCGGGAATGGGCACAATGGCGGCATGCCCGACCGTGATGCCAATCCCCTCATCGTTGCGATCTCCTCGCGCACGCTGTTCGACATGGAGGACAGCCACGCGCTGTTCGAGCGCGAGGGCATCGATGCCTATGCGAAGTTCCAGCGCACCCACGAGGACGACATCCTCGAACCCGGTGTCGCCTTCCCGCTGGTGCGCAAGCTGCTGGCGCTGAACGAGGGGGCGCCGCCCGAGGCGCCGCGGGTGGAGGTGATCCTGATCTCGCGCAACTCGGCCGACACCGGCCTGCGCATCTTCAATTCGATCGCCCACCATGGCCTGGCCATCAAGCGCGCGGCCTTCAGCAACGGGGCGGCGCCGTTTCCCTACATCCGCCCGTTCGGCGCGGACCTCTTCCTATCCACGCATGCGCAGGACGTGAGCGCCGCGCTGGCGGCCGGTGTCGCCGCGGCCACGCTGTTGCCGGCCCGTGCGGCGCGGCAGCGCCACGACCAGCTGCGGATCGCCTTCGACGGCGATGCGGTGATCTTCGACGACGAGGGCGAACGGGTGTCGCGCGAAGGGGGGCTGGCGGCCTTCGCGGCCCATGAGCGCGCCCATGCGGGCGAGCCCCTGTCAGGTGGTCCGTTCCGTGGCTTCCTGGACGCACTCCATCGCCTGCAGGCGGCGTTTCCGACCGGCGAAAACGCCCCCATCCGCACGGCGCTGGTCACCGCGCGTTCGGTGCCCGCGCACGAGCGAGTGATCCGGACCCTGCGCGACTGGGGCGTGCGCCTGGACGAGGCGCTGTTCCTGGGCGGACGGGCGAAGGGACCTTTCCTCGAGGCCTTCGGCGCCGACATCTTCTTCGACGATTCCGAGCACAACATCGTGTCCGCGCGCGACCATGTCGCTGCCGGCCACGTGCCGCATGGCGTGGCGAACGAGCGTTAGGGAGAGGGCCGTCGGAGAAGCCGCGCCCGGCCTGACCGTTCGCCGCCGGGCTCAGCCGATGAAGCGAAGCGGGACGGTGTTCGCGTCGCGGCCTTCCAAGTGTACGTTCACCCGTTCGCCGTGCTGCTGGAAGACCACGTCGACGCGCGCTGGTCCCACCGCGATCCGGCGGACCGCGATCCGGTCGATGCCCGGCGGCAACTGCGGACTCTCCACGCGTACCTCGCCGCGCCAGCCATCCACTTCCAGGCCCAGGCAGGCCTGCAGCAGCATGAACGCGCATCCGGCGGCCCACGCCTGCGGCTGGCAGGCGACCGGGTAGGCCACGGGTGTGGTTCCCTGCACACGGGGGAAGCCGCAGAACAGTTCCGGCAGGCGGAGGTCGAAGTGCATCGCCGCTTCGAACAGGTCCCGCAGCAGTCGCACGGCGCCGGCGCGCTCGCCGTAGCGCGCCATCCCCATGGCGCAGAGTGCGGTGTCGTGCGGCCACACGGAACCGTTGTGGTAGGACATGGGATTGAAGCGCGCCTGGCCGGCCGCCAGCGTGCGCAGGCCCCAACCATTGCGGAATGCCGGCGTGAGCAGCTGCGCGCAGACCTGCTGTGCCCGCGATGCTCGGGGGAGGCCGACGTACAACAGGTGGCCGGCGTTGCTTGCACGGACCCGGCAAAGATCGCCCAGGCCATCGACTGCGATGCCGTAGAAGCCGGATTCTGCCATCCAGAAGCGTTCCTCCACCGCCTCCCGAAGCCTTTCGGCACGCGTATGCCAATGCAGGGCGTCGTCCACTTCGTTGCGCCGACGCGCCAGGCGCGCCATCGCGTGGAAGGCGGCAAAGGCATAGCCCTGCACCTCCACCAGTGAGATGGGCCCTTGCGGGAAGCGTCCGTCGGCATGGAAGACCGAATCGGAGCTGTCCTTCCAGCCCTGGTTGGACAAGCCCGTCGGCGAGGCGCGCGAGTAATCCAGGAAGCCATCCCTGTTGGCGTCGCACACACGCTCGATCCAGCCGGTGGCCGCGCGCAGGGCCGGCCACAGGCGGTCGAGGAAGGCGAGATCCCCCGTGCGGTCCGCGTAGGCACCGGCGAGCGCGACGAACAGCGGCGTGGTGTCCACGCCCCCGTAATAGCGCCCGAACGGGAGCTCGCGCATCGTGGCCATCTCACCCTTGCGCGTCTCATGCATGATCTTGCCAGGCGCCGAATCCAGGAATGCGGACTCTTCCTGGGCCTGATGGTGGGCGAGGAAGGCGAGCACACCGCGGGCAATGTCCGCATCCAGCCACAAGGTCTGCAGTGCGGTGATCACGGCATCGCGGCCGAACGGGGTGGAGAACCACGGGATGCCGGCGTAGGGATAAGGACCGGTTTCCAGTTCGCTCGTGAGCAGCGCCAGGTCGGCGCGCGACTTGGCCATCCATGCATCGAAAAGCGGTCCGCCACTGTGGATCAGGCCGCTGCGGCGTTGACGTACGCGCATCGCGGCCCGGGCACGTACGGCAGCGTCGCGGAAGCGCTGCGACGACGGCACGTCGGCGCCATCGACGCCGCACTCCAGATACAGCTCCTCGCGGACGCCGGGCGCCAGGGCGAAGTCGAACGTCGCCGACAGGCCATCGACGGCATCGGGTGTCCGCGAGAACGCCAGGTGCGACGTGCGCAGGGCGTCATCCAGTCCGCGGTATCCGAACTGCACGCCCTCCTGCGCCACCCGCGCGACCAGCTGTTCGCCGCGCCGGGGCCTGACGCTGCCGCGCACCTCGAACATGTCGCGGAAATCAGCGTCGAACTGGAGCGTCAGTGGCAGGCGGACCGGCGCCTGCCCGTAGTTCACCAGGCTGAGCCGCTCGAACATTCTTTCGCCACGCAGGAAGCGCTCGCGCTGCAGGTGTATCACCCCTTGGCCGGGCGCGTTGTCTCCGAGCACGGGCAGCGGCCGGTTGGTCAGGTGCGCGACGAACAGGACGTTGTCCCGACTCACGCTCGAACTGAGCAGCGTGGGCTGCGAATCGCCCAGCCTTAGCCTGAAGCGGGAGAGCAGCCGGGTGTCGTTGTGGAAATAGCCGTCGCTGCCGCCTTCGATGTCGCCGGCGGCGTCGGCCACGAGGAAACTGTCGCCGTCCTTGAGGACGTACGTGGTGAACGTGGCGCTGGCGGTGGCCGAGGAGTCCATGGCCTCAGGCGGTGCGACGCAGCGCCTCTCCGTCGCCGCGCAGGAGTCCTTCGTAGAGTTCGACGTAGTGCCGCGCCATCACTTCCGCAGTGAACCGGCGCTCGAAGGTCTGGCGGATGCGCGCGCGGGAGAGCTCCGGAAGCCTGGCGATGGCGGCCACGGCCCCGTCCTCGTCGTCCACGACAAATCCGGTCACGCCCTGGTCGATGACTTCAGGCACCGAGCCGCAGCGCCAGGCGACTACCGGAGTGCCGCAGGACATCGCCTCGATCATGACCAGCCCGAACGGTTCGGGCCAGTCGATGGGAAACACCAGAGCCGCCGCATTGCCGAGGAATTCGGCCTTGCCGGCGTCGTCGATCTCGCCGATGTACTCGATGAGCGGGTCATCGAGCAGTGGTTCGATCTCGTCGCGGAAATAGTGCCGGTCCGCGTGGTCCACCTTGGCGGCGATTCTCAGCGGCAAGCCGGTACGGTGCGCGAGCGCGATGGCGCGATCAGGCCGCTTCTCGGGTGAAATGCGTCCGAGAAAGGCAAGATAGCCGCCGCTCGGGACCGCCTTGAAGGGCAGCAGGTGCTGTGGCAGCCCATGCTGCACCGTTCCCAGCCACGTCGCGAAGCGCAGCGGCCTGCGCTGGTGGTTGGAGATCGACACCAGCGGGAATTGGGGCCACCGCCAGTACGCGTCGGCCAGGTCCTTGAGGTCCAGGCGCCCATGCAGGGTCGTGAGCGTGCGTGATGCGGCTTCTTCGAAGAACGGAAAATGCAGAAGGTCGACATGGAAATGCAGGACGTCGAACTCCCCGGCGCGGCGTCGCACCTCGTGCAGCATCGAAAGGTGCGCGGCCAGGTCGGACTTGAGCGGCGCGGGATCGAGCCGGATGGCCTGGTCGCGGGCCGGAACGAGGGTGGCATGCGTGCGCGCGTCGGCCGCGGCGAACAGGGTGACATCGTGACCGAGGTCGACCAGCGCATCGGCCAGGTACGCGACGATGCGCTCGGTCCCCCCGTAGAGCTTGGGCGGAACCGCTTCGTAGAGCGGCGCGATCTGTGCGATCTTCATGAATCGGGAGCCCTCTCGATCTCCACTTTGCTATGAGCTGTGGACGGTGCAGTGCTTCCACCGGCATGCCAACCACCGGGCGCATCCACCGGCGCGGGAGGGCAGGGTGACCTGTCAGGCGTGCACGTGACGTCGTCGGCGCGTGTGGATTGCGTCGCGCAGGTTCACATGGGCAGGCGTACGTCGGTGACCTTCCAGGTGAATCCCTGCCGCGTCAGCACGAATATGACGGGGTCGCCGTCGGCATTCATCACCGTGGCCGTGAATCGGGAGGGTGATTCAAACCGGTAATGCGCGCCGGCGAGCGGATCGTGCGGAGGTTCGGGTGTGATGGCGTCTTGGCCGCTGCGCGAGCCGTCCAGGCGATGCCAGAAATTGCGGCCTTCCAGCAGTGCAGCCAGGCCCGCGGGCGTGGCTGCGGCATCGACGAGACCGCCGGTGGCGCCACTGGCCATTCGCAGCGCGATGGATCCCAGCAGGCTCGACTGTGCCTCGGGGCCCGCACGGCGGACGACGTAATCCTCCACCTGCGCCTTCAGGCTCTGCCGGATGGCGGGAAAATCCACGTGCCGGGAGATGGCGGCTGCGTCTTGCGCCTGAATGGCCTGGCGGATGTCGTTGATGGTCATGAAGGGCCCTGCGCCCACCCAGGCAAGGAGGGCCAGCAGGACGAGCCCTACGATCGCGATCCACTTATTCATGACGGCCTCCGTGTGGAAGCCGCAGCTTAACGCGTGCCGCGTGGGGTGGTCGGCGAACAGGCTTGAACGCGTCCGGCCAGCGTGGCGCGCGCACCGGGTGCCCGGTGCGCGCGCCAATCAACGCCAGGTCAGAAGCGCACCGCCCGCGCACGCAGTTCCAACGGGGCCATGCGGGTCTGGTCCAGCAGTTCGAGCTGGCGGACCTCGAATGGCGCGCCGTAACCGGCCGGCAGGTGGGCCCGCTCGAAATCGAGCACGAGCACGCCCCGCGCCTTCTCGAGCCAGGCCGCGGAATGGGCCTGCGCGACCGGGCGCAGCGTGCGGTCCGGGGCGGTGGCGTAGAGCGTGCCGCGGACCTCGTAGCGACCCGGCGAGGCGGCCTGGATCGGCAAGCTCATCCGCAACGCACCGGCGTCGACTGCGTATCCGCCGTCGAAGCGTGCCGTCGGCTGGATTACGGCGAACGCGGTGCGGCTGTCGCGCTGGATCCCCTGTGCCGAGGCGAACACCTGGAGTTCCCACAAGCCCTGGCCGGCCTGGGCTGAAGCCGGGACCGCCGCGATGGCGGTCATGCGGCCCGCCGTGCCGGCGCGCACCTGCGCCGGATAGCTGCGGCCACCAGGCGCCACGAGCAGCGCCTGCGCCTGAACGCCGGGGCTGATGGCCGCGCCGCGGGTGAGGGTCAGGTCGACTGCCACCTGGCTGCCCGCCAGCGCACGATCCGCACGCGCCTGCGCCGACAACACGACATTGCTGTCCGGCTCGAACACATGCAGCAGATAGCGACCATGCGCCGCGATCGGTGCCGTGAGCCGATAGCGGCCCGCGCCATGGTCTGCCGCCAGCTTGACCACCACCGTTCCCCGATCCACGTCCATCCCCGCCGCCTTCAGTTGCGCATCGCTGGCGATGCTCTGGAGCCGGACCGGGCGGTCCCCGGCGTCGCGCAGAGCGACCTGCGCTGGCGCGAGAGGGGTAGCCCCACGCGCCGGACTAACCCGGATCAGCGCTCCGGCCGAGGACAAGGTGAGGTCCACGCCCTTTGCCAGATCGGGCGCCTCCACGGTCTGCCAGTACTCGCGGCTTTGCGAACGATGGGGGGCAGGTCTTGCGAGCGCGTCCTGCGGATCCAGTGGCCAGCTGAAATTCACCGGGGCGCGCTCGAACTGCCCCGCAGGCAGGGGCAGGGCTACCAGGCGGACAGGCACCTGATCGCCCTGGCCAGTGGGCAGGAGCGGGCGCGCGGCCAGGCAGTCGAAACAGGCCGCGGCCAGCGCGGCAAACACAAGGGTCATGCGCATGGGCGGCCTCCTCACAGTTTCACATCGTTGCGGAGAATCAAGTCCAGGCCAAAACAGGCCCGGCGACTCTGGTTGTGGCTCAGCGGTTCGGCGCCGGCCATGCGGGATTTGTCGGTGAACCACACCGCTCCCGCGGCGGACTGGCTCGAACAATTGAGGAATCCGTCGGAACAGCTGTCCAGCCAGTTCTGGGTGGTCTCCAGGCCGACGTTCTCGGCGTAGCCCGCGCAGTAGCTGTCGGGGTCCCAGATTGCCGAGTCAACGTCGGTGCCAACCACGCTGCGGAACTGGCGCGGCAGGGCCGGTCGACCCCCGGTCCCGTAGAGGTAGTTGGTGTTGTAGTAGCTCATCCACCCGACCTGCTGCTGGCGCACGGCATCGGACTTGAAGCCCAGCAGCCAGCCCAGCGAGGTCTCGAAGACATTGCCGTTGATGACCGCGTCGGCCAGCGGCGTGCCGGCAGAGGAAGGCGCGAGTGCGTTGACCCGCACGACGCGTTCGATGATCGCGGGGTAGCGGCTGTCCCAGGTGGGGTTGGAGAGGATCCAGCGCATGACGTTGCCGCCGTTGGAGTGCGTGAGCACGACCAGGCGCGTGACGCCGCGGGTATTGATGAAGTCGGTCAGCTGTCCGGCGAGGCAGCCAGCGGCGCGGCTGTCCCACATGTACTGCGTGAAGTCGCAGTTGATGACCACGTAGTTCGATGCATTCGGCAGACCCTGGCGGACGGAGTCCACGAATTTCGGCTGCCAGTAGTCCTGGTAGGCGTTCGACTGCGATCCGGTGCCATGAACGAAGGCGACGCCGGTGATATCGGCCGCGATCGCGCAGGGCGATCCGACGGCCAGCAACAAGCCGCAAACAAGTGTGCGCATGTGTTTCCCCGATTGCAGCGGCGTCGGCCACGGTGGCCCGACCGGGGCGGATGACGCCGCGGTTCCATTGCCATGTGTCGCGCGCGAGGGGGTCGGGCGATTCCTGCCCGGAACGAGCGGCACGTCCTGTGCCGAAGGCCCGTCCTGAGTGCGGGCGGTCCCGGCGCATCGGGATCGAGCATACCCATACGTATGGGTATGTCATGCGGCGGTGCGGCATCGGCCGGACGGTCGACCGGAGCTCTGCCGTCAGAACTCCAGGTCGAGGGCCGCGCAGAGGTAGTCGACGAAGGGGGCCAGCCCCGTCAGGTCAGTCTCCAGCGTGCGCAGCAGGCGCGGCCCGGTGACCGTGTCGTCGTCAAGAGACCGGAAGGCCGCGTAGTTCTTGCGGCGCAGGTCCTCGGCGAACTCGAATTCGGCGGGAAAGCCACGCGGCATGCGCGTCAGCATTTCGTCGTCGTCCAGGCTGTAGCGCCTGCGGAACGCGGCTGCGTGGGCCGCGGCCTTCCAACTGCCCGGGTTGTCGACGATGAAGTGGCGGATGCGACGCAGGGATTCGGGCTGCGGGTGCCAGACGCCAGCGGCAACGAAACATGCGCCTGGCTGCAGGTGCAGATAGAACGCGGGTGCTTCCACCTGTTTGCTGCGCGCATGGAACAAGCGTGCACCCTGCCAGTTCTTGTATGGCGTCTTGTCGTTGGCGAAACGGGTGTCGCGGTGGATTCGGAACAGCGAGCCGCCGTTGCCCCTGGGCTCGGACCGGTAGTGCTCGCTCACCTGCGCCAGCACCGGCTGGAGGTCGGCAAGCAGGCGCTGGAAGGGTTCGCGCACGTGCTGCTCGTAGTCGGCCTTGTGCGCCAGGAACCATTCGCGCTCGTTGTGGCGCGCCAGGCCGCGAAGGAACTTGAAACTGTGCTGGCTGAAATAGGTGCTCATGGGAACGCGCAGTCCGCAAGGAAAGGAGGCGCCAGAAGTGGGGAACGCAGCAGGCCACGGTCCTCGCCGTCATGGCGTGAAACGCGCCTAGACCAGGCCGGTTTCCAACTCCTGGCCCCAAGCCTGGAGCCGATCGAGCAGGGCCAACCTGTCTCCATCGCCGGCGTGCTGCATGCGCAGCGCATGCACCTCGGCGCGGAAGGTCTCGAAGCTGTATTCCGATCCGCTGCCGCCCACCAGCCGTTCTCGCCGGTACGAATCCCAGCGTTCGCGCTCCTGCGCGGTCAGCGTATGCGGCCAGTTTCGCGCCCGATAGCGGAACAGCAGTTCAGGCAGTCGCGGATCCTGGAAGGAAAAGGCCCGCTCGCCCAGCGCCGCCGGCGCCGTAGCGCGGACCTGGGTGAACTGGCGCTTGTCGCCATCGCCGAGGAAGCCACCATAGATCGAACCGTCGACATCGCCGGCAGGGCGGTCCCGCGAGATTGCGAACACGCGTCGCACCTTTTCGGCCAGTTCAGGACCCGCCTCGCGCAGCTGCGCGCTCCGGCGGGCCACGACGTCGGCATCGATACCCAGTCGGACCAGGTCGTCGTCGCGCAAGTGGCTCCAGGCGACCAGCGCGGGGCAACGGTTGAGATGGATTTCCTTGAGTGCAACGCGCTGTTCGCCTTCCGGCAGGTCCGCCTGGGAGATGTACAGACGGTCGGCGATGCCTTGCACGTCAAGGCGGAGAAGCGCCTCCGGATCCTGTGCCAGGTCGAATACGACCACGCGATTGTCGATCTGCGGGTGCCGGGTGATGGGCGCCACGGGAGCGGCACACAACCGGCTGGCGGGAAACCGCTGTGACACGTTCAGGAGCGGCGTCATGTTCGCCACGTCGATCAGGCTCGCAGCGAAGCGCTTGTCGCGCAGCTTCAGTGCGTACTCCCACAGCCGCGGCTGGGCCTCGCGCAGCCGACGCGCCAGGCCGATCAGCGCACGCACGTCCGACAGGGCTTCGTGGGCCTCGCCACTGCGCACATCGTTGGCCAGCGCCAGGTGCTCCAGTTTGAACGAGGTGGTGCCGTCCTCGCGCTGCGGCCACTGGATGCCCTGCGGGCGCAGTGCATGTGCCAGCCGCAGCACGTCGAGCAGGTCCCAGCGGCTGTTGCCGCCGCGCCATTCGCGCTCATAGGGATCATGGAAGCTGCGGAACAGTCCGTGCCGCACGAACTCATCGTCGAACCGGAGCGAGTTGTAGCCGGCGGTGCAGGTTTCCGGCCGCGCCATTTCCTCGAAGATCAATCCGAATGCTTCGGCCTCGGTCAAGCCGTGCGCCTTCGCGTCCTGCGGCGCAATCCCGGTGATCAGGGTCGCGGTGGGCGAGGGCAGCAGGTCGTCCGCGGGCTGCACGAACACGCTGATCGGCGCCTCGATCTCGTTGAGCGCAGCATCCGTGCGGATCGCCGCGAACTGAGCGATCCGCGAGGTGCGCGGATCGGCGCCGAAGGTTTCCAGGTCATAGAACAGGAAGCTGGCAGGCATGGGCCGTCAGGCTTCCAGCGGCGCGAGCCGTTCGCGAACCAGCGTGTCGAGCGCGTTCCAGTCCAGGCTGTCCAACGCCGTGTGTCCGCGCGTGGCTTCGACCAGGATGTCGCGCTGCACTTGTCCGCGTCCGAAGGCGACGGCGTAGGGCAGGCGGCTGAACGTCACCATCGCGTAGCGCGGCACGAAGCGGTCGGGATGACGATCGGCCAATGCCCGCTCCAGCGCGCGTTGCATCAGGTAGTCATCGTCATCCACCCGGTCGCGCATCTCCAGGTAGTTCTCCAGTGCCATCTGCTGGATCGCGCGCGCATTGGGCAGGCGCTCGGCCTGGAAGGCGGCGAAGGCCTCCGCGCGGTCCTGGTGGGCGTCCAGGTGGCGCGCCAGCGCCACGCAGTCCTCGAATGCGCAGTTCATGCCCTGGCCGTGGAAAGGCACCATCGCGTGAGCCGCATCGCCCAGCAGGACGGCGCGCTCATCCAGGTGCCACCTGTCCAGGTAGAGCGTGGCGAGCAGGCCGGCGGGATTCTGCTCGAAGTCGCGTTCCAGGTGTGGGATCAGCGGCAGGGCGTCGGCGAAGTCACGCTCGAACAGCGCGCGTGCCTGCGCGCCATCGCGCACGGTCTGGAAGCTCGGGTCACCCTCGTTGGGCAGGAACAGGGTGACGGTGAAGGTCTGCTCGTCGTTGGGCAGCGCGATGCACATGTAGCGCCCGCGCGGCCAGATGTGCAGCGCGTGGGGCTCCATCCGGAAACTGCCATCCGGCGCCGGCGGGATCTCCAGTTCCTTGTAGGAATGCCCGAGCGACTGCGTGCGCTCGCCCAGTTCCACCGCACCGCGCATTGCGCCACGAAGGGCCGAGCCGGCGCCGTCGGCGCCGACCAGGGACCGGAAGCCCACTTCATGCAGACTGCCGTCGCCCTCGTCCTTGAACGTGGCGCGACGCGCGTCGAAATCCACGGATTCCAGGCCCCGCTGAAAGTGAAGGCGCGCGCCCGCTCGCTCTGCGATGCCCAGCAGGATCAGGTTCAACTCGCCGCGATGCACCGACCAGATCACCTCGCTGTCATCGCGACCATAACGCTGCAGGTCGACGCGCCCGTCGGCGAAATGCACCATGCGGCCACGCATCATCACCGCCTGCGCCATGACCTCGTCGTCGGCGCCTGCTTCGCGCAAGGCGTGGCGTCCGCGCTCGGCAAGGGCCAGATTGATCGAACGACCGCCGGCATATCCCTGCACGCGCGGATCGCCGCGCTTCTCGTAGACATCCACCGACCAGCCGCGTTGCGCCATCAACGTGGCGAGCAATGCGCCGGCCAGACCCGCGCCGACAATCGTCAGGTGTCGCTCGTCCTGGAATTCAGCGGCCATCGCGCCATGCCTCCACGGTCTGGGCGAAGCGGAGGATGTCGCCGAAGCTGTTGTAGAGCGGCGCCGGCGAGATGCGGATGACGTCGGGCTCGCGCCAGTCGCCCAGCACGCCGTGTGCGGCGAGGTGTTCGAACAGGGCGCGGCCATGCTCGCGCCCGCCGTGGACCCGCAGCGAAAGCTGGCAGCCGCGACGCCCCGGTTCCCGCGGGGTAACCACATGCAGGACGTTGTGCAGGCGCGCGTCGATCAGTTGCTCGAGGTAGCCGGTCAGGCGGCGCGAACGTTCGCGCAGCGCCGGCAAGCCGACGCGGTCGAACAGTTCCAGCGAGGCACGCAGGGGTGCCAGGCCCAGAATCGGCGGATTGCTCAACTGCCAGCCCTCGGCGCCCGGGGTGGGCGAGAACTGCGGGCCCATGCGGAAGCGGGTGGTCACCTCATGTCCCCACCAGCCGGCAAACCGCGGACGTTCCGTGCTGGCGTGGCGCTCATGCACGAAGCAGCCGGCGACCGCGCCCGGTCCGGAGTTCATGTATTTGTAGTGGCACCACACGGCGAAGTCCGCGTTGGCATCGTGCAATCCCAGTTCGAGGTTGCCGACACCGTGCGCGAGGTCAAAGCCGGCGACGGCGCCGGCGGCGTGCGTCAGACGCGCGACTTCCTTCAGGTCGAAGGCCTGGCCCGTGCGGTACTGCACACCCGGCCAAAGCACCAGCGCCAGGCGCGGACCATGTTGCGCGATCGCGCGTTCGAGCGCTGCCATGGAGATCGTGCCGTTGGGCTCGTCGGCCTCCAGTTCGATCAGGTCGGTGGCGGGGTCGAAGCCATGGAAGGCCACCTGGGATGCCACCGCATGCCGGTCGGACGGAAACGCACCGGCTTCAATCAGGATGGCCGGACGTTCGCGCGTGGGCCGGTAGAAGCTGACCATCATCAGGTGCAGATTCACCGTAAGCGTGTTCATTGCCACGACCTCGGAGGCCTGGGCGCCCACCACCCGGGCCAGAGGCTCGCGCACGAGTTCGTGGTAGGGCATCCACTGTGCCGAGCCGGTGAAGTGGCCCTCGACGGCTTCGGCCGCCCACTTGTCCAGGACTTCTTCCACGTGGGCCCGCGCGCCGCGCGGCTGCAGGCCCAGCGAATTTCCGCAGAAGTACGCCTGGTCCGCGCCGTCATGGGCGGGAATCAGGAATTCGTCACGCAGCCGCGAGAGCGGATCGGCAGCGTCCAGGGCCAGCGCGTGTTGGGGGGCGGTGATGTCGGTCATGAGTTACCAGTGACGGAGGGCATTGAAGGGTCTCAGGACCTCCCTGATTCCCTGGGGTTGCAGTCGCACGTGCTTCGGTCAGGCAAACCGGGAAGCCGACAGCCCGAGCCATTCCAGCGCGGTGCCGTGGTACAGGCGCGCCTGGTTCGGGGTGTCCAGCTGCAGGGCTTCGATGCCGGCGCCCGGCGTCTGCTCGCCCAGCGGGAACGGGTAATCGGTACCCAGCATCACCCGCGACACGCCGCAGGTGTCGAGCAGGTACTGCAGTGCACGCGGGTCGGCCACCCAGGAATCGAAGTAGAAGCGTTCCAGGTACTCGCGCGGATTGCGCGGATTGTCCGTGGCGACCAGGTCCGGTCGCATGTTGAAGCCGTGTTCGATCCGGCCGATGGTGTACGGGAAACTGCCGCCACCGTGAGCGAGGCAGACTTTCAGCCGCGGCAGCCGCTCCATCACACCGCCGAACACCAGGCAGCATGCCGCGCGCGACTGCTCGGCCGGCATGCCCACCAGCCAGGGGAGCCAGTACTTGGGCATCGTCGGCGTCCCCATCATGTCCCAGGGATGCACGAGGATGGCCGCACCCAGTTCGCTGGCGGCCTGGAAGAACTCGAACAGCTCCGGCGCGTCCAGGTTCCACTCGTTGATGTGGGAACCGATCTGCACCCCCTGCAGGCCCAACTGGTCCATGCAGCGCTCCAGTTCCTGTACGGCCAGCCGCGGCGACTGCAATGGCACGGTGCCGATGCCGGCGTAATGTCGCGGGTAGTCGCGACAGGTTTGCGCCATGTGGTCGTTGAGCGCCTGGTGCAGCTCCAGTGCGTGATGCGGCTTGGCCCAGTAGCTGAACATCACCGGCACCGTGCTGATCACCTGCACCTGCACGCCGAAGCGCGCGTAGTCGTCGATGCGCTCCTGCGCATCCCAGGTCTTGGACCAGATCTCACGGAAGAACTTCCCGTCCTTGTAGATCCGGTGACGGCCGTCTTCGGTGTGGTGAATCACCGGGAAGCGCTCGTCGCCGTACTTGCGCGCCAGGTCGGGCCAGTCGCGGGGCAGGTAATGGGCGTGGGTGTCGATCTTGAGCATGCGCGAATTCAGGCCATCAAATGCCGATCCCGCATGATATATGCCGTGGGCGGGTCATGCAGTCCCGGCCGCCGCGATCCCGGCGGCCGGGCGCGCGGCCTGCGCTGGAAAGGTGTGAGTTGTGCAGGGAACCGCACAGAGCACCGCGACCTAGGTTGCCGGAGCGACACCGCGCCACTTGCGCGGCCGGGCGTCAGCTGGCGGCCGACGGCTCGTGCGCCAGGTCCAGCACGGTCCCGAAGCCCGCCTTTCGCGGCAACCGGCTGAGCTTGTAGTAGTGCCAATGCACGACGCACAGGCCGATGAAGCTGGCAAATGGAATGGCTTCGTCGCGCAGCGGGCGGTTGTAACGCTGCCACGCGCCGGCGTAGGAACCCACCAGCCGCCAGAGCTGGCCGTCGCGCGCCATGGCCCGCCCCAGCGCGATCCCCTGCCGCGCGGCGGCCAGCCAGGAACGCAGCCGGGCGCCGACGCCGCGCGGATTGCGCGTGAGCGCCAGACGCCGGAATGGTGCGGAGCCGGCGTAACCGGCAAAAAGGCGCTCGAAGTAGGCCTCGGGCGCGTATAGCCGCCGCAGCAGGTCATCGAAGCCGGCCTTCAGCGCCGCGCGGCTCATGAGCCTGGGATGGAACGCCACGTCCGGGTCGGAGAAGTCCAGCCGTCCCTCGTCGCGGAGCCGTTCGTACAATGGCGTGGTCGGAATGGGTGAAAGGATCGCCACCGTGGCCTGGGCTATGCCCGAGCGCTGGATGAATTCGAACTGCTGGTCGAAGACCTCTTCGGTATCGGTGTCGAACCCGACGATGAACCCCCCGTTGACAACGAGGCCGCCGTCGCGGATTCGCTGCAGCTTGGCTTCCAGGCTGTCGCCGCGGACGTTCTGCGTCTTGTGCATGCTGATCAGCGCTTCCTTGCTCGGCGACTCGATGCCGACGAACACCTGGCGGAAGTTGGCGGCCGTCATCAGTGCCAGCATTTCCTCGTCATCTGCCAGGTTGATGCTGGCCTCGGTGACCAGCACCAGTGGGAAATTGCGAGCCCGCTGCCAGTCCACGATCGCACGCAGCAACTCCTTGGCCTTGCCCTTGTTGCCGATGAAATTGTCGTCGACCAGGAAGCAGGAGCGGAATCCGGCGGCAAGGATCTGGTCGAGTTCGGCCAGCATCTGCACCGGTGTCTTCAGTCGTGGCCGCCGTCCGAACACCGTGATGATGTCGCAGAACTCGCACATGAACGGGCAACCTCGCGAGAACTGCAGCGAAGCCATGACGTAGCGCTGGCCGCGGACCAGATCGTACCGGGGCGTTGGCACCGAGGCCATGTCTGTCCGGTCGGGCTGGCGGTAACGCTTCTGCAGTGGTGCGTCCCGCGCCACGGCCTCCAGGAAGACAGGCCAGGTTTCTTCCGCTTCGCCAACAAACACCGTATCGCACAGGCCTTCGAAGGCATCTTCGGCTACCGAAGCGTAAGGCCCCCCGACTGCGACGATCGCCTGGCCGCCGCGCAGGCCCTGCAGGATTTCGTGCATGCGTACGCGCTGCACGATCATTCCCGTGACCCCGACCACATCGAAATCGCGCAGGCGCTCGAAATTGATGTCCTCGACGTTCTCGTCCACGATCTCGACGTCGCAATGCGAAGGCGCCAACGCCGCCAGCGCGGGCAGCGCCCCGGTGACCACCCAGCAACGGCGATCGCCAGGCATCAGTGGCAGCGCGAAATCGAATCCCCAGTAGGACGGTTCGAATTTCGGGTTGACGATGGCCACCCGCAGGCGCCGCGCGGCTGGCGCCGGCGTGGCCGGATTGCCGGACCGGGTGCGGGCCAGTGGCAGCGGATCGGGCAAGGTCAGAACGGTCGGATTCATTGCGACGTCCCGGAAGTTGCCAGGACGTCCGCACGGACCGCGGCGGGTCCGGCGCCGAGCAGGGCAGGCAACAGGTAGGGGTGGGGTCCTGCGTACGGCGACAGGAACGACAGGCGAAGGCCGGCGTCCGCAAAGCACGGGCCGTGGTAGAGATGGCGACCGCCGGGTGGGTTGATGTACTCCACGCCGCCAAGCGCGCGCACGATCGCGATGATCCGCTCCTGTCCGCGCAGCGCCGGATCCACCCCCAGGGTCGAGCTGCGCAGCAAGGTCGGGCGCAGATCGAGCAGGCTGCCGACCAGGCGCAGCCCGTGTTCGAGGAAATCCACGACCCCCGACAACGGGGCGCCCAGCAGTCGATGCAACTGCCCGGCTACTTCCGTATCGGAGCCGGCAAGCCAGGGAAAACGACGTAGCCGCGCATCTAGCGTGTTGCGTGCACCTTCGGCAAAGGCCAGATCTCGGATGAGAACATCGCGCGGTTGCCGCGCCAGCGGCAGGGTGAGCCATTCTGCTCCGCCGGCAGGGCCGGGCAATTGCGCCCGGTGCACGCGGCCGCGACGATTGAACTGGACGCAATCGAGCATCACGAAACAGTCGGCGGCGGCGAACAGGCGAAAGTAGCCTGGATATGGGAAAAAGTAGGGCTGCATGACCGCCACCCGTACCGGGCTCACGCCAATGCCTCCGCGCCGCATGCATCTGGCAGCGTCAGCAGGTGGATGCGCAGCCGTTCGTTGATGGCGTTCTGGCGCGGGGCACCGACGAAAGCGTCGAACAGGGCGCGATTGCAGAGAAACTCGTGGCGGGCGAGGTCGTCGCCGCGCAGGTAGTGGATGACGCGAACGTCCTCGGGCTGGACCCAGGCGTGCGCAAGCAACCGGTCATCGTTGGCACAATTATATTCGTGCCCCAGTTCGACCACGTCCACGCCGGTCTCCGCCATGGCCAGTGTCAGGGCAACCTGGGCCGCGAACCGATTGCGCGGCAACATGCGACAGGCCAGATCGAGACATTCGTCGATGCGTGCGGACACGGCGGTGAACGCGGCGGCATTGAAAGCGACGAAGCCGTAATTGAAGTACGCGGGCGAAGCGAGTTGTCTGCCGTCCACGTCGATGGAATAGCGTCGGTCCAGTGGCAGTCCGGGGCGGTCGATGGCCCGTAGCAGGCCGAGCCAGGTCTCCTCGTTGTTCGCAAACGGCGGACTGTGCGCCTGCAGTCCCGCCACGGCAGGAGGTGCGCCGTGGAGCAGGGTGAGCAGGTCGTCGAAGGGCGCCACCGGACAGGTATCGGCGTCACACAGCACCACGATGTCGGCGTCGCTAGGGCAGGCATAGCGACCGTGGCCGGACGCCCATTCGGGAGCAGTCATCCGCGCATGCAGTTCGTCAGGCACCACGTACCAGTCGACCGGAAATGCCTGCGCCCACGCATTGTGGGCGTGGACCTCGGCCAGCGAGGCCCGGTCGCCGACGGACACTTGGATCCTGGCCTGGGCGTACGCGCTCCCCAGGCTGGCCAGCGACTGTGCGATCAACCGTACCTGCGCATAGAACGCCGGCTTCGGCGAAATGGGGATGCGGAACTCCAGCTTCATGGTTCGTCTCGCTCCTCGACGGCGTAGCCGAAGCCCGCGCGGCTGAAGTCGTTGCCGTTGTAGAACATCACGCGGGAGTTCCCGTCCCGCACGACGCAGGCGGCTACCTGCATCCAGTCATCCCAGTCCCCCGGTTGCGGAGACGGCGCGAATCGCACCGGAGCAATGTCCTCCGGGCGCACGGTAGGGCCGTTCAGAGGGGACCGGTAAAGCCGATAGGCATCGGCCGACGGTCCACGGAATTCCGAGGCGCCGCGCGCGCTGAACCAGAGCGTCGCGTCCTGGCCCTCACCCTCGATCCAGGGCCGTGTCACGCCTGCCCAGGCCGTCCCCTCGATCGAAACCACCGGGTCACACTGGGTGTGCCAGGATGCGCCGTCGGTTGAATGCGCAACACGCAGGTCGTAGAAGGGCTCCGTTCGGCCGGCGACCCGACGCCATCCCAGTCCGTTGGCGTACCACATCGAGAAGCCCGAGTCCGTCCGCCGGACGCACGGGGCGGTGACGAATCGAGGATGTCCGGCGGGCGATGTCAGCACGGGGGTGTGGCTGGCCTTGCGAAATGAAAGCCCGCCGTCTTCGCTTACGGCCAGGCCGATGGCCAGTTCATGCGGTACATCCCGGCCCAATCGCATGCCCGTGTACCAGAGCATCACACGTCCATCCACGGCCAGGGCCGCCGATACCCACAGCCCGGCGCTGTCGAACGCGCCCTCGTTCCCGCGCTCCAGCCCGGGAACTTCACGGACGGCGAGCACGCGCATGGCGTCGCGCGGGTCAACGTCGGCGCACAGGACCCCGGCCCGGCCGTCCGAGTCGCGCGCGGCGAACCAGATGCGCCACAACCGTTCCCCGAGCGGCAGGCAGGTCGGCATGCCGGCGCTGTGTCGCCACCATGGATGGGTAGCAGGCGGCGACACGACCAGGCCCCTGCGGCGCCAGATTCCCATGCGATCGACGTCCTAGAGCAAGCGCTTGAGACGCTGGCTGGAATAGCGCGCCACCGGTGAAGCGACGCCGGGAACCACGGTGTCGGGTGGCAGGTCCGCCAGGACCACGGCGGCCGGACCCAGGAAGCAGCGCGCCCCGACACTGCGTCCATAGTCGATGCTCGATTTGCCCGCCATGAAGCACTCCTCGCCGAGGGTCACGTTGCTGGAAATCCCGATATGTGAGGACAGGAAGCAGTGGTCGCCGATCCGCGAATGATGGCCGATGTGGTTGTTGCTCCAGAGGATGACGTTGTCGCCGATCTCGACGAACGGCTGCAGCGTGTTGTTGTCGAGGATGAAGCAGTTCTCTCCGATGCGATCGGTGTAGACATTGCAGCTGGGATGGATGAAGGAGGCGAAGGTGTAGCCCCGAGCCTTGCCTTCCTGAAAACGCGCCTTGCGGAATTCATTGAGCTTGCGGAAGCTCAACGGTCCCAGCAGCTTCACCCGATCGGGTGGAAAGCTGCGCTCCAGTTGCTCCCAGGAAACCTGGGGCCTGCCCGCGAACGTGTCGCCAGTGCGGAACGCGTCGTCGACGGTGAAGCCGACAATGCGGTCGGGCCCGTGGGCGTCGATGTAGATGCGTGCGACATCGGCGATCTGTCCGGCGCCGAACACGACGATGTCATTCACGGCGTCACCCCGCGGCCGGCCTGGGTGATGCCTGCCTGGGCGTGCGGTATTGCAGCCTCCGCGAGCGCGGCCACCACTCGCGCGATTTCCGTGTCGTGCAGGTCCGGGGCCATCGGCAGGCCGATCAGGCAGGTGGCGATCCGCTCGGTGTTCGCGAGCAGCCCCCGCGGCGCCGAGACGAAATGCGGTTCGTTGTGCAGGCCGACGCCGTACCAGCGCCGGAAGCCCACCCGCGCAGCCGCGAGTGCGGCGGTCGCCGCCGCGGCCTCGGTTGCGTCGCGGGCGACGAAGAGCGCGTAGCAGGAGGCCACGCGCGGGGCGGTCACGATTCGGCCGGCCAAGCCATGGGAGCGCGCGTGCTTCTGGTAGGCCTGTGCCACCTGCGACAGCGCGTGGCGCTGCGACGGCCACCGGGCCAGTTGCGCCAGGCCAACGGCGGCATGGTATTCGCTGAGCTTGCCGTTGATGCCGGGCATGCGGCATTCGCGCGCGCCCAGGAACCCGAAATTCAGCGCACCGTAGGTCCGCTCGATGACGCCGCGATCCGTGCACAGCACGGCGCCGCCTTCGCCGATCCCGAATGCCTTGGTGGCGTGCATGCTCAGGACAACCGGCACCGTGCCGAAGGTGTCATCGGGATGGTCGCAGGCCTGCTCGAAGGCAGCGGCGGCGTCGATCACCACCGGTATTCCCGAGTCGCGGGAAAACTCGCTCCATGCCTGCTGGGGCACCGACTGGCCGTAGGCTGCCGTGGCGAGTGCGAGGCCGACACGCTCCAGCGGCTGGCGCGCGGCAAATTCGGGGGTGGGCATCCATCCGTTCGAGTCGACGTCGATCAGCCGCGGTTGATAGCCACACGCCTCGGCGGCCAAGGCTGTCGCGGCGAATGTGTAGGCGGGGCACAGCGCCCAGGGGCGCTCAGAAGTCGCCCTGCCGGCCGTGGCCAGGATCGCGGCGATCAGTGCCGAAGTGCCCGACGAGGCCAGGCACACCTCTTCCTCGCGCACACCGAAGGCCTGCGCCAGTCCGCGCGTGAACTGCGCGGAAAGCGTGCCGTGATTCGTATACCGCCGTGCGTCGTCCATGCGCTCCAGGAAGGGAGTCAGGTCTTTTACGCGCGGCAGCCGTGGCCTGCATACCGGGACGGCGTCCGCCTCGCGGCCGGCCGCGATGGGGCGCCTGCCCGGCGGTGGCAGGTCGTCCTTGAGCGCGAATGCCATCAGCTCGTACAGGTCGCGATCGGCGCGGAAACCGATCGCGCGTCCGGCCAGCCCGCGCAGGTAACGCGCGAGGTCGTCATAGGAAACGTGGAACAGGTCGTCGCGTTCCCAGTCCACGAGGGTGGACATGACGTTGAAGACGATGCCACGTCTTACTCGGGGCCAAGTGGCCTCGAGCATTCGGGTCATGAAGGCCCACATTTGCTCATGGGTGGCCTCGTGCCTGACGGTGAACAGCCCGTTGGCGAAGACGAAGTCACAGTCGAGCAGACGGTCCAGCGTCTTGCCGTCGGCGTCGAGCAGGTCCAGGCAATGAAACGCCACGTCGGGAAACTTCGCCCGGGCGATACCGATTGCCAAAGAGGAGCGGTCGATGCCGATGTAGCCGACGTCGTCGAAACCTTCCTCCTGCAGGAAGCGATACAGCTCACCGGTTCCGCAGCCCAGGTCGCACAGCGTGACGCGGCGTTGACCGGCATGCTGCAGCACCAGGTCGATGCCCATCCGGAACCGGGCGCGCCGACCCGCTTCGTCCGGCCAGGCCGCGCCTGAGGCGGTGTCGCCGTGGCGCGCGAGGTGCGCGTCGTAGTAGTTCAGCAACGCTGTCGACGTATCCACCAGTTCTTGCGCGCCCCCGGTCCTGCTGCGATCGTCACGCGCCGGCCCCGGCAACACCGCAGGCCCTTGCACGCCCCGAGTATTGCATCGCTGCATGAACTTATGGAAGCGAGCCAGAGCGGGCGGCAAGGTCGGCACTACCTGCGTCGCCCGGAAGGCGCCGTGCGATTGCGTCAGAGAGGGGGCCTGGTTCCGGTCGTGCCGGCGCGGAACCCTCAGGATTCCCCGGGGTCGTCGTATTTCGCGGGCGCGGGATTCAGATGGCCGCAGTCGCGGCAGGTACGGTGCTCGCGCGAGCGGTAGAAGCGCTCGAACACGGCCGGGAATTCGTTTTCGATGTCGCGCAGCGGGAAGAATTCCTCGTACAGCTTCTCGTTGCACCGTTCGCAGTACCACATCAGCCCGTCGAGTTCATGTGGCTGGCGCCGGCGTTCGATCACCAGGCCCACGGAGTCGGCCATCCGCTGCGGCGAATGGGGCGTGCGCGGCGGCAACATGAAGGTTTCACCCGCGCGAATGGGAATGTCGCGGACCGCGCCGTTTTCCTGGATGCGCAGCACCATTTCGCCCTCTAGCTGATAGAACCACTCGGGCCCTTCGTCGAGGTGATAGTCGGTGCGCTGGTTGGGCCCGCCCACCGCCATGACGATGAATTCGCCATTGAAGATGCACTTGTTGCCCACCGGCGGCTTCAACAGCGCGCGGTTCTCGTCGATCCAGGCCTGCAGGTTGAGCGGGGCGGGAAGCATGGCGTGTTCTCCGGTTTCAGGCGCCTGCGGCTGGCGCAGGCTGGCGGACCACCGCGGTGCACTTGAGTTCTATGGCGATGGGCGTGGGCAGCGCGGTGATGCCCAGCGTGGTGCGGCAGGGTGCGGTCTCGATGTCCGGGAAGTGTTCGGCCCAGACGGCGTTGTAGGCCTTGAAGTCCCGTCCCATGTCGGTGAGGTAGACGGTCACGTCGACCAGGTCCTCCCAGTGTGCGCCGCTGGCTTCCAGCACGGCGCGCACGTTGGCGAATACCGCGCGCGCCTGGGCGGCGATGTCGTACCGGCGCACGCGGCCGTCGGCGAAGTATTCATTCCCGGCAATGGCGTTGGTTGCCGCGTCGCGAGGCCCGATGCCCGACAGGAACAGCAGTTCGCCGACGCGGCGGGCGTGGGGATAGGTGCCCACCGGGCGTGGCGCCGCCTGGGTCTGGATCACGTCGTGCGACGCCGTGCTGGCCGGTTTCATGTCGCTCATTCTTCCGCTCCGCGCTTCCCACTCAGCCGGTTGAGGGCCGTGTCGTAGGCGTCATTGAGCTGTTCAGGCGAGCCTACGTCCATGCCCAGGTTGCGTACCCGTCCGTCGAGCAGGCTGTACACCCACCCGTGCACCGAAAGCTGCTGGCCTCGCGCCCAGGCGTCCTGCACGATCGTCGTCTGGCAGACGTTGACTACCTGTTCGATCGCGTTGAGCTCGCAAAGGCGGGCGTGCTTCATCGAATCCAGTTCCACTTCGTCCAGCAGCGGCTTGTGCTTCTGTGCCACGTCGCCCACGTGGCGCAGCCAGTTGTCGGCCAATCCGATGCGCTTGCCGGTCAGGCTGGCGTGCACGCCGCTGCACCCGTAGTGGCCCACGACCAGGATGTGTTCGACCTTGAGCAGGTCGACGGCGAACTGGAGCACCGACAGGCAGTTGAGGTCCGCGTGCACCACGACATTGGCGATATTGCGATGGACGAACACCTCGCCCGGGGCCAGGCCCAGGATCTGGTTCGCCGGCACGCGAGAGTCCGAGCAGCCGATCCACAGGTACTTGGGCGCCTGCTGCTGGGACAAGCCCTTGAAGAAACCCGGGTCGTCGCGGCGGACCTGTTCTGCCCACTCGCGGTTGTTGCGTAACAGTTCGTCCAGCGTCGTCATGGCAGGGAATCGCTCCCGATGAAAATGCCCACGTTCTTGGGCTCGGTGAAGAATCGCATGGCCTCCATGCCGCCTTCCCGGCCGAGGCCGGAAGCGCCGGTGCCGCCAAATGGCGTGCGCAGGTCGCGCATCAGCCAGGTGTTGATCCAGACCATGCCCACCCGCAGGCGCGCCGCCATGCGATGGGCCCGCGCGAGATCGCGCGTCCATACCGAAGCGGCCAGACCGTAGTCCCCCGCATTGGCCAGCTCGATCGCGTGGTCATCGGTGTCGAAAGGCTGCAGCGTGACCACCGGCCCGAAGATCTCCTCGCTGTTGCTGCGGCAGTGCGGACCAAGGTTGTCGATGACCGTTGGCTCGACGAACCAGCCCGGCCGATCCAGCGCCCGGCCGCCGCACAGGACCTCGCCGCCTTCCGCGCGCGCGAGCCCGATTGCGGCGACGACCTTGTCGAAATGCTGCTGTGAGACCAGCGGACCCAGGTTGTTGTCACCGTCGATCGGGTCGCCGACTCGCAGGGCCAGGGCGCGCTGGACCAGTGCGTCCCGGAACTCGGCGTAGATCCCGCGCTCGACCAGGATGCGCGATCCGCACAGGCAGATCTGGCCGCTGTTCTGGAATGCCGATCGCACGATGGTGTCCATCTGCTCGCGCCATGCGCTGTCGACGAACACCAGCGTCGGATTCTTCCCGCCCAGCTCGAGCGAGACTTTCTTGAGCAGCGGCGCCGCCAGGCTGGCGATGCGCTGACCCACGGCCGTGCTGCCGGTGAAGGAAATCGCCTTCACGCGCGGATGGGTCACCAACGGCTCGCCCACCTCCGGTCCCAGTCCATGCACGATGTTGAGCACACCCGCCGGAAAGCCGATCTGCGCGGCCAGTTCGGCCAGCATCGTGGCGGTCAGCGGGGTGATCTCCGAAGGCTTGGCCACCACGGTATTGCCCGCGGCCAGCGCCGGGGCAATCTTCCAGGTGAACAGGTACAGCGGCAGGTTCCACGGCGAGATCGTCGCCACCACGCCCAGTGGCGTGCGCAGCGTGTAGTTCAGCCCGGCCTGGCCATGGTGCGATTCGCTGGAGAACTGGGTGGCGGCATGGGCGAAGAATCGCAGGTTCGATATCGCGCGCGGGATCTCGACGTCGCGAGCCAGGCCGATCGGCTTGCCGCCGTCGCGCGATTCGGCGTGCGCGAAATCGTCCAGCCGCGCCTCGAGCGCGTCGGCGAGCCTTTCGAGCCAGCGCGCGCGTTCGCTGTTGGGCAGCGCGGACCAGGCCGGGAATGCGGCTGCGGCGGCCGTGATGGCCGCCTCGACATCGGCGGCGCCGCCACGAGCGACCTGTGCGAATGCCTTGCCGGTGGCCGGGTCATGAACCTCGAGCCATCGGTCATCGGCCACCTCACGCGGCCGCGCGTCGATCCAGTGCGTCAGTTGCATCCGCCAAGCTTAACCGCCGCGAGGGACGGCCGCAGCCCCGAGTGCCCGGTTCTATGCCCTCGTGGGCGGGACGAGCTGCGGGTCGTGGTATTCAAACCCGACCCGGTGCTCGTCGGCGCGCGCGACACGGGCAGGGACGTTGACCGCGACGACGCCATCGTCCTGGTAGAAGAACAGGCGCACCAGCTCGTCTTCAGCCAGGGGGCAGCCCTCGGGGCGGAATACCCCGCAGCCTCCGGTGGACAGGTCCAGGAGCTGGGCGAACCAGGCGCATTCGCCGCGCACGATCATCACGCGCGAAGCGAACGGGACGCGCTCGTCGTCGCGGCGCTCGGCAGCGGTGGGCATGTTCACGGCCCCGCGTCCAATCACAGTGAACGCAGCCGTCCGCCGTCGACCGGCAGGTTCACGCCGGTGATGTAGGCGGCCGCGGGCGAACACAGGAAAGCAATGGCGGCTGCGGTTTCCTCGGGCCTGGCGAAACGGCCGAGGGGAATCTCCTCCACCATCTTGGCCAATACCGCTTCGCGCAACTGGCCGGTGCGCTCCATCGTGGTGCTGATGATCTGCTCGATTCGAGGCGTTTCGGTCGCGCCGGGCAGCACGTTGTTTACGGTGATGCCGTGCGGCGCGACCTCTGTTGCCAGCGTCTTGGCCCAGCTCGCAACCGCCCATCTCGTGGTGTTGGACACGCCCAGCCCGCGCAGCGGCTCCTTCACCGAAGTCGAGATGACGTTGACGATGCGCCCATAACCGTCGCGCTCCATGCCCGGCAGGACCGACTGCGCAAGGACCTGGTTGCCCAGCAGGTGCTGGCGGTAGGCCGCTTCGAACTCGGCGATGCCGGCGTTGCGCAACGGGCCGGGTGGGGGGCCGCCGCTATTGTTGACCAGGATGTGCACGGGTTTGCCCGCGGCAAGCGCATCGACCTTGGTGCGCAGCGTGTCCAGATCGGCGGTATCGGCCGATACCCAGCCATGCGCCTGCGCCGGATGTGGCCGCGGCAGGCGGGTGGCGAGTTCGCGCAGCGTGTCCTCGCGCCGGGCGAGCAGGGTCACGTCGGCGCCAAGGCCAGCCAGCGCCCAGGCCGTGGCCAGCCCGATGCCCTCGCTGCCGCCGCAGACAAGCGCGTGTTTGCCGGTGAGGTTCAGGTCCATGGAGTACGGGCTCGTTGAAAGAGTGGAAATGCGGTGGCGCGGCGATCTGCCGTTCATTCACGACGGGCCAGGCGGTCGAGCATCAGCGCCGCGACTTCGCGCGCCGGCGCCGCTTCGCCTTGCGCAAGCCGGGCCGCCACGGCGCGGACGTTGTCCGCAGGGTGATTCTGGTTGAGCTTGAAGGTGATCCGGATGTCCTGCACGCGCAGGCGGAAACCGACGATGCCCTTGAGCTGGACGCGCAGGTCATTGCGCTCGTAATCGAAGCGCCAGTCCTGGCCCACCCGTGCCTCCTGCTGTCGGCTCAGTTCGTCGACGAGAGTGGCCAGTGCGGCCTCTTCGTCGAAGATCTCCAACGCGCCGTCGAGGTGGGCGATGGCGTAGTTCCAGGTCGGCACGCGCGCGGCAGCGTCCTTGTCGGGATACCAGGACGGAGACACATAGGCGTGCGGGCCGTGGACGATGGCTTTCGCCGGTCCGGGGTTTCGCGACTGCGGATTGACCTTGGCCCAGTGGCCGATCAGTTCCACATGGTCGCCAGCACGACGATAGATCACCGGCAGGTGGGAGACCTGCGGCGCCGCGTCGGCGACGGTCACCAGGGTGATGAAGTTGTCGCGCTCGATCAGCGCGTCCAGCGCAGCCAGGTCGGACTCGGCGAAATGGCGAGGCGGATACATGCTTCAGCGTCGCGCTGGCAGTCTGGCGACCATGCGTTCACGCAGACCCTGGTCGTCCTGAGCGTGCGGCGGGAGCAGTTCGTCGAGAGTGAAACCGCGCTCGGCGGCGTCCTCCGCGTCCAGCCCGTCGAGCGAGATGAACTCGGCGTCCATCAGTGCGGCACGGGCGGTATCCTCGCTGTCGTAGGGCAGGGTGTTGCCGTCGCTGTCGAACACCTCGGCCGTCCCGGCGTCTAGCACGCGCAGGCGGGCCCAGATCACGGTGCGGCCGATCGTGGCCAGCCACCATTCGTCGCGCAACGTGTCATTCATGCGGAAACCACCGTGGAAAGCGCCCACAGGAGGCCAGCCAGGACCAGGGCGATGATGATCGTCAGCAGGGACAGACGGGCCGGCGCGGCCAGCCCGTCCAGGTTGCGATCGCCGGCCTGGCGATAGCGTGCCGCCAGCAACCAGGCCAGCGCGGCCGGCTTCAGGAACGCGCCGTTGCCCAGCTCGCTGCCGATGGCCGGATGGCGATCTCGGATGTGGACCAGGGTGAGCGGCCAGAAGATCACGAACGCGCAGGCGCCCGCGATGGCCATGGCGACGAAGAGCAGGGCGAAGAACAGGATCAAGGCGGCGGGATCACGATGGCAGTGTGGTGTCGCCGACTCGGGTCGGCGGGGGTGGCCGATCGTCGCGATCGCGCCGGTGACTGGACGGGCAGGCTCAGAATTCAGCGCTGCCCGGGGCGCGCGGATAAGGGATCGCGTCGCGGATGTTCGACAGGCCGCATACGTACACCACCAGGCGTTCGAAACCCAGGCCGAACCCGGCGTGCGGCACGGTGCCGTAGCGGCGGAAGTCGCGATACCAGCCATAGTGGGCCGGATCCAGGCCGAACTGCGCCATGCGCGCATCCAGCAGGTCCAGGCGCTCCTCGCGCTGGCTGCCACCGATGATCTCGCCGATCCCGGGCGCCAGCACGTCCATCGCGGCGACGGTCCTGCCGTCGTCGTTGAGGCGCATGTAGAACGCCTTGATGTGCTCGGGGTAGTTGATCACCACGACCGGGCGCCCCACGTGCTCCTCGGTCAGCCAGCGCTCGTGCTCGGTCTGGAGGTCCAGGCCCCACTCGACCGGGAACTCGAACTTCTTGTCGGCCTTCTGCAGCAGCGAGATGGCATCGGTGTAGTCGATGCGCTCGAAAGGCGCGTTGATGAAGGATTCAAGCCGCGTGATCGCGTCGGGCTGCACGCGTTCGGCGATGAAGGCCATGTCGTCCATGCGCTCGTTGAGCACGGCACGGAACATGTACTTCAGGAAAGCTTCGGCGACATTCGCGTCTTCGTGGAGATCGGCGAAGGCGATTTCCGGCTCGATCATCCAGAATTCGGCCAGGTGGCGCGTGGTGTTGCTGTTCTCGGCGCGGAAAGTCGGGCCAAAGGTGTAGACCTTGCTCAGGGCCAGGCAATAGCCCTCGACGTTGAGCTGGCCGGAAACCGACAGGAAGGTCTCCTTGCCGAAGAAGTCGCGGCTGAAATCGACCTCGCCCTTGGCGTCGCGCGGCAGGTTGGCCATGTCCAGCGTGGAGACCCGGAACATCTGCCCGGCGCCTTCGGCATCGGACGTGGTGATGATCGGGGTGGAGATCCAGTAGAAGCCCTGCTCGTGGAAGAAGCGATGGGCGGCCTTGGCCAGGCAGTCGCGGATGCGGGTGGTGGCGCCGAACAGGTTCGTACGCGGGCGCAGGTGGGCGAATTCGCGCAGGTACTCGAGCGAGTGCGCCTTGGGCTGCATGGGGTAGGTGAGCGGATCCTCGACCCAGCCGACCACTTCGATCCTCGAGGCCTGGATCTCGTAGGCCTGGCCCTGGCCCTGCGATTGCACCAGGGTGCCGGTGGCGATCACCGCGCAGCCGGCAGTGAGGTGCTTGACCTCGCTTTCGTAGTTCGCAAGCAGGGCCGGTGCCACGACCTGGATCGGCGCGAAGCAGGAGCCATCGCTCACGTTGACGAAGCTGAGCCCGGCCTTGGAATCGCGCCGGGTGCGCACCCAGCCGCGGACCGTGACTTCGCCGCCGGCGGGCAGCTTGCCCGCGAGCGCGTGTTCGACGCTGACCACCGTCATGCCTTGAATCCTGGCCGTCGCGGGCCGATATGGGGAAAGGCGGCAGTGTACCCAATGCGGCTGCCCGGCCGACAGGACGCGGAGGCGCGCCGGTGCTCCCCAGTGTTTCCTCCGGCTGCGGCAGGAGTCAGGGACGCGCCCATATACTTGTCCTGACGCGGCGCGCCCTGCGCCCCGTCCAACTCCGGAGATTCCATGGCTGTTGCCCTTGCCCCTGCCGCCCTGGCCCGTGTCCAGCGCTACCTCGCCGAGTCGCCACAGGCGCTGGGCCTGCGTTTCGGCGTGAAGCGGACGGGCTGTTCCGGGTGGCAGCACTTCGCCGACCTGGCGCAGGACCAGCGCGACGGCGACCACGTCTTCGAGCAGGAAGGCGTGCGCATCTTCGTCGACGCCGACAGCCTCCCACTGGTGGACGGGACCACCATCGACCTGGTCAAGCAGCGGCTGGGCGAGCAGTTCATCTTCCGCAACCCCAACGCCAGCGCCGAATGCGGCTGCGGTGAGAGCTTCACGACCGACGCCGACGCGGCCTGATTCTCTACAGGTTCCGCGCTTCAGCCCCTCGAAGCGTTCATCGGCCTACAAGTGGCCGGGCCGCCGGCTTTGCCGTCCCTGGCCACTGGCGGTCGACAGGGAGAACCCAACCTTCGGCACGGCAGCACCCTGGCTGCCCCGACTAGACTCGGGCCTTCGCCCCGGGGAGTCGTCGTCATGTTCCGAACCCTAATGCGGCGCCTGCCGCAGCTGGCCGCCGCTGCCGCTTTTGCGCTGGCGCTCGCGCCTGCGGTGCAGGCGCAACAGCGAACCGCCAGCCAGTCGCTGCATCAGCTTTTCGACGAGGAGTGGGAACGCAACCTCCGCGAAAACCCGGTCAGCGCCAGTTACCAGGGGGACAAGCGCTACAACGACCGCTGGGGTGACGCCAGCCTGGCGGCCATCGAAGCCAGCGCCGCCGCCGATCGCGCCGCATTGGCGCGGGCGAAGGCGATCGACCGCGCCGCGTTGTCGCCGGCGGACCAGCTCAATTACGACACCTGGGTATGGCTGCAGGAAAAGGCCGTGCAGCGGCAGAAGTTCCGGCCCTACCTGCAGCCGCTGAGCCACCAGGGCGGCGTCCAGAGCATCGACGGCATCACCGAGATCCTGCCGTTCGCAACGGTCCGCGACTACCAGGACTGGCTCAGGCGGATGGATGCGCTGCCCCTGCTGGTCGAGCAGAACATCGCTTTGATGCGCGAAGGCATGAAGGCCGGCAGCATGCCGCCCAAGGTGCTCATGCAACGGGTTCCTCGCCAGATCGCCGGGCAGATCGTCGATGATCCGACGAGCAGCCCCTTCTACGGCCCCTTCCGCAAATTCCCCGACAGCCTCACGCCTGCCGAACGGGCACCGCTGGAGGCGCAGGCCCGCCGCACGATCTCCGAACGCATCGTGCCCGCCTATCGCACGCTGCAGGCGTTCTTCAACGACGAGTACCTGCCGCACGCGCGCGACTCCATCGCCGCCGCGGACCTGCCGGACGGCAAGGCCTACTACGATTTCCTGGCCGCCTACAACACGACCACCGACCTGAGCGCCGGGCAGATCCACGAGATCGGCCTGAAAGAAGTCGCGCGGATCCGCGCCGCGATGGAGAAGATCAAGGCAGAAGTGGGCTTCCAGGGCAGCCTGGGCGAGTTCTTCACCCACCTGCGCACCGATCCGAAGTTCTTCCACAAGACGCCTGAGGCCCTGCTGGTCGCGTACCGCGACATCAGCAAGCGAATCGACCCGGAGCTGGTGAAGATTTCACGCACGATCCCCCGCCAGCCCTACGGCGTGCGCCCGATCCCCGACACCATCGCCCCCGACACCACGACCGCGTATTACCAGGGCGGCGCGGCCGACGGCAGTCGTGCCGGATTCTATTACGTGAACCTGTACCGCCCGGAGATGCGGCCGATCTGGGAAATGATGCCGCTCTCCCTGCACGAAGCCGTGCCGGGCCACCACTTCCAGTTCGCCCGGTCGCTGGAGCTGCCGGACGCGCCAATGTTCCGCAAGACCGCGTATTTCGTGGCCTATAGCGAGGGCTGGGGCCTGTACGCCGAGCAGCTCGGTTTTGACATGGGACTGTACGAAGACCCCTATGACCGTATGGGCCAGCTGGCCTACGAAATGTGGCGGGCGGTGCGGCTGGTCGTCGACACGGGCATGCACGCCAAGGGCTGGAGCCGTGAGCGGGCGATCGCCTACTTCAAGGAAAACGCCCCCAAGACCGACCAGGACATCGTCAACGAGATCGACCGCTACATCGGCGACCCGGGGCAGGCGCTGGCCTACAAGATCGGCCAGATGAAGATCTCCGAACTGCGGGCCCGGGCCCGTGAACGCCTGGGGGAGCGCTTCGACCTGCGGGAATTCAACGATGAGGTCCTGTCGACCGGTTCGGTGCCGTTGGCCGCCCTGGAGCGTCATATGGAGGCCTGGATGGCCGGGAAGGGCCGCTAGGAGCACCGGGCGCCCCGGCTGGCTGCTCCTCTGTCGGGACACCACGGGTCCGCGCGGCCGGGGCGGGCCGAGTGGTGGCTTGCGGGCATGGCCGCTGGGAAACCGGCTCCCTTGGGCAGTTGACGTGGCCCTCCCCGGCGGGCGGATCGCGGGTTTGCGTGTAACCCATTGAAGCTGCCATAATTTCCGGCTCCCGCGGCTTAGGCCGGGGGGACCTTGCTCCACCGCGGCCATCCCGGCCGGCGGGGGGCTGACCGGAGGCGGCCTGGCTGCGCTCCGGCATCCACAAGGAACAACACATGCGTCATTACGAAGTCGTGTTCCTGGTCCATCCGGACCAGAGCGAGCAGGTGCCCGCCATGATCGAGCGCTACAAGGGCCTGATCGAGAACGGTGCCGGCAAGATCCACCGCCTGGAAGACTGGGGCCGCCGCCAGCTGGCCTACCCCATCGAGAACCTGGTCAAGGCCCATTACGTGCTGCTCAACATCGAGTGCAGCCAGGCCGCGCTGAACGACCTGGTCGACGGCTTCCGCTTCAACGACGCCGTCCTGCGTCACCTGGTCATGAAGCGCGATGCTGCCGACACCGAGCAGTCGCTGATCATGAAGTTCAAGGACGAGAAGGGCGACAAGCCCGAGCGTCGTCGTCGTGACGACGAGAGCGACAGCGCCATCGGCAACGCCGATTCCGCCACCGATGAAGCCGAAGCCGCTTAAGGAGCGCTGACATGTCCAAGTTCTTCCGCCGCCGCAAGTTCTGCAAGTTCACCGCCGAGGGTGTCAAGGAGATCGACTACAAGGATCTCAACACCCTGCGCCAGTACCTCACCGAGACCGGCAAGATCGTGCCGAGCCGCGTGACCGGTACCAAGTCGAAGTACCAGCGCCAGCTGGCCACGGCCGTCAAGCGCGCCCGTTTCCTGGCGCTGATCCCGTACACCGACAACCACAACGCCTGATCCTGGCGTCCGCTCCCGCCCGCGGGAGCCGGACCGGGGTGAGGCCTGCCTCGCCCGTCATTCGGACAGCGAAACCTGCTGCGGGCCCATGGGCCCGCTAACGAATTCGGAGCAACACCATGCAACTGATCCTCCTGCAGAACGTGACCAACCTGGGCAAGCTGGGCGACAAGGTCAACGTCAAGCCCGGCTTCGGCCGCAACTACCTGGTCCCGCAGGGCAAGGCCGTTCCGGCCACTGCCACCAACCTGGCCGAGTTCGAGGCCAAGCGTGCCGAGTACGAAGCCAAGGCCAAGGCCCAGCTGGAAGGCGCCGAGGGCCGTGCCGCCGCGCTGGAAGGCGTGGAAGTCACCATCTCCGCCAATGCCTCGACCGAAGGCAAGCTGTACGGCTCGATCAGCCCGCGCGACATCGCCGAGGCGCTGACCAAGCTGGGCCACAAGGTCGAAAAGTCGGAAGTCGTGCTGGGCGAAGGCCCGCTGCGCCGCACCGGCGAGCACGAAGTCGTCGTGCACCTGCATGCCGACGTCGAGTCGAAGGTCAAGGTGATCGTGGTCGGCGAAGCCGCCTGATCCCCGACCCGCGGTTCCGGAACGGGCGCCCCAGGGCGCCCGTTTCTTTTTGGGGCCGGGGGGAGGGCGCGCCACCCGTCGGCGCCACTGTGGCCGGGCATGGCAGGGTCGCAGTCTGCGAGATGCCCACCGGTTATCCACAGTGTTATCTGCAACGCCCCGGGCGGGGGGGAGACTAGGATGGCCCGCGGTTCCGCTGCGCCCAATCAACAATAACGAGGAGGGTCGCCATGACGATCCTTCCAGGGGAGTTACATCGCCGATGACATCACGCCAGGGCGCGCGTCCCGATCCTGCATTCCAGACCCGTCGCGACCAGCGCATCGAGCAGCTGCGCGTCCCGCCGCAATCGGTGGAGGCCGAGCAGGCGGTGCTGGGTGGCCTGATGCTGGCCCCCGACGCCTATGACCGCATCGCCGACCAGCTCACCGACAACGACTTCTATCGCCGTGATCACCAGCTGATCTATCGCGCGATCCGCGAACTGGCCGAGAAGAGCCGCCCCTACGACGCGGTGACGCTGGGCGAATGGTTCGAGTCGATGGGCATGAGCGAGATGGTCGCCGGCGGCGCCTACCTGATCGAGCTGGCCAGCACCACGCCTTCGGCGGCCAACATCACCGCCTATGCCGAGATCGTCCGCGACAAGGCCGTGCTGCGGCAGCTGATCGACGTGGGCACCCACATCGTCAACGAGGGTTTCATGCCCGAGGGGCGTGATACCAGCGAGATCCTGGAGGAAGCCGAGAAGCAGGTCCTGGCGATCGCCGAGGGCGCCTCGCGGGGGCGGCAGGACTTCACCGCCGTCAACAAGGCCCTTTCCGAGGCCTTCGACGTCCTGCAGACGCGCTACGCCAACGGCGGCGGCGTTACCGGCATGCCCACGGGCTACACCGATTTCGACGAGATGACCGCCGGCCTGCAGCCGACCGACCTGATCATCCTGGCCGCGCGCCCGTCGATGGGCAAGACCACGCTGGCCCTGAACATGGCCGAGTACGCGGCGATCAAGACCCGCAAGGCCGTGGCCGTCTTCTCCATGGAAATGTCGGCCTCCCAGCTTGCGCTCCGCCTCATCTCCTCGGTCGGCCGCATCAACGCCACCCGCCTGCGCACCGGCCAGCTCGAGGACGAGGACTGGAGCCGCGTCACCAGCGCAATCCGCATGCTGCGCGAGGTCAAGATCTTCATCGACGACACACCGGCCCTGTCGCCGGTGGCCCTGTCGGCCAAGGCGCGCCGCCTCAAGCGAGAGCACGACCTGGGCCTGATCGTCATCGACTACCTGCAGCTGATGCAGGTGCCGGGCAACAGCGAGAACCGCGCGACCGAAATCTCCGAGATCTCGCGCTCCCTCAAGGCCCTGGCCAAGGAACTGAACGTGCCGGTGATCGCGCTGTCCCAGCTCAACCGCTCGCTGGAAACGCGTACCGACAAACGCCCGGTGATGGCCGACCTGCGCGAATCGGGCGCCATCGAGCAGGACGCGGACGTCATCGTCTTCATCTACCGGGACGACTACTACAACAAGGAAAATTCGCCCGACAAGGGACTGGCCGAGGTGATCATCGGCAAGCAGCGTAACGGCCCGACCGGGTCGGTGAAGCTGAAATTCTTCGGCGAATACACCCGTTTCGACAACCTGAGCCACGACGGAGTGGGCTCGTTCGAATAGTCCGGGGGCGGGGAGAGCGCTCTCTGGCGGGCCAATAAGCGCCAGGGCATGCTGCGGTGCAGCATCGCGTGGGCCTCTCCACCCCGGGGTTCCTCCCGGCGCCTGCAGGCCGCGCCCCCGGCCTCCCCCATCCGGGTAGTTCCAAAATGGGCACTTTTGTGCGCCCGGAACCCTTGAAATCAAGCCTCAAGGCGTATCCTCCGACGCGCTGCGTCAGTCAAGTGACGCCGGATGAGCGGCACTTTGGTGAGGGGGAACGGTCGATCATGCGTCCGGTCTGTGACTTCCCGCACGCAATTTCCAGGCCCGCGACTTGCATGTCGCGGCGCCCATCGGCGACCCTAACGCCGGGGAAATCGGGGAACGGAAGCGATGTTCGCACGTGCGCGAAACGGATTTTCATTGATCGAACTGATGGTGGCGCTCGCGGTGCTGGTGATTCTGGTCACCGTCGCCTATCCCAGCCTGCAGTCGGTCACCAACAGCAACAGGCTGACTGCGGCCGCCAACGAATCGATGGCGATGCTGCAGAACGCCCGTCTGGAGGCCATCCGTAACAATCGCCGGACGGTCGCCTGCCTGAGCGCCAATCCCCAGGCCGCCGCGCCTGCCTGCTCCGCGAACGGGGCCACCGGCTGGATCGTCTTTCTTGATGGCGACCGCAACGGACAGTTCGGTGCCGGCGAGCGGCTGTTGCGAGTCACGACCATGCCTACGGGCATCCAGTTGCGCAGTAGCGCCAAATTTGCCGGCCTGGCCAGCTTCCGGTCCGACGGACTGGCCCGCGACGCCGCCGGCGCGCTCCTCAACGCAACGGTAGATATGTGCATGCCGGTCTCCGAACCGGTTCAGAACGTGCGGCACGTCAGCATCGGCACGGGCAGCCGGCTTTCGATCACCAAGGCCAGCACGCCCCAAGCCTGTGGTACTCCTGCAGACAATCCGCAAACATGACCCACTACCGTACACGCAGGGGGCGCGTTCGGCGCCCGCATGCCGTCGCGGGCATCAGCATGATCGAAGTGCTGATTTCCGTGGTGATCCTCGCATTCGGCATGCTCGGCATCGCCACGATGCAGATGCTGGCATTGCGAAACAGCCAGGTTTCGCTCGAACGCAGCCAGGCCACCGTGCAGACCTACGCGATCCTGGACGCCATGCGCGCCAATCTCGCCGTGGCGCGCATCGGCGGCTACAACCTGTCGCAGATGACCTGTGCGGTGCCGGAGGAGGCTGGCACGCTGGCTTCGACCGACCTGCACAACTGGGTCACCAGCCTCAAGGCCAATCTCGGCGCCAGCGCATGCGCCCACATCGCCTGCGGCGGCGCCGACTGCCTCATCAGCGTCGAATGGGATGACTCGCGCGGCAAGACCGCTCCTACCCGCATCACCACGAGGACCCGTCTATGAGCGCGCAGCGCCTGTCCGGTGCGCGCCGGACGCAGGGTTTCACCCTCATTGAACTGATGATCGGCATGGTGCTTGGCCTGGTCGTGCTGGCGGCCGTTGGTGCCGTGTTCGAGTCCAACAAGCACACCTACACCGCGACCGAAAGCCTGGGCCGAGTGCAGGAGAGCGCGCGCGTGGCGTTCGAGCTGCTGGCCAGGGACGTCCGCGAGTCGGCCGGCAATGCCTGCGAACGCGACCTGCCGGTCTACAACGTGCTCAACGACACCGCGCCGTGGTACGCCAACTTCAACAGCGGCCTGTTCGGGTACGACGGTGCGACCGCATTCCCCGGTCTGGGGTTCGGCACGGGTGTCGCCGACCGGGTGAACGGGACCGATGCGATCGAGCTCAAGTCGTCGGTCTCCGACGGCATCAACGTGGTCAGCCACGACCCCAGTTCGGCCCAGCTCAAGGTCAGCACGGTCAACCACAATCTCTTCCCGGGTGACATCGTGATGGCCTGCGACTTCGGCCAGGCCGCGATCTTCCAGGTGACCGGCGCCAACTCCGGCACCAACGACACGATCGTGCACAACAACGGCACCGCCACCGTGCTGCCGGGCAATTGCAGCAAGGGCCTGGGCCTGAGCCTGCCGGCCAACTGCTCCACCAACGGCAATGCCTATGCATTCGGCTGCTACCGCGGCGAGTGGGAGTCGGGCAAATGCAAGAACAACCGGACCTGGCCGGCCACGGTGTCCAAGCTGCGCATGACCCGCTGGTACATCGGCAACAACGCCCGTGGTGGCCGCTCGCTGTACCAGGCCACGCTCCGCAATACCGGGGGCGTGCTTGGCGTGGACCGCAATGAAATCGCCACCGGTGTGGAGGAAATGCGGCTGCGCTATCTGCTCCGCAACGGCCTCAACTACGTCGAGGCCAGCGCGGTGACCGCCACGAACTGGACGGCCGGGGAAGTACTCGCCGTCAGCATCGATCTGACGGTCCGCGGCACCGACGTCGTCGGCACCGACGGCAAGCCCCTGCAACGAAGGATCACCCATACCGTGGCCATCCGGAACCGCGCGCCATGACCTCCAGAATCCAGAATCCGCGGGCCGGGAAAGCCGGTCCCGCCCGGCAGCGTGGTGTCACGCTGGTGATCGTCCTGATCCTGCTGCTCGTGGTCACGCTGATCGCGTTGGCCAGCCTTCGCGGCACGCTGATGGAGGAGCGGATGAGCGCGAACGTGCTCGATCGCAGCCTGGCGTTCCAGGCGGCCGAAGCCGCGCTGCGCGAGGGCGAATCCGTCGCCGCGGGCAAGCCGGCGCTGCCGGCTGCTGGCTGCGCCGCGGGCCTGTGCGCCATCCCGAACCCGGCCGTCGCCCCGGTCTGGACGGATGAAGCGATCTGGGCCGCCGCGCCCGAAGCGGTCGTCCAGTTGGGCGACAAGACCGCCAAGCCGCGCTACATCGTCGAGCTGCTGGCCAACGACGTGCCGCCCAAGGGTAGTTGCACGACTTCCGGTGATGTATCGGAAACCACCTGCAGCGGCACGGAGCGCCGCTACCGCGTCACCGCGCGCAGCGAGGCCGAAGGCCGCGCCGCCGTGATGCTGCAGACCATCTTCGCGGTCCCCTGACCGCAATCGCAGAATGGATATCCGCTTCATGGACATGATCCAGCGCACCAATAATTCCCGCCGCGGCCCGGCGCGTGATCGCCTGATCGCCCTTTCGGTGGCGTTCGTGGCGACCTTGCTGGCTGCGCCCGGTCATGCGGTGAACTTCCCCAACATCCCGCTGCAGTCGGGCACGGCCTATCCGGCAGCGAACGTCCGCTTCATCCTCGACGATTCGGGCTCGATGAACTTCGTGGCGATGCCCGAGGACGTCAAGGACGACGACGACAGCACCAACTACGGCAACGGCGTCCAGGACGGGTTGAACGACGACGTCTCGGACATGTCCTACGCCCACAACACCATCTACTACAACCCGGCAACGGCGTACCAGGCCTGGCTGCGCTTCGACTCGGCCAACAAGTCGTCGCGCTACACGGGCGGCACGTCGTTCACCCAGGCCTACTGGCATCCGAGCCTGCTCAGCGACGTCGTCGACCTGTCCGACAACACCCAGACCTTCTACGTGCCCAAGTCCCAGCCGACGACCAGCACGAGCAACGCGGACTTCGTCCGCTTCCAGCTGCGGACGGTCGGCGGAAAGACGCGTGTAGTGCGCAGCGAGTGGCTGAAGGTCAGCAAGACCAACGAAGGCGAGAAGAACGCCGGCTGCGCCAGCAACTCCCAGAGCGCCTGGCGCGACTGCCGGTTCGAGACGCCCACCGGGCGCGACGAGGCCGATGAGCTGGTCAACTTCGCGACCTGGTACTCCTACCACCGCACCCGCATGAAGGTGGCCAAGGCCGGTGCGAGCGAGGCCTTCGGCCAGCTCAAGGACGACCTGCGTATCGGCTACGACTCGATCAACCGCAATACCAACGGCTTCACCGTCCCCTACAACATCCCCGTGGCCACCGACGACGGTCGCTTCCGTGGCGCCAACCGCAAGGACTGGTACGACGTGCTGCATGCCGCCAAGGGCAGCAGCAGCACGCCGCTGCACCGGGCGCTGCAGCGCGCCGGCAATTACTTCTCGAGCACCGCGGCCGACGGCCCGTGGGGCCCGGGCGCCACCAATCAGATCAGTTGCCGCCAGAACTTCGCGATCCTGACCACCGACGGCTACTGGAACAGCACCGACGGCTATACCGACCTTGGCGACGCCGACGGCACGGCGGGCGACAAGAACGGCAACGGGATCACGTCGACCTCGGGCAAGGCGTGGAAGTACGAGGTCAAGCGGCCCTACTACGACAACTTCGTCGAGACCGGCACCAAGACCCGCGGCGACACCCTGGCCGACGTCGCGATGTATTACTGGAAGAACGACCTGCGCACCACGCTGGAGAACGACGTTCCCGAATCGTTCGACGACCCGGCGTTCTGGCAGCACATGGTCACCTTCGGCGTTTCGATCGGCCTGAAGGGTCGTCTGGATCCCAGGAACGACCTGCTCTCGCTCAGCAACGGCACCAAGCATTGGGGCGATCCGATCCAGGGCGGCGCGGACGCCGACCGCATCGACGACCTGTGGCATGCCTCCGTGAACAGCCGCGGCGATTTCCTCGTGGCCTCCAACACGAAGGAATTCGTGCGCGGCCTGCTGGACGCGTTCACGACCGTGGCCCAGCGCCTGGGTTCGGCCTCCAACGTGACGGCCAACAGCACGTCGTTCGTCAACGACGTCTTCGTCTACCAGGCCAGCTATACCTCGGGCAAGTGGAATGGCGAGCTCAAGGCCTATGCCGCGACCGCGGCTGGCGTGGCCACCACGCCGGCGTGGTCGGCCTCGGGACTGATCCCCACCACCGCCCGCACCATCCTCACGTGGAACGGATCGTCGGGTACCACGTTTCCCACCACCACCCAGACCGGCCTGCTGGACGCCAGCAGCCGCCTGATCGGACCGGCGACGGGCGCCGAGAACGTCGCCTACATCAAGGGCACGCGCAGCAAGGAACGCCAGAATGGCGGCGAGCTGCGCGACCGCGACTCCCTGCTGGGTGACATCGTCAATTCCTCGCCGATGTATGTGAAGGAGACCCAGACGATCTATGTCGGCGCCAACGACGGCATGCTGCACGCCATCAACACCGCCAACGGCGTGGAGCAGTTCGCGTACGTGCCGGCCGGCATCAACTTCAGTGACCTCAAGTCCTTCAGCGACCCGCAGTACTCGCACCGGTATTTCGTGGACGGTCCGATCGTGGTGTCCAACCGCAACCAGACCGGTGGCAAGAACTACCTGGTCGGTTCGCTGGGACGGGGTGGCAAGGGCGTGTACGGGCTGGATGTCACATCGCCGGGCACCTTCAAGGCCGCCAATGTCCTGTGGGAGCTGTCCGCCGGCGACAACCTAGGCAACGTCCTGGGCGACCCGATCGTGGTCAAGCTCAACGACGGTTCCGACGCCGTCGTCTTCGGCAACGGCTACAACAGCAAGAACGGCCAGGCCGTGCTGTACGTGGTCGACATCAAGACCGGCGTCGTCCTGCATGAGATCAATACCGGCGTGGGCAGCGACAACGGTCTGGCTGCGCCGCGCGGCTGGGACGACGACGGCAATGGCACCGTCGACTACGTGTACGCCGGCGACCTCAAGGGCAATGTCTGGAAGTTCGACTTCACCGTGAGCGGCCAGGCCAAGGTCGCGCTCAGCGGCAACCCGCTGTTCTCGGCCGGCGCCAGCCAGCCGATCACCGGCGGACTGGCGCTGGCGCGCGACCCGCTCACGGGAAAGCGCTGGGTCTTCGCCGGCACCGGCCAGTTCATGACGCTGACCGACCTCAAGGACACCAGCCTGCAGGCCGTATACGGCCTGGTCGACGAGAATGCCGCGCTGACCAAGTCGCAGCTGCATTCGCGTGACATCCACGCCACGGGCAGCGTCAATGGGCAGGCAGTGCGCTCGTTCGAGCCGCACGCTCCGCTGGCCAGTGGCAAGAAGGGCTGGTACCTGGAGCTGGACACGCCGGCCACCGGCGAGCGTGTCATCAGCCGTCCGCAGGTGCGCGGCACGGTGCTGCTGTTCGCCAGCCTGATCCCGCCGACCGAGGCCACCTGCGACGCGGTGGGCAAGGGTTACGTCAACGCGCTGGACGTGTTCACCGGAACCGGGGTGCCGCAGAACGGCTACTTCAACAAGGGGACTGTCGATGGCCAGCCGGTCGGGTCGGTCGACCTGGGTGTGGGCATGCCCACCCTTCCGATCGTGATCGACAACCTGCTGGTCGTCGGCGGCTCGAAGGGTACCGTGGGCCAGACGCCGGTCAACCCGCAGGGTGGCGCGCCGTCGCGTGTGTCCTGGCGCGAGATCCTGAGGGACTGACAGACATGGCGAGCATCCGAAATTCCCGCGCGGCGGCCGGCTCCCGCCTGGCCGCGCGTGCCAGGGGCTTCACCCTGATCGAACTGGTGATCGTGGGCGTCTGCGTCACGATCCTGGCGGCCACGGCGATCGCCAGCTACGAATATGCGACCGTCAAGGCCCGCCGCGGCAACGCCCAGGGCTGCCTGATCGAAGCCGCGCAGTTCATGGAGCGCTACTACACGACGAACATGACCTATGCGGGGGCGGCCCTGCCGGCCTGTTCGTCGGACGTGACCAGCCACTACGACATCGGTTTCTCGGCTGCTCCCACCGCGGCGGGCTTCACGATCCAGGCGGCGCCCAAGGGCCGTCAGGCCGTTGCCGAAACCGATTGCGGCACCATGACGATGGACCAGAGGTGGGCCGCAAGACCCCGGCTGCGGGCTGCTGGTAACCCGTTTTTCCGGCGCCGCCAGCCAGCCGAAGTGTCGCGGACCGTCGCAGGGCGCACCCCGACAGCGCGGCAGGGCGCGGGCGAGCCGATAAACTATCGCGATGGCCCGTCCGACCTCCGCGATCATCCACGCCGACGCCCTGCGTCACAATCTCTCTCAGGTTCGCCAGCGCAGCCCGCATAGCCGGGTGATGGCGGTGGTGAAGGCCGACGGCTATGGCCACGGCCTCGAACGCGTGGCGCGCGCCCTGGGTGGGGCGGACGCGTTTGGCGTGGCCGCGCTCAGCGATGCCGAGCGCCTGCGGGCCGGCGGACTTTCCCAGCCGATCGTGCTCCTGTCCGGATTCAACGAGCCGGCCGATATCGCCCGGATGCGCGAACTGGCCGTGGATACGGTCATCCACCACCAGAGCCAACTGGAAATGCTCGAGCAGGCCGATGCAGGGGAGCCGCTGGCCTGCTGGCTGAAGCTGGACACCGGCATGCACCGGCTGGGCTTCCAGCCCGAAGCCGCCCATGACGCCTATGCAAGGCTGCGTCGACTGACCCACGTCGTCGGGCCGGTCCGGCTGCTCAACCATTTCGCCAGTTCCGACGAGTTCGACAGCGCGCAGACGCGCGAGCAGTTGCGTCTGTTCAACGAGATCACCGCGGACCTGCCGGGCGAGAGGTCACTGGCCAACTCCGCGGCGATCCTGGGTTGGCCGCAGTCGCATGGCGACTGGGTGCGCGCGGGCGGCGCCCTGTATGGGATATCCGTCGTCGATGGCCGCACCGGCGCCGACTTCGGGCTGCGTCCGGCCATGACCCTGGCCACGCGTCTGATTTCGGTCAATCGCGTGCGCGGGGGTGAGCGCATCGGCTACTCCGCTACCTGGGAATGCCCGGAGGACATGGACGTGGGGGTGGCCGCCATCGGATATGGCGACGGCTATCCGCGGCACGCCCCGGCGGGCACCCCGGTCCTGGTGGGGGGGCAGCGTGCACAGGTGATCGGGCGGGTTTCGATGGACCTGATGACCATCGACCTGCGTGGAATTCCCGAAGCCCGCGTGGGCGATCCGGTCACCTTGTGGGGCCCCGATCTGCCAGTGGAGACGATCGCTGACGCCGCCGGCACCATTGGTTACGAGCTCACCTGTTCGATCACGCGGCGCGTACGTTTCGTCGAGGCCTGAGCTCAGGCGACGGCCAGCTCCGACCGCTGGTCATCGTGCGTGGTCGGGTCGTCTTGGTCCGCGCCGTGCGTTGACGCTTCCTCGCGCCTGCGTGATTCACTCGCGGCATCCCGTCGGAGAAGCGCATGGCAGCCACAGAACGTCCGCGTCGCCGCGCCCCGTCGGCTGGCCCCATCGATGCAACCCCGACGGCCTCACCCGGTGCTACCGCGGCCACGCGTGGGCGGCCGGCCAAGGCATCGGCACGGAAGGCGCGGGGGCGGCAGTCGCAACCCGCAAGGCGGCCGTTCCGCGAAAGCCCGTCAGCGATACGTCGGCGCGCGGCCAGCGCAAACGGGCCAGGGCGAGTCGCGATCCGATGGCGAAGGTCGACACCGCCTGGCTGCGCATGGAGCAGCCCACCAATCCGATGATGATCACCGGCGTGCTGATGTTCGCCGAGGTGATGTCGGTGACCCAGCTTCGACGCGTCATCGAACAGCGCTGGCTGGCCTACCGCAGGTTCCGCCAGAAGGCCGTCGACTCGGCGGCCGGCGCATTCTGGGAAACCGATGACGACCTGGACCTGGACTGGCACGTTCAGCTCACGGCGCTGCCTGGCCGCGGCGGCAAGCGAGGTCTGGAGAAGTTCGTCAGCCAGCTGGCTTCCACGCCGCTCGATACGGGCCGGCCCTTGTGGCAGTTCCATCTGGTCGAACGGTACGAGGGCGGCAGCGCGCTGATTGCGCGCATCCACCACAGTTACGCCGACGGCATCGCGCTGGTGCAGGTGCTGTTGTCGCTGACCGATACCACGCGCGAACAGGTGAAGGGCAGCGACCTGCAGCGCGCCTGGCTCAAGCAGGACGGCGCCGACGTGGCGCGCCGGGTGGGCGCCGCGCAGCGCTACATGCAGCTGGGCTCGCGGATGGTCGAGAAGGGCATGGAGATGTATCGCGACCCCACGCTCGCCGCTGTCCTGGCGAAGGAAGGTGGCGAGATTGGCCGCGAGCTGCTGCACGCAATCACCTTGTCCGACGATCCGCCGTCGTTGCTCCGCGGGAAGCTCGGGGTCAGCAAGCGCGTGGCCTGGGCCGAGCCACTGGACCTGGAGGAAGTGAAGGCGGTGGGGCGTGCGTGCGAATGCACGGTCAACGACGTGCTGATGGCCACGGCCGCCGGCGCCTTGCGCGACTACATGATCGAGCGCGGCGACCGGGTCGACGGCATGACCCTGCGCGCCACCGTCCCCGTCAACCTCAGGCCGCTCGAGCATGCCCGCAAGCTGGGCAACCATTTCGGGCTGGTGTTCCTCGACCTGCCGGTAGGCGAGGCCAACCCGATCCGTCGCGTGGAGCGCGTGGCCGCGTGCATGACTTCGTTGAAGAACTCACGGCAGGCCATCGTGTCCTACGGCCTGCTGGCGGCGCTGGGCATGGCCCCCACCGCCGTGCAGGGTGTGGCGCTCGATCTGTTCAGCCGCAAGGCCACGCTGGTGGCGACCAACGTCCCCGGCCCGTCGCAGACGCTCTACATGGCCGGCTGCGCGTTGCGCGAGATGATGTTCTGGGTGCCGCAGACCGGTTCGATCGGCGTCGGCATCTCGATCATGAGCTACAACGGCCGTGTGCATTTCGGCCTGATCAGCGACGCCAAGCTGATCCCCGATCCCGACACCGTCATCAGCCGGTTCGGGTCGGAATTCGACAAGCTTGTTTACCTCTCGCTCATGAGCGACTGGGATTCGAAGCTGGACGGAACCGGCGCGGATTCGCTCGTTTCCAGCCAGGCACTGCATGCGCTGGACTTCGTCATGAGCTGAACGGTGTGGCAGCAAACAGTCGCTGCCATCACCGACCCGCGACATCCGCGGAATTAGCGTGAGCCCCGTTCAGTGACGGACACCATGTTCGTTCCTGCCGCCCCCATGCACGGAGACTCACGATGAACATGACTATCGAACAAGGCCGCCAGGGCCGCGTCGCCGCCACCCGCTCGGGAACTGTCGGCCGCGTGCGGCTGGTCTGCCTCGCCGCGGCAATGACGTCGCTGCTGGGTGCCTGCGCCACCACGAGTGGCCAGTACTCGCAGAACGACCCCAACCGCGACGTCAACCACACCCAGCGCAATGCCCTGATCGGCGCGGCCGTGGGTGCCGCCGCGGGCCTGCTCAGTGGCGACGATGCCACCGAACGTCGCCAGCGCGCGCTGGTCGGCGCGGGTGTCGGCGGTCTGGCCGGCGGCGCGATCGGCGCCTACCAGGATCGCCAGGAACGCGCCCTGCGCGAGCGCATGGAAGGCACGGGCGTCGGCGTCGTGCGCCAGGGCGACAACATCACCCTGAGCATGCCCGGCAACATCACCTTCGCCTTCAACGATTCGAGCCTGCAGCCGCAGTTCCAGCCGGTGCTGGATGACGTCGCCCGCACGCTGTCCGAGTACAACCAGACGATCGTCGAAGTGGCCGGCCATACCGACAACGTCGGTTCCGATGCCTACAACCATGACCTGTCCGTCCGGCGCGCGAACTCCGTCGCCAACTACCTGACGGCCAAGGGCGTGATCCAGCAGCGCCTGATCACCGTCGGCGCCGGTGAGTCGCGTCCCATCGCGACCAACGACACCGATGCCGGTCGCGCCCAGAACCGTCGCGTCGAAATCACCCTGGTGCCGGTGCGCAGCTAAGCCGGCGATGAGAGGGGAAGGGGCGGGGCAGGCGACTGCCCCGTTTCTTTTTGTCTCGGGAGGCTGCCGACTTTTCGATCCGAAGGCCGGAAGATGGCGGCCGATCAGCCCTGACGGTTCCCGTCATCGGGATTCGAGGGCGGGCGATGGCTGAAGCGGCGCTCCATCGTATTGAGCCCCGTGAGCACCAGCAGCGTAAGCAGCGTGCCCAGCACCGCCAGCCAGTGGTATCGAAGGCCGGCGGCGGCACCGATCACCGCCACCATCAGCAGCGAGGCAGCGGTCGTGATGCCGGCGACCGTGTCGCGGCCACGTGTGCCGAAGATGGTGCCGGCACCGATGAACGAAACGCCTGCGACGACGGCTTCCATCAGCCGCAGCGGATCGATCTGGACGCCCTCCAGGCGCGCCAGGCGCGGGTCATCCACGGCCATGACGCCCATGCCCAACAGCAGTGCCGAGGCGCCGGCCACCAGGGTATGAGTGCGGAATCCCGCCGGTCGATTCTTGAGTTCGCGTTCGTAGCCGATCACGCCACCCAGCGTCATCGCATACGCGGTGGTGACCACGACGGCCAGCTGTGACTGCCAATCCATGCAAGGACGCTGGGCCCGAAGACGTTAACGGGATGTGGCGGCCCCGCACGCCGTCCTGGGCCCGTGGGCTGAATCAACCCGCCGCCGGAACCGCCGCAGCGCTTGTGCCTGCCTCGCGGGGCCCTATACTGCCTGGGTCAGCGTTTTTGGCTGTCCCCGGGGGTGCATTGGCTTCGACGGGGGTCGCAAAATCGCCTGGTGCATGCCGAGGGGGCAGCTTTCCTCGTTAATCCAGCGGCAAAACTCTAGTTGCCAACGACGACAACTACGCTCTCGCCGCTTAAGGCGTAAGCCCCGAAACTGCCTGTGTCCGTGCTAGCAGCGTAGGGTCATTATCACGGAATCGCTGGAAGTGGCTGCCTGTCAGCTTCCGGTCAACCTAAAGCAGGCTGGTCCCCGGGCGCGCTTCGCACGCCGTGCTGTCCGGGGGCGAGATCCAACGGCGAGCTAAGCATGTAGTGCCGGGGATGGAGTGCCTTCGGACGGGGGTTCAATTCCCCCCACCTCCACCAATTCAAGCTGCAACGTGGTGCAAATCAGGCTGAATTCCCTAGTAATCAGGGGTTTTCGGCCTTTTTTGTGTCCGAGGACGTGCGCCCCGAGAGCTTGAAATCCAGAGTGTTCTGGCGGTAGCTTTGACGGTACCAGGCACCCAGCCGTCACAGGTTACCGTCTCCGTGCCCCTGACTGATACTGCTATTCGCAAAGCCAAGCCCTTGGCGAGGCCGCAAAAGCTCGTCGACGGCGGCGGGCTCTATCTCCTGTTGCAGCCGTCCGGCGCCCGCTGGTGGCGCTGGGACTACCGCAGGCCGGTCACGGCAAAGCGGAACACGTTGAGCCTCGGTACTTATCCGGAGACGACTCTGGCCGACGCCCGTACGCGCCGTGACGCTGCCCGCCGCCAATTGGCCGGGGGGATCGATCCTGGCGAGAGCCGAAAAGCGGCGAAGGCGGCCGGAGTCGAGCGGTCGGCCAACAGTTTCGAGGTCGTCGCCCGAGAATGGCTCGCCAAGCGGAATTGGGTGGAGGGCTACCGGGTCAAGGTGGCTGCCTGGCTTGCGAATGATGTCTTTCCATGGATTGGCGATCGTCCGGTCATGAGCCTGACCGCACCCGATTTCCTGAAGGTCGCTCGGCGGGTCGAAGACCGCGGGGCAGTGGAGTCAGCCCATCGAATCCTGCAGAACTGCGGGCAAGTGATGAGGTATGCGATTGCAACCGGACGTGCCGAGCGCAACCCTGTCGCGGACCTTCGCGGAGCCCTGAGCACTCCACCTGAGCGGCACCGCGCGGCCTTGACCGATCCGCAGGATGTTGGCGGCCTGCTTCGAGCCATCGACTCCTATGCGGGGTCTTTCGTTACGAAGTGCGCTCTGAAACTGGCACCGATGCTATTCGTGCGTCCCGGTGAACTGCGCCACGCTGAATGGGGCGAGTTCGACCTGGACAAGGCCGAATGGAACATTCCCGCAACCAAGATGAAGATGGGAGTTCCGCACCTGGTTCCGCTGTCGATGCAGGCCGTAGCCGTGATGCGAGAGCTGCAGGTGCTGACGGGGCGAGGCAAGTATGTGTTTCCCAGCGCGCGCGGAGACGGTAGGCCTATGAGCAATAATGCCGTGCTTTCGGCGCTGCGACGGATGGGCTTTGAGAAAGGCGAAATGAGCGGACATGGATTCCGTGCCATGGCTCGCACGATTCTGGACGAGGTCCTGGGCTTCCGGCCCGATTACATCGAACACCAGCTCGCCCATGCTGTCCGGGATCCCAACGGTCGTGCCTATAACCGTACGGCGCACCTGCATGAGCGACGCAAGATGATGCAGGTCTGGTCTGAGTATCTCGATTCGCTCAAAGAATGAGCTTCACGTTGTCAATTCAGCCAGGTCCAGCGCGGAAGAATTTCAATGCGATCCGGTATGGAGACGTATCTGTGACTAGCTTATTCCGGCACCTTGAAGTCGTGGGAATCCGCGTCGATTTGGCGGTTGACCAAGAATCCTCCGGTGTTGGGTCATTGGCTGAGGAGCTCCTGGACAGTGCGTCGAACCTGGCCTCCTTATCCACGCTCCTCTTTGCTGGGCTCTATCCGAAGGAGTCTGTCTACTTCTGGTGGGGGGAATCGATTTCGCTTCCTTGGTACATCGGCGACGAAGAGTTGGCCAATCGCAGGAGCGACGAGCAATTGCGCCGGATCCACGGCGTTCTGACCTCTAACCTAAGCGCTGAGGAAATGAAGTTTGGTCCAAGGACCTATCTCTTCTCCACGCTGTGCCGCTCTGCCGAAATGACGACCAGATCGCTAGCAGTCGAGGCACTGCTTTGTGTAGATGAGTACGTGGAGTGCATCGTCCGAGGAGACCTTGCCATGTGCGCGACGTGGCTGGCGGCGGCGTACTCCAATTACCTGGAAGCCGTTGCGAACGCGCGGGACGTAATGACCTCGGCCGCGGCGAGTCGTGCCGCGGGAGTCCGGCACAAGACGAATCGGGAGCTCCTCGAGAAGGCAAAGGCGCTGTACTTCGAGCGACGCCAAGACTACAGAACCATTTCGGATGCGGCCGAAGATATCGCCGAGACCGTGGGGGTGAGTTTCGATACCGCACGGCGATGGGTGGGGCGTTTTCGCCGGCTCGGTTACATCCAGAGGTAGGTGTTGCTTGTGCGCGAAACGACGGCGACAGGCTGGATGGGATTAGCAGCATGAAGTAACCCCTTCGGGGTGGATTCAAATGAGCGATTTGCCTCCGAGTTCCTTGTCTGTCTCAGGTTCTCGCGCTGATTCCGGTCAGCAAGTTCACGTGACGGTCGGGCGAGCGATCCGGTCGGTCTCTTAAGCCGGCGAGTGCCTCGGGTGGTCCGATGCTGGAGCGTGGAGCACATCCGCGACTTGACCCGTCCGAGAGTGACGACGAGGTGGGCCTTGTCTGAGGGAACCAACAGCGGACACGGCGGCGGCGTGTTCTGTACGAGGCGCCGCTCGTGCTGCTCCCTTGGGGGGCGTCCCCTTGGTTCGACGGTGGGGCGACCCGCAAGCACCTGGGCAGTCCCCAAGGTGGTCTTGCGGCTGCAAGGCTGCGGTCAAGGACCTTACATGGGGCAGTGGCTCCAGCGCTGGTGCAACGTCAAGCGCTTGATGGGACCACGAGGAAATCGGGCATCGTGGGCGAAACGGAGCGGCCCGACCGCATCCTCTCGCCAGGTACTCAAAGCTGCTGTTGCGAGACGAGTTGGACACGGTGAGAAATGACCGCAACCGGTGCCCCTCCACCGACCAATGCCACTACAGCGTCGTGCGACGTCTCGGGGCCGGCGGAACACTGAAGACCTAGCCTGCACCTATCCCTGTTCCTATGCCTACCCCGTCATACATTGCTGGCCAGCAGTAGCAAGGGTTTCGAGGACTTCTGCTGGCAGGTCGAACCAATTCAGGCTCTTGGGCGAGGCCCCTCAGGCCCTTGGGCAAAGGTGGAGGCCTCGATCCCGCCAATCTATCGCCCGGTTGGCCGAATCCGGCAGCTAGGGCCCACGTCAGGGCAAGTTGTTCTCTCCGGGAGAGGGTACCCCATGTCAGGCAAACTTCCTCGCGCGCGCGAGTCAGACCACAGCTACATCGGAATGGAATGGCCCAACCAGGGGGTGTGGGGCATTAGCCCTTGCAGAGATGCCCATGGGCGGGCGCGCCCTGATGCGCTGGGGATCCCGCCGAAAGTTTCCTCCGGCAACTTCAGTGCAAGAAGACCGTAACGACCTCACGATAGGACTTGTTAGCGCCCACGCACTCGGAATAGAAGTCTCCGGGCCGACTAACTTTGCAAACGTCGGCACACATCCCGGTAATCTCCATCCCGCAACGACTCACACGACTCACACCCGACGTCTCGGAGGAATCTGAACACACCCGGTGTTTCCGGGTCAGGCTCTCACCGCGCTGCGCCCCTCGACAAACGAAGAGGTGTGGCGTATCGCTAAAGAGGTCGCCATAGAACGAAGCCTCCTCGTAGGCAAACTCTTGACGAGGCCTGGAGGGGATGCCATTGAGTTTGGGATGGTCACCGCTCATGAGAATTGACAGCTTCACCCCAAAGTAGTTCATGCGGGCCAGCAGACAGGCCGTCATCCAGCGCCGCTCGCTTGCTACGAGCGGGCGGCTTCGCCAGTCCGGCGCCAAACCCACGCCGCTCTCCACTCGCGTCGGCGCCGTGCCTGTCGAAGCAGTCACCGGTGCGCCTTCCGGCAGGGCGCAACTCAGTGCGTAGTTGAGCACCTGGTTGCCGCCTGGCAACTCTGCCAGGCGGCTGGCGGCTGACGGCGGGGGCGACTTGTCCGCTGATAGGCGATTCGATGTTGGAAGAGCGCTGCAGCCGCTTAGAAGAAGCAGCAAAGCTGCGCCGCCCTGCTTCGGATTTCTCCAAGAGGAGCCGCTTCGCATGGCCCGTTGACGAGCTATCGTGAACATGCCGAAAGAGTGTGCGAGGTTGCTAGAAGCGCGTCGGAAGCTGCCGGTACGATCGACAGCTGCCGAACGCGAAACACTGGCGCGGCCTTACTCTTCCAGAGCCGTATCCGCCAACTGACGAAGAGCCTCGCGGTTCTCGCTTGCATCGTCGGGCTTTTCACTCGACGCCTTCATTGCGCTGTCCGCGACATTGCGCTGCTGGGAATCGCTAAGAGCCTGGGTGCCGACCTTTTCGTGGCCCGCCGGCTTTCGGAAATGGGTGAGGAGATAGGGATTAAGGCCATTATTCTTGTCCGTACCGCCTGCCTGCGCAACGCCCGCGGCGGCGAGGAGCAGGCTCAGCAGGACAATGCGGCTTTTGATGATCTGCATGGGGTTTCTCTCAAAAAGGGGGAGGGGCGCCACTGTTGAGCGCAGGCCGCAATATGAGCAGCCCATCTACTCGTACGACGACAGACGAGCAAGACCGCCAAGTGACGTTTCGTTCATCACGACGTGTCACCCCTATAGGTTCTATGACGTGCTGCACTGACACTTCGAAAAACAGCTATTGGAGGTGGCGGTGTGCTTGGTGGAGTGACGTACTTCAGCGACCTGGCCTCCTATTCCAGCGAACTAGCGCATTCATCTTCGATGGGTATTCTTCCATACACCCTTGCGCTTGCCGGCCTTTGGGACCGAAGAGAAGTAGTCCGCCGGCGCGACAGTCTGGCTGCTCGGGCACAAACCGAAATCGTGGCGGTTTTTGGCTCGAAAGAACGCACTAAGAACCGAGCACAGCACGATTGCCATGGGCTCAAGGTGTCGCATGAACGGCGAATGCCGCGAACCGACGTAGTAGTTTGTCTCTAAAGGTGACATATGCGCTTGTTTCGTAAGAACGTCCAATTGCTGTCTCCCCGAAAGAAGCTCGTTCTCTTCGGCGCAATCGCGCTAACGAGCACGCTGGCCTATGCCTATCCCTTGCAACATGTCGTTCTTGGCGAAACGGGCAAGCATCATTGGTTCTCTGCCAGCATGGATGTTCAGCATGTGGCGCTGCGTGGGATTCCTGTCTTTGACCCCTACAGCGATTCTGGGTGTACAGGAGGGGTTGAGCTCTACCTAGTGGACGAGAATGGAAAGGCCAACGAGCATCCTTTCACGGTTCCAGCTAACACCGTTGTTCTCGTTACCGATGTTTCTGTGTCAGGAAAGGCCTCCACGGCTTTCGCAGGCCAATCCCTCCAAGTGTCGCTGACGGCAAAAGACGCAGGCACCCCGGCGCATGAATTTTACGGCGACGTCATCACGTCCGCGGGACGCTTTGGTGGGAATTTCTCTTTGGAAACAGGAGCTGCCTTTGCTGGCGGGAACAAGATTTGCGTCATTTCACACGCGTGGGAAAGCATCAACAAGAAGACCATAGTGGGAGGGTTTTCAGCGACCGCCCAGGCGACCGTGATTACTAACACGCAGACGGTTTCGCTTCCCTGGTAGGGGCCTCTGTCAGGAACTCAACGGCCATCGCTCGGCTTGGTGCGCCCGCAAGAAGGGACGGGGCCGCGGGCCACCAGGTCGTTGAACGGCCTCTCATCAACGATCGACGCATGGCAGTAGGCGGTCACGGTTCGCTTCCGCCGTCGAAGCGTGGGCGTCGTCCGGGCTCAACGATATACGCGGGCACGTAGCCCCTTCCGATCCGCGCGCCCCCGTTTGTCAAGACCTGTCCGCGCATAGCGAGCCTGTGCGCGAAGCGATGGCGACAGGCTGGATGGGATTGGCCAGCATGGAGTCACCCCCTACGGAGTGACTTCAAATGCGCAATTTGCCTGAGACTGGCTTCCTGCGACTGTCGCAGGTTCTCGTGCTGATTCCTGTGAGCAAATCCACGTGGTGGGCTGGAGTCCGCTCCGGCCGGTTTCCCAAGCCCACGAGCGCCTTGGGCGGTCGCATAACGTGCTGGCGTGCGGAGCACATTTGGGAGCTGATCAATCGCGAGTGTGAGGTGCGCCGTGGCTGATGAATCAGATGGGCGTCTTGCCGGCGGCGTTCTGGACGAGGCGCCACCCGTGCTGCTCCCCCCGGGGGCATACCTCTTGCGGTTCGAAGGTTGGGCGACGCGCAAGCACCTGGGGCGGACAGCCAAGGTAGTTCTGCGGCTGCAGGTCTGCGATCAAGGGCCCTACATGGGCCAGGCCATGCAACGCTGGTACAACGTCAAACGCTTGATCGGGCCGCCGAGGAAGTCAGGTGGCTTTGCGGCGGGTTGGTCGTCGGACCTGTACCGAGAGTTCGTCTCCATCGTGGGCGAAACGGAGCGGCGAGACCGCATTCCCCTCACCAAGTACTCGAAGCTACTTCTGCGAGGCGAATTGGAGACGGTGACGACGGATCGCAACCAACGGCCCCTCCACCCCGGACTTCATTACAGCGTAGTGCGGCGCCTGGGGCCGGCGGAGCTCTAAATATCCTAGCCTGCACCTATCTCTGTTCCTATTCCTACCCCGTCATGCATTGGAGGCCAATGGAAACAAGCGTTTCCAGGGTTTCCGTTGGCAATGTGGAACGATTTCAGGCCCTTGGACAAAGGTAGAGGCCTGGATACCTGCCTATCTGTCATCTACCGCCCCGGCTGTCTGCTTTGGGCAGTCGGGGCCCAAGTCACTCGGCAGGAATCCACGGTCGACCTGGGGCCGTTTGTCATATGGAATTCCTCGCGCACGCACGCGCGCGCGAGAAATGGATGTAAACGGACGCCATCGGCCCGAGTGGCAAGAATGTCGCATCAGAGGTTAGAGGTGGCGCTGTTTTCGCGATTGAGGTTGGTTGGAAGGGTGGTTCGGGTGGGGGCGGAGTGGCGGGCCGGTGTCCGGCGCGTGGCAGATGATGGAGGGCCCTGGGGACGCAGAAAGGTGAGGGCGTAGAAGAGCCAGGATGAGTCTAGGAGGTCCGCTAGCGTGAGGCTGCGGGGCCAAGAGCCCCCTTTTGGGGAGAGGAGAGTAGGAGGGCCGTAAGAGGTGACCGAAGATGGGCCGTCGGGGCCATAGCAAAGCCCTAGCCAAGCGACTTTAGGCTGGAGACGTCTCGAAGTAGAGGGCGGACGCCGCCCCCCAGGGAAGGAAGGGACGGCGCCGCCAGCGGTGCGCAAAGCTCCTATACGTAGGAGATCCCGTGGCGCCTCACGGCGGGCTTCTTTTGCGTCGCCTCTGTCGATACGTCAATTGCGACAGATGCCCGCCAAGCTGGGGACGGATGATCCGAGAGAAACCGCTCGAGCCCGGCTATGGCTGGCCCTCGGCGGGCGGCTGCCAGTCCTGCGGTGCGGGCCAGCGTCCCTGGGAACGGAGCAAGGCAATCACAGGAGCAATCTCGCCCTGCTCCCAAATCACATCGAAGGGAATCGAATCGCGCAATGGACCGCCCGCGTGACTCAGCCAGTCCAGTTCACGCTGCTGCGCCCGCCATCGATCACGCTCGGCGGTCGTGCGCGCGTTCGTGCTCAGCACCATTAGGGCCATCTGACGCGGAATCCACATGTCGGAGGTCGCCAGTATCTCAAACGCGTGCCGACAGCCGTCGTCAGGTGTCCACAGCCGATCATGAGGGCACATCTCCAGTAGCTCGTTCTGCTGGGCCAGGAACCAGAACAAGGCGGTGCGCTTCGCGTTCATCAACACGACGTCACGAACGGTACCCGGGCGTGTCAACTGGTAATGCTCCGCGATGGCCGCGGACGCTGCGCCGCAAGCGGGCATCTGCGGCAGTGGGCTAAGGGCACTCACCTGCCGCTGGGCGAAATCCCCCATACGAAAGTCGACGTAACGCGTGACCGATGCCTGGCGCAACAGGGCGCGCGCGCGGCGCTTGTCGCTCCCGCGCTCGGCCACGTCGATAGCCAAAAGTCGAGGAGCCAAGTTATTTGGCTCCAGCGCTATCAGGCGAGCAACGGCGGCACTTGCGTCACAACGCTTGTCGTTTCGACAGTAAACGGCGTACATCCATGCCCCGAGCTCATTGTCCGGCCCCAGGCGCGTGGCAGTGGCCAGAGCCTGCAGATATTCGGGGCGTGTCTTTCCCAGCAGAAAGTCGGAGTTGAGCGACTGCGAGAGCACGACAGAGGAAACGAGGTCCTCGGCCTTCTGGCTCGCCGAGAGCTCCTGCGCGCGCCGCTGCACGGCCGCATGGTGCTGCGCCTCGCACGCTGCGAACCTGGGGTCGATGGGTCGATCACGCAGCTTCGCACCCGATTCGACCGCCACCGCGGACGACGCGCCACTCAACGGCGGCGTGCTGGAGCTGGGTGCCCGCGCCTGCTGTTCTGAGGTCAAGCTCCCTGACAAAGTGGCCTCCGGCGCGGAGTCCGGCGTTCCTGTGGCGGTGGATACAGTCTTGGGTGCAGACAGCGAAGCGATAAGCGCACCCAGGCCACACAAGATCATGGCTACAACGATCCATCGCGCTGTCGCATGTTTCATTGCTGAGCTTCCTAAGACTCTTTTCATCCTGCCAATGACGTCAGTTGCGACTGTTGGCAGGCGCCCATCAAACACCCTTCAGGTAGAAGCGCCAACCATTTTCTTTGCTTGGTATTGGATGATCAGAGGCGGGGACGTTGATCCAAGAGATAACCACAAACCGCTTCTCGCAACGTGTGTCAAGACACAGAAGCTCCCTTCGCCTTGGCGTGCTACAGGCGGCGTGCCTTTCGATCTGGCTCAAACATGCCTCGCTCTCCGGGTATCTTGCAAGCTCATCGGGATCTTCTGACGCAGGTCGACTCGCCTCAGAGATTGAATGATAGAGCGTGCGAACTTCTGGCGCATTGGCGTCGCCAGTGGGAATCAGCCTCCCTCCCAGCTTGGAAACCACTTCTTCAAATGCCGCCCTGTCGGAACTGCCGGTGAAGAGCACGCACGCGAGCCGATCGCGCGCGTCGTGATTCGATTGGCAGCCGGCGGAACTGTTTGCCACCGTCGGGCTAGGGCTATTCGGTTCCAGAGGGTCGAACCAGATCAAAAGAGCTACTGCCACTACGGCCGTAGAGGAAACAGCAAGCATGACTTTCACGAGAGACACGGCAGGCCTTCGGGTATGTGGTGGTGTACCCGGGATACGTCGTTTCGAACCGATTTCCGCCAGTTACGCCGCGGAGATGGATGGCTACCAGCCTCGAGGGAGAGCAGTTACTCCCATCCATGTGTACTGGGCATCGTGATGAATGGGTATGAGCTCGGACGACGGGCTGGATCACATCGTCGTCAAGGAGGCGAAAGAGAAAGCGCCATGAGCACCCGGTCGCTCCGATTCCTGCCGACGCAGTTCCTTCTTGAGCGTGAGGCTAGAGTTCCCTTTGCAGGGCACTCGCGCAGACCAAGATGACGGCCTGGTCGCGTTCCTCGTCAAGTCCCATCCATGCGGATGCCGATCATGCCAGTGGAGGTTCTTCCATGGTCGTGGCGGAACGTTTCAGTTTGTGGCGTACCTATCTTGTGCGGCGCAAACGATATCTCCCGACCGTTTGCGTTCCGCCGGCAGAGCCGCCTTCCACCCACTATCCGAGGGGAGGGCGGCCCTGCCCCTTCTTGGTTCTCTCGTGCATGAGGGTTAGGCGATGCGGAACAGGTTTGCTTGTGAGCCGCTGACGGCAAACTGCGAAGAAGTGTTCTCTCGGCGGGAGCACGCGGTTATTGGCATCAGTCCTGGAAACAGCTATTACAGCGAAGAGAATATCGCGGGTCTTCTTCATTGGGCTTCGCGCGAGTTTGAGAGCATTTCGGTGATGATTCCCGACAATGCCTTGATTGAGACGCTTATGGCTGCGGGGTATGCACGGGATCGTGCGCAGAAGAAGGCGCGGGAGGCGTGCGCTCGGCTCCGTAATCGCGCAGCTCGCGCCTGGAAATCCATGGGGCAAAGTGACAGGTCCAAAGTGAGTCTGCTTCTGCTGTCAGAGCTGAGCGGGCATGAACGATACCGTCAAGTTCTACAACGAGCCAAGGCGGGATTGGTTGAAGATGCTGAGTTACGCGAATGTTGTCTACGCTTGAGTCGCAAGGTGCTTGCATCATATCTGCGAGGAGCCGAGCCTACGGAGGATCAGGCAATGCGGGCGCTGGGGTATCTGATCGCGGAGATGCCTCTGCTTGTAGACTCGCCCAGAATCTTTGATGTTGATAGCTCTACCGCAATCTACTATCGGCGGGTTGAATATATCGACCGATTGCACTTGTGTAACGGAAAGTTGCGGCCTTCGACCAATCAAGCCTTCGCCGTGGTGCGGCAAGTCGAGCATGTATGACATTGGGCCCAAACGTTCGCAGATCAGTAGCCCGTGCGTGGAGGTCGGCGGCGTACTGCCACGCGGAAGGGCAGTGTCGAAGCGCCGTCAAACCTGGGGGCTAAGGTGACCGTTGCTATCGAGCCTGCTGGGGCGAAGGCTTCGGCTGGAGCAACAATTGAACGCAAGGACGCGCATCTGGATCTGTGCTCGACGGCGTCGGTTGAGCCATCGCAGAATGATTCCTTGCTTAGCTGTGTGCAGCTCGTGCATTGCGCGATGCCCGAGATGGCCCTTGAAGAAGTGGTTCTGTCGACTTCCTTCTTCGGCAAGACCATTAGAGCCCCACTGCTCGTGTGCGGGATGACTGGCGGCAGTAAGCGCGCTGAGCGCGTCAACCGGGCGTTGGCCGAGCAGGCAGAGCAGCACGGCTTGGCATTTGGTGTGGGGAGCCAACGCGCGATGATCGAGGATCCTCAGTGCGCGTCATCCTACGCCGTCCGCGATGTTGCGCCGAAAACCGTCCTCATCGGCAACGTCGGTCTGGCGACGGCGGCTTCGATTGGTGTTGACGGGGTCCGGAACTTGATGGACGAGATCGATGCCGACGCCATTGCCCTGCACCTTAACGCCGCTCAAGAGCTCACCCAGCCGGAAGGTGACCGAGACTTCCGCAACGGCTACCGAATTATCGAGAGCTTGGCGCGCTGCCTAGGGGGGCGCTTGTTGGTGAAGGAGACCGGCTGCGGAATCGGGCCGCGAGTCGCATTGCGGCTCTTTGACTCAGGGGTCGAGCTTATCGACGTTTCTGGACTGGGAGGAACCTCTTGGGTCCGTGTCGAGCAGTTCCGAGCGTCAGGTGTTGCGGCCGACGTGGCTGAACACTTTGCAAGCTGGGGCATTCCGACGGCCGCAGCCGTTGCTTCGGTTCGTCGGGCAGTTGGCGATCGCCTGACCATTGTCGCATCTGGTGGACTTCGAACAGGGCTCGACGTCGCGAAAGCGCTCGCTGTGGGCGCCGATCTTGGCGGTATGGCACTCCCGCTGTTTCGCGCACTTGAAGCCGGCGGGCCAGAGCGCGTTGATCAGAGCATCCGCGTAATTGTCGCCCAACTCCGTCAGGCGTTGCTTCTAACGGGATCGCGCACGCCGCAGGAGCTACGTCAGTCGCCGGTGGTCATAACAGGGGCGCTGTCTGACTGGCTCGCTGGTCTAGGCAGTGCGTCGGTGGGGGATGGGCTTGGCAACGACTGCTTGCTTCCCAAAGAGTGCCGAATTGCCCAGCGATATCGGGATCGACCAGAACTGGTCCGCGGTGGTCCTATCGTCTAACTTGCACATGCGAATGGTTCCTCTCATGACACACGAAGAATGCGGTGAGAATGAGTCCTTCATTTCACCCCTTGACGTTTTTCCAGAAGCAGCGAGCTTGGTTGAGCCCCATGTTCGACAGGCGCTGGCGCATTTCCCGCCGCAAATGCTGAGGGTTGTCGGCTATCACCGCGGTTGGCATGATCCGGAGGGCAAGGTAACGGGCCCGATGGGGCTCAGTCCGCACTGGTTTGCTTGCACCTCAATTCTCGCAGGACGAGCAGTCGGCGCCTCGGACGCAGACGTTATACCGGCCGCTGTTGCGATGGAATTGGTCCACGACGCTGCAGTGATCCTCGATGACGTAACTGACAACGACGAGACTCGCTACGGATGTCCCGCGGTATGGAGCGTCTTCGGAGTTGATCAGGCCATCACAGCTGCGGCGGGTCTGCTATCACTGGCATGGGAAGTGTTGCTGTCTGTTGATCCGAGAAAGGCGCTGCCCGCGGCCCGCCTGCTCGAGCGCGCACTGTCGACAGCGGCGAATGGACAGGGCTGGGATATCGTTCTCCGAGGCCGCAGCGACACATCCTGGCAGCGATGCTTGATGATGAGTCAGGAGAAGACGGGGGGGCTAGTGGCTGGTGCCGCGAGCTTGGGTGGATTGCTCGGCGGCGGTGTCCCCACAGACGTTGCCGCACTGCATGCCTACGGCTGGTGGTGCGGACTCGCCGGGCAGATCGTCAACGATGTTGCCGACCTTGGGGCCACGAACATCATAGGCCGTGACAGAGCGGATCTGCGCTCCCGGAGAATGAGCGCGCCGCTCGCCGCTGCCTTGGAGAGCGGCGGACCGCGAGCAGTCAGATTGGCTGAGCTGGTCGATTGCGGGCGAATGTTGACGGTTGACGAGGCATTCGAAGCAGCCGACATCATCGAAGAGGTTGGTGGGCGTGCGCAGGCGGTTGAAGCCCGAGACCACGCAGTGCGGATGGCTCTTGAAAGTCTGCAGTTGCTTCCCGAGTCGCGACATCGCAGACAGCTGGCACAAATGGCTGACCAGATAACGCGCTGCAGGCCGTAGATGCCCTAGGCCGAGCCTGGATGGGCAGCATGCAGCGATGCTTGGTGTGGTCGCGTCTATCTTCAACTGGCGGTCTATCCCTCGGTTCATCGTACTAGACCTCTCAATCAGCGGCGGTCTGCGCGCGATCATCGGCGTTGGCGCGTATCCCCTCATGAAATGAACACTATGCAGATCGTTAGGAGTCGTATTCTTCTCTGGAGCCTGCTTCTGGCCGCCGAGAGTGCCGCGCAAGCCCACGGCGAATCGCCAGTTGGCGGATGCGGAACTGGAAGAGCAATGCCTAGCAAGTGTCTTGAGTTTGGCAGCTGTCGCTCGTTTGGCACCTGCCAAAGCGCTTCTAGAGCCAACCACGCTGTCTCGCATGATCGCAACATCCATCTCGACGCCGCCTGAGGATCTGCCCGTGAATGCCACCCTTCCTGTCGTTGTCATTGGCGCCGGTCCCGTGGGCCTGGCCGCGGCCGCCCACTTGCTGGAGCGCGGTCTCAATCCGCTGGTTCTTGAAGCCGGGACTTCCGTCGGCGCCGGCATTTCGCGTTGGGCGCATGTGCGAATGTTCTCGCCTTGGGAGTTCACCGTGGACCGTGCTGCCAGCGCGCTGCTGTCCAAGCACGGCTGGAATGCCCCGGAGCTGTCGCAGTTCCCCACCGGCGGTGAGGTTATCGAGCGGTACCTGAAGCCGCTCGCCGGAATCCCGGAAATTCAGCCGCACCTGCGGATGGGTGCTCGGGTCATCGTCGTGACCAAGCAGCGACGCGACCGAATGAAGGATGCCCAGCGCAACGACGTGCCGTTTCTGGTTCGCTACGAAGATGCCCAGGGCGAGCATGAGGTGTTGGCACAGGCTGTGATTGATGCCTCGGGCACGATCGAAACGCCCAATCCCATGGGGGCTTCTGGTGTCCACGCCATCGGCGAGCGTTCGCTGCGAGACCGGATCTTCTATGGCATGCCCGATGTCCTGGGAGCGCAGCGCTCGCGGTACGCCGGCAAGCGTGTCCTGGTTGTGGGCAGCGGCCACTCGGCCTTCAATGTCCTCAGCGACCTGGCACGCCTTGCCCGCCAAGTACCTGGCATGCGGATCGAATGGGCCATTCGCCGTCCCTCCCTGCGCCGCGTCCTCGGTGGCGGTGAGCACGATCAGCTCAAGGAGCGCGGCCAGCTGGGCCTCACGATTGCCAAGCTCGTGGAGGACGGCGTGCTCAACGTGACCACGAGTTTCCACCTGGATCGCCTGGACACCACTGCGGAAGGCATCGTGGCGTACGCCGAGGGCGAGTCGATCGCCCCGGTGGATGAAATCGTCGCCTCTACAGGATTCCGGCCAGATCTGGGCGTTCTCTCCGAGCTCCGGCTTTCGCTCGACCACGGCACCCAGGCCCCGCTGGCGCTGGCGCCGCTCATCGACCCCAACCAGCACAGCTGCGGCAGCGTTCGGCCGCACGGTGCGGAGGAGCTGAAACATCCGGACGCCGGGGTCTACATCGTCGGCATGAAGAGCTATGGCCGCGCCCCGACGTTCCTGCTCCTCACCGGCTACGAGCAGGTGCGCTCGGTTGTGGCCGCGGTAGCCGGCGATTGGGAGGCCGCCCGCCGAGTCGAGCTCGTGCTCCCTGAGACCGGGGTATGCATCACCCAGTTCGCGGAAGAGGACGCGGCCGAGAGCGCGGCCTCGTGTTGCGGCACTGCACCCGCAGAAGTCGCGGAGCTGGCCACCACGCCTGCGGGATGCGGCGGCGGTCCAGCGCAAGTCGAAGTCACCCCGTGCTGTGTAAAGGACGAGATAGCCAAGACGGAGGAGAAGGCTGGGGGCGGCTGCGGTCCTGCAGCGCCGGTGAAAGCAGTTGCCACAGGCTGCTGCGGTTAGAACCATGGTGCAGGATCAGCGCCGGGCGGTGTGGGTGCTGGGCGCCTGCCAGTGTGTCTTCTGGGGGGTGCTCTACTACAGCTTCTCAGTGCTGCTGGTTCCCATGGAATCAGGCCTTGGCCTTTCGCGCGCCGCGGTTGCCGGCTCGTTCTCCCTCGGGCTATGTGCAATGGCAGTTGCTGCCCCCGCTATTGGGCGCGCGCTCGATGCAGGCCATGCCGCGCGGGTCACCCGGCTTGGTGCCGGCTTGGCCCTGGCTGGCCTTTCAGTCGTGGCCCTCGCGCACTCCGCCCCGGTGCTTTACCTGGGGTGGGCGTGTATAGGCACGGCCATGGCGATGCTCCTATACGAGTCAGCCTTTGCGCTCGTTAGCAAGGCCATCGCAGCCGATAGTGACCGCCTGCGCGCTCTCGCAGCCGTAACGGTCATGGGCGGGCTGGCCAGCACCATCTTTCTGCCGGTGCTTTCGCTGGTGGTTGATCACTGGGGATGGCGCGCCGCAGTGTGGGGCAACGCCGCAGCGGTAGCGGCTGCAGCCGCCGTCATGGAGCGGCACGTACTGCCGAACTTCCCAGCCGAGAACAGCGTCGTTCGAAGGAGCGCAATCGTTGCCGGGCCATGGCCACCGTACCTGGCCCGGCTGGTCGCGGTGTTCTCGTCCGGCACGATGGCCAGCATGGCGCTGACCACACTGCTGATCCCACTGATGATCGAACGGGGCGCCCCATCCGGCATTGCCGCGCTTGTCCTCGCCGCACTTGGCTTGGCCCAGCTGCCGGGCCGCATTTGGCTCCTCCGGCGTGGCAATACCCCGGACAGCCGCTTGTTGAATGGCATCCCCCTCTGCCTGCAGGCCGTTGGCCTCTTCGTTGTTGTGGTCTTTCAGGCGCCTGCTTCGGCGGCCGCTGGTGTAATCGCTTTCGGGTGCGGCGCCGGGCTCCACACGCTTGCCCGGCCGTGGATGATCCAAGCTCTTTACGGTCCGGCCAGCGCCGGACGTTGGAACGGTGAAGTCGCTCGGATCCAGGGTTTCGCCCGGGCCGCAGGTCCGGTGCTCGCCGCGGCGGCTTCCCAGTGGGTAGGGTCCGCCGCCGTCCTAGGCGCTGCAGGTGGGCTACTAGGGCTCGCGCTAGCCGTGGCGGGCACCATCCCACCACCCAAGATATCGTCGCAGCTACCGCGTCACGGAGCGTCCTAGGAACGGACGTCGATGGGCACGCAACCAGGGAGAAAGCAACGGGCCCGGCGAGCCCCGCACCCGTGAATTGGCGCCAATTGGCGCCACCTTGGGGATGGATTCCAAGCCCCAGTTGCAATCAGGCAGATATCGAACCGATTGTGTCTCGGTTTTCGGCAAGCCGTCACAACACCCATTGCCGCCCTGGCAGGTCTGAATGCGGGTGCGCCGACCATCTTCCCAAGGGCCAAAGGGCACCCCGGCATAGCTCCAGATCCCGGTTCCGCCGGCCTCTGGGCACTGGCTGCGCATACGTTGTCTCCATTCCGCAATCAGGTTCCGAAGCGCCTCAGGCGGGTTCGTTGGAGGAGAATTGCCAGCTTGATCCTTGGTGTTGCTCCCGTGGCAGCTAGTGCAGACCCGGGTTTCTCCGCGATTGAAGCTTACCCAGTTCCGTTCGCGCACCACTGCTCTGTCCCAACCTGTTCTGCTGCTGTTGACGAGCTGCCAGGTCAATGCGCGTCCGGCGGGCACGAATGCAGCCATGGAGCCATCAGGCGCGATGGGCGTTTCGCCCAACGAGTTCAAACGGTTCCCCATGGCCAGAACTGCTGTCGGATCATGCAGAGTCCTCGGCAATACGCGCCTGCCGGGCTTCACTGGCGCGCCATTCTGCGGCAGGCCACCAGAGCCATAGCCGCGGACCTGATCGGCCTGAAAGAACTGCACATGCGAGACGTCATAGATCTTGGCACCCGGTGCGCCAATCGTCTGCAAACCCGATCCCGACACTCGTAGATTGTAGGGCTGCTGCTTGTCGCTACGATCACGCGAAGTCACATTACGCGAGACGACAAGTGCTAAGTCATTCTGCGCTAACCAGTTTCGTAGGAGCTCCTGCTCGACATTCACAGATTCGAGCACAGATCGTTCCGGCAGTGGCAAAGATGGCGCCCTTGTCTTCGTCGGCACTTGCCTCGGGCGCACTTCCACCGGATCCAATTCCCAGAGCGCACCGCTCCAGGTCACTCGCACGTCGGGACTCCAGTATGAGACGGTGCGCATGAGTCCACTTGTCAGAAGCGGCCCCAAGGCCGGCGTTGTCCCCGAAAAATCGACGTAGCGCAGTCGGTATGAGAAGTTGTAGACAGGGTTGGCCGTCGTGCCGCTGTTCTTTTGCTCGGCATAGGTGCCCGTGTGGACAACAAGCAACTGTCCATTCGCAAGCGGCAGCGGATTGCGAAAGTGTCCGGCAGGGTTGTTGTCGAGGACAAGTTCCACCTTCATGGAGTCAGCATTCAGAGGCGGCGTGGCGTCGACATACACCAGGTCCCCGCCTGTTGCGGTGGCGAACTCGGCCGAGCTCACGCCCCAGAACCGGCCCGGCCGGGCGGGATCTTCACGCAAATGGAACATCCCGCCGCTCCCAAACAGCAAATAGGTGGCTCCAGAAAATTGGCCATATTTGATCTGCTCCTGCGCAGGATCACTCCGGTACGAGCCCATGGCGTAGGAGCCGCCAAGCTCATGGCGACCCGAGTGGTTCAATGTCTCCTCATCACTGCCGTCCTGATTCATTTCCCAGGGCAAGAAGTGGTTGAAATTTAGGCTATTGAAAGGGTAGTCATTCGCCACACTAACGCCGTCATAGCCCTGTCCTGGTAGCAAGGAGTACTCCTGCCGTCGCAACTCGGGATATACCTCTGCGCGACTGTGAACCGCGGGCGGCTGTACCTGGTCTTCACTGTCGAAATTGAAGCTGTAGTAGGAGGCGTTCTTGAACACATCCTGGTCGGCCTGCTGATCGCGCAGAAGATGGTCCCACTTTGTGAAAATGACGCGGCCGGCGGAATCGATGCTGGGATAACTCACACCCGAAGGGGCATGCTCAATGATTCGAAATGAACACGCTGCGGGATCCAGTTTCCACAGCCCTGATTCCACAGGCACGGATTCGTACTCATCGAGCTGGGGGTACAAGTGCGCTGCTCCACTGCGTGGACGGTCGCTCACAAAAATGACTTGATCGTCCGACGTATAGACCGGAGCGATGTTGTTGAATCCGGCCGGCTGGCATGGGAGACGGGTGATGTGCACGGCCTCCCCGGGCATATAGCCAGTGACTTCGTATAGCTGCCAGTAAAACTTGTCCGTCCGATACTGCTTGTCTGGGGCTCCGATGAGCATGGAAACAAGAGCCTTCTGCCCTGACCAGTGAATGACGGGCTGGCGCACAGCAATGGCTGGGCCATCTTGACCGGCAGTTTGAATGCCATAGCCAGCTTCAGCGGTCAGATTGCGCAACGACCCATTTGAATACCGAATCCACAGATCGCCGCCACGTGGCGTCCGGAGGGGATCCGTTTGAATGGCGCCGAACGCAGCGGCAACATGCTGGAACTCGGCTGTCGGAACCTGGGTGACAAACATGATGGGCGAGCCGGTTTCGACCAGATTCGCGTTGTCGCCGTCCGCGCTGACGTGGCCGGGATTGGAGGTAGAAAATCGACCCTCTGTTCCGTGATCGCCCTGTCCCGCGCCGCGGTTGCAGGCGGCAATGACAAGCACTGAGATAAGCAGGAGGGAAATCCGTCCATTGAATTTCGGAGATGTAAACGTCCTTGACATGTCGCAAGTCCATGATTGCGCGGCTCTACAAAAAATGCGAACGGAAGGCCCCCCCTGTTCGCGGCCAACTGCTTCGCTGAGCGCCCTACTAAGCTCTGGGATGTATCAGGCCGGCACTCCTAACCAATCGCAAGGCTTCTGGAGATCTTGGTCGGAGCCTTGCGTTATCAGGTACGGCCTCTCCCGCCCGCGTCCGCCAGGCAGGTGCGTGTCACGCGTCACAATTCTGGAAAAATGCCAAGCACACGCTTTCCCTGGGCGCTTCAGGTTTCGCTCGCGCCTGTAGACGGGGCGGACTGCTAGCCGCTGGCGGTCACAGGGATTGATGGCTCGCGACTGATCCGCACGGGCTCTATTCGTGGCGGAGCCGGGGCGGTAGCCAATCGCGCCACCGTCCCGATATGCGATCGCTATGGCGAGCGGTTGGTCGCCACATCGAAACTGGTGCCATCGCGCCGACAGAGTGAGGGCGGCGTTGGGTGCGAGCACGGCAACGCTCAGTCGGGTCAGGGGCTATGGCGACCGCTCAGGTGACGTCTCTGTAAACAACAGTGTTGCCAACGAAGGGTGGCGCCAGGCGGCGCCACCCCAATGCCTGATGAAAGTCCTATTCCACGGTGCCCGTCCACACCCCGATCAGACTGAAGGGCCTGTTTGGACACGCCGAGGCGCTGTTAACCGTCGTATCCACAGAGGTCTTCGTGGTCCCCGCCGATGGGCTAAGGAGCGATCCGCTGCGCAGGTAGCGCGTTGAAGCTTGTCCATTCGCAACCAAATTCAGCCGAGTGCCCGCATCGCGACTCGCGCCGCTGTCGATTGGCGCTCCGTTGTACCAGAGCCGGACGGTTCCGGAATTGTGCCCAGCCCCGAAGCAGGTTCTCCGGACGGACAGGCGAACGGCTACATTCGGGTTGCCAAGGTACTCGGCCGGCATCGAGCCTAGTCCAATCGTCTGAAACAGCGCGTTGTTAAATCCACTGCTACCCGTGTTGACGTTGTTGAGCTGGCCTGAATTGACCACCTGATCGTCAAGCAGGACCTCGGCCAGCACGTCGATGCGTAGCCCCACAGCGTCGCTATTCTTCAGGCCGAGCCAAGACATGACAGGTCCGGAGGCAAGCTGCAATGGGCAAGGCCCGGGATCGTCCAGGAGCGCGTCGAACGGCGTGTTGTCGATGCCACTGAAGGCGATATTGTCGATCTGCCAGCCAAAATTTGGGGAGATAACTGCTGTGTTCAAGGTGCCGAGGGAGCCGAATCGAACCCGCACGGTTTGCGCTTGATACATTGCCCCCAGATTGACCGATATCGTTCTAATAGAAGACTGGTTCGCGGCATAGACGGGTCGCGCACCGAATATGTTTTCCAGTACACCTGGTTGGCCCACGGGTGACTCGCCCACCAGCATCAGCGGTCTATCGTAGGTCGGCGTGGCGAACGCCCCGATATCGATCCAAGTGGCTCCATCGTCATTGCTAATCTCGATTACGCCACCCGCGTATGTGCTGGGCCATAAGGGGGCGTCGAATGAGTGGCGTTCCTGGAACGTGAAGGCAAACGTTCCACTCGCGGACACGTTCAACGGTGGGGAGACCCAATAGGTGCCCGCCGACACCTTTAAATTAGACCCGCTGAACCGGTGTTCGTTCGGACCTACTTCGATTCTCGTCCAGTTCGAAGCGCTCGCGCCGATATGGTCGGTCGACCACACCACATGACGACTTTCAGCATCATCGGTGGCCGAGGACAGGGGTACCTCGTCGTAGCCGAGACGGAGGGTCGCCGAACCCGCCCCCGGCGCGTAAGCCCCCGGGGCGCTTGCCGTCGCGTCGAATTGGACAAACGCGGGTCCCACCACACCGGACAGCGAGACCGGTATGACAACTGTGGTCGTGCTGACGGGTGGAAGCGAGGGCACCGTGAAGCCTGCGCCCTGCGGGAAGATGACCCCAAGTACGGGCGAACTCACGGTACCCGTGATCTGGGTCAGAGTGCTGAGCCCGCTATTCCGCACGGTAACCATCAATCGTCCGGTCTCGCCGTTGTCGAGCACATCGTCGCGGTCACAATAGCCCGGCAAATCATCCAGATCGAAACTCGTGATTTGCAGTCCTCCCGCGACGCCATAGCTCTCGACCAGGCCACTCCCCGCGAAGTCAGTTGGATGGACGGCGCCCGCGCCGAGGCCACGGCGCGCGAAGGCGGCCGCACACAGCTCGAAGTCGGAGGTGTCCTGCGCAAGCATCGCTGCCAGCAACGCGTCGCGTCCTTGGATAAAATTCGGACGGACCGGGGTCAACTTGAGCCCGGTCACGAGGTAGCGCTTCATGCGGTCTTGCGCCTGCGCGAATGTCAACCGCTCGCTATCCCTCAACAGACTCGTGTAGCACTCCCACAGCATGGTGGCCCAGATGGTGCCCCTGTGGTACTCGTCGCCATTGAAGCTGGTGAAGGGTGGCAAACGGCCCGGCTCGGGCGGGCGCGGCGGTAGCGCGGCGTCGACCACAAAATGGCGGAAGGTGAGCCCGTTCTTGGCAAAGTCGGTCGAAAGCGGATAGCGTCGGAGCGCTGCACCGCCACTAAAGTAGTAGGATTGATTTCCCGGCGGCGAGGCCGGGCCTCCGCCGACATGTGGAGCGAATGCATAGACGCCGTTGTAGTCATGGTTCGGATCGGGCCCAGCCAACAGGTGCATCGCGACGAAGTCGGCCCAGCCTTCGGCCATTGACTCGCCGAAGGTTCCCGCATTAAAGCCATCACCGTTGCTGATCGTCCGTGAAACTAGGAGGTGACCGAACTCGTGGGCCGCGACGAAGTTATCGAGCACATGGTGGCGGACATAGGGCTCGGTTTGGGCCTCCATCTGCGCGGTAACGATACCGGCCGCCATGGCGGCCTTGAGATTGGTTGTGTCCGCAGGCTGCAGCACGAGTAACGGGATGCTGACCGTCGCATCTCCGCCGCCGACTGGTGAGGTCGCATCCCCAATGATCGCGCCGATTGCGCCGGCGTTCTGCGCGTTCTTTACCTTAATGCGGTGCTGGCACGTCCCCGCGTCGAGGAACGCGATCTTGCCCGCCACTTCGGAAGCATTGGTCAGCGCCGTGCAACCACGGGTCGACGTGCCGCTGAGGCCCGGAACGACGTCCGCGGCGACGTTGAAGTTGACAGGCCCCATGAAATTGGGCCGAACGTGACCAACGCTTGTTGTGGTAAACGTCGTTTGGCCGGTCACCGACAAGCGTCCTGACTTCCCAGGAACATCCATTGGATGCAGGGACATCGCCGGGGGAATTCCGTCAGGGGGCAAGGTTATGGAGCCGCCGCCCCCTATGTTGTAGTAGGCATTGACAATCATGCCATCATTTTCGAGACCGCCGCGTCCGTAGTTTGAGACCTGCGCGTTTTGGCCAACCTCGTTGAAGCCCGCGTCGTAGTACCAGTCATGCAGCCAGTTGGTCAGATAGAACAACTGAGTCAGTGCGGCTTTGATCTGGTCCGAAGATCCGTCCGACGGCAGCGTGAAATCGTAGGTGCGATCGAACGCGTTCGCCGACGTAATGTCAGGCCGGATGGCGTCGGCGTCGGCGGTGTCGTTGAACGTCAGGTCCGAATATGCATCGACATTGTTGCCGGTCAAATAGATGGCGTTATCGGGCAACCATGGGTCCCCCGTTGAGATTGGCCCGCTCTGCATCATCACGAGATTGGGTGCGATTAATGGCGGCTGATAACCATCGGGAACGCCAGTGGGATGCGGCGTTCCATTGCGACCACCCGGGCCCGGAAAAGGAAAGTTTGGCGCAGTCGCTTCCGCCCAGACACGGTACGTGTAGGGCTGTGCATGTGCCTCCTGTTTGTGGCGAAAAAGGGTGTCGCCAGAAATAGCGGAGATGACGTGGCTGTAGTACTGCAGTGGCTTGGACTCTGAGCCGGCCAACCTGGTGTGAACGTAGTAGGCGGGAACCAAGCCACTGGGCACGCGGAAGTAGACCGGCTTGGTGTGCACTGGCAGTACCGCAGCGCCATTGCTACTGCGCGCCCCTTTGGCAAGCTGGTACAGCGAGTAGCCATTTCGATGGCCTGTGGCGTGCAGCGAGCCCGCCACAGCTTTCGGGTCGAACGCAAAATTGCTGAGCGCACGAGCCACGGCGTCCTTCGCGTCGAGTTTGAAGAGACCTTTCGGATTGGTTGTGGCCATTGGACCCGCGCCGGAGACGAAGCCTCCGATCGCCACCAGGCGGCCGTCGTCACGCAGCAGCACGGAGACTTCCTCGAGAAAGATCTCAACCCCGTTTACCACATGCTTGAACTTGACCAGATTTGACCCCGCACTTAGCGCTTGCTCCTCTTGGAGTCGCAAGGCATCGACCTCGGCGGGGGCCATTCGGTAGGCGCTAGCGAGCCGTCTGAGCTGCCAACGCGCTTGCTCCTGGGCGTTGCCGATCAGCGATCGCGGCGGAATCGCGAGGGGATCTGCGTTTCCCCACGCAAAGTTTGGCACCTGAAGCTTTTCATCCATGTGTCCCGACATGCCCGCCAGCACGCCCTCGCCGAACTTGGTCGCTCGTGCATTCGGCAGCGGCGCTGCCTCCGCGGCCGCGTCAATATCAGGCAGCTGTCCTGCCACTTGAGAGCCAGGAGCAGGCGCGTTCGCCCTGGCAACGCGTCCCGGGATTGCCTTGAAACCCGACATGACGGGTGAGACAGTGGGCGCGCGCGCGATACCCGCCAGCCCGATAATCGTAAACAGGGCGACGGTTGACATCACTGTCAGGAGGTAAACAGGGACGCGTCCCGCCGCGCGCACCATCGACAAGTACAGGACAGTGCTTCTGGCCCGAAGCCGCTTGAGCGTAGTCATGGTCTTCTCCACAACTAATGAGCTTGACCGGAGCCGAGTCCCCGGTGGCGGTCAAGAGCGATGGATCAACGCGCTCCTCGCATCGCTTCACACGCAGGTGACACCACGTGTTTCGAGTGGGTCTACACCCGATCAAGCATTCTGTCAATGGCCGCTTGTCGCCTCGCATTCCGCTGCCGCGAGTTATCGCGACAGACCTTCAGGGCGGCACTTGTTCTCCCTTACGCGGGGGAGAGCTTCGGTCGCTTTCACGGCCGTGGTACGGCTCGCCGCTGAGTTGTTGCAGCGGTGTGGACAGGTCTACTTGATCATTGGAAAAGGGGCTAGGCCGCGAGGTCCAAAGACTCCAAAAGGTTTCATCCCTGTGGGTGTAGCCGTCTTAGCGCAAGGATTGCTTGGCATAGAACTTGATGGGACCGTCGCCGGACGCGGTGAGCGAGTAGGGAACAGGGCGCCCGGTCGCCTCCCCGACAGTCGTGCGCGTCTCCAGTGCCTCTGCCAGCAGCGGTCCGGTGCCCGTACACAGCCCGCTGAAGTGCTGGGGGGCGTCGTAGCGATCACAGTGTCCGCGCTTTTGGCGCATGCGGACAAGATCTCGAGCCGGGAACTATGCGAAAGCTACGGCAGGGCCCACGGGAAAGCGCACATGAAAACTATCGAATACCGGCACCGCTATCAGCATATGTATGTTGCGGCGCGCTACTCGGGAGCGCGCCACCTAATCTCCGTAGCCGTCATTGGTCTGGTCGTGACCGGAGCGCTGTTGGTGTACTGCGTGCCATTGGCAACCACCCGCGACTGGCTAGTCGTACCTACGACACTGACGCTCGCAAGTTTTGTCGAGTACTGGATGCATCGCGGGCCGATGCATCATCCAACACGCGGCCTGCGCGCAGTCCACGAGCGTCACGGCCGACGGCACCATCGCTACTTCGCTCCCGATGCGATGACCTTCCAGAACGCACGTGACCTGCATGCGGTTTTGTTTCCGCCTGTACTGATCATCTTCTTCGCCGCCATTGCGACCATCCTAGGCGCAGTCCTGGCCCTGATTTGGGGGGCGGCCGCCGGTGGGCTGTTCGCCGCGACGGTTATCGGGTACTACCTGGCCTATGAGACGTTGCATTTGTTCTACCATCTGGCCGAGCGCGTGCCAGGAAGGCGATGGCGCTGGCTAGCGTTCCTCTCGCGACACCATCAACTTCATCATGATCCACGCGACATGCTTTCCTGCAACTTCAACCTTGTCTTTCCGATCTTCGACTGGCTCTTTGGAACCCTGCGCACGAGTGCCGCAATGGACCCTCGGACGGGCGAGCGGGGGAGGGCTGGCGCAATCGGACAAGACTCGCCGGACCGGGTGTCCTAGAACACCTCCCACCGAACCGGCTGGAGCGCCTTCGTGAGTGGTCACACCCGTAACAGACGCGAATTCATGGCTTCCCTTGCCGGCGTTATTGCCGGGTGCTGTCTTCCCTCAATGGCCTCGGCCGCCACGCAGACGCGATCCAAGCTCAGTCTGCCGCCTTCAGCCATTCAGTCCGACTACGATGTGGTAGTCGTCGGCTCAGGCTATGGCGGCGCGGTTATGGCCGCCCGACTTGCCCCCGGTCGAAAGCTGTGTGTCCTGGAGCGGGGGCGGGAGTGGCAGCCCAGTGACTTCCCGAGCCAGCTGGATCAGGCGATCGGGGAGTTCCGAGGCAGCACGAAGCCACTGGGGCTCTTTGACTACCACGCAGGCCCACACGTCGATGTGCTCGTAGGGAACGGCTTGGGCGGCACATCGCTGATCAATGCCAATGTCGTCATGCCACCGGATCGCGACATCTTCTCCGGTTGGCCGGCCGCCATTCGCAACGATTACGCGTCTGGTGTCATGGCAGGCTACGAGAAACGAGTTCTAGATATGCTAGCGGTGGAGGCTGTAGGCCAGGCAGACGGTCTGCGCAAAAACTGGTTCCATGTATCTACCAGCGAACAGCGTAAGAAGGCCGGCAGCCGTGGCAAGACTGGAAACCTCCCGCTATCAGTAAATCTTTCGCGTTATGCGTCTGCCCCGAATGCGCAGGGCGTTGTGCAAGCACTTTGCAAGCGGTGCGGCGATTGCGTGACAGGGTGCCGCTACGGGGCAAAGAACTCTCTCGACGTCAACTACCTGCCGCTGGCAAGGCAGAGAGGTGCTGAGATCATCAGCCGCACTGAGGTCAGTCACGTTGAGCGATTGGCGAACGGTCAGTGGAGGGTGCACTACGTCGCCCGGCCGGAGGGCGCAGCGGCCTATAGCGGGGCTCTGACGGCCCGTGCCGTCGTACTCAGTGCCGGCACCCTTGGCACGACCAAGATTCTAATGCGCTCACGCGCCCAGGGCCTCCCTCTATCGGATGCACTGGGCAAGCGCTTCTCCGCAAACGGTGACATTCTGGGCCTTGCCTACAACACCGACGTGCAAACGAACATCATGGGCTTTGGCACCGGACTGCCGGCCATGGGTTTGCAAAAGGTAGGGCCCACGATCACGACCGTGTCGGACTATCGAGGTGCCGCTGCCGTGTCCGAGCGCTTCCTCATCGAAGACGGCGCCGTGCCAAGCTTGTTGGTCGATGCCATGCGTACCGGGTTGCCACCTCTGGCCGGAATCAGCACTTCGATCCCCGAGGACCAGCGTATGGCCAAAGACCTTGCCGGGAAGGACGCCCGGGGCGCCCTGAACCACAGCATGATCTACCTCGGTATCGGCCACGACTCTGCCGGCGGCCGCTTGGAGCTGGCGGCTAACGGAAGTGTTTCAGTTAACTGGCCTGGCATTACCGATGAGCCATTTGTGTCTCGAATTCGCGCTGAAATGACTCGGCATGCGAACGCATTCGAAGGCACCTACTTGGACAGCCCGCGTTCGCATCCCATCTTTGGAGGTGCGATGACCACGGTCCATCCTCTCGGAGGATCCCCCATGAGTGATCGGTCCGATTCGGGGGTGGTCAATGCCAATGGCCAGGTTTACGACCCGCGTACGGGGTTGACGGGGGTACACTCCGGCCTTTACGCCGTGGACGGCTCCATTGTGCCGGGATCGATTGGTGTGAATCCATTGTTGACCATTGCAGCCTTGGCCGAACGTGCGGCGGATCGCTTTTCTTGAAGGAGCTTCAAATGAAATGGATTTTGGCGTTTATCCTTCTCCTGCCTGGGATCGCATTCGGACGCGGCATCGCATTCTCTGAGGAAATGCATGGCTATGCGTTCTTCAAAGGCGAGTTTCGTGACGTTGACGTGTACCTGGACGTCACCGTTCAAGACATCGACGCATGGCGAAGCAACCCCCAGCATGCCGCGAAAGTGCGTGGGTGGCTCGTCGTCAATAGTCAGTGGCACAGCATCACGGGAACGCTCAATATTCTAGCGCCCGCTCCCGGCGACACTGGGCGACTGCTGAAGTACTCGCTTCAGGGAACCAGCTTGAAGTTCCTTGGTGCCAAGCATGTATACGACAACGGTGGCTTCGATCTGGTAGACGATATGACCACGCTACGCGGTGCGCTGCGATCGGTCGGTGAATCCATGCCGACAATCGAAGATATGCTCTACCGTGACGCGTGGTCATCAGAGATTAGATTTGAATGGTGGGCCTCAGGGGTCCTGTGGAACTTCACGACTTCGTTCAGAACGATTGATACCCCTTGGTATCAAGAACTCGAAGTTCGCGCGCTGTTCGTGAAAACGGTGTTCGGTGGCATTGCCTCCGAGTTCTTCCCTTGGCTTCCGCAGCCATGACGATTGGCGTCGGGGCCGCCGGCACGTCGACAGGCGGTCACCGAAGCATCCCGATGACAGAACCTAGTGTGTGCGCGCAGTATGCGGACGCGTTTCTCGACTACTTGGCGCATCGAGGCGTAAGAAGTCCTGGCGCCGGTTGCTTCGCCGTACCGAAGGCAAGCCCGATGCTGGGCCGAGTAGCGTCTCAACGCTTCTGTGACCTGGTCAGCTCCAGTGTCCAGCAGTTGGGCGATCCAGCCATCGGGCTCAAATTTGGCGGGATGGTGGGCGGGAACGCCTTCGGTCTGCTGGGAGTCGCGAGCGCTACCGCCGAAACGCTGGCAGACGTGATCCGAACGCTATCCAGAATGGAGTCACTCACGAGCACCCTGGGTCAGGTGAGCGTAGTTCGTGATGCGAAGGTCGTACATTTGCGGTGGAAGGCTCATGGACAGCCACCGTCGCCTGCGGTCGTCGAAGGCATCTTGGCAGGATGGGCATCGTTCGGTCGTTACTTGCTTGGGGCCAACGTTCCCGTTCGATCCATCTCGTTCTGCCATGATCGACGTGCTAGTTCAGCTGCCTACGAAGATGCATTGGCATGTGACGTGCGGTTCAATGCGCGTTGGAATGCCCTGACGGTGGCCACCGACCTGCTGGACGCGAGGACACGGTTCTTCGAGCCCAGGCTTCATAACGCGCTTTGGCGCTGGTCGGACGCTTCAATCATCGTGGCTTCCGCTGCCTCATCAAGCCTCGTGCGTCGAGTAGTCGACGTCATCGACGGCAAGCTTCCGTGGTCAGTACCTTCTGAATCCGAGATCGCCCGCGAGTTGGGAATGAGTTGCCGAAACCTGCAGCGTCGCCTGCATTGTTCGGGATTGACTTATCGCCGCCTGCTGGAATGCGTGCGAGGCAAGGTGGCCATCGGTGCCATGATGAACGGTTCTCAGAGTTTTGTGCGGATCGCCGAGCGCATTGGCTACGCCGAGCAGGCGTCGTTCTGCCGGTCTTTCCGACGCTGGGCAGGCATTGCGCCGAGCGAGTTTACCCGAGCGCTTGCACCGCATTTTTTCGCACTTAGAACTCAAACTCCACCGACAATGGGATAGTTCTCGCAGCTGCCAAGAAACCCTCGGCAGGGGGCAGTCGGTCCATTCGCTGGGCTGCCCCCCGATTCCGTGCGGGGCGAGCGGTACCTGACCAACTTGTGCCAAGCACGACTGCGCGAGCGACCGTGGTCTATTGGTGGGCGTTCAAAGGTGATCTTACTCGCGTTGGAGGTTGCAGCGAGCAATGCCCGACGGCATCAGTGATCCGCTAGTTGGAACCGAGGCGAACTCTCGAGCCCGACAGTTCGCTCTCCAGAGCTAGTTCGTCCGTCCGTGAGAGGTAAGCGCCAAGCTCCCTGCTTCACGACTGATCTAGCTTTCGCGCGAAATTGTACTGAAGTTCCCCGTTGGAATACTGAGTTCAAAATGACCTTGAACTCGTTCCCCGAAGTGTCTAGATGAACGTTTCTCGAATGCTGTCCAGAACTTGGGCGACGTCGGTCACTTCTTCGGCCTTGCTCTTGGCTTCAAGGGCGCGCTTGATCGCTCGTTCCACTTTTGCGACGCCGTTTCCAGCTTCATAGTATTGCTCTGAATGCGTGACGAACGACAATACAAGTATGGCAAGAGTGGAGAGACTTGCCCTTCTTGGGTCGCGAGCGGATGCGGAGAATGGTCGAAGCGTGCAGGTGTTCATGACGGCTGGTAGATCAAGGCTGTACTAGTAGGTACGGCCTCAATCCCCAGGCCCCGCCACTGCCAATGTCTTGACTAACGGTCGAGGTATGGCGGAGCAACTCTTCGAAGCGCGTAGGGACTGATCAGCGGCACGGTCGCGAATCATCCAGCCGAAGGCGGGACCATGTAACCGATGCGCTTCTGTGGCGATGGGCGGTCGCGCCTTAGGAAATTACCGGTCTTACGGTCCGCGATCGCCTCAGATCCCTTTCGAATTACTAGCTATACCCAGCTGAAGTGCCCAAGATGAAATCTGTTTCAGAATCCACCTACCGTGCAGAGCTTCGCGTGCAGCATGTTCGTGGGCCAATCCTGTTCTCGCCACTCCAACATCAGAGGTACTCCACGCTGGAGCTGGCTGCGGAAGCGGGTCTCGCACCGGCGCAGTCAAGAGCGCAGGATATCGGCCTGGGAGTCATGCTATGCGTATACGACGATTCTGGCCACCTGATTCTTCGATGTCTAAGGTGGGGCAATGATCGCCCACTTGCGCAGCTTGGCGCGGATCAGACGATGCGAAGAATTGTCTGACCATTTGCCTTAGGGTTGGAGATGAGAGGCTGCCCAAAGGACGACCGGTGGCTGCACTGATAGACGCCGGGCTTTCATGATTGTTCATTTCTGGTCCGAGTTCGCTGGCTATTTGGGCATGGGGTGGTGCGGTCCTGGCACGCCGGCCCCGCCTGGGGCGCACGTCCAACGCTGTGAACAGGCCGGGGCTTAGATGTTCAATTGAACTGCCATGCGCCTTCTGGGATGGCTTTGGCAGGGTTCGTCGATGACGGCTTTAAACGGCTGGTCGCCGAAGATCGTATCGACACCAGTCTGCCGTCAGCGCGGCTCTTCTCTACGAAACAATGGTCGCAATAGCGTCTTGACTGTCCCCCCACTGAATCCCTTCGGGTCGGTGATTGGACGAGAGCAGCCCCGGATTCGCCGCCATGGCGGACGCTATCCAGAATTGCCGTATTAGAAGTGGCAGCGTGTGCATACCGTGCTCGTTGCCCATCAAACTGACGAGACCCAACTATGCACACCGCGAAAAAAGTCGCCATGGCTCTCATGCTCACGGCCGCTGCCACGAACGCTAGCGCAACAGAACTGGGGGATATGCTGAATGCAGCACTCGACCTGTGCGACAACCAGCTACGGGCGACGTCGAGTATTCCCGCCAATTACCAGCCCACTCCAGGTTGCGGCGTGTCTCCTGCCTTCAACGTTGCGCTTCATATGGGCGGATTTCAGATTGGCACGCCCAGTGAATGGCGAACTCTAGCGGGCGGGGCCTCAGGCTGCTATGAACATCTTAAGTCGTATGAAATTGCCCCCGGCGTTGGACTCGAGGTGGGCATGTTTTGGCAACTTCGGAGTGTCACTGTTCTTGAGAATGGGGTGCCGAAGACGCAGATGCAAAAGCATTGCCAGGCAGTTCTCAAGGGCTAACTACAAAGATCGCAAAGCGCCTGTGAATGGGGATAAGAGTAGCAATAATCTGTTCGAAAAAAGCAATGTTAAGGGCAATCTTTGCCGCGTCCGTCGATCTACCGAAAGCGGAGTCAAGCACTTGTGGAGCCAGCTCGCGCCAATTCCTTCATCGGGTTATGCATCTCATCATCTTAGGGCGTGCAATCCACCAGCAAGTTGGTCAGGTCGGACGCAGGCTGTTCCGCTGTGTGGTCCGTCGCGCATCTTAGTCAAATGCGAATGCATCCGGATTGGCTGCAAAGACGCAGCATGGCGGAAAAAGTAGACGAAGCGCGTAGTGGAATGTGACCCATTGCGTTCACATCAATGAGAGCTTCCCAAATGAAACATGCAAAATATTCTAAGGTCATCTTGGCGGCAGCCGTCGGAGCATTGACGATGTCGAGCGGGCTTGCGGCGCCCACCGATTCAGGGGGGGGCGATGGTAGTTCCTTGGAATCAGTTTTAGATGGAGTGCAAAGTTGGTTTAGCGATGCAGTCGCAGCATTGCTTCCCGAAAGTGGGGCCGTTGGGCCATTTGAGCCGCTCAAGCCATCATACAAGCGTCCAACCAAGCGGCCGTTCCCTAGTTTTCCGAGCGGCGATCCAGTTCCGGGTGTCGAGGTAGGTTATCTGTCAGGCAGTGCCGGAGTCGGCGGCTCCGGCCAAGCCACCTACAGCATTCCGTTGGAGGTGCCAGCGGGCGTGCGGAGCATGCAGCCTGAATTGAGTTTGTCCTACAGCAGCGGGGGTGCGGACGGTCCGCTGGGCATCGGCTGGTCTCTGCAGGGAGCATCCAGCATCGAGCGGTGCAACAAGACACTCCGCACCGAGGGCATCGTGGACGGTGTGACGTTCTCTGACGACGACGCCCTCTGTCTGAACGGTGAGAAGCTCGTCCTCGTAGGAAAGCAAGCAAATGGGGATCCGGAATACCGGACCGAATCGAGCCCGTTTGACAAGATCGTACATAAACTGGCTAGCAATAGCTTTGTGCTGTGGTCAAAAGACGGACGAATCGCGACGTACAGTCCACTCAGTGCGCCTCGCAGCAAGATCGTCGATCCGCACACGGCCGATAGGCTGGCCCCCTGGCGGGTCACTGTTGAGCCGGACGCGCAAGTCGTCGCGGCATGGCCTCTAGCCCGGCTGGAGGATCAGTTTGGCAATGCCGTCAAGTACACATACGACCCCCCGGTGGTGACTACCATTGAGGGTGTAGGTGTGGGGCAGGAAGTGCGGCTGAAAGAAATATCCTATTCCTTTGAAAAGAGCGCCGTTGGTAACCGACAAATAAAGTTTTGGTACGACGACCGTCCCGAGGGAAGTTCGAATAGGTTCGCCTTCCAAAATGGCGTTAGATCGGATCTGTCCAAGGTCCTAAAGCGCGTTGAAATGTGGGCCCCGCCTCAGCCAGGACTGGGCCCTGTGAAGCAATGGCAATACGAGCTGGATTTCAAGACGTCGCAGCGCAGCGCACGCCCTGAACTGGTCAGCGTGCGGAAGTGCGACAACCTGGGTAACTGTGGATGGAAGAAGGAGTTTACGTGGCAGGGACAGAAGGATTCGCTCCACCTCAACGCCACTTCTTCGGTGATTGCGACGGCATGGGGGTCGCTAGAAAATGCGCTTCCCGTGGTGTGGGAGCAGAATCCAATCGTCCTCGATGCGGATGGAGATGGTCGGAGTGACATTATTTTTTACGATACCAACGACCTAAACAGCGATAAGCCGGCTTGGAAAATTGCTTTGTCTTCGGATTGGGCTTTTCATACTTTGCGGACTGGCGAACATCTTCTTGATATCGAGGATGGCGCGAACATTGCGTCAGGTCGCTACCGGGTTGCAGATGTAAACAACGATGGTCGAGACGATCTGATCGCCGGGCTCGATATTAAGGCAGGGTACGATGGTGCGGGGAACGCAGGGCGCTTTGAGTACCATTGTCTTACTTGGAACAGTGTCGTTAGCGCGCTAGTAGAATGTATGGCGCCTGAGAAGAAAGACGCGTCCAACTCGGATCAAACTCCCCGATTCCTGGGCGAAGAACGTTATCGCTGGCCGCTGTGGAACTTCGCAGACGTAGATGGCGATGGTCGGATCGACCTAGTCGAGAACAATCATGTAAGAAAAAATATCGGAATCACTTCAAATGGTGATGTCGCATTCAATCCGACTCTTCATCCGATGGATCTGCTCGATATGGATGATGCGCCCAATAATCAGATCGCATGGCCATGGAAGGTCTACAACCGCGGTGCCATGGCGTTTGATTCTAATGGGGATGGGCGCGGCGAGCTGACACTGATCTCGCCCGATGGCATTGAGGTGGATACGCTGGGCTCGAGTGATTACTCGCTAAGCGCAGGGGAGCCGGAGGCCCGAAGCTTTGGGCTTGCGGCAGATGGAACGCCAATTATCCAGACCATTGCGGGCCTGGGCGTAAGTTCAATTCCGTATGCGCGACGCAGCATCATCAATTCGTCCAACGTAGATGTGAGTGATGCCAGGATGGGGCATTCGGTCATGGCGGATGTCAACGGCGATGGCCTCAAAGATCGGGTGATCATCTGGCACGAAATGAAGGGCGATAAGCTTTATGTTTCCGGTGAAAGCCCCAGGTCGCATGCCGGCAATCTGGGAACGCACATTCAATTCAACACGGGCCGAGGGTTTACGCATGCATTTCGCACTAAGTTGCAGATACGGCCTATTGAGGACACTCTCGCGCACTTCGCCGATGGGACGGGGGCGGGTGATGTAGGGCAGATGTCTACTCGATGGCCTGCCGCGGTGGATGTGGTTGACCTGAATGGGGATGGTCGTGATGACTTGCTAATCAAGACAGGGATCAGTTGGAAGTGGAATCCCCAAGCGGATGAACTGGGATTGCTAGAGACCCCTGGCAACGCTATTGATCCAACAGTTACAGACGGAAAAACATTTCGTCTTGTTCGCGCCTACATTTCTACGGGAGCCGACTTCAAGTTGATCGAGGGCGTATTCGATCCGGGCATGGTTGAGGGCGGATATTCGTACGGAGAAGGGGTTGCGGGCGGGCTTTCAGGATATACGGCGACCAAGCCTGTGGAGTTGGATGGCGACCCCACTCCGGAGTATATCAAGCGAGGCTCCAATGGCTGGGATCTCATGAAGGTCGAATTGGACTCCGGCTTGCCTGAGGTCATCGTCGAGGTTCGCGATGAAGGGTCCACTGTTGTCAAGGATAAGTTCGCTTATCACGACCAATCGTTCTCCCGAACGGGGGGGGGGTGCAACTATCCGATCGCATGCCCGGCGCGGCTTACGACTATCGTGGATCAGCACCACACATATGTCGGTCACGATAAGAATGGCCTGCCCATGTACCGCCGGTTCAAGTATGAATTCATGCGCCCACGCGTGGACCTGCGTGGACGCGGAATGCTGGGTTTTGACAGGACGCGTATGGTCGACCTCGACACCGCGGCTGAAACGGTGTCCGAGTTCGAGTTGAATACAATGCAGATCGGGGAGTTCTTCCCGTATGCAGGCATCGCCACCAAGGTCACAACGAACGTGCCGGTGCTGGAGGCGCCCGCTGATGGCGCACCAAATCTCGCGTCATACGTTGGAAGCAGCGTGAAGGTTCGCCAGACTTTGGTGAATCAGCTCCCTGACGTCAAGCTGTTGAATCCGGATTCTGGAAACAACCCGAAGAGCTACTTTACTTACGTCAAGGTTGCTACAAGTTCGACGCACGAAATGAGTATGCAGCTTCAAGTTACAGGCAACATTCCTAGCCTTTCAAATCCAGGTGCGAGCGCGCTTCTGGGCTATGCGGAGAATACCTACGCCTATGACGAATGGGGTAACCAGACGTCCGCAGTTGTCGATGTGATGAATGGCGAAGTCCGCAAAACCACCACCACCTACATCAACGATCCGACGAAGTGGCTGTTGGGCCTGCCGGACGTGGCGACAAGCGAATCGTTGGGCAAGAAGCGCATTGTTGATTATGGCTACACTGACAAAGGTCATCTGCAGACGATCCAGATCCAGCCGAACGACCCGGACCTGACGGTGCGTAGCACGACGACTCGGATAGCGGATACGCGCGGATTGGTCTATCAGGTTGCGATTGAAGCGCCAAGTGTGCCGGTCCGAGTGACAAATCTTTACTACGATGACGACTTTGTGTTCCTGGCGCAGACGAAGAATCCGTTGGGGCACACAGATACCGTGCTGCAGCATCCGGCTTTTGGCGTGCCGGTCGTCACGCAGGACCTTCTAGGTGTTGTCTCGACGATCCAATACGACAGTTTTGGGCGTCTAAAGTCCACCAATGGACCCACCGATATGGATGTCCAGGATGTGACATATGCACCATGGGTAGATGCGGGGGGGCAGATCCAAGGTTTGAAGGTCCGCACCCAGACCACGGATGGCGGCGATTCCTCGATGTACAGCGATGAGCTGGGCCGCGATGCCATGTCAACCAAGAAGGGATTTGACGGCAGCGATCTATATGCTAGTCAAAGCTATAACCTCTTGGGTCAGGTCGTGGAGATTGCGCATCCCGAGGAGGGCGCCATTTCCGGGTACAAAGATCGTATGACCTATGACACGCTGGGTCGCCCGTGAAGGCGGTCGACGCAAACGAAGTCGACATGTCCTATGAGTACGAACCATTCCTGACGCACATCTACTTGCCTCGTGAGCCCGGTGATGACCCGGGCACGTTCGGTACGCTGCCGTACCACCATAAGCGCACTCTGCATACGGATTCGATGGGGCGGGTGGACTGGACTGAGGAGAAGGGGATCAGTGACAAGGGGCCGATTGTGCTCCATACCAGCTTTGCCTATGACGCGTTTGACACCCTGTACACGAGCACCGATCCGAAGAACAACAAGATCGTGATCCTGAGCGACGTGCTGGGGCGCACGGTCCAGATCACGGATCCTGATGCCGGCGTTCGTAAGTACACCCTCAACGGATTGGGCGAAATTGACAACGAAACGACGCCGCTCAATCAAAAGATCGACTACAAATACGATGCGCTTAGTCGACTTACGCTTCGAAATGATTCCGAGGGCGTGACGCAATTTGCCTGGGACCAGACTCCCAATGGTTTAGGTCAGCTGGGTGGCACGTCCGGTCCGTTCGTCGATAAGGGGCCCGTCGGCGTTCCAAATGGCGTCGCCGACGTTCCTCGGATTAGCACCGGCTATTCCTACAACGCCTTGGGTCAGCTCGAGCTGTCGCTGCAGAAGTTTAGTGCGGCTGATGGAGGCCTTAAGGAAGAGGTTTACACGACGACGATGGAATATGACAACTTCGGTCGCCCGAGAGGTGTCGGCTATCCCAACGCGGGATCCGCGACGATGTTCGTAACGTTCGACTACAACGCCAATGGTTATAGGAAGTCGGTGACCCGCGGCACGCTAGGTGGTGGTACGAAGTTGGTCTGGGAGACGCTTGAGCGTGATGCCAACCTGGCGTTGGTTGAAGGAAAGTTCGGTAACAACGTGCTCACCCATTGGACGCGTAATCCGATTACCGGTCTCGTCGACAAGATCACCTCCAAGCCAGTGATCTCCGCGGGCGTTAACCCCTTGTTCGAGGTCAGCTACGGCTACGATACGGCTTACAACGTGAAGTCGCGCAGTTGGAATGGCGTAGCATTTGGCAGTAAAACGATCAATGAGGAGTTCACGTATGACATCCTCGATCGCTTGAGCACCTTGGAAGCTCAGCGGGGTCGATGCCAATCAGGACGGTGGGCGTCGTTATGGGTACGATACCCTTGGCAATCTGACCCTCATAACCAAGAACGGAGCTGCAATATATAGCGCCGAGTACGGCGTAAATGGCAAGCCCAATGCGTTGAAGTCCTATACGGAGCTGCCGGGCAATGGCCAGCCCGGGCTTCCGGTCTTCCCCAGCTACGATGTAGCTGGGCGTCAGACGATCCCGAATCTGCGGACGGTTACGTACAACGACCAGGACATGCCGCTTCAGGTGACCAAGGGCGCCGTCAAACACAACTTCCGCTATGCCCCCCTGGGTGGTCGTATCGAGAAGAAGAGTTCGGATGGCAAGCGCACGGTGTACATGGCTGGGTTGTATGAGCGACGCACCGTCGGTAGCACTTCAGAGCACGTGTACATGGTGCCGGGCGAGGACGGCGCAGCAGCACAAGTGACAAGGACCTGTACTGGTTCCACCAATTGTAGTGAGAAGATCAGTTATCTGACGCGAGATCAGTTGGGTTCTTCGAGCGCGGCATTCAATGATAACGGTGACGTAGAAGCGCAGGTGTTTGATCCATGGGGTAAACGCGTCTTCCACACCGGTGGCAACACGATCGCACTTCTGAATGAGGTCAAGCACGGCTTCACCAAACAGCGCCACGAGGATGAGCTGGGGTGGATCGACATGAATGCGCGCATGTATGACCCGATCCAGCGGCGGTTCATCTCGCCGGATCCGATTCTGGCAGATCCAATGTTCAGTACTGGCCGCAGTCCCTACACCTACGTGCGAAACAATCCCATGCGCTACACGGACCCCACGGGGCTCTACGAGACGGAGCAACCGGATACGAAGGGTGGCAATCCATTGCCTTCTGCTTCTGCTTCAGTTTCAACTCAAGACAGCTGCAAGTGTAGGCATCGAGGTGAAGGCTCCTTGGGCAAACTCCCGCTGGACTGGTTCAAGCCAAGCAAGGCACAAGCTGGCTCCCCTGTAGAGCAATCAGGTGGTGGCGGTGGAGGGCGCGGCGGCTGGGGGCCTAGTTTGAGCGATGCGCCCTCCGCTACAGAAATGTCCCAGAACGAGGCTGAGGATGCCTACTACGGCCAAGATCGTTGGAAGGCCCCTGGTGATGCAGATGAAGGCGGCTCTCCGCAGGGTGGAGGTCCAGCCGGCGGGTGGGGGGTGTTTGAGGACTACCTCAATCTGGTCAACGGTGGTTGGCAGATCGCCGAGATGATTCGCAATACCTACGCCGATGTCCACGATGCAGCAATTACTGGAAATGCGAAGGACATCGCTTTGGCCGGCTTGTCAGTACGTCAAACCGGTGACGCAGTTTTGTTGTCCGTCTTGGAAGTTGGTCAGGCATTGGCGCCGTTGAAGGGGGCCGCTGCCGCGGGTTCTGGCGCGCGACTCGGAGGTCTATCTAAGAAGCAGAAGGAGATAGTACGGGCCGCAGATAAGATGAGAAGGGCGCTAATGGAACAAGCTCTAGATGAGCTGGCGAAAGATCCAGACAATGTCTACAAGCTGCACGAAGTGCTAACACACATGTCGCCTGACCAATACGCGGCGTTCAAGTCGGCTCTTCGAACAATTGGTCCTTCGGAACAATTCATGGTCAGATTTGCTAAGACGCACGCAGAAGAGGCTCTCCATCTGGTCAACGAGGCACGGCAGATCGACCATCTCGCAGGTCAGAAGCCTGGACAGTACTATGAGAGTTTCATTGGGTTGGTAAAGACGTTTGCAAAGTAGCTGTATTTGTTCTCAAACAAGCTCGCGACGGCGCGAGCTTGTTTGTCTGAACAGTCGCTACTACACGCGTCTGATTCGCAGCTGCGGCCTGCAGCAGGAGTTCATCACGCCGCACTGCCCACAGCAGAGCGGCATGACCGAGCGAGCCATCCGGACCTTGAAGTGGCAATGCATCCATCGCCACTGCTTCGAGTGCCAGCAGCACGCGACGCGGAGCATTGGCGACTGGCTCCGGTTCTCAACATCGGCGTCCGCACCAGGCGCTAGAAGACACCCTGATGCGCATGCATAGCGGCGGCCTGACCTGTGCAGGAACCGCTGGGGTCGTTAAATTCTCCACCCGCTTGATGGCTTGTGTAAGACCAAAAGGTCTTCAGGACGCAGGCTGTTCCGCTGTGTGGTCCGTCGCGCATCTTAGTCAAATGCGAATGCATCCGGATTGGCTGCAAAGACGCAGCATGGCGGAAAAAGTAGACGAAGCGCGTAGTGGAATGTGACCCATTGCGTTCACATCAATGAGAGCTTCCCAAATGAAACATGCAAAATATTCTAAGGTCATCTTGGCGGCAGCCGTCGGAGCATTGACGATGTCGAGCGGGCTTGCGGCGCCCACCGATTCAGGGGGGGGGCGATGGTAGTTCCTTGGAATCAGTTTTAGATGGAGTGCAAAGTTGGTTTAGCGATGCAGTCGCAGCATTGCTTCCCGAAAGTGGGGCCGTTGGGCCATTTGAGCCGCTCAAGCCATCATACAAGCGTCCAACCAAGCGGCCGTTCCCTAGTTTTCCGAGCGGCGATCCAGTTCCGGGTGTCGAGGTAGGTTATCTGTCAGGCAGTGCCGGAGTCGGCGGCTCCGGCCAAGCCACCTACAGCATTCCGTTGGAGGTGCCAGCGGGCGTGCGGAGCATGCAGCCTGAATTGAGTTTGTCCTACAGCAGCGGGGGTGCGGACGGTCCGCTGGGCATCGGCTGGTCTCTGCAGGGAGCATCCAGCATCGAGCGGTGCAACAAGACACTCCGCACCGAGGGCATCGTGGACGGTGTGACGTTCTCTGACGACGACGCCCTCTGTCTGAACGGTGAGAAGCTCGTCCTCGTAGGAAAGCAAGCAAATGGGGATCCGGAATACCGGACCGAATCGAGCCCGTTTGACAAGATCGTACATAAACTGGCTAGCAATAGCTTTGTGCTGTGGTCAAAAGACGGACGAATCGCGACGTACAGTCCACTCAGTGCGCCTCGCAGCAAGATCGTCGATCCGCACACGGCCGATAGGCTGGCCCCCTGGCGGGTCACTGTTGAGCCGGACGCGCAAGTCGTCGCGGCATGGCCTCTAGCCCGGCTGGAGGATCAGTTTGGCAATGCCGTCAAGTACACATACGACCCCCCGGTGGTGACTACCATTGAGGGTGTAGGTGTGGGGCAGGAAGTGCGGCTGAAAGAAATATCCTATTCCTTTGAAAAGAGCGCCGTTGGTAACCGACAAATAAAGTTTTGGTACGACGACCGTCCCGAGGGAAGTTCGAATAGGTTCGCCTTCCAAAATGGCGTTAGATCGGATCTGTCCAAGGTCCTAAAGCGCGTTGAAATGTGGGCCCCGCCTCAGCCAGGACTGGGCCCTGTGAAGCAATGGCAATACGAGCTGGATTTCAAGACGTCGCAGCGCAGCGCACGCCCTGAACTGGTCAGCGTGCGGAAGTGCGACAACCTGGGTAACTGTGGATGGAAGAAGGAGTTTACGTGGCAGGGACAGAAGGATTCGCTCCACCTCAACGCCACTTCTTCGGTGATTGCGACGGCATGGGGGTCGCTAGAAAATGCGCTTCCCGTGGTGTGGGAGCAGAATCCAATCGTCCTCGATGCGGATGGAGATGGTCGGAGTGACATTATTTTTTACGATACCAACGACCTAAACAGCGATAAGCCGGCTTGGAAAATTGCTTTGTCTTCGGATTGGGCTTTTCATACTTTGCGGACTGGCGAACATCTTCTTGATATCGAGGATGGCGCGAACATTGCGTCAGGTCGCTACCGGGTTGCAGATGTAAACAACGATGGTCGAGACGATCTGATCGCCGGGCTCGATATTAAGGCAGGGTACGATGGTGCGGGGAACGCAGGGCGCTTTGAGTACCATTGTCTTACTTGGAACAGTGTCGTTAGCGCGCTAGTAGAATGTATGGCGCCTGAGAAGAAAGACGCGTCCAACTCGGATCAAACTCCCCGATTCCTGGGCGAAGAACGTTATCGCTGGCCGCTGTGGAACTTCGCAGACGTAGATGGCGATGGTCGGATCGACCTAGTCGAGAACAATCATGTAAGAAAAAATATCGGAATCACTTCAAATGGTGATGTCGCATTCAATCCGACTCTTCATCCGATGGATCTGCTCGATATGGATGATGCGCCCAATAATCAGATCGCATGGCCATGGAAGGTCTACAACCGCGGTGCCATGGCGTTTGATTCTAATGGGGATGGGCGCGGCGAGCTGACACTGATCTCGCCCGATGGCATTGAGGTGGATACGCTGGGCTCGAGTGATTACTCGCTAAGCGCAGGGGAGCCGGAGGCCCGAAGCTTTGGGCTTGCGGCAGATGGAACGCCAATTATCCAGACCATTGCGGGCCTGGGCGTAAGTTCAATTCCGTATGCGCGACGCAGCATCATCAATTCGTCCAACGTAGATGTGAGTGATGCCAGGATGGGGCATTCGGTCATGGCGGATGTCAACGGCGATGGCCTCAAAGATCGGGTGATCATCTGGCACGAAATGAAGGGCGATAAGCTTTATGTTTCCGGTGAAAGCCCCAGGTCGCATGCCGGCAATCTGGGAACGCACATTCAATTCAACACGGGCCGAGGGTTTACGCATGCATTTCGCACTAAGTTGCAGATACGGCCTATTGAGGACACTCTCGCGCACTTCGCCGATGGGACGGGGGCGGGTGATGTAGGGCAGATGTCTACTCGATGGCCTGCCGCGGTGGATGTGGTTGACCTGAATGGGGATGGTCGTGATGACTTGCTAATCAAGACAGGGATCAGTTGGAAGTGGAATCCCCAAGCGGATGAACTGGGATTGCTAGAGACCCCTGGCAACGCTATTGATCCAACAGTTACAGACGGAAAACATTTCGTCTTGTTCGCGCCTACATTTCTACGGGAGCCGACTTCAAGTTGATCGAGGGCGTATTCGATCCGGGCATGGTTGAGGGCGGATATTCGTACGGAGAAGGGGTTGCGGGCGGGCTTTCAGGATATACGGCGACCAAGCCTGTGGAGTTGGATGGCGACCCCACTCCGGAGTATATCAAGCGAGGCTCCAATGGCTGGGATCTCATGAAGGTCGAATTGGACTCCGGCTTGCCTGAGGTCATCGTCGAGGTTCGCGATGAAGGGTCCACTGTTGTCAAGGATAAGTTCGCTTATCACGACCAATCGTTCTCCCGAACGGGGGGGGGGTGCAACTATCCGATCGCATGCCCGGCGCGGCTTACGACTATCGTGGATCAGCACCACACATATGTCGGTCACGATAAGAATGGCCTGCCCATGTACCGCCGGTTCAAGTATGAATTCATGCGCCCACGCGTGGACCTGCGTGGACGCGGAATGCTGGGTTTTGACAGGACGCGTATGGTCGACCTCGACACCGCGGCTGAAACGGTGTCCGAGTTCGAGTTGAATACAATGCAGATCGGGGAGTTCTTCCCGTATGCAGGCATCGCCACCAAGGTCACAACGAACGTGCCGGTGCTGGAGGCGCCCGCTGATGGCGCACCAAATCTCGCGTCATACGTTGGAAGCAGCGTGAAGGTTCGCCAGACTTTGGTGAATCAGCTCCCTGACGTCAAGCTGTTGAATCCGGATTCTGGAAACAACCCGAAGAGCTACTTTACTTACGTCAAGGTTGCTACAAGTTCGACGCACGAAATGAGTATGCAGCTTCAAGTTACAGGCAACATTCCTAGCCTTTCAAATCCGGTGCGAGCGCGCTTCTGGGCTATGCGGAGAATACCTACGCCTATGACGAATGGGGTAACCAGACGTCCGCAGTTGTCGATGTGATGAATGGCGAAGTCCGCAAAACCACCACCACCTACATCAACGATCCGACGAAGTGGCTGTTGGGCCTGCCGGACGTGGCGACAAGCGAATCGTTGGGCAAGAAGCGCATTGTTGATTATGGCTACACTGACAAAGGTCATCTGCAGACGATCCAGATCCAGCCGAACGACCCGGACCTGACGGTGCGTAGCACGACGACTCGGATAGCGGATACGCGCGGATTGGTCTATCAGGTTGCGATTGAAGCGCCAAGTGTGCCGGTCCGAGTGACAAATCTTTACTACGATGACGACTTTGTGTTCCTGGCGCAGACGAAGAATCCGTTGGGGCACACAGATACCGTGCTGCAGCATCCGGCTTTTGGCGTGCCGGTCGTCACGCAGGACCTTCTAGGTGTTGTCTCGACGATCCAATACGACAGTTTTGGGCGTCTAAAGTCCACCAATGGACCCACCGATATGGATGTCCAGGATGTGACATATGCACCATGGGTAGATGCGGGGGGGCAGATCCAAGGTTTGAAGGTCCGCACCCAGACCACGGATGGCGGCGATTCCTCGATGTACAGCGATGAGCTGGGCCGCGATGCCATGTCAACCAAGAAGGGATTTGACGGCAGCGATCTATATGCTAGTCAAAGCTATAACCTCTTGGGTCAGGTCGTGGAGATTGCGCATCCCGAGGAGGGCGCCATTTCCGGGTACAAAGATCGTATGACCTATGACACGCTGGGTCGCCCCGTGAAGGCGGTCGACGCAAACGAAGTCGACATGTCCTATGAGTACGAACCATTCCTGACGCACATCTACTTGCCTCGTGAGCCCGGTGATGACCCGGGCACGTTCGGTACGCTGCCGTACCACCATAAGCGCACTCTGCATACGGATTCGATGGGGCGGGTGGACTGGACTGAGGAGAAGGGGATCAGTGACAAGGGGCCGATTGTGCTCCATACCAGCTTTGCCTATGACGCGTTTGACACCCTGTACACGAGCACCGATCCGAAGAACAACAAGATCGTGATCCTGAGCGACGTGCTGGGGCGCACGGTCCAGATCACGGATCCTGATGCCGGCGTTCGTAAGTACACCCTCAACGGATTGGGCGAAATTGACAACGAAACGACGCCGCTCAATCAAAAGATCGACTACAAATACGATGCGCTTAGTCGACTTACGCTTCGAAATGATTCCGAGGGCGTGACGCAATTTGCCTGGGACCAGACTCCCAATGGTTTAGGTCAGCTGGGTGGCACGTCCGGTCCGTTCGTCGATAAGGGGCCCGTCGGCGTTCCAAATGGCGTCGCCGACGTTCCTCGGATTAGCACCGGCTATTCCTACAACGCCTTGGGTCAGCTCGAGCTGTCGCTGCAGAAGTTTAGTGCGGCTGATGGAGGCCTTAAGGAAGAGGTTTACACGACGACGATGGAATATGACAACTTCGGTCGCCCGAGAGGTGTCGGCTATCCCAACGCGGGATCCGCGACGATGTTCGTAACGTTCGACTACAACGCCAATGGTTATAGGAAGTCGGTGACCCGCGGCACGCTAGGTGGTGGTACGAAGTTGGTCTGGGAGACGCTTGAGCGTGATGCCAACCTGGCGTTGGTTGAAGGAAAGTTCGGTAACAACGTGCTCACCCATTGGACGCGTAATCCGATTACCGGTCTCGTCGACAAGATCACCTCCAAGCCAGTGATCTCCGCGGGCGTTAACCCCTTGTTCGAGGTCAGCTACGGCTACGATACGGCTTACAACGTGAAGTCGCGCAGTTGGAATGGCGTAGCATTTGGCAGTAAAACGATCAATGAGGAGTTCACGTATGACATCCTCGATCGCTTGAGCACCTGGAAGCTCAGCGGGGTCGATGCCAATCAGGACGGTGGGCGTCGTTATGGGTACGATACCCTTGGCAATCTGACCCTCATAACCAAGAACGGAGCTGCAATATATAGCGCCGAGTACGGCGTAAATGGCAAGCCCAATGCGTTGAAGTCCTATACGGAGCTGCCGGGCAATGGCCAGCCCGGGCTTCCGGTCTTCCCAGCTACGATGTAGCTGGGCGTCAGACGATCCCGAATCTGCGGACGGTTACGTACAACGACCGGACATGCCGCTTCAGGTGACCAAGGGCGCCGTCAAACACAACTTCCGCTATGCCCCCCTGGGTGGTCGTATCGAGAAGAAGAGTTCGGATGGCAAGCGCACGGTGTACATGGCTGGGTTGTATGAGCGACGCACCGTCGGTAGCACTTCAGAGCACGTGTACATGGTGCCGGGCGAGGACGGCGCAGCAGCACAAGTGACAAGGACCTGTACTGGTTCCACCAATTGTAGTGAGAAGATCAGTTATCTGACGCGAGATCAGTTGGGTTCTTCGAGCGCGGCATTCAATGATAACGGTGACGTAGAAGCGCAGGTGTTTGATCCATGGGGTAAACGCGTCTTCCACACCGGTGGCAACACGATCGCACTTCTGAATGAGGTCAAGCACGGCTTCACCAAACAGCGCCACGAGGATGAGCTGGGGTGGATCGACATGAATGCGCGCATGTATGACCCGATCCAGCGGCGGTTCATCTCGCCGGATCCGATTCTGGCAGATCCAATGTTCAGTACTGGCCGCAGTCCCTACACCTACGTGCGAAACAATCCCATGCGCTACACGGACCCCACGGGGCTCTACGAGACGGAGCAACCGGATACGAAGGGTGGCAATCCATTGCCTTCTGCTTCTGCTTCAGTTTCAACTCAAGACAGCTGCAAGTGTAGGCATCGAGGTGAAGGCTCCTTGGGCAAACTCCCGCTGGACTGGTTCAAGCCAAGCAAGGCACAAGCTGGCTCCCCTGTAGAGCAATCAGGTGGTGGCGGTGGAGGGCGCGGCGGCTGGGGGCCTAGTTTGAGCGATGCGCCCTCCGCTACAGAAATGTCCCAGAACGAGGCTGAGGATGCCTACTACGGCCAAGATCGTTGGAAGGCCCCTGGTGATGCAGATGAAGGCGGCTCTCCGCAGGGTGGAGGTCCAGCCGGCGGGTGGGGGGTGTTTGAGGACTACCTCAATCTGGTCAACGGTGGTTGGCAGATCGCCGAGATGATTCGCAATACCTACGCCGATGTCCACGATGCAGCAATTACTGGAAATGCGAAGGACGTTGCTTTGGCGGGCCTGTCAGTACGTCAGACCGGAGATGCGGTTGTGTTGTCCGCACTGGAGTTGGGGGCTGCGGTGAAACCCTTGAAGGCGGCCGCCGCTTCCGCCGCCGGAGGTATTAGCCTTAGGGGAGGGCTTAAAAAATTCCAGGTCGTCGAGGAGTTTATGCATAAGGATCGATTGATAAGGGTCCTCAAAGATTCCAGTGGCCGCACGCAAATGTTCTTCAAATCTTTGAAGAATGGCGTGCCAGGCAAGTGGTATCCGACTCGGGGCATCGATCTCAATACAGGTCATATAAAGAAAGCATTCCCTACCGAGGAGGCTTCTCGCGAACTGAGGCGTGTTGCCGAGATGGGTTTTGAGCCTGGAAGCCCAGAGTTCGAGGCTGCCGTCGATAAAGTGTATGAAGGCGGAGTTGAATTCGCAGAGGCACTAGGGTTCCTAAACGGCATGTGAGACTCCACGCTGCTGAGGCCTGGAGGAATACTCAGCTTGCTTTGGAAGCTCGCCTCACGGCGGGCTTCTTAGAGGTGGTCCCGGTAATCTGAACGCTGCGATAAGTGCTTGATCTGCTCCGATGGACGAGGACATCGTCCGGCAAGATTGGAGCCTAGATGAGCAGAAAACCCCGTCGTACCCACTCAGCCGCGTTCAAGGCCAAAGTGGCGTTGGCCGCGATACGCGCCGAGAAGACGCTGGCCGAGTTAGCTTCCCTAGCCTTTCACGACAGCGCGTCGTTCAGGGCGTGGCGGAGTACATGCGGAACTGGCGTACATATCATGGGGCGGCGCTATTGCCCCCGAATGAATTTTCGATAGACCACTATAGAGGAATTAAGCATGACAAATACTTCAAAGAGGCTCCTCTCAAAGGCAGTCGCACTATCTGGAATTTGCGGCGCAGCTTCAGTGCTCCTGCCAGGAGTTGGGCACGCAGTTTGATCCAACTGGCAAGGCAGTTTTTGACGTGCTTCAGGACGGGCAGCGACGCGGATACATTTATGTCGATGGGGGGGCAGGATGAGTGTCGATACGTTGAAAACTGGTATTTGTTAAAAGGATACGTATACCCGAGCGCGAAGAATTCTGCCTCGACGTTAGTCAAGGCCGCAGGGCCCACCACGCTATCGCGGGATGAGTTCTTGGCTAAGATGTCTTCGGCTTACCCGGGCGGTAGGCACGTCGAAGTCTTCGCGGCTGAAAGACGTGACGGGTGCGAGTAGCAGATGGGAGCAGCAGCGCATCGCGCGTCCGCGCCGTTCAGCAAGGTAAGGGTGGTGACTTTCGCTGGTTGAGGGCAGGTAGCTGGCTGGCCATTGCCTTGGATTGTTCAACGGCCAGCTCGCATTGGGCTAGGGCACCCCCGCTGTCCCGCGAATGGCCTCCAAGGTCTGTTGGAGGACTTGGGCCTTTTGCTCGCCTTCAATGATCTTGTCCGCCGGCCCCCCGCGCTGGCGAGCTTGCTGAAGTGTCTGTTGCATCTCGGTCACAGCAATGGATGCATCGTGCTCGAACCTTGCGTATAGATTGTTCTGCTGTTGGAGTTCGTGGCGGGCGTACGATTCGTGGTCGGTGGGATCGGGTCCAGGAAGGGCCTCTGACGCAACCTCCTTAGCGATGGGAGGGCTACGGTTGTCTCCACTAAAAATAGTCATGGCTAAACTGGCGGCAGGCAAGGCATCGCTAGCCAATCCTGGCGGCCGACCAAAGTTGCGGGCTCCCGAGGAATCGACAAGATCGACGGTACCAGCGGGTTGGGCGGCGCGATGATGTGGGATCGAAGACCGATCCGAGACAAGCGGCCTCGCGGAGGGTGGATGTGCCTGCGCCCTGATGCCGAAGGTATGCAAGCCCCCGGATGGCTTCGCGACGGGCCTTCGGACCACTGGGCTGGCAACATAGATCCCCAGCGACAGCGCCAGGGCACCATAAAGGCAGTTGACGAACAGTCGTTTCACGTTCCCTCCGAGTGTACGAATGTCCGAACCTTTGCGTTCAGACGTAGGCGCTTCCTAAGTTCGGTGAAGTTGGATTTGGCCTTCATTTCAGCGATTGCCCGCGCAGCCTGGTAGCGCACCGTTTCGGAGGTGCGCGAGTAATCGGCGACTTCGTGATCGTCTACGCGGATGATTTCCCAACGTGGCCGGTTATGCTCAAGACCAGGCGCACGAGCAGGCCGGCCGTTGCGATGCAGGGGCAGGGCGAAAGCAAGGTCCTCCAGCCATGTGGAGTCTTCCTTTCGAGCTAGCCAGCCCAGTTGTCCGCCGATTTCCCGATCGGGCGCTTGTGAGTGCAATCGAGCCAGCTGCGAAAAATTGCTGCCGTCGTCTAACAGATCGGAGGCGACCCGGTCAGCCTGGCTTTCGTCGTCCAGGCGGATGTGGCGGGCGCGAACACGCTTGATGTAGCGGAACTGGTCCCGGTGGCTATCGTACCAGGCCTCGATCTCCGTCTGACTTGCCTCACTCGCCAGACGATCCAAGTAGGCACTGCCGTCATGGAGCGACTCGCCAACCCCCAAATGATTCGCGACGGCGTGGGCATACTCATGATCCGCTACGCTTCGGCGCAGCTCGGCTAGGGGGGCATCGCCCAGGCGCCGGGCCGCCCAGTTTAGTGTCACGAGCGCGGCGAGTCGATTCCGTGCCTGGTCAGCGAGAAAATCCACGTCGAGTTGGTGCAGGGCGAGGCGGCCTTGGACGTTCTGCAGCCTGTAGATGTCATCCAATGTGAGAATCCCATCCTTTCCGCCCGGGAGGCGGTAGCGGATCAGAATCCACTCGGCGGCGCGATTGTGGGAGGCCTCGTCCACTGCCAGCGTCGCCGTTGGGGCCTCGCCCAGTGCGACCAAAAGTTGAGATCGATTCGGCAACGAGTAGTTCAGGATGACTTTGCTCAGGTTGCTCCCCGCATCCATTTGGTAGCCAGTCTTCAGCTCTTCGCCGAAGACTGCGTGGAGTAGGCTCAGGAGTCGCGCTTCCACGACCGCCTCGGGACTGAATCCCACGCGTCGCTCGGGAAACAGCTCCGAATCTGAGAAGCGCGCCTGGGCGTGCTTTGCAAGAAGCCTGTTCTCGATCGTTTCCTCAAGGACCTGGTCGGGGGATAGCGCCGGGCGTTGCAATCGCCCGTGGCGTTCAAGTATTGCCAGGCTGGTACGTCCAAGCCTTTCGTCGTCGATGCGTACGGCATCCAGGTCTCCTGCAGACGCCAGGGCGCCGATGCGCTGCGAGCTTAGGTCCACATCGGCCGCGTAGGTGGGCGACGCCGTGGAGTGGGCGAGGCCGACATAGCTTGCGATGATGCAATGCACAATTAGCCGCGCTGTTCTAGTATGACTGATCCGCGTCAGCGACCGGTTGTTCATGACTTTGTGACGTGCAGGGCGGCGCAGTCGAGCACGAGAACCGTCATGGCGATGGCGCGAGGCACCGTCTTCTGGGCAATGCTGAGACGCGTTGAATGATCGGTCGAAGACAGCACGGCGCCGCCGACGCGATAGGAGTACGCACCGCCCTCTGTCAACAGGCCGCGAACGTCGGAAGTCGAACTGCTGGTGCACTTCTTGTTGAAGGTGCCGTCGGACAGCGCTGCCGTGACTAGCGTTGGATTATTCAGGCTGAGGCTGTAGTAGTAGTCATTAACCCATTGCTCCCAGCCGGAGTGATTCTTTCCTAGCGTTGTCCACGTGTGATGCGGCTGCAAGAGGTCAGTAGTGTGCAGCGCATAGCCCAGGGTCTGGGCGGTAGGATGTTCGCGAAACGAGGTCCACCAAGCCTGGCCCAGGTTGTCGATGGGCTGAAATGGCATCGACTGATAGTCGGCGTACATACTTTTGGTGGATGCCGTCCCAATCCGGTAGCGAGCTTCGGTGGTGCTATAGGTATTGTATTTGCTGCCGTCGCCCAGCAGCCCCCCCATTCCCCCTTGACCGTCGTCAAGATGATCATTCCATAGCCAGCCCGCTGCGAGCTCGTCTACGTCACCATATTGTGTCAGGCGACCGTAGTCATAACCTCCGAAGTCATTGCCATGCAGGTCCGGTCCGCGCGTGTGGTTCTGGAAGTGCCAGTAGCGCGTGTAGTGGGCAATGTCAGTCGCTGCCGACCACGCGGGTGCTCGCTGACAGTCACCGGACACCGCGCCGCAGAGATAGGTGTCTGCGAAATCGTCGACGTCGGCTGCACTCTGTGCGATGACGGTGGCCAACTGCTCGAAACTGACGCCGGCAGACTTGGCCCATGTGGCCAGCTTGTTGTATTGCGTCTTGGTCGGGTTGTTCTTCATGTATTGCAGCGCGTCCAGGACGATGCGGCGGTGCGTCTCCTTTGACCAGGCATTGGCATCGTTGACCATGCCCAGTGCAAGGACCAGGCTCAGGCCCATTACTCCAGAAACTCGCATGTTTGCCTCCTTTTGATCGGCATTGGAAATGAAGGTCTCAGACGAGGCCGGGCCCAGCGACGTCATGAACGGAAGATCAGGTCAGTACGGAAGGCGGGGGGATGCGCCGCTGGTGCAATCACGGCCCCTTCGTGGGTGACGGGGTAGGGCGTTACTTACGCTGAGCGCGCCTGTTCAGAGCGTGCAGTCGCTCGGGGAAGGAGACCCAGCGTCCGAAACGCACGCCGATGCTCGCAACGACTGCTCCCACATCCGGGCGAACGATTCCGCGCCGCCATACAGGGGCGCCAGATCGGTCCCCACGTTGTTGAGATCTTCGAGAAAGTCTGGCAGGAGGCCGTAGTGGGCCATGCCCTCATTGTTGTAGTTCCAGACTTTCAGTGCTCCGTCGTCAACTGTGCTGGAGTCCGGGCTCACGGCTTGTTCGGGCCCGTGGAACGCTCCTGCTTCGTAGGTGAGTTTGTTCGATGAGCAGCCGCCCGTCGGGCTGGCGCGGGCGCCAAAGCGCGGCGCCGGATGGACTATCAAACCATTGACGTCGGAGCCGAGACCCACCTGGTGACGCTGCATTTGGTTCAGCGCGTAGGTAAGGCGATCCTTGTAGGTGCAGGCATCGGTGCCACCCCAGCCTACTCCGAACATGCCGCCGAGGTTCCGCAAGGCGGAGAGCTGGGCATCGGTCCTGTTGTTCTCGTTCGGCGTAACGGCCCGCCCTGCTGCGCGTTGGTTCCAAGTGTGCGCTCGTGGCTCGTTGTGTCCCGAGTTGAGCGGATAGCCAAACTGCTGTGCCAGCGCGATCGTGGCATTGGCGCTGCGCTCCGACATATGGTCGATGTCTAGCAGGAGGCCCCGTCGCATGAGACGGGTCAGGACAGTCGTGCCGAGATCGCTGAGTCCTTTGGTATTGCGGTGGCCGGACCCACCAACGCAGCTGGGAATCTGGGGAACGCCTGCACCGCCGTCATCGGCAACGGCCAGCGCAAACTCCATCAGTTCGAGAGCGGGTCCGGGAATTCCAAATCGATAGCTGATCTTGGACCCTTCCGGCGCGCATTCGAGCTGCCAGAACTCGCCACGTTCTAGTCGGTTGGAAGCATTGAACACGTCGACATAGGTGGCCGTTCCACCGACTGCATTGTTCAGGAGATGGATCGGAAATAGGTAGCGAACGCCGCGATCGACCAACGCCTGAATCCGAGCTTCAATGACTTCCATCTTTACGGCGGACGACCCCACAGGTAGGGGCGGCAGCAGGCTGTCGATTTCCACCCCAACTACGACGGCGAGCTTTCCAGAGCGCACGATTCTGCGCAGATCTGTTGGCGTGTAGGCGACCTCCATGAAATCTGAATGGCGAGCCACAAACAGCTTCAGCTCGTCGATCTGCAAGCGCGCGGAGTCGTAGTCCGTCTTTGGTTCGTTTCCGATCGATATGTCCGCAATGGTCTTGTTGTTGATGGCCAATGCGACCAGGACGCGCAAGCCGCCGTCTCGAGCGCGTTTGATCCACTCGAACCACATCTGCTGATGCGTGATGTCGTCGTGCGCCGGCCAGGCGGAGAAGGCTACGCCGGGCTGTTTGCCGACACCCAGCTTGTCGGCACCGTGGTTGGAGCTAGCTTCGTTGGCCGCATCTAGAATCCGAATGGCGGCATTGCGAATATAGTTGCCGCAAGGATTGTCGACGCCGGCGCCTCCATGTGTAGAGTTGTCATGCCCGAGTGCGTCGTAGATGGTCCGGCTCCTGAAATCGGTTTCATTGCAGTCGCGGGTTCCCGCTGGCACCAGGCTGCCGATATCCGGCGCCCCGTGGACAACGTGCTTGCCAAATCCAAGGTGGGCCATGGGGTGGGTATGCAGGTCCACAAGTCCCCAGATTGGGGCGTCTCGATCTACCCAGCCGTTCTCCAGAGGATTCGGCGAGGCGAGGGGCTGTGGTGCTGCTACGATCGCAGGGACGCTCTGCGTTCCAAGCTTGTTCGTCTGCTGCGGGGGATAGACGTCCTGAACGCGGAAGTCGTCCACGTTGATGTGTCCGAGCTGTGGATCGGTGTCCTGGTCGACAATTTCCAGGCGCGCAGTCTGGCCCCGGTAGCTATTTGCATCGAACCAGTCCCGGCGCATCATGGGATGATTCCTGCCAGTGGCCAGCGCTACGCGGCTATAGCGACCGTCGCGGTATGAGAGCGATCCAGCGTCGTCTCTGACCAGGAGCTGGACCCGCAGTTTGGCCGGGTCCTTCTTGCCGCTGATCAGGAACGTCAGGTAGCGGCATGAAATTGTAAAAGGATCACTTGTGAGTTGGCCCGTTCGCCCGGAGCTGCCTGTGCTGGATTCTGCAACCGATCCACTCGAACTCGGACGAATAAATCCACTGCTGATCCAGCCGTTGTCGCGGAAGCCATGGTGGATCGCCGTGTTCCAGGCTCTGCCGCGCGGCGGAGTGGGAAATGGCCAGGATTGGCGGCTGTTTAGGACATCCTGCACCCGGTAGGCTGCTCCGCTCATAGGCTGTCCGATGAAAGCAGCGCCGGTGCTCGTCCATCCGGATTCGCTTCCGTTCTCGAAGTCCCATAGGACCTTGCTGTCGGTACAGGCCAGCGCGGGCCGCCACAGCGTAAGAAATGCTGCGGCTGCATATAGTGCTGCGCGCAGGCAGCCCCCAGTGGTTGCAATCATGAGACCTTCCCCGTCCTGACTCAGTTGTGCCGTGGACCGCGCCCGCAGAGGGGCAACGCCTGACTTCGGGGGGCGCCCAAGCCGCAGTCTGCCTGCCGCCTAGGGCCCCATCGAACTTTAGGTACGACGTCCAGGTGCAGAGTCCGCCAACCATTGGGGGGGCGGGACGATGGTACGGCGGGTGCGACCGGCCACCCCTCCTAGGCTTCGGAGCCTTGGGGGCGACCGGTCAACTGCAGCGAATCCGGAGCCTGTTCTATGGCGGGCACAAGGTGCGCGCAGAGGCATCAGGGTGTACCGACCGCCCAGCAGGACGCTAGGGGAGGAAGCGCCTTGGAGCGGCCGGTACACGTACGTGCATCTACTCGCGCTGGATCAGGTCATTTCCGTCACTCCTTGGCACCTATAACGTTAGAAGAACTGCGAAGGTCGGCTCGCCCTCTCAGGTGAGGGAGTTTTGTCGCGAGGGAGAGCAGGCTCGCATCATCTACATACGAGCAACTGAAAAGTTCTCCGCCACCAACATTCCGGATGAGAAGCGCAAGTCAAGGTCCTTTGAGTTGCGGATTCTGCAATTGAGCACGGCGCCCCCCCCAGCAAACGAATCGGGTGTACCGAGGGAGGCGAGGTCTGGAGGCGGAGTCTTGGGGCGAAAGCCGTCCTTAACCCTAGGCCACAGTTCACGACGGAAAATGGAAAAGGCTTCGTTTCTTAGGCCGAGCGGCGGCATTCAAGGACGCTTGTTTCGGCGGCTGATAAAGGGGATGGACCAACATCCTGAGATCCCTCCGGGAACCAAAATTGGCAAGTACCGGGTTGAACGCGAGCTTGCTAGGGGCGGGTCCAGCGTGGTCTACCGTGCTGAGCGAGACGACGGCGTGTTCGCACAAACCGTTGCGTTAAAGGTCGGATGTGGAGGTGCCTCTTGGGGCGCGTTAGTCCGCCGCGAGCGAAACATCCTCGGGCAGCTCAATCACGCAGGTATCTCTCGAATACTTGATGCTGGTGAAACAGACTGCGGTTTGCCATGGCTGGCAATGGAGTTCGTTGAAGGTGAGCCCATAGACCAATGGTGCCGGACAAGCGGTCTGGCGTGGCAGCAGGTGTTGACGCTTATTATTGCTGCTTGCTCGGCAGTTCAGCATGCGCACAGCCGCCTTGTACTTCACCGTGACTTGAAGCCAGATAATATTCTCGTGGATGGTGGCGGGAACATTCGCTTGCTCGACTTCGGGATATCCACCACCTTGGACGGCAGTAGAGAAGCATCAAGGGGGTTTACCCCGGGGTTTGGGAGTCCAGAGCAGTGTCGCGGTGATCTTCCGACGACAGCCGATGACATTTACGCGCTTGGCCGTCTGATATCAAAACTCACACTCTCGAAGGCGGACGGACAAGCGGCATCTGTCGCTGACACCAGAATGCCATTCGTCACCCGGGCGAGCCTTGAAGCAATCGTCGGGCGGGCCACTCATGCGGATCCAGGTGCGCGCTACCAGACCGTCTCGGAGCTAGCCAGCGACCTTGGCCTATTGATTGGGGATAAGCCTGCAATAGGAGTTGAAGTGTCCTGGGTGATTCGCTTGTTGCTCTTCCTGCGACGGCGGTGGGTGCCAACAGCGGTGGGGGTGCTTGGGGCGTTGTCCGTGTCCGTAGTTCTGATCGCGGCGACAGGAAAGATAGCCAAAGAGCGTGATGCCGCCCTGCAAGAGGAGCAGCGGACCCGAGAGGTCGTGCGCTTCTTTATCGAGATATTCGATGCTCCGGCATCGCATGATCCGCCGGCCAATCAGGTTCTGGATCGCGCTCGTGAACGAGCAACGCGTGAAAGGAACGTCAAGCCAGAGGTGAGAGGAGCCGTTCTTGATGGTCTCGGAATGGCGTACTACTACTCTGGCCGATATCACGATGCAAGCGAGATGCTTTCAAGGGCAATTGAAGTTCGCAGAGATCTTGGGCCCAAAGCCAAGATCCTGGTGGCCGAATCACTTGCCAATCTTGCACTTGTGAATGCGTACCTGAGTGAGCCAGAAAGTGTTTCGTCGCTTCTTCGCGAGGTTGAAGATCTGCTAGACGGCTACGACGTCGATTCCCCGCTGGTTCGATTTCGCGTCGAAACATTGGTGGCCCAGGTGGCAGCCACGATAGGAGATCACCGTCGCGCCGGTGAGGCCTTGAAGGCGGCAATATCTACGAGTCAGCATCACTTTGGTGCTGGAAGTCCAGAGCATGTTGAGGCCATGCGCCGCCATGCACGGTGGCGGCTTGGACGACTCGAGGGGCGATCAGCACTGGATGAACTCAAGAAGTGCACTGCGGCAATGGCTAGGATCTACGGGCATGATGACCCACGAGTTCTGTCAGAAATGACCTACTTGCGGAGCGTTGAAGCCGAGATGGGGGGACGGAAGGAGGCTGAGGACTACTTTCGAGGAGTGCTGCTACGACCAGACGTGTTTGACGGAGATCGTCTTCAGAGGAAACATGCTGCTCAGTTCTACCTGGCGCGAGCGCTGCAGTTGCAGGGGAGGTACGCGGAGGCCGCGAGGTACTACGACGGAGCGCTGGTGACTCTAGAAAATGCAGACAACGGCAAGAGTGGGCCCCACTTTGCGGCTGATGCGCAGTATGTGGCGCAGTTTTACGCAGATAAAGGAGACCTGGATCGGGCCGAACTGATCGCGAGAAAAGCGCTAAGAGCGGCGCAGATTAGTGTGGCCCCCAATGGCGTGGAGATAGCCAGAAATCAATACTCCCTAGGTCGGATTCGCGCCATGCAAGGTGATGTTTATGAAAGCCTCGGATTGGCTTGGCAGGCATACGAGCGAATGCGAAGGGTTTATGGGCCACGCGCCATTAGAACGGCTGAAGTCGACGCCTTGATTGGCGAGATACTGAGAAAGCGCGGTGATTCGAATGAAGCGAAGGTTCACCTCCTCAGAGCGAGGGCGGCGCTTCATGGAGACAGAGTCTTCGACTATGCGGTACTGAGGGCTGGGATTGATACGTCCTTGAGCGAAATGGCGTTGGCTAAAGGCAGGGTATCCGAAGCTACCGCTGCTCGACTACTGGCCAAAGAATGGCTGGCGAATGCATTCGGGCAGTCGCATCCATTGGTGACCAGTGTTCAGCTAATCGGTCCTGAGCAAACTCATTTCGAAAAGTAGCTGTTAGCGCGCCGTGCTGCGCGCACACCACCTATCGAGTCGGGGGCTGAACGGTTCGCGCCGCGACGCGTCTACCTGGCGCTGCATGGTGATCGTGCTTCCAAGAGATGAGCGAGTGGGGCGCTATGGCGGACGTGTCCGATCAAATGTCGTACCAGATGTGGTGGTGCTCGGTAATGCATCTCCGTAGCAATGCATTTCTGATTTCACCGGTCAGGCGATGGTTCATGAAATGCTTGTCTTCATGGTGGCTACGGGTGATGGCGATTCTTGAGTTTGACATGACGTGGATTTGGCAAGCGCGTTAAGAACGGTCGCTTTCGGTTCGAAGGAAGGATAGATCTGAGTTGAAGTACTTGGAGGTGTCTCAACCAATGTTTTCTGCTTACACCTGCAGCAGCAAGTCGTGCAAGGTATTGCTTTTGCTAACGCTGCCTTCGTTTTGTTTGGCCGCCCTAAGTTCCGCAAGCGCTTCAACTTTCTATGTTCGTATCGGTGGTGGCGACTCCGCCCAGTGCAACGGCCGCGTCGATGCTGCCTATCCAGGCAGCGGTACTGCGCAGAACTGCGCCTGGAAGAATCCCGACATCGCCCTGCCCAACTCGGGCACCGCGCGCATCGCGGGTGGTGACACCCTGATGATCGGCGCCGGTACCTACCAGATCGGCAGCGGCGGCTACATGCAGAAGGTCCCCAGCGGCCCGAGCGCGACCTCGCGCACCCGCATCCTGGGCAAGGCCGGCACCAGGCTGGTCGGCGTCGCCGGCACGCATCGCGTGATCAACCTGGACGGCAGCTCGAACGTCGAGATCGGCAACCTCGAGATCACCGACAACAGCGACTGCGTCTACAACCATTCCAATTCCGCCGCCACCTGCACCAGCTCCATGCCGTGGGCGCGCGTGGGCGTGTACGCCGCTGCCTCGGGCAACGTGTACCTGCACGACCTCAACATCCACGGCATGGGCAAGAACGCCTTCAATGCCGGCGGCCTGAAAAACTGGACGCTCGAGCGCGTCAAGATGAACAAGAACGGCAGCGCGGGCTGGGACGGCAACGTCAGCTCCGGCGGATCCAACTCCGGCCAGATGGTCCTGCGCGATATCGAGATCGCGTGGAACGGCTGTGGCGAGAAGGTCGCCACGGGCGAAGCCTGGGCGTGCTGGGCGCAGACGACCGGCGGCTATGGCGACGGCTTCGGCACGGTCGACACCGGCGGCCAGTGGCTGATCGAAGACGCCTTCATCCACCACAACACCTCCGACGGCCTGGACCTGCGCTACATGGACGGCGCCGATAGCACGAAGGTGACCCTGCGACGCATCTACTCGGTCGCCAACGCCGGCAACCAGGTCAAGGTCAAGGGCAACTCGCTCATCGAGAACTCGGTGATGGTGGGTCATTGCACCTACTTCCGTGGCAAGTACTACATGGCCACGGGTGACCTCTGCCGCGCCTACGGCAGTTCGGTGCTGCTTATCCTGACGGGCAACGACGTCGCAACCCTTCGCCACAACACCATCGCCGGCGAAGGCGATGCGCAGATCGCCTACGGCGAAGGCGCCTCGACGGACAAGGTCTACATCCAGAACAACTTGGTGGTGGGCTTCCCGTACTACGCCAGCACCTCCACGCAGACCCTGATGACGGCCGGCGGCGCGCCGGCGGCCAAGTCGTTCTCCGGCAATATGGGCTGGAAAGTGCGCACCTGCCCGACCGGCACGACCTGCACGCAGGATCCGAAGCTGACCAACATGACGCTGGCGTCGTTCGATGCCGAGCCGCTCGCCGGCAGCCCGGTGGTCGACAAGGCGCCGATGATCAGCGGGATGACTGCCGACTTCCTCCTGGCGCCGCGTCCGTTCGGTGCGGCAAATGACGTGGGTGCGTACGAGGTGCAGGCCGTTGCTACCTCTGCACTGGCGGAGTCGGTCAGCACGAGCAAATTGACTTACAGGGCGGGCGAAATAGTGTCGATCACTGCGCGCGTGTTGAGAGGTGGGTTTCCACTCTCTGGTGCTAGCTTAACGTTCACCGCTCTTAAGCCGAATAGAGTGAACAAAGTAATCTTGAACGCCAAAACCGATAGTAACGGCTACGCACAGGTGTCCTTCATCTCCGGCACGGGACCCAGCTCCATTGGTACGTATCGGCTCTCGACGATGGCCACATACGGCACTCTATCGGCCACGGCTACCTCCACGTTTACAGTCAATTTGTAGGAGTCGGTTGTTCGCTTGGGTCATTGATGCGCCCCCGTAAGGGCCAGTGAATTCGCTACTCAAGATGATCGGCTAGCCACTTTCGTGCATCATGCCAGTTCCGCTGTGCTGTGCGGAGGGTCAACCCCAGCGCCTCAGCCGTTTCGTCGTCGGTTAGTCCCGTAAAGAACCGGCATTCAACGACGCGGGCCCAGGTGGGATTTTCGGCCTCGAGCTTGGTCAGTAGTTCGTCTATCCAGATGAGGTTCTGGGCCTCACTTTGCTCTTCCACTTCAATGTCGGTCAGCTCCTCATGCTTGACGCCGCCTCCGCGTTTGTCTCTGAGGCGCAGGCGCGCGTAATCACAGAGAACCTGGCGCATGATTCGACTTGCCAAATTCAAGAAATGCTTTCGATTCTCTATGTGATCCTTGCCTGTCCCGGCTAGACGCATGTAGCTTTCGTGTACAAGTCCCGTTGTTCCAAGAGTGGTTGGAATCGCATTGTGCGATCGCTGGCGTCGCGCGAGGCGCTGAAGATCTGTGTACACCAGCCGTACAAGTGACGACCATGCCACCTGATCGCCCGAACGCGATGCGACGAGCAACTCGGTGAATTCGCCTTCATTCATAGCCAACCTCGGGGCACGGCCGCCACTGCGCGGGACGGTGTTACGCCGTAGCGTATCTCCAATTGCGGAGAGATGTCAGCCAGCAGTTTATAGAGCGGCGAGTTGAAAAAGAAGCGTCAGGCCCCTCATGTGGCACGGTTTGTGCTTAAAAACTAAAGGCCGGCCTATCGACTGGGAAATCCATGTCATCCGCGAAGGAGCTGGGGGTCGTACAAAGGCTTCACTCAGGCGCTGAGAGCCCCCTGAGCTAGGTGGCTCTCCTGTGGGCGATTTGACCGCTTCGCTGAGAAGGACCCTAGAAGCACTACCGCGCCATCGTCATTCATGATCAGAAACGTCACGTCCACATTGTGCAACTGCGAATGCCGCTCGGCTCGTGTGATGCCAGCAGTCGCGGCGGTTGCTGCGCATTTGATGTCTTCGTACTTGGCGACCACGCGCCCGTCGAAGTTGCGCTCGTGGACACTGACTCGATAAGTGCTTGCGCTGGTTTCAGGAAGTGCCGGATGACTTGCGGAGACGCTCATGAGTGCGTGACCTTGTTCGTGGAGATTGCGTATTACTACGACCAAAGATTTGTAAATCCGCCATTGGATCAATACGATACGAGCGCGTATGGCGGTTGGAGATTGATTGGTGCGCGGGAGTGTTGGATTGGGCCTGGGGTGGTGCTGCCGTTAGCTTGAATGCAAGATCGTCCTGGACCTAGCGAGCGCTGCGTGTCGCGTTCCCATCTCGATCAATCTCGTTCACCTCTCGGTTGATGTGGATTCGATGGCTTGGCTATCAAGCTCCTGCGTCTTGATCGCGGAGCGTCGATCGCCAATGAAATGTGAGTCAAGATGCGAGGCACCTTGGCTGAGGCGGAATTGGGTGCGCAGGCGTCAAGAGGGTAGGCGTCACCCGATTGGGTGACATCGAGCTGAGTAAAGTGAGCGGCCGTAGAATGATTGAGAGTGTTAACTATTGGGGACGGCCATGAGCCTTCGGCAAATCCCCTTGGACCCGGGTGGTGCACTGCTCGGACGATTGTTCGGACGAATGCTGGACGAGCAATCTTCGCAACAGGCCACGCAGGAGCATCACCGCGCTGAGGTCGATGCAGGTCTGGTGGGGCGGGAGGTCGGGCCTTATCTGCTGTTGGAGCTTATCGGATCCGGCGGAATGGGGGCCGTGTACCGTGCTCGTCACAGGACACAGAAGCTGGATCGCGATGTAGCGCTGAAGCTGGTGCGCGACAGGGGCGCATATCTAACGGTACGCGAGCGCTTCCTCCAAGAGCGCGACATCCTGGCTCAGCTTCACCACCCCGGGATAGCACAAATCTATGACGCTGGGGAAACCGACGACGGAATCTTGTACTTCACCATGGAGTATATCGATGGTGTGCCGATTACTCAGTACTGCAAGGATTACGTTGATTCCGTTGCGGACCGAGTTCGCCTACTCCAGCGCGTTGTAACCGCTCTTGGAAGTGCTCATCGGAATCTAGTGATCCACCGGGACATCAAGCCGTCAAACGTTTTTGTCACACGGCAAGGCGGTGAGGTAAAGTTGCTCGATTTCGGCATTGCCAAGTCGTTGGGGGGCGCATCCGATTTGACCAATGAGGCCAGCCCTGGTCCCATGACGCCGTTGTACGCAGCCCCCGAGCAGTTTCACGGGCGGCCATTATCGGTTCCAACCGATATTTATCAAACGGGCGTTCTTATTTTCTACGTGCTAACAGGCAATAAGCCCTATCGCGCCGATCCAGGGAGCCCTATTGCATGGAGTCGTGCGGTTACAGAGGAAGAGCCGTTGCAACTACAGCAGGCCTTCGATATGGCCGCACGTGGTGGCGCCAAGACGGGCGAGCCAATCTGGTACACATCAGCCAAAGTTCGAGCGGTACGTAAGCAGCTCAGGGGCGATCTGAATGCAATCGTCAGGAAGGCCCTGGCAAAGGATCCGGACCAGCGCTACCACTCTGCTGACGCGCTGCAAACCGATCTTGCCGCCTACCTGGCGGGGCGTCCCGTAGTCGCGAGGCACGGTGGGCGCCTCTATCGCATCTCCCGTCTGCTGCGTCGAAATCTTCCTGCCACTTTGATCGCTGCAATAGCCTCTGTTGTCTTGACAGTTGTTGTCACGCTCGGAGTGACGCGCGTAGAGTCTGAGCGAGATCTAGCAGTCGCCGCCGCAAAAGTCGCGACCCAAGAGGCGAGGCGTGCGGAATTGACGCGGGACTTCTTGCTTGACCTAATCGCGCGTACAGATCCTACCGAGCCCGCGCGTGGATCCGTGTTGTCGGCGAGCGACTATCTCGAGTGGGCTGCGCGGCAGGTTGATAGTGGGCTCGAAGGTGTTCCCGAAGCGCGTGCTCAGGTTCGGGCTGCAATTGCGCAAAGCCTTGAACATCTTGAAGGGCCAGCGCGCGCCCTCCCGCTGCACACGAAGTCCGTCGAAGAACTTCGGCGACTAGACTCTCCAGATGCAAGAGGCGTGCTGCCAAAGCTGCTTGCGACGCAGGCGACCTTGCTCAACTCCGCCGGCCAAACTCAGGAGGCAGAACCAGTTGCACGCGAGATGTTAGCCTTGACGGCCGGCGATCCGGCCTGGGCGCGCGACCGAATTTCGGCTATGACCGCTCTCGCTCACTCACTCAACAAGCGCGGTCGCAGCTTGGAGTCCCTGCAGATTCGTCAGCAGATTCTCGTTGATAGGCAGGCGCTCGACTCATTCGACCTCGCCGATTTGGCGATGGATCACCAGAACATTGCAGTCACCGAGGTTGCCCTGGATCGCTTCGCCGACGCGGAACGAAGCTATCGGCAGTCTCTTTTAATGCTGGAGCGTTCGGTTGGGGCGGGAAACCCACGAAGCGTATTGCCCCTGAATGGCCTTGCATCGACTCTGACGAAACTGGGGAGATACGAAGAGGCGCAGGCGGTTGCTGAGCAGGCGCTTTCCGTGGCGGAAGCGTCGTTAGCTCCAGGCCATTTTGGGATAGCCAACGCACTCACGCAGCTCGGAGTCGCAACATTCAATCAAGGGCGTTATGAGGAGGCGCAGCGACTTCTGGCAAAGGCTGAATCTGTAGCGGGGCCAGATGATCCCGGGAAGATTCGCCCATACATCAATCTGTACCGAGCGGAGCTCTATCTCCGCTGGGGGCGTTTTCTGGATGCCAAGAAGGAAGCAAAGCTCGCTGCGAGTGGAATGAGCAAGATCCGCGGTCCAGATTCCCCCATGACCCTTCTCGCCCGCGGGATGGCAAGCTATACGGCATTCAAGGTTGCGCCAAAGAAGAATGGTGAGTCGGAGCGTATCTTGCGGGAGGTCCAGTCAAAGTTGGCTCAAGATTCCAGTTCGTCCGCCGAAGAGATGGTGCAGCTCAAGCCATGGCTAGCTGAAATCTTGGAGAGCAAGGGGGCGAAGGATGAAGCAAAGCGCGTGCGGATTGAAGCGCTAGCTATGGCACGGCGAATCTATGGTGATGCGCACCCTCTGGTCCAGGCACTTCGAGAAGCAAGTCAATCAACATAGTTGCTGGCTGCCAGGCGATTTGTCCCGGGCTGGTTTTTGCCGACTCCCTTTTGCGTTGCAGGCCAATGTATCGCCCCGCTCAGCTTTCCCCTGCGGGATGGGTCGGCCTGGCGGCTAAGACCGTCGCGCATTACCAGAGCTGGATTCGCACGCCCCATGAATCGGGCTCGCCGATCTGTTGCGTGGGCTCTTCCCCGCCGTCCGTTATCCGGTCCACAACCACCCCAGGCCGAACCGACGCGAAGTGGGTGTTTCGCTCCGGTCCAGCATTCGCATAGGCGTACAGCCGCTCCTCGGTCCAATGTTGCGGATTGTGCAGCTTGACCTTGTTCATAGTCGTACCCAAAGTTCGAACGGGGAAGGGGATTTCCTCATTGACGATCCGCTGGCAAATTAACACTTCGCCCTAAGTTCCTTCTTGTTACTGGATACGCTATCCGTTCGATCCTGCCGCCACTCGCATTAATAGGGGAACAAGTCGTTTCCGCCTGAGTCATTGCAGCCCGCGAGTTGAGACTCGAAGCCGCCGACCACGTTGTCTTTTACCCGCGCCCCACTACTGATGCACTTGATGCCGATCCCTTTGGTTTCGGTGTGAGTAACGTGGTTGTCGATGATGGCTGCTCGCAGACTGGAGTTGATGAATATGCCATTGACGCTCCCGGTCCCGGTGCCGTCCGGCTTCAGGTTGCGAACCCGATTGCCCGCGACAGTGACACTCGGGCTCGAGCCAATTTCAATGCCGTAAACCGGCTTGTTGCTGCCCACTCGGGAGAAGACTCCATCAATGAGATTGTCCAGCACATCCACCCCGTAGCGGGTGGATAGCGCCCGTTCGGCCGGGTTGTTGGTAGTGCCGCCGGTGTTCAGCATCTGGTTTCGCCTTACCACTGAACCATAGGCCCGTACACTCGCTCCAAGAAACGTATTTCCTTCGAGGCGGTTGTCCTCGACTACATGGCCGCTCGAACCTTCAAGGTTGATCCCGCGATAGAAGCCACGGACGTTGCAGTTCCGCACGGTGATGTTTGGCCGATTCATGGCGTAGATGCCATTGGTCTGCGTACCTGCGCCTGCCTGCAGCCCGCCGACCTTGAAGTCATTGCAGTCGATGGTGACGTTATTGTTGGCGATCGTGATGGCGTTGCCCATGGTAATAGCTGTACTCAGGTCATGGCGCAGGCACCACGTGCCTTGCGCGTCAACCGTGGCGGTAGGGAGTCGATGAAGCCTGTGCAGTTGTCGTAGCTGCGGCCGGCTTGGGCCGGGCCCGCGAAAGGGGAAAGGGCCAATAGAATGACAATGGTGGTGCTCGGCGATAGGCGCATGAGTTTTCCAGGTCTGTGGAGGTGTGGGTGATGAATGGAGGCAAGCCGCCGTGCCGGCCCAAGTTGCCAGTACGCCATTCTGCAGCGGGGTCGCCACTCGGATCGAGCCACTGGGTGGGGTAGGAGGCTGACTTTGTCTTAAGGTTGCCCAGGCGTCGCGTCCTGATTTCTATGGCTGGGGAGCTGTCCCGATATGTGTTTCTTGCTCGATGAGGCAGGCGCAGCAGGTCGCGCTCGCTTTGAAGTACGGGCACGGGCTCGACGAAGTACGGGCACGCGCTCGGCGGGTTTGCGCGGTTGCCAGCCGGATTGACTGGTGGCCGAAAGCATTTGAGGGAGATTCTGAGCCGGCAAACCCAGCGCTCGACAAGGTGAGCTCCACGGAGGTCCGTTGGACGCTCCGCTGTCCATTTGCGCTTTGGCCAAAAGGCGTCCAAGCCATTTTCTCGACCTCCATTTGCCACTGGCATGCCTCCGGCCACGTGGGCGCTGGCGGGCATGTGCACTTGTCACCGTAAAGAGGAGGGCGCTACCAAGAAGCTGCTGTAGCTTGCATGGGCGCAAGGGTGCTGACAGAAGTCAGTTCGAAACAAGCAGTTCAATCGATCTAGGTGGTCAATGTATTAATGGTCGCAGCAGTGGCATCGATTCTGGTGGGAGGGGTATGCCAGGCACAGATCGCATGGGGCGTGCATGACGTCATTCAAGACGGCATCAAGCGCGGCGCCATTTTCGTCAAGGGGGGGGCAGGATCCGTGTCTGTACATTGAGGACTGGTTTCTGTTTGAGGGCTACAAATATCCCAGTCCCTTGAGCGGAGCGTCATTCACGGTGCGACCGTCGGGGGAGTCTCTGCCTAGTCGTGAAGACTTCCTCGCCCGGATGCGGGCCGCTCACCCAAGCGGTAGGCATGTTGAAGTAATTGCAAGCGAAAACAGAGAAGGTTGCCCTACCGGGAAGTAGTTGGTGAAGGCGTTGCAATTCTTGTCACTCCCTGAAAGCGTCCAATCTCGGCGGGATGTTGCGAGCAGGCGGACGTGGCCTCCCCGCCTTGCGAACTTGCTGGGCTTCACTTGCGGCTGGAGGTGCCAGGGCCTTCGGCTCCAACAAGAGGGGGCGCGCGGTCTCAAGCTAGGCTGGCGGTAGCTATGACGGTAACACTGTTGTGCGAGCTGCAGTTGGCATTGATATTATGCCTGTTGCGGCAGTGATTCAGTAGCCCCCACCTCCACCAATTCAAGCTGCAACGTGGTGCAAATCAGGCTGGAATCCCACAGGGTTCCGGCCTTTTTTGCGCCCGGGGATATCAGGAACTACCCGTCTTGCGCGGCGGCTCAGCCGCGCTGCTGGTACTCCTTTCGCCATTCCCGTGGGGCCATGCCGAACGCGCCGCTGAACCAGCGCGTGAATGAACTGGGAGAGGAAAAACCCAGGAGGCGGCCGACCACCTGCAACGAGTACTGGGGGTTTTCCATGTAGCGCAGGGCCAGCTGGGTCCGGACCGAATGCAGGACATCGGAGAATGTCTCGTTGGCCTCTTCAAGCCGGCGTTGCAGCGTGCGCACGTTCATGCCGCGTCCAACCGCCACCTGCTCGATGGTCGCCTGTCCCATCGGCATCAGGATGTAGAGGTCCTTGCGGATATCGGTGGCGATGGAATTCCGGGTGGGCGCCGGCAGCGCCTCCACCAGGCGCTTGACGTAGAGGGCCATCGCCGGATCGGCGGACGGGTTGGGGGCGTTGAGGTCGGAGGCCTCGCAGACGATGCCATTGAACTCGCGGTCGAATTCCGCGGGGCAGCGGAACACGCGGCGGTGGATCAGCAGGTTCTCGGGGGCGCCGTGCGTGAAATTCACGCTATGCGGCTTCCAGTGCGGGCCCAGCAGGAATCCGCACAGGCGGTACAGGGCGCCCAGCGCCAGTTCGATGGCCTGGCGCGATGAGGTGAATCCGGAATCGGTCACGAACTCCTCGCGGATGACCACGGTCCGTCCCCTTTCCTCCACGTGGATAGCCAACAGCTCGTTGAGCAGGTGGCGGTACTTCATGGTCGTGACCAGGGCGTCGCGCAGAGTGGGCTGGTGGATCAGCAACAGGCTGACCACACCGAAGTCCGACAGTTGCCGCGACTCGGCCATGCGCAGCCCGAACGTGTCGCATCCGGACTGACGCGCCGAATCCTCCAGCAGCCGCAGCACGGCTGAGGCCGGAATGCGCCGTTCGGGGTCGGTCAGCATGGTCCGGCTCAGGCCGGCTGCGCGCAGCAACGGCTGGGGATTGAGGTCGAGCTGCTGCGCCACTTCGAAATAGTTCTTCAGCGTGGCGGCACGGATGAGGCTGCTCATGGAACGGTCCTGAGGGCCGGGGGACCTGTCATGAAATGTCAAGTCATTGTCGTCGTTTGGCAAGAGCCGCGCATCCCGGTTGCCTATAGTCGAAAAAGCCCCCCCCGAGGGGCGCCCGACTCCCCGATGCGAGGTTCCAGACAGCTCATGGCCCATGCGGTTCGATTCTATGAGGGCGGTGGCCCGGAGGTTCTGCGCTACGAATCCGTCGAAGTCGGCGAGCCGGGTCCGGGCCAAGTGCGGCTGCGTCATGTCGCGGTGGGCCTGAACTACGCCGACACCTACTTCCGCAACGGAACCTATCCGATCCCGCTGCCGGCCGGCATCGGCGTCGAGGGCGCGGGGGTGGTGCAGGCCGTGGGCCCCGATGTCGACCAGGTCGCGGTCGGCGACCGCGTGACCTACACCGGGTTCATCAACACCCTGGGCGCCTACAGCACCGAACGCCTGGTGCCGGCCGCGCCCTTGATCAAGTTGCCCGAGACCATCGGTTACGAGACCGCCGCCGCCATGACCATGCGCGGCCTGACCGCGGCCTACCTGCTGCGCCGCATCCATCCGTTCCGGGCCGGAGACTCGATCCTGCTGCACGCCGCCGCCGGCGGCGTCGGCCTGATCGTCTCGCAGTGGGCCAAGCTGCTGGGTCTGACCGTGATCGGCACCGTCTCGACGCAGGCCAAGGCCGAGCTCGCCCGCGAGCACGGCTGCGACCACGTCATCGACTACAGCCACGAAGACGTCGCAGCGCGCGTGCGCGAACTGACCGATGGCGAAGGCGTATCGGTGGTGTTCGACAGCGTCGGCAAGACCACGTTCGAGGGCTCGCTCGACTCGCTGAAACGGCGCGGGACGATGGTCTGCGTCGGCACCGCCTCGGGGCCGGTCCCGCCGTTCAATCCGCAGATCCTTGCAATGAAAGGCTCGCTCTACCTTACCCGCCCGGCGCTGGCCGACTACATCGCCGATCCGGCCGAGAAGGCGGAACTGGCGGCCGAACTGTTCGACCACGTCGGGGCGGGGCGCATCCGCATCGAGATCAACCAGCGTTACGCCCTGCAGGACGCCGCACGGGCCCATCGAGACCTGGAGGCCCGCCGGACCACCGGGTCTTCGATCTTCGTCATCTGAGGTAGAACGGCATGCGCGTCGAACAACTGACCTGCGCCATCGGAGCCGAACTGTCCGGCGTCGACCTGGCCGATGCGATCGACAACGACGATCTGTTCGGAGAGATCCGCGCGGCGCTGCTGCGGCACCGCGTGCTTTTCCTGCGCGACCAGGCATTCAGCCGGGCCGAGCACGTCGCGTTCGCGCGTCGTTTCGGGGAACTGGAGGACCATCCCGTCGCCGGCAGCCATCCCGATCATCCGGGCCTGGTGCAGATCAGCAAGTCGCCGGACGCGCCCAACGACCGCTACGAGAACGCCTGGCACACCGACGCCACCTGGCGCGTGGCGCCGCCGCTGGGCTGCGTGTTGCGCTGCATCGAATGCCCGCCGGTGGGTGGCGACACGATGTGGGCCAACATGGCGCTGGCGTACGAGCGCCTGCCCGACGAGGTCAAGGCGCGCATCGCCGGCCTGCATGCACGCCACAGCATCGAAGCCAGTTTTGGCGCCGCGATGCCGATCGAGAAGCGCCACGCGCTCAAGGCGCAGTTCCCGGACGCGGAGCACCCGGTGGTGCGGACCCATCCGGAAACCGGCGAGAAGATCCTGTTCGTCAACGCGTTCACTACTCACCTCACCGACTTCCACACGTCGGCCAACGTGCGCTACGGCCAGGACGCCAATCCCGGCGCGGGTGACCTGCTGCGCTACCTGATCAGCCAGGCCTACGTCCCGGAATACCAGGTGCGTTGGCGCTGGCGGCCCAACAGCGTGGCGATCTGGGACAACCGTTCGACCCAGCACTACGCCGTGATGGATTACCCGCCCTGCCATCGAAAGATGGAGCGGGCCGGAATCATCGGCAGCGTGCCGTACTGATCCGCGGCCCATTTCCCAGACATCCGACCGCTTTACGCAACAGGAACCCACGCATGAATTTCCTCGATGGCTCGCTGTTCCCCGAGAACCAGCCGAAGCTCGTGATCACCGCCGCGCCATATGGCCCGGAATGGCTGCCGTCGGATTTCCCGGAAGACATCCCGGTGACGATGGAGGAACACATCCAGAAGGCGGTCGATTGCTACAACGCGGGTGCCACGGTGCTGCACCTGCACGTGCGCGAGCTCGACGGCAAGGGCTCCAAGCGCCTGTCGATGTTCAACGAGCTGCTGGCCGGCATCCGCGCCCGCGTGCCCGAAATGATCCTGCAGGTCGGCGGTTCGATCTCCTTCGCGCCGGAAGGCGAGGGCAACGTGGCCAAGTGGCTGTCCGACGACACCCGGCACATGCTGGCCGAGCTGCAGCCGGCGCCGGACCAGGTGACCATCGCCATCAACACCAACCAGATGAACGTGGTCGAGCAGATGTGCGAGGCCGACCTGGCCGGTACCAGCCTGGGCACGCCGGAGGGCTACCGCGCGTATCGCGAGATGACGATCCCGGCCGGCCCGGAATGGGTTGAAGAACACATCCGCCGGCTGTCGGCCAAGGGCATCCAGACGCATTTCCAGCTCGCCAACATCACCCAGATCGAGACGGTGGAGCGGATGATGCGCAAGGGCACCTGCAACGTGCCGCTGATCCTGACCTGGGTCGCCATCGGCGGCGGCTTCGATGCACCCAACATCTACAACCTGGCCAATTTCGTGCGTGCCTGCCCGGACGGCTCCGTGCTGACGCTTGAGTCATCCATGCTCAACGTATTGCCGCTGAACATGATGGCGATCGCGATGGGGCTGCACGTGCGCTGCGGCAACGAGGACAACATCTGGACCCAGCGCCGCGACCGCAAGATGGGCAGCGTCGAGCAGATCGAGCAACTGGTGCGCCTGTCGCGCGAGTTCGGCCGCGACATCGCCTCGGCCGCCCAGGCGCGCGAGATCTACAGGATCGGCACGTTCTACAAGGATGCCGACGAGACGCTGGCGGCCAATGGCTTCGCGCCGAACCGCAGGCCGTTCTGGAAAGGCGTGCCGATTCCGGCCTGACCCTGTCCTGCTGAAACACCGGGTGCATCATGGCGTACTACTCCCACTCCCAAACCGGTAACGACGATCCCGGCGCGCGCATCCCGCGCCGCTATGCCTGGGTCGTGTTCGCGCTGAGTTTCGGCCTGCTGCTGTCGGATTACATGTCCCGGCAGGTGCTCAACGCGGTCTTCCCGCTGCTCAAGCACGAGTGGGCGCTGTCCGATGCGCGGCTCGGCCTGCTGAGCGGCGTCGTGGCGCTGATGGTGGGCTTGCTGACCTTCCCACTGTCGCTGCTCGCCGACCGGTTCGGTCGCGTGAAGAGCCTCGCCATCATGGCCGCAGTCTGGAGCCTGGCGACGCTGGGCTGCGGCCTGGCGCAGGATTATCCGCAGATGCTGGCCGCGCGATTCCTGGTGGGTGTCGGTGAAGCCGCGTACGGCAGCGTCGGGATCGCCGTCGTGCTGTCGGTGTTTCCCAAACACATGCGGGCGACGCTCACCGGTGCGTTCATGGCCGGAGGCATGTTCGGCTCGGTGCTGGGCATGGCCCTGGGCGGCACGGTGGCGGCCCACCTGGGCTGGCGCTGGGCGTTCGCGGTGATGGCCCTGTTCGGGCTGCTGCTGGCGGTCGTGTACCCGATCATCGTCCGCGAGAAGCGCATCGCACCGCCGTCGCCGGGCAATGCATCTTCTACGGCTACGGCTACGGCCACGGCCACGGCTACGCCGCCCGTGCGCGTTCCATTGCGCAGCCTGGTCAACACGCGTTCCGTGCTCGGCGCCTACGTCGGGAGCGGCCTGCAGTTGTTCGTCGGCGGCACGGTCATCGTGTGGCTCCCAAGCTATCTCAACCGCTACTACGCGATGGCGACCGACGCCGCCGGCGGCGTGGCAGCCATGATCGTGCTGGTCAGCGGCCTGGGCATGATCGGCTGCGGCATGCTCAGCGACCGCCTGTGCCGGGGCGCGCCGGAGCGCAAATTCAGCCTGGCGATCGCCTACAGCCTGGGCAGTTGCCTGCTGCTCTCGCTGGCGTTCGCGATGCCGCACGGCGCGGCGCAATTGGCCGTGATCGGGTTGGGGATGTTCCTGGCGGCGGGCACCAGTGGCCCGGCCGGCGCCATGGTCGCCAATCTCACGCCGCTGCCGATCCATGGCACCGCGTTCGCGATGCTGACGCTGGTGAACAATCTGCTGGGCCTGGCCGCCGGGCCGCTGGTCACCGGCGTGCTGGCCGATGCGCTGGGCCTGGCGACGGCGTTCCAGCTGGTGCCATTGATCAGCGTGGCCGCCGCCGCGGTGTTCTTTTTCGCCAAACGGCATTACCTGGCCGACATCCAGCAGGTTGCGAGCCGCCCCTACATCCGGGACATCGGCGCGCAGGCAGCGGCGTGAGCGGCGCCAACGGGCTCACCGTAGCCGTCCACTTCGACCTGATCTGCCCCTGGTGCTTCATCGGCAAGCGCCAACTCGAGCTCGCGCGCGAACGGTTCGGGCAGAAGTACCCGGAGGTCACGCTGGAAACGACGTGGCACCCGGTGCAGCTGCTGCCCGGCGTGCCGGAGCAGGGCTTGCCGTTCGCCGAGTTCTACGAGCGACGCCTGGGATCACCCGAAGCGGTGGCGCAACGTCGGCGACAGATCATGCAGGCCGCGCGGGCCGTGGACCTGCCCCTGGAGCTGGCCGCGATCGGGCGGCTGCCCAACACCTCGCGCGCCCACCAGTTGCTGCGTCGCGTTGCGGCCCATGACAAGCCGCTGTACGAAGACGTGCTCGAGCGACTGTTTGTCGCCTATTTCCAGCAGGGCCAGGACATCGGCGATGCCCGGACGCTGCAGGCGCTGGCGATGGAGGTCGGCGTTCCCATGGATCGGCCCGGCGCCGCGCCGGGCGATGAGGCAGGTCCCCTGCACGGTTCGACCGTTCCGGGGGTGCCGCACTTCGTGTTCAACGATCGGCTGTCCCTGGCCGGCGCGCAGGATGCAAGCCTGCTGCTGCTGGCCATGCGGAAGGCAGCGCAGGGGACGGCCCCGGCCGAACGGGCATGAACCGGTTCCGGATGCTCGCCGGGCGCTACATGCCCGGCCTGCTGGCCAGCGTCGTCGTGGCCGTTGCAGCGCAGTCGCTGGCCAGCCAGTACCAGGCGCCGGTGATGCTGTTCGCGCTGCTGCTGGGCATGGCGATGAACTTCCTGTCGGCGGACGGTCCGTGCAAGCCCGGCATCGACCTGGCCGCGCGCGGCGTCCTGCGCCTGGGCGTGGCCCTGCTCGGCACGCGCATCACCCTCGAGCAGATTGCCGCGCTGGGCTGGGAGCCGGTGCAGCTGGTGGTCGTGTCGGTCATCGTCACGATCGTGTTGTCGATGCTGGTCGCGCGGGCGATGGGTTTCAACGTGCTGTTCGGCCTGCTTTCGGGCGGAGCGACCGCTATCTGCGGCGCGTCCGCGGCACTGGCCCTCGCCGCCGCGCTGCCGGCGCACCCGGGCAAGGAGCGCGCGACGCTGTTCACCGTCATCGGTGTGTCGGCACTGTCGACCGCGGCGATGATCATCTACCCGATGATCGTGCGCGCTGCCGGTCTGGACCCCGTCCAGGCGGGCGTTTTCCTGGGCGGCACGATCCATGACGTCGCCCAAGTCGTCGGTGCGGGCTACAGCCTGTCGAACGAAACCGGCGACACCGCCACCGTGGTGAAGCTGATCCGCGTAGCGATGCTGCTGCCGGTCATCCTCGCCGCGACCATGATCACCCGCGCCCGCGGCGGGCACGAAAGCGGGCAGCGCCCGCCCTTGCTGCCGTGGTTCGCAGTGGCCTTCCTTGTCTTCGCCGTACTGACCAGCCTGGGTGTTGTCACGCCCACGCTGCGGCAGTTCGGCAGCGGTCTGTCGACGTGGTGCCTGGTCACCGCCATCGCCGCGCTCGGCATGAAGATCCAGCTCCGCGAACTTGCCACCGTAGGCATCAGGCCCGTGCTGCTGATGTTCGGGCAGACCGCATTCCTCGCCGCCTGGGTGCTGGGCCTGTTGTGGCTGGGCGCCCGATGAACCATTTCCCCGAAGAGATTCCAATGACCATCCGTTCAACCGTCCTCATCGTCCCGGGCCTGCGCGAGCATGTGCCGGAACATTGGCAGACCCTGCTCGCGGCCGGGCTCGGCAAGGTGCGCACCGTCGCGCCGCTGGAGCACGACAAGCTCTGCTGCGCCTCGCGCGTGGAGGCGCTGGACCGGGCGCTGCGCGGCATCGACGGCCCGGTCATCCTGGTCGCGCACAGCGCAGGGGTGATGATGGTGGTGCAGTGGGCGCTGATGTTCCAGGCGCGTTGTCCGATCAAGGGCGCGCTGCTGGCCACGCCCGCGGACGTGGAGAACCCGTTCCCCGCCGGCTATCCGGCGACCGACACGTTGCGCGAGCACGGCTGGCTGCCGATACCGCGCCGTCCGTTGCCGTTCCCGAGCCTGCTCGCGGCCAGTCGCAACGACCCGCTGTGCGCGTTCGAGCGCGCGCAGGCGCTGGCGCAGGACTGGGGCAGCGAGCTGGAGGACCTGGGCGAGGTCGGCCATCTCAATCCGGCGTGGGGTTACGGCGAGTGGCCGCTGTCGCTGGAACTGATCCGCCGGCTGGATCGATGAGCTGATGGGCAACCCCGCGATCGCGGGGACCCAGCCTTTGGTAGGCCAATCCCCCGCCAGTCGCCGCTGGCCTTCAGCGTGTCGTCGGGGCGTGGACGGGGCAGGGCGCCTCACGACGCCCCGGCCTTACGCCTCGACCGGAAAGCGGTAGTCGCGGAACCTCTCGCGCAGTACCGCCTTGTGCAGCTTGCCGGTCGCCGTGTGGGGCAGTTCGCGGACGAACACGACGTCGTCGGGCAGCCACCATCGGGCGACGCGACCCTCCAGGTAGTGCAGCACCGCTTCGCGCTCCAGTGTCTGGCCCGGCTTGACCACGACCAGCATCAGCGGTCGTTCCTGCCACTTCGGGTGTGCGATCCCGATGACCGCGGCCTCGGCGATGAGCAGGTGGCCCATGGCCGCGTTCTCCAGGGCGATGGACGAGATCCATTCGCCGCCCGACTTGATCACGTCCTTGGCCCGATCGGTGATCTGCATGTAACCGTCGGCATCGATCGTCGCCACGTCCCCGGTATCGAAGTAGCCCTCGTCATCCAGGATCGGACCGTCCTCGTCGCGGTAGTAGGCGCGGGCGACCCAGGGTCCGCGGACCTTCAGGTGGCCCGCCGCCTGGCCGTCATGCGGCAGCCGCTGGCCGGCGTCGTCGGTGAGCTTGAGGCTGACGCCGAACACGGCGCGGCCCTGCTTGGCCTGCACATCCAGGCGCCGGGCCAGTGGCAACGCGCGGTGGCTGGGCATCAGGTTGCACACCGTGCCGACAGGTGACAGTTCGGTCATGCCCCAGGCGTGGACCACGAAGGCGCCGAAGTCGCGTTCGAACGCCTCGGCCATCGTCCGCGGCGCAGCGGCGCCACCGATCACCACGCGGCGAAGCGCCAGCTCGTCGATCGGCTTCAGGCCAGCCGCGGCGACGTGCTGCAACAGCATCATCCAGACCGTGGGCACGCCGAGCGCAAGCGTGACCTGCTCGTCGCGCAGCAACTGGTAGATGCTCGCGCCGTCCAGGGCCGGGCCGGGCAGGACCAGCCGGGCCCCGCTCATCGCACCGGCGTAGGGCATGCTCCAGGCGTTGACGTGGAACATCGGTACCACCAGCAGGGCGGTCTCGTTCCTCGACACGGCCAGGCTGTCCACCGTGCATGCGCCGAAGGCATGCAGCACCGTGGACCTGTGCGAATACAGCACGCCCTTTGGCATCCCGGTGGTGCCGGAGGTGTAGCAGAGCGAAGCGGCCGCGCCCTCGTCCAGGTCGGGCCAGGTGTAGTCGTCGGCCTGCGCCGCGAGCAGGTCCTCGTAACACAGCAGACCGGGGATCGTGGAGGCGGGCATGTGGCCGCGGTCCGTCATCAGGACGAAGGCGCGCACGTGCGCCAGCTGCGGCGCCAGCTTCTCCACCAGCGCCACGAAGCTCAGGTCGAAGCACAGCACCGCGTCCTGCGCGTGGTTGATGATGTACTCGAGCTGCTCGGGAAACAGGCGCGGATTGACCGTGTGCAGCACGGCCCCCATGCCCGAAACACCGAAATAGAGCTCCATGTGCCGATAGCCGTTCCAGGCCAGGGTGGCGACGCGGTCGCCGCGCTGTACGCCGAGCGCCGCCAGAGCGTTGGCCGCCTGCTTCGCGCGCCGCTGGATGTCGCCGTACGTGCAGCGATGGATCGGGCCTTCGACCGTGCGCGAGACGATCCCGGCGTCGGGATGGGCGGCCGCCGCGTGTTCGATCAGGGACGAGACCAGCAGCTTGTGGTCCTGCATCAGTCCGAGCATGTCAGGCCTCCACCTTGCGCAGCAGGAAATGAGAGAGCGCCGGAATCAGCACGAGCGCACCGATCATGTTCCACACGAACATGAAGGTGAGCAGGATGCCCATGTCGGCCTGGAACTTGATGGGCGAGAACGCCCAGGTGATGACGCCCGCCGCCAGCGTGATGCCCACCAGGGCGACGACCTTGCCGGTGAACATCACCGCATGCCGGTATGCGGCCGCCAGCGGCACGCCGGCGCGCTGCTGGGCCAGCTGCACGCTCAGCAGGTACAGCGCGTAGTCCACGCCGATGCCCGCGCCCAGCGCGATGACCGGCAGCGTCGCAACCTTGACGCCGATCCCCAGCTGCACCATCAGCGCCTCGCAAAGGATCGAGGTGAGGATCAATGGCAGTACCGCGACCACCACCGCGCGCCAGCTGCGGAAGGCGACGAAGCACAGCAGCGCGACCGCGCCGTAGACGTACAGCAGCATCGAACGGCTGGCCCGGCTGACCACTTCGTTGGTGGCCGCTTCGATGCCGGCCGAACCGGCGGCCAGCTTGAAGGTCACGTCCTGGTCGTTGTTGCGCGCCGCGAAGTCCTCGGCGATGCCGGCCACGCGCTTGAGCGAGTCGGCCTTGTGGTCGGCGAGGAAGGCGATCACCGGCAGCACCGAGCACTCGGTATTGAACAGGTCCGGATTGAGCACCGTGGCCTGCTGGCCGGAGTAGTTGATCACGTCCTGGTTGCGGCTGAGGGTCAGCCACTTCGGGTTGCCCTCGAACGAACCGGCGGTGATGTTGCGCACCGCGTCGGCCAGCGACACCGTGGTCTGCACCGCGGGATCCTGCTGCAACGCCCAGCCCAGGCGATCGGCCTGCACCAGGGTCTTGTAGTTGAGGCAGGCGTCGTCCGCCGTCTTGACGATCACCGCGAACAGGTCGCTGGACAGCGCGTAGTTGCCGGTGATGTAGGCGTTGTCCTGGTTGTAGCGCGACTCCCGGCGCAGTTCGGGCGCGCCGGGGTCGAGGTCGCCGATCTGCAGCCCGCGGCTCATCCACAGGCCGCCCGCCGCCAGCACTGCGGCGCAGGCGATCGCGCCCACGGCCCAACGTCGCTGCGTGAAGCGGTCGAGGAACTTCCACAAGGCATCGAATCCGCGCCCCCGCGCTTCTTCGGCCTCCTGGCGCAGGCTGCGGCGGGCGGCGGCCGGGCTGACGCCCACGTAGGACAGCAGCACCGGGAGCAGGATGAGGTTGGTGAACACCAGCACGCCCACGCCGATGCTGGCGGTCAGGGCCAGTTCCTTGATCACCGGAATGTCGATCGTCATGAGCACCGCGAAGCCGACCACGTCGGCCAGCAGCGCGGTCAGGCCGGCCAGGAACAGGCGCCGGAAGGTGTAGCGCGCAGCGACCAGGCGATGGGTGCCGCGCCCCACGTCCTGCATGATGCCGTTCATCTTCTGCGCGCCGTGGCTGACGCCGATGGCGAAGATCAGGAAAGGCACGAGCACGGAGAACGGGTCCAGTTCGAAGCCGAGCAGACGCACCAGGCCCAGCTGCCAGACCACCGCGACCACCGAACAGGCGACCACCAGCACCGTGCTGCGCAGGCAGCGGGTGTAGGCGAGGATGATCAGCGCGGCGATCACAGCGGCGATCAGGAAGAAGCTGGCGACCTTGACCAGGCCGGCGATGAGGTCGCCGGCCAGCTTGGCAAAGCCGATCACGTGGATGCGGATCCTGCCCTTGCCGGCCTTTTCGTATTTCGTGCGGACGCGCTGCTCGAGCTCCTGCGAGAAGGCGTGGTAGTCCAGCCGTTGTCCGGTGGCCGCGTTGCGCTCGAGCAGGGGCACGAACACCATGCTCGAACGGAAGTCGTTGGCCACCAGGTTGCCGACGATGTTGGCGCGGCGGATGTTGAGCTTGAGCGCGTCGACGGATTCGGCCGAGCCGTCGTAGTTGTCCGGCATCACCGGTCCACCGACGAATCCTTCCTCGTTGACCTCGCTCCAGCGCACCGCCGGCGTCCAGATCGACTTCATCCAGGCGCGGTCGACATCCTCCATCAGGAACAGTTCGTCGTTGACCTGCTTGAGCACTTCCAGGTACTCGGGGTCGAAGATATCGCCGTCGGTGTTCTCGACCACCACGCGCACCGAATTGCCCAGCCCTCGCAGGCTGCCGCGGCTCTCCAGGTAGTTGCGGACGTAGGCGTGGTTGTGCGGGATCATCTTCTCGAAGCCGGCGTTGATCGCCAGTTTCGTGGCCTGGAAGCCGAGCAGCAGCGTCAGCAGCGCGCAGGCCAGGACGATCCACAACCGGTTGTTGAAGATGGCGCGTTCGAAGACATGGCCCGAACGGTGGTCGAAGTCCTCGATCGAGCGGACGACCGGCATCTGGTCGAGCGGGGAAGGTGTGGTGTTCAAGCAGGAATCCTCAAAAGACGGACCCGCGAACGGGTCCGGCAGCCACGCCTAGGGGCAGCGGGCGGAAAAACAGACGAATCGATCGGGCCGGACGCCTACAGTTGCGGATGCTCGACGCGCACGCCGCGCAGCCCGCTGAGGACCAGTGCGTCGCCGGCAGCAGCCAGCCCGGTGTAGGACATCGGGGCCTTCAGCGCGACACGGCGGAAATGGGCTCCATCGTCGTCGCTCAGCAGCACGTCGCCGGCCTGCGACGACAGCAGCAGTCGTCCATCGCGCAGCACCTGGCCGGCCGTGATCGACGCGGTGACGCCGGTCTCCCCGGGCTCCCAGGTCTGGCCGCCGTCGCGCGAGCGCCAGGCGGTGCCGCGCATGCCGTAGGCCAGCACGAGTCCGGGCTTGGTCAGCAGGCCGAAGAAGCTGCCTTCGTATGGGGTCTGCATCGCGATGAAGCGGCCGGACGCCGGATCCAGGCGCAGCGCCAGCCCCAGTTCCCCGACGACGTACACGCTGTCGTTGCCGTCCTCGTTGCCGGCGAGGTGGCCGCCGCGGACGCCGTACAGGTGGTAGAAGTGATCGTTCGGCGTGCGCTCCACCCAGGGTTCCCAGGTCAGGCCGCCATCGCGGGTGTGGAAGATCATGTTGTACGCGCCCACGACGAAACCTTCGCGCTCGTTGCCGAACCAGACATCGAGGAAGGGCCGGCTGGGGCCTTCGGCCACCGCGCGTTCGGCCTCGGTGAGCAGCGATTCGCGCAGGGCCGGGTCAGTGCCGGCGGCCAGCCTGCGCACGTGTTCGAGCACCAGCGCGTTCGCGCGTCGGCCATCCAGCTGCAGTTGCCAGGTGGCGCCGCCGTCGCGCGTGTTCAGCACCACCCCCTCGTGGCCGACGGCCCAGCCCAGCTTCGCGTTGGCGAAATGCAACGCGGTCAGGTCGGCGCTGACCGGCACCCTGGCCTGCTGCCAGGTCGCACCCTGGTCATCGGAGTACACGATGTGGCCGCGCGCACCGGCGGCCAGCAGGCGCGCGCCGGCGACGGCGCTTGCCTGCATCAGCCGTTGCGCGGCGAGCGGACTGGTGGAAGCGGGTTGATCGAGGACGTCGACAAAACTGCGGCCGGGCGCCGTCGATGCAACGGATGTAACGAGCAGCGTGGCAAAACCGAGCGCGGCTGCGAGCCTTCGGACTGGGTGCGTCATATGGATTCGTTCAACAGCGCGACGCGCTGGAAAGACGGATCTCCGGCGGCGCACACGCGCCGCCGGAGCCTGGACCGTCAGGCCTCAGCGGATGCCGGCGCCGGCAAGCGCGTCGGGCGACCACTGGTTGGCCGGGAGGGGATTGGTGTAGGTGACGCCGCCATGCGGGCCCATCAGGAAGCTGACGTTGTAGACGCCCGAGGTCAGGTCATAGAAGGCCTGGGTCTCGGCATTGGGCGTCCTGGCGTCGTAGCTGGGCGACATGTGGGCGAAGGACGCGCGATACAGCCGACCCTTGGCGTCGTACTGGTCGGCGGCCAGCGCGGTCCAGCTGTCCTCGTCGAGGTAGAAGGTGCGCTTGGCGTAGATGTGGCGCTTGCCCGGCTTCAACGCCGCTTCCACCACCCACACGCGGTGCAGTTCCCAGCGCACCAGGTCGGGGTTGATGAAGTTCGGCGTGGTGACTTCGGCCGCCTTCTTGTGCGTGGTCAGCTTGTAGGTGTTGTACGGGACCAGCATCTCCTTCTTGCCCACCAGCTTGAAGTCGTAGCGGTCCATGGCGCCGTTGAAGATCCACGAGTCATCGTAGGTCGCCGAGCCCGCGGTGCCTGGATTGGGCGTGTCATAGGAAATGTCGGGGGCGAGCTTCACCCGGCGCTGGCCCGGCAGGTACAGCCACGCGCGGCGCGGCCGCTTGAGCGGATTGACCACGTCCACCGCCATCAGCGCTTCGCCGGCGCGGCGTGCCGGGGCGTTGTAGAAGATCTTGGTGCGGAAGTAGACGTCGGTCTCTTCGGCCGGCTTGGTGTTGGCCGGGTCGTAATAGGGGTACTCGACGAAGAGCTTGCCGCTGGTGGCCAGCGCCGGCTTGCCGGACGCGTCCACGTTCCAGTTGTCGTACTTGAAGTTGCTGGCCACGCCGACATAGCGCAGCAGGTGGTTCCACATCGCCTCGAAGCCGGTCTTCGGGATCGGGAACGGATAGCCGCCGATCGCGCCGGTGATGCCCAGGCCGCCATCCTTGGTGCTCGCGCGCGTCGCGTTGGCGACGGTGTTGTCGAGCACGCGCTCGGGCAGCGCCACGGTGCGGTGGGTCGGGTACACGTCGATGCGGTACTTCGGGTACTTCTTCAGCAGGGCTTTGGCGCCCGCGGTCAACTGGCCTTCGTACTTGGCCATGTTGGCCGCGGTGATCACCGCGCGCGGCTTCTCGCTGGCGAAAGGATCGGGGCGCACCGAACTGCCGGCCTTGAAGGCGGCCGGCGGCGTGGTCAGTCCGCCGGTGTAGGCCGGGATGGTGCCGTCGGCGTTGGCGGACTTTTCCGCGCCGATGCGGGTCAGGTTGGTGCCGAGTTTCTTCGCCTCGTCGGCGCCGACGCCGGCATGGGCGGTGCCAAGGGCGGCCAGCAGGGCGCCGGCCAGCAGTGTCTGGGTGATGTTCATGGTGTCAGGCCTTGTCGAAAAAGACGGTCACAGGGTGGTCTTGAAGGTGAAGACCACGAACCCGCGGTCCGTGAGCAGCGAGTTCGCGCCGCCGCTGGAGGTGATCATGTTGGCGGCGTTGGTGGTGGTGCCACCGAGGAAATCCACGTACTTCAGGTCGAAGCGGTAGCGCGACTGCAGATCGATGGCCACGCCGACGGAGTAGCTGCCGGCGCCTTCGTTGCCGCCCAGCAGCACCGCGGAATTGCCGCTGAGACCCTGCGACCAGCTGATCGGCACGGACAGGTCGGCGCCCGGGAAGATCTGGTACTTGGTCGGGGTGAAGTTGACCGCCAGGCCGTAGTAGTTCCGGGTCACCTTGTCTTCCGGCGTCACCGGCGTGCCGGCGGGGCCCATGACCGTGTAGCTGTCGCGGCCCTTGAACACGGCGGCGCCTTCGCTGACGCTGTTCCAGCGGTTCCAGGTCAGCTCGACGATCAGGTTGGCCGCATCCCAGACGGGCGTGTCGCCAAAGGTGGCGAAGCCGTTGAGCACGCCGTGCCAGGTCGAACCGCGTGCGCCGCCGGTTTCACCTTCGGTGGGCGGGGCGAACAGGCTGCCGGCCGGAAGCACGGCCGCCAGCGGCGCCAGCGAGGCCGGCAGGACGGTGACCGTGTCGCTGAGCAGCGGCATGTCCTCGCGGTAGTTCAGGTCGGCGCCGATGCTGACGCCGGCGACGTTCTTCGACAGGCTCAGGCCGTAGATCTTGATGTCGTCGGCATACGCCGCGCCGTAGCGGCCGATGGTGCCGCGCAGGATCTCCGGCACCGTCGCGGCCGACGGATTGATGTAGCAGGTGGTCGGATTCAACGGAATCAGACCGAGCGCGCTGCACAGCGCCGCGGGCGTGCCCGGACGGACCGCCGGCGTTGCGTTGCCCTGCGGCAGCACGTCGGCAGTCACGCGGTAGTACGCACCGAGCGTGCCGTCGAGCCACGACGGGCTCCAGCGCGATGAAATGCCCCAGTCGCCGGTCTTGTCCGGGCCGCTGTCGCGTCCCCGGACCAGGCGGTTGACGCCCAGCGGGTTGAGCGGCGTGGCCGGCGCGGCGCTGAAGATGAAGGACTCGCCGCCGCGCAGCAGGTGGTCGTTGAAGCCCAGGAACGAGCCGGACTCGGGGATGCGGGCCTGCTCCCAGTCGAAGAAGTACTGGGCGGCGAAGGACAGCTCCGGCGTCGCCTGGACCTGCATCGAGATCGCTTCGCGCGGCAGGAACAGTTCCTTGGCTTCCGTGCCCGGGACCGCGAACAGCTTGCCCAGGTCGAGCGCAGACTGGCCGTAGCTCAGGCTGTGCACCGGATTGAGCATGGCCTCGCCCCAGAACACGGTGTGGCGGCCCAGCTTGAGGTTGACGGGCACCTGGCCCACGTCGAACTTGCCGAACACGAACGCGTCGAGGATCTCGCCCGACGGACCGCGGAAGTACTTGTCGGTCTCATCGCTCAGGCCGAGCGCGGCCTGGCCGTCTTCCATGTGGTTGGACGAGCGCAGGCTGTGGTTGTCCAGGTTCTCGGCGGCGACGTCGTACCAGCCCGCGCCGCTGACGCGGAAACCGAAGCGTTCCTTGTAGATGAAGTCGAATTCGCTCAGCAGGTCCAGGCGCGCGCCCACCATGCCGGGGTCGAAATTGCGGTCGCCGTCGTCGAAGTTCGGGCTGGCCAGGATCGATGGATCCTGGTCCTCGATGCGATTGGCCAGGTTGACGCGGACGGTGTTGTCCCAGCGCACGACGACGTCCGGATTGCCCGTCCTGATTTCGGCCGACCACGCGCTTCCCGTGGCGCCCAGCGACGCCAGGATCATGGCGCTCAGCACACGCCTGGACACCTTGGGTACCGCCCTTCCTGCATTGAATGACTTCACGTAAACCCCTCTCCCCCTGTTGAGATCCAGACCCGTCCGGACCGGCCGTCTGGTCGCGGCGCAAGCCCGGGTGGGAGCCCCCGCGGAGGGGGCGAACGTCTTGGACTATAGGGACGGCTGGAGCGCGGTTCTTGCCAAATGGCGACATCAACTTGCCATTTCATGACAGTTTCCGAGGCCCGGCGAACGGCTTGGTCGAAATGCCGGATTCATCCGGATTGCCTGCGAACGGGTCGCAATTGGCTGCTGCCCGGTAGCGGCTTACCGGATACCGGGGGGCGCCATGCGTCCCGGCTGCCGCGTAGTTCGCGTCGCCGGAAGACCCGCACGGCCTGAACGGGTGAAGCTGCTTTCGAACCCCTTCCATGGCAGCCGCATCGTCGGAAACGGCTCGCGCAGGTGACCGGTTTCAGGAGTGCGCCCCCGTCAGTGCGCTCCCATTTGTGCGCTCCCACCGCCGAGCCAGCGCCACTGGCTTGTATCCTTGCCCCATGGAGCCAATTGGGCGTGGGGATGCAGCATCCGCGGACCGCACCGGCCTGGTGGCACCCAGGCACGGGTATGTGCTCGCGCTGCTGGTCCTGATCGGGGCGCTGGTACTGGTGCTGTCGGCCTGGCGGATCGCCCGGGAACGCGAGCTGCGCGCGGCGGAAGAGGTCTTCGTGAGCCGCACGGCCGAAGTCGTCGACCGCATGCGCAGCCGCATCGTGAATTACGAACTGGTCGCCCGCGGGGGCACGGCGCTGTTCGCTTCGGTCGCGCGCCCCACACCGCGGCAGTGGGCCGATTACGTCGAGAGCCTGGACCTGGGGACGCGCTTTCCCTCGCTCACCGGCCTGGGCTATGCCGGACTGGTGACCAACAACCGGCTGGACGAGCTGCAGATCGAATGGCGGAGCCTGGGCTACGGCCAGCTGCAGATCCATCCACGTGGGATGCGCGACCTCTACGGCCCCACGCTGTTCCTCGAACCGCGCACCGCGGACAACATGGCGGCGATCGGCGGCGACATGCTGACCCAGCCCAGCCTGCAGCAGCCGATGCTGGCCGCGCGCGATTCGGGCGAAGCGCGACTGACCGCCCCGCTGCGCGCGGCGGTGGGCGGGCCTTCGGCATTGGTGCTGTTCGTGCCGGTGTACGAGCCGGGCCGACGCCCCGACCAGCGCGCGGCAAGGGTGGCGTCCATGCGCGGCTGGATCTACCTCCCGTTCGACGTGCAGCGGTTCGTGCAGACCTCGCTGGCCGGCCAGTATTCGGACCTGTCCTTCCGGCTCGTGGATGCCACCGGTGGCGGCGAGATCGATCTGTTCACGCATGCGGCCCCGAGCGTCGTGCCGGCGTTCCGGCATCGCCGCACCATGGACGTGTATGGACGCCAGTGGCGTCTTGAATTCGACTCCGCACCGCTGGCCCTGGCCGCGCCGCGCGTGCGCGCGCTGGAGAACATGCTCGCGCTGGGCCTGGTGGCCAGCCTGCTGCTGTACGGGATGGTGCTGGCGCTGGCGCGGACCGAAGGGCGCGCGCAGGTGATCGCACAGCGGCTGACGGAGGATTACCGCCGCAGCGAGCAGCGCTTCCGCAGCTCCATGCAGTATTCGGCGATCGGCACCGCCCTGCTGGACAACGACGGCCGCATCGTCGAGGCGAACGCCGCGCTCGGACGCATCGTGGGTCGCCCGGCGCATTCCCTGATAGGGCAGCCATTGCAGGCGCTGTTCGAGGACTTCGACCGGCCGCTGGCGCCCGACGACGAGGAGGTGTCATCCACCGACGGCCCGGGCGTGCGCCGCATGACCCGTCACCTGCACCGGGAGGGCGACCTGCCACGCCAGGCGCAGCTGACCTTCGCACCCGTGCCGGGCAACGTGGGGCAGGACCTGGCGGGGCTGGTGCAGGTCGAGGACGTGACCGACCGCGTGCGCGCCCAGGCGCGGGTGCAGGCGCTCAACCGGACGCTGGAGGCGCGCGTGGAGCTGCGCACGCGCGAGCTGAGCCAGGCCAACCAGGAACTGGAGTCCTTCGCCTACAGCGTCTCGCACGACCTGCGTGCGCCGCTGCGCGCGATCGAAGGCTTCAGCCGGGTGCTGCAGGAGCGCTACTCCGACCGCCTGGACGAGGCCGGCCACGATTACCTCGGGCGCGTGCGCAAGGCGGCGGGGCGGATGGGCGAGCTGATCGACGCGATCCTGGTCATATCGCGCCTCGGCCGGGCGGAGATCCGGCACGAGCCGGTGGACCTGAGCAGGATCGCCGTGGAGGTGCTGGACGAGCTGCGCATGGGCGACCGTGATCGCGTGGTCGAGGTGCGCATCGCGCCCGGGCTGGAGGCCAATGGCGACGCGACGCTGCTGCGCAACCTGCTGGGCAACCTGCTGGGCAACGCGTGGAAGTTCACCCGCGACCGCGAGCACGCGGTCATCGAATTCGCGTCGGTCTCCCACCCGACGGGAGAGCGCGAGTATTACGTGCGCGACAACGGGGCCGGATTCGCCCAGGCGTACTCCGACAAACTGTTCCGGCCGTTCCAGCGCCTGCATTCGCCCAGCGATTTCGCCGGCCATGGCATCGGGCTGGCGTCGGTGAAGCGCATCATCGAGCGGCACGGCGGGTCGATCCGCGCCGAGGGCCGCGAAGGGGAGGGCGCGGTGTTCTACTTCACGCTGCCCTAGGCACGCACGGGCGTGGCCCGTGCCCGTGTACCGGGTTCACGCGTCCTTGTTGTGGCGACGCATCACGCGTTGCTTCTCGCGGTCCCAGTCGCGTTCCTTGCTCGCCTCGCGCTTGTCGTGCGACTGCTTGCCCTTGGCCAGGGCGACTTCGGCCTTGACCTTGTTGCCTTTCCAGTACAGCGCCGTGGGCACCACGGTGTAGCTGTCGCGCTGCACGCGGCCGATCAGGGTGTCGATTTCGCGCCGGTGCAACAGCAGCTTGCGGCTGCGGCGGTCGTTGGTCACCACATGGGTCGAGGCGGAGATCAGCGGGGTGATCTGCGCACCCACCAGGAACATCTCGCCCTTGAGCACCACCGCGTAGGCCTCGGTGATGTTGGCCCGCCCGGCGCGGATGGCCTTGAGTTCCCAGCCTTCCAGCGACAGGCCCGCCTCGAAGCGGTCCTCCAGGTGGTATTCGTGGCGTGAGCGCTTGTTCAGGGCAATCGTCCCGCCGGCGCCCTTTCCTTTATCCTTGCCTGTCTTGCTGCTTGAATTCTTTGCCATCGCGTCATTGTCGCCGATGCCACGGCTGCGTGCGAACCGGTCCCGCCCATGCCCACGATCCGCCGCTCCGCCCTGGTCGAACACTCCGCCGCGCGCATGTTCGCGCTGGTCAACGACGTGGCCGCCTACCCGCGGCGGTTCGACTGGTGCGAGCAGGCGCAGGTGCTGGAGGCTGACGACACCCACATGGTGGCCCGGCTCGACCTGGGCCTGGGCGCGCTGCGGACCTGGTTCACCACGCACAACGCGCTGAGCCCGCCGCACCACATCGACCTGAAGCTGGTCGATGGGCCATTCCGCCGGCTGTCGGGGCGCTGGGAGTTCCACGCCCTGGACGAGTCGGCGTGCAAGGTGACCCTCACCCTGGAGTTCGAGCCGTCGATGAAGCTGCTGGGGCCGGCGTTCGCGCTGGGTTTCCAGAGCCTGGCCGACCGGATGGTCGACGATTTCGTGAAGGTGGCCGATTCCCCCGAGGAAACCACGCCATGAAGGTCCAGCTGCTGCGCGCCTCGCCGCGACGCTTCGACGAAGTGTGGCTGGACCTGCCCCAAGGCGCCCGCGTCGCCGATGCCCTGGTGGCGGCCGGCTGGAGTGACGACCCGGAAGTGGTCGGCCATGCGGTCTTCGGCCAGCGCGTGGACCGGGCCAGCGTGCTGCACGAGGGCGACCGGCTGGAACTGCTGCGGCCGCTGCAGGCCGATCCCAAGCAGGCCCGCCGCGAGCGCGTCGAGGAAGCGCGGCGCACGCAGGGCAGGCGATAGCAGACCGGCGAAAGCGGGCGGCGAAAGCGGGCAGGATCGGGCAGGGATCGCGCGGCGGCCGCACAAACAAAAACGGAGCCCGAGGGCTCCGTTTTTTCCTGCAGCGCGGGCCGGATCAGCGGCCGCGCTTCTTGTCCTTGTCCTTGGCCAGGTTGCGCCCGAACTGCCGCGGCGCGGACTTGGCCAGCGCCTCGTCCTGCTCGGGGAAGTAGTCGCCTTCCCAGCGGGCCAGGCCTTCGCCCTCGAAGTACACCGTGAGGTTCTTGATCTCGGTATGGCCGGTGCGTCCGGTGCGCTGGGTGGCGGTGTAGTCCCAGCGATCGTGGTGGAACGGATCGGAGATCGACGGCGTGCCCAGCAGCAGCATCACCTGCTGCCGGCTCATGCCCGCCTGGAGCTGGTCGACGTTCGACTTCTCAAGTAGGTTGCCCTCGTAGATGGGCTGCTTGTAGAGGATGCCGCAACCGGCGGTGAGCAGGGCAAGGCAGGAGATGAGCAGAAGCTTTCGCATGGGGTTTTCGCGACTGGCGGGACGGCCGGATCAGTCGCCGATGATACACTGAACCCATTGCAGCGCGGCTTGGCCGCGCCCGCGTTCATTCACCATTGCGGGCGCCCCGGACTGCGCGCCAGGCCGTGCCGCAGTTGGCGGAACGACGGCCGCGGCCGGTTCGACGCCCGCGTCATGGGAGCTTCAATGGAATCGCAAGACCTCCGCAACGCTGGTCTGAAAGTCACCCATCCGCGCCTGCGGATCCTGGAACTGCTCGAACAGGCCAAGCCCCGGCACATGACGGCCGAGGACATCTACCGACACCTGCTCGAGCACGGCGAAGACATCGGCCTGGCCACGGTCTATCGCGTCCTGACCCAGTTCGAGGCGGCGGGCCTGGTGCTCAAGCACAACTTCGAGGCCGGCCAGTCGGTGTACGAACTGGACCGCGGACACCACCACGACCACATGGTCGACATCGACAGCGGCAGGATCACCGAGTTCGAGAGCCCCGAGATCGAGGAACTGCAGCGCAAGATCGCCGCGGCCCACGGGTACGACATCGAGGAGCACTCGCTCGTGCTGTACGTGAGGAAGAAGAAGTAGCAGCAGCCGGGGCGCGCCGATAACGGAGCGCGCCCGCCAGCGCGTTGCAGTCACTGATGCTCCTGCCTGCCCGGACAGTGTCGCCTCATGCACTGCCCTGGATCGTCCGGTCCCTGTCCCGATGCCGGCGCTCCCCGCGCTCGGGTCGTTACTCCACGTCCGCCAGCAGGCGCTTTGCAGCCGCACGCGCCTCGCGCGTCATCTCCACGCCGCCGAGCATCCGCGCCAGTTCTTCCTCACGCTGCTTCGCATCCAGCCGCGTGACGGCGCTCTGGGTCACGCCCTGGCTGGCGGCCTTGCTCACCCGGTAATGCGCGTGGCCCTGCGCCGCGACCTGCGGCAGGTGGGTGACGCACAGCACCTGGCGCGAAGCGCCCAGCGCCCGCAGTTTCTGCCCCACGATCTCGGCCACGCCGCCGCCGATGCCCGAATCGACCTCGTCGAAGACCATCGTCGGCACGGCGTCCAGGCCCAGCGCGGCCACTTCTATCGCCAGCGAAATGCGCGACAGCTCGCCGCCGGATGCGACCTTGCGCAGGGGCCGCGCGGGTTGGCCGGGATTGGCGGCCACCAGGAATTCGACGCGCTCGCCGCCCTGCGGGTCCGGCCGCTCGGTTTCGATGGGTTCGAAAGCCACCTCGAAGCGTCCCCCGCCCATGCCCAGTTCGCCGATGAGGGCGCTGGTGGCGTCCGAAAGCGAGGCGCCCGCGCTGCGCCGGACCGCGCCCAGGGCATCGGCTGCCGTGCGCCAGCGGCCGCGCGCCTGGGCGATCTCGCCGTCCAGGCCGGCCAGGCGTGCATCGGCGCCCCGCAGCGTGTCCAGTTCGGTGGCGATCGTGTCGCGTTGTTCGGCCAGCTGCTCGGGCGGGACGCGGTGCTTGCGCGAGAGTTCGTGGATGCGGCCCAGGCGGCGCTCGAGGACGGCGAACGCGTCCGGGTCGACTTCCAGGTCGCTGCGCACGCGATCGAGCAGCGACAACGCCTCGTCGATCTGGATGGCGGCGTTGTCGAGCATGCCGTCGACTTCGCCCAGGCGGGGCTCGTGTTCGGCCACGTGCTGCAGCTCGCTGCGGACCTGGTTGAGCGCGCTGGACAGCGAAGGGCCCTCGTCCCCGCCCAGGCGGGTGAAAGCGCCCTCGCAGGCGGCGATCAGCGCCGCGGCGTGCGCGTGCCGGCGGTGGTCGGCGTTCAACTTGCCCAGCGATTCGGGTTCCAGCGTTTCGCGGTCCAGTTCGTCGAACTGGTGCTGCAGCCAGCCCATCCGATCGGTGACGTCGCCCTTGGCGAGCAGGGCTTCGCGTTCGCGCAGCAGGGACGCCCACTGGTGGGCCGCCTGTTCCACCGCGGCGCGCTGCGGTTCGCAACGGGCGTAGGCGTCCAGCAGGCTGAGCTGGCTGGCGCGGGTCAGCAGCGCCTGGTGCTCGTGCTGCCCGTGGATTTCCACCAGCAGGCCGGCCAGGTCGGTCAGCTGGGCCACCGTGACGGGGCGACCGTTGATCCACGCCCGCGAACCGCCGTCGGCGCGCACCACGCGCCGGACCTGGCAGTCGTTGTCTTCGTCCAGTTCGTTCTCGCGCAGCCATGCGCGCGCCGGCGATGCATCGTCCAGCACGAACTGCGCGGTGAGCTCCGCCCGCTGGGCGCCATGCCGCACCGCGCCGCTGTCCGCGCGCAGCCCGGACAGCAGCCCGAGGGCGTCGACCAGCAGCGACTTGCCCGCGCCGGTCTCGCCGGAAATGACGGTCAGTCCGGGGCCGAAGTCCAGCTCTGCGCTGCTGACGACGGCGAAATCCTTGATGGCGAGGTGGGCGAGCATAGGGGCGGATTGTGCCTTGGCCGGTGCGGCCGGAGTAGCCGGGAGAGTTTGCCGGTGGGGCGCGATGGCGCGCAGCCTCGCGTGGGGCCGTCTCACGGGGCGATACGGCGGCCCGCCGCATGGCTTCGCGCCGCAGGCTGGCAGACGACGACAGATCCTCGCTCTCCCCCGAAGGTTCCGGAGCGCTTCCGGGGGCGCACCTGTCATCCAGGGACCTCGCTTCAGAGTCAGCCGCTAGCCCTCCCGCAGTTTCCGGAAGGCAATCCGTATTCCCCCAAGGTGCTTTCGCCTTCGCGGAGACGATTCCGGCTTCCGGAAGGCCGTGGCGGATTCCGGAAGGCCGAAACGGTATTCCCGAAGACCGTTTTTGCCTTCGCGAATACGAATTCCGGCTTCCGGAAGGCTGTGGCGGATTCCGGAAGGCCGAAACGGTATTCCCGAAGACCGTTTTTGCCTTCGCGAATACCAATTCCGGCTTCCGGAAGGCTGTGGCGGATTCCCGAAGGCCGAATCGGTATTCCCGAAGACCGTTTTTGCCTTCGCGAAGACGAATTCCGGCTTCCGGAAGGCTGTGGAGGACTCCGGAAGGCTGTGGAGGACTCCGGAAGGCTGTGGAGGACTCCGGAAGGCTGCGGAGGATTCCGGAAGGCTGTGGAGCATTCCGGAAGGCCGTGGAGCATTCCGGAAGGCCGTGGAGGATTCCGGAAGGCCGTGGAGCATTCCGGAAGGCCGTACCGATATGCCCTGGGCGCGGCCCGCCTGCGCGGCGGGCGGGGTTCGGCAGATCGCCGGGCTCCCGAAGCTGCGGTGTCCTGGCGCGCCCGTGCGCGGCGTTCAGGCGAACGCCCCTGGAAGGCTGAAGCAGCCATTCCGGTCCGTCCCGGCGGCCGCGCCGTCCTTGCACCCGGCTGTCCCGGCCCGTATATCCACCGCATGGCCCGCCATCCCGCCGACATCGCCAACCTCGACCCGCGGGCCCGCCACCTGCTGCGGACGCTCATCGGCCGCTACATCCAGAGTGGTGAACCGGTCGGGTCGCAGACGCTGGCCCGCCATGCCGGCCTGGATGTCAGCCCCGCGACCATCCGCAACATCCTGTCGGACCTGGAGGAGATCGGGCTGCTCAGCGCCCCGCACGCCTCAGCCGGGCGCATCCCCACCGCCCAGGGCTACCGGCTGTTCGTCGATTCCCTGCTGCAGGTCCGGCCGCTGCCGGAGGGCGAGATGACCCGGCTGCGCAACGAACTGCCGGCCGGGTCGGGCATCCAGTCCCTGCTGGGCAATGCCTCCGAACTGTTGTCGGCGATGACCCATTTCGTCGGCGTGGTGAGCGTGCCGCGCCGCGAGCAGTTCGCGTTCCGCCGGATCGAGTTCGTGCCGATCGACGGGCTGCGCGTGCTGGCCATCCTGGTGTTCGCCGACAACGAAGTGCAGAACCGCATCATCCAGACGCGGCGCCCCTTCGATGCGGGCGAGCTCGAACGGGTGGGCAACTACCTCAACACCCATTTCGCCGGCCGCACCGTGGCCGACATCCGGGCCCACCTGGTGCGCGAACTGCGCAACGCCCGCGACGAGATGGACGTGCTGCTGTCCCAGTCGATGGAGCTGGCCGAGCAGGTGCTCGCGCCCACGCACGACGACATGGTGCTGGCCGGCCAGACCCGCCTGATGGGCGTGCAGGACCTGGCCGACGTGGACCGGCTGCGCGAGCTGTTCGAGGCCTTCGCCCGCAAGCGCGAGATCCTCCAGCTGCTCGAGCGGACGGTGCGCGCCCCGGGCGTGCGCATCTTCATCGGAGAGGAAACCGGGCTCGCCCCGCTGGAAGGCATGTCGCTGGTCAGCGCGCCCTATACCGCCGGCGGACAGGTGCTGGGCGTGCTGGGCGTCATCGGCCCCTCGCGCATGGCCTACGAGCGGGTGATCCCGGTGGTGCAGGCCGCGGCCCAGGCGCTGGGTGCGGCGATCCAGCCGGACCCGACCTGAGCCGGGCACGATCCGGTACGGCAGCATTCGCCGGGCGAGATCCTCTCGGCACCGCCGGCATGACCCGGCACGACCCGGCACGATCCTGTCGGCACGATCCGGCCCTGCACGATCGGGCCCGGCATGCCGCCGGCTGCTTCCGGCCGGCCGCGCCGTGATCCGGGCTGATCGCAGGCGGACAGTTGAAAGCGCTCGGGGCGGGCCCCATACGGGCTGGGTTGCGAAACCCTCGCGTAAGGACGAGCCCGCCCACGATGACCACCGAACCGATCCAGGACCCCTCCGAAGCGACCGCCGAGCAGGAGGCCAACCCCCTGCAGGCGCAGCTCGACGCGGCCCTCGCCGAACTCGAACAGCTCCGTAATGAATCGCTGCGCGAGCGCGCCGAACTCGACAACCAGCGCAAGCGCCTGGCCCGCGACATCGAGATGGCCCGCAAGTTCGCCAACGAGCGCCTGCTCGGCGCGCTGCTGCCCGTCATCGACAGCCTGGAAGCCGGCCTGGCCGTGCAGGGCGACACCGCCGCGCACCTGCGCGAAGGCATGGAGCTGACGATGCGCCAGCTGCTCAAGGTCGCCGGCGACAACGGCCTGGTGATGGTCGACCCGGTCGGCCAGCCCTTCAATCCCGACCACCACCAGGCCATGAGCATGGTCGACAGCCCGAGCCACGCCCCGGGCCAGGTCGTCCAGGTCTACCAGAAGGGCTGGCTGCTCAATGACCGGCTGTTGCGGCCGGCGCTGGTGACCGTCCGCGGGGACTGAGCCGGCGGCTGAAGCCGGGGCAGGCGCCGCACGCCGGACGCTTGAACTACCCGGCCGCGACCCCAGATAGCGCTCAGGCGGTCACGACCGCAGCACGACACACCAGCTCACGCACACAAGATTCGCAAGAGGATTCCACCATGGCAAAGATCATCGGCATCGACCTGGGCACGACCAACTCGTGCGTGGCGATCATGGAAGGCGGCAAGGCCCGCGTCATCGAAAACGCCGAAGGCGATCGCACGACCCCGTCGATCGTCGCCTTCACCAAGGACGGCGAAGTGCTGGTCGGCGCCTCGGCCAAGCGCCAGGCCGTGACCAACCCCAAGAACACCTTCTACGCGGTGAAGCGCCTGATCGGCCGCAAGTTCACCGACGCCGAAGTGCAGAAGGACATCGGCCTGGTCCCGTACAAGATCACCCAGCACGACAACGGCGATGCGTGGGTGGAAACGGCCGACGGCAAGAAGATGGCCCCGCAGCAGATCTCGGCCGAAGTGCTGGCCAAGATGAAGAAGACCGCCGAGGCCTACCTGGGCGAGACGGTCACCGAAGCGGTCATCACCGTGCCGGCCTACTTCAACGACAGCCAGCGCCAGGCCACCAAGGACGCCGGCAAGATCGCCGGCCTGGACGTCAAGCGCATCATCAACGAGCCCACCGCGGCCGCGCTGGCCTACGGCATGGACAAGAAGGGCGGCGACCGCAAGGTGGCCGTGTACGACCTGGGCGGCGGCACCTTCGACGTGTCGATCATCGAGATCGCCTCGGTCGACGGCGAGATGCAGGTCGAGGTGCTGTCCACCAACGGCGACACCTTCCTGGGTGGCGAGGACTTCGACAAGCGCGTCATCGACTACCTCGTGGAGGAGTTCAGCAAGGACCAGGGCATCGACCTGCGCAAGGACCACCTCGCGCTGCAGCGCCTGAAGGACGCCGCCGAGCGGGCCAAGATCGAGCTGTCGTCCGCGCAGCACACCGAGGTGAACCTGCCCTACGTCACCGCCGACGCCTCCGGTCCCAAGCACCTCAACATCAAGTTGACGCGCGCCAAGCTGGAGTCGCTGGTCGAAGACCTGGTCCGCAAGACGATCGAACCCTGCCGCATCGCCCTCAACGATGCCGGCCTGCGTGCGTCCGACATCGCCGAGGTGATCCTGGTCGGCGGCCAGACCCGCATGCCCAAGGTGCAGCAGGCGGTGACCGAGTTCTTCGGCAAGGAACCGCGCAAGGACGTCAACCCGGACGAGGCCGTGGCCGTCGGCGCGGCGATCCAGGGCGGCGTGCTGCAGGGCGACGTCAAGGACGTGCTGCTGCTCGACGTGACCCCGCTGTCGCTGGGCATCGAGACCCTGGGCGGCGTGTTCACCAAGATCATCGAGAAGAACACCACGGTGCCGACCAAGGCCTCGCAGACCTTCTCCACCGCCGAGGACAACCAGTCCGCGGTCACCGTGCACGTGCTGCAGGGTGAGCGCGAACAGGCCCGCTACAACAAGTCGCTGGCGCGCTTCGACCTGTCGGGCATCGAGCCCTCGCCGCGCGGCCTGCCGCAGATCGAGGTCTCCTTCGACATCGACGCCAACGGCATCGTGCACGTGACGGCCAAGGACAAGAAGACCGGCAAGGAGCAGAAGGTCGAGATCAAGGCCGGCTCGGGCCTGTCCGAGGACGAGATCCAGAAGATGGTCGCCGACGCCGAGGCCCACCGCGAGGAGGACAAGAAGTTCCACGACCTCGTGCAGGCGCGCAACCAGGCCGACGGCCTGATCCACACCGCGCGCGGCGCCATCAAGGACAACGGCGACAAGGTGCCGGGCGACGTGATCGGCCGCACCGAGGGCGCGATCGCCGAGCTGGAAACGGCGATGAAGGGCGACGACCAGGGCCAGATCGAGGCCAAGTCCAAGGCGCTGGAGGAAGCCGCGCAGGCGCTGTTCGCCGCGGCCGCGGCGGCGGGCCAGCCGGGTCCCGACATGGGCGCCGGCGCCGCCGGTGCCGCGCCGCAGGACGACGTGGTGGACGCGGAGTTCACCGAAGTCCGCGACGAAGACAAGAAGTAAGCGCAACGGGACCCGCGCCCGGGCATCGAAGGAGCAACGCCTCGGCTTGCTCCTTCGGTCTTTCTGCCGCCGGCCCCGCGGTGCGCTCGCGGCGGTTCCGCCCCCGGCGGTCCGCTCCGGGTGCGCGCCACCGACCCGATCGATCAATCCCCCCAGGTTCCTGAAATTCCGGCATGAGCAAGCGCGACTACTACGAAGTCCTGGGCGTGGCCCGTGACGCCAGCGAGGAAGACCTCAAGAAGGCCTACCGTCGCTGCGCGATGAAGTACCACCCCGACCGCAATCCCGGCGACCACGCCGCGGAGGCTTCGTTCAAGGAGTCCAAGGAGGCCTACGAGGTGCTGTCGGACGGCGGCAAGCGCCGCATGTACGACCAGCATGGCCACGCCGCGTTCGAGCACGGCATGGGCGGCGGCGGCCAGGGGCCGGGCTACGCCGACATGGGCGACATCTTCGGCGACATCTTCGGCAACATCTTCGGCGGCGGCGCGGCGCGCGGCCAGCCGCGGCGCGGCGCCGACATCGGCTACGTGATGGAGCTGTCGCTGGAAGAAGCCGTGGGCGGCATCGACAAGCAGATCGAGATCCCCACGCTCGACGAATGCGAAACCTGCAAGGGCTCGGGCTCGGCCGACGGCAAGCTCGACAACTGCGGAACCTGCCAGGGCCGCGGCCAAGTGCGCTTCCAGCGCGGCATCTTCTCCATGCAGCAGACCTGCCCGCATTGCGGCGGTCGCGGCAAGACCATCACCAGCCCCTGCGGCGACTGCCACGGCCAGGGGCGGCTGGAACGCACCAAGACGCTGCAGGTCAAGATCCCGGCCGGCGTCGACAACGGCGACCGCATCCGCCTGGCGGGCGAGGGCGAGGCGGGCCCGGCCGGTTCGCCGCCCGGTGACCTGTACGTGGAAGTGCGCGTGCGCCCGCACGACATCTTCGAGCGCGACGGCGACGACCTGCATTGCGAAGTCCCGATCCGCATCTCGCAGGCGGCCCTGGGCGACAGCGTCCGCGTGCCCACGCTGGAGGGCGACGTGGAACTGCGCATCCCGGCCGAGACGCAGAGCGGCAAGCAGTTCCGCCTGCGCGACAAGGGCGTGCGCTCCGTGCGCAGCCGCGCCCCCGGCGACCTGTATTGCCGCGTCGTGGTCGAAACCCCCGTCAACCTCACGCCCGAACAGCGCGCCTTGCTGGAGCAGTTCGAGGCGACCTTCGTGGGCGACGGCGCGCGCCGGCATTCGCCGCGCGCATCGACCTTCCTCGATGGCGTGAAAGGGTTCTGGGACCGGATGACGTCCTGAGCCCGGCGCCGGTGCCGGATCCCGCGCCGGCGCACCAGTCCACCTCCCCCGGATCCGGCATGTGGCCGGCGCGTGGGGCGCGACACTTGATAACCTTTCGCCGCGCGGATCTGGCGCGCGCCCTTTCCGGGGCGCGTGTTCCGGACCGCCCATGCCGGGCGCGCACGACTCGCGGGTGCCGGCGTCAACTTTCCAGGGGATGCAATCGATGAAATTCGTGAATTTCCGCTGGCTTGGCCTGGCGGCCGGGCTGGCCTGCGCCAGCGCCGTGGCTGCCGAACCGGCCAAGCCGGCCTAGCCGGCCGAACCGGCCAAGCCGGTCGAGCTGTTCGTCAAGACCCAGCGCTACAACGTCGCCTACACGATCAATGCCGACGGCTCCTACGTGGAAGACCGCGAGTGGGCCGTGCAGATCGTCAAGGAGCAGGCGGTCGACTACATGAAGGACACCTCGATCTCCTACAGCACGAGCATCCAGAAGGCGGACGTGATCTCCGCCTATACGCTCAAGGCCGACGGGCGCCGGATCGACGTGCCCAAGGCCAACTTCCAGGTCGAAACCAACGGCGGCAAGGGCGACGGCGGTCCGGCGTTCTCCGACCGCACCACCATGACGGTGGTCTTCCCGGAGCTGGCGGTGAATGACACCGTCGTCTTCGCCTATCGCCTGACCGGCAGCCAGCCGGTGTTCGAGCGTCACTTCTCCACGGTCGAGAACTTCAATCCCTCGACCTACTACGGCGACGTGCGGATGAAGATCGACGCGCCCGAGACCATGCCGGCGCGGTACGAGGCGTGGCAGCTGAAGGAAGCGCGCAATGCCGTGGCGAACGGCCGCCGGGTCATCGAATGGACCTGGCAGAACCGCGCACCGATGGAAAGCACGCGCAAGGACTGGTCGGTGTATGAACTCGGCCAGGCCCCGGGTCTGGCGTACTCGACGTTCCCCGACTACGCCAGCATCGCCGATGCCTACGGTGCGCGCGCGCTGCCCAAGGCGGCGGTGACCCCGCGCATCCAGAAGCTGGCCGACGAAGTCGCCGCCGGCCGCACGGGCACGCGCGAGATCGCGCACGCGCTGTACGACTGGGTGGCCACGGAGATCTCCTACGCCGGCAACTGCATCGGACTGGGCGCGGTGGTGCCGCGCGACACCGATTTCGTGCTCGACAACCGCATGGGCGACTGCAAGGACCACGCCACGCTGCTGCAGGCCATGCTCGCGGCCAAGGGCATCCGCAGCCAGCAGGCACTGATCAACGCCGGCAATTCCTACGGCCTGCCGAAGATCCCGGTGGTCTCGATGGTCAACCACGTGATCACCTACATCCCCGAGCTGGACATGTACCTGGATTCCACCTCGTCGGACACGCCCTTCGGCAGCGTGCCGCCCTCCAGCGCGGGCAAGCCCGTGCTCCTGGTCGACGGTTACCGCGACGGGTCGCGCACCCCGCCCATGCCGGTGGGCCGCAACCGGCAGGTGCAGTCCACGCACCTGAAGGTGCTGGCCGACGGTTCGGTCGAAGGCGACATGACCGTGAAGCTGGCGGGCATGTACGGCGCCGCCTCGCGCGCCGGGCTGCGCGAGGTGACCGAGCAGCAGCGCCAGGAGATGGTGAAGAACTACTTCGAGCGCAGCGGTCACGAGGGCAGCGGCAGCATCGAGTGGGACGACGCCAAGGCCTTGGCCGACAGCCACCGCTACAGCGCGAAGTTCCAGGTCAAGGAACTGCTCCCGGTCCCCGGCGCCTTCCAGGTGGACGCGCCGTTCTTCAGCGCCGGCGGCGTGGCGCGCTTCGCGGCGGGCGGCGCGGATGAGGTCGATCCCGACTTCCCCAGCGCGTGCACCAGCGGTTATGCGGAGGAAGAGTTCACCTATGAATTCGCGCCGGAACTGAAAGTCCTGGCCGTGCCGTCGAACCTCAAGCTCGCCAATGACCTGATCAGCTACGAGGCCAGCTACGAGCTGGACGGCAACCGCTTGAAGGTGCGCCGCGTGATCGACGACCGCACGCCCGGTCCGACCTGCGCGCCGGCCGTCAATGCGGCCAACCAGGCGCTGCTGAAGAAGGTGCTGTCCAACCTGAAGTCGCAGGTGGTGTACGGGACGAATTGAGGGGGGCGGGTCCGGGTCTGTCTGATGGCGTGGCAACCGGGACCGTCCCAGCCTGTCCGGCCTGCGCAGTGCGCGGCGGCTCGATCGGGTGCTCCTTCGCTTTGAGGGGCACCTGGCGCGGCCCCGCCTGTCAGGGCTGCGCAGCGCGCGGCGGCGCGTTCGGGGGCTTCCACGCTTTGAGGGGCACCTGGCGCGGCTGCGCAGCGCGCGGCGGCGCGTTTGGGGGCTGCTTTGCGTTGAGGGGCACCTGGCGCGGCTACGCAGCGCGCGGCGGCGCGATTGGGCGCTGCCACGCTCTCAGCAGAACCTGGCGCGCCCTTGCAACAAACCCGGGGCGACGTTAGCGTCGGCGCAAGGGCCGGGGGCCCGTGGGGCACGATGTGGTCGCGGACAGTTCGGATCGTCAGGAACATGCGCTTGGGGAGCAGGCTCTCAAGGAGCAGGCTCTCAAAGGGCAGTCTGCGGGGCTTGCCGGCCCTGCAGGCCAGGCGTGGCTCCTCCCCGACGACGTGCCGGCCGCGCTGCTGGTCTATGACGACGACATGCCGGTGGCCGCCAATGACCGCGCCCGCCAGTTGCTGCGCCTGGGCAGTGAGGCTTCGCTGGCCCAGTTGCGCCACACCCTGGATCCCGACCACTGCCTGGCCGCGATGCTCGAGGCGGCCGGGCCCGAAGGCGCGGCGATGGAATGCCGACTGCACGATGGCACCCGCCTGCGGCTGCGCGTCCAGGGCGTTCCGGTCGCATCGCGGCCGGGACGTCGCGTCGTGGTGCTGGAGGACATCGGTCCGCGCGAGGACAGCGAACGCCAGCTCCAGCGCCGCCTGCTGTTCGAACGCCTGCTCACGGAGGCGTCGGCGGCGCTGATCCGCAGCGATGACGAAGCGCTCGACCTGGTCGTCGTCAACATGCTGGGCTCGATCGGCAGCTTCTTCGGCGTCGACCGGGCCTACGTGTTCCTGATCGACGAGTGCGCGCAGACGCAGAGCAATACCCACGAATGGGTGGCGGCCGGGATTTCCCGCGAGGCGCCCAATCTCCAGGACGTTCCGCTGACGACCTTCCCCTGGCTGCTGCAGCAGCTGCGCGCCGATCGCGTGTTCCGCGTGGAGGACGTGGCGGCCCTGCCGCCGGAGGCCGCGAACGAACGCAGCGAATTCGAGCGCGAGGGCATCCAGTCCCTGCTCGTGGTGCCGCTGTGGACCGGGCTGCGCCTGGACGGCTTCGTCGGCTTCGACGCGGTGCGGCACCGGGTGGAGTGGGGCGAACACTACGTGATCGGCCTGCGGCTGATGACACAGATGATCTCCAACGCGCTGGAGGCCCGGGCCATGTCGCGGCGCCTGCACATGCTCGCCTTCCAGGATCCGCTGACCGGCCTGCCCAACCGCAAGCGGCTCGAGGACGACTTCACGATCGCCTCGCGCGTCGCGGGCGCGGCGCCCGAGCGGATCGTGGTGGCCGTGGTCGACGTGGACAATTTCAAGCAGATCAACGACACCCATGGCCACGCCGTCGGCGACCGCGTGCTGTGCGAGATCGGCCGGCGCCTGCAGGGCGTCATGCGCGAGACCGACACCGTGGCCCGCATCGGCGGCGACGAGTTCGTCGTGGTCGCGCACCGCCTGGACGCGGCCGGCCTGTCGCGCCTGGCCGACCGGCTGCTGACGGCCTGCGCGACGCCGGTGGAAGTCGATGGACTGGAACTGCGCCTGGGCCTGAGCGTGGGCCTGGTCCGCGCGTCCGATGGCGCCGAAGCGCTCGACGGACTGCTGCGCAAGGCGGACCTGGCGATGTACCGGGCCAAGGCGGAAGGCAAGAACCGGTGGGTGGAGAGCCTGGCGGACGAAGTGGACTTCTGAGCCGGCGTCCACGCAGGGGAGGGCAGCCGGAAATCTCCGCGCTGTTCACTACGGCCGGCAGCGGCTAGCCTGTGGCCATGAACGAGGCAACTTCCCCCGTGCGCCTGCTCGTCCACGGCGCATCCGGCCGCATGGGCCAGGCCCTGCTGAGGCTGGCCGCCGAACGCGACGACATCGCCATCGCCGGAGCGGTATCGCGCCGAGTGGAAGCGCGCGTGGTCGACGGCATCCCCCATTTCGCGGCGACCGAGCTGGCGGGCGTTCCGCCGTTCGATGTCGCCATCGACTTCAGCCTGCCCGAAGCGTTCGACGCCATCACGCAGGCCTGCGTGGCCCGTGACGCGGCCCTGGTATCGGGGACGACCGGGCTGTCGCCCGGGCAGCGGCAGGCCCTCGACCAGGCGGCGGGCCGCATCCCGGTGCTGTGGGCCTCCAATTTCAGCCTGGGCGTGGCGGTGCTGCACGAACTGGTGGAGCGGGCCGCAGCGGCGCTGCCCGGCTGGGACTGCGACATCGTCGAGGCGCACCACACGCGCAAGCTGGATGCGCCGTCGGGTACGGCGCTGACCCTGGGGGAAGTCGCCGCGCGCGGCGGCGCCCAGGCCCGGTATGCCTCCCTGCGCGCCGGCGACATCGTGGGGGAGCACACGGTCCAGTTCACCGCGGCCGGCGAGCGCATCGAGCTGATCCACCGCGCCACCAGCCGCGACATCTTCGCGCGCGGGGCCCTGCATGCGGCCGTCCGGCTGCGGGGTCGCCCCGCGGGCCACTACTCGCTGCGGGACCTGCTCGACTGATCCGGGCGCCTCGCCCCCCGGGGCGGGCCGCGAACCTGGGGACGGGGGAAGTGTGAACTGCGACACGGTCGCTTGACCTTCCATCCGCCGACGAACGGAGCGTAGCGCCGGATTTTGACGAAGATCACCTTGCTGGTTCAGCAACTGGTTAGGATGCCCTCGAGATCCAAGGGAAGTGTTGGCATGTCCATCGACGGCGAGTCATTTCCGGCTGGAAGCCGGGACCCGCAATTGCTGCTTGCGGCAATGCAGCGCATCACCCAGGAACAGCTGGGGGCCGCGCTCGAGCGCGTCCTGCGCCGTACCGACGACTACCTGTTCGACAGCAGCAACAGTGGTGGCGGCGGCGCCGAGCTGACGGCGCTGCGTGACCTGCGCCGGGCGCGCGCCCAGATCCAGCAGCGTTTCGACCAGACCGTCGCCACCGGTTTCCGGCGGCTGCAGGAAGCGCCGATGGCGGGCCGGACGATGGATGCTTCCTCCCTCAGCCTGGTCTCGGACGAGGCGCTGGAAGAGCAACTGGCCACCGAGCAGGTCGTCGACAGCCTGAGCAAGGCGTTCGCCCCGGGCCTGGAACTGCTGGACAAGCGCCTGGCCGCACTGACCGAGCGGCCCGTGCTGCATGCCAAGGACAACCCGGCCGGGCCCAAGTTCATCTCCGAATCGATGAGTGGCGCGTTGTCCGCGCTCGAGGTCTCCGCCAACGTCCGCATCGTGCTCTTCAAGTTCCTGGAGCGCGAACTGGCCCCCGTGCTGGGTCCGCTCTACGAGCGACTCAATGCCGGCCTGGCGGGCGCCGGCGTGCTGCCGATGATCAAGCCGACCAAGCGCGCCGAGCCGCTTCCCCAGCAGGCGGCCACCGTGGTCGAAACGCCGGCCGATCCGGCCACCGCCGCCGCGATGGCCGGCGTGGTGGCGGCGCAGGGGGGAATGGCCGGGCCGGGCGACCAGGCCCTGTTCTCGAGCCTCTTGAATCTCCTCCAGACCTGGCGGCAGGCGATGCAGCCGCAGCGGTCGGACGGTGGTGGCGGCGGCGTCGGCGGCGGTGCTGGCGGCCCCAGCATGAGCACGACCGACGTCATGACCGTGCTGTCCCTGCTGCAACGCGAGGCGCCCCCCAGTTTCGAGCCCGCCGCGAGCGGTGAGACCCGGGCCCCGCTGGCCGACCAGATGCGCAACCAGCTCATCGAGGGCGCCCGGCGCCTGGGAATGGGCGAGCGCATGAGCCTGTCGAACGTGGACGAGGATGCCGTGGACCTGGTCGGCATGCTCTTCGACGTGCTGCTGGACGAACGCCATTTCGAACCCGACGTGCGCTCCAAGCTCAACCGGCTGCTGGTGCCCTACATCAAGGTCGCGGTGAAGGACCGCCGCCTGTTCCTCTACAAGGCCCATCCGGCCCGCCGCCTGCTCAACGTCGTGGCCGAAGCCAGCGAGGGCAATCGCGGCGAGAGCGTCCAGGACCGCGAGCTGATGGCGCGCGTGGACACGACCATCGAACGGCTCGTGGTGGAGTTCAACGAAGACATCGCGATCTTCGAGACGCTCGAGCAGGAGCTGCGTTCCTTCATGGAACAGCACCGCAAGCGCATCGAGGTCACCGAACGACGCGCCGCGGAGGCGCAGCGGGGCCGCGAACGCCTGGAGCAGGCGCGCGAGGACGTGTCCGTCGATCTCACCATCGTCCGCCAGATGCGCGACCTGCCGCCGGCGCTGGATGCCTTCGTCGTCCAGTACGCGGCCCACCACCTCACCCAGCTCGTCCTGCGCGAAGGCAAGGATTCGCCGCGCTACGCCGAGGCGATCCGTGCGGTCACCTCGGTCATGGCGATCTACGACCAGGCCGAACTGGGCGTACCGATGGACCGGTTGCCCGCGCTCGACAAGCCGACCATCGAAACCATCCTGGCCAGTTCCGGCCTGCTGGGCGCCACGGCCGACGACGTCGTGGCGACGCTGCAGCGCACGCTCACCCAGATTTCCGCCGGCGACGAGGCCGCGGCCAGCGCCGAGCAACTGCCGGTGTCGCCCGTGCCGCCGCCGCCGCCCGAACCCGCCGCGGCCGAGCCCGACCTGGAACTCATCGCGGGCAATTCCACCCTCGACTTCGATCCGGCGATGGCCGATCGCATGCGGGCGCTGGAAGTGGGCACCTGGATCCAGCTGACCAGCGAAAGCGGTCGCGTGGAGCCGGCCAAGGTGTCGTGGGTCAGCCCGATCTCCTCGCGCCTGCTGTTCGTCAATCGCCGTGGCATCCGCGTGCTGGTCGCCTCGGCCGAGGAGCTGGCGGCGATGGCGCGCCTGGGCCGTGTCCAGCTGCGCGAAGCCGACACCGCCTTCGACGACGCGATGCAGCAGGTGATGGGTCGCCTGAAGTCCAGCGCGCCCCCGGGGGCATCGTTCAACGCCTGAACTCGGCCGTCCCTGGATGCGTCGCCCCTGGATGCGACAGCCGTGGATGTGATCGCCTGGATGCGATCGCCGTGGATGTGAATGCGCGTGCGGGCCTGGCCCGGTCGCAGGCGGCGGGCTTGGAGGCTCGGCGGGGCCGCTTCAGCAGTCTCTGAGTCCGGTCTGGCGGGCCGGTCCTCCTCGGGCGGGCGGCGCTGCGGCCTTCGGGCCGGCGTGGGCCGCGCCATCCCCGTGCCGGCCCCCCTCGACGCGGGTCGCCGTCGGCGCCCATCACTCGGCGCCCATCACATCGACGCTGGTCATCCGACTCGGCCATCGCTACAATTCCCGCTCGCCTGAACCCCTCCCTCGGACCGGTACTCCACCGTGTTCGCGATTTGCTGCAACCTGCGTTCAGCCGGTTGCCCAGCGGCGGGGTCAGTCCCCCCAGCTGCCAAGGCGATCCCCAGTGACCCAACCCGCAATCCTTGCACTCGAAGACGGCACGATCTTCGAGGGCATTTCCGCAGGCGCGCCCGGGCTTTCCGCGGGCGAGGTGGTGTTCAACACCGCCATCACCGGTTATCAGGAAATCCTGACCGACCCGTCCTACGCCCGCCAGATCGTCACCCTGACGTACCCGCATGTCGGCAACACCGGCATGACCGACCAGGACGACGAGGCCACCCAGGTCTGGGCGTCCGGCCTGATCGTCCGCAACGTGCCGCGCCGTCCCAGCAACTGGCGCAGCCAGGTGCCGATGCCCGAATGGCTGATCAAGCGCGGCATCGTCGCCATCTCCGACATCGACACCCGCAAGCTGACGCGCCTGCTGCGCGACAGCGGCGCCCAGAACGGCGCCCTCATGGCCGGGCAGATCGACGTGGCGCAGGCGCTTGCCGCCGCCCGCGCGTTCCCGGGCCTGAAGGGCATGGACCTGGCCAAGGTGGTCAGCACGCCCACGTCCTACGAGTGGCATGACGGCCAGCTGGACCTGGACAACAACGTGTTCGTCCACGCGAACCCGAAGTTCCATGTCGTGGCCTACGACTTCGGCGTCAAGCACAACATCCTGCGCATGCTGGCCGAGCGCGGCTGCCGCGTCAGCGTGGTGCCGGCCCAGACCTCCGCGGCCGACGTGCTGGCGATGAACCCCGATGGCGTGTTCCTCTCCAACGGCCCGGGCGACCCGGAGCCCTGCGATTACGCGATCACCTCGATCCGCGAATTCATCGCGCGCAAGGTGCCGACCTTCGGCATCTGCCTGGGTCATCAGCTGCTGGGCCTGGCCGCAGGCGCCAGGACGCAGAAGATGAAGTTCGGCCACCACGGCGCGAACCATCCGGTCCAGACCCTCGACGGCGGACGGGTGATGATCACCTCGCAGAACCACGGTTTCGCGGTCGACGAGGCCACGCTGCCGGCCAACGTGCGGGTCACGCACCGCTCGCTGTTCGACGGCAGCAACCAGGGCATCGAACTGACCGATGCGCCGGCCTTCAGCTTCCAGGGACACCCGGAAGCCAGTCCCGGCCCGCATGACGTCGGCCCGTTGTTCGATCGCTTCATCGATTCGATGCAGCAGGCGAAGTGACCGCGGTGGCCGCCAAGCCGGCCCGTGGACGCCGTCTGCGGCGTCTGTTGGCCGTGCTGGCCGTCGCCGGCGCCTATCCGGCGCTCGTGCTGGGCGGCACCTACTGGTACTTCTTCCAGGCTGAATTTCCCGGTGGCCGCAACGGACCGGCGGATGCCTACCGCCATTCCCTGGCCAGCGCGATCGTGGCGTACACGCTCTCGCCGCGCTGCGTGGACTGGGTGACGACGCTGATGGAACGCGACGGGGAAGGCCATCCCTCGCGCGCCATGGATGCGCACAACAACCGGCTCGGCGCGCGCATCGGCGCGACCGCCCGCAGCTGGAACGAGATGCAGCAGGCCGTGCTTGCTGCGGTGAACCAAGGCGCGATCGATGCCCGATCGCCCGACCAGATCACCTGGCTCGCGCCTGGCGCGTGGCAGGAACGACTTTACTGAGGACGCCATGCCCAAGCGCACCGACATACAGACCGTCATGATCATCGGCGCCGGCCCGATCGTGATCGGCCAAGCCTGCGAATTCGACTACTCCGGCGCGCAGGCCTGCAAGGCCCTGCGCGACGAGGGCTACCGCGTGGTCCTGGTCAACTCGAACCCGGCCACGATCATGACCGACCCGAACATGGCCGATGCCGTGTACATCGAGCCGATCAACTGGCAGACGGTCGAGAAGATCATCGCCAAGGAAAAGCCCGATGCGCTGCTGCCGACCATGGGCGGCCAGACCGCGCTGAACTGCGCGCTCGACCTGGCCGACAACGGCGTGCTGGAGAAGTACGGCGTCGAGTTGATCGGCGCGTCCCGCGAAGCCATCCGCATGGCCGAGGACCGCGAGCTGTTCCGCATCGCGATGAAGGAAATCGGCCTGGATTGCCCCAAGGCGGAGGTCGCCCGGAATTTCGACCAGGCCGTCGAGATCCAGGCCAAGGTCGGCTATCCGACCATCATCCGTCCGTCCTTCACGCTCGGCGGCACCGGCGGCGGCATCGCCTACAACCGCGAGGAGTTCGAGGAAATCGCCAAGCGCGGCCTGGAGCTCTCGCCCGTGCACGAGATCCTGGTCGAGGAATCGGTGCTGGGCTGGAAGGAATTCGAGATGGAGGTCGTCCGCGACCGGGCGGACAACTGCATCATCGTCTGCTCGATCGAGAACTTCGACGCCATGGGCGTGCACACCGGTGACTCGATCACCGTGGCGCCGGCGCAGACGCTCACCGACAAGGAATACCAGCGCCTGCGCGACGCCTCGATCGCGGTGCTGCGCAAGATCGGCGTCGATACCGGCGGCTCGAACGTGCAGTTCGGCGTCAACGCCACCAACGGCCGCGTGGTCGTGATCGAGATGAACCCGCGCGTGTCGCGCTCCTCGGCGCTGGCCTCCAAGGCCACGGGCTTCCCCATCGCCAAGGTGGCCGCCAAGCTCGCGGTGGGCTACACGCTGGACGAACTGCGCAACGAGATCACCGGCGGCAAGACCCCGGCCTCGTTCGAGCCGACGATCGACTACGTCGTCACCAAGATCCCGCGCTTCGCCTTCGAGAAGTTCCCGCAGGCCGATGCCCGCCTGACCACCCAGATGAAGTCGGTGGGCGAGGTGATGGCGATGGGCCGCACGTTCCACGAATCGCTGCAGAAGGCGCTGCGCGGACTGGAGACGGGCAAGGTCGGCCTGGACCCCACCGGCCTGGACCTGGCCAGCGAGGTCGACATGGCGACGCTGCGGCGCGAACTGAAGGAGCCGGGCCCGGAACGCATGTTCCACATCGGCGACGCCTTCCGCGCCGGCATGAGCGTGGAGGACGTCCACGCGCTGTCCTTCGTCGATCCCTGGTTCCTTGACCAGATCGAGGAGATCATCGCCGCCGAGAAGGACCTGGCCGCCGCCGGCCTGGGCTCGCTCGACGCGCGCCGCATGCGTGCGCTCAAGCGCATGGGCTTCTCCGACGCGCGCCTGGCGCAGCTGTGCGACACCGACGAGACCGCCATCCGCATGCTGCGCCGCGCACTGAAGGTGCGTCCGGTCTACAAGCGCGTGGATTCCTGCGCGGCGGAGTTCGCCACCAGCACGGCGTACCTGTACTCGACCTACGAGGACGAGTGCGAGGCGATGCCGACCGACCGCAACAAGATCATGGTCCTGGGCGGCGGCCCCAACCGCATCGGCCCAGGGCATCGAGTTCGACTACTGCTGCGTGCACGCCGCGCTCGCCCTGCGCGAGGACGGCTATGAAACCATCATGGTCAACTGCAACCCGGAAACCGTGTCGACCGACTACGACACCTCCGACCGCCTGTACTTCGAGCCGCTGACGCTCGAGGACGTGCTCGAGATCTGCGACCTGGAGAAGCCCAAGGGCGTGATCGTGCAGTACGGCGGCCAGACGCCGCTGAAGCTGGCGCGCGCGCTGGAGGCCAACGGCGTCCCGGTCATCGGCACCTCGCCCGATTCGATCGACCTGGCCGAGGACCGCGAGCGCTTCCAGAAGCTGGTGCAGGACCTGGGCCTGGCGCAGCCGCTCAACCGCACCGCGCGCAACCCGGAAGAGGCCCTGCTGCTGGCCTCGCAGATCGGCTATCCGCTGGTCGTGCGGCCCAGCTACGTGCTGGGCGGGCGGGCGATGGAAGTGGTGCATTCCGATGCCGACCTCACGCGTTACATCCGCGATGCGGTGAAGGTGTCCAACGACTCGCCGGTGCTGCTCGACCGCTTCCTCGACAATGCCGTGGAAGTGGATGTCGACGTCATCGCCGACAAGGACGGCAACGTCCTCATCGGCGGCGTCATGGAGCACATCGAGGAGGCCGGCGTGCACTCGGGCGACTCGTCCTGCTCGCTTCCGCCGTACTCGCTCACCCCCCGAGGTGCAGGAGAAGCTGCGCGTGCAGGTCGTCGCGCTGGCCAAGGCCCTGAACGTGGTCGGCCTGATGAACACGCAGTTCGCGATCACCTTCGACGAGGCCGGGCGCGACACCGTCTACCTGATCGAGGTCAACCCGCGCGCCTCGCGCACCGTGCCCTTCGTGTCCAAGGCCACCGGCATGCCGCTGGCGAAGATCGCCGCCCGCTGCATGGTCGGCCAGACGCTGGCCGAACAGGGCGCGACGAAGGAAATCATCCCGGACTACTACTCGGTCAAGGAAGCGATCTTCCCGTTCGCCAAGTTCCAGGGCGTGGATCCGATCCTCGGCCCGGAGATGCGTTCCACCGGGGAGGTGATGGGCGTGGGCCGCAACTTCGGCGCCGCCATGGCGCGGGCGCAGGAGGCCGGTGGCATCCGCGCGCTGCCCGAGTCCGGCAAGGTCTTCATTTCCGTCCGAGACCCGGACAAGACCCGCGTGCTTTCCGTGGCGCAGGACCTGGTCAAGCGCGGCTACACGCTGGTCGCAACCGGCGGCACGCATGCCTTCCTGACCGCCAATGGCCTGGCCTGCGAGCGCATCAACAAGGTCGCCGAAGGGCGGCCGCACGTGGTCGACCTGATCAAGAACGGCGAGATCGTCTACATCGTCAACACCACCGAAGGCCGCCAGGCGATCAACGACTCGTTCTCGATCCGGCGCGAAGCGCTGCAGCAGCGCCTGACCTACTCGACCACCGTGTCGGGCGCGCGGGCGCTGGTGAATTCACTGGATTACCGCGGCACTGGCCCGGTGTGGTCGCTGCAGGAGCTGCACGCGGGCGCCGGCGGCAACACGTGACATCGCGGCGCGGGCGCCCTGGCGGGCCCGCGCCACACTCGAAAGGGCTGGCGCATCGCGCCGGCCCGCCAAAGCCTTCCGCCCGCACCGGGGGTGGGAGAGAATCGGTCCATTCAAGGACAGCCATCCATCCGGGACGGCACGAGGAATACGAATGCGAGCACCCATCACCCTGCAGGGCGCCCAGCGCCTGCGCGCGGAACTCGAAGAACTCAAGTCGGTCAAGCGGCCGGCGGTCATCCATGCGATCGCCGAAGCGCGCGCGCATGGCGATCTCAAGGAAAACGCCGAATACCACGCCGCGCGCGAACAGCAGGGCTTCATCGAAGGCCGCATCAAGCAGCTGGAAGGCGAGCTCTCGCACGCGCAGATCATCGACATCTCCTCGCTCAACGCCGGTTCGCGCGTGGTGTTCGGCGCGAAGGTCGAACTTGCCGACGTGGACACCGATGAACAGCGTTCCTACCAGATCGTCGGCGACCTGGAAGCCGACCTCAAGCTGGGCCTGATCGCGATCTCCTCGCCGGTGGCGCGCGCGCTGATCGGCAAGAACGAAGGCGACAGCGTCACCATCGAGGCGCCCGGCGGTACCCGCGAGTACGAGATCGTCGGCGTCAGTTACCCCGGCTGACATGAAGTCCGCGACCCTGCTGCTGCCCGACCGCGCCCGCTTCGGCGCGCAGCGCCTCGCACCCGGGATCGCCAGGGCGGTGGGGCAGGGTGACCGGATCGCACTGGCAGGCGAACAGCGTGCGCGCGTGTTCGACATCCTGCCGCGTGGCTGGCCGGTCGCCGCGGTCACCCGCCAGCGCGACGCAGGCGACGCCTCGCTGGGCGCATGGCTGCGCGCCGACCCGGCCCACGTGCGTCCGGACATCAACGGCGCGCGCCTGCTGGCCTACGGGTCGGCGCTGGAGCTGAGCATGGAGGACTGCCAGGCGCTGCTGCGCCCGTTGCAGCCCCTGTTCGGGGACACCGGGTTTCCGATCGATGCGCCGACGCCGTCGCGCTGGTACCTGCGGCTGCCGCGGGGAGCGAAGCTGCCCGCGTTCACCGAGCCCGAAGCGGCGCTTGGCTCGGATCTGTTCGAGCACCTGCCAGAAGGGCCGGAGGGCCGCCGGTGGCGGGCACTGCTGAGCGAGGCGCAGGTCACCCTGCACAATCATCCGGTCAACGCGCGGCGGATCGCGGCCGGCCTGGCGCCGGTGAATTCGCTCTGGTTCTGGGGCGCGAGCGCGTCGCCGGATCACGTGCGCACCGGTTTCGAGGCGATCCACAGCGAGGACGATGCCTTCCACGCTTTCGCCTTCGCCGCCGGCCTGCCGGCGCAGAGCCTGCCGGCGCGCTGGCCCGCGCAGGAGGGCGCCGGGGCGAGCGCATTCGACCTGCGCCACGTGCGCGACCTGGCTGCGCTGCAGGCCGACTGGATCGACCCGATGCTGCGGTCGATGCAGGCGGGCGGCTTGCGGGCGCTGACGCTGGATTTCGAGGATGGCATCGGCGTCGCGCTGCGGCCTGGTCAGCGCTGGCGGTTCTGGCGCCGCCCGGTCGGAAGCCTGTCCGCATGAGTCCGCAGCCCAGGCTGCGCCGCCGCGAAATGTCGGACGGCGGCGAATGGCCGGCGCAGTTTCCGCCGCTGCTGGCGCGCCTGTATGCGGCGCGCGGCGCCGTCACCCTCGACACCGCCCAACCCCGCCTGGCCCAGTTGCTGCCGCCGGACACCCTGAGCGGCCTGGCCGCGGCCAGGCGCCTGCTGGCAGATGCCATCGAGCAGGACCAGCACATCGTGGTGGTCGGCGACTTCGACTGCGACGGCGCCACGGCGTGCGCGGTCGGCGTGCGCGGCCTGCGCCTGCTGGGTGCGCGCCACGTGTCGTACGCCGTGCCCAACCGCATGGTGCATGGTTATGGCCTGTCGCCACTGCTGGTGGACGAACTGGCGGCGCTCAAGCCCGATCTGCTGGTGACCGTCGACCACGGCATCGCCTGCCATGCCGGCATCGCGGCCGCGAAGAAACATGGCTGGAAGGTGCTGGTCACCGACCATCACCTGCCCGGCGACGCGCTGCCACCGGCCGACGCGATCGTGGACCCCAACCAGCCCGGGGACCTGTTCCCCAGCAAGGTGCTCGCCGGGGTCGGCGTGATGTTCTACGTGCTGCTCGCGCTGCGGCGGCAGCTGCGCGAGGACGGCCGCTTCCCCGCGGCCGTGCCGGACCTGTCGCAGCTGCTCGACCTCGTCGCCGTCGGCACGGTCGCCGACCTCGTTCCGCTGGACACCAACAACCGTGCCCTGGTGGGCGCGGGCCTGCGGCGCCTGCGCGCGGGGCAGGGCTGCGCCGGCCTGCGGGCGCTGGTCGAGGTCGCGCAGCGCGACGCCTCGCGGCTGACGGCGGCCGACATCGGCTACGCGATCGGACCCCGCCTGAACGCGGCCGGCCGGCTGGAGGACATGGCGCTGGGCATCGAATGCCTGCTCACCGACGACCTCGCCCGTGCGCGGGACATCGCCGCCACCCTCAACGAGATCAACGGCGAGCGCCGCGCCGTCCAGCAGCAGATGACCGACGAGGCCGAGCACGCGCTGTCGCGCGTCGCCCCGGCCGATGGACAGGTCCCGGCGGCGGTGTGCCTGTTCGACGCGGAGTGGCATCCCGGCGTGGTCGGGCTGGTGGCGTCGAAGATGAAGGAGCGATTGCACCGGCCGGTGATTGCGTTCGCCCCGGCGGAGCCAGGCAGCGGGCTGCTGCGCGGCTCGGCGCGCTCGGTGCCCGGCTTCCACATCCGCGACGCCCTGGCCGCCGTCGACGCGCGGCACCCGCAGCTGATCGAACGCTTCGGCGGCCATGCCATGGCGGCCGGGCTGTCGCTGCGGATCGAATCCTTCCCTGCGTTCGCCGCGGCCTTCGTGCAGTGCGCGGCCTCGTTGCTGACCGCGGAGCTGCTGCAGGCCGAAGTGCTCAGCGACGGCGAGCTGCAGGCCGGCCAGTTCGACCGCGCCACCGCCGAAGCGCTGCGCGATGCCGGGCCCTAGGGGCAGGGCTTCCCCGAACCCCAGTTCGATGGCGAATTCGATGTACTTGGATGGCGACCCGTCGGCGAGCGCCACCTCAAGCTGGAGCTTGGCCTCGCGGGGCTTCGGCTCAATGCCATCCATTTCGGTGGCTGGGCGGGTGAACCGCCGCCCGTCCGGGTGCGGATCGCCTACCGGCTGGATCCGGACGACTACCGGGGCGGCAATGCGGTGCAGCTCGTGGTGGTCCATCGCGAGGCCTGTGATGGCCCACGGACCAATTGACACCGGATCAACAAAAGCGCACATAGGCTGAATCTCGACCTGGAGCCCCCGCCATGAGCCTGACCGTCACCCTCGAGCTGTCCGAGAAGGACATCGCCCACTTCAACCGCGCGGCCGAAAAGGCCCGGACCATGGCCGAGGGCATGTCCAACGAGGAGGTCGCCAGCGGCGCGGTCGTGCTGCTGGTGAAGGCGCAGCAGATGGAGGACGTGCCCGAGTTCGTGAAGCAGCGGCTGATCGTCCTCGACACCCTGGTCGCGATGATCCGCGACGAGGGTTGGGCGCTGTCCGGGGAAGACGCCGAGCACGTGCGTTCGGCCCTGATGTATTTCTCGGTCGCCGGCGACGCCATCCCGGACCACATCCCGGTGCTGGGCCTGCTCGACGACGCGATCATGATCGAGTTGTGCGCCCGGGAACTGCAGCACGAACTGGAGGCGTACGACGATTTCTGCGAGTACCGCCAGCGTGAAACCGAACGCCGTGGCCTGGCCCCGGAATCGGTCGGCCGGGCGGACTGGCTGGATGCCCGCCGCGATGAACTGCAGGAGCGCATGCGCCGCCGTCGCAGCCGCGACGGGAATTCGGGCTTCGGCAAGGGCTATGGCAGCAGCAGTGGCTATGCCAGCAGTCGCGCCGGCTACACGAGCGGATGCTGGCGCCCGGGCATGTTCAAGTTCGGCTGACCGGCACGCCGCGCAAGCCGTGGGCCCTGGGGGTTTGCTAGAATTTCGGTTCTACGACGCCCCAGGGCCGAACATGATCGAACTCAATCCCGTCCGCCAGCGCATCGCCGACCTCCGGGACCGGCTGGATGCGCTCAGGGGGTATCTTTGACTACGACCGCAAGGTCGAACGTCTGGAAGAAGTAAACCGGGAGCTGGAAAGCCCCGATATCTGGAACAACGCCGAGTACGCCCAGACCCTGGGCCGTGAACGCTCCCAGCTCGAGAAGGTGGTCAACGGCATCCGTGACCTCACCGACGGGCTGGTCGGCGGCGCCGAGCTGCTCGAACTGGCCGAAATGGAAGACGACGAGGACACCGCGCGGGCCGTGGTGGACGACGTCGAGGGCTTCGCGCGCCAGGTCGACAAGCTCGAATTCCAGCGCATGTTCTCGGGCAAGATGGATGCCACCAACGCTTTCGTCGATATCCAGGCGGGAGCGGGCGGCACTGAAGCCCAGGACTGGGCGGAAATCCTGCTGCGCATGTACCTGCGCTGGGCCGAGTCGCGCGGCTGGAAGGCCGAGCTGATGGAAGTCAGCGGTGGCGACGTCGCCGGCATCAAGTCGGCCACCTTCCGCGTCGAGGGCGATTTCGCCTACGGCTGGCTCAAGACCGAGACCGGCGTGCACCGCCTGGTGCGCAAGTCGCCGTTCGATTCCGACAATCGCCGCCACACCAGTTTCACCTCGGTCTTCGTTTCGCCCGAGGTCGACGACAAGATCGACATCGAGATCAATCCGGCCGACCTGCGGACCGACGTCTACCGCTCCTCGGGCGCGGGCGGCCAGCACGTCAACAAGACCGAGTCCGCGGTGCGCATCACGCACATGCCCTCGGGGATAGTCGTGGCCTGCCAGACCGAGCGCAGCCAGCATGCCAACCGCGACCGCGCGATGAAGATGCTGGCGGCCAAGCTCTACGAAATGGAAATGATGAAGCGCAACGCCGAGCGCGATGCGGTGGAAGCCACCAAGTCGGATATCGGCTGGGGCAGCCAGATCCGCAACTACGTGCTCGACCAGAGCCGCATCAAGGACCTGCGCACCGGAATCGAGCGCAGCGATACGCAGAAGGTGCTCGATGGCGACCTCGACGAGTTCGTCGAAGCCAGCCTGAAATCGGGCCTGGAAGTGGGCTCCAAACGCAGCGACGCGGCGTAGTGCGGCGGGGCGGGGCGCCTGCGCCCCGCAAAGTCCCGCAGCCACCGCACGCAGGCCCGCCCGTGCTCTGCCCGTTCCCGCTTCCCACCCCCTTCCACTCTCCAGTTGCCCCATGACCGACACCGCCGACACCCCGACGCAGACCGACGAGAATTTCCTGATCGCCGAGCGTCGCGCGAAACTCGCCGCACTGCGCGGGCTGGGCGTCGCCTTCCCGAATGATTTCCGCCGGGCCGACTACGCGGGCGACCTGCAGTCGCAGTACGCCGACGCCGAGCGCTGGACCGCGCAGGCGCTGGAAGACGAGACGCCGCGCGTCGCGATGGCGGGCCGCATCCTGCTCAAGCGGGTGATGGGCAAGGCCAGCTTCGTGCAGGTGCAGGACGAGTCCGGCCGCATCCAGCTGTTCCTGCAGTCCAATACGCTCGGCGACACCTACGAAGCCTTCAAGTCATGGGACGCCGGCGACATCATCGGCGTCGAGGGCGTGCTCACGCGCACCCGCACGGGCGAGCTTTCGATCCGGGCCGACCGCCTGCGCCTGCTGACCAAGTCGCTGCGCCCGCTTCCCGACAAGTTCCACGGCCTGGCCGACGTCGAGCAGCGTTACCGCCAGCGCTACGTCGACCTGATCGTCTCGCCCGAGTCGCGCGAAGTCTTCGTCAAGCGCTCGCGGATCATCCGCGCGATGCGCGCGTGGCTGGACTCGCGGCGTTTCCTGGAAGTTGAAACGCCGATGATGCATTACATCCCCGGCGGCGCGGCAGCCAAGCCCTTCGTCACCCACCACAACGCGCTGGACCTGGAACTGTTCCTGCGCGTGGCGCCGGAGCTCTACCTCAAGCGGCTGACGGTCGGTGGCCTGGAGCGCGTGTACGAGATCAACCGCAACTTCCGCAACGAGGGCGTGTCCACGCGGCACAACCCCGAGTTCACCATGCTCGAGCTCTACGAGGCCTACGCCACGTACAACGAGATCATGGACCTCACCGAGAACCTGATCCGCGACGTCGCGCGCGAGGTGCTGGGCACGACGGTGATGGAATGGGACGGCGTGAGCATCGACGTCGGCCCGGCGTTCCGCCGCTGGCGCCTGGATGCGGCCGTGCGGGAGAAGAACCCCGAGATCAGCGCCGCCGACTGCCGCGACCGCGACGCGCTCGTCCGCCATTGCGAGCGACTGCGCATCCCGGTCAAGGCCGGCTACGGCTGGGGCAAGCTGCTGCTGGAAATCTTCGAGAAGACCGTCGAGGGCAAGCTGGAGCAGCCGACCTTCATCACCCATTACCCGGTGGAGGTTTCCCCGCTGGCGCGCGAGAGCGACAGCGAGGCGGGCATCACCGACCGCTTCGAGCTGTTCGTCAACGGCAAGGAGCTGGCGAACGGCTTCTCCGAGCTCAATGACCCCGAAGACCAGGCGGCGCGTTTCCAGGCCCAGGTCGAGGCCAAGGAGGGCGGCGATGACGAGGCCATGCACTTCGACGCCGACTACATCCGTGCGCTGGAAGTCGGCCTGCCGCCCACCGGCGGGCTGGGGATCGGCATCGACCGGCTGGTGATGCTGATGACCGGTTCGGCGTCGATCCGTGACGTGCTGCTGTTCCCGTACATGCGGCCTGAAGCCCAGGGCTGATCGACGCCGGCATCTATCGGCCGGTGGACTGGCGCCGGCATGGGCTGGAAATTGTCCCGGAAACCGGCCCGGACGCGCTCAATTTCCGCGCCTGCATGCCGTCAATGCATCCGGAGTCGGCGCACCGCAACGCGCGTCAACGCACATACGCCAATGCCGTCCAGTACGGTCCCGGATGCCCAAGGCCGTATTCGGGGTTATGCTGCATCGACGGCCGTGAAGGACAACGGCACCGACCGCAGGGGGACTGTACGTGGATGTAGTCATTGTCGATGACCAGACTTCGGCGCGCACGATGCTGCGCCACATCATCGAGGACATTGCCACCGAGCTGCGCGTCCATGATTTCGGCGAGCCGGCCACGGCGCTGGACTGGTGCGAGAACAACCAGCCGGACCTGCTCCTGCTGGACTACCGCATGCCCGGCATCGACGGCCTCGAGTTCGCGCGCCGGTTCCGCCGCGCGCCGCTGCATCGCGACATCCCGATCATCCTGGTGACCGTGGTCGGCGACGAACCGGTGCGCCAGGCCGCGCTGGACGCGGGTGTCATCGATTTCCTGGTCAAGCCCGTGCGCCCGCGCGAACTGCGCGCCCGCTGCCGGAACCTGCTGCAGCTTCGGCAGCAGTCGGAGAACGTCAAGCAGCGCGCCCTGTCGCTCGAACAGCGGCTGCTGGCGAGCATGCACGAGGTCGAGGAACGCGAGCGCGAGACGCTGCAGCGCCTCGCCCGCGCCATCGAATACCGCGACGCGGGCACCAGCGCCTACCTGGAGCGGATGTCCCACGTGGCCGGCCTGATCGCCGAGCAGCTGGGCATGACCGAGGACGAGGCCCGGCTGGTGGAGATGGCCGCGCCCCTGCACGACGTGGGCAAGATCGCCATTCCCGACTCGGTCCTGCTCAAGGCCGGGCCGTTGACCCCGGAAGAAGCCGGCGTGATGCGGCAGCACCCCAAGATCGGCCACCAGCTGCTCGGGGGCAGCCAGAACCGCTTCATCCAGACCGGCGCGCTGATTGCACTGCGCCATCACGAGCGCTTCGACGGCACCGGTTACCCGGATGGGTTGGTCGGGGAGGAAATCCCCCTGGAAGCCCGGATCGTGGCGGTCGCGGACGTCTTCGACGCCCTGATTTCCCCCCGTCCCTACAAGGACGCCTGGGACATTGACGCCGCGCTGGCGTACCTTTGCTCCCAGCGCGGACGGCTGTTCGACCCCCGCTGCGTGGATGCCCTGATGCATTCACGTGCGCGGCTCGAGGAAATCTGCGATCGTTATTCGCGACGGCACGGACGGCCCGGCGTGGAGTAGGGCAATGACTGCGACCTGGCGCTGGATCACACAGCGTTTGTCGAACCGCCCGGACACTGAACATGCCCAGGCACTGATCCGTATCGCCGTTCTGGCGGTGGTGCTGGCGTACCTGCTGATCCTGATCTACGTGGAAAACCGGCCTCCGGTCGGCTATTTCCAGGTATTGACCCTGGTCGCACTGGCCTTCGGCATCGGCGCCATCATCATCGGCTGGCTGCTGGCCGACCCCGCTCCGTCGCACGTCCGGCGGGTGGTGGGCATGCTGGCCGACTATGGCCTGATCAGCCTGGCCATGATCCGGATGGGCGAGCCGCTGGCCTGGATCTACGTGATCCTGATGTGGGTCACCATCGGCAACGGCCTGCGCTTCGGCCCCAGCTACCTGGTGGCCGCCATGTCCATGGCCACGGTGGGTTTCGGCAGCGTCCTGTTCTACACCCCGTACTGGTGGGTGCACATGAGCCTGGGGATCGGCCTGCTGGTCGGCCTGGCGGCGATCCCGCTGTACCTGTCCGGCCTGCTGCGCGCCCTGACCGACGCCACCGAGGAGGCCAAGCGCGCCAGCGCGGCCAAGAGCCGGTTCCTCGCCAACATGAGCCACGAGTTCCGCACCCCGCTCAACGGCCTGGCCGGCATGTCCGAACTGCTCGCCGCCACCCGCCTGGACCAGGAACAGCGCGAGTGCGTGAACACCATCCAGGCCTCGACCCGCAGCCTGCTGGCGCTGGTCGAGGACGTGCTGGACATCTCGGCGATCGAAGCCGGCAAGCTCCGCCTCAACCCCACCGATTTCTCGCCGCGCGAGCTGGTCGCCGGCATCGGCCTGATCCTGCAGCCGCAGGCGCGCGCCAAGCAGCTGCGGTACGAGGCCCGGGTCGCGGACGACGTGCCGGAGAACCTGCGCGGCGACGTGGTCCACCTGCGCCAGGTCCTGATCAACCTGGCCGGCAATGCGGTGAAGTTCACCGACAAGGGCTCGGTCCGGCTCGAAGTGGACCGCCTGGACAGCGAGGACGGCGGCACGCGCCTGCGCTTCACCGTGACCGATACCGGCATCGGCATCCCCACCGACATGCGCCAGCGGCTGTTCGAGGCCTTCGAGCAGGCCGACGCCCGCCTGGTCCGGCGCTACGGCGGCAGCGGCCTGGGCACGACCATCGCCAAGCGCCTGACCGAGGCGATGGGCGGCACGATCGGTTTCGAAAGCGTCGAGCGCAAGGGCAGCCGGTTCTGGGTCGAGCTGCCCTTCGAGCCCTCGGTGCTGGAAACCCTGAGCGAGCCGATGGCACTGCCGTCGCTGGCCCCGGCGCCCGACGACCTGCTGGAGGCCGGGCAGCCGCAGGACCGGCCACGCAACGTCATCGCCTTCGGCGACCCGTTCCTGCGCCATCGCGCCCGCGTGCGCAGCATGCAGATCCTGATCGCGGACGACCACGCGGCCAACCGCATGGTGCTGCAGCGGCTGCTGCAGAAGGCCGGACACCGGGTGATGTCGGTGGAGGGCGGGGAACAGGTGCTCAACGCGCTGGAAGTGGCCGACTACGATGCGGTCATCGTCGACCTGCACATGCCCGACGTCAGCGGCCTGGACCTGCTGCAGCAGCTGCGCCTGATGGAAGCCGGTGGCCGGCGCCGTACGCCGGTGATCGTGCTCAGCGCCGATGTGACGCCCGAATCCATCCAGGCCTGCGAACGGGCCGGTGCCCGCGCTTTCCTGGCCAAGCCGGCATCCACGGCGCGCCTGCTCGACACGCTGGCCGACGTCGCCGCCAGCGCCCGCGTCGACGCTACGCCGACACCCACGCCGATGGTCCGCGGTGAAGGGGCAGGGGGTGACAGCGTCTTCGATCCCACCCTGCTCGACGAACTGGCCGGGCTGGGCATGGGGGACAACTTCGAGCGGGAATTCATCGCCCAGTGCCTGAGCGACGCCGGCGCCTGCCTGCTCGCCCTGGCCGAGGCCGGCGAGGATGCCCACTGGGTGCGCGTGCGCGAACAGGCGCACGCGATCAAGGGCGTGGCAAGCAACCTGGGGCTGATGCAGCTGGCCGGCAGCGCCAGCGAAATCATGCGCCTGACCGATCCGGTGATCACCCGCGAGTGGCGGCAGCGCCTGGAGACGCTGCACCGTCAACTCGCACACGGCAAGTCGGCGCTGGAAGCGCGAGCGCGCCAGCGCGACAGCCGGGATGGCAACCCTCCCTAGCGCGGTGCCGTCGTCATTCGGGCGCGGTCAAGCCTGACCAACCGCGCCCCGACACACCGCATTGCCTCGGTCCTGTGGACCGGTTCCCCTCAGGCTGCCTGCGCAGCGCTGCGACGCACCTGGGCCCGCACGATCCGTTCCATCATCTTCAGCGACTTGTCCCCGAGTCGCAGCGCGCTGTCCACCCACAGCTCGGTGATGTTCATCAGCTCGTCGCGGCTGACCGGCTGCGCCATGGTGCGCGCGGCGTTGAGGGCCAGGTGCGAGATCGGCGAACGCTGCTGCTGCTGGATGAGCGCCTCGACGGCCTGCGCGCCACCGCCCTTGGGCGCCAGGATGTCCACCACGCCCATCCGGTGGAGTTCCTCGGCCTTGTAGAGGCGGCCTTCCAAGATGATCCGCTCGGCCATCTGCGAGCTGACGCGGCGGCTGAGGAAGGAATACGCGCCCATGCCCGGGAACAGCCCGAACAGCACTTCCGGCAGGCCCATCTCGACGCCTTCCTCGGCGACGATGTGATGGCAGGCCAGCGCCAGTTCCATGCCGCCGCCCAGCGCGTCGCCCTGGATGAGCGCGATGGTCCTGACGTCGCCGCCCAGGCCGGTGTGCAGGTGGTGCACGCCGTCGATGCAATGGCGGGCATAGGACAACAGCCGCTGGCGGTCCTGCTCGCGGATCAGGCGGGCGAACAGCTCCAGGTCGCCGCCCAGGTTGAAGGCCGCCGGGGCATCGGAGGCCAGCACGACGTGGCGCAGGCGATTGCCGGAACGCTGGTCGTCGCGCAGGGTGATGGAGGACAGGAAGTCCCACATGTCGTTCATCAGTTCGGTGCGGAAGCAGGGACGGATACCGCGTCCGACATCCGTGTGCATGTGCAGCCAGTGACAGGCGCCGGCGGGGTCGGATTCGACCCGCACGGTGTTGTACGAGCGCACACGGCGCAGTTTCTCGATCGTGCTCATATTGCAGTCCTCGGTGAGCTCGCCCGCAGACTGACGGTGGGCGCGGGCGGCGTTGTGGAAGCCCACGTCCAGATGCTACTCCGGTCGGACCCGCGTGCCCGGCGGACAGGCACGGGGACGGCGACGGCGCCCGGCCATCGCAGGCGTCCCCGCCCGGGGGTTCAGGCCGCCCGCGAACGCGGCAGCGGCTTCAGCACCGGCCGGTCGGGCGCCGTATACCGGTCGATGACCTGCTGCGCGAGGGCGCTGTCGTCCAGTTGCCAGGGGTGGAAGCCCGGGCGCAGGTAGTCGAACACGTGGCGGCATGTCCGCCGGAACATGTGATCGCGACCGAACAGATGCGCGCGCAGCCGCGACCAGGTGTCGCGCCGGCCCAGCAGGCGGTCCTGGCGCAGGAACACCATCGCGCCCACGGACATCAGCAGGTAGAACAGCGGCAGGACCAGCACCGCGCCCAGCAGGCGCAGGGGGTAGCGCAGGGGCAGGGTCTGCAGCACGTCGAACACCACGTGCTTGTGCTCGATCTCTTCGGCGAAGTGCCATTCGAACAACGCGCGCAGTTCGGGCTCGGCCGAACGCAGCAGGCCCTCGCTGAGGAATTCGTGCCCCAGGTAGGCGTTGACGTGCTCCACGCAGCTGACCATCGCGATGCGCAGCGGCAGCGGCGTGATCGGCTCCAGGACCTTGTAGAGGAAACCGTCGACGGGCTGCTGGAAGCCGGAGATGCGGTAACCCTGGGCCTCCAGCATCTGCCAGCAGCGATGGTGCCCGGCGCCATGCTGGCCTTCCTGCAGCAGGAACTGGGCCACCATGACCCGCATCGCGGGGTCGTGGATGCGTGGCATCCGCAGCTTCAGCGTGCGGATGTAGTAGCCCTCGTTGCCCGGCACCAGGAGGGTGTAGGCATTGAGCATGTGGGTCAGTACCGGATCGCCGTCGCACCAGTGGCGCGGCGTGTCCGCATCGAAATCGGCGACGAAGCGACGGGCGGGAATCGGCCGCTCCACTCCGTTGGTGCCGGGATCCGCCATGGTGCGATCCCCCCGTTCAACACGCCCGCCACAGGCACGGACGCTCGCAACGATCTTACTACCTTCCCGGCGAGGGGCCCAACCGCGTGCGGGCGGCCCTGGGCCGCCCGCACGGGGCCTGGGATCAGGCCTTGGCCGCGTCCCGCAGCTCGCGACGCAGGATCTTGCCCACGTTGGTCTTGGGCAGTTCGGTGCGGAACTCGACGAACCGCGGCTGCTTGTAGCCGGTGAGGTTCTCGCGGGCGTGGGCCTTCACGTCCTCGGCGGTGAGGGCCGGGTCCTTCTTCACGATCACGACCTTCACGGCCTCGCCGGACTTGTCGTCGGGCACGCCCACGGCCGCCACCTCGAGCACGCCGGGCATCATCGCGATGACGTCCTCGACCTCGTTGGGATACACGTTGAACCCCGAGACCAGGATCATGTCCTTCTTGCGGTCGACGATGTAGAAGTAGCCGCGCTCGTCCATCTTCGCCATGTCGCCGGTGTGCAGCCAGCCGTCGGCGTCGATGACGTTGGCCGTTTCCTCCGGCCGCTGCCAGTAGCCCTTCATCACCTGCGGGCCCTTGATGCACAGTTCGCCCACTTCGCCGACGGGCATCTGCTGGCCGTTCTCGTCCTTGACGCAGGCCTGCGTGGACGGGATGGGCAGGCCGATGGCGCCGTTGTATTCCTCCAGGTCCATCGGGTTGATGCAGGCGGCCGGGGAGGTTTCGGTCAGGCCGTAGGCCTCCACCAGGGTGGTGCCGGTGACCTGCTTCCAGCGCTCGGCCACGGCGCGCTGCACGGCCATGCCGCCGCCCAGGGTCAGGTGCAGCTTGGAGAAGTCGACCTGGTCGAACCCGGGCGTGTTGAGCAGGCCGTTGAACAGCGTGTTGACGCCGGTGATCGCGGTGAACGGCGTGTTCTTGAGCTCCTTCACGAACGCGGGCATGTCGCGCGGGTTGGTGATCATGTGGTTCAGGCCGCCGAACTTCATGAAGACCAGGCCGTTCGCCGTCAACGCGAAGATGTGGTACAGCGGCAGCGCGGTGATGATGGTCTCGTGGCCGTACTTGACGTTGGTGCCGATCCAGGCCGAGGCCTGCTGCATGTTCGCCACCAGGTTGCGATGGGTGAGCATCGCGCCCTTGGACACGCCGGTGGTGCCGCCGGTGTACTGCAGGAAGGCGATGTCGTCAGGCGCGATGTCCACCACCGGCAGCTGCTTGAGCTGGCCCAGCACCAGGGTGTCGCGGAAGCGCACCGCGCCCGGCAGGCTGTAGTCCGGCACCATCTTCTTGATGTGCCGCAGGACGAAGTTGACGATGTTGCCCTTGGGGAAGCCGAGCATGTCGCCCAGGCCCGTCGTGATCACCTGCTTCACCGGGGTCTGCGCGATGACTTCCTGGACGGTGTGCCCGAAATTGTCCAGCACCAGCAGCACGCTCGCACCCGAGTCCACCAGCTGGTGCTTGAGTTCGCGCGCGGTGTACATGGGATTGGTGTTGACCACCGTCAGGCCCGCGCGCAGCGCGCCGAAGATGGCGATCGGGTACTGCAGGCAGTTGGGCAGCATGATCGCGACGCGATCGCCCTTCTTCAGGCCGAGCTCGCCCAGCAGGTAGGCGGCGAACTGCCGGCTCAGGCGGTCGATGTCGCCGTAGGTGAGCGTCTTGCCGAGGTTGGCGAAAGCGGGGCGGTCGCGGTAGGTGTCGATGGCCTTCTGCAGGACCGACACCACGGACGGAAACTCGTCGACGTCGATTTCGGCGGGCACGCCTTCGGGATACTCCGCCAGCCACGGACGTTCATTGCTCATCGCGATCCCCTCGCTGTAACGCTGTCTAGTCGCTGCGCCGGCGAATGCGCCGCCGTACGGTATTCACCCGATTGGAGCATAGGCTCCAGAGGCTGGCAAGGCGCGTGGGCGCGCGCCGTCGCGGGCCTGCTAGGCTCGCGGCATACGAGCGGAGAACTCGCCGATGAAACCACGCGCGCCATGGCTCGGACCAGCCTGCCGGACCCTAGTGCTGTCATGGATCCTCATGGCGGCCGCCTGTTCGGGCACCCCGCCGGAGGCCGCCCTGCGGCAGACCATCGCCGATGCACGCGACGCCGCCGAGAAGCGCGACGCCGCATCGCTCAAGGACACGCTGGCCGGCGATTTCGTCGGCCCCCAGGGCATGGACCGGCAGGGCCTGGCGCGCATGGCGCAGGCGGTCTTCCTGCGCCACCAGGGCATCGACGCCACGCTGGGCCCGCTGGACATCGACATGCACGGCGACGCCGCCACGGTGCGGTTCACCGCCGCGGTGACCGGCGGCAACGGACTGCTGCCCGACACCGGGCAGGTCTACGACGTCGATACCGACTGGCGCCTGGAAGACGGCGAGTGGCGACTGGTGCGGGCGAACTGGAAACCGCAGCTGTAGCGCCTTCCCCCGCTTCGCGGGGGGTGAGAGGACGCGATTGCGGACCACGGGTCCGCGCGTCATCGAACGCCAGCAGGCTGTGCCTGCTGGCCGGGACGGTTGGGATGGGGGGCAACGATCGCCGCGAATGCGCCCCTTCCCCCGCTTGACCAGCCTTCGGCTGTTGAAAGCGCGGGGGAAGGTTGGGATGGGGGCAACGATCGCCGCGAATGCGCCCCTTCCCCCGCTTCGCGGGGGAAGGTTGGGATGGGGCCAACGATCGCCGCGAATGCGCCCCTTCCCCCGCTTCGCGGGGGAAGGTTGGGATGGGGGCAACGATCGCCGCGAATGCGCCCCTTCCCCCGCTTCGCGGGGGAAGGTTGGGACGGGGGCCAACGATCGCCGCGAATCATCCCGTGAGGGCAGCAAGTCAGTGCGCGCCCGCGGTTCGCAATGGCGCTCAACGCAGCAAAATCAGATGCAGGGGCGAACCGCGCGATTGGACATCGTCGCGACCTGCGCCCCCACCCCGACCCTCCCCCGCGAAGCGGGGGAGGGAGCACAAGGTCCAGCGCCTTTCCCCGCGAAGCGGGGGAGGGAGCAGAAGGTTCAGCCCCTTCCCCCGCGAAGCGGGAGGGAGCCCGGCGCTCACACCTGCTTGCGCGCCGCCAGTTGCCGCAGCACGTAGTGCAGGATGCCGCCGTGGCGGAAGTACTCCACTTCCTTGGGCGTCAGCAGCAGGACCTTGACCTCGAAGCGGTGCTCGCGGCCGTCGGGCTTGGTCGCCACGACGGTGGCCGTCTTCGACGCGCCGTCCTCCAGGCCGGTGATGCTCACCGTCTCCGAGCCGTCCAGCTCCAGCTTCAGCGCATTCTCGCCTTCGCAGAACTGCAGCGGCAGCACGCCCATCCCGACCAGGTTCGAACGGTGGATGCGTTCGAAGCTCTCGGCCACGACCGCGCGGATGCCCAGCAGGTTGGTGCCCTTGGCGGCCCAGTCGCGCGACGAGCCGGTGCCGTATTCCTTGCCCGCGAACACCACCAGCGGCACGCCGTCGGTCTTGTAGCGCATCGCCGCGTCGTAGATCGACAGCTTTTCGGTGCTGCCGTGCGCGCCGTGGTACAGCGTGTTGCCGCCTTCCTCGCCGCCGAGCATCAGGTTCTTGATGCGGATGTTGGCGAAGGTGCCGCGGACCATGACGTCGTCGTTGCCGCGGCGCGAGCCATAGCTGTTGAAGTCCGCCGCCTGCACCCCGCGGTCGACCAGGTAACGGCCGGCGGGCGAGTCCTTCTTGATGTTGCCCGCCGGGGAGATGTGGTCGGTGGTGATCGAATCGCCGAACAGGCCGAGCACGCGCGCGCCGGCGATGTCGTCGATCGTGCCGACCTGCATGCTCATGCCGTCGAAATACGGCGGGTTCTTGATGTAGGTCGACGCCGCGTCCCAATGGAACGACTCGCCCTCCGGCGAGGCGATCTGGTTCCAGCGCGTATCGCCCTTGAACACGTCGGCGTAGTTCTGCGCGAACAGTTCCGGGCCCACCGTGGCGGCGATGAGGTCGCCGATCTCCTTGTTGCTGGGCCAGATGTCGCGCAGGAACACTTCCTTGCCATCGGCGGTCTTGCCGACCGGTTCACGGGTGAGGTCGATGTCGACCGTGCCGGCCAGCGCATAGGCCACGACCAGGGGCGGGGAGGCGAGGTAGTTCATCTTCACCTCCGAGTGCACGCGGCCCTCGAAGTTGCGGTTGCCCGACAGCACCGAGGCCACCACCAGGTCGTTCTCCGCGATGCCCTTGGACACCTCGTCCGGCAGCGGCCCCGAGTTGCCGATGCAGGTCGTGCAGCCGTAGCCGACGACGTAGAAGCCGAGCTTTTCCAGGTCGGCCAGCACGCCGGCCTTGCGGAGGTAGTCGGTCACCACCAGCGAGCCCGGGCCGAGCGAGGTCTTCACCCACGGCTTGGTCTTGAGCCCCAGCCTGACCGCGTTGCGCGCCACCAGGCCGGCGCCCAGCATCACCGCCGGGTTGGACGTGTTGGTGCAGGAGGTGATCGCGGCGATGACCACCGAGCCGTCGCACAGGTCCGCGTCCTGGTCCTGGATGCGGATGCGCGATACCGGCCGCGCGGCCAGGTGTTCGGCCTGCGGCTGCGCGCCGCCCTCGCTGGCCAGGCGTTCCAGTGCGACCTTCGGCTTGGGCTTGCGGTTGACCGTGAGGCCTTCCAGATTCTGGTGGTAGTTGTCCTTGACCGCCTCCAGCAGCACGCGGTCCTGCGGGCGCTTGGGTCCGGCCAGCGACGGCCTGACATCGGCCAGGTCCAGTTCCAGCAGGGCCGAGTAGGTGGCCGCCGGCGTGTCGGCGTCGTGCCACAGGCCCTGGGCCTTCGCGTAGGCCTCCACCAGCCCGATCAGCTCCTCGCTGCGCCCGGACAGGCGCAGGTAGGTCAGCGCCTCGCCGTCGATGGGGAAGATGCCGCAGGTCGCGCCGTATTCGGGCGCCATGTTGGCGATGGTGGCCCGGTCGGCCAGCGGCAGGTGCTGCAGGCCGTCACCGAAGAACTCGACGAACTTGCCCACCACGCCCAGCGCGCGGAGCATCTGGGTGACCGTCAGCACCAGGTCGGTCGCGGTGGTGCCTTCGGGCAGGCGGCCGGTGAGCCGGAAGCCCACGACCTCGGGAATCAGCATCGAGGAGGGCTGGCCCAGCATCGCCGCTTCGGCCTCGATGCCGCCCACGCCCCAGCCGAGCACGCCGATGCCGTTGATCATCGTGGTGTGCGAGTCGGTGCCGAACACGGTGTCCGGGAAGGCCAGCAGTTCGCCGCCCACTTCGCGCTCCATGACCACGCGCGCCAGGTTTTCCAGGTTCACCTGGTGGACGATGCCGGTGTTGGGCGGCACGACCTTGAAGTTGCCGAAGGCCTTCTGTCCCCAGCGCAGGAAGGCGTAGCGCTCCAGGTTGCGCTCGAATTCGATCTTGCCGTTGAGGTCCAGCGCGTCGGGCCGCCCGAACACGTCCACCTTGACCGAGTGGTCGATCACCAGTTCCGACGGGATCAGCGGGTTGATCTGCGAGGGGCGGCCGCCCAGCCGCGTCACCGCGTCGCGCATCGCCGCCAGGTCGACCACGCAGGGCACGCCGGTGAAGTCCTGCAGCACGACCCGGGCCGGCATGAAGGCGATCTCGGTTTCCGGCTCCAGCCGCGCGTCCCAGTTGGCCACGGCCCGGATGTGCTCCGGCCCCACGGTCATCCCGCCGTCCTCGTGCCGCAGCAGGTTCTCCAGCAGGATCTTCATGGAGTAGGGCAGGCGCGACAGCGGCATGGCCGGCGTGCCGTCCGCCTCCAGCCGCCGGGCGAGTTCGGGCAGGCTGAAGTAGGTATAGGACTTGCCGTTGACCTCGAGCTTTCGGCGGGTGGCGAAGGAGTCGTGCGACATGGGGGGCTCCGGTGGGGCGGCGGGGGGACGGCGGCCTGGCGGTGGACCGGCACCGGACTGCGGCGCGGGGCGCCTTGATTATGAACAACTGTGGCCCCGTGGGGCGAAAGCCAGCCCACGGTCGCAGACGCAGTGTTGCGATTGCGTCGTAACCCCGCGCCAGGTCTCGGATTTTGCCGCTTTCGACATTGCCCGCGGGGGCCATTGCGGGCAAAATATGCGGTCGGGAATGGTGCGTGCCGGTCACTGGGCTGCGCCATTCCGACAGCACGCAACACCAGTAGCCATTTCCCATCGGACCCTGTCGCTGCGGCCCCGCGCCGCCGGTGTCGCACGGGCCCGGTGCCCTGACGCCACTCAGACGGGACTGTTCATGCTTTCCAGCGACACGCTTTCCAACGGCACGCTCACCAACGGCACGCTTTCCACCTACCGCCAACACGTCGCCGAGCGCGCCGCGCTGGGCATCCCGCCGCTGCCGCTCACCGCCCGGCAGACCGCCGATGTCATCGAGCTGCTCAAGGCCCCGCCGGCGGGCGAGGAAGCCTTCCTGCTCGAGCTGATCACCCACCGCGTCCCCGCGGGCGTGGACGATGCGGCGAAGGTGAAAGCGTCCTACCTGGCGGCCGTGGCGTTCGGTTCCGAAGCCAGTGCGCTGATCAGCCGCGAACGCGCCACGCAGCTGCTGGGCACGATGCTCGGCGGCTACAACATCCTGCCCCTCGTGGAACTGCTGGACGACGCCCAGGTCGGCACCGTCGCCGCCGAGGCGCTCAAGCACACCCTGCTGATGTTCGATGCCTTCCACGACGTGCAGGAAAAGGCCCTGCAGGGCAACGCCAATGCCAAGGCCGTGCTGCAGAGCTGGGCCGACGCCGAGTGGTTCACCAGCCGCCCGCAGGTGCCCGAGAGCCTCACCGTCACCGTGTTCAAGGTGACCGGCGAAACCAACACCGACGACCTCTCGCCGGCCCCCGATGCCACCACGCGTCCGGACATCCCGCTGCACGCGCTGGCGATGCTCAAGAACGCCCGCGACGGCATCGTCCCGGAAGTCGACGGCAAGCGCGGCCCGGTGGGCTTCATCGAGTCGCTCAAGGCCAAGGGCCACCTGGTGGCCTACGTCGGCGACGTGGTCGGCACCGGTTCCTCGCGCAAGTCCGCCACCAACTCGGTGCTGTGGTTCACCGGCCAGGACATCCCCTACATCCCGAACAAGCGCTTCGGCGGCGTCTGCCTGGGCTCCAAGATCGCGCCGATCTTCTACAACACGATGGAGGACGCCGGCGCGCTGCCGATCGAGCTGGACGTGTCGCAGATGGACATGGGCGACGTGGTCGAACTGCGTCCGTACGAAGGCAAGGCGCTGAAGAACGGCCAGGTCATCGCCGAGTTCTCGGTCAAGTCCGACGTGCTCTTCGACGAAGTGCGCGCCGGTGGCCGTATCCCGCTGATCGTCGGCCGCGGCCTTACGGCCAAGGCGCGCGAAGCGCTGGGCCTGGCGCCCTCGACGCTGTTCCGCCTGCCGTCCAACCCGGCCGATTCCGGCCGCGGCTATTCGCTGGCGCAGAAGATGGTCGGCCGCGCCTGCGGCCTGCCCGAAGGCACCGGCATCCGCCCGGGCACCTACTGCGAGCCGAAGATGACCTCGGTGGGCTCGCAGGACACCACCGGCCCGATGACCCGGGACGAGCTCAAGGACCTGGCCTGCCTGGGCTTCTCGGCCGACCTGGTGATGCAGTCCTTCTGCCACACCGCGGCCTATCCCAAGCCCGTCGACGTCAAGACCCACCACGAGCTGCCGGCCTTCATCAGCAACCGCGGCGGCATCGCGCTGCGCCCCGGCGACGGCGTGATCCACAGCTGGCTCAACCGCATGCTGCTGCCCGACACCGTCGGCACCGGCGGCGACTCGCACACCCGTTTCCCGGTCGGCATCTCGTTCCCGGCCGGCTCCGGCCTGGTCGCCTTCGCCGCCGCCACCGGCGTCATGCCGCTGGACATGCCCGAATCGGTGCTGGTGCGCTTCAAGGGCACGATGCAGCCGGGCGTCACCCTGCGTGACCTGGTCAACGCGATCCCGCTGGCCGCCATCAAGCAGGGCCTGCTGACCGTGGCCAAGCAGGGCAAGCAGAACATCTTCTCCGGCCGGATCCTCGAAATCGAAGGCCTGCCGCAGCTGAAGGTCGAGCAGGCCTTCGAGCTGTCCGACGCCTCGGCCGAACGCTCGGCCGCCGGCTGCACGGTCAAGCTGGACAAGGAACCGATCGTCGAATACCTCACCAGCAACATCACGCTGCTGAAGTGGATGATCGCCCAGGGCTACGCCGATCCGCGTTCCCTGCAGCGCCGCATCAAGGCGATGGAGCAGTGGCTGGCCAGCCCGCAGCTGCTGGAAGGCGACGCGGACGCCGAGTACGCCGCCGTCATCGAGATCGACCTGGACCAGATCGTCGAGCCGATCGTGGCCTGCCCGAACGACCCGGACGACGTGAAGACCCTGTCGGACGTCGCCGGCGCGGTGATCGACGAGGTCTTCATCGGCTCGTGCATGACCAACATCGGCCACTTCCGCGCCGCCGCCAAGCTGCTGGAAGGCCAGCGCGACATCCCGACCCGCCTGTGGGTGGCCCCGCCGACCAAGATGGACGCCTCCGAGCTCACCAAGGAAGGCCACTACGGCACCTTCGGCACCGCCGGTGCGCGCATGGAAATGCCCGGCTGCTCGCTGTGCATGGGCAACCAGGCGCAGGCGCGCGAGGGCGCGACCGTGTTCTCCACCTCCACCCGCAATTTCCCCAACCGCCTGGGCCGCAACACCAACGTGTACCTGGGTTCGGCGGAACTGGCGGCGATCTGCTCGCGCCTGGGCCGCATCCCGACCCGCGAGGAGTACATGGCCGATGTCGGCGTGATCAACAGCAAGGGCGCCGAAATCTACCGCTACATGAACTTCGACCAGATCGAGGAGTACCGCGACGTGGCGGACACGGTCGCCTGACCGTTCCGCGCGGCGCGCATGCACGAAGCCCCGGTTCGCCGGGGCTTTTTGTTTCGGGGGCCCGGGGCTGTCGGGCGGTGAGGGTCGGGGGAATAGCTTTGAAGCGATTGGGGAATAGCTTTAAAGCGATTGGGGAATAGCTTTAGAGCGATTGGGGAATAGCTTTAGAGCGATTGGGGAATTGCTCCCGAGGGTTCCGGAATCCCTCCGGAGGGATTGGGGAATAGCTTCAAAGCGATGGGGGAATAGCTTTGAAGCGATGGGGGAATAGCTTTGAAGCGATGGGGGAATAGCTTTGAAGCGATTGGGGAATAGCTTCAAAGCGATTGGGGAATAGCTCTCGAGGGTTCCGGAAACGCTTTGAAGCATTGGGGGAATCGCTTCATAGGGCGGGTCTCGACCCGCCATCGCGAATCCCTCCGCCGCGACGCCCGCCTGGTCCCGCATCCGTGGTCTTCCCGCGTGTAGGGAACGCCTCGGCCGGATCCGATGGCGACCTTCGACATCGTGATGGCGGGTCGAGACCCGCCCTATGGGACGCGCCCCGAATAAGGCGGGTCTCGACCCGCCATCGCGCATCCCTCCGCCGCGACGCCCGCCTGGTCCCGCATCCGTGGTCTTCCCGCGTGGTGGGGAACGCCGCGGCCGGATCCGATGGCGACCTTGGACATCGTGGTGGCGGGTCGAGACCCGCCCTATGGGATGCGCCCGGGCGGCCGGATCCGATGGCGACCTTGGACATCGTGATGGCGGGTCGAGACCCGCCCTACGGGACGCGCCCCGAATAGGGCGGGTCTTGACCCGCCATCGCGCATCCCTCCCCCGCGACGCCCGCCTGGTCCCGCATCCGTGGTCTTCCCGCGTGGTGGGGAACGCCGCGGACGGATCCGATGGCGACCTTCGACATCGTGATGGCGGGTCGAGACCCGCCCTATGGGATGCGCCCGGGCGGCCGGATCCGACGGCGACCTTCGACGTCGTGATGGCGGGTCGAGACCCGCCCTATGGGATGCGCCCGGGCGGCCGGAGCCGATGGCGACCTTCGACATCGTGGTGGCGGGTCGAGACCCGCCCCATGGGACGCGCCCCGGGGCTAGGCGCCCAGCAGCGCCCGCACGGCCGCGCCCATCTCCCGCTTGCGCAGGAAGAAGTCCCACAGGCTGCCGCCCATCTGGCGCCACAGCACCGCCGAACGCACGGCGGCGAGCAGGACGGCGCGGACCTCGGCCACGACGGGGGCCTGTCCCAGGTAGTGCGGGTTGCCCTGGACCAGCACGCGCGGTCGCAGGTGGCTCAGGGTGTCGGCGTAGAGCGCGCCCAGGGCGTTGAGGACCTCGGGATGGGTGCTGCCCAGGCGCTGGGCCGCGTCGGCCTGCGCGCGGATGCCGGCCTGGACGCGCCGGGCCATCTCGTCGTCGCGGACGAAACGGCGTTCCAGCTGCATCACCGCCATCGCCAGCCGCGGCAGCTGGTCGTCGGGCATGCTGCCGTCGAAGTAGTCGCGCAGCAGCACCAGGCCGTTGCGCAGCGACTGCTCGCCGCCGTACACCTGCGCCGCGTCGGTGGCGTCGATGCGGAAGACCGAGTCCAGCGCCGTGCCGAGCACCTCGGCGTGCGCCTGGCCGGTGTCGGCGATCCGGCGCACCTGTGCCAGGGCCTGCGCCAGGCCCGCCAGGGCCAGGACGCGTTCGGACATCGGATTGAAGCGGCCAGCGTCGCTCATGCAGCCTGTTCCCTGATCAGTTGTTCCAGCGGGGCATCGGTGGAGGCGATCACGCCGCCTCCCAGGCAGACCTCACCGTCGTACAGCACCAGCGATTGCCCGGGCGTGACCGCGCGCTGGCGCTGGGCGAAGCGCACGCCCACCGTCCCGTCGTCGGCGACGGTGACCTCGCAGTCCTGGTCGGGCTGCCGGTAGCGGGTCTGGGCCATGCAGGTGAAGCGCCGCTGCGGCGGGCTGCCGGCGATCCAGTGGACGTGCTGGGTGTCCAGCGACTGCGACTGCAGCCAGGGCGAATCGGTGCCCTGGTCGACATAGAGCACGTTGCGCGCCACGTCCTTGCCGACCACGTACCACGGGGCGGCCGCGAAGCCGCGCCGGCCGCCGATGTTCAGGCCCTCGCGCTGGCCCAGGGTGAAGTAGAAGACGCCCGGATGCTCGCCGACGGGCTGGCCGTCGGGCGTGCGCATCGGGCCGGGCCGGGCGGGGAGGTAGCGGCCGAGGAATTCGCGGAAATCGCGTTCGCCGATGAAGCAGATGCCGGTCGAATCCTTCTTGGCGTGCGTGGGCAGGTTCGCCGCCCGCGCCATCTCGCGCACCTTGGTCTTGTGCAGTTCGCCCAGCGGGAACCGGGTGGCCGCCAGCTGGTCCTCGCCGAGCTGGTGGAGGAAGTAGCTCTGGTCCTTGCCGCGGTCGGCGGCCTTGAGCAGCTTCCAGCCCTCCCCCGATCGGGCGATGCGCGCGTAATGCCCGGTGGCGATGTACTGCGCGCCCAGTTCCTGCGCGGCATCCAGGAAGTGCTTGAACTTGATCTCGCGGTTGCACAGCACGTCGGGGTTGGGCGTGCGGCCGGCGGCATACTCGTCGAGGAAGTGCGCGAACACGCCGGACCAGTACTCGGAGGAGAAGTCGCGGAAGTGCATCGGGATGCCGAGCCGTCCGCACACCGCCACCGCGTCGCGCCGGTCGTCCTCGGCGCGGCAGTCGCCGCTGTCGTCCTCGGCCCAGTTGCGCATGAACAGTCCGGCGATCGGCTCACCGGCTTCCTGCAGCACCAGGGCGGCGACCGAGGAATCCACGCCGCCGGACATCCCCACGATGGTGCGCATGGCGCTCATGACAGGTGCTGCAGCATGTCCAGGGGATAGCGGCGCCCGGCGAGGAAATCGGCGGCGACCTGCCACACCAGCGGGCTGCGGTGGCGTCCGGCCTCGGCCTTGAGTTCGGCGGGCGTCAGCCAGAGCGCGCGGATGATGCCGTCGTCCAGGGCGCGCCCCGGATCGTGCGACACCGGCTCGGCGGCGAACGCGAAGCGCAGGTAGTGGCGGCCCGACTCGGGGGCCTTCCATTGATAGGCGCCAACAAATGCCGTCAGCCGCACATCCCAGCCCGTCTCCTCGCGTGTCTCGCGCAACGCCGCCTCGACCAGGCTTTCGTCGGGTTCCAGGTGCCCGGCGGGCTGGTTGATCACGCACTGGCCGGCCACCGCTTCCTCCACGACGAGCAGGCGTCCGTCGCTGACCACCACGGTGGCGACGGTAACGTCCGGTTGCCAGAAGCGGCCTTCGCGATAGCTCATTGATTTTCCTGGGACGGGAGGCGCGGCGCGCGCGGCACGCGGGATGCGCGCCGGGTGGTCGATGGGGGAATCACGCCCCCTGCACGCCCTGGGCGGTCACGCCGTCCACACCGGACGGTCACTGCCTGGCTGATCACATCGGGCCGGGACCGTGCCGATTCAATCACGCGGGCTTCAATTCTGACGATTGCCGGCGATAGCGTCCAATTTGGCCGCATTTCCTATAATGCGCCGATGCCCAAGCAGACCGACCACGAACACAGCCACGGCCTCATGGTCGAAACCGGCAAGCCGGAAGTGGCGCGACCGCCCCTGTATTCCGTCCTGCTGCTGAATGACGACTACACGCCGATGGACTTCGTGGTCGAAGTCCTCATGCGTTTTTTCTCGTTCAACGCCGAAAAGGCGACGCAGGTCATGCTCCATGTCCACACCCGCGGACGGGGCGTTTGCGGTGTCTTCACCCGGGAAGTTGCCGAATCCAAGGTGGCGCAGGTGAACGAATATTCAAGACTCAACCAGCACCCCTTGCTCTGTACGATGGAAAAGGCCTAAAACGACTCGAACGCGCGTTGTATTAGGGAAACAGGGAAGCCGCGCCACACAGCGTTCCGAAAGCCTGAGGGGGCTGGCATGGAAAAGCCGGTTGCTGTCCCCATCTAGGGTTGCAGTAACTGCGGAGGCAAAAGCCACCATGTTCAGCAAGGATCTCGAGTACAGCATCGGCCAGTGCTACAAGCGCGCCCGCGAGGCGCGCCACGAGTTCATGACGGTCGAGCACCTGTTGCTGGCGCTGCTGGAGAACCCCTCGGCCGAGGCGGTCCTCAAGGCGTGCCACGCGGACTTCGACCGCCTGCGCGGCGAACTCGAACAGGCCATCGCCACGTCGGTCTCCCGACTGGCCGACGACGACGGGCGCGACACACAGCCCACGCTGGGGTTCCAGCGCGTGCTGCAGCGCGCCGTCTACCACGTGCAGTCCTCCGGCAAGAAGGAGGTGACCGGCGCCAACGTGCTGGTCGCGATCTTCGGCGAGAAGGACTCGCACGCGGTCTATTACCTCAACCAGCAGGACATTGCCCGGCTGGACGTGGTCAATTACCTGTCGCACGGCATCGCCAAGCATGGCGGTGAAGAGCCCTCGCACCAGGACGAAGGCGACTCCCGGCAGGGCGAGGGCGGCGACGGCGAGATGAAGGGCGACGCCCTGGCCGAGTTCGCGGTCAACCTCAACCAGCTGGCGCGCGAAGGCCGGATCGACCCGCTGGTCGGCCGCGTCAACGAGGTCGAACGCACCATCCAGGTGCTGTGCCGCCGCCGCAAGAACAACCCGCTCTACGTGGGCGAGGCCGGCGTGGGCAAGACCGCCATCGCCGAGGGCCTGGCCAAGCGCATCGTCGACGGCGACGTGCCCGAGGTGCTGGCCGACGCCACCATCTACTCGCTCGACCTGGGCGCGCTGGTGGCCGGCACCAAGTACCGCGGCGACTTCGAGAAGCGCCTGAAGGCGGTGCTGGCGCAGCTGAAGAAGCTGCCCGACACGATCCTGTTCATCGACGAGATCCACACCATCATCGGCGCCGGTTCCGCCTCGGGCGGCACCATGGACGCCAGCAACCTGATCAAGCCCGCGCTGGCGTCGGGCGAGCTGCGCTGCATCGGCTCGACGACCTTCCAGGAATACCGCGGCATCTTCGAGAAGGACCGCGCGCTGGCCCGTCGCTTCCAGAAGATCGACATCGTCGAGCCGACGGTGGGCGAGACAGTGGAGATCCTGCACGGCCTCAAGCCGCGCTACGAGGCGCACCACGGCGTGACCTACGCCGACGACGCGCTGCAGGCCGCGGTCGACCTGTCGGTCAAGCACCTGGGCGACCGCCTGCTGCCGGACAAGGCCATCGACGTCATCGACGAAGCCGGCGCCCGCCAGCGCCTGCTGCCCGACGCCGAGCGCAAGGCGCTGATCGACACCGAGGAAATCGAGACCATCGTGGCCAAGATGGCGCGCATCCCGACCAAGCAGGTCAGCGCCTCGGACAAGGACGTGCTGCGCAACCTGGAGCGCAACCTCAAGATGGTGATCTTCGGGCAGGACCCGGCGATCGACACCCTGACCGCCGCGATCAAGCTGGCGCGTTCGGGCCTGGGCAATCCGGACAAGCCGATCGGCAACTTCCTGTTCGCCGGCCCCACCGGCGTGGGCAAGACCGAGGTCACCAAGCAGCTGGCCCTGCAGCTGGGCATCGAGCTGGTGCGCTTCGACATGTCCGAGTACATGGAGCCGCATTCGGTCAGCCGCCTGATCGGCGCGCCCCCGGGCTACGTGGGCTTCGACCAGGGCGGCCTGCTGACCGAGAAGATCGTCAAGACGCCGCACTGCGTGCTGCTGCTCGACGAGGTCGAGAAGGCGCATCCGGACATCTTCAACATCCTGCTGCAGGTCATGGACCGCGGTGTCCTCACCGACACCAACGGCCGCGAAGCCAACTTCAAGAACGTCGTGCTGGTGATGACCACCAACGCGGGCGCCGCGCAGGCCTCGCGCCGGTCGATCGGCTTCACCCGCCAGGACCATTCCTCCGACGCGATGGAAGTGATCCGTCGTGCCTTCAGCCCGGAATTCCGCAACCGCCTGGATGCGGTGGTGCAGTTCCAGGCACTGGCCTTCGACCACATCCTGCGCGTGGTGGACAAGTTCCTGATCGAGCTGGAAGCCCAGCTGCACGAGAAGAATGTCAGCCTGACCGCCACCCTGAGTGCGCGCGACTGGCTGGCCCAGCATGGCTTCGACCCGCTGATGGGCGCGCGCCCGATGGCCCGCGTGATCCAGGACAAGGTCAAGCGCCCGCTGGCGGACGAGCTGCTGTTCGGCAAGCTGGTCGGCGGCGGCCGGGTCACCATCGACGTGCGCGACGACGAGCTGGTGGTCGATGCGCAGGCCGAGCCGGAAAAACTGCTGCCCGTCACCGTCTGACGGTGGGGCGGCGGGGGAGGGCCGCGGCCAGGCCCTCCCGGCGGGTGGCGCAGGCCTCCCGGGCGCGGACGGATGGTCCCGGGCGGATCCCGGATTGCGGAAACGAAAAAGGCGGCCCCGAGGCCGCCTTTTTTCAATGTTTCCGGAGCATCACTTCATGCGATAGGTGATGCGACCCTTGGTCAGGTCGTAGGGCGTCATCTCGATCTTGACCTTGTCCCCGGTGAGGATGCGGATGTAGTTCTTGCGCATCCGCCCGGAGATATGGGCAATGATCTCGTGGCCGTTCTCGAGGCGCACGCGGAACATGGTGTTCGGAAGGGTTTCCGCCACCGTGCCCTCGAATTCGATCACATCATCTTTTGCCATGCGTTTCCTGTATCACCGGATGTAACGGGCATCCACGCCCGCGAAGCCGCGCATTCTGCCACAAAAGCCAGCCGCCGTTGCGATCCCCCCGGCAGGCCCGGCCAGGTCGTTCAGTCGGCTGGGGCGGGCCGCGGGCGGGAGCGGTGCCGTCCCGGGTTCAGGGGGGCGGATGGCCCAGGTCCCGTGCCGGGAGGCGGCCGAACCGCGCGGTCCAGGGCCCTGCCGGGGCGTCCAGCCGGGTCAGGTTTTCGACCTGCGCCAGGAATGCCTCGCGTGGCCAGAGCTGCGCGCCCAGGCTGAGCAGGTGGTCATTTTCCACCTTGGCGTCCATCAACGGCCAGCCCCATGCCGACAACTGCCGCGCCAGGCCGGCCAGGGCGACCTTGGAGCCGCCCGAGGCGGCGCTGTACATGCTCTCGCCGAAGAACATCCGGCCGATCGCGACACCGTAGAGCCCGCCGACCAGCCGGTCGTCCCCATCGAACACCTCGACCGAGTGGGCGTGGCCCAGCCGGTGGAGGGTGTCGTAGGCGGCGATCATTTCCGGCGTGATCCAGGTGCCGTCCTGGCCTTCGCGCGGCGTGGCCGCGCACTGCCGGATCACCTCCGCGAAAGCCGTGTCTGCCGTGACCGTCCAGTCGCTGCGGCGCAGCAGGCGGCGGAACTTCGAGGACAGCCGCACCTGGCCGGTGTCGAACACGGTGCGCGGATCCGGGCACCACCACAGGATCGGCTGGCCGTGGCTGTACCAGGGAAAGATGCCGTGCCGGTAGGCGTTGATCAGCCGCGCGGGCGACAGGTCGCCGCCCATGGCCAGCAGTCCGTCGGGATCGACCCGGGCGGTGCGGGCGGGAGGAAAGGGCGCGGTGGGGTCGCTGGACAATGCGGGCAGGCGGATCGGCATGACCCATCATCGCCCAGGGCACGCGCGCCCCGCAGCGGTGCCTAGCTCCGGAAGGGCGAGCGCTCGGCAAGATGCCGGGCGTAGCGCTCGACCGCGGCCGACTCCTCCGCGCACCAGGCGCGCAGCGCCTGGCGGAAGCGCGGGTCGGCGATCCAGTGCCGGCTGTGCACCAGGGTGGGCAGGAATCCGCGCGCCAGCTTGTGTTCGCCCTGTGCGCCGGGTTCGAACCGCGTGAGCCCGTGTTGCAGGCAGTATTCGATGCCCTGGTAGTAGCAGGTCTCGAAGTGCAGTCCCGGCAGCGTTTCCGTCGCGCCCCAGTAGCGTCCGTACAGGGTGTCGCCCCCGCGCAGGCACAGGGCGCCGGCGATGGTGCGTCCCTCGCGCTGCCCCAGGATCAGGACCAGCGATCGCGGCCGGGTACGCGCCAGGTGCTCCAGGAACGGCAGGGTCAGCGCCGGCTGGTTGCCGTACTGGTCGAAGGTGTCGACGTAGAAGGCGTGCATCGCCGCCAGGTCGCCCTCGCGCAGCTCGTCGCCGTGGACGACCCGGAAGTCCACCCCGGCGCGGGCGACCCGTGCGCGCTCCTGGCGGATGTTCTTGCGGTGGCGATGGTCCATCGCGGCGAGGTAGTCCTCGAAACCGGCCCAGCCGGCGTCGTTGCGCCAGTGGTACTGCACGTCCACGCGGGGCAGCCAGTCGTCATCGAAGGCCGGCGCCTCGTCGTCGCGATGGAAGTTGACGTGGGCCGAGGACCAGCCCTGGTCACGGCAGTGCGCCACCAGCGCCTGCGCCAGCGTGGCGCGCAAGGCGACGGCCGGCGCCAGCAGCCGCGGGCCGGTGACGGGCGAGTAGGGCACCGCGCAGAGCCACTTGGGAAAGTAGTCCAGCCCGTGCTGCGCATAGGCGTGGGCCCAGGCGTGGTCGAAGACGAACTCGCCGTGGGAATTGGACTTGAGGTAGGCGGGGGCGGCGGCGACCAGCTGGTCGCCTTCCCAGAGCGTGAGGTGCCGGGGCTGCCAGCCCCAGCGGGCGCGCAGGCAGCCGTGGGTTTCCAGGCCGGCGAGGAAATCGTGGGTGACGAAGGGATGGGTGCCGTCGTGCAGGCCGTCCCAGCGCGCCGCGTCGACCTGGTCAAGCGCGCCGAGGACGCGCGCCTGGGGCATCAGCCTTCCTTGTCCAGGAACTTCTCGGCGTCGAGCGCGGCCATGCAGCCGAAACCGGCGGATGTGATCGCCTGGCGGTAGACCTGGTCGGCCACGTCGCCGGCGGCGAACACGCCCTGCACGCTGGTGGCGGTGGCTTCGCCGGCCAATCCGGTGCGGATGGTGATATAGCCGTTTTTCATCTCGAGCTGGCCTTCGAACAGCGTCGTGTTGGGCGTGTGCCCGATGGCGACGAACAGGCCGTGGATCGGGATCTCGCGCACCGCGCCGTCCTGCACCGACTTCACGCGCATGCCGGTCACGCCGGCATCGTTGCCCAGTACCTCGTCGACGACGTGGTGCCACACCGGTTCGATCTTGCCCGACTGGATCTTCGCCTGCAGTTTGTCCTGCATGATCTTCTCGGCGCGCAGCGTGTCGCGACGGTGCACCAGGTAGACCTTGCGCGCGATGTTGGACAGGTACAGCGCTTCCTCGACCGCGGTGTTGCCGCCGCCGATCACGGCCACGTCCTGGTCCTTGTAGAAGAACCCGTCGCAGGTCGCGCAGGCGGAAACGCCGCGGCCCTTGAACTCGTCTTCCGACGGCAGGCCCAGGTACTTGGCGGTGGCGCCGGTGGAGATGATCAGCGCGTCGCAGGTGTACTCGCCGCTGTCGCCCTTGAGCTTGAACGGCCGGCGCGAGAGGTCGGCGGTGTGGATGTGGTCGAACACCACTTCGGTGTCGAAGCGTTCGGCATGCGCCTGCATGCGCGTCATCAGGTCCGGACCCATCAGGCCGTGCGCATCGCCCGGCCAGTTGTCGACCTCGGTGGTGGTCATCAGCTGACCGCCCATCTGCAGGCCGGTGATCACCACGGGCTTGAGGTTCGCGCGTGCCGCGTAGACGGCGGCGGTCCAGCCTGCCGGGCCGGAACCGAGGATGATCAGACGGGAGTGCTTGGATGGGCTCATGGGTATAATTGCGTGCTGTTGGACGCGCACCGTACGGTGCGGAATGGATTGGCCTGTGCGGGTCTGGAACCGGCTTTGAATGCAGGGTTTGAATCCAGGTTTGAAACCCTGGCTTGAAACACTGACTTCAAACCGGATTGGAACCGGCGAGCGGAAACCGTAACTCCGCTCGATGTGCCCAGGCAGGATCCGTGGACGCAATAGATTGGCGGTCGCGTCCCGGCATTACAAGGCAAGGTTGGCGGGCCGCAGCGTTGCGTGCCCGCCCCGGATCGCGTTTGGACAATTTCGCCCCGGAGCCGCCGCAACCGCGGCGCCTCTTTCCCGGGCCCCCACTTGAGAGAACGGTAATGCGCATCGGTGTACCGAAGGAAACCAAGACCCTCGAGGGTCGCGTCGCGCTCGTGCCGGCCGCCGCCGGCGACCTGGTGAAGCGTGGCCACGAGGTGTGGCTGGAGCAGGGCGCGGGCCTGAAAAGCGGGTTCAAGGACGAGCAGTACACCCAACTGGGCGTCAACATCGCGCCGGACGCCGCTGCGCTGTATGAAAAGGGCCAGCTGATCGTCAAGGTCAAGGAACCCATCGCCGGCGACCTGCAGCACCTGCGCCGCGACCACCTGCTGTTCTGCTACCTGCACCTGGCCGCCGAGCCGGTGCTGACCAAGCAGCTGCTGGACATCGGCCTGACCGGCGTGGCCTTCGAGACGGTCGAGCTGCCCAACGGCGACCTGCCGCTGCTGGCGCCGATGTCGATCATCGCCGGCAAGATCGGCGTGCAGGTCGGCACGCACCTGCTGCACCAGCCCATGAGCGGCAAGGGCAAGCTGCTGGGCGGCCTGCCGTCCACCGAGCGCGGCAAGGTCGTGGTGTTCGGCGCCGGCCAGGCCGGTGGTGCATCGGCCGCGCTGGCCGCCTCGGGCGGGTCGAACGTGACCGTGTTCGAGATGCGCCAGGACCGCATGGACCAGATGATGCGCCTGGGCAACAACGTCACCACGCTGTATCCCTACGTCGACGTCGTGGCGCGCGAAGTGGCCTCGGCCGACCTGGTGATCGGCGCGGTGCTGGTGACCGGCGCGCGCGCGCCGCATGTGCTGACCCGCGAGATGCTCAAGGGCATGGAGGACGGCAGCGTGGTGGTGGACATCTCCATCGACCAGGGCGGCTGCTTCGAGACCTCGCGTCCGACCACCTGGAAGGAGCCGACCTACGTGGAAGAGGGCGTGACCCACTTCTGCGTGACCAACATGCCGGGCGCCGTGCCGCAGACCTCGTCGCAGGCCATCTGCGCGGCGATCCTGCCCTGGGTCAACAAGCTGGCCGGCGGCAACGAGTGGCGCAACAACCCGGCGCTGGTGCGCGGCATCAACGTCGAGGGCGGCCAGCTGGTCCACCCGGCGCTCCAGGGCATGAAGCTGTAAAGTGCCCCGTCAGGGCCCCGCGAGGGGCCCTCCATGGATACGGCTCCCGATTGCGGAGCGAGCACGAAACCCTGTCATTTGGCAGGGTTTCGCCGTATATTCAATAACTAACGGAACCTAGCTCAGGCAGATCCTCACGGTGGCGCAGCCGTCCACAGCAACCCGCAAGAAGGCCACGGCGGACAAGAAGCCGCCATCGCCCCGCCGCCAGCGGATCATGCGCGACATCGCGATGATCCTCATCGCGCCGGTGTTGCTGTACCTGATGGCGAGCCTGTTCTCGTTCTCGCCGACCGACCCCGGCTGGTCGCACTCGGGCAGCATCACCGCGCCGCTGCACAACGTGGGTGGGCGCGTCGGCGCCTGGATCGCGGACGTGCTGCTCTACCTCACCGGCTACGTGGCGTTCCTGCTGCCGGTGATGCTGGGCCTGATCGCCTGGATCGCCCTGTTCGGAATGGACGCCGACGGCGATGGCGACGCTGACCTCGGCCCCGCACTGCGCCTGATCGGCATCGTCGGCTTCCTCGTCTCGGCCACCGGCCTGCTCTACCTGCGGGTGAGCGCGGCGCCGGACTTCTCCGCCGGGCCTGGCGGCATCCTCGGCCGCCTGGTCGGCAATTCGCTCTATCGAGGCTTCGGCCCCATGGGCGGCAACCTGTTCCTGTTCGCGCTGCTGCTGATCTCGATCACGCTGGCCACGGGCCTGTCGTGGCTGGTGGTGATGGACCGCATCGGCCAGTGGACGCTGTCGATCGGCCCGCTGCTGTCCAAGCTGTTCCGCCGCGGCAGCCAGCAGGCCACCGAATGGCAGCAGACCCGCGCCTTCCGCGAGGAACGCGTGGAAGCGCGCAAGGTCGATACCGAACTGCGCGCCAAGCGCCCGCCGGTGAAGATCGAGCCACCACCGGCGCCGGTGGTGGAGAAGAGCGAGCGCGCCAAGCGCGAGCAGCAGATTCCGCTGTTCCATGTCGGCGACGGCTCGGGCATCCCGCCGCTGGCCCTGCTCGACGACCCCAAGCCGCAGGTCAAGGGCTACAGCGAGGAAACGCTGGAGACGCTGTCGCGCCAGATCGAATTCAAGCTCAAGGACTTCCGCATCGAGGCCCAGGTCGTCGGCGCGTATCCGGGCCCGGTGATCACCCGCTTCGAGCTCGAGCCCGCGCCCGGGGTCAAGGTCAGCCAGATCAGTTCGCTCGACAAGGACATCGCCCGCGGCCTGTCGGTCAAGTCGGTGCGCGTGGTGGACGTGATCCCGGGCAAGTCCGTGGTCGGCCTGGAAACGCCGAACACCTCGCGCGAGATGATCTATCTCTCCGAACTGCTGCGCTCCAAGGAGTACGACAAGTCCGGCAGCCCGCTGACCCTGGCGCTGGGCAAGGACATCGCCGGCCGCCCGACGGTGGCGGACCTGGCGCGCATGCCGCACCTGCTGGTCGCCGGCACCACCGGCTCGGGCAAGTCCGTCGCGGTCAACGCGATGGTGCTGTCGCTGCTCTACAAGGCCTCCGCCAAGGACGTGCGGATGCTGATGATCGATCCGAAGATGCTGGAGCTCTCCGTCTACCAGGGCATCCCGCACCTGCTGGCGCCGGTGGTCACCGACATGAAGGAGGCCGCCAACGGCCTGCGCTGGTGCGTGGCGGAAATGGAACGCCGCTACAAGCTGATGTCCACCGTGGGCGTGCGCAACCTGGCCGGCTTCAACAAGAAGGTCAAGGACGCCATCGACGCGGGCCAGCCGATGATGGACCCGTTGTTCAAGCCCAATCCGGACTTGAACGAGGCGCCGCGCCCGCTCGAGCCGCTGCCCTACATCGTCGTCTTCATCGACGAATTCGCCGACATGATGATGATCGTCGGCAAGAAGGTGGAGGAGCTCATCGCCCGTCTGGCGCAGAAGGCGCGCGCCGCGGGCATCCACCTGATCCTGGCCACCCAGCGTCCGTCGGTGGACGTGATCACCGGCCTGATCAAGGCCAATATCCCGACCCGGATCGCGTTCCAGGTGTCGAGCAAGATCGACTCGCGCACGATCCTGGACCAGTCCGGCGCCGAGACCCTGCTGGGCCACGGCGACATGCTGTACCTGCCACCGGGCACGGCGCTGCCCGAACGCGTGCATGGCGCCTTCGTCAGCGACGAGGAAGTGCATCGTGTCGTCGAGCACCTCAAGCAGGTCAGCGGCAGGCCCGACTACATCGACGGCGTGCTGGACGAAGTCCAGACGCTGGGCGAGGGCGTGGTGGTCGGCGCCACCGGCCTGCCGGAAACCAGCGGCGGTGCGGGCGATGAGTCCGATCCTCTGTACGACGAGGCGGTCCGGATCGTCACCGAGACCCGCCGCGCGTCGATCTCCGGGGTGCAGCGACGGCTCAAGATCGGCTACAACCGCGCCGCGCGGCTGATCGAGGCGATGGAGGCCGCCGGCGTGGTGTCCCCGCCGGAACACAACGGCGACCGCAGCGTGCTGGCGCCGCCGCCGCCGAAGTAGGTCGCGGCAAGGGCGATGTCACGGCGGCGTCGACGCCGCCTGAACACGGTCCGATTCAAGTTAGCCCGTCTACCGCGCTGTTCAGCCCGCACCGGGCAGACTCGCCCCCATTCCAATCAAATCCCCAGAGGCCTTCCCATGCGTCATCCGAAGACCCGCCTGCTTGCCGCCGCGCTGTGCACCCTGCTGGCCGGCACCGCCGCCGCAGGCGCCCGCGACGAGCTCAACGCCTTCACCAAGGGCCTCAAGGGCCTGGATGGCGCGTTCTCCCAGCAGGTGTTCGATCCCAAGGGCAAGCTCAAGGAAACCTCCAGCGGCAAGGTCGCGCTCTCCGCGCCCCGCCTGTTCCGCTGGGAGTACACGAAGCCCTACCCGCAGCTGATCGTCGCCGACGGCAAGACCGTGTGGGTGTTCGACCCGGACCTGCAGCAGGTCACCAAGCGGCCGCAGGGCGCCGAAGAGCAGCACAGCCCGCTGTCGGCCCTGATCGACCCGGGCAAGCTGGATGCGCAGTTCGTCGTCAAGGAAGCCGGCACGGACAAGGGACTGGAATGGCTGGTGCTGTCGCCCAAGGGCGAGAAGAGCGACGCCAGCTTCCAGAGCGCGCGGCTGGGGTTTGGCGCGGCGGGGCTGGAGAAGATGCAGGTCGTCGACGCACTGGGCCAGCGCACCGTGATCGACTTCAGCGGCTGGAAGCGCAATCCCGCGTTCGGACGCGACGTGTTCCGCTACAGCCCGCCCAAGGGCGTGGACGTGATCGGCGAGGGCGGTTGAGCGCATCCGTGCTGGCCAAGCCAGTCTGAAAGAAGGAAAGGGGCCCACGCGGGCCCCTTTCCATTTGTGCACCGGCGGTGTTGCTGCCGTGCGCGTTGCGCTCAGAAGAAGCCGCAGGTGTCGGTGAAGTAGCCCCCGTTGGAGTCCACGCCGCCATTGGTGTTCCAGGACAGGGTGACGCCCGAGCCGGAGCCGTTGCGGGTCACCGTGGCGCTGGCATCGCCGGTGAACTTGTGCGCGCACTTGGTTTCCGCAACCCAGCGTCCGGTGCGCCCGGAAGAGCCGTAGTTGTACGCGTTGCCGCAGGCCACGTCGTAGCCCAGCGTGCCCGAACCGCTGGAGGAATTGCTGTAGCCGAACGGCGCCGGATAGCAGCTGGAGTTGCAGCGGATGCCCGACTGCTGTCCGCCCAGGTTCTTGGTGACCAGGGTGATGCCGTAGATGTTCTTGTAGCGCTGGGTCCACGCGCCCCAGGTCAGCCACTTGGAGATGTAGGCCGGATTGCTGGCCAGGCCACAGGCGGCAAGCTTGGTGTCGCCGAGCTTGCCCGCCAGCGACGCGGGGCGTTCGCCGTACTGCACGCGCGGACCATAGCCGGCCGCCTTGGCCAGGCGACGGTTGTTCACGATCGAATCGAGGAACACGATGCTGGGGTCATAGACGACGCAGTGGCCCAGCTTCTCCCAGCACAGCTCGATCGCCTGGTGGCGCATCGTCTTCCCGGCCACGGTGGTCTGCACCGCGAGCTTGCGGTAGCGGCCCATTTCCAGTGGCAGGCCCGCGACTTCGAAGCCCTCCACGCCGCCACGCAGTTCGGTGCCATCGTAGCCATGCAGGTCCCGCTTGAAGCGCGGGTTGCGCAGCGAGAGCCTGTCCTCGTCCACCTCCACCAGGTGACGGGGCGTGCCGAGGATCTGGCCGAAGGAACGGCCCTGCAGCTGCTTGAGGGTGCCGGTCTCCAGCGTGCCCAGCGAGAAGGCGACCTGGCGGCCCGAGGCCGCGGCGAAGTCGGCGTAGACACCGTCGGCGTAGCCCGTGGACGCGGGAGGCGGGGACGCTTGCAGCGTCGCTGCGAGACACACGATCGAGACTCCGATAGCCAGGCTCGACACCAGTACTGTTGTCTTCATGACAGTTCCTTGTGGTTGTGTTGCAGGCTTGATGTCCCCGCGTTCGTTCCGGGAACGCGGGGCGGCGGCCTGGACCGGCCGCGGTCGGACAACGGTGGGGTTGCGTCTGCGTTGCCGTGCAGCCCCTCCTTGGCTGCGGATTCCTGGTCGTTCCGTGGGTCCAGGGCCGCGCGTTGCGCGTGGCCCGATTTCGACTGCGACGTTCGTGACTATCGCGCGTTGCCGATGGGGAACAAGGCGCGACCCGGGACGGAATGCGGGATTCGTGACGCAGGCCTCGCGCTTTGCGCCCCCTGTCAACGCGCCGTGAAGCCACCTTGCGCAGGCAACGATCTTGCTAAGGTATCGGCAGATCGCAGCAGGAATGGCAGGCGTGGCCAGAAGGGGTTCGACAGCCGGAATCGACAGTACGCAGGGACTTCTGCAGCCGTCAGGCGAGGACCTGCGCCCGCTCGCCGAGCGCATGCGTCCGGCCGCCCTGGACGAAATGGTGGGTCAGCGTCGATTGCTGGCCCCGGGCTCGGCCCTGCGGCGCGCCGTCGAGAACGGGCGCGTGCATTCCATGATCCTGTGGGGGCCGCCCGGTTGCGGAAAGACCACGCTGGCCCTGCTGCTCGCGCAGTATGCCGACGCGGAATTCCAGGCGATATCGGCGGTCCTGTGCGGCCTGCCGCAAGTGCGCGAGGTGCTGGCCCAGGCGGCCGCGCGGTTCGGGCAGGGACGTCGCACGGTGCTGTTCGTGGACGAGGTGCACCGCTTCAACAAGGTCCAGCAGGATGCCTTCCTGCCGCACATCGAGCGCGGCACGATCCTCTTCGTGGGCGCCACGACCGAGAATCCCTCCTTCGAACTCAACTCGGCGCTGTTGTCGCGCTGCCGCGTGCATGTCATGGAAGCCGTGTCCGCGGCCGACATCGCGGTGGCGCTGCACCGCGCCCTGGCCGACCGCGAGCGTGGCCTGGGTGCACTCGACCTTCGCATCGACGAGGCGCTGGTCGAGATGATCGCGCACGCCGCCGATGGCGACGTCCGCCGCGGGCTGACCTTCCTGGAAATCGCCGCGGACCTGGCCGGGCCTGGCGGCGAGGTGACGCAGGCGACGCTGGAGCAGGTGCTCGCCGACCGCACGCGCCGGTTCGACAAGGGCGGCGAGCAGTTCTACGACCAGATTTCGGCGCTGCACAAGAGCGTGCGCAGCTCCAATCCCGATGCCGCGTTGTACTGGCTGGCGCGCATGCTCGACGGCGGCGCCGATCCCAGCTACCTGGCACGACGCCTGACCCGCATGGCGGTGGAGGACATCGGCCTGGCCGACCCGCGTGCGCTGGAGATGGCCGTGGACGCGTGGGAAACCTACGACCGGCTGGGCAGTCCCGAGGGCGATCTCGCGCTGGCCCAGGTGGCGATCTACCTGGCGAGCACGGCCAAGTCGAACGCGGCCTATGTCGCCTTCAATGAGGCCCGCGCCGACGTGGCGCAGTACGGGACCCAGGAAGTGCCGCTGCATATCCGCAACGCGCCCACGCGCCTGATGAAGTCGCTCGGCTATGGCCGGGATTACCGCTACGACCACGACGTCGATGGCGGCATCGCGCTGGACCAGACCGGATTTCCCGATGCGATGGGCGAGCGGATCTATTACCGGCCGGTGACGCGCGGCATGGAGATCAAGCTGAAGGACAAGCTCGACGCGTTGCGCCAGGCGCGTGCAAAGGCGCGCGGCGAGGCGCCGCCGGAATGATGGCCCTGTGGTGGCAGCAGCTGGGCCTGGTGATGCTGGGCGGCGCGCTGGGCGCGGGCCTGCGGTTCTGGATCGGCGGTGCGCTGCTGCGCCAGCTGGGCGCGGGCTTTCCGTGGGGCACGCTGGCGGTCAACCTGCTCGGGGCGTTCGCGGGCGGGTTCCTGGTCGTCTGGCTGGAAGGCCGTGGCAGCGCGGCGTTGTACTGGCGCGCGTTCCTGGTGGTGGGGCTGCTGGGTGGCCTGACGACGTACTCGGCGATGATGATCGAGTGGCTGCTGTACACGCGCTCCTCGCGCACCGACCTGGCCTTCGTCTACCTGCTGACGACGCTGTTGCTGGGGCTGGTGCTGGTCTGGGCGGGCGCAAGGATGGGGCACGCGTGGCGCGGCTGATGGCGTCGCTGCGCGGCCTGCCCGGCACGGTGTGGCTGCTGGGTGTGATCAGCCTGTTGAACGACGCGGCCAGCGAGATGGTGTACCCGCTGCTGCCCCTGTTCCTGGCGACGACCCTGGGCGCCGGGCCGCGGGTGATCGGCCTGATCGAAGGACTGGCCGAGGCTGCCAGCAGCCTGCTCAAGCTGGTGTCGGGCGTGATTTCCGATCGCACGCGACGTGCCAAGCCATTCGTCGTGTGGGGCTACGGCGTGGCCGGTGTTGCGCGCACGTTGATCGCGGCGGCGACGGGCTGGTGGTTCGTGCTGGTCTGCCGGCTGGCCGACCGGATCGGCAAGGGCCTGCGCAGTTCTCCACGCGATGCGTTGCTGGGACGCGCGGTGAGTCCGCAGGAGCGCGGCCTGGCCTTCGGTTTCCATCGCGCCATGGACAACGCCGGCGCGGTGCTGGGGCCGCTCGCGGCCGCCGCCCTGCTGGCGGCGGGGCTGGAACTGCGCACCGTGTTCTGGTGCGCGGGAGTACCGGCACTGATGGTGCTGGTGCTGTCGTTCCGCGTCCGCGAGTCGGCGCCCCCAGCGGCTCCCGTCGCGCCGGCTACCCGCTTCAACTGGCATCTGCGGGAATTTCCGCCGCGCTTCCGGCGCTACCTGCTGATCCTGGGCCTGTTCATGCTGGGCAACTCCTCCAACCTGTTCCTGATCCTGCGCGCGCGCGAGTTTGGCGTGCCGCAGGCCCAGGTCCCCTTGATGTGGTCGCTGATGTCGCTGGTCGCGGCGCTGCTGCTGACCCCGCTGTCCGCGCTGTCCGACCGCGTCGGCCGGCGCCGGCTGATCCTCTCCGGCTGGGCGATCTACGCGGTGCTCTACCTCGTGCTGGCCCGGGGGGGATGGCCGACGTGGACGGTGTGGGGCGTGTTCGTCGCCTATGGCGTGTTCATTGCCGCCACCGAAGGCGCCGAGAAGGCGCTGGTGGCCGACCTGGTGCCGCCGGCGCAGTTGGGCACCGCGTTCGGTTGGTATCACCTCACGCTGGGCGTGACGCTGCTGCCGGCCTCGCTGCTGTTCGGCGTGTTCTGGGAATCGGTGTCGCCGGCGCTCGCTTTCGGCTTCGGTGCCGGCTGCGCCGTCGCCGCATCCCTGCTGCTCGCGTTCTGGCTGCCCGATCACGACGACTGAGCAGCACGGGCGGTCCGCCGGAAGCGGCGCCGCCGCCTAGGGACTTCACCGGCCCGGCACGGGCCATCGGCAAAGGTGATGCCGCGCCGACCGGCATCCGGCGTGAGGAGGGCGCCCATGGGCCTGCAGCAACGCGAAGGCAAGTCCGACGTGCGGATCGGTGCAGAACCCCGCCCGCGGCCGCCGCGCAGTGCGCGCGACGATCGGGAGCTTGCCGGCATCACCGGCGCGCGCCGCGCCCGCGCGCTCGGTTTCGTCGCGCCGATGCTGACCACCGCGGCGAAAGCGGCCCCCGACGGCCCGCAATGGCTGCACGAATGGAAATGGGATGGCTACCGGCTGGTTGCCGCGGTCTCCGCGTCAACCCCGCCGCGGCTGTGGTCACGCAACGGCCTTGCGTGGGAAGCGCGCGTGCCGGAGATCGCGACGGCGCTGGCGTCCCTGCACCGGACGGTCGTGCTGGATGGCGAACTCATCGCTGTCGACGAGCAGGGGCGCAGCGACTTCAACGCGCTGCAGCACGCGCTCAAGCAGGGGGAAACTTCCCAGTTGCGATATGCGGTCTTCGATCTCATGCGGCTGGATGACATCGACCTGACCGGCGTGCCGCTGGAAGTTCGCAAGGCCCTGCTGGAAAGCCTGGTGGCAGGCGCCGATGCCCGCCTGTTCTACAGCGGGCATGTCACGGGGACCGGCCCGGCTGTCTTCGCCGAAGCCAGCGCGCGTGGCATGGAGGGCATCATCAGCAAGCGGCTGGGCAGCCCTTATCGCCACGGCCGCAGCACCGACTGGCTGAAGATCAAGGCGGTGGAAACCCGCGAGTTCGTCGTGGTGGGATACACGCCGCCCAAGGGCAGTCGCAAGGGCATCGGCGCATTCCTGCTGGCACAGCCAAGGCGCGGAAAACTGGTCTATGCCGGTCGCGTCGGCTCGGGGCTCACCGATGCCGTGCTCGAGCAACTGCCCGAAACGTTGGGGGCGCTGGAAACCGCGGCTCCGACGGTGCCGTTGCCGGCGCATACGCCGCTGCCGGCGGGACGGGTCCGGTGGCTGCGGCCGCAGCTGGTGGCCGAAGTGGTGTTCCGCGGCTGGGGCAAGGAGGGCTTGCTGCGACAGGCCTCGTTCCTGCGGCTGCGGCCTGACCACAAGGCCTCGCCGGCGCTCGAACAACCCGCGCCGCTGGTCAAGCTGACCAGTCCGGCGCGCGTGGTGTATCCCGACATCGGTGCCACCAAGCAGCAGGTGTTCGACTATTACCTTTCCGTGGGCGATCGCGTGCTGGCGGAAGTCGCGGGCAGGCTGCTGTCGATCGTGCGCTGTCCCGATGGCATCGCCGGCCCCCGCTTCTTCCAGAAGCACGCCGGACCCGGCTTCGGCGAGGCGGTGCGACGCATGCGGATCCGCGAGGCTGACGGGGACCAGGCGGAATACTTCTACATCGACGACATCGCGGGCCTGATGAACCTGGTGCAGATGAATGCGATCGAATTCCACCCGTGGGGTTCGCAGGTGGACGCGCTCGAGCGTCCCGACAGATTGATCTTCGACCTGGATCCGGATCCCTCCATCACCTGGCCCCAGGTGAAGCGGGCGGCCGTGGAACTGCGCGACGAACTGGCAGCCCTAGGGCTGTCGTCCTGGCCACGACTGTCAGGCGGGAAGGGCGTGCATGTGGTTGTGCCACTGGCGCCGCGCGCGGACTGGGACGCTGCCCGGGAATTCTGCGGCCGCTTCGCCACCGCCATGTCACTCAAGGCGCCTGACCGTTACGTGGGCACGATGAGCAAGGCCAAGCGTAGCGGGCGGATCTTCATCGACTGGCTGCGCAATGCGCGCGGCGCGACCAGTGTCGCCGGCTGGTCGCTGCGCGCGCGCGCCGGCGCGCCGGCGGCGTTGCCGGTGGAATGGGACGAACTGGCCCGCATCCGGCGCCCGGACCGCTACTCGATCCGTGACGCCGCGTCGCGGCCGTTGCCGGCATTCATCGCCGACCTCATCGCACGCGCGCCACCGTTGCCGACGCCGCGCGGCTGAGGATCAATGCGTGCGGTCCGTGTCGGCGGACCCGGGTTGGGGGAATTCGCGCGTCAGCGTGTCCATCCCGACGTTGTCACCCCCGGCCTGGGGTGCGAGCATGACGCCCTGGCCATCGGCCAGTTCCACCGGGCGACCGGCGCGACGGCTGGCCGAGCGTGCCAGGCCACCCCGGCGGCCCGCTTCGCGGGCCTCATCCGCGTCGAACTCGTGGGCGTTGCCACTGCGATGTGCGGCGCGACCACCCATGCTGGCGATGGCCCGCTGCTTTTCCGCGTCCATGGCCGCGAAGCCGCGCGCGCGAGGGGTTCCGGTTTGGCTGCGGTGAGGCATGACGCTATCTCCGGTCATCGCCGTGCCTGCGCATCCTGCGCCGGCAGCGGCTCACTTGGGGAAGACCAGCCGTGGGTCCAGGGTGAACGGCTGCACCTGCATCACCGTCAGGCGGCTGATGCGTGGGTGGTCGGGATTGATCAACAGGTTGAGCGAAGCCTCGCAGAGCACGCTGGGCAGGGCCAGCGCCACGGCTTCCGCGCGCTGGATCCACGCGTCGCCGAACGCGCGGACCTCGTCGCGATACGGGCACTCGCGCCAGCGCGGCGGCAGTGGCCCCGGGGTGGCGATGTCCTCGGCGGGCAGCCGCGCATGCGCGATCACCAGGTCCTGCGCGTGTTCATCCTCCACGTGCGCCAGATATTCCAGGACCGCACCGGCGGGTGTGCGCGCGGCATAGATTGCGGCGGTGCCTGGAGTGGTCCATCGCCCGCCGGACTGGTTGCGCTCTCGCGTGAAAGCACCCACGGCATCCGCCGCAGGGACGACCCGGTACACCTCGGCCAGCGCCGAGGTCGGGTCATGTAGCTGACTGGGCGAGTTGCCAACCGAAATCGCGGTGTTCGCCGCGGCGCCGGTAGCGGAAAAATTGTCCGCCAACCCGCGTTCGAAATCGCTCTGGAGTTCCGAGGCAGCCGAATCGGGATGCATGGAGCGTCGTGCAATGGGAACTGACGGATCAGCTTAGATGATGATGGATAAGGTGAAGTGAAGCCCTCAGCCAGCACGCGGAAAAACAGGGGAAATTTTCACTTGGAATGAAAACCCGCTCCCCTATGGTGCGGCAACGGCTTGCTGTTTCGACGCGGCCGCAGGTACAGGCTGGCACGCGCCTTGCCAGCCTTGGACCCACTACCCCGACGCACAGGCAGGAGGGCAATCAGTGCGTGATTCCAACATTGGCAACGAACTGAAAGACGTCGCGCATGAAGTCATGCGCTTTGGCGAGCGATGCGTGCAGGCAGGCCGCACGTGGCTCAATGAAAGGAGGGATGAAATGAACAATCGCAACAACGAAGATCGTGGCGACTATGGCTCCGGTCAACGTGGGCAACACAGCGAACAGACGCGGTCCGATGGACCTTCCGCACGGTATGCAGGCGCCAGGCAGGGCTCGGGGCAGGGCGCTTCCAGCCAGCAGTACTCCAACCAGCAATATTCCAACCCGCAATACTCCAGCCCGGACTATTCCGAATCCGAAGTGTCCGACCAGAATCTGCGCGGTGGCCGCGGCCAGCCGATGAACCGCAATCGCGGCGAGTACTACGGCGGTGCGCAGTTCAACGAGCGCTCGCAGAGTGCCGGATGGGATCAGGACGGCGGGAGCGAATGGAGCTATGAGGGCGGTCCAGAGCGGTTCGGATCGTCGGGTTACAGCGAGGGCAACCTGCGGGCCTCGGGCGCCTATCAGGGCGAGTACTCGCAGTCCAACCGCCAGAACGTGCAGCAGTATGGCCGCCAGGCGTACGGCCAGGGCCGGGGTCAGGAAAATTACGGCATGCAGCGCGGCCAGTACGGGCGCGAGCAGTCAGGCGCCAGTGATTACTACGGTGGGCGCCAGGGATTCGGCTCCCAGGCCGGCTATGGGAGCGAGTACAACACGTACGGCCGCAACCAGGGCTATGGCGAAGCGTCCGGCTATACGCGCCAGCAGAACTTCGGTCCGCGTGGGACTTCGGGCATTGGCCGCAATCCGCAGGGCGGCAGCTTCTATGGCGGCGAGAGTTCGGGATCCGGCGGCCGTGGGCCGCTGTACGCAAGCCAGGACTACCAGGACGAGGGCGAGATGTCCGGCTATCGGGGCGGTCGCGAGCTGGGCACGCAGGAGATCGGCAGCCGCGCCTCGGGGCGGTATGGGACCGAGCCCGGGCAGTACGGGTACGGCGGATATGGCCTCGGGACACGGGGCTACCGCGGCGTCGGTCCGAAAAACTACATGCGTTCCGACGAGCGCCTGATGGAGGAGATCAACGAACGCCTGACCGATGACGACGACCTCGACGCCAGCGACATCTCCGTGCGCGTCGCCGATTGCAAGGTCACGCTGGAAGGTACGGTCGACCAGCGCTGGATGAAGCACCGCGCCGAAGACATCGCCGACGCCTGCAGCGGCGTGAAGGAGGTCGACAACCGGATCACCGTGTCCTCGGCGTCGCGCGACCTGGGTGCGTCGTCGCGTGCGCAGTCGAGGACCAGCGGCAGCCGCACGACTGCGGGCGCCGCATCCGGCACTTCGGCAACCGGTGCTACCGGAACAAGCACGACTGGAGCGTCAACGACGGGCACCCAGAACCCGCCAGGTTCAATCGGTACACACTAGGCAGCAAGGGGCCGCGCGCGTGCTGCGCGCGGCCCTGCTTCAGAGTCAAGGGGCGCGGCTGGCAACTTTCTGCCAGCGGCGGCGCCTGGGGAGCTGCGCAAGTGATCGCTGGATTTCAGTTGGCGGTGGAATGTGCGCGTCCGTTGCCAGATCTGGGTCCGCGCGGATCGTTGAGGGGCAGGTCGCCACGCAGGGCGGCGTCCAGCAGCGCCTCGATCTGGTCGATGCGATAGGGCTTGGGGACGATCGGGTGGTGTCGGAACGCACTGGACAGGCCGCCTGCGCCACGCGCGGAGGCGAAGAAGAAGGGAACTTCCATCGCGCGGAGCTTTTCGGCGACCGGATAGACCTCGTCGTCGCCCAGGTTGATGTCCAGCATGGCCGCATCGAAGCGTTCGCGCGCCACGGCCGCCATTGCACCCTGCAGCGTATCGGCGTGGGTGACCACGTAACCGGTATCGTGCAACAAGTCCTGCACCATCGCGGCCAGGAGGGGTTCGTCCTCCACCAGCAGGATGTTGCGGCTTTTTCCGATGGCTTTGCCCATCACTCCTCCAACCGATGCCTTTGACGCATTGTGCGGAGGCGGGGTGTCGCGACAGGGTGGAGGTGAAAGCCGGCGTTCATGCATGTGCCGACGATGTCGACAGGAACGATGACGGCAATCGATCGCTCAGCGCTCTCCTGCCACCGAGGCGGAGCTGCCGGCCGCTCGAAGCAGGATGTCGTTCATGGCCGGCGACCACACCGACCAGGTGTGCCCGCCCTTGCGTACGAGCACCTGCTCGGCAGGCAAAGCGGGCAGGAGGAAGGGCATGGCCCTGCTCAGGCGGTCGTCCTCGCCGTAAGCCAGCCAGACGCGGCGCGCCGATGCGGGCCGTTGTGTCCAGCCCTGGATGTGACGCCACAGTTCGTGTTGCCAGGTGTCGGCGGTGATCGGCTGTGGGGGGCCGGCGTCCCAGGAGGCCACGCCGCCGGCATGGTCGATCTCCGCGATCATGGAAGTTTCGCCGAGGTAAGGCGCCAGCAGGATCAGGCCGTCGAGTTCGTCGGGGTAATGCGCGTCATACAGCATCGTGCCCATGCCGCCCATGGAAGCGCCCGCCAGCCAGATCTCCTGATAGCCGCGCGTGCGCGCTGGGAGGACGACTTCCGAACGCAGGCGCTGCACCGCGATTCCCTGCCGGTAGTACGGCATGGTCAGTGCAGCCAGCACCACGTCCGCGTCGGGCCAGGCCGATTGCACGGACTGCACGATGCCGCTGCCGCGCAGGGCCTCCAGGTCGTCCGCCCGGCCCGGGAGGACGATCACCAGCCGGGTGGGCTTCTGCGGGGCGGTGATCAACGCGGTGGGTATGGGCTGGCTTGCATCGCCGCGCGCGGCGCAGCCGGACAGCGCCGCCAACATGGACGCGACCATGACGACAGGCAGGATCCGGCACAGGCTTGCGCGGAAGGAGGTCATGGGGTCGTCTCGATCTGGGTCCGGCAATCATGGCTGCGTGCACGTGAAGATCACGCGGCATCGCCGCGCATTCGCTGCATCGGCGGAATGCGCGGCCGCGGCTATCATCGCCCGCAACCTGTCCCGGCCGAACCAACCCCCGATGTCCACCGCGATCCTGTGGTTCCGCAACGACCTGCGCCTGGCCGACAACCCGGCCCTGCAGGCGCTCCTGCGTGGCGACTTCACTGCATTGCCGGTGTACGTCCATGCGCCCGGGGAGGAGGGCGCCTGGGCGCCGGGTGCCGCTTCGGACGCCTGGCGCCGACGTTCCCTGCAGGCCCTGGACGCGCAGTTGCGTGCGCTGGGCTCGCGGCTGCACGTCTTCACGGGCCCCACGCTGGATACCCTGGCCCGGGTCGCGCAGGCGAGCGGCGCGCAGGCGGTGTTCTGGAATCGCCGCTACGAGCCGGCGATCGAGGCTCGCGACGCGGTCGTCAAGCGCGCGCTGAGGTCGCAGGGGCTTCGCGCTGAGAGCCACGACGCCGCGCTCCTGTTCGAGCCCTGGCAGGTGCAGACCCGCCAGGGAGATCCCTACCGCGTGTTCACGCCTTTCTGGCGCACCGCGCTGTCGCAGTGGCGCCTGCCGCCGGAAAGCGAAGCGCCGCGACGGCTCCCGGCGCCGGCGCCAACATCGGCCCTGGACGAGGTGGAGCTCGACCTCATCCTGCCGTCGCCCGCGCCGCGGTGGGATGCCGGCTTCTGGTCCCACTGGACGCCCGGCGAAGGTGGCGCGCGGGAGGCGATGACGGAATTCGCAACGCAGCGCACGGCGGATTACGCGCTTGCGCGAGATCGCCCCGCTGTCCAGGGCACGTCCAGGTTGTCGCCCCACCTGCATTTCGGCGAGATCTCGCCGTGGCGCATCGTCCGCGCACTCGAATCATCCCCGGCCGCCGAGCGCGAGGCGTTCGTGCGCGAACTGGGCTGGCGCGAATTCGCCCACCACGTGCTGCACCATTTTCCGCACACGCCCGAGGCGAACTTCAATCCGCGCTTCGACGACTTCCCCTGGGCGGAGGTCCCGCCTGCGCATCTGGATGCCTGGCGACATGGCCACACCGGCGTGCCGCTCGTGGATGCGGGCATGCGCGAGCTGTGGCACACCGGGTGGATGCACAACCGCGTGCGGATGGTGGTCGCCAGTTTCCTGGTCAAGAACCTGCGGGGCCACTGGCGACACGGTGCGCGGTGGTTCTGGGACACGCTCGTCGACGCGGACCTGGCCAACAACACGCTGGGCTGGCAATGGGCGGCAGGCACCGGCGTGGACGCCTCGCCCTACGTGCGCGTGTTCAATCCGACGCTGCAGGCACAGCGCTTCGACCCGCAGGGGGAATACATCGCCCGCTGGCTGCCTGGTTTCGAGCGTTTGCCGGCAGCGCTTCGCCACGAACCCTGGCGCGATCCGGCGGCGGTGGCGGCCGTCGCGCCCGACTATCCGCGCCAGCCGGTCGTGGACCTCGCGCGGAGCCGGCAGGACGCACTGGAAGCGTTCGCGCGCTCGCGTGCGCTGCGTACCTGACACGGCGCCTGTCAGAAGGGCTGAATCCACTCCAGTGTGGCCTGGCGGTATCCGTAGCCGCCGCCGGTGCCCGTGGGCGTGTTGGTATAGGTTGCGCTGGCACGCAGGTAACCGCGATCGGCGCGACGCGGGCTGGTGAGCGAGACCTCGGCCATCGCCGCATCGTGCCAGGCTCGTCCGGTGTCGCGTTGCCGGCCCCAGCCCGCGGTGCCGCTGAAGGCCCAGCCCTGCGCGAAGTGGCGGCGCACCTGCACGGTGGGCATGAGTTCGAGGAAGTCCTCCGGCGAGTAGTAGTCGTGCTCACCAGGATGGCTGCTGTGGAACGCGCGGCCGCGAAGCTGCACGCTCAGGCCCCACTCGGGCTTGACCACGGCGATGTACCGCGCCCGGACATGGGTGCGCACGTTGTCACCCGTGAAGGCCTGCACGCCGACGAGAGCGGTGAGCTGCTGGCGGTCTTCCCGACCCAGCGGGAAATCGTAGGCGGCCCCGACGAAGGTGTGGTACAGCCCCTGCACGCCTTGCGGGGTTTCGACGATGTCGCGCTCGACGAAATATTCTTGCCGGACACGGTCTTCACGCACGAGCGCCGCGCTGCCGACCAGGCTTTCGCCATCGGTGCCGATCCGTGCGTTCCAGTTCCACGGCCCCTGTGCGTCGGCGAAGGCGAAGAAGGCACGGTCGTCCCGCCACGACGGCGCCTGGGCAAAGCGCACCTGCATCGTTTCCAGCTCCAGGCCACGGTAGGACCCGGGGCCCGCGTATTTCCAGGCGGCGCCCAGTGCGAAACGGGTGACCTGCGTGTCGTCGGCGTCGTCGGACACGAACACGCGGGTGCTGCCTGCGGTCTGGGCGAACGCGGACGGGATCGCACAGCCCAGCGCCAAGGCGAGGAGCCACGGCATCGGCGGCCGGTGGCCGCCCGAGGTTCGAGCGTCGCGGCATTGGCTCATTATTTGGTTCCCCATCGCTTGCGAACGCCCAGCAACTCGGTCGCGTAACCCCACACGCAGATCGGCTGCAGGAGCATGGTGTAGACGAAGACATACAGGACGAATCCTGCGGTGTTGCGGCGCACGTTGAGGTCCTGCCGCTTGAACATGCGGTGCTGGACGCGAAAGATCACCATGTTCCACAGCACGGCCAGCGGCAGCACGAGCAGGGTCATGGGGCCGGCAAGCCAGTAGATGCCGAACAGCGCAAGGACCAGGCCTGGAATGAAGGCGAAGGTGTAGACCAGGTCCAGTGGCAGGAACAGCAGGTTCCACCAGATGAAAAGCACCGTCATGCGCGGCTTCACGAGCAGGCCGGGATGGGTGAGGAAGGCCTCGATCAGGCCGCGCGACCAGCGCTGGCGCTGCCGTGCGAACTGGGCCAGTTTCACCGGCACGTGGGTGAAGGCGATCGCGTCCTCGCAGTAGCCGATGCGGTAGCCGCGCGCCAGCAGGGCCCAGGACGCCACGATGTCCTCGCCCACGCACTGCGGCCAGCCCCCGACCTCGCGCAGCGTGTCGCGGTCGTAAAGCGAGAACGCACCCTGCGCGACCAGCGTGCCGTGATACATGCTCTGCATGCGCTTGACCGCGGCGATACCGTGGAAGTAGTCCCATTCCTGCATGCGGGTCAGCCAGTTGAAGCGCGAGTTCCGCGCCAGCACGCAGCCGGCGACCGCGCGCGTGCCGGGAGGGTCGGCCATGTAACGCTCGACCAGGTGGCGCACGGCGTCCTCGTAGACCCAGCAGTCGGCATCGACGGTCAATACGATGGCGTGCTGCGCGCGCGCCAGGCCATCGTTGAGTACGCTCGCCTTGCCGCGGTTGCGCTCGTGCGTGACTACGTGGAAACGGTGGTTGCGGCGCGCGGGAAATCGCGCGATGGCTGCGTGGACCTGGGCGACGGTGTCATCGCTGGAGCCGTCATCGAGGATCAGGATCTCGCACTCGCCGAGGTAGTCCTGCCCGGCCAGGCTGCGAACGGTATCGGCAATGGCGTCGGCTTCGTTGTAGCAGGCCACGAGGATCGTCAGTGGCGGATAGTGATCGAGAAGACGCCGCGCTGGCCGCCTGTCCAGCAGGATGGTCGTGGCGAGGAAGGCGTTCATGAAGCCGGGCACGTAGGCAATGAACGCGATGACGAACCACGCCGCCGGGCGACCGATGATCCTTCCCAGCGAATCGACCCAGGGCAGCGACAGCCAGACACTGAAGGCCGCCCACGCGATCCCCAGCAGCACGGCCAGCGCGTACTTGACGGGTACTGGCAGGTAGATGCGCCGGGAGGCGACCGGTGGAGCTGCGATGTGCTCCAGTCCGGGAGCGCTTGGGGTGGAAGGCGAGAAGTAGTCGGACGGATCGAACTCCGGCACGGGGACAGGTCGCGGCTCGGGGCCGTGCGATCGTGGCGTCACACCCATGCGGGGGCAGTCCGGTTCAAGAAGGATCCGGAGCCTAGAAACTCGCGTGTGAAACCCGCGGGGCAGACCTGAACGGGTATTCAGGCCTGCGCTGCCGACGTGAGTGCATCAGGGTGGCCGAGCAGCCTGCGCTTGCCCCGCGTTCCACGTCGGCAAACTCACCACGATGTCCGCGGTTGCTGGATCAGCGCACGCTGATGGTGGAGACCGGTCCTCGGACTTGACGGCATGCCCTACGGATCAGACCGCCCAGGCAGCCCGCCTGAGGCGGCCCCTCCCATCATCAGGCCGCTTCGGCCAGGCTGTTGGCGAGGCTGCGCCAGCGGGGCAGCTGCTCGAACTGGCCCACCTTGCGCAGGTAACCCTCGTCGATCGGCGTGCCGTTGATCAGCGTGGTGGCTACATGCACGGCGCCGGTCACCCAGAAGCCGCGGATCTTCGCCGGGTCCGTGTGGAAGGCCACGGCCTCCACGATCGGAGCGGGCAGGCCCCACAGGCCCAGCAGATAGGCGCCGGCGACGTTGTGCGGCGTGGGCTCCCGTCCGTCTTCCGTCGCGGCGAGCGGCAACAGCAGGCCCACCTGGGCCAGCAGTCCGGCCGTGGAGGCCAGTTCGGCACTGGGTCCGGCCAGCAACTGGCCGGCCAGGCGCGAGATGCGCAGCGCGCGGTCGCGCAGCGCGTTGGCCTTGGCCGGGTTGGTGCCGCCGGCGAACACTTCGCTCGCCAGCACCAGCTGGCGCAGCACATTGCTCCCCAAGCGCGTGACGGCGGTGCGGACATCGGTGATTTCGCGGCCGGTCGCGTAGTACGCCGAGTTGGTCATGCGCAGCACCTGCGCCGCGACGGCGGGATCCTGCGAGACGACATCGGCCACGCGCGCGGCGCTGACATCGGGATCGCGCAGCAGGCGCGTCAGCGCCAGATACTGGTTCGGCGCCGCGGGCAGCGAGCCGACGCGGCCGATGGCGCGCTTGAGGTCGGGGTCATCGAGCAGCGCCCTGAGTTCGTACGCGCTCTCGACGGCTTCGATCAGCGCGATGGAGTCGAGGGGCGCGGGCAACACGCGCTGGGTGACCTCCAGGGCGTGCATGGCCTCGTGGTCCTGGCCGCTTTCCATCAGCAGGATGCGCATGGCTTCGGGGTGTCGCTGCCGCAGCAGCCCCAGCAAGCCGATGCCGCCGCTGGCGCCGATCCGATCGGCGCAGACGAGCACGTCCGGCACGCATTGGCCCATCAAGGCCGTCTCGGGCTTGTCGGTCCAGGCGATTTCCCAGTCCAGGCCCTGGTCGGCCAGCTCCCGGCCTGCGCGGGCTGCGGCCTCACCGTCTTCACTCACCACCAGAATCAGCACTGTCCGGCGCTCCTGTGCACAGTCTCTCCGGACCGATAGCGGCGGCACCCAAGCGGCCTTGAGGGGCGCGTTTCGAAAGTGCCAACTGGCTCACGCTCCACGTCGTGCACGGCCGCTCGCGGCGGATCGAACTCAGGCGCCGGACACCTGCGGCCGCATGGGCAGGATCGCCTCCACCACGGTACCGTGGCCACGCTCTCCGTGGACGTGCAGCTGGCCTCCCAGTTGCTGGGCGCGCTCACGCATCGTCACCAAACCCAGGCCGGGAGGCTGGCCGGGCAGCAGGCCCTCGCCGTCATCGGTGACGGTCAGCCGCAACGCGCGGCCCTCGTCGTGCGAGGCCAATGCCACCACGACGTGGGCCGCGTCCGAATGGCGCAGGACATTGGTCAGGGCTTCCTGTGCGATCCGGAACGTCGCCAGTTCGACGGCCGGATCCGGACGGTCTTCCAGGGGCGACAGTTCCAGCGACAGGCGCGTGCGCCCGGTGCGGAAGATGCGCTCCGCGTGCCAGCGCAGCGAGGCCTCCACGCCCATCGAATCCAGCTGCGGGGGCCGCAACAGCAGCGACAGGTTGCGCAGCTTGGCGACCGTCTCGTCGGCCGTGACCTCGATCTCGTCGAGGATCTGCGCACGCTGGGCCGGGTCGCTCTCCTCGCGCAGCGCCGTCGCGCCGAGCTTGATGGCCGTGATCTGCTGCCCGATGTCGTCGTGGAGTTCGCGCGAGATCGCGTTGCGTTCGTCTTCCTGCGCGGTGAGGAGCTGGCGGGTCGCGGCCTGCAGTTCCCCGTGAAGGCGCTGCTGGTCTTCCAGGCTGGTGGTGACGGCGCCATAGGCCTCGCGGGCACGCGCCGAAAGCTGGTTCAGCGCCTGGGCCAGCGGGGCCAGTTCCTGGGGCAGTTCGCGCGTGGGGTCGGGTCCCGAATCGGTGCCGTCCAGGGCGAAGCGCTGCATCCGCTCGAGCAGTTCGCGCACGTACGCGCCCAGTCGCCGCATCTGGGCGCCCGCCACGCCCAGCACGCCGAGCAGCACCATCGCCAGCAGCGCGAGCATGATGACGTTGTTCCGGCGGACCTCGGCGATCACCGTGTCCTCGGGAACCATCACCAGCAGGTGCCAGCCGCTGCGCAGGCCCACGTGCGTGCCGTAGGCATCGCCCCCTTCGCGCAGGACGCCGGGCAGGTAGGTCACCCCGCGGGGCGCATTGATGAGTGCGCGCAGCGGGGCGTCGACGGCCGATCCATTCAGGGAATCCAGCGGTGCATGCGGCACGCCGGCAGTCGCGTGGACCACGTTGAGCGAGCGGTCCAGCAGCAGCATTTCGAAGCCCCGCGTCAGGCTGGACTGGTCGCGCAGCACGCGGAACGCATCGAGCGCGATGGCGCCGCCGACGACGCCGGCAAACTTTCCGTCGACCCGCAGCGGTGCCGAGAGGGCGAATGAGGGTACGTCGTCGTGGATGCGTCCGCGGTAGGCATCGGACACATGGGCCTCGCCGGTGCGTCTTGGCTCGAGGAAATAAGACCGGTCGCCGACCGAGCGGCCACGGGCGCCGGGGGTGGCCGGTTCGACCAGGAGAAGGCGCCCGCTGGCATCCACGACGGCCAGGCTGCTGAAGTCGGGGTAATTGCGATGCGTGCGTTCCAGGTCCGCGGCCCAGCCGCCGGTATCGTGCAGTGCGCCGCTGGCGCTGCGGCGCTCGGCCAGCAGGCGCAGGGCCGACAGGTAGGTCTGCAGCAGGTTGTCGACGTCACGCGCCGCCAGGTCGGCGGCGGCGTCCAGCCGGTGTCCGTATTCCTCGCGTGCCGCGCGCGCGCCCTGCCACAGGTTCAGTCCGGTGAGCAGCGCCACGGGGAGCACCACGGCCAGCAGCAGCAGGCGGGCGAAATCGCGCAACAGCGACCACGTGTGGCCTTTTCCTTCGCCTGCGCCCGTCACACTCATCCCCACACGCTACCCAAAGGCCGCGTGGAGTCAACTGTAATCTTCCGGTGGCCGGACCACGCCTGATGGCGACTGTCCGGTGTCGGCACCTGCAAGTCAGAACAACTCGACGCTGCCCGCATTCATCGACTGCTGCATCACCGGCTTGTGGGGAGGACGTTCCCAGTCGCCGCGCATCTGGGCGATGCGAAGGCCGAGCTGGCCCAATGCCTGTCGCAGTTCCTCGCCGGCATGGCCGTGCGTGCGGTGCAGCAGTTCCTGCAGGGCCGAGGCCTCGCGGTTGATCGCGCCCAGGCGGTCCAGGTGCACGTTGGCGGCGCCCAGGGCCTGGGTGGCGATGTCCTCGAACTGCAGCGAGCGCACGGCCTCGGCGACGGACTGGTCGATCGCGCGACCGCATTCGGCGATCTCGCGCATGCCGTTGCCCAGGCCGCGGTTGATGCCGTCCACCCGCTCGAGCATGGCGGCCGCTTCGGTGCGGGCGTTGCGGCTGCGGTCCAGGTCCCGCGAGGCCATCTGGGTCACGGTGTCGCGAACCCTGGAGATGGAATCCTTCGAACTGTGGGCCAGCTTGCGGATCTGTTCGTTGAACGCCGTGGAGCGCTCCGACAGGTTGCGCACCTCGTCGGCCACGACCGCGAAGCCACGCCCGGCCTCACCGGCCCGCGCGGCTTCGATTGCGGCATTGAGGGCCAGCAGGTTGGTCTGGTCGGCGATCGACTTCACGTCCTCGAGCAGCGCGAAGATGCCATCCAGGTGTTCGGCCATCGCATCGATGTGGGTGACCGTCGCGCCGCTCTGGCCGGCGACGGCTTCCAGCGCTTCGACCAGTTGTTCCATCTGCTGGCTGGCCTGGAGCGCGAAGCGGTGGACATCGGCGCCACCGCCGCCATTCTCGTTGTCGCCGCGCCGGTCGACGATGCGAGCCACCACTTCGCCCTGCTGGCGCGACCTGCGGTTGACCGCATCGAAGCTGCCCCCCAGCTTGCCGACGGATTCGCGGATCAGCTCGCGTGTCCGGTCGATCTCGGTGCGCGAACCCTGGACTTCGGCATTGATGAACGTGCGCAGCTCTTCGAGCAGCCGCACCTGTTCGCCCATCATCTGCCCGTGGCGGGCCATCGGCCGCAGCATGGTCCAAGCGAAGCCGCACCACGCCAGCGTCATCGCCACCAGCGCACCCCATCGGACGGGAGCGGGCAGGGCGAAGAGCTCAGCACAGACCAGGGTCAGGGTGAGTGCGAGCGGTGCGGCGATGCGGATCAGTACGCGCGAATCCATGGGGCTCTCGTGGGATGCGATCTGGGTCTGGGGTCGATAACGGCCACGGACAGGTGTGCTTTAGCCCTGCGTCGGCGGTTGCGCGGCGTCACCGAGCAGCCTGTGCGCGATCGCCGGCAATGGCAGCACCTCGTGGGCCGCATTCAGCGCGACCGCGGCGCCGGGCATGCCCCACACGACGCTCGTGCCTTCATCCTGGGCGATCGTGCCGGCACCGGCCTTGCGCAGGGCCAGCAGGCCGCGCGCCCCGTCATCGCCCATGCCGGTGAGCAGCGCCGCGCTGGCGTTCGCACCGGCGTGGGCGGCGACCGATTCGAACAGCACGTCCACGCTGGGACGATGCCCGCGCACCGGCGCGTCATCGCCAATGGCCGTGTACCAGCGGGCCCCGCTGCGCACCACGCGCAGGTGGGCGCCGCCGGGCGCGACGTAGGCGTGGCCTGCGAGCAGTGGCTGGCCGTCCGTGGCTTCGACGACCGTCATACGACTGTGCCGGTTCAGGCGCTCGGCGAACGGCCCGCTGAAGGCGGCCGGGATGTGCTGCGCGACGACGATGGCCGGACCGTCCGCGGGCATGCGCGAGAGCACGTCGCGGATGGCCTCCGTGCCACCGGCCGACGCGCCCAGCGCCAGCAGCCGGTCGGTCGTGCGGTATCCCGGCGGGCCGTCGTAGGCGTGTGAGGTGGACTGCATCCCGATGCGGGTGACCCGCGCCCGCGCCGCCTGGCGCACCTTCGTCGTGAGCACCCCGGCGTAGTCCGTCAGGCCCCGGGCGATGTCGAGGCTGGGCTTGGCGACGAAGTCGACGGCGCCCAGTTCGAGCGCATCGAGGGTCACCTGCGCGCCCGCCTGGGTCAGGGTGGAGACCATGACGACCGGCATCGGGCGCAGCCGCATCAGGTTGCGCAGGAAGGTCAGGCCGTCCATGCGGGGCATTTCGACATCGAGCGTCAGCACGTCGGGTGCCAGCTGCTTGATGCGTTCCCGCGCGATGTACGGGTCGGCTGCGGTGCCGACGACCTGGATACCAGGGTCGGCGCCCAGCAGTTCGGTCATCAGCCGGCGCACCAGCGCCGAATCGTCCACCACCAGGACGCGAACGGGAGTCGCGGGCATGTCAGAACAGTTCCACGGATCCCGTGGCCGGCGCACGGGCCAGGCGGCCATAGAGCTGGCGCTCGGCCACGACGATCGCGTCGTCGCGTGTCGAGGGCAGGCGCTTGACGAGCGTGCGTCCGGTTTGGGGGAAGAAGCCGACCTTGCGTGCGTGGATGTCACCCAGGTCCTGGGCGCGCACCGGGATGTTCTCGGCGTGGAGATAATCCAGCACGAAGCGGGCGTTGCGCGTGCCGATCGGGTCGCTGTGGAATCCGCTCAGCACATTGCCGCCGCCAAAAACCTTGGCCTGCAGCCGGCTGCGCCTCGCGCCGCGCTTGAGCAGGTCGTTGATGAGCAGTTCCATTGCGTTCGCCCCGTAGCGGGCGCTGGTGGCGTCGCCGTCGTCGCCACCCGGCAGCATGAAGTGGTTCATGCCACCCACTGCCACGCCAGGGTCATAGAGGCAGGCCGCGACACACGATCCCAGGAGCGTGACCAGGGCGAGCGGCAGGTCCGTGGCGACGTAGTCCGCCGGCAGCAGGCGGATCGCGTAGGTCTGCAACGCGCTGTCGAAGTAGGTTCCGCTGGTGGGCGCCGCGGCCTCAGCCTGGAGCATGGGGACGGGGCTCCTTCATGGGATGCAGGCGGATGCCGATGGATGCGGGTGCCGGAATGACCACGTGCGGGTGGTCTCCGCTGGGCCCGCTCTGGCCGCGGGCGGCTGGGCGGCTCATCGTCCACCCCGTGCCGGCGCGGCGCGGTAGACGGTGCGCCCGCAAGGCGAGACCAGGTCCAGCGCATGGTGGAAGCTCTCGGAGTGACCGGCATACAGGCGGCCATCCGGTGCGAGGTTCGGCACGATCCTGCGCAGTACCTGGTACTGCGTGGCCTTGTCGAAATAGATCATCACGTTGCGGCAGAAGACGGCCGTGCAGCGTTGCGCCAGACCGTAGTCGGCATCGAGCAGGTTGAGCGCGCGGAACTCGATGAGCGCGCGCAGCTCCGGCCGCACGCGGCACTGCCCGGCGTTCGGGCCGGTCCCGCGCTGGAAGAAGCGACGACGCCTCTGCGGATCCAGTCCCGCGATCCGGTCCAGGCCGTAGACGCCCGCAGCCGCGGTCTGAAGCACCTTGGTATCGATGTCGGTGGCCAGGATGCGCACCGGTGGGGTGGGCGTGTCGAAGGCTTCGCACGCGGTGATCGCCAGTGAGTACGGTTCTTCGCCCGTGGACGCCGCCGCGCACCAGATCAGCAGCGGCGCCGTTGCGCTGGCGGGACGCCGGGCATGTGCGGCCAGCAGCTGCTCGCGCAGTGCCGTGAAGTGGTAGTCCTCGCGGAAGAACGACGTGAGGTTGGTGGTGAGCGCATTGACGAAGGCCTGGACCTCCGCGTCCGGGTCGCGTTCGACCAGATCCAGGTACTCGTCGAACCGGTCCAGCGACAAGGCGCGCAGCCGCCTGACCAGACGGCCGTAGACCATGTCGCGCTTGTGCGGGCTCAGCTGGATCCCGGCGTGCTGCTGGATCATGCGGCACACGCGGCGGAAGTCCCGGTCCTCGAAGACGAACGCGCGCTCATGCGAGGGATGGCGATCGGCGCCGGCCGCGTAGGCATCGGGGTGGGGGCGGGTGAGTGCCTCGCGCATCTCAGTCGCTCCCTGCCGGCCGCGACGACTGGCCGTCGAGCCACTGGTTGAAGTCTTCGGCGCTCAGAGCCCGCGAATAGAGGAAGCCCTGCACCTGGTCGCACCCGATCTCGCGCAGCAGGCTGGCCTGCGAATCGGTCTCCACGCCTTCGGCGATCACGGTCAGGTCGAAGTTGCGCGCGATCAGGGCGATCGAGCGCACGATGGCCTCGTCGCCGCGACTCCCGATCACGTTCTGCACGAATGACCGATCGATCTTGACGCGGTCCACCGGCAGGCGCTGCAGCATGGACAGCGACGCATAGCCCGTGCCGAAATCGTCGAAGGACACGCGGATTCCGCGGGCGCGAAGCCGCGCCAGCAGCTGCTCGGTGACGCCGTCGTTGCGCAGCGCGATGGTCTCGGTGAGCTCAAGCTCCAGCAGCGCCGGATCCAGGCCAGACAGCGAAAGGGCGCGATCGACCTCTTCGAGCAGGTGGGTGTCGTCGAGCTGGACGGGGAACAGGTTGACGCCCACGGCCAGGCGGCGTCCCTCGATCACCGGCCAGGCGGCGGCGTCGCGACAGGCCTGCTGCATGATCCAGCGGCCGACTTCCTGTGCCACCACGCTGTGGGACAAGGCTTCGATGAAGGCGACCGGAAAGAGCAGGCCGCGTTCCGGATGGCGCCAGCGCAGCAACGCCTCGGCGCCGGTCGGGTGGCCGCTGGCCAGGTCGATCTGGGGCTGGTAGTGCAGTTCGAACTCACCCTGCAGGCAGGCACGGCGCAGCTCGAGGTCCAGTTTTCGGCGATCGATGGCCTCGGTGCGCATCGCCGGTTCAAACCAGCGGGACTGCTTGCCGCCCGTGCGCTTGGCGCGACGCATGGCCAGGCCGGCACGCGCGAGCACTTCGCCGGCATCCATGCGCTCGCCGCTCGTGCAATGCGCACCGCTCGGCGTGGCGTCGATGCGTGCCAACCCGATGCTCGCTTCCAGGTGGATGCGGTGGTGGTCGACCTGGCAGGGACGGGCCAGATCGCGCAGCAGCAGCTGCATCTGGCTGTCGATCTCATCGGGCGCGCAATGCGGGAAGACCATCGCGAACTCATCGCCGCCGAACCGCGCCAGCTGGGCTGCCGCGGGCATCCGCGCGAGAAGTCGGCAGGCGACGATCTGCAGCACCGCGTCGCCGATGGCGTGCCCGAGTGCGTCGTTGATGTTGCGGAAGCTGTCCAGCCCCAGCAGGCCAATGACGAAGGGAGCACCCTCGTCGACCAGGCCATCGAGCATGGCCATCAGCGTGGCGCGGTTGGGTGTGCCGGTCAGCGGATCCTGTTGCGGGACCCGGGCCTGCTCCAGGCGACGGTCGTCCGTGGTGTCGCGCAGGATCAGGGCCAGGGCATCCTGGTCGCCATGCTCCCAGGCGCAGCGCACCGCTTCGACGGTATGCAGGCGTCCCGACGGCCTTCGCAGGCGCAGTTCCCGCGAGTCGTCCAGTTCCGTGCGAGCGCCTTCGGGCGCGCACAGCCAGACAGTCGTGCCGTCGGGGTCGTCCTGCAGGTCGGCGGGGAACAGTGCCTGCAGGGGCGTGCCGGGCTGTGGCGCAGCCCCGAAAAGCTGGCGGGCAGCGCTGTTGAGGGACACGATGGTTCCCGTCCTGTCCGATACCACCACGGCATTGAACAGTGCGTGGACGCGCTGGCGCGCCAGGCCTTCGTCGCGGTCGAGCGCGCGGCGCTCGATCAGTCGTGCGCTCACGCGGGCCAAGCGCTGGAGCATGGCCAGTTGTTCCGCATCGACGCTGTCGCGCGGGTGGCGGTCGGCGACACTCAGCACCCCCAGCACGCGTCCGTTGCCGCCCATCAGCGCGATGCCGAGGTAGAAGCGCACCCCATGCAGGCAGGTGACGACGGGGTCGTCCCGGAAACGGGCGTCCTGGCGGGCGTCAGCGACGAACAGCAACGGATGGGTGGCGTTGATGGCCCGGCAGATGGCGTGCTCACGGGGTACGGAGCTCCTGCCATAGCCGAACTCGGCGGCCGTGCGGAAATGTTCCGCCTCGGCCACCGCGATCAGCGCGATCGGGCAGTCGAGCAGTTGGGCCGCCATCTTCACCAGGTCGGCGAACTCACAGGCCGGATCGTTCGGGCCATGGGAGCCGGACGCGGACGAACCCGGCCGGCCGTTTCCCGTGGCCACGGTATCGTCGAGGGCATCGGTGGCGGGCGAGGGGAGTTGCTGCAGGGCCACGTAGTCATCCATTCGGCGGGCGGGAACTCCGATCGCATGCACGCGAAGCGATGCGTTCGATCCTGCGGTCGCCTGCGCGCTCGGCGCAGGCGACCGGTGTCGTGCGGGCGCCCGCGGCGTCAGGCCGCAGGCGCCGGGGTCAGAACTCCTGCCAGTGCGGGTCGCTTCCGTTGGCGGCCACCAGTGGTGCGCTGCGCAGCGTGCGCTTGGCACGCGTGGCCGGCTTGCGCGATGCCGAAGGGATCTCGACGACGCTGCCGGCCTGTGCACCGCGCGCCGCCGGACGGGCGGCCTCGTGGCTATCGTCCAGGCGGAACACGGCCACGTTCTGCACCAGCTGCTCGGACTGCTGTTCCAGGCTGCGCGCGGCGGCGGAGGCCTCCTCGACCAGGGCGGCGTTCTGCTGCGTGCCTTCGTCCATCTGATTGATGGCCTGGTTGATCTGCTCGATGCCCGCCGTCTGCTCCTGCGAGGCGGCCGAGATGTCGGCGATGATGTCCGTGACCCGCTTCACGCTGGTGACGATCTCGCCCATCGTGCGGCCCGCCTGGTCGACCAGCACGTTGCCCTGTTCGACCTTCTCGACCGAATCGGTGATGAGCTGCTTGATTTCCTTGGCGGCGCCGGCCGAGCGCTGGGCCAGCGAGCGCACTTCGGCCGCGACCACCGCGAAGCCGCGGCCCTGTTCGCCGGCCCGCGCCGCTTCCACCGCGGCATTGAGGGCCAGGATGTTGGTCTGGAAGGCGATGCCGTCGATGACGCCGATGATGTCGACCACCTTGCGCGAGGATTCGTGGATGGCGGTCATGGTCTGCACGACGCGGCCGACCACTTCGCCACCCTGCGAGGCCACGTCGACGGCGCCGATGGCCAGCTGGTTGGCCTGGCGGGCGTTGTCGGCGTTCTGGCGGACGGTGGAGGTCAGTTCCTCCATCGAGCTGGCGGTTTCCTCCAGCGAGGCGGCCTGCTGCTCCGTGCGCTGCGACAGGTCGTTGTTGCCCGACGCGATCTCGCCGGCGGCGGTGCTGATCGCATCGCTGCCCAGTCGGATCTGGCCCACGACCTGCGCCAGCTGGCGCACGGTGCCGTTGGCATTGTTGGCCAGGGCGCCCAGCTGACCCGGCAGGTCGGCATCGGCTTCCCGGGTGAGGTCGCCCTCGGCCACGGCGGCCAGCAGCGCACCCACATCGGTCAGGCCGCGATCGGCGCTGGCCATCACGCTGTTGAGGCCCTGGATCATCTCGCGGTACACGAACTGGAAGCGATCGGCGTCGCCGCGATGGGTGAAGTCGCCGGCGACGGCCGCGTCGACCAGGGTCTTGACTTCGGTGTTGACCTGCTCCATGCCGTGCTTGACCGCATCGACGGCTTCGGTGATGCGGGCCTTCTGGCCAGGGTAGCGCTCGATGTCGGTGGACAGGTCGCCGCGTGCGTACTCGCTCACGACTTCGATGACGCGCATCTTGACCGCGATGTGCGAGGCCACCAGGTTGTTGATCTCGTCGGCCATGACGCCGAAGGAACCTGGGAAGGCGACGACGTCCAGACGCTCGTCGATCTCGCCGCGCTGATGGGCGTCGAACAGTTCGCTCTGCGCAGCGGCGAAGCCGCGCAGGGTGGTCGTCGCGCGCTCCAGGCTACGGGCGATCTCACGCAGCTCGTCCTGCGTGTCGACCCGGATGGCGTCGGGGAACTGGCCGCGGCCGAGCTGGGCGGCGCTCTCCTCGATGCGATGCAGCGCCGAGCGCGTGCCACGGGTGAAACCCAGGAACAGGTAGGCCGACAGCAGCAGGGCCAGGCTGACGCCCAACGCGGTCAGCGAGGAGCGACGCTGCAGGCGGCCGATCTCCGCCGACGTCGCCTGGCCCAGCGACTGGTTGGCGGCCGACAGCGCCGCGGCCAGCGCCAGGCGCGTGGCCTCCGTGCGGGCCGACATCACGTTCACCGCCAGCGAGGGCGTGTCCGCGTCCAGCACGTGCTTCTGGATCAGCTCGTTCTGCTTGTTGACGGCGTCGAGCGCCTTGCGCAGGGGCTGGCCCATGGTCTGCGCCAGTGAGGGACGTGCCTCTTCGGCGCGTTTGAGTTCGGCTTCCAGCCGGCTGCGAACGAACTGCTGCATGTTCTTGGAAACCGACAGGCCGGTGCGGTCATCGACCCAGATCGCGCCTTCGCCCAGCACCCGCACGCCGACCAAGCCCTGCTGCGCGGCGGACCCGCCGAGCATCGGCACCCACTCCGCGGCGGCGCGTCCCATGTAGAACACGCTCGGGTCGGTGGCCAGGTCAAGGCGGGCATGGCTGTAGACCAGGCTCATCAACTGGTTGACCTGCGCGATGGCCGCCTCGTGCGCCGCGACTGCGGCCGCGGCGTCCTTGTGTTCGCCAGAAGCCTTGGCCCAGGCACTGGTGGCGGCCGCCAGCGGCGCCTGCATCGGCGCATCCGGGAGCACTTCGCGGTGCCAGCGGCCGGTGGCCTCGAGCGCGGCCTGGGCGGCAGACGCGGAGCGGCTGAGCGCGTCGGCGGCGACCTTGTCCTTGGCGGCGGTACGCACGACGAGCGACTCGTGCTCCTGCATCGCGAGCATCGCGCGGTGCAGATGACCCAGGCCGCCGGTGGCGGAGCGCTGGAGCTGCGCTGTTGACACCTCCGCGTTGCCGCGGACGACCACCATCGCGGTGAGCACGGCGCAGGTCAGCGTGAAGCTGGCACCGATCAGCAATGCCTTGTGTCCGAATCGCAGTCGCGCCATGAGCGCGATCGACGGCGCGAGCAGGCGATCCAGCAGGGACGGGGTGGAACGAACGGACATGATGGCGGCCTCGATGACGTGACGGACCCGCTGCGGGTCGACACTTCCGGCATCGGCGCGCCGGGACGAAACTTTAGTGCGGCGGCGAGCCCGGGCATGCGGGACGCTCTGGCTGTGCCGGGCATCGACCGGTGTTGTGCCGGACATGGCGGGGCAGCGCGACCTTTCTCAAGTTCGCGGAGTACCGGCCGATGTTGCGGGCTCAATCCACACGGAGTTGGTCATGTTCCATCCCCTGCGTACCTCATTCCGCCTCGCCGCCGCCGCGGCCCTGGCGCTGGCCTTCGTCATGCCGGCGCACGCCGAGCTCAAGCCCATCAAGCGCGTCGAACCGGTGTACCCGGCCGATGCCGCCCGCGCCGGCACGACCGGTTTCGTCGAAGTCGAGTTCACCGTCGACGCCGCTGGCAAGGTCGCCAGCGTGTCGGTGGTCAATGCCAAGCCTTCGCGTACCTTCGAGGCGTCCGCCGTCAAGGCGGTCAAGCAGTGGCAGTTCCCCAGCGGCGCCGATGGCCGCGGCAAGATCCGCCTGGACTTCGCGCTGTAAAGCCGTCGCTCCCGCGGTCCCGGACAGGCGCGCCAATGGCGCGCTTCGTCTTTTCCGGGCATGACGAATTCAGCAATTGCGACGACGGCCCTCAAGAATCCGCCGCGTGCGCCGATGCCGGGGGAGTAGTCCCCGTCCCTCGAGAACGCCGTGCGTACTACCGTCATCCTTGCCGCCGCCATGCTGATGGCCCTGGCCACGCCCGCCCTGGCGGCGGACCTCAAGCCGATCAAGCGCGTCGAACCCACTTATCCGCCCGATGCCGCCCGTTCGGGCAAGACGGGTTTCGTCGAAGTCGAATTCACCGTCGATGCCACGGGCAAGGTCGCTTCGGTCTCGGTGGTGGACGCCAAGCCCGCCCGTACCTTTGAAGCCGCCGCCGTCAAGGCGGTGAAGCAGTGGCAGTTCGCTGCCGGCGCGGACGGGCGCGGCAAAGTGCGGCTGAACTTCTCGCTCTGAAGGTTCGCGACCCGCGGAATCCAGCTGCGCCGTCCCCGTTTTTTCCGCGGCGGACGGCGCAAGCTGTGGAGCGTTGTCCGTGACGCAGTGGCGGATCGCCGCCCCGCGGGCGACGGCCAGGCGACATTCACTGCTGCGCATTGCCGCGACCTTCGCCCTATTCGAACCTTCCCCCGCCAAGCGGTGGAGGGCGCTGATCGTGGGGTGCCCGGCATCCCCGCGAGCTCCGCCCCCATCCCAACCTTCCCCCGCGAGCGGGGGAAGGCGCTGATCGTGGGCTGCCCGGCATCCCCGCGAGCTTCGTCCCCATCCCGGCTTACCCCCGCGAGCGGGGGAAGGGGCTGACCTGTCAGTGCGCCGGTGCGTCGGCCACCAGGCCCATCTCGGTACTGACCATCAGTCGCTCGATGTCGAGCAGGATGAGCATGCGCTCGTCCATCGTGCCGATGCCGGTCAGGAACTGGCGGTCGATCGTCGCGGCTATCTCGGGAACGGCGCGGATCTGCTCGCCGGTCAGGCGCACGACGTCGGAGACCGCGTCGACCACCATGCCGACCACCCTGTCGGCGACACTGAGGACGATCATCACCGTCATCGCGGTGTAGTCGGCGCGCTCAAGGCGAAGTTTCACGCGCATGTCGATCACCGGCACGATGGTGCCGCGCAGGTTGATCACACCCTTGATGTAATCGGGCGCATCCGGCAAACGGGTGACCGCGTCGTAGCCGCGGATTTCCTTGACCTTGAGGATGTCCACGCCATATTCCTCCTCGCCCAAGGCGAAGGTGAGGAACTCGTGGCCGCGGTCTTCGATGCGCGCCTCGGCGTAGCTGTGGCGGACGGTGGCGGTGGCGTGCGACATGGGGCAGGTCTCGTGGTGTTCGGGGGTGCGTCAGGCGGCGGCGGGCAGGCGGGCGGCTTGTGACAGGCCGCCGGCATCGACGATCAATGCCACGCGGCCGTCGCCCATGATGGTGGCGCCGGAAACGCCCGGCACGCGGCGGTAGTTGCTTTCCAGGTTCTTTACGACCACCTGGTGCTGGCCCAGCAGGTCGTCGACCTCCAGCGCCAGCCGGCGGCCATCGCTTTCCACGACGACGGCGATCGGGTTGTCTCGCGTGGCGCCGTCGCCACGTGCCGGCAGGCCGAACTGTTCGCCCAGGCTGATCAGCGGCAGGTAGTCCTCGCGCACGCGCAACACGCGGGCATCGCCGGCGATGGTGCGCACGTCGGCCGACTGCGTCTGCAGCGATTCGACGACGATGTTGAGCGGGACGATGAAGACCTCGTCGCCCACCGCCACCGACATGCCATCGACGATGGCCAGGGTCAGCGGCAGGCGGATCGACACGGTCGTACCGTGGCCGCTGTGGCTGCGGATCTCCACCTGGCCGCCCAGCGCGGTGATGTTCTTCTTGACCACGTCCATGCCAACGCCGCGCCCGGACAGGTCGGTCAGCGCTTCGGCGGTGGAGAAGCCCGGCGCGAACACCAGGTCCCAGACCTGCGCATCGGTGGGGTTCTCGGGAACCGGGAGCGCGCGTTCGGCGGCCTTGCGCAGGATGCGCTCGCGGTCCAGGCCGCGGCCGTCGTCGCCGATCTCGATGATGATGTGGCCGCCCTGGTGGGCCGCCGCGAGGGTGATCGTGCCGGTTTCGTCCTTTCCGGCCGCGCGGCGTTCCTCGGGCGATTCCAGGCCGTGGTCGATCGCGTTGCGCACCAGGTGCACCAGCGGATCGACGATCTTCTCGATGACGCCCTTGTCCAGTTCGGTGGCTTCGCCCGAGGTGCGCAGGCGCACGTGCTTGCCCAGGCGCGAAGCGAGGTCGCGCACCATGCGCGGAAAGCGGCTGAAGGCGAACTCGACGGGCAGCATGCGCACGCCCATCACCGATTCCTGCAGGTCGCGCGTGTTGCGTTCCAGTTGGCCCAGCCCCGACAGCAGGGCTTCGTTGGCGACCGGGTCCAGGGTGCTCGGAACGCTGGCGCAGCATGGCCTGGGTGATCACCAGTTCGCCGACCAGGTTGATCAGCGCGTCGACTTTCGACACCGCCACGCGGATGGAGTTGTCGCCGTCACTGCTACGGCGGCCACCGGTGGCGCCTGCGTCCTGCTCGCTGGCCACTGATGCGCCGATGGCCGCGCCCGGCAGTGCCGGCGACGGCGCGGCGGGCACAGGCGCGACCGCGACAGCGGCCTGGTCCAGTTCGATGCGCAGTTCGCATTCGTCCTGCACCCAGGCGAAGGCTTCGTCGATGGCGGCGCGGGGCACCGTGCCCGGCAGGGTCAGGTCCCAGGCCAGATAGGCCTCGTAGGGATCCATCTGCTCGAACGGCGGCAGTCGCTTGTCCAGGGCAGGTGATGCCCAGTTCGCCGTGGCTGCCCAGCTCGCGCAGGATGCGCAGCGGGTCGTTGCCGCTCATGAACATGGAAGGCGCGGGCGAGAAGGCGATGCGCCAGTCCGCAGATGCGGCGGTCGCAGCGGTGCAGGCTTCAGCGTCGACGGGTGCGGCGATGTCGGCAGGGGTGGATGCGATCGCGACCGCCGCGTGCTCGGGTGCGGCCCCGGACAGCATCCGGTCCAGTCCGGCCCGCGCATGCGACAGCGCGTCCTGATCGACCGGGCCGCCGTGTTCGCAGGCCCGCAGCAGCGAACGCAGCATGTCGACCGACACGAGCAGGGCGCCGATCGCGCTGGCGTCCAGGCGCCGGCGGCCGCCGCGGGCTTCGTCGAGCAGCGTCTCCAGCAGATGCGTCAGGTCGGTGACCGCAGTGAAGCCGAACGTGGCCGCGCCGCCCTTGATCGAATGGGCGGCACGGAAGATGACGTTGATCGTTTCCGGGTCGCCGCAGCCTGATTCCAGCGACAGCAGGCCGCTTTCCATGGCATCCAGGCCTTCGCGGCTTTCCTCGAAGAACGCAGCGTGGAAGCGGGTGATGTCCATGGGGGCCGGGTCGGGTGATGGGAGTGGAAAGCGCGGAGATCAAGGAAGGGCGGTGGGCCCGTGCCGGCAGGCAATCTGCCCTCGGCTCGTTTCCCGCCCCGGTCGTTCCTGGTCTCAGCCGATGACCTTGCGGACCGTCGCGACCAGCTGTTCGGGATCGAAGGGCTTGACCAGCCAGCCGGTGGCGCCGGCGGCCTTGCCCTCGAGCTTCTTGTCGCCGCCCGACTCGGTGGTCAGCATCAGCAGCGGGGTGAACTTGTAGGCCGGCAGCTGGCGCAGTTCGCGAATGAGCGAGATGCCGTCCATGCGCGGCATGTTGACGTCGGTGACCACCGCGTCGAACCGCTGGGTGCGGGCTATCTCGAGCGCGGCCTGTCCATCCTCGGCCTCGCGCACCTGGAACCCACCGGAGGTCAGCGCGAAGGCGACCATCTGCCGCATGGAGGTGGAATCGTCGACGATCAGCAGTTGCGCGCTCAAGCGGGCTCTCCGGTGTGGGTATCGACCCCGAGGCTGACCGCCAGGCCAAGCTGGCGCGCGGCGGAAGCAAGGATCGTTGATGCGAGGGTGACGGTGGTCTGATGGCCGCGAGCGGCGCGGTCGCGCACGAAGGCATGAAGCAGTTGCAGGCCGGCGGCGTGCACGCGTTCGACGCGGTCGCCTGTCAGAGCCAGCGGGCCTTCGTCTTCCAGGTGCGGCTGCAGGCACGCCTGCAGTTCGGTGACGTGTTCGATGCCCAGGTCGGATTGCAGCGGAAGCTCGGTCATGGCGGTGGCCGCAGGGTGTTCGATGGATTTAACGGCGTGGTTGGCGCGGACTTGAGCGGGTTGCACGGTGGGCGGGAGAACGTTCCCGCCACGGCGGCCCTCATCCGAACAGGGCATTCGCGTCGAGCAGTACCGTCGGACATGCGCCGACCCGCGCCACGCCCAGGATGGCGCCGGGAAGGGTGCCGGGGAGCGGCGGCTCGATGCGGTCGCGGCCCAGCCAGACCACGTCGTCCACCGCGGTGACCAGGACGCCGATCAGCTCGTCGTCGCGTTCGATGACGACGATCCGGCTGCGTTCGTCGGTGTGGACACAACCGGTATCGAGCCACAGGCCCAGGTCGAAGACCGGCACGATGCGCCCCCGCAGGTTCATCACGCCCAGCACCGCGCGTTGCGCGCCGCGCATGGCGACGATCGGAGCCAGGCGGACGACTTCCTGCACGCACAGCAGTTCCACCGCGTAGCTCGCCGCGTCGACGCTGACGCGCAACCAGCGTTGCGCGGCGGGCGAGGCGGCGATATTGCGGCCCACCGGCCCGTGCGCGGCGGGCATGGGCCCGGGCAGGTGCGGCGCGGGCGCGGGGTGCGCGGGCTCGAAATGGCCCGACGGGCGCGCCACAGGCACGGGGATGGGGTGCTCGGTGGGCGACAGCGGGGCGGCGTCACATGTGGCGGGCTCGCGCGGCGGGTCCCGCAGGACCGGCTCGACCTGCAGCTCGCCGTCACCGATCAGGGCGTCCAGGTAATCGTCGATCACGGTCAGCGAGCCGGTGCTGTTCATGCGGCCTGCCTCTGGGCGGCATCGGACTGCGCCAGCAGCCAGGCCAGGGCGCGCCGGTAGGCGTCGGCGCCACGTCCGGTGATCGGCGCTGCCTGGGTGAGGGCGTTCGCATCACGCAGACGCGTGTCCACCGGCACCGCGGCCGGCCACACGCGGCCTTCGTAGCGGTCGTGCAGCAAATCGAGGTTGTGGATGCCCGACCGCGTCCGTCGGTCGTAGAGCGTGGGCAGCACGTAGCTGGGGAGCGGACGACGGCGCGAGCGTTCCACCATCTGCGCGGTGCGCAGCATGTCGGCCAGCCCGTGCAGCGCGAGCTGGTCGGTCTGGGTGGGCACTACCAGCCGGTCGGCCGCGGCCAGCGCGTTGATCATCAGCAGGCCGAGCGTGGGCGGGCAATCGAGCAGTACGTAGTCGAAGGCGGGGTGTACGGCGTGCAGCGCGCGGCCGAGCGACAGGCCCAGCCCGGGCTGCGTCGCCCCGCGGCGTTCCAGCGTGGCCAGGGCCGGCTGCGCAGCCACCAGCTTGAGGCCGTCGATCGACGTGCCGCGCGCCAGTGACGAAAGCGTGGCACCACTGCTGCCGAACAGGTCATGCGTGCCCGCTGGCGGCGGATCGCCCGGCACGCCGAAGGCGCGGGTCAGCGAGGCGTGGGGATCCAGGTCCACCAGCAGCACGCGATGTCCGGCCATCGCCAGACCGCGGGCGAGGAAAAGTGTGGTCGTCGTCTTGCCGACGCCGCCTTTCTGGTTGGCGATGGCCCAGGCCTGCATGTCAGCCGGCTCCCGGTTGCGGTGCCGCGCGCGAGTCGGCCAAGCCGGCATCCTGCGACGGCGCATGGCCGGCACGAGGCTGCGCCTTGCGCGCGGCGGAAGTGGAGGGGGAATGGACCGGCGCAGGCGCCGAATCCGGTAGCGATGGAACAAGGACCACAGCACCCGTCGGATTGACGCCGGTCGCCTGTGCCACGGTCGGCGCGGCGTCCGGTACCAACGCGAGTGTCGGGCCCCCTTCGGGGACGGCATCGGGCCCCTCGGGTGCGGCCAGGATCACCAGCAGCACCCGGCGGTTGGCGTTGCGGCCGGCTTCGGTCAGGTTGTCGGCCACCGGCTGGTGTTCGCCGTAGCCGACGACGGCCAGGCGCTTGGGCGCGACACCTTCTTCGGTCATCACGTGCACGACACTGACCGCGCGCGCCGCGGACAGCTCCCAGTTCGACTCGAACAGCGCCGTGCGGATGGGGCGGTCGTCGGTATAACCCTCGACCCGCACCGCATTGGCTTCGCCGCGCAGGACGCCTGCCAGTTTGCGGACGGTGGACGTGGCCACCGGACTGGGCAGGGCCGAACCACTGGCGAACAGGATGTCGCTCTGGATCTCGACTTCGAGGAAGTTGTGGCCGCGCCGCACGGTCACCAGGTTCTTGCGGACCAGTTCGCTCAGTGCCTGCTGGATCTGTCGGCCCAGCGAGTTGAGCTGGCGTTCGCGGGCGCGCAGGGTTTCACCTGCCTTGCCGGACTGGCCAGGCTCGCCGGCCGCGGCCTTCGCGCCGGCGTGCCGCCCGAACGTCGGCATGTCCAGCACCTGGCGCACGCGCACGACGCTGACCGGGCTCACGGCGGCCGGGCCCGTCTTGGCGGCGGCGGTCTGCATGGAGGGGCGGTCGAAGTTGGACCCCTGCAGCTGCGTCTGGCCCAGGCGGACGGGCGCGATGGTGCGGGGCGGGCCGCCGAAGGCCGAGTTGAGCGCGTCGGCCATGACGCGGTACTTGCCTTCATTGACCGAGGAGATGGCGTACATCACGACGAAGAAGGCGAGCAGCAGCGTCACCAGGTCGCCATAGGGAATCGCCCAGGCCTCGTGGTTGGCATGTTCTTCGTGCTGGTGCCGGCGGGCCATGTGCGCCTCAGTGCACGTAGCCGTTGAGACGGGCTTCGATGTTGCGCGGGTTCTCGCCCTGGGCGATGGCGATCAGCCCTTCGACGATCATCTCGCGCTCCTCGGTCTGGTGGTGGACCAGGCCCTTGAGCTTGGATGCCATCGGCAGCAGCGCCAGGTTGGCCGCGCCGATGCCGTAGATGGTGGCGGTGAACGCCGCGGCGATGCCGTGGCCGAGCTTGCTGGGGTCGGCCAGGTTCTTCATCACCGCGATCAGGCCCAGCACGGCGCCGATGATGCCCAGCGTGGGTGAATAGATGCCCATGCCTTCGAACACCTTGGCCGCGGCCAGGTCGCGCGAACTCTGGCCGTGCATGTCGATCTCGAGCATCTGCCGGATCGCCTCGGGTTCCACGCCGTCGACGACCATCTGCAGACCCTTGCGCAGGAACGGATCCTGCTGCGCCTGCACTTCGGCCTCCAGGCCGAGCAGGCCCTGCTTGCGGGCGACGGTACTCCAGCCCACCAGGCGCGCGATCAGCGCGTGCCGGTCCTGCGAAGGCGGGCGAAACACCCAGCGGGCGATCTTCATCGCCCGCTTGAAGGTGGCCGCGGGGGTCTGCAACAGGATCGCTGCCACCGTGCCGCAGATCACGATCACGAACGCGGCCGGCGACCAGAGCGCGGACAGGCCCGCGCCCTTGAGCACGCTGCCTACCAGCAGCGCGACCACGGCCAGGATGGCGCCGATGACACTGAGTCGATCCATGATTTCTTATCGGTCCGGTGAAGGTTTACTTGAACCGGTCATCGCCCGGTCGGCGCGGGTGCTCATCGCGCGCGCTCCAGGCGGCCGGGACCGTGGACCCCGTCGCGCAGGCCCGTGCGCAGCAGCGCGTCGACGTCCAGGATCAGGGCCATGCGGCCGTCGCCGACCAGGCTGGCGCCGGCGTAGCCCGGCAGTCCGCGCAGGGTGGAGGGCAGGGCCTTGATCACGACTTCCTCGCGTCCGCGCACGCGGTCGACCGCCAGGCAGTAGCGCTGTTCGCCGGACTGCAGCACCACGCTGGTGCACACCGACAGGGGCGCCGGATCCAGGCCCAGCCAGCCGCGCAGGGTCAGCAGGGGGAGCGGTTCCTGGCGCAGGTCCAGCATCGGCTGGCCGTCGATGAACAACGGAGGGCCGGGAGCGTGCGAGAGCACTTCGACCACGCGCACCAGCGGCAGCGCATAGACGTCGTCGTCGATTTCCACCAGCAGGGTGGGCAGGATCGCGAGCGTGAGCGGCACCCTGATGGCGAAGCGGCTGCCGCTGCCGATTTCCGAATGGATCTGGACCAGGCCGGAGAGTTCGCGGATCTTTGACTGCACCACGTCCATGCCGACGCCGCGGCCGGACAGGTCGCTGACTTCGTCGCGGGTCGAGAAACCGGGCAGGAAGATCAGCTGCAGGCATTCCTCGCCGGACAGGCGGGCCGCGGCGTCGGCCGTGATCAGTCCCTTGTCGACCGCGAGGCGACGGATCTTTTCCGGGTCGATGCCGGCGCCGTCGTCGCGCACTTCGATCGCGACGTGGTCGCCTTCCTGCTGCGCGCTCAGGCGGACGCGGCCCTGCTCGGGCTTGCCGGCGCGGCGGCGGGCGTCGGGCATCTCGATGCCGTGGTCGATGGCGTTGCGCACCAGGTGCACCAGCGGATCGGCCAGGGCTTCGACCAGGTTGCGGTCGAGCTCGGTATCGGCGCCGACCACTTCCAGTTCGACGTTCTTCTTCAGTTGGCGCGCCACGTCGCGCGCGAGCTTGGGGAAGCGGGCGAAGACGCGTCCTACCGGCTGCATGCGCGCGGTCATCACCGCCGACTGCAGTCGCGAGGTAGCCACATCGAGGCTGGCCACGGCACGGTCGAGGTCGTCGTCGCGCAGGCGCGGGCGGATCGTCTTCAGCCGATTGCGTGCGAGCACGAGTTCACCGACCAGGTTCACCATCGCGTCCAGGCGGCGCACGTCGACGCGGACGGTGTGATCCGAGGACTCGGCCGGCGCCGCAGGTCGGGCGGGCATCGTGCGCGCGGCGGGTGCCGGGGCGGGCACCACCGGTGTCGCGTCGACCGCGACCGGGCCTGGCACCGCGCCGGCACCGTGCAGGCTGTCCAGCAGTGCCTCGAAATCGAGATCGTCGATGCCGTCGCCGGCGGCAAACTGCGCAATCGCCGCCTGGGGAGCAGGTGCCGCGGAGGCGTGCGGCGACATCCCCGCGCGCAATGCCGCCAGCACCTCGGCCGGGGCTTGCGCCGGCGACATCCCGGCGGCGACGGCCTGCAGCATGTCCACCAGCAGGTCGATGGCCTGCTGCGCGCCATCGAAGGCGACTGCGTCGAGCGGCGCGGCGCCGCTGCGTGCAGCGTCGAGCCGGTCCTCGGCGGCATGGCAGATCTGCACCATCGGCGCGAGGTCGAGGAAGCCGGCGCCACCCTTGATGGTGTGGAAGCCGCGGAACACGGCATTGAGGCCGTCGCGGTCGAACGGGTCGCGCTCGAGCACGACCATCTGTTCGCCCAGCTGGTCGAGGATCTCGCGCGCCTCGATCAGGAAGTCGGCGCAGATATCGGAGGCGACGGCGGACATCTGGTTACAGTCCCAGTGAGGAAAGCAGCTGGTTGGCGTCGTCCTGGGTGGCGGCCGGTTCATCCAGCCCGCGCAGCGACGGGCCGAAGCCGCGGCGCGCAAGCCCGGGGTCGGCCACCTGGATCGGCGCTTCGTGTTCCTCCGCCATCCCGCCCAGGCCCGCATGCACGGCCCGTACCAGGTCGACGACGCGGCGGATGATCTGGCCGGTGAGGTCCTGGCAGCCCTGTGCGGCGGTCATCTCCGACAGGCGCCCGCGGATCGCGGCGATCGTGGCCGCAGTGGCCTCGTCGTGGCCCGATGCGTTGAGCGTTCCCACCAGGACGGCGCACTCCTGGATCAGGTCCAGGGTGTGGTGGCTGGCGTCTTCGCTCATCTGCACGACATGCTCCAGGCGCGCGCAGGCTTCGGGCAGCGAACCACCGCTCGCGCCGGCGGTGCCGCCCAGCGCCGCTTCCAGTTCGCGCGCCAGCCGGGCCATGCCCTGCACGAGCGGCTGCGTGCGCCATGAGATCAGTTCGTCGACATTCGCGCGCCAGGTGGCGTGGTCGTCCTTCTCCAGTGCATCCAGGGCCGCGTGCAGGCAGGCGATGAGGGCCTGGCGCTCGCCGCTCGGGCCGGACAGGGACGCGGCGGCATTCACGCGGCGGCCCCGAGGCGTTCGAAGATCTTGCCCAGCTTGTCGCCGAGCGTGGCAGCGGTGAAGGGCTTGATGACGTAGCCGTTCACCCCGGCCTGCGCCGCTTCGATGATCTGCTCGCGCTTGGCTTCCGCGGTGACCATCAGTACCGGGATCTTCGACAGGCCGGCCTCGGCACGGATCGCCTTGAGCAGGTCGATGCCGGCCATGCCGGGCATGTTCCAGTCGGTGATCACCAGGTCGAAGGGGCCCTTGCGCAGTTCGACCAGCGCGGTGGAGCCGTCGTCCGCCTCGGCGGTGTTGAAGAAGCCCAGGTCGTTGAGCAGGTTCTTGACGATGCGTCGCATGGTCGAGAAGTCGTCGACGATCAGGATGCGGATGTTCTTTTCCATGCGGGTCTCGGCGGGAAGGTCTTGGGGAAATGAAGGGGAGGGCAAGCGCGGCCGGTCAGGGCAGGTCGTCGTCTTCGTCGGCGTGGTCGGCACGCCATTCGCCCAGGCGGGCGCGCAGGCGCACCATGGCCTGGCCGTGGATCTGGCATACGCGCGACTCGCTCACCGACAGCACCGCGCCGATCTCGCGCAGGTTCAGTTCCTGCTCGTAGTACAGCGACAACACCAGGCGCTCGCGTTCGGGCAGGTCGTTGATGGAGGCGCCCAGGGCCTTGCGGAACGCGTCATTCTCGAACGCGCGCGCCGGCGTGGCCGTGGCGGCGACCGCCAGCCGGGGTTCGCCGTCGTGTTCCTCCATCTGCGCGTCCAGGCTGATCAGCTGGCCGCGGGCGGCGTCCTCGACCATGCGGTGGTACTCGTCGAGCGTCACGTTGAGCGCGGCGGCGACCTGCTTGGCGGTGGCGGACTGGCCCGTGCGCTGCTCGATCTCGCGCGTGGCAGCGACCATGTCGCGGTAGCGCCGGTGGACCGAGCGCGGCACCCAGTCGCCGCGCCGGATCTCGTCGATCATGGCGCCGCGGATGCGGATGGAGGCGTAGGTTTCGAAGGCGGCGCCCTGGTCGGCCTGGAAATTACGGGCGGCATCGATCAGGCCCAGCATGCCGGCCTGGATCAGGTCGTCGATCTCCACGCTGGCCGGAAGCCGAGCGGCCAGGTGATGGGCGATGCGGCGCACCAGTTCGGAATGACGCTCGACGATGTCGTGCGCGGAGCCATGCTGGTGGGCGCGGTACTGGGCAGCGGCGGCGACGTTCATGCGGCGGCACTCCTTGCGGAGGTGGCGGCGGTCGCCCGGGCGACCAGGCGCTCGAGGAAGAACTCCACGTGGCCGCGGGCGCCCGGCGGCGACTGCCACTGGCGGGCGCGGCGCGCGATGTCGCGGAAGGCCAGCGCAGAGGGGCTCGACGGGAAGGCGTCGACGACGGCTTCCTGGCGCTGGATCGCGCGGCGCAGCCATTCGTCGCGCGGAATGGCCCCCAGGTAGTTGAGGGTGACATCGAGGAAGCGCGAGGTGACGCGTTCGAGCTTCTCGAACAGCTGGCGGCCCTCGATCGGGTTCTGCACCTGGTTGGCCAGCACCTGCACGCGGGTCACGCCGCGCTCGCGGCTGAGCACCTTGATCAGCGCGTAGGCGTCGGTGACCGAGGCCGGTTCGTCGCACACCACCACCACGACGTCCTGCGCGGCCTGGCAGAAGGTCAGCACGCCATCGGCGATGCCGGCGGCGTTGTCGACCACCATCACGTCCAGCGGGACCTCGAGCTGGGAGAACGCGTGCACCAGGCCGACGTGCTGTTGTGGCAGCAGTTCGGTCATGTGGCGCTTGCCCGATGCGGCGGGCACGATCAACAGGCCGTTGGGCCCCTGCAGGATGGTGTCCTGCAGTTCGCAGCGGCCGGCGAAGACGTCGGCCAGAGTGAAGCGCGGCGCCAGGCCCAGCATCACGTCGACGTTGGCCAGGCCCATGTCGGTGTCCAGCAGCAACGTGCGCTGGCCGGCGTTGACCAGCGAGGCGGCCAGGTTGATCGAGACCGAAGTCTTGCCGACGCCGCCCTTGCCGCTGGCGACGGCGATCACGGTGGGAACGGCGCTCGCGCCGTCGCCCGCGCCCATCGGGGCGGCCGGAAGGGACGGGTTGGAATCAGGCGAACGCATGGCGATCCTCGGTGGCCAGGGGGTTAACGGCAGCACGGGTGGTTTTCTCCAGTGGGGACGCCAACGGGGGCGCCAGGGCCGCGGCGTCGGCGGCCTGCAGGTCGTGCGGGAGCTGCTGGCCGGCGCTGGTGTAGGCCAGCGGCAGGCCCTGCTGGGCCAGCACCGACAGCGCGGCGCCGGCGCGGCCGGTTTCGTCCAGCTTGGTCAGCACCACGCCCACCGGTGCGGCGGGGCGATAGCGCCGGGCAATCTCGCCCAGGTCGTGCGGATTGGCATTGGCCGGCAGCACCAGCAGGCTGCGCAGGCGGCTGGACGAGCGCAGCCAGAGGATCTGGCGCAGCAGCGCGCGGTCGCGGACGCCGTAACCGGTGGTGTCCACCAGCACCAGCGGATAGTCGACCAGCTGGTCCAGTGCCTGGCCCAGTTCGTCGCTGCTCTCGGCATCGCAGACGGTCACGCCATGCCGACGGCCGTAGGCGTGCAGTTGTTCGCGCGCGCCGGTGCGTTCACGGTCGATGCTCACCAGTGCGACGTCGCGGGCGCGGTGACGTGCGGCGAAGCGGGCGGCGAGCTTGGCCGCGGTCGTGGTCTTGCCGGCGCCGGTCGGTCCGACCAGCGCGATCACGCCGCCGTCCTCGATCGGCTCGGCGCGCAGCACCGGCATGGCCTGGGCAAACTGCGCGGCCATCGCGGCCTGGAGTTCGCGGCCGGCCAGGCGCGGATCGATGCTGGCCGCAATCGATTGCGCGAGCGCGTCGTCGCATCCGAAGCCCAGCAGCGCGTCCAGCACGGCCGCGCGGGCCGGTGAGCCGCGCAGGCGCTCCAGCGAGAGGGATTCCATCTGCTTTTCCATCAGTGCGCGCATCGAGGCGAGCTCGTCGCGCATCGCGATGATGGTCGGGTCGGGCGTTTCGACGCGCGCGGCCGGAACGACCTGCAGCGTGCGCGGCGCCGCGAAGGACTCGGCATTGGCGACGGGCGTCGGGCAGGGCGAGGACAGCGCGATCAGGTAGTCGGCGTCGCTGGTTTGCGCGTAGGGCGAGGTCGCAGGCGCCGGTTCCTCGCTGGCGCTGGCCGCCGGTGCGGTGCGATCGACCGGCGCGGTCTGCATCGGGGCGGCCGTGGCCGGGGACGCGGGCGTGACGGCGGGCACGCCGAAGGCCGCGATCAGGGATTCGAAGTCGGCTTCAGGCTGGACTGCAGGCGCGGCGGCAGCCGTCGGCGCGGCCTGCGGCAGGTCCGTGTCGGCCTCGCTCGTCGGCGCGGCTTCGGCCAGTTGCTCGCCATGCGCCAGCGTCTCATCGATGTCGACCGCATCGTCCACGCGGATGTCCAGCGTGCGTGCGATCGGCGGGGCAACCGGCGCGGCAACGGGTGCCACCATCGCCGAATGCGCACGCGGCTCAGCCGTGGTCACCAGTTCGGCCAGCGTCGGACCGTCGGACGGGTTCGGCGCGTCGCCGATACGGAAGATGGCGCGGGCGCGGGAGATCAGCGACTCGCGGGCCGGCTCGGCGCGTTCCGCGGCGAGGGCAACCGGCGCGGGCTGGTGTTGCGTCGGAGTGTTCAGTGCGGCAGACAGCGTCTGCGCATGGGCAGCGGGCGCGGTGTGGCGTGCGACCGCGACAGGCGCGTCGTTCGCAGCGGCGGCCGTCGCCGCAATCGGTGCAGGCGCCGCGGTCGCCGCAACGCGCACGACCGGTGCGGGCAAGGGTTCGATCCCCGGGGCCGCGGCGCGCAGCGCCTGCGACATCAAAGGATTCATCGTAGTCCGTGGCGGCGACCACCTCGATGCCGTTGGCCGTGGCGCGGTTGGACAGGATCACCGCATCGGGGCCCTGCTCGTCGCGGACCATGCGCAGCGCGGTGCGCATGTCGGGGGCGAGGAAGCGTTTGATTCGCATGGCGGTGGACTCAGGAGGCGGGAACGAAAAGCGGGGATGGGGAATGGGGGAAGTGGGTGGCGTCAGCCCGTGATGGGCTTCGCCTTCGATTGCAATGGCCTGGTGTCATCAGTACTTCTCCGACGCGCATGGACTTTCGTTCCCTGTTTCCCTTTCCCGCTCTTTCATTGCTGCTCCCGCCTCACCCGATCGCCCCCACTACCCGCAACCGCTTGTCCTCCGGCACCTCGCCGTAGGCCAGGACCGACAGCGACGGAATGCTGTGGCGGACCAGGCGGGCGATGGAGGCACGGATCCCGCCGGGGACCAGCAGCACCGCGGGTTCGCCGCGGCTCTCCTGGCGGGTCACGCACTCGTTGAGGTTCTGGTGAAGACGCTCGGCGAGTCCGGGTTCCAGCGCGGCACCCCTGGCCACTGACGGAGTCCTGCAACACCCGTTCCAGCGCCGGTGCCAGGGTGAAGACGGGAAGCTCGTCGGCCAGGCCGTTGAGTTCCTGGACGATGAAGCGGCCCAGTGCGGTACGCACCGCGGCGGTGAGCAGGGCCGGGTCCTGCGAATGCGTGCCGTGTTCCAGCAGCGCTTCCACGATCTGGCGCATCTGCCGGACAGGCACGCGCTCGGCCAACAGGGTCTGCAGCACCTTCACCACGACCGACAGCGGCAGCAGCTTGGGTGTCAAATCCTCGACGAGCTTGGGTGCGCTGCGTCCAAGGGCCGACAGCAGATGCTGCACTTCCTCGTGGCCCAGCAGTTCGGTGGCGCGTTCGCGCACCAGGTGGGACAGGTGCGTGGCCACGACCGTGGCCGCGTCGACCACGGTGTAGCCCAGCGATTCGGCGTGGGCGCGCTGCGTGGGCATGATCCACACGGCATCCAGGCCGAAGGCCGGATCCTTGCCGGGGATGCCCTCGAGCTGGCCGAAGACGCGGCCCGGGTCGAGTGCCAGCTCGCGGTCGGCGTGCAACTCGCCGCTGGCGATCGGCACGCCGTGGACGAGAACGCGATACTGGTTCGGCGCCAGCTCCAGGTTGTCGCGCACGTGCACGGCCGGAATCAGGAAGCCCAGATCCTGGGTCAGCTTGCGGCGCACGCCCTTCAGGCGCGGCAGCAGCTGTCCACCCTGCGCCTTGTCGACGAGCGCGATGAGGCGATAGCCCACTTCCAGTGCCAGCGGATCCACGGGGCGGATCTCGTCCCAGCCCAGTTCCGCAACGGCGGTCGATTCGACCCCGCCTGCCTCGGTAGTCGTCTCGCCCGGTTGTTCGGCCTGGAGCGCGCGCTTGCGCAGCTGCCACGCCGCGTATCCCAGGACCGCGGCGAGGATCAGGAAGGGAAGATTCGGCATGCCCGGCACGATGCCGATCAGGCCCAGCAGGACGGCGGCGACGGTGAGCGCGCGCTGATGGCCGAACACCTGCTTGGAAACCGCCGCACCCATTTCCTGCTCGCCGGTGGAGCGGGTCACCAGCATCGCCACGGCGGTGGCGATCAGCAGCGCCGGCAGCTGCGCGACCAGGCCGTCGCCGATTGCGAGCATGGTGTAGGTCTTCACGGCATCGCCGAACGACATGTCGTGCTGGAGCATGCCGATGAGCATGCCACCGACCATGTTGATCACCAGGATCAGGATGCCGGCGACGGCGTCGCCGCGGACGAACTTGCTGGCGCCGTCCATGGAGCCGTAGAAGTCAGCCTCGTCGCGCACTTCCTGGCGGCGGGCCTTGGCGTCCTCGCGGGTCAGCAGGCCGGCGTTGAGGTCGGCGTCGATCGCCATCTGCTTGCCGGGCAGGGCGTCGAGGATGAAGCGGGCCGATACTTCGGAGATGCGGCCGGCGCCCTTGGTGACGACGACGAAATTGACGATGGTCAGGATCGCGAACACGACGATGCCGACGGCGTAGCTGCCGCCAATCACGAACTGGCCGAACGATTCGATCACGTGGCCGGCCGCGCCGGGGCCTTCGTGACCGTGCAGCAGCACCACGCGGGTGGAGGCGACGTTCAGCGCCAGTCGCAGCAGCGTCACCATCAGCAGCACGCTGGGGAAGATGGAGAATTCCAGCGGCCGGCGCACGTACACCACCGCCAGCATCACCACCAGCGACAGCGCGATGTTGATGGTGAACAGCCCGTCCAGGACGATCGGCGCCAGCGGCACCATCACCATGGCCAGCATGGCCAGCATGACCAGGGGCGCGGCGGCCCCGTTGCGAAGGTTCGAGGCGATGCGGCCGGGCGTCATCGGGCCCGGCGCCGACCTGCCCGGAGTCAGGCCTCCGGCGGTGCTCATGGCGTCGGCTTGTTGACGGGGTCGGGCGCGCCCTCGGCGCCGACGTCGATGTCGGCCAGGTTCGGCATGGGGCCGCGCCCCGGCACCCAGGCACGCAGCTGGTACACGTAGGACAGCACTTGCGCGACGGCGGCGTAGAGTTTCACCGGGATTTCCTGGTCGACCTTGGCCTGCCTATACAAGGCGCGTGCCAGCGGCGGCGCCTCGATCACGGCCACGCGGTGCTGCTGCGCGGCGGCGCGGATGGCCAGCGCCAGTTCGTCGACGCCCTTGGCCACCACGACCGGGGCGCGGGTCTTGCCCGCCGTGTATTTGAGGGCCACCGCGTAGTGGGTCGGGTTCATCACGACCACGTCGGCGGTCGGCACCGCTTCCATCATCCGGCGGCGCGACATCTCGCGGGCCACCTGGCGCACGCGGGCCTTCACTTCCGGGTTGCCCTCCTGTTCCTTGGCCTCGTCGCGCAGCTCCTGCTTGGTCATCTTCAGCTTGCTGCGGTACTGGAAGTGCTGCCAGGGCACATCGATCGCCGCCAGCGCGCCGAGCGCGCCGACCATAGCCAGCAATGCCCACAGGGTGAGGTCGACGCCCTGCGCCACGGCGGCTTCGAGCGAGGCACCCGGCATCGCCAGCAACGAGGTGAAGGCGCGATGCACCACCCAGGCGCCGATGCCGCCGATCAGCAGCACGCGCAGCAGCGAGCGCAGCAGTTCGGCCAGGCTTTCCTTGCCGTACATGCGCGCCAGGCCGCGACCGGGGTTGAGGCGGTTGAAATCCGGGGTCAGCGACTTGCCGGCAAAACGCAACCCGCCCATCACCATCGGTGCCAGCACGCACGCCGCCAGAGCGGCGAACACCAGCGGCAGCATCGGCCGCACCAGGCCGCCCATCAGGGACGCGGCGTGCGGGATCAGGCGGTCTGGTGCATCCAGCAGGGCGCGGTCGAAGCTCAGCGCGTCGCGCATCCAGCCGCGCGAAGCATCGCCGAGATTACTGGCGGTGGCCTTGAGCGCGATCACGGCGCAGCCCAGTACCGCCACGTTGGCCAGTTCACGCGAACGCGGGACGTCGCCGCGTTCGCGCGCCTCGCGCAATCGTTTTTCTGATGGGGCTTCGGTGCGGTCTTCCTGGTCTTCGGCGCTCATCTGGCGTTCCTCAGCCCGTCAGGCCGCGGGCGGCGGAGAAGGCGTCGTCGAACAGGCCCTGCACGGGTCCCTGTAGTTCAGTGGCCAGCAGGCAAAGCAGGACGAGTCCGACGAGCAGGGCGACCGGCAGGCCGATGGCGATCGGATTGAGTTGCGAGGCGGCGCGCGCGAGTACGCCGAAGGCGATGTTCACCGCCAGCAGCGCCATCATCACCGGCAGCGCCAGCAGGACGCCGGCACGCAGGCAGTGACCAAAGAACGCCGGCACGGCGCCCAGCAGCGCCAGCGGATCGGGCAGGGCGGCACCGACCGGCACACCGCCGTAGCTGCCGGCCAGCAGTTCGACCAGGGCCAGGTGCCCGTCGAGGGTGAAGAACAGCAGGCCGAACACCAGGTAGAACCATTGCGACAGCACCGGCGACGATGCGCCGCTGAGCGGATCGGCCAGCGTGGCGAACGACAGCCCCATGCCCTGCGAAACGAGTTCACCGGCCAGCTGGCCTGCTTCGAAAGCCAACCGCAGCATCAGGCCGATCGAGATGCCGACGGTGAATTCGCGCACCACGCCCAGCACGGTGGCCGCATCGACACCCATCGGCGGTGGCGCGGGCAGCACGGTGGACATCGCGGCCGACAGCGCCAGGGTCAGGATCAGCCGCGCCCTTGCCGGCATCGTCTGCCCGCCCATCACCGGCAGCACCTGCACGGCCGCGCCGATGCGCAGGGCGTACCAGAGCACGGTGCCCAGCATCGCGAACAGGTCGACGCCGCTGGCGGTGGTGAGGGTGACGGTGTCCATGCTGCGTTCGTCCTGCAACCGCTGTGCCAGAGAAGGCGGGCGCGTGCGGCGCGATCAACCCTCATTGCCGCAAATTGGTCGCGCTGGTCGTCCAGGCGACTTTCGCGAAGGGCTGGGTGAGCAGAGTCACTGAATCCCCGCGTGCGCGGGGATGTCGGGAAGTGGGGCCCCCGCGGGGCGCGGCTCAGCCGATCAGGTGCGGAATGCGCTGGAACAGTTCGGCGGTGAAACTCACCAGCCGGCCCAGCAGGAAATGCCCGGTCAGCGCCAGCGTGGCGATCAGCGTGATGGCCTTCACCACGAAGGCGATGGTGGGTTCATTGATCTGCGTGGCGGCCTGCAGGATGCCGACGATCACGCCCACCGCCAGCACCGCCAGCAGCGGCGGTGCGCCGAGCGTGAGGGCCAGTTGCAGGCCGCGCGCGATTTCGCCCAGGGCGACTTCAGGAGTCATCGTTGCGCCCCTAGACCGGATTGAAGCTGGCGGCCAGCGAGCCCACGACCAGGACCCAGCCGTCGACGAGCACGAACAGCAGGATCTTGAACGGCGCGGACACCAGCATCGGCGAGAGCATCATCATGCCCATCGACATCAGGACGCTGGCCACGACCAGGTCGATGATCACGAAGGGGATGTAGATCAGGAATGCGATTTCGAACGCGGTCTTGAGTTCGCTGGTGAGGAACGACGCGGCGAGCACGCCGAAGGGCACGTCCTGCGGCGTCGCGTACGGGCCGGTGTGCGAAAGCCCGGCGAAGGTCATCAGGTCGTTCTGCCGGACCTGGGCGAGCATGAAGCCACGAAACGGCTCGGACGCGAGTGACCACGCCGTCTTGAAGTCGATCTGATCGTCGAGATATGGCGCGATGCCCTGCGCCCATGACTGGTCGAACACCGGCATCATGATCATCGATGTGAGGAACAGCGCCAGCGCCAGCAGCACCTGGTTGCCCGGTGTCTGGCCGGTGCCCAGTGCCTGCCGCAGCAGGCCGAGCACGATGATGATGCGCGTGAATGCGGTCAGCCCGAGCAGCGCGGCCGGCAGGAAGGTGATGCCCGTCATCAGGGCGAGCACCTGCAGCGGCATGCTCACTGGCTGGCCGCCGACCTGGCCGACCTTGACCGAAGGCAGCGGCTGCGAAGGCGTCGCGGCATCGGGCGCAGCCGGCGTGGTCGCCTGCGCGAGGGGCGCCCGCGGAGCGGCCGGCGCCGTGGCCTGCGCGAACGCGGCCCCGGTGGTAACCGTCAGCGCCGCGGCCAGCAGCACGCGGGTGGCCCAGCGGCGAAGGGTTGATAGCCGCGAAGTCATGCTTTCTTTCCGAAGTGCTGCGCCAGCAGTTGGGCGAAGGCGGGAGTGGCCGCCGGAGCCGGTGTGGGCAGGGGCTGTTCGAGCGTATGCAGCGTGCGCATGCCACCGGCGCCCACGCCGATGAGCAGCTGGGTCTCGCCGACGGCGACGACGACCACGCGTTCGCGCGGGCCCAGCGAGAGCGAGCTCACGACCCGCAGCGCGTTGGTGTTGCCCGCGCCGCGGAAGCCGGGCAGGCGCCTGGCGATCCAGCCGAGCGCGAGGATCAGGCCGACGACCAGCACCAGCGCGAGCACGGCGCCGCCGATGCTGCCAGCCGTGGCCGGCGACTGCACCGGCGTGGAAGATTTGGCGACGGTGGCGACGGTGCCGGGACGGCCCGCGACAGCAGGGGCCTGCGTCGTCGTGGTGGCGAGGACCTTGTCCTGCTTGGCGGTCGTGGCCTGCTCGCCCTCGGCGGGCGCCTGGGTGGCAAAGGCCTCCGCGGCCGTCACCCGGGCCGACGCGGGTGCGGCGGGCTGCAGGTCGGCGGTCTGCAATTCGGCTCGCTTTGAATCGGCACTCTCTGAGTCGGCACTCTTTGAACCGGCACCGTTCGAATCGGCACCGTTCGAATCGGCACCCTGTGCGGCTGCACTGCCCGCGACAACTGCCTGCAGGCCCGTGACCGTGGTGGAGACCGGCGCGGTGCCGGCCGACAGGTCCGCCGGCGGCTGCACCGGCAATGCGGCCGCGAGCACCTGCGCGCGTGAAGCGTGTGCGCTCATCGCAGCCTCTTGATCCGCTCGGCCGGGCTCACCACGTCGGTCAGGCGAACGCCGAAGCGGTCGTTGACCACCACCACTTCGCCCTGGGCGATGAGGGTGCCGTTGACGTACACGTCCAGCGGCTCGCCGGCGGCGCGATCGAGTTCGACCACCGAGCCCTGGTTGAGCTGCAGCAGGTTGCGGATCGGGATGCGCGCCCGGCCGACCTCCAGCGAGAGCGACACCGGTACGTCCAGGATAACGTCCAAGTTGAGGTCGCCCCCGGGGCCCATGGCATCGGCGGTCAGCGGATCGAAGGCGGCGCGGGCCGCGGCAGAGTCGGATGCGTTCATGGGATCGCCGTCAGGGATTCGAAGGAAGAAGTGGAGGTGCGCGCAGCGTTGACCTGCGTGACCTTGATGGCATTGCGGCCGTTGTGGGTGCCGAACTCGCCGGCGAACATCGGCATCTGCTCGACCTGCACCTGCACGACGGGCAGCAGGTCGATCGGGATGATGTCGCCCACGCGCAGGTTGGACAGTTCGCGCAGGCTGATCTGCCGCCGCGCGATCGCCGAGCTGACCTCGACTTCCGCGTCCTGCAGCTGCACCCGCATGGCCCGCGTCCAGCTCTCGTCCTTCTCGATGCGGTCGCTCTGCACGCCGGCGTCGAGCTGCTCGCGGATGGGTTCGAGCATCGCGTAGGGAATGGCCACGTGCAGCTCGCCGCCGCCGCCTTCCAGTTCGACGTGGAAGCGGCTGACGACGATGTAGTCGCGCGGACTGATGATGTTGGCGAAGTGCGGGTTGATCTCGGAATTCAGGTATTCGAATTCGACCGGCATCACCGGGGCCCAGGCCTCCACCAGGTCGGAGAAGGTCTGCTTGAGCAGCAGCTGGATCACCCGCATCTCGGTCGGCGTGAACTCGCGCCCCTCGATCTTGGCCGGGTACTTGCCCGCGCCGCCGAAGAAGTTGTCGACCACGGTGAAGACCAGGCGCGGTTCGTAGGTCACCAGCGCCGTGCCGCGCAGCGGCTTCATCTTCACCAGGTTGAGGTTGGTGGGGACCTGCAGCGAGTGCATGTACTCGCCGAAACGGACCAAGTCGATGCCGCGCACGGACAGGTCGGCCGAGCGGCGCAGCAGGTTGAACAGACCGATACGCCAGGTGCGGGCGAAACGTTCGTTGATCATCTCCAGCGTGGGCAGCTTGCCCCGGACGATGCGGTCCTGGCTGGCGAAGTCGTACTGGCGTGCCTCGCCCGGCGCCGGCGGCGGTTCGGTCTCCACCGCACCGCTGTCGACGCCGTGGAGCAGGGCATCGATCTCGTCCTGCGAGAGGAGGTCGGCGCCCATCATCACTGCGTCACCAGGCTGGTGAAGATGACCGCTTCGATCTTGTCGGCGGCCGCTTCCTGCCGCAGCACCTGCCGCACTTCGGTCAGCGCGCTGGCCTGCAGCCGCTCCTTGCCGCTGCGCTGGCCCAGCTGCGCGCTCGACTGCTGTCCGAACAGCAGCAGCAGCCGGTTGCGGATCGCCGGTGCGTGCTGCTCGAGCGCGGTGCGGGTATCGGCGTCGCGGGTCACCAGCTGGACGTCGGCCTGCAGGTAGCGGACGGAGTCGTCGTCGGTCAGATTGACCACGAACGCCGGCTCCAGCGCGAAATATTGCGCTGGCGAACGGACGGGACCGGCCTTCTTCTGCACGGCATGCGTGGCGTTCTGCCGCGCCTGCCACCACCACCAGCCGCCGCCGCCCGCGCCGCCGAGGACGCAGACCGTGACGATGACCCACAGCAGCTTGCGCCCCTTTTTTTTCGGCGTGGTCTTGGCGGTGGCTTCAGCGGTCGAGGACACGTACGGGCACTCCGGCGGGGCGATGCCGGATCAGTGCAAGCCGCGTGCCTGCAGACCCGCCGGGGTTTTGACGTGAAACTGAAGCGGGGAGCGCCGGTTGCTTGACGGCGCTGGACCGCGCGATTCGGACTGCTCCAGGACAGTACGATCCGGGACCCCACCGATCCAGGCGGCGCGATGTTCGGCGGCGTGATCGTCACGACGCGGTTGTTGACCGCGCCCCGCCGGCCTCAGGCGTACTCGTCGAGCAGGCCGCGCCGATGGATCGCGCTGGCGGCCGCTGTACCCGCGATGTCCTCGCGCTCGCCATGCGGATCGGAGCCGTCGGTCCGGAAGGCTGCCGCCTGGCCGGAGGGCGCTCCCTAGGATTGCCGTTGCCCAACGTCCGCCTGCCCCAGCTGGAGGCCGTGCTGGCCTAGCAGTTCGCGCAGTCGCGGTACGCTGGCTTCCAGAGCGGCCCGGACTTCGACGTGGGTGCTGTGGAACTGGGCATCCACGCGCGAGCCATCCAGTTGCAGGCTCACTTCGATCGGGCCGAGGTGTTCGGGATTGAGGCGGATCTGCGCCTGGCCCAGGCGCTGCTCGGCCATCCAGGCGATGCGGGCGCCGAATCCGTCTTCGAAGCCGGCGTCGGGATCGGCGGGCACGGGCAATGGGGCAGACACCGCGGTCGCTTCGCGTGCGGGCGAGGGCGCCGCCGTCCCGCCGACGCCGGACAGGAATCCGTCGAATGCCGAGGCGGCGTCACTGCTGCCCGACGTCGCCGTGCCGGCATCTACCAGGCCCGTCTCCGTCGCGCCGGCGGGCAGGGTGCCGAGGACCGTTGCCGCCCCGACGTCCGAAGCCGGTCCCGCCGCCGTCAGAGTCAGCGTCGGCAGAAACGGTGCGTCGAACGCGCCCGTTTGGCCTGCCGTGGTGGCCGCCACGGGACCCGGTGAGGTCGCTGCGCTGCCCGCGCCTGGCGTTGCGCCAGACGCGGTCGCGGGAACGGCCGCTGCGGGAACCGCGGCCGCGGGCAGGGCCCATGCGCCGGCCAGCAGGGCCAGCAACTGTTCGGGCGTCGCCGCTGCCGGCGCCGCTTCGGATGTCGGGGGTTCTGGTGCCGCCACGGTGGGTGCGGCCGCGGGCGGAAGTCCCTGCGCCGGAGGCGCAAGCAAGGCGTCGAAGGCGCTGCCGTCGGGCGCTGCGTTGGCGGGCGCATCCGGGCGGGCCATGCCTTTCAGACCGGTCGCGGGAGCGTGGGCGGGCGCGGCGTTTGTTGGCGCGGCCGCCTCACCCTGGGCCGACGCGGCCGGACCGGCGGGACGGGGCGGCGCCGGCACGGCGGCGGGAGCACCCGGCAGCGTGGCATTGCCGGCCATCACGGCGTCGGTTCCTTGTCGGCGGTGCCGGTGAGTTCCGGCCCGCGCCTGCGCGCACCGAGGTCGTCGAGCTCGCGCTGGACGCGCTGGTCGGCCTCGCGCGTCTCGCGGGCCTTGTAGCTGTCGGACAACTGCTCCAGCACCTTGGTCTCGCGGCTGGCCAGCATCAGGCGCATGCGTTCCACGTCGCTGAGCTGGCGGTTGTGGTCGACGATGCCGGCCTGCTGCACGACGGCCGCGTTCAGCCGCTCGCGGAAGGCCAGGCGGTTCACCAGCAGCGCGGGCGTCGTCGTGGCAACCGGCGCGGCGGCGTATTCCTCGGCGTAGCGGCGCAGCGCTTCCAGCCGCTCCTGCTGCTCGGCCAGCTGGCGGTCGCGCTCGGCCACCTCGCGGGCGGCGGTGTCCTGGCGCTGCTGCACCACCTTGAGCAGGGGATCGAGACGTCGCGAACGCATCGGGTCAGGTCTCCGCGGGAGGCGTCATCAAAGGGAGGTTTCGTCGAGCAGGCGCGCCAGGGCGGCGCGGCTGGCTTCGACATTGGCGGCCTGCGCGACATCCTGGCCGAGGAACTGCTGGATCGCCGGCCACCGCGCCATGGCTTCGTCGACCGCCGGGTCGCTGCCGCGCTGGTAGGCGCCGATGGCGATCAGGTCGCGCTGCGCGCTGTAGGCGGCCATCAGCCGCTTGAGCTTGCGGATGCGCTCGCGCCACGGTGCATCGGTGATGTCCTGCATGACGCGGCTGACCGACACCTCGATGTCGATCGCCGGGTACTGGCCGGCGTCGGCGATGCGGCGGGTCAGCACGATGTGGCCATCCAGGATCGCGCGAGCGGCATCGGCGATGGGCTCCTGCTGGTCGTCGCCCTCGGTGAGCACCGTGTAGAAGGCGGTGATCGAGCCCAGGCCGTCGGCGCCGTTGCCGGCGCGCTCCACCAGCCCGGGCAGCTTGGCGAAAACCGAAGGCGGATAACCGCGGGTGGTCGGTGGTTCGCCCACCGACAAACCGATCTCGCGCTGGGCATGGGCGAAGCGGGTGAGCGAATCCATCAGCAGCAGCACGTGCAGGCCCTGGTCGCGATACCACTCGGCGATCGCGGTCGCGCGCAGGGCGCCGTGCAGGCGCGCCAGCGGCGGCCGGTCGGCGGGCGCGGCCACGACGACCGAGCGGCGCAGGCCTTCCTCGCCCAGCGTGCTCTCGACGAAATCGCGTACTTCGCGGCCGCGTTCGCCGATCAGCCCCACGACGATCACGTCGGCGGCGGTGTAGCGGGTCATCATGCCCAGCAGGGTGGACTTGCCCACGCCCGAGCCCGCGAACAGGCCCACGCGCTGGCCGCGGCCGATCGGCAGCATGGCGTTGATCGCGCGCACGCCGACGTCGAGCGAGCGGGTGATGGGTTCGCGCATCAGCGGATTGATCGGGGTGCCGGCCAAGCCCACGAAGTGTTCGGCGCGCACCGGGCCGCGACCGTCGAGCGGCACGCCGTCGTTGTCGATCACGCGGCCCAGCAGTCCCTCGCCCACGGCGACTTCACCGCGACGCTGCGTCGGCACGACGCGGGCATTGGGCAGCAGGCCTTCCAGGTTGGCGGTCGGCATCAGGAAGGTGCGGTCGCCGCTGAAGCCGACCACCTCGGCGTCGACCCAGCGGCCGCCGAAGGTTTCCACGCGGCAGCGCGAACCCATCGGGGCGCTGCAGCCGGAGGCTTCCAGGGTGAGGCCCACCGCGCGGCGCAGCACGCCTTCGCGCGCCAGGCCCGCCGATGGCGGCTGCGGATCGCGGGCGCGCAGCTGCGCGGCCAGGCGCAGGTTGCGCGCTTCCTGCCAGTGGGAGGCGGGCGTGGCGCTCATGGATTGCGGTCCGCGGGGCCCGCGGCCAGCGTGGCGTCGAGCACGCATTGCAGGCGCGCGGCCAGCGTGCCGTCGATGCGCACGCTTTCGCTGTTCAGGCGCAGCTCGCCGCGGCCCAGCGCCGCGTCGATGACCAGGCGCACGCCGTCCAGGCCGGCCAAGTGCGGGGCCAGCACGCCGAAATCGTCCGGATGCAGGCGCAGTTCCATTTCACGGCTGCCGCTGCCCACCGCGTCCAGCGCTTCGCGTACCAGGTCGGCCAGCAGCGTGGGATCGGCGTGGTATTCGCGGCCGAGCAGGGTGCCGGTGATGCGCACGGCCAAGTCGGCCAGCGCGTCGGCGACCTCGCCGTCCAGGCGCGCGAGCGGACGGGTGAAGCCGTCGAGGATGCCTTCGATCTGCGCGATCATCCGGCGCACTTCGCCCTGGCCGGCGGCCAGGCCTTCGGCGTGGCCACGCGCGAAACCCTCGGCATGCGCGGCCGCTTCCAGCGCCTGCAGTTCCTCCACGCTCGGCGGCGAGGGCAGCGGCAGGTCCTGCATCGGCGTCGCCAGGCCCGGCGCCATCCAGCGCACGGCGGGACCGGTCGGGGCGAACGGATTGTCGGCGGCCAGCGCGCTCATACGAAGGCCTCGGCCTTCGCCGACAACTGGATCTCACCGCTCTCGGCCATCTTGCGCACGATGGCGAGGATTTCCTTCTGCGCGGCTTCGACTTCGACCAGGCGCACGGGACCGCGAGCCTCCATGTCCTCCAGCAGGATCTCCGCGGCGCGCTGGGACATGTTGGTGGTGACCTTCTCCTTGACCTTCGCATCGGCGCCGCGCAGGGCAAGCGCCAGGCGCTCGCTGGGCACGTCGCGCAGCACCGACTGCATGGCGCGGTCGTCCAGGTCGGCCAGGTTGTCGAAGACGAACATCAGGTCGCGGATCCGGCCGCCCAGTTCGCCGTCGATCTCGCCGATCGAGCCCAGGATCACTTCGTCCTGGCCCGAATCCATGAAGTTGAGGATGTTGGCGGCGACCTTGATGCCGCCGACCGACGAGGACTTGATGTTCTGGCTGCCGGCGAACTGGCGCTGCATCACGTCGTTGAGTTCGTTGAGCGCGTGCGGCGGAATGCCGTCGAGCGTGGCCAGGCGCAGCAGGACGTCCACGCGCACGCGATCGGCCAGGCACTTGAGCACTTCGGCGGCCTGGTCGCTGTCCAGGTGGGCCATGACGATGGCGATGATCTGCGGATGCTCGTTGCGCACCAGTTCGGCGATCGCCCTGGGCTCCATCCACTTGAGCGAATCCAGGCCCGAGGTGTTGCGGCCCATCAGGATGCGGTCGATCAGGCTGCTGGCGCGTTCCTCGCCCAGCGCCTGGGTGAGCACGGCGCGCACGTATTCGTCGGCGGCCGAACCCGATACGCCGGGCTGGGCCAGCGTGTCGACGAAGTCGTCGAAGACATGGGCGACCACGTCGCGCGTCACGCCACCGACCGAGGTCATGGCCACGCCGAGCTTCTGCACTTCCTTGGCGCCCATGTGCTTGAGCACCTCGGCGGCCTGCGCCTCGCCGAGCGAGAGCAGGACGATCGCGGCGCGCTGCACGCCGGACAGGACGGCGGGATCAGCCATCGGCTTCCACCCATCCGCGTACGACCTGGGCCACGCGCTTGGCGTCGGTGTTGACCGCGGTGCGCGCGACCTCGAGCTTCTCGTCGAAATTCATGGCGGCCTGCTGCTGCGCGACAGCGCGTGGGGACTGCTGCGGAGAAAGCGACACCTGGATCTCCTCGTCCCGCTCGACCAGTTCCACGGCGGTCTGCACACGCTTGCGCGGTGACAGGAGCGCGCGGAAGGCGGGGCGAAGCACCGTGAAGATCAGCACGAGCACGGCCAAGCCGCCCAGGATGGTGCGAAGCAGGTCGCGGGCCCGCGGGTGCTCCCAGATCGGCGGAGAATCGGCCGCCGGATCAGCGTTCTCGCGGGCGAAGGGCGCGTTGACCACCGACACCACGTCGCCGCGCTGGCCATCGAATCCGATGGCCTGCTGGACGAGCGTCTCGATGCGCTTGAGCTCGGCCTCGTTGAGCGGCCGTGCGGCCGGCTTCTTGCCGGTCTCGCCGGCGGCCTGCGGCACGTTGTCCACCAGCACGGCCGCCGTGACGCGACGGATGCGGCCGGGCGCCTGGCGCGTATGCGTGAGCACGCGGTCCATTTCGTAATTGCGCACCGCGGTGCGGCTGCCGGGGCCGGAGACCGAGCTGGCCCCGGCCGGCGTGCCAGCGGCCGGAGCAGGCGCGGCGGCCGCGCCGGTGGCCGCGGCCGGTGCGGTGGTGTTGGCGGCGGTCGGGGAGTTGCTCGCACTGCCGGGCACCCCCTGCGCCGGGCCCGTGGCCGCTGCGCCGGCGGCGCCGAAGGTGCCTGACTCGGAGACCTGCTCGCTGCGCACCATCGCGCTCTGCGGGGCGTAACGCTCGCTGGCTTCCTCGGTCTGGTTGAAGTCCATGTCCACGCTGACCTGCGCGCTGACGCGTCCATGGCCCGTCATCGGTTCCAGCAGTTCCTGGATGCGCTGCACGTAGACCGCTTCCTGGCGGCGCTGCTGCTCGAACTGCCGGGCGCCCTGCGCGTCCTCGGCACTGGCCTCGTCGCTGGAGAGCATGCGTCCGAACTGGTCGACGACGGTGACCCGCTCGGGCGCGAGGTCGGGAATGCTGGAGGCCACCAGGTGCACGATGGCCTGCACCTGGCCCTGCTCGAGCGTGCTGCCGCTGCGCAGTTCCAACACGACCGAGGCGCTGGCCGGTTCGTTCTGTCGCGTGAAGGCGCTGGGCTTGGGCAGGGCCAGGTGGACGCGGGCCTCGCGGACGGGGCGCAGCGTGCTGATGGTGCGGGCCAGTTCGGTCTGCAGCGCCTGCTGGTAACGCGCGTTTTCGATGAACTGGCTGGTGCCGAAGCCCTGGTCGCCCTGCATGGATTCGAAGCCCACGCCCTTGTCGCCCTGCAGGCCGGCTTCGGCCAGCGCCATGCGCGCGGCGGCGACCTGGTCGGTGGGCACGGCCAGCGCGCCGCTGGCCGGATCGATGCGGAAGGGGATCTGCGCGCCGCGCAGCAGCTCGGAGGCTTCGTTGCTGGACTTGGCGTCCAGCCCGGCCTGCACCGGCACGTAGTCGGGCTTCTGCGTCCAGAAGAACAGCCACAGGCCCACGGCGATCGTGGCCGCCACCAGCGCGATCAGGCCCAGCTGGCGCACCGCGGGAATGTCCTGCAGGTAGCCCAGGTCGCGTAGGCCGTTCGGGGTGCCCTTGGGAAGTGCGATGACGCTCATGGGATCGAAGGCCGGGAACGGGGAACGGGGAACGGGGAAACAGCACGGATCGCGGGACGCGGGACAGCGCCGGCAGGCGGGTGCGGCAATGGATCAAATGTGCGCATCTGCTTCCGTCCCCCGTTCCCTGCTTTTCATCAGATCGGCATGTTCATGACGTCCTGGTACGCCTGCACCAGCCGGTTGCGTACCTCGACGGTGGCGCGGAAGGCGACCTGGGATTGCTGCATGGCCACCATCACGCGGGCCAGGTCCGCGCGCGGGTCGCCCAGTTCGAAGGCCTGCTGCAGTTGCGCGGCGTTGACCTGGGTCTGGTTGACCTTGTCGATCGCCCCGGACAGCGTCTGCTGGAAGCCCGACGTGCCGGCGCTGTTGCCGATCGCGCCCGGCGCCGTCCCCGACGGGCCGATCGCGGTGCCGGCCGGCACATCGCCCGCGCCGCGTGCGCGCATTTCATGCGCACGGATCTGGGAGAGGATCGAGGAGATGGCGTCGGTCATGGCGTGGTCTGCAACCCGGAGGGCTTGCGATGACTAGGCAAGAGCTGTGCCAGAAGCCTCATCCGGACGCCGCCGGAAATCCGCCACCCGCCGGTGTCAGAAGCCCGCCGCCTGCCCGGCGGAGGCCGCCCCCAGTTCGCCGGCGCCGCCTTCGCGGTCGATCCCGTACTTGCGCAGCTTTTCCACCAGCGTCGTGCGGCGCAGGCCCAGCAGCGGTGCGGCGTGCGCGACGACCCCCTGGGTCTGCGACAGCGCGGCGCGGATCAGTTCCAGTTCGATGCCGGCCATGTGGCCGCGCAGGTCGATCCCCTGCGGCGGCAGGGTGGCGTTGGGCGAGTACTTGGAGGGATCGATGGCGCTGGCGGCCTGGTGGGCCGGCAGTGCCGCGGTTACGCCCACGACCGGCTGGGGCAGGGCGATCTGCGTCGGTTCCGGTGGCGCGTCGAACAGGCCCATCGGCATCGACGCGCGGTAGCGCGCGGGCAGGTCGGCCGCGCGCACGACGCCGCCCGGATGCAGCACCGCCATGCGCTCGAGCAGGTTGCTCAGCTCGCGCACGTTGCCCGGCCAGCCGTAGTGCTGCAGGGCGACCACCGCATCGGCCGCGAGCGCGACCTGGCCGCGGCCGGCGCCGGCCAGCTGGCGGGTGATGGCGTCGATCAGGTCCGGCAGGTCGGCGGTGCGCTCGCGCAGGGCGGGCATTTCGATCGGAAAGACGTTGAGGCGGTAGAACAGGTCTTCGCGGAAGTGGCCTTCGCTGATGCGCTCTTCCAGGTTGCGGTGCGTGGCGGCGATGACGCGCACGTCGCAGCGGATGGTCTGGGTGCCGCCCACGCGCTCGAAGCAGCGTTCCTGCAGCACGCGCAGCAGCTTGACCTGCATCGGCAGGCTCATGTCGCCGATCTCGTCTAGCAGCAGCGTGCCGCCCTCGGCCATCTCGAAGCGGCCCTTGCGCTGGGTCAGCGCGCCGGTGAAGGCCCCCTTCTCGTGGCCGAACAGCTCGCTTTCCAGCAGGTCCGGCGGGATCGCGCCGCAGTTGATGGCGACGAATGGCCGCTCGCAGCGCGAGGAGCGCGCGTGGATGGACCGCGCGGCCACTTCCTTGCCGGTGCCCGACTCGCCCAGGATCAGCACGGTGGTGTCGTGCGGGGCGACCTGGTCGATCATGCGGTTGAGCAGCAGCACTTCGCCGCTGCGCCCGGTCGGCCCGATCTGCGGGATCTCGCGGCGCACGTCGTCGTCCAGGCGCTTGAGGCTGGCGCGGCGCAGGTGGTCCTGCAGTTGCGCGCGGCGGATCGGGTAGGCCAGCGGCCACACGCTCTGCGGGTGCAGGCACGGGCGCCAGGTCGCGTCGGCCGGCAGGCCGGGCAGCTCCATCACCGGCGGATGCAGGGATTCGCGGGCCAGCCATTGGCTGAAGGCCTGCCAGCCCGCGCCGTCGCCGATGTCGCCGACGATCACCGCCATCCAGTCGCTGCCGCGCGCACGCGTCAGGTCCAGGTCCGCGGCGTCGGCGGCGATGCGCGGGGTGAAGTCCATGAACTCGAGCAGGTTCGCCACGTGTTCGGCGCGCTTCATGTCCTGGTCGACGATCAGGATGCGGGACTCGCTCATGCCTTGTTCTCCTGCGCCAGCTTCTCGAGCATCGGCAGCACGTCGTGGATGTAGGAAAGCTTGCTTACGAAACCGTCGGCGCCGGCGCGCAGCGCATGGGCGCGGTGCTCGCTGTCGTCGAAATGGCTGGCGATCACGATGAAGGGCGGCAGGTCCTGCGCCTTGATCAGCCGGGTAGCCTGCAGGCCGCCCATCTCGGGCATCGCCAGGTCCATCAGCACGACGTCCGGGCACAGCGTCTCGCACTGCGCGATCGCCTCGATCCCGTTGGAGGCGGTGCCCACGACCTCCACCCAGTCCAGGCGGCGCAGGTGCCGCATGGCGGCGGAGATGAAGCCGGCGTGGTCATCGACCAGCAGTAGTTTGAGTTGGCGCATGGGAAGGGCCTCAGGCACGGGCGAGGGCGCGCTGGCGCGCGCGGACCGGACCGATGGACAGCTGGTCGCGGTACTTGGCGACGGTGCGCCGGGCGATACGGATGCCCTGGCGGGCGAGCAGGCCGGCGATGACGTCGTCGGCGAGGGGGGCGTGCACGGGTTCGGCGTCGATCAGGCGCTTGACCATCGCGCGCACGGCCACGCCGCCGATCTCCGCGCCTTCCAGGCGCACCGCGAACAGGCGCTTGAGTTCGAACGTGCCACGCGGGGTCTGCAGGTACTTGCCGTTGACGATCCGCGATACGGTGGATTCGTGCATTTCGATGGCCTCGGCCACTTCACGCAGGGTCAGCGGCGCGATGGCCTCGTCGCCGCGTTCCAGGAAGCCGCGCTGCCGTTCGACCAGCACCTGGGTGGTGCGCAGCAGGGTGTCGTTGCGCATCGCCAGGCCGCGGACCAGCCAGCGGGCTTCGTCCAGCATGCCCTTGAGCACGGCATGGTCGCCACTGGCCCCGGACAGGGCGCGCTCGCAGTGCGGGGCGATCCGCACGCGCGGCGTGGTGCGGCTGTTCAGCGCGACGCGCCAGCTGCCGCCGGCATGCCATGCCACCACGTCCGGCACGATGTGGCCGTCGCGCTCCTGCGCCGGTGCTTCCACCGGATGCGCGCGCAGGGCCAGGATCAGCGCCACGGCGGCGCGCACATGGGTCGCATCGACGCCCAGTTCGGCGGCGAGCGCGGCTTCGTCGTGGGCCGCCAGCAGCGCCAGGTGGTGCACCAGGATGCGCTGGGCGAGCGTGCGCAGCGGGCCGTCGGGTTGCGTCATCAGCTGGGCGTGCAGGCACTCGCCCACATCGGCGGCAGCCATGCCCGGCCAGTCGCCGTGCAGCAGCCGCTGGCGGACGAGCTCCAGTTCCCGGGCAGGACGCGACAGCTCGGCCGCGCCCTGCGCGAGCAGGTCCTGGAGTGGGCTCTCGCCATCGGGCAGTTCGAGATAGCCGCGGTCGTCGCACCGGTCCAGCCACCAGGCGGCCATCGCCAGTTCGCAAGGGCGCCAGGTCAGCGCCAGTTGGTCCAGCAGGCGCACGCGCGGATCGCTCGAGCCTTCGTCGGCGATGCGGGCGGTGGCGTCATCGGTTTCGCCGGTGGCATGGCCCCCGGAGAGGAAGGCGGGATCGGGCAGCTCGTCCCAGGCGGCCATTTCCAGCGCGGCCTCGTCGGCTCCGCCGGCGTCTTCGGCCTCGTCTGCGACCTCCTCCTGCTCGAGCAGGGGATTGCGCGCCAGGGTCTGCTGCAGTTCCAGCTCCAGCTGCTGCGCATTCAGCTGCAGCAGCCGGATCTGCTGGAGCAGCTGCGGCGTCAGGTTGACGGCCTGGACAAGATTGGTGCGGATGCTGGTCTTCACATGTCCCCCTGATCAGCGTGCCGATCGCGTTGGGGAATCGTGAACTTTGCGTGACGGCTATCTAATCGGGGCAAACCCGGGGTGGACTAGGGGTTTTCCCTACACGCTGTCGTAATACTGACGCGGTTTGTCGCACCCGGCCCCGGCACGTCCGGAAGCGGCAGTAGGTTTGTGTTGGGATTCAGCAAAGTAAGCGGCCGTGCTTCAACGCCGGTCGTGCAGGCGCATGGCCACGCGCAGCAGCTCGACGGAATTCCGGCAGCCCAGCACTTCCATCATCCGCGACCGGTGCGTTTCCACCGTCTTCACGCTCAGCCCAAGATCGCCGGCGATCTGCTTGGTCGTGCGGCCGGCGCCCAGCGCTTCCAGGATCTCGCGCTGGCGCTTGGACAGTCGGTCGACGTCCCCATGCAGCGAACGTGCCTGGGGTTGCGCCTGGGGCGCGAACACCTGCGGGCTGAGGAAGGTGCGCCCGGCCGCTGCCGCACGGATCGCAACCTCCAGTTCCGCCGGCGCGGCTTCCTTGACCACGAAGCCGCTGGCGCCGCGCTGCAGTGCCTCGCGCACGTGCACGGAGTCGTCGTGCATCGACATGATCACCACTGCGATTTCCGGTCGCGCCACGCGCAGTTCGGCAAGTGCGTCGAAGCCGCTGCGGCCCGGCATGGTGACGTCCATCAGGATGACGTCGGGCAGTTCCTGCTTGGCGCGCAGCACGGCCTCGTCGGCGTTGCTGGCGTCGGCGACGACCTCGATCCCGTCAAAGGAATCCACGAGCCGCCGCAGGCCCGCCCGGACGAGCGTGTGGTCATCGCAGATCAGAACTCGCACCATGCGGACCCCCGGTCACTCCCTGTTGCCCGCCAGCTTACGGCCGCGGGGGTATTTCCGCGTTCACGGAGTGTGGCCGTATGGGGTGGGGTGCGATCGGGTCACCGTGGCCCTGCAAGTCTGCATGCCGCATGCAGGCCTGCCATCACCCGGGCAGGTGAAGCGGATCGGACCACGGGCCTCGCCGTGCCCCGCACGTTCGTCCCGACCGGCGCGAGCGTCCCGTTTCGGGACGCCGGCGTCCCATTCCCTGCGCGCGCGCGGGCCCACCTCCGCCCGACAGCTACCAAAATCGGGACGGCGGCGAGTCTTTTTTGGACGCTCGCGTCCAAATCCGGGACGCGCGCGTCCAAATTTTGCTCGTCGCCGGGCAAAAATCAGACGCGCGCGTCCAATTTCGGGACGGCGCCGTCCTGGTTCGGGACGCGAGCGTCCAAAATTTGGACGCGCGCGAGTCTTTTTCGGACGCGAGCGTCCAAAAATCAGTAGCTGGCGTCCCGTTTCGGGACGCGCGCGTCCAGATTTCGGACGCGCACGAGTCTTTTTCGGACCCGAACGCCCAGGAGCAGGAGATCGCGAATGCAATCCGGACCATGGCCGGATTGCCGGGGGTCGGGCATGGGGGACGCCGCGGGCGGCGCTCATCGACGCCGGGTTTCGGCGATGGCCGGCACGCGCGGCGCTCAGCGACGCCGCGTTTCGGCGATGGCCCGACGGTGGATGCGGAACAGGTGCCGTTCCAGGGCCGCTTCCAGTGCGGGAGGCAGGCTGTCGAAGCGCAGCCAGAGCTGCCAGAGGCCGTCCACCAGCTCGCAGGCGAGCACCCGCACGGGCAGGACCAGCGTCGAGGGCAGCCAGTCCACGGGCTGCACGCGCAGGGTTCCGACGCTGCCCGCGGGAACGGGGGTGTCCACGCGCAGGCAGGCGCCGCGGGCGGACCAGCGCAGCGGGAGCAGGGCGAGGGTGTCCTGGGCAGGCACGAGGCCGGCGACGAGCGAGGTCAGCAGGTCGAGCTTGGCTTCGAGCCGGTGCATGGTGTTGTCCGAGCCCGGCTCGGGCTCCTCGGAGCGCAGGCCGTCTTCGACGATGGCCAGCGCCCGCAGCAGCGCTTCGCCATTGGCGGCATCCACGCGCAGGCGCGCGCCGCTCGTGCTGCCGGTAAGGAACGCGGCGGGGCGCACTTCGTCGCACGCCAGGGCGTCGCCGAACAGGGCCTCGTGCGCCGCGGCCTGCGATGCAGTGGGGGCGCTGCCGACCAGGATGCTCACGCCAGTTCCCGCAGCCAGGCCCGGGCGCCGCGGTGATCGGCGTTGAGACGTTCCAGCGCGGTGGAAATCTGGCCGCGCGCGGACTGCAGTTCGCCCAGCAATGCACGCTGGGCCAGCAGCAGTTCCAGCCAGGGGCCGCGGTCGCAGGTGGCCCAGTCGACCTTGCGCAAGGCGTAGGCCAGCTCGTGCTGGTGCATGGCCAGCAGCTCGGCGGCCTGGGTCCACTCGCCGCTGTCGATCGCGTGACGGATCTTGTCGGCCGGCAGGTTGGGGACGGTGTTGCGGGCGACGTTCAAGGCAGCTTCCATGGACGTGCTCAGGCCGGGTCGGGCGCGATCGCGCGCCAGGCGGACTCGATGTCGCCGAGCAGGTCGTCGACCTCGCGCAGCGGACCGGCGTCGTTGTCCAGGTTGGCCGACAGCAGGCGGCGCTGGGCGTAGTCGTACAGGGCCTGCAGTCCGCTGGCGATCTCGCCGCCGGCGTCGAGGTTCAGCGCGCCGTTGAGGCCGCCGATGATCGCGCTGGCGTCGGTGATGGCCTGCGCCTTGCGCGGCAGGTCGCCGCGGTCCAGGCAGGCGATGGCCAGGCGCGCGCGTTCCCGGGCGCCGGCCAGCATGAGGCTGACCAGCTGGTGCGGGTTGGCATCCAGCACGGCGCTGGACACGCTGGTCTGCCGGTACTGGTTGGCTAGGTGGCGGGCGTGCATCGGAACCTCACAGACTGCTGAGCTGTTGTGAAAGGAAATTGCTGGTGTTCTGCAGCTTGGTGACCATCGCGTCCAGGGCGGTGAACTGGGCGCGGTAGCGCGCCTCCACCTGGGTCATGCGGAAGTCGAGTGCGTCGCGCTGTTTCTGCAGCGATCTGGTGCGGTTTTCCAGGCCGTCGCTGCGGCTGTCGATCATGCCGCCGTCGTCGAGCAGCCGATCCAGGGCCGCGTCCAGGCGGAACGCCATCGTGCCGTCGCCGCTGCCGAACAGGCGGGCGGCCACGCCCGGGTCCTTGGCCACCGCGGCATCGAAGGTGGCCTCGTCGAGCTTGAGGGTGCCGTCCTTGTTGATCGTGATGCCGAGCGACTTGAGGTCGGTGATGTTGTCGCTGACGATGTCGCGCAGCTCGCGGCTGGCGCCGCGGACCATGGCGTCGCCATTGAGCGCGGCCGCCACCTGGGTGCTGGTGTTGTAGGCGGTGGTGGTGCCGATCGCACCCATCGCGCCGTTGTAGGCGTTGACGAAGGACTTGGCGGAGGACCGCTGCGCGGACGGATCGCTGGCGATCTTCAGCTCGCGCGTGGTGCCGGGCTCGGCCTTGGTGAGCGTCAGGCTGACGCCGCCGATCAGGTCGGTCAACGTGTTGCTGGAACTGGTCCGCTCGATGCCGTCGACCTTCACGATCGCGTCGGTCGCCGGTGCGGCCACCGTCATCTGCGTGGCCGCGGGCGGCTGGTAGGCCAGCGCCGACAGCCCGCCATCGCCGCCGCTGGCGGCGATCTTCAGCGCGCCGGCGGAACCAGAATCCACGGCGTTGAGCACCAGGTGCGCGCCGTCGTCACCGGTGACGATGCTGGCGGTGACCGTCTTGCCGCCGGCCGTGGCATTGATGGCATCGCGGATGCCGGCCAGCGTGTTCTTGCCGGCGCCGATCTCGACGCTCAGCGTGGTCTCGCCAGCGGTCAGCGTCAGCGTGCCGGTGCCCACGACGGTGTCCGCCTTCGCGAACGCCCCCGAAGCCACGCGCTGCGACGAAGCCAGTGCGCGAACCTCGACCTGGAACTGTCCGACCGCCGAGCCCGCGGTCGCGGTGGCGGTGAAGTTGTTGTCTGCAGGCAGGGTGACCTTGCGGGCCTGTGCGGCGTCCTTGGAGGACAGCGCGGCCACGGCCGTGCGCAGGCTGGAGAACGAACTGCGCAGGGTGCCGATCGCCGAGATCTGCGCCTGCAGCTGGCGACTGGTGCGGTCATGGCGCGCGTCGGTCGGCGCGCGATCGGCCGAGACCAGCTGCTGGACGATCGTGGCGACGTCCAGGCCGCTGCCGATGCCGCCGCTGCTTATGCCGGCCATGAGGACACCCGGTCAGAAAAAAGTCCCGCCCAGGCGGCCGCGAAGGACTCGATCGACGGGCGTGGAGCGGGTCGGTCGGAGCGCATGGCGGGGGCCTCGGCGGGAGGGATGGAAATGCGTGTTGCCAATTGCGTGCTGCGAAGTTGGAGCCAATCGCGTGCGATCTGAAAAGCGTCTTGCGTGCCGCGGAAAACCACCGGGCGCGGGAAACCCCGCGCCCGGCGTGGAGCGCTTAGCGGAGCAGGCCGAGCACGCCCTGCGGCGCCTGGTTGGCCTGGGCCAGCATCGCGGTACCGGCCTGCTGCAGGATCTGGTTGCGGGTCAGCTGGGCCGATTCCTTCGCGAAGTCGGCGTCCTGGATCCGGCTGCGGGCAGCCGACAGGTTTTCCGAGGTGGCCGACAGGTTGGCGACGACCGAGCTGAAGCGGTTCTGCACGGCACCCATGTTGGCGCGGGCGGTGTTGATCGCGCTGAGCGCACCGTCCATGGCCAGCATCGCGGCATCGGCGCCGGAAACGGTGGAGATGTCCAGCGAACCAAAGCCGGTCTGCGCGGTGCCCGGGACGACGGCGGTCGTGCCGGTGCTCAGGCCGGTCTGCTGCGTCACGGTCGTGCCGCTGCTGCCACCGATGACGATGTCGCTGTTCGAGGTCAGGCTCAGCGCGCCGCTGACGACCGAGGCGGTGACGCCCGTGGTGCCGGTCTGCGCGTTGATCGCCGTGGTCAGGTCGCTCAGGCGGGTGGTGGCATCGGCGGCCGCGCCGACGGTGATGTCGGTGCCGTTGATGGTGAACGCACCGGCGCCGACGGCCGAGAAGCTGGCCGAGACGGCCGGGGTGCCGGCGGTGACGGACACGTTGCCGCCCAGTTCGGCGCCCGCGCTGTCGGTGATGGTCACGGCGGCGCCGGTGTTGCTGAAGGACAGCGTGCCGGCGACCGAGTCGTCGATGGTCAGGCCGGTGATGCCTTCGGCATCGATGGCGGCCTTGACGTTGGCCAGCATCGCGTCCTTGCCTTCGGCGGCGGTGGTGGCCGTCGTGGTCGCAGCCACGGTCACGGTCGCGCCGTTGACGTCGATGTCGAAGGTGTCGTAGTTGAAGCCGTCGGCGTTGGTCGGGGCAGCGAAGCTGGCCGTCGACAGGGTGCCGGTGCCGTTGACGGCAGCCGAACCGCCGCCGCCGACCGGAGCGGCGCCCGCCACGGTGGCCGGGCCGTCCACGCTCGTCCAGCTGCCCAGCGAAGCGGAGCTGGCGTTGGCGATGGCGGAGATGTTGATCGTCTCGCCCTGGTTGGCGCCGACCTGGAAGGTCTGGTTGGCGAACGAACCGTCCAGCAGCTTGACGCCGTTGAAGTTGGTGGTCGAGGACACGCGGTCGATTTCGGCCTTCAGCTGCTGGGCTTCGGCGTTCAGCGCGGCGCGGTCGGAGGCGGAGTTGGTGGCGTTGCGCGACTGGACGGCCAGCTCGCGGATGCGCTGCAGGTTGTTGCCGATCTCACCCATGGCGCCTTCGGCGGTCTGGGCCAGCGAGATGCCGTCGTTCGCGTTGCGGGCGGCCTGGTCCATGCCGCGGATCTGCGTGGTGAAGCGCTGCGAGATCGCGAGGCCGGCGGCGTCGTCCTTGGCGCTGTTGATGCGCAGGCCCGAGGACAGGCGCTGCAGGCTCGTGGCCAGTTCGCCGCCCGAAGCGGACAGGTTGCGCTGCGAGTTGAGCGACATCACGTTGGTGTTGATGACTTGCATTTTGGCGGTCTCCGAGAAGTTTGGATCCGGCGGCACGAAAGCCTGGGCCGGCTATCGCAGGGTGTTGGCTGATGGCCCGCGCCGCTGCTGTGAGGGATAACGGCAAGGCTTTGTCAAGCTTTAGTGCCGGGATCGATCGAAGAACCGTCCGATCGGCTGAACGGGTCAGCCGAGCTTGTCGAACAGCGAATTGCCCTGGATGCGCAGCATCGTTTTCTGCGCCGCTTCCAGTGCGGTCAGCTGCAGGGTGAGGCGGCTGGCGGCCTCGGCGTAGTCGACGTCGCGCAGGTGCGACAGCGATTGCGCCAGTGAGATGTCGGTGCCTTCGCGCACGTCGGATGCCGTGTCCAGCGACGCCAGCCGGATGCCGGTGGAAGAACGCACGGCAAGCATGTGGTCCTGGGCGGTGCCCAAGTCACTGATGGCCGCGCCCACGGCGTTGTCGCGTTGCGCCATCCCGGACGGGGTGACGGCCGGTGCGTCCAGTGCGTCGGCCAGGCCCTGCAGGGTGGCGAACACGTCGCGCACGGGCGCGCGCTCGACCGTGAAGCGATCGTTGGCGGCGGGCGCGCCGGTGAGTGTCAGCTGCACGCCCGCGCTGGAGATCGTCGTACTGGCGCTGCTGGTCGGCGCGGCGTAAGTGCCGGTCGCGATGGTGGCGCCGGTGTCGTCCAGCACGCGGTAGGCGTCGGGCGCGGTGAACTCGACGGTCAGCCGGCGCCCGGCCCACGCGGTGGGATCGCTGACCGAGGTGGCCTGCAGCACGCCGTTGCCCGCGTTGGACGCGGCGGCACTGCCACGCACGAGACCGTCGCCGGTGCGCACGCGCAGGAACACGTCACTGCCAGGATCGGTGTCCTGCAGCGACAGGTCGGGCGCGACTTCGACCTGGTTGCGGCCATCGTCGCCGGCGTAGACCACGCTGCCGGCGCTTTCGGTGAACGGCACCACGCCATCGCGGTTGCCCGCGAACAGGCGGCGTCCCGTGCCGTCGTCGCGATTGGCGATGCCTAGCAAATCGGCGCGGATCGCCCGCAGGTCGTTGGCGATGGACTTGCGGTCGGCCGCGGACAACACCGGGCTGTTGGCCTGGATGGCCAGTTCGCGTGCGCGCACCAGCTTGTCGTTGACTTCCGACAAGGCCTGTTCCTGCGAACGCAGCCGGTTCTCCAGCAGTCCGGCATTGGCGCCGAACTGTTCCAGGCGCGCCACCGCGTGGTCCAGGCGTTGGGCCTGCGCCATGCCGGACGGATCGTCGGCCGCGCGCTCGAGCTTGTTGCCGGTCACCAGCTGCCGCTGGGCACGGGCGACGTCATCCTGCCGTTTCAGCAGGCCCTGCAGGCCCTGTTGGTAGAGGGCGGCGGTGGAGATGCGCAGTGTCATGGCGGACCCTTATCGGCGCACGGCCGAAAGCAGTGTCTGGAACATGTTGTCGGCGGTGCTGATCACCTGCGCGGCGGCCTGGTAGGCCTGCTGGAAGCGCAGCATGTCGGCCGCCTCCTCGTCCAGGTTCACGCCACTGACGGATTCGCGTTCGGCCGCGATCTGGCCATGGATGGCGGTCTGCGCCTCCAGGCCCAGTTCGGCGTGGCGCGCATCGGTGCCCACGCGCGCCGTAAGTCCGGCCAGGCCGTCGGTGAGCGACAGGGCGCCGCCGTCCAGCAGGCGCTTCTGGTCCATCGCACCGAGCGCACGCGCATTGGCGTTGTCGCCCGAATGCGCGGGCGTGCGGGCGAGGGTGAAGCGGTCGCCGGCGGCGGGTTGGCCGCTCAGTGCGACCGACCAGCCACCCGCGGCATCGGCGATCGCCGAACCTGCGGTGTAGGCATAGGGCCCGGCACCGTTGACGGTGTACTGCGTGTCGTCGATGAACTCGATGGTCGCGCCGGCAAAGCTGCCGAAAGCGGCCGCGCTGGTGACCTGCGTGGCGGCGATCGTGGCGGTGCCGAGGTTGGCCGGGTCCGTGTTCGACTGCAGGGGCCCGGCGGCGGCGATTTTCGCCGGATCCGCGAGCACGACCTGCAGCGTTCCCGCGCTGCCGCGGGTCGGCGACAGATTGAAGCGATCGCCGACGCCGGGCGCGCCACCGACTACGAGGTCGACGCCATCGACGCGCAGGGGATCGGCCGCGGTGCCGCTGCCCGTGATCGGCACGGCGGCGCCGGTGTCGGTCCGCGTGGCCGTCCAGCTGCCGTCGAAGCGCAGCACCAGGTCGTTGCCCTTGAGCGCGGAGGGATCGCCTACGGACGCGGTGAGGGTCGCGTTGCCGGCGTTGGCGGCGTGCGCTGCCAGGGAGGGGCCACCGATGGCGAACACATCGCCGCCCGGTGCCCCGTTGTAGTCCACGCCGGCACCATGGGCGGCGTTGAACGACTGGGCGAACGTCGTGGCCATCCGGCCCAGTTCCGCGCGCGCCGGATCCAGCACGCGGCCACGGAATTCCAGCAGGCCGCCCAGTTCGCCGGTGACCGCGCTGGCCGACAGCTGGACCTTGCCGCCACTGCCTTCCAGGGCCAGTTGCATGCGGTCGGGCTGGTAGGGATCGGCCACCGTGCTCAGCTGCATGGCGCGGTTGCCCAGCACCAGCGCCTGGCCACCGGCGGTGAAGACATTCAGCGCCCCGTCGTCCTGCGCCACGGTGGTGCCGCCCACGAGGGATGCGAGCTGGTCGATGCGCATCGCGCGGGCATCGAGCAGGTCGGGCGAGGCGTTGCTGCCGGCCGTGGCGATATCCCCGTTGAGGCGGGCGATCTCGGTGGCCAGCTGGTTGGCGTCGCCGACCTTGCCCTGCAGGCGCGTGTCGACTTCGTTCTCCAGCGTGTTGAGTTGCGAGTCCAGCGAGCGGAACCGCGCGGCGAGCGTCTGTCCCGCGCTGAGCATCTGCGTGCGCGCGACGTTCGAGGTGGGGCTCGCGGTGACCGCGTCGGCGGCGGTGAAGAAGGCGGCCCACGGGCCCGAAACGCCGGTGGCGCCGTCGGAGACCAGGGCGTCGATGCGGTCGGAGAGCGTGGACAGCTGCGAGAGCCGGCCCAGTTCGCCGCTGCTGTCGACCTGGCGCGCGAACACCAGGCCGTCGGCGAGCCGTTGCAGCGCGGAGACGTCGACGCCCTGGCCGACGTAGCCGGGGCCGACCGACTGGCCGGGACGCGCGGCCAGATCGACGCGCTGGCGGCTGTAGCCCGGCGTCGCGGCGTTGGCGACGTTGTGGCCGACAGTGCCCAGGGCGCGCTGGAAGGCGAGCAGGGCGGAACTTCCGGTGCTGAGGATGCCGCTCATCGATTAGCCCCTGGGCACGGTGGAGTGTGAGGCGGTGGCGACCGCGGTGCCGGGCATGGCCACCGCGGGCACGGCCGCCAGCGCGCGGTTCAAGGTGGCGCCATTGGCGATCGCGGTGATCTTGGCCGCGTACGAAGGATCGGTCGCGTAGCCGGCCTTCTGCAGCGCGCTGGCGAAGCGCTGCGTGTCGTCGCCGGTGCCGCGCGCACCGGCGTACCGGTCCTTGCCGAGCAGGCGCGCATAGTCGGCGAAACTGTCGGCGGCCGAACCGTACGCGCGGAAGTCGGCGCGCTCGGTGTGGCGCACGCCGTTGGTGAATTCGTGGGTGCTGGCGCTCATGCGCTGCCCGCTCCAGCGCGAGCCGGCCTTGATGCCGAACAGGTTGTGCGAAGTCTCGCCGCCGCGCTTGACCAGTCGCCGGCCCCAGCCGGTTTCCAGCGCCGCCTGCGCGACCAGTGCCTTGGCGGGAACGCCCAGTTCGGCCGCGGTCTTCTGCGCGTGTGGCCAGATCGAACGCACGAAGGCTTCCGGGCTGCTGCAGTCCAGCGGGGCGTTGGGGTCGCAGGCCGGCTGCGTGGACGGCGCCGGCGGCGTGTCGAAGGTGGGTGCCACGGCTGCGAAGGCAGGCATGGACACGCCGCTGCGCGTGGGTGCCAGCGCCAGCGGGGATGCGGACAGGTCCACCGACACCGGTGCCGCCAGCGGCATCGGCGCTGCCGGCCTGGCCAGCGGCAGGAAGGTGGGCGACGACGGCGTCGTCGTGGCGGACGCGGCCTGCTGCGTCGACCGCTCCAGCTGACGGACGATCATCGGCGCCAGGCCCAGGCCACGGCCCTTGCCCAGTTCGCGGGCGAGCTGCTGGTCGTACATCTCGCGATAGGTCGTGTTGCCGCCGAGCATCGGATCGCCCGGCGTGGCGCTGCGCATCGACTTGATCAGCATCTGCGCGAACTGGGTTTCCAGCTCGCGCGCCGCCTGCTCGATGCGCGAACGCGAAGAGCCCTGTGCGGGCTCGAGTGCGATGGCGTGAGTGGAAGGCAGACGCATGGCCGTGCTCAGATCACCTCGAGCTCGGCGCGCAGCGCCCCGGCGCGCTTGAGCGCTTCCAGGATCGCGACGATGTCGCCGGGGCCGGCGCCGACGGCATTGATGGCACGGACGATGGTTTCCAGCGACGTGCCGCCGGGGAAGAGGAACATGCGGCCGCCCTCCTGGCTGGCCTGCACGTCCGACTGCGGCCTGACCACGGTGCGGCCATCGGCAAACGCCTCGGGCTGGCTGATCTGCGCGCCCTCGGTGATCGAGACGGTGAGAGCGCCGTGGGACACGGCCGCCGGCAGCACCGTCACCTGGCCGCCGACGACGACGGTGCCGGTGCGCGCACTGACGATCACCTTGGCCGCGGCGGCGCCGGGGCTGATGTCCAGCGATTCGAGCTGGGCGAGAAACGCGATGCGGTCGCCGGCAGGCGGCGCCACTTCAATGGTGACGCCGTCCAGCGCCCGGGCGCGGCCCGGGCCGAAGGTGGCGTCGATCGCGGCGACGATGCGCGCGGCCGTGGTGAAGTCGGCGTCGTGCAGGTTGAGCGTGACCGCGCCGTTGCCGGTGCTGCTGGCCACCGCGCGTTCGACGATTGCGCCGTTGGGAATGCTGCCGCCGTTGGGGGCGTTGACCGAGATCTTGGAGCCGTCGCGGCCCGCGGCGCCGAAGCCGCCGACCACCAGTGTGCCCTGGGCGATGGCGTACACCTGGCCGTCGGCGCCGCGCAGCGGGGCCATCAGCAGGCTGCCGCCCCGCAGCGATCCGGCGTTGCCGATCGACGATACGGTGATGTCGATGGTCTGGCCGGGCTTGGCGAATGCGGGCAGTTCGGCCTGGATGGCGACGGCCGCGACGTTCTTCAGTTGCGGATTGACGCCGGGCGGAATGGTGACGCCCAGCTGGTCGAGCATGGTCTTCAGGCTCTGCACCGTGAAGGGCGTCTGGCTGGTGCGGTCGCCGCTGCCGTCCAGACCCACGACCAGGCCGTAGCCGACCAGGGGATTGCCGCGGACGCCGGCCACCTGGGCCAGGTCCTTGATGCGCTCGGCATGGGCTGGCGCGCAGGCGAGCAGCGCCGTGGCCGCGAGGGTGAGGAGTGTCGCGATGGATGCACGCATGTCGCGTCCTCAGTAGGGGAAGGCGGCGGAGTTGAAGAAGCGGCCCAGCCAGCCCATCGCGTTGGAACGGGCCAGCGTGCCGCGACCGCCATAGACGATGCGTGCCTCGCCCACCCGATCCGAGGTAATGCGGTTGTCGGGACCGATATCGGCGATGCGGACGATTCCTTGAACCTGGACGAGTTCGTCGCCCTGGTTCAGGCGCACGCGCTTCTCGCCGGCCACGCGCAGGTTGCCGTTGCCCAGCTGTTCGACCACGGTGACGGTGATGTTGCCGGCCAGCTGGTTGCTCTGCGCGCTGTCGCCGGCGCCGGCGAAGTCGCGGGTGCCCTCGATCTCGGCCTGCAGGATCGGGTTGCCGTTGTAGGTGACGTTCCGGCCGAAGATCGTGGGCGCCGCCAGGCCGACGCCGGCGTCCTTGGTGACGGCGGTCTTGGCATTGGTCTTGGCGCGGGTGTTCTCGATCAGGACGATGGTGAGCAGGTCGCCCAGCTCGCGCGCCTTGCTGTCCTGGAACAGGCGCATGCCGCGCTGGCCCGTGCCGCCGCCCGCCTGGGCATTGGCGAAGATCGAACCGCCGCCGTCGCCGGCGGTCGGCGCCGCCGCCGCGGGCACTTGCACCGCCGGGGTTTGCGCCACCGGCTGTACCTGCTCGAAGGGGCGCACGTCGCCGACGATGCTGGCGCAGCCGGACAGGGCGAGCAGGGCAGTGGCGATTGCAATCGCCTTGGCAGCGTTCATCACGGCACGGCTCACAGGTTGTTGTTGAGGAAGCCGAGCATGGAGTCGGTGGTCGAGATCGCCTTGGCGTTGGTTTCGTAGGCCCGCTGCGTCTCGATCATCGACACCAGCTCCTCGACGACGTTCACGTTCGAGCCTTCCAGCGCGCCCTGCACCAGCAGGCCCGCGCCACCCTGTCCGGGCGCGCCGCTCTGCGCCGGGCCGCTGGCGCCGGTCTCGATGTAGAGGTTCTCGCCCTTGGCCTGCAGGCCGGCGGGGTTGACGAAGTCGGCCAGCGTCAAGGAACCGACTTGCACCGCCTCGGCCTGGCCGGCGATCTGCACGCTGACCGTGCCGTCGCTGCCGATGGTCACGCTCTGGGCGCCCTCGGGCAGCTGCAGTCCAGGCTGCACCGGGTAGCCGGCGTTGGTCACCATCTCGCCCTGCGCGTTGATCTGGAAGCTGCCATCGCGGGTGTAGGCGCTGCTGCCGTCGGGCAGCAGCACCTCGAAGAAGCCGCGGCCGTTGATGGCCACGTCCAGCGCGTTGCCGGTCTGGTTGAGGTTGCCCTGCGCGAACTGCTTGGCGGTGGAGGCCACGCGCACGCCGGTGCCCGTGGACAGGCCGCTGGGCAGCTGGGTCTGCTCGGAGGACGCGCCGCCGGGCTGGCGGACGGTCTGGTACAGCAGGTCCTCGAAGCTGGCGCGGTCGCGCTTGAAGCCGGTGGTGTTGGTGTTGGCCAGATTGTTGGAGATGACCGCCATGCGCGTCTGCTGCGCGTCGAGGCCGGTCTTGGCGATCCACAGAGCCTGGGTCATGGCGGTCTACTCGGAAGAAATGAAGGGGTGGAACTCAGCGCGAAGACAGCAGGGTGTTGGCGGCCCGCGCGCTCTCGTCACCGCTGTGCAAGACCCGTACCTGCATCTCGAACTGGCGGGCGAGCTGGATCATCGACACCAGCATTCCGGTGCCGTCGACATTGCTGCCTTCCAGCACGCCGGCGGTGAGCACGCTGCCGGAGGCAGGTGTCGGGGCCGGGGCGCCGGGTGCGGCGTGCATCAGGCCGTCCTCGCCGCGGACGAGGTCGCGGGTCTGGGCGGCGACGATCTGCAGGCGCCCGGCGTTGGCCATCGTGGAGGCGGCCTGGCCCTGGGGCACGATCGAGACCGTGCCATCGCCGCCGATCTGCACCGAGTCATGCGGCGGGATCGACATCGGCGCGCCGGACGCATCCAGCACGGGCAGGCCGCTGCCGGTGGTGAGAAGGCCGTTCTGGCTGACCCTGAGGTCGCCGGCGCGCGTGTAGGCGACGCCGCCTGCGCTGTCCTGCACCGCGAGCCAGTGGCCCGGCTGCAGGGCGACATCCAGCGCGTTGCCGGTGGTCGTGATCGCGCCGGCGGCGCCACTCACGCCCATCGACTGCCCGATCGTGGCCACGCGCGAGGGCAGCCCCGGCCCGGCGACCGGCGCGGCCACCGTGCCGGTCAAGGTGGCCTGGAAACCGACCGTGTCGGCATTGGCCAGGTTGTGGGCGACCCCGGCCTGCGCGCGCAGCGTGGCGCTGGCGCCCGTCATCGCGATGTAGAGACTCTTGTCCATGACCGTCCGCCTGCTCTGTTGCTAGCCGATGTCGAATCAGCGGATGTTGATCACGGTCTGCGTGATCTGGTCCTGCGTGGAGATCATCTGCGCGTTGGCCTGGAAGTTGCGCTGCGCGGAGATCATGTTGACCAGCTGCTCGGTGAGATCGACGTTGGATGCTTCCAGCGCGCCGCCCTGCACCAGGCCCAGGTCCGAGGACCCTGCCGCGCCGCGACGCGGCTGGCCGGATTCGAAGGTCTCGGCCCAGGCGTTGTCGCCCACCGGCTGCATGCCCTGCGGGTTGGCGAAGCTGGTCAGCGCCACCTGTCCCAGCGCGGTCGACACGCCGTTGGTGTAACGGGCATTGACGATGCCTTCGCTGGACACTTCGATGCCGGTGAGCTGTCCCGTGGCGTAGCCGTCCTGCACCAGCGCGGCGACGCTGAACGCGTTGCCGTACTGGGTGGAGTTGCCCACGTCCAGGGTCACCGCCATCGGCACGGCGCCGGTGGGCGGCGTGTACGGGGGCAGGGTGATGCGGCCATTGGCCGGCGTGGTCATCTGGCCGGTGGCGGAGTACTGCAGGGTCTGCGGTCCGCCGACGTCGACGCCGTCGATCTGCGACTGCACCTGCCATTCGTTCGGATTGGCCGTCTTGACGTAGTACAGCGACTGCGTGTGCGACGCACCCAGCGAGTCGTAGACGGTCAGGGACGTGGTGTAGTTGTAGGTCGTCGGGTCCATGGCGTCGAAGGGCGTGCCGGTCGGCGCGCTGGCGTTGGCCGGCAGGTTGGTGCCGACTTCGACCTCGCCGGTGGCCTGCGGCGGCGAATCACCGCTGGCCAGCTGCAGGTCGGCCATGCGGCCGGTGTCGAAGCCCGCGCCACTGGCATTGGGCAGGAACACCTGCAGGCGCTGGTTGGCCGGGTTGACGACGTAGCCGTTGCGGTCGGTGCCGAAGTTGCCGGCGCGCGAATAGACCATCGAGCCGCCATTGGACAGGGTGAAGAACCCTTCCCCCCGACAGTGCCAGGTCCAGGGAGCGACCGGTGAAGTCGACGTTGCCCTGGCCGAACTGCTGCGCCACGCGCTCCAGGCGCACACCGGCGCCGATCGCGTTGCGGGACAGGCCGGCGCCGGAGATGGCGAAGACGTCGCCGAACTCGGCCCGCGACTGCTTGAAGCCGGTGGTGTTGGCGTTGGCGATGTTGTGCGAGGTGACGTTGAGGTCGGCCGAGGCCGCGTTCATGCCACTGAGCGAGATGCGGAAACTCATTGCGATTCCCCTTGGGCCGAGTGTTGGCGTGCTGTTGCTGAGGTGGAGCGTGCTGCGGTGGAGCGTGCTGTTCTGGTGCACCGGCGTCAGCCGATGCGGCGGATTGCCGACAGCGGATGGCTGCCGAGGCCGGCGAGATTCAGGACCAGGCCGTCGGCGCCGATCGACACGCTGTCGACGTTGGCCTCGACGCTGACGGCCAGCGCTTCCACGTTGCTGCCGGAACCGGCGCTGGCGCGGATCGTGTAGCGGCCGGCGCCGGCCACATCGCCGGCATCGTTGCGCCCGTCCCAATGGAAGTCGGTGGCGCCCGCCGTGGCGGCCTGCACCGTCATCGTGCGCACGGTGGCGCCGCTGGCATCGACGATTTCGAAGGTGATCGGGCCGGCGGAAGGCGCGGTGACCTCGCCGTCGACCTGGGTGCCGGCCTGCAGTTCCAGCGTGGACACCTCGATGAGGGCGTCGTGGCCGACCAGCGCGGCGGCGCGCAGCGCCTGGTCGGACTCCATCACGTTGGCGACGGCGCCCATGGCGTTCTGCATGCGGTCGATGCCCTGCACGGTGGAGAACTGCGCCAGCTGGCCCAGGAACTGGGCGTTGTCCAGCGGCTTGAGCGGGTCCTGGTTCTTCAGCTGCTCGGTCATCAGGCGCAGGAAGTCGGCCTGGCCAAGCGAGCTGTTGCGCGCAGTGGCCGTCGATTCGAGGCCCAGCGCGGCGTAGGTGTTTTCCGTGCCGGCTTTGGTGATCACGTTCATGTGGGGTCCGTGTGCGGGAGCGGGGGCCGTCAGCGGCCCATGTTCAAGGTGGCCAGCGCGAGTTCCTTGGCGCTGTTGAACACCTCGACGTTGGCCTGGTAGCTGCGCGAGGCCGAAATCAGGTCGACCATCTGCGCGACCGGATCGATGTCCGGGGCGTAGACGTAGCCCTGGGCATCGGCAAGCGGATGGCCGGGCTCGTAGCGCTTGAGCGGCGCGGCCGTGCTCTCGGTCACTTCCTCCACCTGCACGCCGGCCAGCGCGGGGTTGCCGGCGACCGGTTCGGCGGAGAACACGGGCTGCTTGGCGCGGAATACCGCGTTCGGATCGCCGGAGATGGAATCGGCGTTGGCCAGGTTCGAGGCGACGGTGCTCAGGCGTACCGACTGGGCATTCATCGCCGAACCGGCGACATCGAAGATAGGAAGGTTGCTCATGTCCGGACTCCCTACTGGCCGGTGATCGCGGTCAGCATCGAGCGCACTTTCGATTCGATGAACGAAAGCGAGGCGCGGTACTCGAGCGAAGCCTGGGCGAAGGCCGCGTTCTCGCGGTCACCGTCCACCGTGTTGCCGTCCAGGCTGGGTTGCGTGCCGGCGCGCGTGAATCGCGAGCCCTCCGCGGCGGCCGTGATGGCGTCGCCTCCGGCTCCTGCGCCTGGTTGCAGGGCGGCATTGAGGGCGCCGTTGAAGTCGAGGTCCTGCGCCTGGTAGTTCGGCGTGTCGGCGTTGGCGATGTTCGCGGCCAGCAACTGCAGGCGATGCTCGCGCAACGCCAGTGCGGTGCCATGGATGCCAAGGAAGTCGGACATGGATGCCCTCCAGGAGCGGTTGTCCTGGTGAGGCAAGGCGTGTGCCAGAGGCCGGGGTGGTTCAGGCAGGTGAGGGCGGCCGTCGCCCGGCGACTACGGTCGAGCTGACCTTCAGGGGCCCCGGCGTGACGCTAGGCGGCCGCGCCGATGCGCGCCGCGACACGCTGGGCGAGCTCGCGCTCCGAATATTTCGGGACGAAGTCGTCGGCGCCGACCCGCTCGACCATCGCCTGGTTGAACACGCCGGACAGCGACGTATGCAGCAGCACGTGCAGGCCACGCAGGGCGGGGTCGCGTCGGATTTCCGTCGTCAGCGTGTAGCCATCCATGGCCGGCATCTCGATGTCGGAGATGACCATGGCATAGCGTTCCTGCGGCGGCTGGCCACCCTGCGCCAGCGCCTGGAGATGCTCCAGCGCCTGGCGGCCATCGGAGAGGAGCATGGCCTCGAGACCCAGCTGGTTGAGCACCGCCCGGATCTGGTTGCGGGCCACGCGGGAGTCGTCCACGACCAGCACTTCGCGGGGGCCCGGGCCCGCGGGGAGCGCGTTCAGCGAGCCGATGTCGCTGCAGCGCGGGGCGGATTCGGCCAGCACGCTTTCCACGTCGATCAGCTGGATCAGCTCGCCCTGGTGGCGCGTCACGCCGGTCAGGTAGCGGCAGTCGCCGCCCAGTTCCGGGGGTGGCTGGATGTGTTCGACCGCGATGTTCACGATGCGGTCGACGCTGCCCACCAGGAAGCCCTGCACCGAGCGATTGAACTCGGTCACCACCAGGTAGCGCGGGTCGAACTGCGGGTCGGCGGCGTGGCCGATCGCGCGGGCGAGATCGAGCACGGGCACGCTGCGGCCGCGGACGTCGGCCGCGCCGACGAAGGCCGGTGGCAGCGAGGGCAGGGTGAACAGGGCCGGGCGCGGGAGCACTTCCTGCACCTTGAATACGTTGACGCCAAAAAGCTGACGCGAAGCGAGCCGGAACAGCAGCAGCGCCAGCCGGTTGTGGCCGGCCAGGCGGGTGCGCTGGTCGATGCGGTCGAGAAGGTCCTGGCTCATGCCCCGCGTCATCGGCGCGGCCGGACGATCCTTGAGTGCGGCCGACCGCGGCCGGAAGCGGCTGTCGATGTGAAGGCACGGTCCTTGCACAGTCTTCCACGAGCCTTCCGCAACGCCGAGCAGCGACGACCGATGCGTCCCTCCACCACCAAGTCCCGCCACGGCGGCGAGATCGCCGCACTGGCCCTGCTCGCGATCGCGGCCGCCGCCGCGGCGCGCGGCGCGGAGCCGGAGATGCAGTCGATGGAAGAAGTGCGCACCGTCGCCATCGCCGCGATGGGTGCGCAGCCCGATCAGGCGCAGGCGACGATCGCGGCCGGGCTGCGCCTGCGACGCTGTGCGCAGCCGCTGCAGGCAGTGGCCTCGAGTGCGCGCATGGCACAGGTGCGCTGTGGCGACGTGCCGGGCTGGCAACTGTATGTGCCGGTGCGGATACGCCAGGAAGCCCAGGTGGTCACCCTTAAGCGGCCCGCCGCAGCCGGCGTGCCGATCACCGCCGACCAGCTGGTCGTGCAGCGCCGGGACGTCGGCGGCGCCGCCGCTCCGGCATTTACCGACCCGGCGCAGCTGATCGGCCAGGTGCCCAGTCGTGCAATGGCTCCTGGGGTGATCCCGACCCAGGCCGATATCGCGGTAGGCACGCCGTTGCGCCGCGGCGACCCGGTCATGCTCGTGGCCCGTCATGGCGGCGTGGAAGTGCGGATGGAAGGGCGCGCCCTGGGCCCCGCCCAGGCGGGAGGACGGATTTCCGTCGAGAACACCGCCTCCCACCGGGTCCTGCGCGGCCGCCTGGCGGGGGACGGGCTGGTCGAACTGCTGCCCTGAGCGGCTTCCGGCCACGTCCGCGGCAGATCTGGACCGATGCCGGCGACGGCGTCGGAATTCTGGCTCAAGTTCCCTGGGGAGGGGCCGTTACAGTGCTCGACCGAGTCATCCCAGGAGCGTGTCATGAGCCACAAGATCGACGGCGGCCTCCCGGCCGTCCGCCCGCCCGAGTCCAGCCAGACCAGCGCCATCAGCCGTGCCGGTTCCGAGCGCGGCCAGGCCGTGGGCGCCACCGCGCCGACCGACAGCGTCCGTCTCACGGGCGAAGCCGAGGGCCTGCAGGCCCTGGGTCGCCAGCTGGGCACCAGCCCCGCCGGGATCGACCTGGCCAAGGTGCAGTCACTGCGGGCCGCCATCGCCGACGGCAGCTACCAGATCGACGCGGAGCAGATCGCCTCGCGCATGATCGACCTGGACCGCCAGCTGGGAGGCTGACATGAGCGCGACCGCCGTGCATCCGCTGGAAGCCCTGGAACAGGCGCTGGGCGCCGAACGCCGCGCACTGCTGGAGCATGATGTCGACGCCCTCCTGAGTTCGACCGCGGCCAAGCTGGCCGCATTGCAGCGGGCCGAACAGCTCGCTCCCGACGAAGCGATGATCCAGCGCCTCACTGCTCTGCGGGCGCTCAACCAGGACAACGGCGTGCTGCTGGCGCGTCGCCGTCGCGAAGTGGGCTGGGCGCTGCGTCACCTGGGCCGCGTGGAGTCCGCGGGCGTGTACGATGCCAACGGGCATTCGGGTGCACGGCCGATGGCACGCAGCCTCGGGACAGGATGATCGACGACACCAGCCGACTCAAAGACAACGCGGATCACTGGGCCATGGACCTGGTCGACACCGCCGCGATGCTGGTCGACGGCGAAGGCCGCCTGATCCATGCCAATCCCGCCAGCCATGCGCTCGCGCGCCGCATCGATCCGTCTGCCGATCCGGCCGCCGATCCGCAACGCCTGCTGGCCTTGATCCAGCCCTCCAACTGGAACGACGCGCTCGCCACCGGCCGCTGGAGCGGGCAGGTCGACGCAGGCCCGCTCCGCCTGGGGGTCCGCCTGTACACCACGGCCCGCGACGGCCGCGCGCGCAGCCTGCTTACCATGGGCGAACTGAGCGGCGGGGTGACGCCGGAGTTCGAACTCCAGCTCAGCCGCGAAGAACTGCACGACACCGCCCGCCGCCTGGCCGGCACGCAGGAGCAGCTGCTGCAGTCGGAGAAGATGGCCTCGATCGGCCAGCTCGCCGCCGGCGTCGCGCACGAGATCAACAACCCGATCGGCTACGTGCACTCGAACCTGGGCACGCTGCAGGAATACCTGACCGCGCTGATGGCCCTGCTCGAGTGCCACGAGGCCGCGCTGCACGCCGACGACCCCAAGGCGTGGCGCGCCGACGTCCAGGGCAAGCGCGAACGCCTGGACATCGATTTCATCGTCGGCGACCTGCCCAAGCTGCTGGAAGAGTCGCGCGAAGGCATCGAGCGCGTCACCAAGATCGTCCAGGACCTCAAGGATTTCTCGCGCAGCAGCGGCAGCGGGGAGCCGATGCGGCTCGTCGACCTGCACAAGGGGCTGGAATCGACGATCAACATCGTCTGGAACGAGCTCAAGTACAAGGTGCAGCTCGAGCGGCACTACGGCAACCTGCCGCCGGTGGAGTGCCATCCATCCGAGATCAACCAGGTGCTGATGACGCTGCTGATCAATGCCGGGCAGGCCATCGACAATCGCGGCACGATCACGATCACCACCGGCTGCGAGGCAGGCGAGGCCTGGATCAGCGTCGCCGATTCCGGCTGCGGCATCGCGCCCGAAGTCCTCGGCCGCATCTTCGAACCCTTCTTCACCACCAAGCCCATCGGCCGCGGCACGGGCCTGGGGCTGGCGGTCGCCTACAACATCATGGCCAAGCACCATGGCCGGATCGAGGTCAGCAGCAAGCCCGGCGTGGGGAGCGTGTTCCGGATGGTGCTGCCGGTGCGGCAGCCGGTGTCCCATTCCGCCTGATGCCGGGGCACCGGCTCAGTATTCGTCTTCCGAACTGCCGCTGCGCTCGTCGTGCGCGCGGAACGCGGCCTGGATGTGGTCGCGCAGTTCGTCGTCGTTCCAGGGCTTGGTCAGGAAGCGATAGATGGCGCCGCGGTTGATGGCTTCGGTGATCGTGGCCAGGTCGGTGTAACCCGACAGCACCATCCGGATCGTGTCCGGATACATCTCGCGGACGCGGCCGAGGAACTCGGTGCCGTCCATGTCGGGCATGCGCTGGTCGGAGACGATGACCTGCACTGTGTTGCTGGCCAGCAGGTCGAACGCCTCCTGCACGCTGCTGGCGATGAGCAGCCGGTAGCCATCGCGGCGGAAGAGGCGGACGAGCGACCGCAGCACGTTGTCCTCGTCGTCGAGCAGCAGCAGCGTGCGTTCGGGCCGGGTGCTTGCGAACGCCTCGGGCAGCAGGAAACGCCGGCGAATCAGTTCAGCCACGTCCTGGGCGGGCCGCGGCGGACTGAACAGGTGGCCCAGGAAGAAGTCGCAATGGTTGCGCCGCAGGAAGTTGAGCTCCGCTTCGGTCTCCACGCCCTTGGCCGTGACCTGCATGCCCAGCCGATGCCCCATCGCGATGATGCCGCGCACGATCGCGGCCGTGCGCGGATCGCTGGTGACGTTGTGGATCAGGGTGCGGTCGATCTTGAGCCGGTCGAGCGGGTACTGCGCGAGCGCCGCCAGTCCCAGCCCGCCCATGCCGAAGTCCTGCACCGTGATGCGCGACCCGAGACCGCGCAGCCCGCTGATCGCATCGTGCACGTTGCGGGCATTGAGCGCGAGCACGCTTTCGGAAATCTCGAACTCCATGGCCGATCCGGGAATGCCGAAACGGTGGAGCAGGCCACCGATCAGGTTCACGCAATCGGAGCGCAGCAGCATGGGGTTGGCCAGGTGCACGGACATGTTGAGGTAGTCCAGGCCCTGGGCACGCCACGCGGCCAGTTGCTCAACGGCCCGGTGCACGACCCAATAGCCCAGGCGTGCCGACATGCCGCTACGCTCGACCAGGTCGAGGAAATGGTTCGGGCGCAGCAGGCCATGTTCCTTGTTATGCCAGCGCAGCAGCACACTGACCGCGTCGATGCTGCCGTCATGCGCTTTGACGGTCGGCTGGTGGTACAGCTCGAACTCGTCGTTGCCGATCGCCTCCACCACGCTGCGCGAGAGCTGTTCGACGGTGTCGCCGGAACGCTCCTGCAAGGCGGACAAGCCGATGCCGTTGCGCCCTTCACGCTTGGCCACGCGCACGACCTGGTCGGCCCGCGCCAACAGCGAGGCGGCGTCCTGGGCATCGTCAGGATAGACCGCAATGCCGATCGACAGGGTCACGCGCAGGACATAGGGCGGGATGGAGAGGGGTGTCTCGAATGCATCGCGCAGGCGCTCGGCCAGCACCAGGCCGTCAGGCTCCTCGCCCCGGTAGCCCACGCCCGCCAGGAACTCGTCGCTCCCAAGCCGCCAGAGCCACGCACCGGTCGGCATCGCTTCCTGCAGCCGCTGCGCGACGGCCGCCAGCAGCTTGTCTCCCACCACTTCGCCCATGCTTTCATTGATCGCGCCGAGACGGTCGATATCCACATGCAGCAGAGCGACCCGGCGTCCGGTGGCGCTGGCCGCGGCCAGACCGGCAGGCAAGCTGGGGCCGCCGGCGCCCAGGCGATAGACGGCCGTGGTCGGGTCGAGCGGAATGCCACTGTGCGGGTCGAAGGGCGGGTTCATCGCCCACAGCATAGACGGTCCGGTGGAGGCGCCCGGTGGAGGCCCCGGATCACGGCCGGGTTGCCTGAGCCGTGGCGCGCTCGCGATGCAATCAGGGGCGGGATGAGCAACGTGCCACCGGCAGGGCGCGCATGTGTGGCTATGTGACGCAGGTCTGGTTCAGTGAAGATCGCCGGGGAGACGGGAGGCGTTCGTGCGACCAAATGTGTACGTGAAATATTGGCGGATGGCCAATCCTGCAAGAGGGACCTCCGTCGCGGCACGACGGAGCCATCATAAACCCCTTGAAACAGGGCCTCCAGGTGGCCGGTCGGTCATTTGTATCTCAATGTGTCGAAATGTATCGAATTGTGCACGACACAGAAATGTAGAAGACGCCATAGTAGACTCGTCACGCAACACGACAATCGGGATCGCATGACGCATGCAGCGTTGTTGATGCAAACAACGTTGCCGGATTCGCCGCCGCACTGCGTTGGATATCAGTACACAGACAAGGACGGTTACACGATGGACGCACGGATGCCACTTCAATACTGAGTAATGGACGATGCAACGCAGGGGGCCTTCCGTCATCCGGAAGTTGAACTGCCCTCGGCACCGTTCTCCCTACTGATCTCGATGCCAACTGGGCCTGGATGCTTCCGCCCCAGTCCGCAGATGTCACTTTCTGACCACAAGGAGTGAGGGTCATGGTCGTTGCTGCGCGTGAAATTCCCGATTCCAACCTGAGCTCGATCTCGAGCGCCCACCCGGACGCCGCCACCAACTGGGTGGACCTGCTGCTGGATCGTTCCGTGCACCGGCAGCATTCGCCGGTCTATACGTTCCTCGAGAATGGAGAGGACGCCGCGGAGACGATCAACTACGGCGAATTCTGCGATCGCGTCCTGGCCCTGGCGGCGCGGCTGCGCCTGCACTGCGCTCCGCGCGACCGCGTGCTGCTGCTGTATCCGCCGTGCATCGACTACATGGTGGGCTTCTTCGCATGCCTGTGCGCGGATCTCGTCGCGGTCCCGCTGTTCCCGCCACGCAGCGCCAAACACAACCTTCGGATCGAAGCGATCGCACGCGACTGCCGGCCGCAGGTCGCGCTCTATTCCTCGCGCCGCCAGGCGCACCGCCACGCTGCCATCGCCGAGCAGCCCGCGTTGGCCGCGATGCAGTTCATCTGCAGCGACGACGTCGCGCTCGGCGAAGCGGCGCAATGGGCCCACCCCGGTGTGGGGGCGGATGCGATCGCGTTCCTGCAATACACGTCGGGCTCCACTGGCCTGCCCAAGGGCGTGATGGTCAGCCACGCCAACCTGCTGCACAACCAGCGCATGCTGCAGGCGAGCTACCAGACCAGCCAGGACACCGCGCTGGTGAGCTGGCTGCCGATCTACCACGACATGGGGCTGATCGCGAAGATGCTGGCCTCGGTCTGGCTGGGGAGCCACGCCGTCTTCATGACGCCGGCCGTTTTCCTGCAGCGCCCGTTCCGCTGGCTGCAGGCCATCAGCCGGTATCGCGGCTATCTCAGTGGTGGCCCCAATTTTGCGTTCGACCTGTGCGTGGACAAGGTCACTGAAGCGCAACGGGAAGAACTCGATCTTTCCAGTTGGAAAGTGGCCTTCAGCGGCGCCGAACCGATCCGCCTCGGATCGCTGGAACGGTTCGCCAGAGCCTTCGCCCCCTGCGGCTTCGAGCGCCGGGCCCTGATGCCCTGCTATGGCCTGGCCGAGGGCACCCTCATGGTGTCGGGTGGCACGGCGGGACAGCCGCTGATAAGCAAATATGTCGACAAGGCCGAACTCACCCATCGACGCATCGCCGATGCCGCCGGCCGGGCCGGTCAGCCCATCGTGGCCTGCGGTCACACGCATGCAGACCTGGGTCAGGACGTGCGGATCGTGGACGAGGTGTCGCACCGGACCTGCGAGGCAGGCACGGTCGGCGAGGTCTGGGTAAAAGGGCCCAGTGTCGCGCAGGGCTATTGGGGGCGCGTCGAACAGAGCCTGGAAGTCTTCGATGCGCATGTCGCCGAGTCGGGAGAGGGCGGCTTCATGCGCACCGGCGACCTGGGTTTCATCGCTGACGGACAGCTGTACATCACGGGCCGGATCAAGGACGTGATCATCGTCCGCGGCTCCAATCACTATCCGCAGGACCTGGAAGCCACGGTCGAATCGACGGATCCCGCGATCAACGCCGCTGGCGTGGCCGCATTTGGATTCCGCGACGAATGCAGCGACGAAGAGCGCGTATGCATCGTCGCCGAGATCGCCCGCACCAGCCTGCGCAAGGTCGACATGCCGGCGCTGGTCCAGGCCATCCGGCGCAGGGTCCTGGAGACGCACGAGATCGTGGTCAGCGATGTGGTGCTGATCCGTCCGAGCAGCCTGCCCAAATCCAGCAGCGGCAAGGTGCAGCGCAGCCTCTGCCGTGAACTGTACCTGGCCAACGAGCTTGCCCTCGCTTACGGGCAGGCGCCAGGCGACGAGTCGATGCCGAGGTATGCGCCGGCACCGGCTGCCGCGCGCGTCGCCGTGGCGGAGAACGGTTAGCCCGCCGCCTGTAGCCCAGCGTCCCCCACAACAAGGAATTCAAGGATGGATGGAACACTTTCTCCGCCCGTCGCGGAGGCTGTTACGCGAGCGTGGGAGTCGATCGCCGGAATCGAGCGCTGGATCTGCGCGCACATCGCCCGCGCGACCCGGATGCCGGAGTCGGACATCGAGGTCGGACAGCCGTTTTCCCACTACGCGCTGGATTCGGTTGCCACGGTGGAACTCACGGCGGACCTGGAGGACTGGCTCGAACTGCGCCTGCCGCCGACCCTGCTGTGGGACTACCCGACCGTCGCGGCGCTCGCGCGCCACCTGCATGGACTCAAGGCACACACGCAATGAAGAGAGCGACCATCGAGCCGATCGCGATCGTGGGCATGGCCTGCCGCTTTCCGGGCGCCGCGTCCCTGGCGGAGTTCTGGCAACTTCTGAGTGAAGGGCGTGACGGTGTCGGCGTGGTGCCTGGCAGCCGCTGGAATGCGGACGCGGTCTATGACGCCGATCCGAAGGCCCAGGGCAAGACCAATACCCGGCACGGCGGCTTCATCGCCGATATCGACCAGTTCGATGCGGCCTTCTTCGGCATCACGCCCCGCGAGGCCGGCCAGATGGACCCGCAGCAGCGCATCCTGCTGGAGCTGGCCTGGGAAGCGCTGGAAGACGGCGGCATCGCACCGGCCACCCTCGCCGGAACCGACGCGTCGGTGTTCGTCGGCGCCATGACGAACGACTACTTCCGGCACCAGGTAGGGGGCGAGTTCCAGCGGATCGACGTGCACACCGGCTCCGGCGGCGGGATGTGCATGCTCGCCAACCGGCTCTCGTACCACTTCGACCTGCGCGGGCCGAGCGCGACCGTCGATACGGCGTGCTCGTCGTCGCTGGTGGCGGTGTTCCAGGCCTGTCAGAGCCTGTGGACCGGGCAGTCGCGCCTGGCGCTAGCCGCGGGTGTGAACGTGATGCTCGATCCGGCCATCAACGTGTTCTATACCAAGGCGGGCCTGTCCGCGCCGGACGCGCGTTGCAAGACATTCTCCGCCGCTGCTGATGGTATCGGCCGAGCGGAGGGCGCCGCGGTCGTGGTGCTGAAGCCACTGAAGGATGCCTTGGCCGACCGCGACCCGATCTACGCGATGATCCGCGGCGGCGCGGTCAACCACGATGGACGCAGCAACGGCCTGACGCAGCCGAACCGCTGGGCGCAGGAACAACTGCTGCGGCAGGCGTTCCAGCACGCGCGCGTCGATCCGCGTGAACTCCAGTACGTGGAGCTGCACGGGACGGGCACCCTGATTGGTGACCCGATCGAGGCGAACGCGCTGGGTACCGTGCTGAGCGACAACGGCGAGCGCGACGCGTGCCTGGTGGGTTCGGTCAAGACCAACTTCGGCCACCTCGAAGCCGCTGCCGGCATAGCGGGGCTGATCAAGGTCGCGCTGGGAATTGCCGAAGGCGCGGTCCCACCGAGTCTGTGGTTCGACGAGCCCAACCCGCATATCGACTTCGATGCATTGCCGCTCCGGGTCAACACCCGCCTTTCGCCATGGGAAGCCATCGACAGCAGGCGCGTGGCAGGGGTGAGTTCTTTCGGGCTCGGCGGCTCGAACGCGCATCTGGTGCTGCAGTCGGCACCTGCGCCGCGCGCGCCTGCGCGTCGCAGCCGGGCAACCGGACTGCAGTGCCTGCTCCTGAGTGCGCGTTCGCCAGCCGCGCTGCGCGCGAAGGCGAAGGCCGTCATGCGTTGGCTGCAGGACCACCCTGACGCCCCAATGCCGGCTGTCTGCGCGACCAGCCTTCGGCGGACAGGCATCCATGAGCACCGGCTCGCGCTGCTGGGCGACGATGCGGCGTCGATGATCGACGCGCTGAGCGCAGCTGGCATGGACCGGGTGCACCCGCGTGTCCTGCAGGACCGATACCGGCCCTCGCAACATGCGCTGGTACTGGCCGTGCCGGAGCTGGCGGTCGTCGACTGGAACGTGCTGTCCGGTGTCGCGGCGCTGCCGAAGGCACGGGAAGCGTGGACAGCGTGCCGCAACGTGTTTGGCCGCCGGAAGACGGCGTTGCCGGCAGTGGATGCGCTGGACGCGAACGTGCGGGTCACCATCAATGACCGTGCCTTCAGGGCCTGGCACTTCTCCGCCCAGTACGCGCTCGCTCGCCAGATGCTGGAGGGCGCGCAGCAACTGGAGGGCGTGTTCGCCGACGGACTGGGCCAGCTGGCCGTGCTCTGTGCGGCCGGTGCCATCGAGTTGACGGAGATTCCGGACCTCCTCGACGCTGAAAGCCCGTCGTTGGAGCTCGATGCCAGCTTCGCCTATCCGATGCGGTGCGAGTTTTCCTCCGGCTGCGACCCGCGCGGGATCGCTCTGGACCATCGCGGCGATGGCGCATCCTGGCAGCTGAGATTGGGGCGCTCATCGCTGTGTGGCGCCGATGTTGTCGTGCTCGGGCCTCTCCCGGCGTTCGCCGCGGAGGGTGAAGCACAGTTCCACCCCCAGCCGTCGGGCGATGGCTGGGTTCGGGTTTTCGCGCAGCTGGCCATGCGCCATGCGCTCGTCTGGCGTGCCTGGGCCGAAGATGAGGGCTTCGTCCGGCTACCGTCGTATCCCTGGCAGCGGGAGTCGTACTGGTTGGCCCCGATGGACGCTTCACCGGCTGGCGCGACCCCCGCGCGGCCGGCGCCTGATCAGGGAGACTCGCTGCTGGGCGCGCGACTCGACGCGCCGTCGCCCGCCTGGACGCGCACGCTCACGCCAACGAAGCTTGCGTACCTGCGCGACCACCAGGTGCAGGGTGCGCTGATCCTGCCCGGCGCCGGTTATGTCGAACTCGGCCTGGCGGTGCACGCCGCCGTGCGCGGCACGCTGCCCGCATCGCTCGCCGGATTGGAATTCCACAGCGCGCTGGTGATTGACCCAGCCTCGCCGCCGGCGATGCACGTCTCGCTGGACGAGGCCGCGGGCACGTACTGCGTGCACAGCCGCCAGTCCGCCGGTTGGGAGGTCCATGCACGTGGCCATCTCGCATCGGAAGCCGATGCGCCGGTGCGCATCGATCTGCCTGCGCTTCGCGACCTGCACTCCCGGCATGTTGACGCACAGGCGCATTACGCCGACATGGCGGAGCGCGGGTTCGGTTACGGGCCGGCGTTCCAGGGCATGCGCGAACTGTGGCTGTCGGCGGACGGTGAGCGAGCACTGGCGCACATCGAACGCCCCGGCGTGCTGGGGCCTGTGGGTGAAGACGATCGCCTGCATCCGGCCCTGTTCGACGCATCCCTGCAGTCGATGCTGGCGACACTCACCGCACGCGGGGACCGCGAGCTCTACATCCCGACGGGGATCGAGCAGCTCAGCTTCTACCGCCCGGCTCCTGCCAGCTTCTGGTGCCACGGTGGACTCCGGCAGGCAGGGCAGGGACGTATCGAAGGCGACATCGTCCTCTTCGACGATACCGGTGAAGTGATTGCACTGGCCCGGGGCGTGAGGGCGCAGGCCCTCACGCGGGGCAACCGATCCGACGTCCCGCGAGCCGATGACGTGTTCCTTGAGTGGGATTGGCAGCCGCAGTCGGCAGCGACCGGAAGCGTCGGAGGAAACTGGATTGTCATGGGCCCTCCTGCGCGGGTGCCTGCACTGGCCGAGGCGCTGTTCCCTGCGGGAGCCGATGGCGTCGTGCGCGTGGAGTTGGCTGACAGTTACAGCAGGAGCGGGACGTCGGCTTTCAGCGTGGCGCGGAACAGTCCCGCAGACATTGAAGCCGTATTGCAGGCTCTTGATGGTGATTCGTTCGCTGGTCTGGTCTATGTCGCCGAGGAGGCTGGCGGCGCGCAGGTGGGCGGGGCATCCCTGGTTCCCGTCGCCCAACACGAATCGCTGCTGGCGCTGATCCGGGGGCTGGCGCACCGCGGCCGCGCGTGCCGCCTTGTCGTGGCGACACAGGGGCTGCTCGCCGTCGACGCCGTGGACGCGGGCGCTGCCCAAGCCATGGGCAGTTGTGGCCATGCGCCGATGGTGGGCCTGCTGCGGGTGGCGACGAACGAGTACCCGCAACTCAAGCTGCGACTGGTCGACGCTGCTCCGGACGTGACGCAGCCCGCTCTGGCACAGGAAATCCTCAGTGATTCGCCCGAAGACGAAGTGGCACTGCGTGCGGCCGGCCGTTTCATACCGCGTTTGCGTGGCCTGCCATCGAGCGCGCTGGCGGCGCGGGCCGGGGCAATCGTCCGCAAGGACGGTACCTACCTGATCACCGGCGGCTACGGCGGTTTCGGTCTGGAACTGGCGAACTGGCTGGCGCGGGAAGGGGCGACCAATCTCGTGCTCGTCGGCCGAAGCGGCGCGGTCACGCCCGCGGCGCTGCAGTGTCTCCGGGATCTGCGCGCCCAGGGAGTGTCCGTGCTCGAGGCACGTGCCGATGTGGCTGATGAGGCGCAGATGGCCGAACTGCTGCGAAACCTGCGCCGTGACCTGCCGCCTTTGAGGGGCGTCTTCCACGCAGCCGCCGTGCTCGACGACGCGCCGCTGGATCAATTGCGGCCTGATCAGATTGCGCGCGCGATGGAAGCCAAGGCTCGCGGGGCTTGGCATCTGCACCGGATGACGCAGTCCGATGAGCTGGACCATTTCGTCCTGTTCTCCTCCATCGCATCGCTGCTGGGAGGTGCAGGGCAGGGGTCGTATGCCATGGCCTGCGCCTATCTCGACGCGCTGGCGCGCTACCGCCGCCTGCGCGGCCAACCGGGCCTGTCACTCAACTGGGGTGCGCTGGCCAACGTGGGCATGGCCACGCGCTTCGGCGATGTGGGGCGCTACCTCGGCGGCACGGGTGTCTTGATGTTCGACCCTGCCGAAGCCATGCACCTCATGGCGTCCGCGCTGAGGTGGCCGCGGGCCGAACTCGGCGTGGCACGCATGGACTGGGCGCAATGGGCGCGCAGCTATCCCGCGTGGGCCGCTTCACCGAAGTACGCCGGGCTGGTGGCCGGCCTGCCGCCCCAGGACGCGTCGATGACCGCGGTGCGCGCGGACCTGCTCGCGCTTGCCGGGCCGGCCCGCACTAAGCACATCGTCGAGGCCCTGGCCACGCTGCTGGCCCAGGTGATGGAGGCTGAGGCCAGCGACATCGATCGCGGCGTGCCGCTGCCGAGCCTGGGTCTGGATTCGCTCATGGCGATGGACGTTGTGGTCGGCATCGAGGACAGCTTCGGGCTGAAGGTTCCCATGCTGATGCTGATGAAGGGCACCAGCCTGAACCAGCTGGCCGAACACGTCAGCAGCAGCCTGGAGGACGCCACAGACGCCGACACGGTCGCCGCCGCTCCATCCGGCCTCGTACTCGACCAGCTGCCTGAAACCCTGGACCTCGACGAGGCCGAGCGCCTGATCGCCCGGCTCGGGGAACTGGCTGACAACGACGTGGAGCGGCTGCTCCAGCAGATCATGCATGCAGAGGAATCCCGATGAACCCGGTAGTCGAATCCCAGGACACACCCCGCACCGATGGCCTCACTGATCGCCGCGCACTCCTGGCCGAGGCATTGCGCAGGAAGGCACGCCAGCACACCGTACTCTGCCCGCTGTCGCATGGGCAGAAGGCCTTGTGGTTCTTGCATCGCAGCGCGCCGGACAGCTGCGCGTACCACGTGTCCTTCAGTGCGCGCATCCGTTCCGTCCTGGATATCCAGGCCTTGCGACGCGCGTGCCAGGCGCTGGTCGATCGTCACGCCGCTCTTCGCGCCGTGTTCCACCTGCGCGACGGGGAACCCGTCCAGGAGATCGCTGGCGATCGCGAGGTGCTGTTCCGGGTGAGCGACTGCTTCGGCCGCAACGGCAACGAACTGCACGACCGCGTGCAGGCCGCCTACCGTGAGCCCTTCGACCTCGAGCGGCAGCCGCCGTTCCGTGTCGACCTGTTCCGCTGCGACGCGCAGGAGCACGTGCTGCTCATCACGGTCCATCACATTGCCTACGACGCCTGGTCGCTCTGGCTCAATCTGGACGAGCTTGGCCAGTTGTACGCGGCGGAGATTGCCGGGCGGGCGCCTGCGCTGCCCGTGCTCGAATGTTCGTATCGTGACCACATCAATCGGCAGGCGCAGATGCTGGCCGGCCCGGAAGGCCAGAAGCTCTGGCGGTTCTGGCAGTCGGAACTGGCCGGCGAGCTTCCCACGCTGGTGCTGAACACCGATCGTCCCCGTCCTGCCGTGCAGACCTATGCGGGTGCGTCTCTGCGCTTCGCGATGGGCCCGTCGCGGTCGGCGCGCGTGCGCAAGCTGGCGCAGAGCTGCGGAGTCACGCCCTTCGTGCTGCTGCTGGCGGCCTTCCAGGTCCTCTTGCACCGCTACTCGGGCCAGGACGAGATCATCGTCGGTTCTCCGACCACCGGGCGGGGGGATCCGCAGATGGCCGCGGTTGCCGGCTACTTCGTCAATCCCGTGGTGCTGCGCGCGAATCTGGCCGACAACCCCGCCTTCAACGACTTTCTCGAACGCGTGGCGCATACCGCAATCAGCGCGATGCAGCACCAGGACTTTCCGTTTCCGCTGCTGGTCGAACGCCTGCAGCCGCGACGGGATCCGGCGTTTGCGCCCCTTTTCCAGGTGTCCTTCGTCTACCAGAAGCCGCAGCGGTCCAGCGGCGCGATCGACTGGCTGGGATGGACCAGCCAGCCCGGTAGCCGCGTGTGCTGGGGCGGACTGGAGATCGAGTTCTTCGACCTGCCGCAGCAGGAGGGCCAGTTCGATCTCGAGCTGGAAGTGCTCGATGCGGGCGAGGAGCTGCATGCCTCGTTCAAGTACAACACCGACCTGTTCGACGTCCAGTCGCTGATGCGGATGGAGTCCTGCCTGCTGGCGCTGCTGGACGGCATCTGCGACGACCCGGCCCGACCCGTGCGGCAGCTGCCGCTGATGCCCGCCGATGCGATGGCGGCACTGGGGAACCTGCTTCCGCGAGTGCCGAGCAGACCTGGCGACGCCCGGTGCCTGCATCGCATCTTCGAAGAGCAGGTATTGGCCACGCCGGATGCCGTCGCCATCACCGACGGCGACAGGCAGGTGACGTACGGCGAACTCAACGTGCATGCCAACCGCCTGGCGCATTACCTGATCGGGCAGGGCGTCGGACCCGGGACGCGCGTGGGACTGTGCCTGGAGCGATCCTGGCGCATGCTCGCCGCGATGCTCGCGACCGTGAAGGCGGGCGGCGCATACGTGCCGATCGCACCTGAGGCACCGCAGGAGCGCAACGTCTTCATCCTGCAGGACAGCCAGGCCACCATCCTGCTGACCGAAAGCGCCGTCGGTACGGCCCTGGCGCAGGGTTGTGCCCAGGTGCTCTACCTGGATCGCGAGTCGGAGCAGCTCGCCGGCCAGTCCAGCATCAATCCGGACCTGGACATCACTGTCGAGGACCTGTTGTACGTGATCTACACCTCGGGTTCGACCGGCAAACCCAAGGGCGCGCTGGTCACCCACTTCAACGTCGCCCGGCTGTTTACCGCGACCGACGCCTGGTTCCGGTTCGACGGCAACGACGTCTGGACGGTTTTCCACTCTTTCGCCTTCGACTTCTCGGTGTGGGAGATCTGGGGCGCGCTGCTCCATGGTGGCCGCATGGTGATCGTGCCGTACCTGGTGTCCCGCGCACCGGAGGAATTCGTGGCACTGATGAATGCGCAGGGGGTAACGGTACTGAACCAGACCCCGTCGGCATTCCGCCAGTTCATGGAAGCAGAGCAGCGTGTCCCGCTCATCGCGGGCTCGCCGCTGCGATGCGTGGTCTTCGGCGGAGAGGCGCTGGACCTGCGCATGCTGTCCGCGTGGTACGCGCGACACGACGAGGCCCACCCGCGCCTGGTCAACATGTACGGCATCACCGAAACGACGGTGCACGTCACCTATCGCCCCCTGGGACGGGCGGACGTGGATTCCGGCAGGAGCGTGATCGGCGAGCCGATCCCCGACCTCCACGTGCACGTGTTCGACGAGGCCCTGCAGCCTGTGCCCGAAGGCGTGCCTGGCGAAATGTTCGTGGCCGGCGACGGGCTGTGTCGCGGCTACCTCGACCGGCCGGAACTGACGGCGCAGCGCTTCCTGACGCGCAGGCGCTCCGATGGCGGCCAGATGCGCCTGTACCGCACCGGCGACCTGGCCCGGCGCATGCCGGGTGGGGACATCGAATACCTTGGCCGGGTTGATGACCAGGTCAAGATCCGCGGCTTCCGCATCGAGCTGGGCGAGATCGAGGCTGCGCTGTCGTCGCATCCGGAAGTGGCGGCATGCGTGGTGGTCGTCCGCGAAGACGATGGCGACAAGCGCCTCGTGGGCTATGTGGTGGGGCCGGCGAGTGCCAGCAGCGCGCCCTCGACTCCCGGCCTTCGCGACCACCTGATGTCGCGCCTGCCCGAATACATGGTGCCGACCGCGTTCGTGGCGCTGGACCGGCTGCCGCTCAACTCGAACGGCAAGATCGACCGCCGGGCGCTGCCTGCGCCTGTGCTTGAGCGCGACGTCCGCGACGGAGGGTTCGTGCCACCGCGCGATGCCATCGAGCATCGGATCCAGGCGCACTGGGAAGCGGTGCTCAAGGTGCATCCTGTCAGCGTCCGCGACAACTTCTTCGAAATCGGCGGGCATTCCCTGCTCGCGGTCAACCTGATCACGCGCCTGGAGCAGGAATTCGGCCTGTCGATGCCCATGGCCACGCTGTTCCGCCGGCCCACGATCGAGCAGCTGGGCCAGCTGCTTCGCGACAATCCCGACACCGCAGGCTCGTCTCTGCTGGTGCCCATCCAGCCCCAAGGCGAGGGTCGGCCCTTCTTCTGCGTGGCGGGCGGTGGTGGCAGCGTGGCCTACTACTATCCGCTTGCGCAGCAGATGGGCAGCGCACGGCCGTTCTTCGGGCTGCAGGCTGTGGGCCTGGACGGGGACTGCGAACCGCTGACCAGCGTCGAAGCCCTGGCCCAGGCGCACCTGGCCGCCATCCGCTCCGTCCAGCCCCGCGGACCGTACCTGCTGGGTGGGCACTGTTTCGGCGGCTCCGTCGCGTTCGAGATCGCACAGTGCCTGCGACGCGAAGGCGAGGAGGTGGAACGCCTGGTCCTGATCGACGTGCCCAGCCGCTATCTGGAGGGCATGGATACCGCGCAGCCGGATGACGCTGCGTGGATCGCGCGGTTGGCTGCCATCGTCCGCGAGTCCTCTGGCACCGACCTGCAACTCACGCAGGAGCTGCTGCGTCCGTTGGATCCTGCGGACCAGCTCGCGCTGCTGAATGAGCGCATGCAGGCCGCCGGTTTCATGCCGCCGGGCGCCGATGTCGCCAAGGTCAGGGGCCTGTTGCGCGTGTTCGTGGCCAATAGCCTGGCCCGCTATTCGCCGCGGGACGTCCTCCCCGTTCCCATCGCCCTGTTCCGTGCCGGAGAACATCATCCGGACTACGACTTCACGCCCGCCGACGATCCGGGCCGTTCCATCGCCCATTCCACCCTCGGCTGGCAGGCCATGTCCTCGCAGCCAGTGGCGGTGCATGTCGTGCCGGGCAACCACATCACGATGCTGTCGCCCCAGCACGCCGCGGCGCTGGCGCAGGGCGTGGCCGAAGCCCTCGCCGGGCCCTCCGGCAGCGGCAAGGGCGTGCCACGGCCCGTCCTGCTCGGCGAGCCGACGCAGGACGAGTGGATCTCCCTGGTCCCCGACGCCCGCGAACGGCAGGAACGTGCCGCGCGCATGGAAGGCTGACCGCGGCAGGACGACGCGGCATTCCCCCGAATCACCACGTACGGCCGGCCGGCGCCGCAACCGGTCGCCGACGCCTTCAGCTTGCGGCATGCAGCAACCAAGGAGTGTCAGAAATGAAAAGGATCTGGAGTTCAATGCGAGTGGCGGTGTTGGCCATGGCCGCCTGCCTCGTGCCCGCCGCCGCTTCGGCGGCGCCACCGGAAGAGCTCATCATCATCAGCGGCTCGCTGTCCGACGTGGGCAACTACTACGCGGTCCACGGTTCGTTCGGCCCCCCGTTCGCTGACAACCGCAGCACCAACGGTCCCAACCTGGACGACTACTTCGCCGAGCTGCTGCATTTCGACAACAAGCCATCGATGCACCTGATCGGTCCGGTGCTCGGCAACAACTTCGCCGTTTTCCAGTCGCTCGCCCGTGGCCATGGACCTGAAGACCTGCCGGCGCAGATCCAGGCGTACCTCAACTCGCACGGCGGCCGCGCCAACCCGAAGGCGCTGCATCTGCTGCTGATCGGCGGCTCGGACGTCATCGACGCGCTGCTCAACCCGAACGACACGGCTTCGTCGCAGATCCTCGACCAGACCGTGGCCGGCATGGAAAACGCCCTGCGCACACTGGTCAACTCGGGTGCGAAGCGGATCTACGCGCCGAACTTCACCGACCTGGGCTACACGCCTTACGCGCTCAAGACCCATTCGGTCGCCCGCGCCACCCGCATCAGCCGCGAGTACAACCGCAAGTACGCGGCCATGCTCGACCGCTTCGAGCGCCGCCTGCACCTGCAGGGCCGGCACGACGTGGAGCTGATCCGCTGGGACTTCTTCGCCTATACCCACCGACTGTTCCGCCACATCGAAGACTTCGGCTTCACCAACTCGACCCAGTCGTGCATCGACCTGATCCCGAGCGGTGGCTGCCAGCTGGATCGATTCGTCTTCCTCTCGGACTTCTTCCCGACCTCGCGTACGCACCAGCTGTTTGCCACTGCGATGGCGCAGAACCTGATCGATCGTGACCGCTGCCGCGACAACAACGGCCGCTTCGACACCAAGGGCGTGTGCCGCAACCTGCTCACCGGCGCGGCGATGACTCCGTGAGCTCGACTTCGACTCTCTTCGATATACAGACACCGGAGATCCGCATGAGCAAGGCACAACGTGGGACGCGTCCGGCACGCATGGTCCTGGCGACCCTGGCCATCCTGGCCGCGACAGGCAGCGCCGCGCAGGAAGGGCAGGGCAGCACCCAGGCGCATGGCGCTGCCGCCCTTCACGGCGCCTATGGGTTCTCGCTGTCCCAGAGTTGCGTCCGTACGCCGTTCCAGGCACCGCCGGCTGCCGGCTTCGATCCGGCCACCAAGCAGTTGCTGGTCAATGGCGAGTTCGTCAGTGGCTTTGGCAGCGGCGTCCTGCGCTTCGGACGCGACGGCGTGGCGACTCTCGAGGACGGCCTGATCACCGAGATCACCTCCAGCCAGGTGGCGTCGGCGCAGACGCCGGTTTCGCCGGGAACGCGATTCGAATGCGTCGGCCGCCACAGCGTGTCGGTGGGCAACCGGGTCGCCGTCAAGCTCACCTGCGAGGCCGCGGCCCCGCCAGGCCTGCGCGTGGTGATCGATCCGGTCGAGTTCGAAGGCTTCGTCGGCGCCGGTCGGACCCTGAACCTCAATACCGTCAAGCGTGACCTGCATACCGTGACCGTCTACAGCGGCGCCACGGCGCTGCAGCAACGGCAGCGCGTGTGCCTGCAGAGCCTGACGCTCAACAAGCTGTAAGCAAAAGACCTGCGACGCTGCGGAACGTCCGCAGCGTCGCAGGATTCCATATGGATCCGTTGCCCAGGGCGCGAGCCCTGAGGTTTCGCACGCACGGGACGAATGAACGTGATCAAGTACCTGCTGGAACTCCATGCCCGGTCTGTCGTCAGGCACCGTTGGTGGATCCTCGTCCTGGGCCTGCTGGCCACCCTCGCGCTGGGCGCGCAGATCGGCAGCCTGCGCATCAACAACGATCCGGACCTGTGGGCACCGCAGAACCACGAGTTCACCCGCACGACCCGCGAACTGGAGCGCGTGTTCGGCGGCCGGAACTTCACCATCATCGGCCTCTACCCGACGTCCGGGGACGTCTATCAGCCGGGCATCCTGAAGAAGGTGCAGGCGATCCAGCAGGCGATCGAGGCGATGCCGCAGGCGGTGCGGCGAAATGTCGTCAGCCTCGGGGCGCGACGGGTCAAGGACATTTCGGCGACCAGCGAAGGCATGGCCGCGCGGGAGATGCTCGACCCCATCCCGACGACGCCGGCGGAATTCGCAGCGCTCCGGCAGGCCGTCGCCCGCAACCCGATCTACATCGACGCGTTGGTGTCATCGGATGGGCGCGCCGCGGCCATCGTGGCGGATTTCACAGTGGATGGCCGCGATGCCGCGTACGCGCCCCTGCATGAGCGAATCCAGGAAGTGCTGGCACCGCACCGCGACGCGACCGTCGAGATCGTGGTGGGTGGGCAGCCGGTCAATGCCGCGCACCTGGAGATGGCAATGCAGAAGATGCCGGTGTACTTCGGCATTGCATTCCTGATCATCCTGGCGGTCCAGTATTTCGCATTCCGAAGCGTCCAGGGCATGGTGCTGCCATTGGCGACCGGACTGCTGGCGGTGGTCTGGGGGCTGGGCACGATGGCGCTGGCCGGCGTGTCGATGGACGCACTGAACACGACCACGCCGATCCTCATCATGGCGGTGGCCACTGGCCACTCCGTGCAGATACTCAAACGCTATTACGAGGAGCTGGCCCTACGTGCACCCGGGGCCATCGACCTGCGCCAGGCCAGCCGCGAGGCCGTGGAGGCCTCCCTGCGACTGGTAGCGCCGGTCATGGCGATCGCCGGCTTGATCGCGGCTGCGGCCTTCTTCTCCCTGCTGGTCTCCGACGTGGAAATGATCCGCAACTTCGGCCTGTTTGCCGGGTGCGGCATCCTGGCGGCGATGGTGATCGAACTGACGATCATCCCGGCGCTGCGCGCAATCCTGCCGCCGAAGCTGCCGCCCGCACTGCGTCGCCAGGATGTCCTGGACCGCGGGCTGGCCCGGCTCGGAGTGTGGCTGACCGATCCGCGGCATGCCCGACGCGTGGTGGGGGCCTGCCTGGTAATGCTCGCCGTCGTCTCGCTCGGCGCCTTGCGCATCGAGGCCGACAGCAGCTTCAAGCAATACTTCCAGCCCGACAGCCCGGTGCGGCAGGCGGACGCCCGCTTGAACGCCAGTTTTGGCGGTACCGATTCAGTGGCGTTCCTGATCGAAGGGCCCACGCCCGACAGCATGAAGGATCCCCGCGTGCTGCTTGCGATGAGGCATCTGCAGGACTTCCTTGAGGCACAGCCGCATGTGGGCAAGACCCAGTCCGTCGCCGACCTGCTTGCGCGGATGAACCAGGCGATGCACGGCGATGATCCGTCCCGGAACAGCGTGCCCACCGCGCCCAACCTCGCCGCCCAGTACCTGTTGCTGTACTCGCTCTCCGGCGATCCCGAGGACTTTGACAACCTGGTCGACGCGTCCTATCAGCGTGCCGTGGTGTGGGCGTACCTGAAGACCGACAGCACCACCTACGCGCTGGACCTGTACCAGCGCAGCCTGCCCCTGATCGCCCGGGAGTTCCCGCCCGGTTTCAATGTGCGGCTCGGCGGAAGCCTGCCGCAGACCGTGGCGTCGAACGAATCGCTGGTCGCGACCAAGACCTCGAACATCCTTCAGATCGCGTTGATCGTGTTCGTCCTGTCGAGCCTGGCCTTGCGCTCGCTGGTGGGCGGGCTGCTGGTCGTCGTGCCGCTGGCCGCCATCGTGCTGATGAACCTGGGCCTGATGGGATGGCTGGGCGTGCCGCTGGACATGGGTACCGCCTCCATCACTGCCATGGTCACCGGCATCGGCGCCGACTACGAGATCTACATGCTCTACAGGCTGCGCGAGGAATACCGGCGCCACGCGGACCTGGACGGCGCACTGCAGAGGTCGCTGGCGACGTCAGGCAAGGCCGTGCTGCTGGTGGCCATCTCCATTGCCGGAGGCTATGCGGCGCTGCTGATCTCGGACTTCGAGTTCTACCCCCGGTTGGGCTCGACCATGATGATCACCATGGGCGCGAGTGCCGTGCTGTCGCTGCTTTTCCTGCGGGCCATGGTGGCGCTGATCCGCCCGCGCTTCATCACCGGCGTCACCGTTCCGGTCGGCGCCCTTCCAGTTTCCACGTCCTGAGGACCGCGGCATGAACTTTCGCCTTTCTTCACTCCCGTTCGCCCTCGTGCTGGCCTTGTTCGCCACGTCGGCCCACGCCCTCGATGCGTCCCAGATCATGGAGCGCAACTTCGCGGCGACCAAGGTCAGCGGTTTCACCGGCGAGGTCACCCTCAGCCTGGTGAACGCCCGCGATGAGAAGCGCGTGCGCCGGATGTCGGTGCGGTCGCGCCTGCGCGAAAACGGGATCGACTCCGCCGTGCTGACCCGCTTCGGCCAGCCCGCCGACATCAGGGGCACCGGTTTCCTGCAGATCGAGAACGGCGCGGCGGACGACGACATCTGGGTCTACCTCCCGGCGCTGGGCAAGACGCGCCGCCTGGCTTCCAACAACAAGCGCGACAGCTTCTTCGGCACCGATTTCGCCTACGGCGACATCCTCCTGCCGGCCGTCGACGAATACGAGCACAAGCTGCTGCGCGAAGAGGCCGTCGATGGGGCCGATTGCCACGTCATCGAATCGCGTCCCCGGGAGGCCAGGACGCGCGACGACACCGGCTATAGCCGCAAGATCAGCTGGGTTGACTCCCGCACGTTCGTCGAGCGGAAGGTCGAGTATTACGACACGCGGGACAAGCTGCTGAAGACCCAGCTGACGTTCGACGTGAAGCCCGAAGAACCCGGCCGGTTCATGCCCATGCGCCGGCAGATGACCAATCACCAGACCGGGCACCGGACGCTCTACCAGTTCGACCGCTTCGCCGTGGAAAAGGCGCTCAAGGAGTCGGACTTCAGCGTGCGCCGGCTCGAATCGAACTGACCGCGATGCGGGCTTCGGCCATGAGATTGATGGCGCCGCTCGGCATCGTTGCGGCGCTGGCTTCTCCAGCAGCGGCCTTCGCGGCGGATCTCTCCGGTTCGCTGCGGCTGTCGTACTTCTCTTCCTCGAGGGACCTAGATGACGTCCGTGGGGTCCAGGCACTGACGGGCGAGATCGAATGGAAGCAGGACATCGGCCCGGCGCATCGGCTGGAAGTGAAGGGTCGCTCGACGCTGTTCGGGCATGGCAGCCTGGCGCGTACCCGCACGCACTGGAGTTCGGCGCTCTGGCACGCACGGTTCGAGCATGCGGACCTGCGGTTGGGCCAGCAGAAGATCCGCTGGGGCAAGGCCGACGGCATCAACCCGACGGACTTCTTCACGCCGGTCGACTACACCACCGTGCTGCCGCTGGAGGACGACCGCTATCTGTCCGTGCCAGCCGCCCGGTTGGACCTGCATCTGTCCGACGTGGACTCGCTGTCGATGGTGGTTGGCGACGGTTTCACCCCCTCACGCATTCCCTGGCCGAGGCCTTCACCGGTCACCGTCCGGGACGACGAGCCGGACGCCGGCCAGCTCGGCGCCCGGTGGACCCACACCGGCGAGCGCCAGGACTGGTCACTGTCGGCGTTCCGCGGTCATTCGACGCTCCCGTTGCTGCACGCGCAGGAACCAGGGTCGCCCGGCGAAACGGATCCGGACTTCGTCCGCCACTACGCCCGCGTGCAGGGCTTTGGCGTCGATCTGGCGCGCAGTGTGGGCGCTTTCGGGTTCCGTGCCGAACTGGCGTATGTCGTGCCCCGCGGTTACAACGCCAGGCAGTCAATCCGGTCCAACTGGCACCTGGTGGCGGGGGTCGATCGATCCTTCCCTGCGTGGAATTTCAACGTCCAGGCCGTGGTGCGGCACACGCCGGACTTCGAGCCCATCGACGGAAACCTCCCGGACGCCGTGCGCTTTGCCGCCCTGCAGAACGGGTTGATCCACGGCCAGCAGGCGCGCTGGGTGCATGGCATGACCGCGCGGGTGGCGGCGGACTGGCGTAACGACACCCTGCAGACCGAACTGCTCGCCGTCGCCCAGTTCTCGCCGGACAACTACCTGCTGCGGCCGCTGGTGACCTACGCATGGTCGGACCGCGTCAAGCTCCGGGCGGGCGCGGAATACTACCGAGGGCCGGCCGACACCTACTTCGGCGCGTTGGAGCGCAACCGCACCGCGTTCGTGGAGTGGCAGCTGTTCTATTGACGCCGTCGCACCGGGTGACCACGCAGGAAGACCTGCGCCTCCAGGCCGCCACCCGGACGATTGGTCAAGGTGAGCATGCCACCCAGGGCATTGGTGAGCTGCTGCGCGATCGCGAGCCCCAGGCCGGAACCGCCGGTCTCGCGATTGCGGGACCCTTCGATCCGGTAGAACGGCTGCAGTACGGCCTGCATCTCGCTGGGCGGAATGCCGGGTCCGCGGTCCAGGACCCGGATGACCACGCCGCCCGCGGCCGACCGCGCCTCCACTTCTGCGTCCAGGCCAAACTTCAGGGCGTTGTCGATGAGGTTCACCACGATGCGGCGCAAGGCATTGGGGCGGGTGGTGAAAGGCGCCTGGATGCTTCCTGACAGGCGAACGGGCCGGCCTGCGCTCGTGTAGTCGTGCACCAGGCTGTCGAGAAGCGCGTCGAGATCGATGCGGCAGGCCGCCTCGGTGATCCCTTGGCCGTCGCGCGCATAGGCGATGCCGTCCTGGACCAGGACCTGCATGGCGTTGAGGTCGCCGTGGAGCTTGTCGCGCAGTTCCGCATCGTCGAGCAGGTCGGCACGCAGACGCATCCGCGTGATCGGCGTCTGCAGGTCGTGCGAGATCGCCGCGAGGATCTGCATGCGCTCCTTGAGGTGGTCCACGATGCGCCGCTGCATCGAATTGAAGGCGCGTGCGGCGCGCACGACTTCCAGCGAGCCGGTTTCCGACAAGGCGGGGCCGGTGAGGTCGGGGCCCAGCGTATCGGCCGCCTCGGCCAGGCGTGTCAGGGGCCGTGTCACCCAGCGCACCGCGATCCATCCGCACACCGCCAGCAGCAGCAGTTGCATCACCAGGGCCGTCACCATCCACGGCGACAGCGGCACGGGTTGCAGTGAGAATTCCAGCGTGAGCGGCGCGCCGTCGCTCAGCCGCGTCTGCAGCAGCAGGCGACTGGTGTCACCACCGGACTGCGTGGCCTGGACCTGGTAGTCCGCACCCAGCGCCTGGGTGATGGTGTTGGCGATCTGCCGCGCCACTCCCGACCTGATCGCACCGCCCGGGGCCACCGCGCCCAGCGTGTAGCGGTAATTGCGGCGATCCAGGCGTTGCAGCCATTGCGGCCGCGCCTGCGCGGGCTGCTGCTCGAGGATCGCCACGGAACTGGCCACGTCCTTGCCGACGTAGCGGATCATCATGCCCAGCGAGCTCTGGGTCCGCTCGTAGAAGACCAGTCCGAAAGACACGATCTGCGCCACCACCAGGCCGGAGATCAGGATGAGCATCAGGCGGCCGAACAGCGACCGCGGCAGGAGCCGGAATCCTCCCCGACTCGTTCGCACGCTGGCGTTGGGAGCGTGCAGGGGATTGGCCTTCAGCGTGGTGGCACTCATGTCCGCACCTCCACCGATTCGGCGAATACATACCCCTCGTTGCGGACCGTCTTGATGTAGCGCGGTTCCCGCGCATCCTCCTGCAGGCGCTGGCGCAAGCGGCTCACCAGCAGGTCGATGGAGCGGCAGTACGTGTCCGAATCGCGTCCCTGGGTCAGGTTGGCCAGTTGCTCACGGTTGAGCACCCGGTGCGGGTGGTCGAGGAACACGCGGAGCAGCCGGTATTCGGCGCCGCTGAGCGAGACCAGCGTGCCGCTGGGATCGAGCAGGTGGCGTGCCCCGATGTTGAACAGCCAGTCACCGAAGGCCAGTTCGTGCGCCGGCTCGGTGTTGTTGAGGTTGGGCGGCAGCATCCGCGTGCGTCGTAGTACGGCGCGGATTCTCGCCAAGAGTTCGCGTGCCGCAAATGGCTTGGTGAGGTAATCGTCCGCGCCCATCTCCAGCCCCAGCACGCGTTCGGTCTCCTCGTTGCGTGCGGTCAGCATCAGGATGGGGGTGGCCTTGGCGGCATTGGCGCGCAGGTGGCGGCACAGCGCCAGGCCGTCCTCGCCGGGCAGCATCAGGTCGAGCACGATCAGGTCGATGCGGTTCAGGCCCAGCACCGAGCGCATCTGGCGTCCGTCCGGAACGGTCGTGACGCGATAGCCGTTGCGCTCGAGGTATTTGGTCAACAACTCGCAGATGTCGCGGTCGTCGTCAACGATGAGGATGTGGTCCGTCTGCTCCATGCGCTTGCTCCCTTGATTCCATTCCATGCCACCCAGCGGGAAGCCGGAGCCTCCACACCATCCATTGTGGACCCTGCGATCGGCTTTTTTGTATCGCCATGTATCCGTGGCGGCGCTGGATACACAACGGTGCAGAGGCGCGAATCGGCTCGCCTATGATCCGCCCATCTTCCCTGGCAGGACATGGAGCACGTCATGAAACGAGCCAAAAAGGCGGTCATATCCGCGCTGGCCATCGGGTTGTCGGTGGGAGCGGTGTGGGCTGCGGTGTCATCAAGGCCCTCGCCGGGCGTCGATCCCCGGGCTGCGCTGGGCCGCTGGCTGACCGAGAGCGGCAATCTCGAGATCGAGATCGCGCCCTGTGGCCCATCCCTGTGCGGGACGGTGGTGGCGGTCCGCTCGAACCGGTCCATGGGCGCGCCGGACAAGGAAATGAAGCCAGTCGACACGCGGTCCCCGATGGGCATGAAGATCCTCCACGGCTTCGTCCCCACCGCTGACGGGGCCTGGGACGGACGCATCTACAACCGCGAGAACGGCCGGACGTATGATTGCCTGATCACGCCCATGGCACCGGACCGGCTGAGCGTCCGCGGCTACAAGTTCCTCCCGCTGCTGGGCAAGAGCCAGGTGTGGACCCGGCTGGCGGCCGTTCCTCCCCCTACGGGAGCGCCATGATGACCGTGAACTTCTCGCTTCGGACCGTCACGCGCGTCCTGTTGGCGATGGGACTGGTCGTGATCGTCGGGCTTTGCGGCTGCGTGCGAAGTTCCTCGGCGCATGCCTACGGCCCCGCACCCGAATTCATCGGGATCGAGGGGTGGATCAACTCACCGCCACTGTCGATCGAGGGGCTGCGCGGCAAGGTGGTGCTGGTCGAGTTCTGGACGCACCGCTGCATCAATTGTCTGCACGTGCTCCCGCATACCGTCCAGTGGCATGAGCGTTACAAGGATCGCGGTCTGGTCGTGGTGGGTATCCACACGCCCGAGACGGAAGAAGAAGGACAGGTGCCGGCCCTGCAGGCGACGATGCGCGAACTGGGCGTCACTTTCCCGGTGGCGCTGGACAACCGGTACGCCACCTGGGATGCGTACCGCAACCAGTTCTGGCCCGCCTATTTCCTGATCAACCGGGAAGGCGAGATCGTGCGCAAGCACGTGGGCGAGGGCGACTACGGGGAAACCGAAGCGGCCATCGTCGCATTGCTTGAAGGATGACGTGGCTGGAACGCCTTGGCCTGCCGCTGCCAGCGATGCCTGCGGACCGGGCGCGCGTGTCGAAGCAGGCCGCAGCGGCGGGTGCGAACGCGTCGGCGACTGCGGCCACGAGGGCGATGCGACACACGCTGGCCGCTACGCGACCTGGCACCCCAGCGCCAGCAGTACGCCGCGCATCACCGGCACGTGCAGCAGCCAGGGCGCCGCGACCGTCAACACGCCGCAGATCATCAGGACCGAAGCGAACGCCATTCGCCAGCTGCCACGCTGCAGGCGCTGTCCCAGTCGCGCGCCCGCCCAGGTCAGAGGCAGCATGACCGGCAGCGTTCCCAGGCCGAAGGCGAGCATCGTCAACCCTCCCGCCGGTGCACTGGCCTGAAGCCAGGCGGCGGCCAGCAGCGTCGTGCTCAGCCCGCAGGGCATCCAGCCCCACAGCATGCCCAGTGCCATGCGCTTGCCCGGCGTGTTGGCCGGGAGCAGGCGGCGCTGCAACGGCCGCAGCCATTGCCACAACCGGCTGCCCGGCATCCGCAGGAAAGCCAGTCGCCCCTCGCGATCCAGAAGCCGCAGCGCCGCGAGCACCAGGACGGCGCCTACGGCGGCGCGTAGCCCCATCCCAAGCGCCGGAATGCGGGCCAAGCCCAGCAGCGTGTGGCCCAGCCCACCGGCGATCGCGCCCGCGGCCGCGTATCCCAGCACGCGCCCCAGATTGGGCTGCAAGGCCACCCACCACCCGCCGCGCTGCTCCAGGGACAGGCTGGTCGCGATTCCTCCGCACATGGCCGCGCAGTGCGCCCCGCCCAGCAAACCGGTCAGCAGCGCCCCGCCAATGACCAGCCAGTCAATCGACATGGCTGCCACCCTGTGCGTGCGGGGCCTGGGAGGTCGCTGCTGGCGGATGTGCGCTCGGATCTTCGACCAGGATGTCCAGCGCCGGCGTATCCAGATCGTCGAACTGGCCGCGGCGGACCGCCCAGGCGAAGGCCCAGATGGCAACAGCGAGCAGCAGCAGGCTCAAGGGGATCAGCAGCAGCAGGATGCTCATGCCGGGCCTCCGCGGGACAGTCGCAGGGCGTTGAGCGTGACCGTGAGCGACGACAGCGCCATACCCAGCGCAGCCAACCACGGCGTCACCAACCCCATGGCCGCCAGCGGCAAGGCGACCACGTTGTAGGCGATGGCCCAGGCGAAGTTCTGGCGGATGATCCGGCGCGTGCGACGTGCCAGATCGATCGCCGCCGGTATGCGCGCCAGTGCCGGCACGCTGAGCACGAAGTCCGCGGCCTGGTGGGCGAGGGGTGCACCTTCGCCGATGGCGAAGGACACGTCGGCGCCAGCAAGCACGGGCGCATCGTTCAGGCCGTCGCCGACCATCGCCACCACGCGCCCGGCGTGCTGCAGGCCCCGGACCTGATCGAGCTTGGCCTCCGGTGTCTGCCGCGAGTGGGCGCTGTCCAGCCCCAGCGCGGCCGCGAACCGCGCGACCGCCGTCGCGGCGTCGCCGCTGCACAGGTGCAGGGCCAACCCCTGGGCGCGCAGTTGCCCGATGGCCTGGGCGGCGTCGGCGCGCTCGCGTTCGGTGATGAGGAAGCGCGCGACGCGCCGGCTGCCCTCAGCCAGCCAGATCGCCCCATCGTCGTCGCCCCCGCCGGCAAACGCCGACGTTCCCAGGCGCCAGCGCCGGCCTTCAACGATGCCTTCGATGCCGCGACCGGCGACGGCCACGACGCCAGCGGCGGTCAGGGCTTTCGACCACGGCGCCGAGTGCGACGACAGCGTCGATCGGCAGGCCTGCGTGAAGGCTGCAGCGAGCGCGTGTCCGCTATCGCGCTCCAGTGCGGCGGCGATGCGGATCGCCCGCACGCGATCGAAACCGTCGAAGGTCTCGACCTCGCCCAACGATGGACTGCCATCGCTCAGCGTGCCGGTCTTGTCGAACACCACGTCGGTGGCTGCGGCGAGCCGCTCCAGCGCCTGGGCCTGCACCGGCAGCACGCCGATCCGCGCCAGCGCGCCATGCGCGGCGGCGAGGGCGGCGGGCACCGAGAGCGACAGTGCGCAGGGGCAGCTGATGACCAGCAGGGCGAGCGCGACCTCGAACGCCCGCGCGGGCTGGTACTGGAGCCACGCCAGGTATACGGGCGCGGTGGCCAACAACAACGCCACGACGAAGGCGGCCGCGATGCGGTCGGCCTTCCGGGCCACTGCCGGCCGGTGTTCCTGGGCGCGTTCCACCAGGCTGGCCAGTTGCGACAGGCGCGTGCCGCCCCCGGTGGCGGTGATGCGGATCCGGGCCGCCTGTTCGCGGCAGACGCTGCCAGCGAAAACCGGGGCGCCGGCACGCTTGCGCACGGGAAGCGGTTCGCCGGTGAGCAGCGATTCCTCGAAACTGGCCTCGTCGCTGAGCAGGTCGCCATCGGCAGGGACGGCTTCGCCGGCCGCCACGCGGGTGATCTCGCCCGTACGCAACGCACTCACGGGCACCATCTCGGAATCGCCGTCGGCGTTCTCGCGCGTGGCGAAGGCCGGCCGGGCCCGGGCGAGGGCGTCGACCTGGGCCGACGCCCGGCTGCGCACGCGCTGTTCAAGCATCCTCGCCGCCAACAGCAGGAACACGAACATCACCGCGGCATCGAACCAGACATGTGCGCCGCCGCGCACCGTCTCGACGACGCTTGCGCCGTAGGCCAGCAGGGTCGAGGTCGCAATCAGCGTATCCATGCCCAGTCGCCGGTGCCGCACTTCACGCCAGCAGCCGGCCAGGAAGGGCCAGCCGGCATAGAACACGACCGGAGTGGCGACCAGGAAGGTCACCCACCGCAGGAAGTCGCGCATCGGCATCGACATGGAGCCGGTGGTGTCCAGATAGGACGCTTCGGCGAACATCATCGCCTGCATCGCGCCCAGTCCGGCCACGCCCAGCCGCAACAGCCAGCGTCCGCGTTCGTCGCGCCGTGCACGTTCGCGGGCCTCGCCCGTGGCCAGCCAGGGCCGATAGCCCAATGCCGCCAGTCGTGCGAGTGGTCGGGACAAGGGCGTGACTGCAGGGTCCCAGGCAATGCGGACGCGCCCGGTGACCGCATTGGCGGTGACTTCGAGCACGCCGGGTTCACGGGTCAGCGCACGATCGACCAGCCATGCACATGCGGCGCAGCGCATGCCGTCGGTGAGCAGGGTCAGCTCGCGTCCGCCCCGGATGTTGCGTGCATGCTCGGCCAGCACTTCCTCGCGGTCCCACAGGGTGAGATCTGCGGCGGCCAGCGCGGCGGCATCGGGGGCGACGCGACCCGCCGGCGCGCTGCGCAGCCGGTAGTAGTCCTGCAGGTGCGCATCGCGGATCCAATGGGCGGCGGCGGCGCACCCGTCGCAGCAGAACGCCTGTTCGACCCCGTCCATCTGCAGTCGTGCGGGGCTGGGTGGCAGCGCCTCGCCGCAGTGGTAACACCCGCCGCGGGTCGCGGGAGCCGGCTCGACCTGCAGGAATTCCGCGACGACGGCCATGGCGCTACTCGGGAAGCGCCGGTCGCAGGTAGGCGGCCTGCTGCCCCGACCGCCAACGGCCCTGCAGGCGCCAACGGCCTGCAGTGGAACCGAGCTCAGCGTTCCAGTCGTGTGTCAGGTCCAGGCCGCCAGGCGCCAGCCAGCCATCCTCTGAAGGTGCCAGCAAGAAGCGCCGGTCTTCACCGGCGTGCGTGGGATGGTGGAGCGCCAGCGACAGCGGTCTGCCACGATCGAATGCGCCCTCGACGGGCAGCACTTCGATCGCGTCCTTGCCGATGCGCACCACGGCACTGAGCCGCAACTGCCGTGCCCGGTCATCCGGGCCCAGGTCCGTGTCCTGCACCTGCGCCGTGCGCCGCACGGTGTCGGCGACCGCATCGACGTTGCCGGACGATCGCCAGGCGACGGCCAGCAGGCCGGTGGTTGCGACGACCGCCAGCAACGGGATGGTGGCGACCAGCCACACCATCGGCTCGCGCCAGGCGGATCGCGCCGGTTCATTCTGCTGGTGGAGGTGGTCTTGACGGTTCATATCACATGGGTCCGAAGAAGCTGCTCTCGACGGTGGCCTGGGCAGTACCGTCGGTGGCGCGGATGTCGAACTGCAGCTCGCGTCGCCCGCCCGTGCCGGCGGGGGCGTGAACCGTCAGTGGCACGGCGACGACTTCGCCGCCCGCCACTTCCACCGGCGCCAGCGGCTGCAGTTGCAGTTCGCCGGCCCCGGCATGCAGCGTCACTGTGTAGCGCTGGGCGCGCTCGGTCTTGTTGACGAGCTTGAGCGTGTAGCCATTCTCGATGCCGTCCGCGCTCTCACGATAGAGCGCGTTGCGGTCGCGCAGGATCTCGGCGATCACCGGCGTGCGCGTGCCCACTCCCCAGGCGAAGCCCCCCAGCAGCACCAGCAGCAACGCGCCGTACACGAAGATCCGTGGGCGCAGGACACGGGTGGGGCGGCCGTCGATGGCATTCTGCGTCGTGTAGCGGATCAGGCCCTTGGGATAACCCATCCTCGCCATGACATCGTCGCAGGCGTCAACGCAGGCGCCACAGGCGATGCACTCGTACTGCAGGCCATTGCGGATGTCGATGCCGACCGGGCAGACCTGCACGCAGATGGTGCAGTCGATGCAGTCGCCCAGTTCCTCCGGCGCGAACTTCGGCAGCGGGGCGGCTTCCGCTGCGTCGAAGGTGATCGTGCCGCCGGCCTTCATCCGGTTGTCCGCGGCGGTCGGATGCCGATCCGCCCGGAACACGTAGTCGTAGGCGATGAGCTTGTCGAGCAGGCCACGGCCACGCTCCAGCACGCTGCCGAGCCCCCGCCGGCGCGGGCCGCGCGGTTCACCGCGCATGGGGTCGTAGGCGATCAACAGGGTGTTGCGGTCGAACATCGCGCTCTGGAAGCGCGCATAGGGGCACATGTACTTGCACACCTGCTCGCGCAGGAAGCCGGCGTTGCCCCAGGTGGCCAGTGCGTAGAACAACACCCAGAACGACTCCCAGCCGCTCCACGCGAAGGGCACCAGACGCGACCCCAGGTCCGTGATGGGCGTGAAGAAGCCCACGAAAGTGAAACCCGTCCACAGCGCGAACACCGCCCACAGCAGGTGCTTGCTGCCCTTGCGCAGGACCTTGTTGCGCGACCACGGGGCGGCGTCGAGCTTGATGCGTGCGCCGCGGTCGCCCTCGGTCCAGCGCTCCATCCAGAGGAACACTTCCGTCCACACGGTCTGCGGACAGGCGTAGCCGCACCACAGGCGACCGGCCAGCGCGGTGAAGAAGAACAGCGCGACGCCGGCGATGATCAGCAGCAGCGCCAGCAGCACGAAATCCTGCGGCCAGAAGGTCAGGCCGAACACGTGGAACTTGCGCGCGGGCAGGTCGAACAGCACGGCCTGGCGCCCGTCCCAGCGCAGCCACGGGAAGGCGTAGAACATGCCCAGCAGCCAGACCACGGCTACCTTGCGCCCGGTATCGAAGCGTCCCTTCACATCGCGCGGATAGATCTTGCGTTCGCTGACGTAGAACGATGTCTCCGCGTCCGCCAGGGCAATGTCGATGGTCTTGTTCAAGGCCATTGCAGGTCTGCCGTCATGGCAATGCGCGGTTGAACCGGCTGGCGGGCCGCAGGAGGATCCAGGTGAACAGGCTCGACGAGGCCGTGGCCAGCCAGAACATGAAGAAGCCGATGCTGTAACCCAGTCCCCTGCTGATGTCGATCGACGGGAACGTCATGTCGCGCAGCGTCAGCGGGTCGACGAAGGCGAAGAACACCATCGTCGCCACGCCGGCGGCGAAGAAGCTCGGCCACACGATGGCGCCGATGCGCTGGGCCAGCGGCCGGACGGGATGATCGAACGGGGGCGGGGCAAGCTCGCTCATCGTGCAGCTGGTCCGTTGGTGGGAGCGGCGCCCGGGGCCTCGCCGTGGGACAGTGACCACACATAGGCCGCCACCAGGCGCGCGCGCGTCTCGCCCAGCAGCTGCCGGTGTGCCGGCATCGATCCGTGGCGTCCCTTGGCGATGGTCTGCACGAGCGACTGCTTGCTGCTGCCATACAGCCAGTAGTTGTCGGTCAGGTCCGGCGCGCCCATGGTCGTGTTGCCCTTGCCATCGATGCCATGGCAGGCCACGCAGATGCCCTCGTACAGCTTCTTGCCCTGTGCCGCCATGTAGTCGTTGTAGAGCGGCGCATCTGGCTGCGACAGCGTACGCACGTAGGCGGCGACGTAATCCACCGCGTTCTCGCCCCCCATCCCGGTGAGCACGGTGCCCCATTCGGGCATCACACCCTCGCGGCCGTCCAGCACGGTTTCCAGCACGCGGTCCGGCGTGCCGCCCCAGTGCCAGATGTCATCGGACAGGTTGGGATAGCCGATGGCGCCCTGCGCCGAGGAGCCGTGGCAGGTGGCGCAGGTGTTGCTGAAGATCGAGCGCCCCAGTTTGCGCGCGGTCGGATCGGCGGCCAGTACGTCGATGGGTTTGCCCTTGAAGGGCGCGAAGGTGGTCTCCAGCCGCGCGTCGTCGCGGGCCTTGTCCTGGGCGTGTTCGCCCGCCGAACTCCAGCGCCCGTACCCGGCGAAAGCGCCCATCCCGGGGAACCAGAAGAGGTAGCCGATGGCGAACGCGATCGTCAGCCAGAACAGGTTGATCCACCACCTGGGCAGCGGCTTGTTGTACTCGGTGATGTCGCCATCCCAGATGTGGCTGGTGTCTTCGGGCTTCGGGTCGCCCGGACGCCGCTTCGCCGTCCACCACAGCAGCCAGCCGCAGCCGCCGATGTTGAGGACGACCAGCGCTATGACGAACCATGACCAGCCGCCGCTCATCGAGCGTTCTCCTGCCATTTGCGATCGACCGGGGCCTGGTGGAGCAGAGCCTGGTCGAGCGGATCCTCATCAAGCGGCAGGCGTGCCGCCTCGTCGAAGTACCTGCGCCGGCGGGGGCTCCAGGCCCACGCCCAGCCCGCGATGAACACCACGAGCAGGATGGCGGTCACGATGCCGGACACCATGGCTCAGCCTCCCCTCGGTGCGTGCTTGCCGAGCGCCTGCAGGTAGGCGACTACGGCGTCCAGCTCGGTCTTGCCGGCCACGTCGGCCTGCGCCTGCCGGATCTGCGCGTCGGTGTAGGGATCGCCCAGCCGTTGCAACGCGGTCATGTGGGCGGTGATCTGGCGGCCATCGATCCGCGCCTCGGCGAGCCAGGGGAAGCTGGGCATGTTGGATTCGGGCACCACGTCGCGCGGATTGAGCAGATGCACGCGATGCCAGTCGTCGGAGTAGCGGCCGCCGACGCGCGCCAGGTCCGGACCGGTGCGCTTGGAACCCCACTGGAACGGCCGGTCGTACACCGATTCGCCCGCCAGCGAGTAATGCCCGTAGCGTTCGGTCTCGAAGCGCAGGGTGCGCACCATCTGCGAATGGCAGTTGTAGCAGCCTTCGCGGACGTAGATGTCGCGGCCAGCCAGCTGCAGGGCGGGGTAGGGCTTCACGCCCGGCAGGGGCTCGATCGCCTCGGCCTGGTACATCAGCGGGACGATTTCGGCCAGGCCGCCGAAGGACACCACCACCGCGATCAGCACCGCCATCAGGCCGATGTTCTTCTCGATCTTCTCGTGCGCGTTGCCGCTGGACTTCTTGTCGCTCATGGGGATTCCTCAGGCGCGCGCATTGCCGATGTCGGGGACGAGCACCGGTTGCGGTGCGCGGACGGGAGCGGTGGCGAACGTCTTCCACGTGTTGACCGCCATCAGGACCATTCCGGCCAGTACCAGCACGCCGCCGCCCATGCGGACCAGGTAGTAGGGATACGTGGCGTGCAGCGCTTCGACGAAGCTGTAGGTCAGCGTGCCGTCGGCATTGGTGGCGCGCCACATCAGGCCCTGCATCACGCCGGCGATCCACATGGAGGCGATGTAGAGCAGGACGCCCAGCGTATGCACCCAGAAGTGGGCGTCGATCCAGCGCGTGGAGTACATCGATTCGCGGCCCAGCAGGCGGGGCAGCAGCGAATAGATGGAGCCGACCGAGATCATGGCCACCCAGCCCAGCGCGCCGGCATGCACGTGGCCGACGGTCCAGTCGGTGTAATGCGAGAGCGAATTGACCGTCTTGATCGACATCATCGGTCCCTCGAAGGTGGCGATCATGTAGAAGCTGATCGCCACGATCAGGAACTTGAGGATCGGGTCGGTGCGCAGCTTGTGCCACACGCCCGACAGCGTAAGGATGCCGTTCATCGCGCCGCCCCAGGAGGGCGCTAGCAGGATCAGCGAGAACACCATGCCAACCGACTGCGCCCAGTCGGGAAGGGCGGTGTATTGAAGGTGGTGGGGGCCGGCCCACATGTACACGGCGATCAGTGCCCAGAAATGCACGATCGACAGCCGGTATGAGTAGATGGGACGTCCCGCCTGCTTGGGCACGTAGTAGTACATCATCCCCAGGAAGCCGGCGGTCAGCATGAAGCCGACGGCGTTGTGGCCGTACCACCACTGGACCATCGCATCGACCGCGCCGCTGTAGACGGAATACGACTTCCCCCATCCGGCCGGGATGGCGATGTTGTTGACGATGTGCAGCAGCGCGATGGCCAGGATGTAGCCGCCATAGAACCAGTTGGCCACGTAGATGTGGTTCACGCGCCGCCTGGCGATCGTGCCGAAGAACAGCACCGCGTAGGACACCCACACGACCGCGATCAGCAGGTCGATCGGCCATTCCAGCTCCGCGTATTCCTTGCCCTGCGTCAGTCCCATGGGCAGCGTGATCGCGGCGGCGACGATCACCGCCTGCCAGCCCCAGAACACGAAGGATGCCAGCCGGTCGGAGATCAGCCGAACGTGGCAGGTGCGCTGCACCACATGCAGGGAGGTGGCGAACAGCGCGCTGCCGCCGAAGGCGAAGATCACCGCGTTGGTGTGCAGCGGCCGCAGGCGGCCGTAGTTGAGCCACGCAATGCCTTCGAACAGCGTCGGCCAGAACAGCTGCGCCGCGATCAGCACGCCCACCCCCATGCCAACGATGCCCCAGACCACGGTGGCAATCGAGAACTGCAGCACGACCTTGTCGTTGTAGTAGCCCATAGCGGCGCCGTTGGGCGCCAGCGGGGCGGATGCCGGACCGGCAGCCGATCCGCCTGCCGGCGCATTCGTGTCGTAGGTCATGGGAAGGGACACAGGTGGGGTCGGCCTATTTTTCCCGCGGTGCAACAAGGCGATCTTGATCTGGATCAAGTGTGTTGCGTCCGCCGCTGGCTTCCTGGCGGTCCTGCGGGCTGGCGATTGCGGGATCCGCCGTGGCCGCTGCGCTGGCCTCCCTTCGGCGGTAAACAGGGAAACCGTGGGCCCGGGGATATGGCGGCATCTGGGCGGAGCGTTTCCAGGCCGCTCCCGACATATCGCGGCATATGCCTGGAGGGTTTCTGGGTCGCTCCGGACATATCGCGGCACGTGTCGGGAGGGTTTCTGGATCGCTCCGGCCATATCAGGCCATATGTCCGGAGGGTTTCCGGAACGCTCCGGACATATCCGGCCATATATCCGGAGGGTTTCCGGAACGCTCCGGACATATCAGGCCATATGTCCGAAGGGTTTCCGGAACGCTCCGGACATATCAGGCCATATGTCCGAAGGGTGTCCGGAACGCTCCGGACATATCGGGCCATATGTCCGAAGGGTTTCTGGATCGCTCCGGCCATATCGGGCCATATGTCCGGAGGGTTTCCGGAACGCTCCGGACATATCAGGCCATATGTCCGAAGGGTTTCCGGAACGCTCCGGACATATCGGGCCATATGCCCGGAAGGCTTCCGGACGCTTCGGCCATAGGGCGGGATCTGCCCGTAGATGGCCCGCAGTTCCAGGCCCCTTCCCTGCGAAGCGGGAGAAGGTCGGGATTGGGGCGGACGCTGGCGGCGTGCCGGATGAGCCTGCAACCCGGGCCACTCCCCAAGCCTCCCCGCTGCGCAGGTTGCGCCAACCCTCTGCTGGCGCAGGGGAGGAAGAGGGATTACGGCGTGGCCGCTGCCCGAACGGCGGCCAGGAATTCCGGGTCAGGCACGCTGCCCATCTGCTCGGTACGGGCAAGGATGCGACCGTCCCTGTCGAGCAGGACCAGGGCGCTGGTGTGGTTGAACTCGCCGTCTGCGAGTTGGCGGTAGCGGATGCCCAGCACCCCGGCCACGGCGCGCACGTCACCGGCTGGTGGCGCGGCCAGCGTCCACCGCGTCATGTCCAGCTTGCGCTTGTCGACGACGGCCTTGAGCGCAGCCGGATCATCACGCTCCGGGTCCATGCTGATCAGCAGCACGCCGATGTGCTGGCGTTGCGGGGCCGTGAGCCGCTTGTCGATCGCTTTCCCGGAATCCACGATCAGCGGACAGATGTACTGGCACGACGTGTAGAACATCGCCACGATCTGCGGTTGGCCGCGGCGGCCGCGCCAGTCCTGTTTCGCACCGCTGTGGGTGGTGAGCAGCAGCGGCAGCTGGTAGACCGAATCGCGCGGCAGGGGCGCGGCATCGCGTCCGGACGCGGCCAGGCTGGCCGAGCCGAGCAGCGTGGCGAGAGCGCCGATCATCAAACCGACCACCCGGCGCCGCGCTGCCGTCCGCGCGCGCGAAGGGGCTGGAAAGCGCGGGTCTGGCGTCTGCATCAGCGTGCACTCCTGGCGCAGCGGAATCCGAGATTGGCGGTGGTGTTGGCGCCTTCCAGCGAGGACAGCATGGCCACCCGCATCAGCACGGCGTAGTTTTCGCGATCGTCCATCGACAGCGCTCCGGCGCCGCAGAACTTGGCCTTGTCGGCGTCGCCCTGGTTGCGGTTGTCACCAGACACCAGCAGCGAGGAATAGTCGTCGGTCCATTCCCAAACCAGCCCGTGCAGGTCCTGGACGCCCCAGGCGTTGGCTGTCTGCAGCCCGGCGCGGGGCAGGGCCTGGTTGGAGGGACGCGAGTACCACGCCAGGATGCGTTCGCGCCATGCGGGGTCCTTGCGGGCGTCCTTCCTCGTCTCGTCGGCGGCCGCCGCGTATTCCCATTCCGACCACGTCGGCAGCCGGGCGCCGACGGATTCGCAGTAGGCGTTCGCCGCGAACCAGCTCACCCAGACCACCGGCTGCTCGGGAAGCGCCGCCGGGCCCAGCCGGGTCGGCGATTCCCAGTGGGACAGGTAACGGGCTTCGGCGAACACGCCGGCTACGTGGTTCCGCTGCCACTGCGGCAGCCTTGTCACGAAGTCCAGGAACTCGGCATTGGTGACCGGCCTGCGCATGAGGGCAAACGGCTTGATGCGCACGCCATCTTTCGCGTCCTCGTACTTCAATGCGGATTGGAAGCGACCGCCCGGCAGCCCCGCATACCGCGCAGCCCCGTCGCCGGCGAGGCCGGCGAGGGGCAACACGAGCAGGAGCAGGGCCGCGAAGTGGCGCATGGCGAGCGTCAGTGGCCGCCGGAGGCGTTGGAGGGCTTCTGCTGGCGGATGGCGGCCGCCTCGGCCTTGGTGACCCGGCCACCGGGATTGCCCCAGCTGTTGAGGACGTACGTGGCGATGTTGGCCACCTCGTCATCGGTCAGCTGGTTCATCGGCGGCATGTTCGAGTCGTAGTCCTTGCCATTGACCTTCACCGGACCAACCAGGCCATGCAGGATCGCGGTGGGCACGCGCTTGGTGTCGCCCGCGATGTAGTCGGACTTGGCCAGCGGCGGGAATACGCCTTCCATGCCCTGACCTTCGGGCTGGTGGCAGGTCGAGCAGGTCCCGGCGAACAGGGCCTTGCCGGCATTGATCTGCTCTTCGACGGAAAGGTCGCCGGCCTTCGCCGATGCCGCCGCGGTGGCCACCGCCTGCATGTTGGGCTGTGCCCGATCGCCCAGGTAGACGTAGTCGACCTCCTTCCCGGAATAGATCGCCTTGTTGTCGGCGCCCTCGGCCTTGAGGATCGCCAGCGCGCCCTTGTTGAAGGCGCGGAAGATGGAATGGTCGACCAGCACGTAGCTACCCGGTACCTCCATGTGGAATTCCATCATGGCCGCGCCGCCGGCGGGGATCAGCGTGGTCTGCACGTTTTCCTGGAACTTCGTGCCGCCCTCGTACCACACCTTGTCGAAGATCTCGCCGATGACGTGGAAGCTGGAGACCAGGTTCGGTCCCCCGTTGCCGACGTACATGCGCACCGTGTCGCCCACCCGGGTGGCCAGCGCCTTGTCGCCGGTCAACGCGCCCTCGCTGCCGTTGAACAGCACGTAGGTCGGGTGCTCCTCGATGGCCTTCTCCATGTCGAAGGGCTGGTGCCCCTTCTCGCGGTACTTGCCGGTCGTATAGAAGTCGCCCTGCATCACGTAGAACTCCTTGTCGACCGGTGGCATTCCCTGCGGCGGCTCGATGAGGATCAGGCCGTACATGCCGTTGGCCACGTGCATGCCAACCGGCGCGGTGGCGCAGTGGTAGACGTAGAGGCCTGCGTTGAGGGCCTTGAAGGTGAAACGCGAGGAGTGGCCGGGTGCCGTGAAGCTCGATGCCGCGCCGCCACCGGGACCGGTGACGCCGTGCAGGTCGATGTTATGGGGCATCTTCGATTCGGGCATGTTGCGCAGGTGGAACTCGACGGTGTCGCCCTGCCGCACGCGGATGAAGCTGCCGGGCACGGTGCCCCCGAAGGTCCAGAAGGTGTAGGTCACGCCTTCGGAAATCGGCATCTCCTTTTCGACCACATCCAGCTCGACAATGACCTTGGCCGGCGCCGTACGGCCCGTGGCCGGTGGCACCTGTGGCGGCGAAGTGAGGACGGCCTTCACCGGCGCGCCCTGTGGTGGTCCGAAGTCGCCCTTGCGCGAACCGCCGGTTTCGCCGTCCCCCGCTGTGGCCTGCGAGGCATCGGTGTCGGCGTTGTCGGGCTTGCCGGAGCTGCAGCCAGCCAGCGCGAGCGCGGCCACCACGGCAAGGGCAAGAAGTCGGGTCACCTGTTTCATGGATTTCCCCTTTCCTTTCCTGGAGGGCCCGGATGGGCCATTGCGGAAATCGTGGAATCGCACGCCTGGGGCGGTGTTGATGCAGATCAAGCCCCGGGGAGCGTGCCATCGACTCCCGTATGGCGGCTTGATCTGCATCAAGGTCGGGGCCGGGCGCGCGGAAGCCTGGCAAGCAGTCCGGAAGCGATCGGTTCCATGTCGACGCCCGGGATGCTCCCAGCTCGCGCTGGCCGCCGCGATCGGCGATGGCGCCCATTGCGGATCATGGGTCAGTCCGTCGGGGCCGGGCATGTGTGCCGGCGGCGGGCATCAAGCTGCATGGCTGTCCGGGAATCTGAACCGGTCGCGCCTGATCCTGCCAAGTGCGGCCACCGTTGGCCACGCCGAAGCTGCAACCGCGATCCGCCCGCGTGCGCGTCTTTCCGGCCAGCATCTGCGGCTCCATTCGCCAGCGCATGGGATCCGCATCTTGATTTCCGCCGTTGCAGAACGGAAATCCTCGGGCACACTGCGCAGATTCTTCCAAGGCGTTACCCATGTCACGGCCTGCTTCACTCGATACTCAACAGTTGATCGAATGCGCCAACGGCGCGATGTTCGGCCCCGGCAATGCCCGGTTGCCGGCCCCGCCGATGCTGATGTTCGACAGGATTACCCGGATCGACGAGAAGGGCGGCGCGTTCGGCAAGGGACAACTGGTCGCTGAACTCGACATCAGGCCGGACCTGTGGTTCTTCGCCTGTCATTTCGAAGGTGACCCGGTGATGCCCGGTTGCCTGGGGCTGGACGCCATGTGGCAACTCGCCGGCTTCTACCTGCCGTGGCTGGGCGAGCCCGGCCGCGGCCGCGCCCTGGGCGTAGGCCAGGTGAAGTTCACCGGCCAAGTCCTGCCCACCGCGAAGCTGGTGCGTTACGAGATCGATGTACGCCGCGTCATGCGCGGCAAGCTCGCGCTGGTCATCGCCGATGGCCGCACCTACGTCGACGACCGGCTCATCTACGAGGCCGAGGGGCTGCGGGTGGGGCTGTTCCAGTCCACGGAGGGTTTCTGATGCGGCGCGTCGTCGTCACAGGCATGGGCGTCGTGTCGCCGCTGGGCAATGACGCGGCCACCGTCAGCCAGGCGTTGCGCGAAAGCCGCAGCGGACTTCGTGTCGTCGCCGAGCAGGTCGAACGAGGGCTGCGCAGCCATGTGGGCGGGGCCTGCGACATCGACCTGGACACGGCGATCGATCGCAAGCTGCGGCGTTTCATGGGCGACGCGGCCGCATATGCGTATGTCGCCATGCGCGATGCCATCGCCGACGCCGGGCTGTCGGAGGAAGCCGTCCGCAGCCCCCTCACCGGACTGATCGCGGGCTCCGGCGGCGGCTCGCCGCAGTGGCAGATCGAAACCGCCGACCTGCTGCGGGAAAAAGGCGTTCGCCGCGTCGGCGCGTTCATGGTCCCGCGCACGATGTGTTCGACCGTGTCGGCGAACCTGGCCACCGCCTTTGGCATCCGCGGCGTCAGCTATTCGTTGTCGGCGGCCTGCGCGACCTCGGCCCATTGCATCGGAGCGGCGGCCGACCTGATCCGCCGGGGTGCCCAGGACATCGTTTTCGCCGGTGGCGCCGAGGAACTGCATTGGGGCATGACTTGCCAGTTCGACGCGATGGGCGCGTTGTCGACCAAGTACAACGACACCCCCGAACAGGCGTCGCGACCCTACGACGTCGGCCGCGACGGCTTCGTCATCGGTTCCGGCGCCGGCATGCTGGTGCTGGAGGATTACGAACATGCCCGCGCCCGCGGTGCAACCATCCATGCCGAACTGGTCGGCTATGGCATCTCCTCGGACGGCGCGGACATGGTGGCGCCGAACGGCGAGGGCGCGGTGCGCTGCATGCGCATGGCGCTGCAGGGCCTGGACGGGCAGGGTGTCGGCGACATCGACTACCTCAATACGCACGGCACGTCCACGCCGGTTGGCGACGTCGTTGAACTGGAAGCAGTGCGCGGCGCGTTCGGTGCCGGCATGCCGCCGCTGTCGTCCACCAAGGCCCTCACCGGACATTCGCTCGGTGCGGCGAGCGTGCATGAGGCGATCTACAGTCTGCTGATGCTCCAAGGCGGATTCATGGCCGCGTCGGCGAACATCGAAACCCTCGACCCGCGTGCCGAGGGATTCCCGGTGCTGAGGGAGATGCGCGAAGCGCCCCTGCAGACGGTGATGTCGAACAGCTTCGGCTTCGGCGGCACCAACGCGACGCTGGTGTTTTCGCGCGCGTGAATCCGTGCGTGATCCCGCGCGGCCTCCGGCACGCGCGGCACGCAATGAGCCAGGCATGAAATCCTTCGTCGCCTGACCCAGGTCAATCGCGTCGGTGCGCCCGCCGTGCATGCTGGACTCCCAGCATCCCGAGGGCTTTTCATGAACATGGCCTCCACCCCGGCGGAGCCGGTCCATCCGTTCGATGCGCGCGGAATCGGCAAGCGCTTCCGTCACGCCGCAATCTTTGGGGCGCTCGATGCGCTCCATCCCGGCGAGACGATGCGCTTCATCAACGACCACGATCCGCTGCCGCTGCTGGCGCAGCTGCGCGAGCGCTACGGCAAGACGCTGATGATCGAGTACCGCGCCCGGGAATCGTTCGCGGTCATGATCGACTTCACCGTCGCCGCGGGCCGGCCTGGGGACGATACCGGCAGCGGATGTTGCGGCGCCTGTGGCTGATCAGAATCCCGCGGTCTGCGGTGCGCTGCGTCGGCGAGCGCCAGGCCGGCCGCGTCTTGAAGGCATCGGCGCGCCTTCAAACCATCCTCAAGCCCGGTGTTGCCACGTAGCGGGCCAGCGCACGCTGCCCGGGCTCCGGATCGATCCCGCGCGCCCGTAGCCACCCGGCGTCGAAGAGTGTCTGCTCGTAACGGCTGCCGCGATCGCACAGCAGGGTGACGATGCTCCCGCCCAGGCCGCGATCGCGGAGGGTTTCGGCCAGGCGCAGGCAGGCGATGAAGTTGGTGCCTGACGAGCCGCCGTATCGGCGCCCCAGCAGCTCCTCAAGCAGCCACGCGGCGGCGATGGATTGCTCGTCCTCGACCTCGATGACGTGGTCGACCACGTCGAACACGAAGCCAGGTTCCACCCGGGGACGACCGATGCCCTCGATCAGGCTCGGCTGGCTGGCCCGCGCCTCCGGATCGCGCAAGCGCCAACCGTGCGCGAAGGCGCCGCCCGCGGGCTCGGCCACGCAAAGCTGCGTCGACAGACCCCGGTACCGGAGGTACCTGCCGATGGTGGCCGAGGTTCCTCCAGTGCCCGCGCCGCACACGATCCAGGCCGGTTCGGGGTACGGCTCGCGCGTCATCTGATGAAGGATCGACTCGGCGATGTTGTTGTTCCCGCGCCAGTCGGTGGCGCGTTCGGCCAGATTGAACTGGTCGAGATGGCAGGCCCCGCGCGAGGCGTGCCACGCGGCGCGCGCATGGACCTGGCTGGGCTCATCCACCAGATCGCAGGCGCCCCCCAGCGCCTGCACATCCGCAATCTTGCGCGGTGAGGTGCATGCCGGCATCACCGCCACGAACGGAAGCCCCAGTTGCCGGGCGAACCATGCCTCGGAAATGGCCGTGCTGCCCGACGATGCATCCACCACGACCTGGCCCTCGCGCAGGCGGCCGTTGCACAACGCATACAGGAACAGTGACCGCGCCAGTCGATGCTTGAGGCTGCCAGTGGGATGTGCGGCTTCGTCCTTCAGGTACATCGTGACGCCAGGAAACGCTGGCAGATCAAGCCGTAGAAGGTGCGTGTCCGCCGACCGCATGGCTTCCTGCTCCAGGATTGCCAGGGCCCTGCGGGTCCATTGGCGATCTGCCGCCGGATCGGGCGACACCGCGCGCGGGGCATCAGGGAAGCAGGAGCGGGACATGCTCGAGCTCACGCCAGTGCGCGCACGCGCGCGGCGAGGTAGTCGAAGTAGAGGTCGATGTAGCTGATGCCGTTCTCGGCATCGATGAGATACGGATTCATCAGGGTGTGCCTCAAGATCACCAGCCGGTCGTCCTCGTCATCGAAGCTGTCCGGTTCGAGCTTCAGCTGTGTGCAGATGCTGCAGATCCCCATCGCCGGCGAACTGCGGACGCAGGGTCGTGATCGACCCGAAGAACTCCTTGACCTGCAGCGGCCGGCTCGGATCGCACCGGAGTTCCTCGTGCAGTCGGCGCACGAATGCGTTGGCAGTGCGGACGTCGGAATTCCCGGCGGGATTGAGGGCAAGGCAGACCAGGTTGCTGTCCGGCGCGAAAGGCACGCAGGCGTGGACCACGTCAGCCAGTTCGGCGGCGAACCGCAGGGCGCGGGCATGGAACGCCTCGGCGGCGAGTACTGTCTGCCTCGGCAGCAGGCCGAAGTTGGCGTGGTCCAACGGCAGCACGCGGTGGGTGACGTAGACCGCGGCGGCGGAGGCGCCCGGCTTGGAGCCTTCGGGAATGAACTGGCCCAGCCGCCGATAGCGCGCCATGTAGTCGCCGGCGCTTTCGCCATCGAACACATAGTCGGCATTCTCCGCGAGCAGTGCCATGGCTCGATGGTCGCGGCAGATGAAGGCGCCCGCGCCGTAGGGCAGGTAACCGAGCTTGTGCGGATCGACCGTGACCGAATCGGTCGCCCCAAGCGCCGCGAAGGCCGCATGGACCTCGGGCCGGGGAAAGTGGCGGAAGCCCGCGGAGACCTCCTCACGGCTGCGCAGGCTGCCGTCGGCGTTGCGGAACAGCGTCGCCAGATAGCCGCCCCAGGCGCCGTCGACATGCACGCTGAAACCCAGGCCACGCGCCTGCGCGGCATCGCGGGCCGCCACCACGCGATCGACCGGATCGATGGTGCCGTACTCCGTGGTGCCCAGCACCGCCACCGCCATCAGGATGGGCTGGCGTTGGTGCCGGCAGCGCTCGACTGCGTCGTCCAGCGCGTCGGCATCCAGGCGCATGCCGCATCCGGGCAGCAGCTCGAGCTGAGCGCTTCCCAGACCGAGGAGCTTCATCCCTTTGCTCCAGGAGTAATGCGCCGTGATGGGCGCCAGCACGCACGGCGGCGAGAGTTCCGGGTGGCGGGCGAAGAAACCCGTCAGCCCGAGCGTCTCGATCCGTTGCTCCTCCACGCGTGACTGCCAATGGCGGCGCCGTGCGGAAGGCTGCGTGGCGAGCCACCGTTGCCAGCGGTCCAGGAGCGCGATCGCGCCCGCCGGGCCCGTGTTGAAGGCCTGCCAGTCGTTGCGTGGCACGTCGATATCGGGTACGCGTGCCGCGCGCAGCGCCACCGGGAACGCCTTCAATGCCAGCGCGAGCCGCAGGGCCTGGTAGTTCGCCAGGGTGCCGCCGGAGGTCAGGTGCCCGAACGCGCAGTCCTCACGGGCGGGATCATCGGGGTAGCCCAGCATGCGGGCCAGTTGCAGTCCGGCGCGCACTTCCATCTCGACGGTGACGGGCGCTGCGTCGTCGCTGACGTTGTTCGGGTTGTAGGGCAGGGTGAGCATCTGCGCCGCCAGGCCCGGCAGCAGGAGATCCGACGCCATGTGCCCGATGTAGCGCGGGCTGTGGAACGGCACGGACTTCTTCAATGCCGCCGACAGCGCGTGCAGCTCACGCCGCATGCGCGCTTCGAAGGCCTGGTAGCCAGGCTGCTGGGAAGCCCGCGTGGAGATCGCGGGCGGGTCGTCGGGATGGAAATTGCGCCGCCAGAAGACGTGGTCGCGGAGGAACTCGACCACCATTTTCTCCAGCAGGGAATCGTTCTCGCCATACGGACCCAGGAAGCAGGCGTCGAGCATGTCACGGCCAGGAGGCGGATCGGGGCGTTTGGCGCGGTCGCGCACCGCCGCCAGCGTGAAGGGCATTTCAGTCTCCGGGCCATGGGCCGCTGCGCGACACAGATGTGTCCAATGCCAGCGTAGTGCGCGCAGGATGGATCGCGTTGATGCAGGTCAAGCGGGCCGTATCGCGTGCCGTAACGAGCGTGGGCGCCTTCCGGCGCACACGAATGCAGCCTGCCGTCGTCAGCCTGGGATCATCCGGCAAGGCGTGCGCGCGTCGACGCGGGTCGCAGCTCGTCGGCGAAGCCGTGGTTCACGTCCCGGTGGCCGGCCTCGTCGGCGCGCACCGCGAGCACGACGTCGCGCAGCCGGGCATCGTCCGGCAACTGCCAGTAGTCGCGGGCAATCTTCGGCGCCGGCACGTTCTCGACGCGTCCGCTGTCGATTTCCTGCAGATACTGGCTGTAGCTCACCACCGCCTGTTCCTCGAAGTAGCCGACCAGGCGATGGGCCGTGCGCGGCGACAGCAGGTACAGCATCAGGAAGAAGGTGAAGAAGCCGGCCTGCGAGACGAGCACCAGCGCGCGCTCGAGCCAGTTGGGCCGCGCGATCTCGATGAAGGTCATCAGGTGCATCCTTTCGTTCTCGGCTTCTTCCATCAGCGTGCGGATCCAGCCGTGGTCGTCGCGCATCCACCTCAGGCAGCGCAGGTGGACGAGGGCCGCGCCCACCAGGCCCGGTACTGCCGCCACCGTTTCCAGCACGATGGCCCGATTGCCGTAGCGCTTGGCGAAGAAGGTGTCGGCCAGCAAGCGCAGGCTGCGGGTGATGCCCAGGGCGATGCGGTCGGACCAGTCGCGGCTGTCGTGGTGGATGTCCAGTTCGACGAGGTCGGGTGTCTGGACGACAGGGGTAATCAGGGCGTTCATGGCAGGTGGACCTCGCGTCAGTGCAGCCTGTTGACTGCTTGACGAAAAGGCTACGCCGCCGGCTCGTGGCGCCCTTGATGTGGATCAAATCCGTCCCCGCGGATTCCGCGGGCGGGCAGGCTGGGCTGAAGCCTTCAGGCGCAGCGGCCGGTTTCAATCAGCCGGCCCACCACGTATAGAACCCGAGAGGATGGTGGGCGCGGGCGACCGAGTAGATCGCGGCGAACGTGAGCAGCGCGCCCACGTAACACAGCACCTTTTCCCGCCGGCTCTTCGCGCGCCTCATGGTCATCACGCCCAGAACGACATAGATCACCAGCAGGATCAGTTTGAAGATCAGCCAGCCATTGGCGAACACGGCGCCGGGCAGGATCGTCAGCAACATCAGCGCGGCGGTCAGCAGGGCAGTGTCGATGGCGTAGCTGGCCCACTTCACCGGCAGGGATTGCGGCCAGTGCGCACCCAGCAGGACGAAGGCCCCACGCACGGCGAACAGCGACCCGCTCAGCAGGGCGATGAAGATATGGAACTGCTTGATCTGCGGGTAGAACGCGATCATGGCGTCTCCGGGACTGGAAGGTTTGGGTCAGCCCGGCTTGCCGTCGGTGCGGGGGGACAGGTAGATCCGCCCGAGCCAGATCACCCAGGGCGTCAGCGCGATCAGCCAGCCGATGGCGGCGATGGCCTGCATGCGCATTCCATCGGCGCCGAACTCCGCCGCGATCCGGATCAACGTGACCCCTTGGATGAGGGTAAAAGCGAACCAGGCCGCGCCCGGCATGACCAGCGCGCGGCCCGAGTGTCCCTGGGTAACGCGCGTGACCATCGCGATCAGCACGCTGCCGAAGAAGCCGACGAAAAGCGCATGTGCCGGCGCGCGGCCCAGCGCGTAAACCCCGGTCTGGAGGTACGCGATGCTCTGCGCGGCATAGAGCAGGAATGCCGCGGGCAGCCAGGCCAGCCCGAGGAAGAGCACGGTCAGCAATGCCGGCTTCTTTCCGCGCGGCCACCAGCGGTACCAGAGCACGACCGCGAGGAAAAGCAGCGGCAGGTCGACGATCCAGAGCCACGCGTAGGCGTGGACCAGTTCAAGCGCCAGGTGCGCCAGCACGAGCGCCCAGAAGGCCGCCAGCAGCCACAGCGGCCGCCACGGTGTGTAGTGGGCGACCACGTTGCCAGTGAAGAACGGGAACATCCGGTGCGCCACCGTCAGGTACATCGGCAGCAGGAAGCCGAAGGTGCCCACCTTGATGCTGGCGAACGCCCACAACGGCGAGCCGCCGAGCAGGAAGACGGTCCAGGCGGCGAGGCCCAGCAGCCCGAGGATCAGGGCACCGAAGCAGGAGCGCGCGTGCCACGTGACGCCACGTTCCCGCCAGAGCAGCGGCGCCAGCGTGAAGACGCCAGCCAGCCAGCCCGCGAGCGTCATCAGCACGCCCACCACGATGCCGGCGTTCCAGCCCGGCGCTCCCAGCAGCGTCGCCAGTTGGCCCCCGAACAGTCCCAGTCCGACCGGCAGGTAGCGCCACGGTTCGAACTCGCGCAGTCCCATCCAGCGCGGAAACACGGTGAGCAGGAAGCCGAAGATGAAGCTGGCGAGCATCTGGTACTGCATCACGAACGCGTGCAGCCAACCGGCGTACACCTCGGGCTGCGGCATCTGCAAGACCGGCCATCGCGCGGCGACCAGCCAGGCAGCCCACCACAGCATTGCCAGCGCGACGTTGCTGGCGCCCACGAAGAACATCAGCCGGTGCGGGGCGCGGGCCAGCAGGCGGGGCGAAAAGCTGGAGGCAGGGAGATCGCGATCGGTGTGCATGCGGCCAGTTTGGGCGAGGCGCCTGGACGGCGCGTTGATCCATGTCAGCTGTGGCGCGGGGTCGTCGGCAAAAAGTAAGGGGCGAGGCGGGATCGCCTCGCCCCCGTTTGGAATGGACGGTGGTCAGAGGTCCGCGTGGTCCACATCACCTGCGAGTACGGGCAGGGGGCGGGGGGCCACCCACAGGCGGAACATGAACCAAGCCAGCGCGATTGCGCCCACGCTGAACACCGTGTCGCCCGGCACGCGCATCCACACCAGCATGTCGACGATGGGCTTCTGCATGAATTCGGCCGAACGGGCATAGGCGTAGCCGTGTTCGATGGCGGCCAGCAACTGCATCGTGCCCAGTGGCAGCAGGGTGAACACGGCCATCATCGCCAGCCCGATGTTGAAACACCAGAACGCGACCTTCAGCGCACGCGTGTCCCATACCATCTGTCCGCGCAGCCCTCGCATGCAGAACAGCACCAGGGCGATGCCGAGCATGCCATACACGCCGAACAGCGCGGTGTGGCCGTGGAGCGGGGTCAGATTGAGGCCCTGCATGTAGTACAGCGAGAGCGGCGGATTGATCAGGAATCCGAACAGCCCCGCGCCCACCAGGTTCCAGAACGAGACGGCGATGAAGAACATGATCGGCCAGCGGTAACGGACCATCCACGGCGTCGCCTTGCCGAGCTTCCAGGTGTGGTAGGCCTCGAAGCCGATGTAGGCCAGCGGCACCACCTCCAGCGCGCTGAAGCTTGCTCCCAGCGCCACGACGGCGGTCGGGGTGCCGACGAAGTAGAGGTGGTGCAGGGTGCCCAGCACGCCACCGGACATGAATACGATCGTGGCGAACAGCACGGCGGTGGTGGCCGACTTGGCCTGGATCAGGCCCAGTCGGGTGAAGATCAGTGCCATGACCGCCGTGGCGAAGACCTCGAAGAAGCCTTCCACCCACAGGTGCACCAGCCACCAGCGCCAGTACTCGACTTCCGAGATATGCGTGTGCTCGCCCCACATCAATGCGGCGCCGAAGAACAGCCCGATGCATACCGTGGACAGGAACAGCAGGCCCACGATCGACTTGGTTTCGGTGTGCGGTCCCCGCAGTACGGGCCAGAGTGCGCGGCCGACGAGGGTGAGCCACAGCAGCAGCCCTACGAACAGGAACCACTGCCAGAAGCGGCCCATGTCGGCGTATTCCCAGCCCTGGTGGCCCCACCAGAAGTTCAGGTCCAGGCCCAGCTTCTGCATGACCGCCAGCCACTGGCCGGCGAACGAACCCACCACGATGAGCAGCAGGCAGACGAACAGGAAGTTGACGCCGAGCCGCTGGAATCTGGGTTCATGCCCGGACAGTGCCGGTGCGATGTACAGACCTGTTCCCAACCAGGCCACGGCGATCCACAGCACGGCCAATTGCGTGTGCCACGTTCGGGTGATGGAGTAGGGCAGCACGTCGGACAGCATGAAACCGTAGGCCTGCTGTCCTTCGACCTGGTAGTGGGCCGTCATCGCGCCCAACAGGATCTGCGCCAGGAACAGCGCCAGCACGACCCAGAAATACTTCGCGGTCGCACGCATCGACGGTGTCACGCGCAGCGCCGCCATCGGGTCGCTGGAGGGGATTCGGTGCGGCACCTCGTGCGCGTGCGTGCGTGCATGATGCCAGCCGAGCAGGCCGATGCCGCCCAGCAGGAAAAGCACACTGAAGGCCGACCACAGCCAAAGCGGCGCGGGAGGTGCATTGCCGACCAGTGGCTCGCTGGGCCAGTTGTTGGTGTAGGTGACCTGCTTGTCCACCACGCCGCCGGGTGACGGCACCATGGCGTCGCCGATCTCACGGGGACGCTCGGTGGTGGCCGCCCAGGCAGTCCACCAGAAGAACGCGGTGAGCGCGCGGCGGTGCCCGGCGTCCGGCACCGTGTTGTTCTTCATGGCATAGGCTTCACGCAGCGCCTGCGTGCTCGGGTCGTTTCCGAACAGGCTTTCGTAATGCGCGGCTACGTTAGACAGCGCGGCGATCCTGTCACGCTGCAAGGTGATCGTGCCGGTGGCCGCGTCGTAGGTGTTGGCGCGCATCATCTGTTCCAGACGCCCACGCAGGGCCGCCTGCTGCTCGGCGGGCAACTGCGCATACGTCGCCGCGCCACCTTCTGCACGCGCCCACAGGTCGAGCACGCCCATCGCCTCGCGGTGCAGCCAGTCAGCGCTCCAGTCCGGCGCGACATAGCCGCCATGCCCCCAGATCGAGCCCAGCTGCATGCCGCCCATGGACTGCCATACCTGGCGTCCGCGCTGGATGTCGGCGCGGGTGTACACCGTCTGGCCGCTTTCGCTCACCACGCGCTCGGGCACCGGTGGCGCGGCGCGGAAGATCTCCGTGCCGGCCCACAGCAGTACCGCGAACGAGGCGATGAGCAGAGTGGCCAACCCCAGCCACAGCTTCTTCGTGTTGCTCATGACTTAGCTCCCAGTTGAACTCGAGCATGCTCGGCTACAGTGCGCCGGCGTGCCTTGATGCACATCAAGGCGCCGGTTCAGTCGCGCAGCACGGGGGTTGCAAGCGCGTCGAGTGCGTCGCGTTCGAGGATCTCCAGCTCGCGGCGCTCCACGCGCAGCAGGCCGTCGGCCTGGAACCGCCGAAGCACGCGGCTGACGGTTTCCGGCGCCAAGCGAAGATAGTTGGCGATGTCGGTGCGGGCCATGGTCAGGGCGAAGCGATTGGGCGAGAAGCCGCGGGCGCTCAGGCGCCGCGACAGCCCCACCAGGAAGGCGGCCATGCGCTGGTCGGCCGACCAGTCGCCGGCCAGTAGCGCGGCCCGTCCGATGTCCCGGCTGAGCAGGCGGAACAATTGGCGCTGCAGGCCGGGCAACTGCGCGGCCAGCAGGGAGATCTTGGGGAAGGAGAACCTGCAAAGCATCACCGTGTCGAGCGCGATTGCATTGCACGGATAATGGTTGCCGTCGATCGCGTTGAGCCCGATCACTTCGCCGGGGAAGTGGAACCCGAGCACGTGCTCGCGGCCCTCCCGATCGATGACATAGGTCTTGACGGTGCCGGCGCGAACGGCGGCGATTGCTTCAAAAGGATCGCCTTCGCGGAAGATGTGCTCGCCGGCATGGAAAGGTCCGACGTGTTCGACCAGGACGTGGAGATCCATTAGTGCGCTCTTGTCCATGCCTTCGTCCAGGCAGGCCTGCGAGAACGCGCACGTGGAACAAAAGTGCATCGCGTCGCCGTCATTTGCGAGCGTCCGCGTGTCGGTACGGGGGAAGGGCAGCGGTGTGGCCGACATGTGCTTTTCCGGATCCGGTCAGATCGCGCGCGAGAAGTGCGGAGCCGCGGTGGCGGCCGGCTGCTCGATGTAGCGGTCGAAGCACATCGCGATGTTGCGCAGCAGCAGCCGACCACGTCGCGTGACCTTGATCCGGTCGGGCTCAACGCGCACCAGACGGTCGTCGACGAGCGGCTGCAGGCTTTCCAGCGAGCGGGCGAAATAGCTCGCGAAATCGATCGCGTAGCGCCGCTCCAGTGCGGCCACCGGGATTTCGCCCTGGCACATCAGTTGCTGGATGAGGTCCGCCCGCAACTGGTCGTCCTCGGTCAGGCGCATGCCGCGGAAAACCGGCAGGCGACCTTCGTCCAGCGCGGCTTCCCAACTGGGCAGGTCCCGGGGATTCTGGCTGAAGCTGTCGCCGATATGGCTGATCGAGCTGACACCCAGCCCGATCAGGTCGCTGTCGGCATGGGTCGTGTAGCCCATGAAATTTCGGTGCAGTCCACCTCGCTGCTGGGCCTGAGCCAGTTCGTCATCCGGAAGCGCGAAGTGGTCCATGCCGATGTAGACATAGCCCGCAGCGGCCAGTTTCTCGATCGCCGCCTGCAGCAGAGCCAGCTTGGTTTCCGGGTCCGGCAGGTCTTCGGCGACCATCTGCCGTTGGGCCTTGAACAGCTGGGGCAGGTGCGCGTAGCTGTACACGGCGATCCTGTCGGGGCGCATTTCGACGACGGTATCCAGCGTTGCGGCGAAACCGGCAAGAGTCTGCCTGGGCAGGCCATAGATCAGGTCGACGTTGACAGACCGGAAGCCGCTGGCCCGGCAGGCATCGATCACCGCGCGCGTCTCCTCGACGGACTGCATGCGGTTAACTGCGGCCTGGACTGCCGGATCGAAGTCCTGCACGCCCAGGCTGGCCCGGTTGAACCCGATGTCGGCAAGTTCGGCGATCTCTGCCGGCTTGATGAAGCGCGGGTCCAGTTCGATGGAGATGTCCCGGTCCTTGGCCGCCGAGAAATGGAACTGCCGGTGCAGCGCGTCGACCACCTCGCGCAGCTGCGCAGGTGTCAGGAAGTTCGGCGTACCGCCGCCGAAGTGCAGCTGGATGACTTCGCGGTCGCGGTCGAACAACTGTGCGGTCAGCGCGATTTCACGATACAACCTGGCCAGATAGCCGTCCGAACGCGACTTGTCCCGCGTGATGATGCGGTTGCACCCGCAGTAGAAGCACGGACTGGTGCAGAAGGGCACATGTACGTACAGGGACAGCCGCCGCGGAATGGGATCCCCATTGCTGGCGGTGGCCGCCTCCCGCAACTGCGCTTCGCCGAAGCCGGCGTGGAACTGTGGCGCAGTCGGGTAGGAGGTGTAGCGCGGCGCGGGCTGGTCGTAGGAACGCAGCAGGTCCGGATCGAAGGTGGGTGCGTCGGTGTTCATGCCTGCAGGTTAGGTGTGCCGGCGGATCACGCCTTGACCTGGATCAACCGCCCTTCGTGACTGACCGGCGGGCTCAGACTGCGCTGGCGAAGAGACGGGTCACGCCGGGCTGATGCGGCCGGGAACCTCGTCTGTCGCGCTGGAGTGTCCGATGTGCCAGGGCGGGGTGTCACCGCCGGGGCCGTCCTCGATCGGCAGATCGATCAGCGCCTGCATCGACTTGCAGATGGCTTCGCGGGCGATCGCTGTCGCCTCGTCGTTCAGGGCCCGCGCCTGCGCTGGATCGAGCGCGTCACTACTCCCGTTGGCGAGGCGGGCCAGCAGGGGATGTCGCTGGATGGCGGTGAGTGGGGCATGCCGCAACCCGCATCGGCGGGCGCGTTCCACCACGGTTTCGCCGACGCCATGTGCGCGCCAGTGCGTGGCCAGCGCCTGCGTCACCTGGACGGAGGCCGTCGGGCCGCGTTCCTCGGCCAAGTCCGTCGATCCGCGCAGGCAACCCTCTGCCACCGCCAGGGCCAGCGTGCGCGCCAGTTCCCGGGCGTGAGGGCTGGTGTAGACCAGGCCCAGCTTCATGAGGGCATCGTCGAAACCGACCACGCCGATGCGCAGCCCCTCGCCGCCACGCAGGGCCCCGGAAAGCACGGCGTCGTCGAGCAGCCGCACGGCAAGAGTAGCGGTGTCCGCGCATAGGTTCCGATTGAAGCGGGCGCCCGCGCCGAAAGCGACCTCCACGAACGAGGAGGCGTTGAGCGCAGCGGCCGGAGGTCCGTCGGCGGCGGCGAGGTGGGTGGTTCCGAGGCATCGCAGCAGCCGTTCGTCTGGCAGCAATCGCCAGCGGCTGAACGCGTCGATGTAACGATGGGCCCACAGGGGGGCCTGCGTCCCGTTGACCGCGGCCACCGTGTCGGCGACCCGCCGCCAGGTGTCGTCGATCGTCACGTCGCGCAGGACGCCGTCCGCACGCCAGCGGAACCAGGCATCCCAGGTTTCTACGGCGATGGGATCGGTGAAAGGGGTGGCTGCAGGCACGGGCTGAACCGGTAAGGCCGACAGCCGCCACTGTCCCCGCTGTGGGCCGGACGAGTCTTGATCGAAGTCAACCCGGGCCGCGGGGGAGGGCGACTGTTACAAACCGTTACCGGGCTGGCATCGTCCGGTTTCACGCGGTCTTTATCGTGCGCTGCAACTTCAGGAGAGGTGGCGGCAATGCTTGACATCAGCGTGTCCAGCTTCGAGGCGATTGCGTCCTCCAGTGTCGAGTCCACTTGCGGCCCCGGGATGCAGCGTGAATACCCGTTGGGTCTGGAACAGCTCCTCCAGGCGTTGCCTCTGAAACGGCGCCGGCTGAAGGCCCGGGAATACCTGTTCCGGGCCGGGCAGAAGCGCGAGTCCCTGTTCTTCGTTCACGCCGGCTTTTTCAAGACCTGCCTGAGCAGTGCGGACGGACGGGAGAAGATCACCGGTTTCCGCATGCGCGGCGACCTGCTGGGCATCGACTCGCTGGACATGGACAGCTACGCGTGCGATGTGATCTCGCTCGACGTGGGAGAAGTCTGGGAGCTGCCGGTGGACCGCCTGCGCGACCGGTTCCCGCACTTCCACGAGCGTCTGACGGGATTGCTGGCCGGTGAGATCCGCCGCGACTGGGGCTGGATGCTGGCGCTGGGCACGCTTAGCGCTGAGCAGCGGGTGATCGCGTTCCTGCTCGATTTCGCCGCCAGGCTGGAGCACCTGGGATTCAGCGCCCGCTCGCTGATGCTGCACATGACCCGCGCCGAGATTGGCAACTTCCTGTCGCTGCAGCTGGAAACCGTCACGCGGGCGTTGTCGCGACTGCAGGCGGCGGGCCTGATCGCCGTCGACCGCCGCGAGATCCGTATCCACGATGCCGCGGGCCTGCAGGCGATGATGGCCGGCCCCCACTGAGCCGCCAGCGCGCCTACACCAGCCGGGACACCAGGCAGCGCTGCAGCGCGGCGGCCAGCTGCTCGCGCTGGTACGGCTTGCGCAGCAGCTCGATGTCCTCCGATTTGTCAGAGGCTTCCACCGCTTCGTAGCCGGAGGTCAGCAGGATGGCCAGTTGCGGGCGCTGCCGGCGGGCGGCAAGCGCAAGTTCCTTGCCGTTCATGCCCGCGCCCAGCATGACGTCGCTGAAGAGCACGTCGATGGAAGGCTCGCCAGCCAGGCGCTGCAGCGCAGCCGCCGCGTCGGCAACGGCCTCGACTCGGTAGCCGAGCGAGCGGATGAACGCCGACGCGATGCTGCGCACTTCAGGCTCGTCCTCGACCACCAGCACGCGCTCCCCCTGTCCCGACGAGAGTCCGGTGGACGGCGGCGTGGGTTCATCCCTGGCCGTCAGGGCGGCCGGCAGGGCCAGTTCGACGCGAGTGCCGTAACCCAACCGGCTGTTGACGTGGAAGTAGCCGCCGCTCTGTTCGACGAAGCCGTACACCATGCTGAGGCCAAGTCCGCTGCCGCGGCCCATTCCCTTGGTCGTGTAGAACGGCTCGACCGCACGCGCCAGCGTCTCAGGCGTCATGCCCATGCCGGTATCAGTCACCGAAAAGACGATGTAATGCCCAGGCTTTGCCTTCGCCCTCGCCGCGTCGGCCGTCACCCAGCGCTCCTCCACGGCCAGCGTGATGTCACCGCCGCGCGGCATGGCATCGCGCGCGTTCAGCGCCAGATTCAGCAATGCTGAATCCAGCTGCGAGGCGTCGGCATAGACGGCGGGAATGTCATCGGGCCATTCCACTTTCAGGCGGATGGTGTCTCCGAGCGTACGGCGAAGCATCAGCTCCAGATCCCGCAACAGGGTGGCAGGCATCAGGGCGCTCGGACTCAGGCGCTGGCGGCGGGCGAAAGCCAGCAGCTTGCCCGTCAGCTCGGCTCCGCGACCCACCGAGCGTAGTGCGCTGGCAATGAGTTCGGACGCCTCGGGCTGCTGGCCGCATTCCATCTCCAGCAGTTGCAGGCTGCCGGACATCACAGTGAGCAGGTTGTTGAAATCGTGGGCGATGCCCCCGGTGAGCTGGCCGATAGCATCCAGCCGCTGCGAGTGCGCCAGTTGTTCCTCGGTCCGGCGTCGCTGCATGAGTGCGGCCAGCAGGTTGGCGGTGGATTGAAGCAGATGCAGGGCGTCGTGGTCGAAACGACGCGGCTCCTTCGACCAGGCGATCAGCGCCCCCTGCGGCCGGGCGCGGTCCACCAGGGGCACCACGGCGGCGCTGCCGCCCGTGCCCGCAAGCAGCGGGAGCGCGTAACCTTCGCGGCTGGCGTCCTCGCCCTCGATCACCTTCGCCGCGCCGTGGGCGATGGCGACCTCGATTTCCTGCAGTTCGTGCGAATCGAGCAGGCTGGGGTCGAAACCCGCGGCAGCCCGCAGATCCAGGTCTCCGTGTTCGCGCAGGAAGGCGAGGGCGACGGCTTCGATGCCGAGCGCATCTGCCAGCAGCAGGGGTAGTCCGGCGACCACGAGGTTCTCGTCGGCCGACTCGAGCGCCTGCTGTCCGATGCGGGCAACCAGCGCGTCGTAACGTGCGCGGATCAAGGCCTGGCGGGCGCGCTGGGTTTCGGAAATGTCGCGGATCGAGGCGAGGTAGCGCAGGCCTTGGTCTGTCTCCAGCGGGCTGAGCGCGATCTCGACGGGAAACTGCGCACCGTCGCGGCGCTGGCCCACCAGGGCCATGCCGCTTCCGCCCATCGGACGGGTGCGTGGCGAGGACATGTAGGCTGAGCGATGAGAATGGTGGCGCTCGCGCACGCTGGAAGGCATCAGGTTTTCGATTGGAAGGCCGACGAGCCCACCCTCGGGATAGCCGAACAGTTGTTCGGCCTGGCGGTTGGCCATCTCGATGCGACCGGACCCTTCGACGACGACGAGCGCATCAGGGACGGTGTCGAACAGCTGCGGGAACATCGACGGGTTCACAGTGGCCGCACCGCCGGCGCGAACAGGTAACCCGCGCCTCGCACGGACTTGATTACGGCCGGATTGGCCGGGTCGCGTTCGAGCTTGCGCCGCAGGCGGCCAATCTGGACGTCGATGGCGCGGTCGTAGGGCCCGGCGTCCCGTCCGTGGACGGCGTTCATCAACTGGTCGCGAGTGAGCACCTGGTGCGGACGCTCTACGAAGGCCAGCAGGAGGTCGAACTCGCCGGTGGTCAACGCGATCTCGCCGGCGTGGCCGGTCAGGCGGCGGGCGGGAACATCGAGCTGCATGCCGTCGAACGCGAAGCCTCGCGGCTTGGTCACGGGCGTGGTGACTGTCTGCGCGCGCCGGAGCACCGAGCGGATCCGCGCCAGCAGTTCGCGCAGGTCGAACGGCTTGGTGACGTAATCATCCGCGCCCAGTTCCAGGCCCACGACCCGCTCGACCGATTCGCCCCGGCCACTGACGATGATGACGGGGCCATGCCACTGCTTGCGCAGGTCGCGGATCAGCGTCAGACCGTCTTCGTCGGGAAGCCCCAGGTCGAGCAGGATGATGTCGATGGCCTGGGCAATAATCGCGGCGCGCGCCTCGCGTCCGTTCCCTGCGACGCTGACACGCAAGCCCTGGGTGCCCAGATAGCGTGACAGGAGCGCGGCGACCTCGACGTCGTCATCGACGACCAGAACGTGGGGAGATGCGGTTTCCAGGCGTGTCTCCGGCGGTGGCGACTGCAGGCGGCATGGTACCGCAGGCAGTCAATTCGCCTCGAGCGCGGCGTCCAGGTAGGGGCAGGGGCCGGACTTCGACCCGGCAGGCATATGCATGCGGCCCGCCCGGGGCGACTTCGGTTGGGGCTCGTTGGCCTGATGAGGCTTCCGGCTTCGCAATGCGGCCCGCTGTGTTCGGGGCAGCGGTCGATTCGCAAGTCGGCCCCGCGGCACTTCAACTGGTAAACGATCTGCCCGGCGCCAACTACGCAAGAAGCTTGAACAAGAAGCTTCGAGATCCGGTTCAGTCCTGTTTCGGCATTCGTAATGGTGGCGGACGCAACGCGTTCGGATACCAGTCAAGCAGTACCGCGACTCAGACCGAGGACGGCGGCGGGGATCTTCGAGAGGTTTCGACGAAAGGGGCCGGCTTCGCGCTGCTGGACCCAGTTCCGTGGGATAGCGTACTTCGCATAATGTATATTATGTACATATCCACTGGGCTTCACCCAGGCGAGCCCTCAAGATCCACCCTCACGCCGTCGGCCTGTCCTCGAGTGCCGGTGCCGGCTCGCGCTTTCCGGTCCTGACACGGGTCGGCTCTTCGTATCCGGCCGGATTCAGCGACTGCCATCGCCACGCGTCCCGGCACATGTCGCGGATGTCGAGTCCCGTTCGCCAGCCCAGCAAGCGGTTGGCCATGGCCGGATCGGCGTAGACCTCGGCAACGTCGCCGGGCCGGCGGTCGACGATATCGTAAGGAATGTGGCGGCCCGAGACCTCTTCAAAGGCGTGCACCAGTTCCAGCACGCTCACCCCACGGCCCGTGCCCAGGTTGACCGTCAGGCTCGCATCCCGCCGAACCAGGTAGTCCAGCGCCGACACGTGGGCAGAGGCCAGATCGGTCACGTGCAGGTAGTCCCGCACGCCGGTGCCGTCAGGCGTCGGGTAGTCGCCGCCAAAGATGCTCAATCTGCGACGTCGCCCCGCAGCCACCTGGCACACGTAGGGCATCAGGTTGTTCGGGACGCCAGTCGGATCCTCGCCGATCAACCCGGACGGATGCGCTCCGACGGGGTTGAAGTATCGAAGGATCGCGGCCCGGAACGTCGCCCTGGCCGTGCACAGGTCGCCGATCAGCTGCTCCATGACCAGCTTGGTGCGCCCGTAGGGATTGGTCACGTCCAGACGCGAGGACTCATCCACCGGCACCCGTTCCGGGTCCCCGTATACCGTGGCCGACGAGCTGAACACCAGCCGGTCGACCTGCGCTTCCTGCATCGCCTGCAGGAGGTTGATCGTGCCGCAGATGTTGTTGTCGAAATATTCCAGCGGCCGGACGCAGGACTCGCCAACGGCCTTGAGGGCGGCGAAATGCATCACCGCATCGAACCGGTGTCTGGAAAACAGCCGCGTCAGTCCGGCCCGGTTGCGCAGGTCCACGCGAACGCATTCGATCGGCGAGCCGGTGATGCGCTGCAGGCGCAGCAACACGCGCTGGGAGCTGTTGGCGAAATTGTCGGCGACGACGACGCGGTGGCCTCGCTCGACCAATGCCACGCAGGCGTGACTGCCGATGTAGCCCGCGCCACCGCACACGAGAACGCTCTTGGGTGCCTGGTCCGCCATCAACGCCCCCGCCCATGTGATGCCATCTGCTTGGGAGAACGCGGAAAGCTTCCATGGTCGTCCAGCCGGTGCAGGTCCCCCCTGCCCCACGGTCGCCTGTCCGTGAACAGGCTCGATTGGCGTTAGCCATTGCACGGTGCCGCAACCGCGCGCATTCGACCAAGTCGTTCCGAGGGAGGCTCGCTTGGCAACCACAACCCCCCTGGCCAGTCTGGACCAGGCCCGTGTCGCCGTGATCGGGCTGGGCTATGTAGGCCTGCCGCTCGCCGCTGCGTTTGGCAGGCACTTTCCGACCGTGGGCTTCGACATCGACGCCGCACGCGTGGGCCAGCTCAAGGCCGGCCACGACCACACCCGCGAACTTTCGCCAGAAGGCCTGCGAGAAGCCGACAAACTTGAATTCAGCAGCGACCCTGCAGCTCTCGCAGGCTGCAACGTGTTCATCGTCACGGTGCCCACGCCGATCGATGAATACAAGCGTCCGGACCTGCACCCGCTGGAGTCGGCCAGCCGGACCGTCGGGCGCGCCATCGGGCGCGGCGGCATCGCGATCTACGAGTCGACGGTCTATCCGGGCGCGACCGAGGAGATCTGCATTCCCATCGTGGAGCGCGAGTCGGGCCTGGTCTTCAACCAGGACTTCTACGCCGGTTACAGTCCCGAGCGCATCAATCCCGGCGATCCCAAGCACCGGCTGGAGACCATCATGAAGGTCACCTCGGGCTCGACCCCCGAAGCCGCGGCATTCGTCGACGCTCTCTACACAAGGATCATCAATGCGGGCACCCACAAGGCCTCCAGCATCCGCGTGGCAGAAGCCGCCAAGGTGATCGAGAACATCCAGCGCGACGTCAACATCGCGCTGATCAACGAATTGGCGCTGATTTTCCACCGCATGGACATCGACACGCACGAAGTCCTCGAAGCCGCCGGCACCAAGTGGAACTTCCTGCCGTTCCGGCCGGGGCTGGTAGGTGGCCATTGCATCGGCGTGGATCCCTACTACCTCACTCACAAGACCCAGCAGATCGGCTACCACCCCGACATGATCCTGGCCGGGCGCCGTATCAACGACGGCATGGGCAGCCATGTGGCGCGGCGCGTTATCAAGCTCATGCGCCAGCGCAACCACGACATGAACCAGCCTCGCGTGCTGATACTTGGGCTGGCATTCAAGGAGAACTGCCCGGACCTGCGAAACACCAAGGTGATCGACATCATCCGCGAGCTGCGCAGTTTCAACGCGACCGTCGACGTGCATGATCCCTGGGTCGACGCGGGGCTGGCGCAGCACGAATACGGGGTGGAGCTGGTCTCCGAACCACAGTCCGGACAGTACGACGCCGTGGTGCTCGCGGTGGCCCATGGCCAGTTCATCGACATGGGCGCCGACCGCATCCGTGGCTTCGGCGCGCCCAATGCCGTCCTCTTCGACGTCAAGCGGGCCCTGCCGCGGGCGCAAATCGACGGGTGCCTGTAGCCATGCGCGTGCTGGTCACCGGTGCTGCAGGATTCATCGGCTCCAGCCTCAGCCAGGTGCTGCTGGAACGCGGCGACCAAGTCCTCGGCCTCGATAACCTGAACGCCTATTACGACCCGCGCCTCAAGCAGGCGCGGCTGGACCGCCTGCTGCCGTACAAGAACTTCAGCTTTGTGCGTGCCAGTCTCGAGGACCGCCCTGCCGTGGAAGCGGCCTTCGATTCCTTCGGGCCCCAGCGCGTGGTCAACCTGGCCGCGCAGGCCGGCGTGCGCTATTCGCTGGAGAACCCGCAGGCCTACGTGGACAGCAACATCACGGGGTTCCTGAACATCCTGGAGGCCTGCCGGCACCGCCACGTCGAGCACCTGGTGTACGCCTCTTCCAGTTCCGTCTATGGCGCGAACCGGAAACTGCCGTTCTCGGTCGAGGACAACGTCGACCATCCGGTGAGCATGTACGCGGCTACCAAGAAGGCCAACGAACTGATGGCGCACACCTACAGCCACCTGTTCGGTCTGCCGACCACCGGGCTGCGCTTCTTTACCGTTTATGGCCCGTGGGGCCGGCCGGACATGGCGCTGTTCCTGTTTACCCGGAAGATCCTGGCAGGCGAACCGATCGAAGTGTTCAACCACGGCCGCCACAGCCGGGATTTCACCTACATCGACGACATCGTGGAAGGCGTCGTGCGCACGCTGGACCAGGTGGCGGCGCCCTCGCCCGCCGCCGATGGCCCGGCTTCACCAGCCACCTCGCACGCACCCTACCGGCTCTACAACATCGGCAACCACCAGCCAGTGGAGCTGCTTCGCTACATCGAGGTGCTCGAGCAGTGCCTGGGCCGCAAGGCCGAGCGCCGGCTCCTGCCGCTGCAGCCGGGCGACGTCCCCGACACCTGGGCCGATGTCGAAGCCCTCAGCCGCGACGTGGGCTACCGCCCCGCCACCCCGATCGAGGTCGGCGTGGCCCGTTTCGTCGAGTGGTACCTGCAGTATCACGGCGGCTGACAGGCAGACCGACTCACCCATCGGGTTGGCCGGCCGGCCTGACCCTCGGCGTTGTTCAGTAGGGGTCAATTGGAGAATTGCCATGCGTGTCGCGTCTGCCCTTTGGGCCTTGTGCCTGACCGTCCTGCTTTCCAGCTGCGCGTCTTCCCCCAGCCTGATGTCGGGCACGCCACCGGCACCGCCGGCCGCCGACGCCTATCTGATCGGCGTGGACGACATGGTTCAGGTATCGGTGTGGCGCAATCCGGAACTGGGGGTCACCGCACCCGTCCGGCCGGACGGCATGATTTCCGTGCCGCTGGTCGGCGATGTCGTTGCAGGCGGCCGTACGCCCGATGACGTGGCCAAGGACCTGCAGGCCAAGCTGGGTGCCTACGTCCGTGAGCCCCAGGTGACGGTCATCCTCACCGAACTGCGCAGCCACGAATACCTGTCGCGCGTCCGCGTCACCGGAGCGGTCCGCCAGCCAGTCTCCATTCCGTACCGGCAGGGCATGACGGTGCTCGATGCGGTGCTCGCCGCCGGCGGCATCACCGAATTCGCTGCCCCCGACCGTTCCAGCCTGCACCGCAAGACGGGCGACAGCGCGCAGGCCTACGGCGTGCATCTGGACAGCATCCTCAACAACGGGGACCTGAGCACCAACTACAAAGTGGCGCCGGGCGACGTGATCACGGTTCCGGAGCGGCTGCTGTGAACAATGCGTACCGGCAACTGCCAGGCCCCGGGCCCCAGGCCCTGCCGGCGCTCACCCTGCTGCCGCTTGCATACCGCGAGTTCCGCCGGTACCTGCTGCCGCTGGCGACGATCTTCGCGGTCGTGGCGTTGTTCTTCCTGGCGTGGGGCCTGATCAATCCGCCTTCGTACAAGTCCTCGGCCACCGTCCTGGTCCAGGACAACGCGCCGGTCACCCCGCTGCTGGAAGGCCGCGCCGCCGCGCCGTCCGACGCGGCACGGGTCACCATCACCCGCGAAATCCTGTTCGGCCGTCGCGTGATGGACGACGTCCTGAAAGCCGGCGGCTGGAAGGAAGGCGAGCTCAGCCCCCTGGAAAAAGACCAGACCATCAAGTCCATCATCGGCCGCACTGAGGTCGTCGTGACCGAACGCACGCAGGTCCGCTCCACGGATCCCAAGCTGAGCGTGGTCAAGATCACGTACACCGACTCCGACCCCCAGCGGGCGTACGCCGTCGCGAAGCGATTCTCGGAGGCGCTGATCGAACAGGTCCTCGCATCCAAGTCGCAGGCCAGCGAGTCGGCCTATCAGTTCATCGACGCGCAGGTCGAGCAATACCAGAAGTCACTGGCCGAGGCCGACCGGAAGCTGCGCGACTACCGTTCCTCCAATCCCGATGCCCTGCCCGGCGTCGACACCGACGTGGCGGCCCGGATAGGGGAACTGCGCCGCGCGGTCGACAATGCCAGCATGGATCTGGCCGATGTCGGCGCCCAGGAAGGCCAGGTGATGAGCCTGCTTTCCCGCGAAAGCCCTGTCTCCACCATCTCCCGCGCGACCCAATCCAACATGCAGGTGGCGGGACTACAGGCTGAACTCGACAAGCTCAGGCTGAGTTACACCGACCAGCATCCCGACGTGGTTCGGCTGCGCAACCAGATTCGCGACGCCCAGTCGCAGGCGCGTTCGGCAGGCGGCGGCTCCACCGTGCTGCCCGGCTCAACGCCGTCGATGAATCCCGTGTACACGCAGCTGCGGTCGCAGCTGGCGGAGGTCCGCCGCCAGGGTGCCGCCGCGGCCTCACGCGTCGCCACCGCCCAGGCGCTCCTGCGGCAGGAACTCGACCGCAGCCGCACGATGCTGGGAACGCAGGGTGAAGTGGATGCATTGACGCGCGCGCACAACGTGAACCGCGAGATGTACGAAGACCTGCTGACGCGCCGCGAGAACGCGCGCGTGTCGATGAGCCTGGATGCCGACGGCCGCAGCCTGGGCTTCCAGATCCAGGAACCAGCCTCGGTGCCGCTGCAGGCCAGCGGGTTGCGCCTTGCGCATTTCGCGATGGCCGGACTCGCCCTGGCTGTCGCCATTCCGCTGCTGCTGTTGTCGATGGTCGTCAAACATGACCCGCGCGTGCGCGTGCCCCTGCAGATCGAGCGCGAAGCCGGCCTGCCCGTGCTGGGAACCATCCCGCTGCACCTGTCGCAAGCACAGACCATCCAACGCACCCGGCATATCAAACTCGGGACGGCGCTGTTCGCGGCCGTCCCGGCGCTCTACATCCTCGCCTACCTGCTCAGAATGGCGGACGTCCTGTGAACCAACTCCACGATCCCATGGCCGACCAAGTGCCCTTGAACCAGGCCCCGGACGACAACCGGCAGGTCGTGCGCCGAAGCGAACCTCTGTCGCTGACGCCGGCGCAACTGGCCGAACGCGCCATCATCCCCTACGTGGATGGCGCCAACCGACAGCTCGTCGACTCCTTCCGCGAGCTCCGTACACGTCTGCTGGCCACTTCAAACGACAACTTCATCACCCTCATCGCCCCTGTCACCGAAGGGTGTGGTGGCGGCTTCGTCGCCCGCAACCTCGCACTTGCGATGACATTCGACCAGGCCCGCTCTTCACTGCTGATCGACTGCAACCTGCGTCAGCCGTCGCAGCATGCGGCGATGAAGATCGACACGCCGCGCGGTGGTCTCCTCGACTATCTCGAGAACCCCGATGCGACCGTCGAAAGCATGATGTACAGCACCGGGATTCCGCGACTGAGCCTGATTCCCGCGGGACGATCGGGCCTCGGTGGCATGGAGATCGAGCACTTCTCTTCGTTCCGCATGCGACTGCTGCTGGATTCGCTGCGCAGCAGCCACGCCGATCGCTACATTTTCCTCGACGGCCCGCCCACATTGGGCGCGCCCGATGCACGGATGTTGTCGGAGCTGGCGGATGTAGTGGTCCTCGTCGCGGGCTATGGGCGCAATACCGTGGCCGATATCACTGCCGCCGCCGGAAATTTCGATCCGCAGAAATTTGCCGGCGTGGTGTTCAATGAAAACGGCTGACAGTGACAAGGCCCCGACGCGTCGCCTCCGCCGGCGCCTGACCGCCATCCATGTCGCTTTGCTCCTCGCGGGGCTGGCGGGCAACGCCCACGCAGCGCGCCTAAACTACCAGATCGAACTGTCGGGGCTGTACAGCGACAACATCGACCTGAGCGAGGATGACCAGAACACGGAAACGGTACTGATCCCCCGCCTGCTTTTTGACTTCAAGGAAGAAGGTTCGGCGGTCGAGGTGGAGGCCCGCGGCCAGATCGAGCGTCGCCGCTACCTGCAGAATCGATACGACAACGAGACTCGCGCCGAATTTGCCGGGCAGCTCAACTGGACGGTCATCCCGCAGCGCCTCCATTTCGTGGCGGAGGACTACCTGACCGAGGAGCCGATCAATTTCCGTGATGGCCGTTACCCCGGCAACCTGCAGAGGGTCAACATCTTCATCGCCGGGCCCAGCCTGTTCGCCAGGATGGGGCCGGCCACGCAGTTCCAGCTCGACCTTCGCGCCGCCGACAGCCAGGCCGAAGTGGCCACTGGATTCGACGGCAGCCGCTATATCGCCGCCGCGGTGCTCCAGCGCGACATGACGCCCACCACGACGGGCTCATTCCACCTGACGACGACCAAGGCGCAGTTCGACGATGTGACAGAAGCCGTGGACTTCAAGCGCCATGATGGCTTCGTCCGACTGCAGGGACAGCGTCGCGACACCGAGTACGAGTTGGACCTGGGTTATTCGCGCCTGGATCGCGAGCTCGCGGACGACGAATCGATGACCATTTTCCGGGCAACGGTTCAGTCCCAGCTGAGCTCGCGCAGCCGCCTTCGATTCCGTCTCCGGCACGAGTTCTCCGATGAAGTGCAGGACATGGTCGTACGCCTGAGCGATCCCGATGAAGCGCTGATTCCCGACCTGCTGGACGTGTCCTCGTCACTGGTGAGCGCCGGCGTTTACGAGCAGCGCGCGGCTGAACTGGATTATCGCTACACCGGCGAACGGGTGATGCTGCGGCTGCGTCCGATCTACCGGCGGCTGAGCTACCTCGACCGGACCGATGCCGACCGCAGCGAACGAGGCATCTTCTTCCAGGCGGACTATCGGTTGCGTCCGCTGGTCACCGTGTTCATCGGCGGGTCGTTCCGCAAGCGCGACTTCGATTCGATCGACGAGCGCGACCACGATCGCGTCATTCGCGTCGGCTTCGACCAGCAGTTGAGCCGACATTGGGGCTGGCGCGCCGAGGCGCTGAGGAACGAGCGCGATTCCAACCTGCCTGACCCGCGCTACAAGGAGAACGCGGTACAGGTGACCGTCTGGTGGAAGCGCTGACGGCGCGGGGGTGCCATGCTCGAAATCCTGCTCTGGGCCGCGCTGCTGCTGCTTGCCTACATCTACGCCGGCTATCCGCTTCTTGCGATCGCCCTCGCCCGCATCCGTCCGCGTCCCACGCGCAAGGCGCCCCCGACTGCGACGGTGACCGTGATCGTCACCGCGTACAACGAACAGGCCAGCATCGAACAGAAGCTGCGCAACGTCCTGGCCCTGGACTACCCGCGTGACCGGGTCGATGTCATCGTCTCCTCGGATGCATCCAGCGACGCCACCGACGAGCTCGTGCGCGGATTCGGTGCGCCCCAGGTGCGTCTGCTGCGCGTGGAAGGGCGCCTGGGCAAGACGGCATGCCAGAACGCCGCGGCCGCCGTCGCCACCGGAGACGTACTGCTTTTCACCGACGCCACGACGCGTCTGGAAGCGCACGCGCTTGGCGAGATCTGCAGCAATTTCCAGGACCCCTCCGTGGGCTGCGTGGCCGGCCGCCTCACCTACGTCGCAGCCGGCGACGACGCAACCGGCAAGGGCGGAACCTCGTACTGGAACTACGAGACACGCCTGCGCATGGCCGAAAGCGCGCTGGGCTCGCTGATTGGCGTCTCGGGCTGCCTGTACGCGGTCCGGCGCTCGGCCTACCGCCCTATTCCGCCGGATCTCATCAGCGATTTCGTCACTGCGATGGTGGTCCGCGGTCAAGGCCTGCGCACGGTGCTCGAGCCGGCGGCCGTGTGCTACGAGGACACGCTGGACCGGCCCGATCGCGAACTGTCGATGCGCGTGCGGGTGGGCATCCGAAGCCTGGTGGCCCTCGCCAGCCAGAAGGAGTTCCTCGATCCGCGCCGCTATGGCGCATTCGCATGGCAGCTGTGGTCCCACAAGGTGCTGCGCTACCTGTCACCGGTGTTCTGGGCGGTGGCTCTGCTGGCCAACGCAGCACTGGCCCTCCAGGGGCGCTACGTGTGGATGCTGGCGATGCAACTGGCGCTTCTGGTTGCAGGACTGCTGGGGTTCACGCCATTGCGTGGAGCCGCAAAGTCGCGATGGCTGGCCCAGCCCTACTACTTCGTGCTCACCAACGTAGCGTCCGCGCTGAGCCTGTTCAGGTATCTGCGCGGCGAACGGATCGTCACCTGGACGCCGCTGCGCTGAGGCAATCGCTCTGAATCGCAGGCAGCCGGGTGGCCTCGACTGGCCGTCGCCCCTGCCCCGAACCGTTTGCACTTACACCAGGATTCGAGCTGATGACCATGGAGTCGCGGGCCAACAATTTCCTGTCGATCCACGACGGCCTGCCGCAGACCACCTCGCAGGCGGCTGCCGCGGCACTGCGGGGACCGGCGGTGGCTGACGACCTGCGCCGCGTGGTGTACGTGGTATCCCAGTTTCCCAGCTGGTCTGAAACCTTCATCGTCCGCGAGATCCTCGCGCTGATTGAAACCGGGGTTGACGTCCGGATCGTTTCGCTCAAGCGTTCGGGCGAAGCGATGGTCCAGGCGGACGCGGCGACACTGCTCGAACGCGTACACCAGTCCGCAGCGGCGCTGCCGACGACCGTGGAGATGGTGCGCGCCCTCGCCAGGCATCCTCTGGCAGTCGCGGCCGCGGCCACCGCCATCGTGGCCGATACCTGGCGCACGCCCTCGGTGGCGATCAAGTCCATCGGTACCCTCATCCGGGGCCTGTCGCAGCTGCGCTGGCTGCAGGCGTTCGATCCCCAGTTCATCCATGCCCACTGGTCGACCTACCCCGCCACGGCCGCATGGGCGCTGTCGCGGATCATGGGCCGGCCGTTCGGATTCACCTGTCACGCCCATGACGTGTTCCGAAACCAGCAGATGCTGCCGCGCAAGATCCGCGACGCCGCGCTGGCGGTGACGATCTCGCGTCACAACGTGGACTGGCTCGGCGATAACGTCAGTGCCCTGGCCGCTGAAAAGCTCAAGGTGATCCATTGCGGGGTGGACCTGCGGGAGATCCCGCTGAACATGGCCGGACGCGCGGAACACCGGATCCTGGGCGTCGGTCGGCTCTCGCCGGAAAAGGGCTTCCACACCCTGGTCGACGCGCTGGCGCAGTTGCGTGACGATGACGTCCCGTTCGAATGCACGCTGTTCGGAGAAGGCCCTGCCCGCGCGGCCTTGCAGGAGCAGATCAACCGGCTTGGCCTGCAGCGTGACATCGTGCTGGCCGGAGCCCAGCCGCAAGAGGCGGTGCGTGCGGCCCTGGCATCGGCGACCGTTTTTTGTGTTGCCCTGCGAAGTGGCTCCCAACGGCAGTCGCGATGGCATTCCCGTCGCGTTGATGGAGGCCATGGCGGCCGGTTGCCCGGTCGTGAGTTGCCCGGTCTCCGGCGTTCCGGAACTGATCGGTCACGACGTCCACGGCCTGCTCGCCGGCGAGGCCGATCCAGCCTCGCTCGCCCATGCGCTGGAACGGCTGCTGCTCGATCCGGCGTTGCGCACCCGCCTGGCCGGTGCCGCCCGGCAAAGGATCGAGGTGGAGTTCGACGCTCGCAAGGAGGCCCTGCGGCTGCATCGTCTGATGCGCAAGGCGGTGGAAGATGCGGCGTGACCGGCTGTTGATCGTCATCGACGGGATGGAGGTCGGTGGAAGCCAGCGCCAGGTCCAGCAGTTGCTGCATGGGCTGGACCGTCGCCGCTGGGAACCGGAACTCCTCTATTTCCGCAGCCCGTCCTTCCTCGTCGACGAGATCGCGCGGGACGGGGTCCGCGTGCATTGCATCCGCAAGCGGCATCGCGTCGACCTGCCCTTTCTGTGGGCCTACGCGAGGCTGCTGCGCGAGCGCGACTACGCACTGATCCACGCGTTCTCGCTGACGGCCGAGCTGGCGTCGGTCTTTGCGCGTGCCCTGGCGCGCCGTCGGCCCGCGCTGGTCGCTTCCGAGCGCAGCTTCGCGCTGGACCGGCCGCGCTGGTTCTGGTGGCTCAAAGGTTTTGCGATCGGACGGAGCGCGGCGGTGATCGCCAATTCGCGCGCCGGCGCCCGTGCCACTGCCCAACGCACCGGGATGCCGGATGCGCGGTTCGATGTCGTGCCCAATGGTGTCGCCCTGCCCCAGGTCATCAGCCCCGACGAACGCGCCGCCTTGCGCCATGAGCTTGGCGTGGCGGAGGAGCAGCTGCTGGCCCTGTTCGTGGGGCGGCTGGTGCCAGTCAAGAATCTGCCCAGCCTCATCCGTGCGCTGGCCGCGCTCGAGCCGGAGCAGCGTCCACGCGTCGCTCTGGCGGGCGGTGGTCCGGAGCAGGACGCGCTTGAGCTGCTTGCGGCCGACCTGGGCGTGGACGCCAACCTGGTCTTCCTCGGTGAACGCACCGACGTGCCGCGCCTGCTCCAGGCGGCCGATTACCTGGTGCTGACCTCGCACTTCGAAGGCCTGTCCAATGCGGCGCTGGAAGCGATGGCCGCCGGCTGTCCTGTGATTGCCTCGGCCGTCGGCGGCACGCCGGAGCTCGTGGACAACGGCCGCAGCGGATTGTTGTTTCCACCGGACGATGCGCCCGCGCTGGCCGCCGCCATGGCGCGCATGGGCGACGCGGAACTACGCCGCCGCCTGGCGCGCGGCGCCACCGCACACGTGAACGCCCACCACAGCGGAGGAGCACTGGCCGCAGCCACCAGCGCGGTGTACGAGCGCTGCCTGCGCGCGAAGGAGTACGCGAAGAACACAGGGGTAGCCGGTCCCGAACCCGTGCAGGGGCCTGCAAAATGAATCCCTTCCCCTCCCGGGCCTGCAAAGCTGCGGATGCGCTTCGATGATGCGGCTGTTCCTGGCCATTCCGATCGTGATGCTGCCCAACACGGCGCACTTCCCGCCGGATGTCGCCGTGGGTACGTCGGTCGCCCTGCTGGTCATCACGATGCTGCTGGGCCAGCGCGATCCGGACCACCTGCAGGCGCGCCCGCCGTTCCTGATGCCCCCGCTGATCGCCCTGTTCTTCGCCATGCTCGTCGGATTCATCGCGGCCCACTGGCAGGACCTGTCCGATCTGGGCAAGGACCTGCGCGAGGCCAAGGTCGCGGTCCTGTTTCCACTGCTCTACCTGGCCTACCTTCGCTGCGGGCTGGACCTCAAGCGCACGCGCCAGCTGATCGTGCTGGTGCTGATCGTTGCGGTAGGCGCAGGGTTCGAGGCGGTGCTGCAGGGGCTGAAATTCGACCTTGGGACATTCTCCGAAACCCAGCGCGCCACCGGCCCGTTTGGCGATATCAAGATGGCCAACCGGGCTGGCGTCTTCTTCGCGATGTTCCTCCCGATGCTGGCCGCCATCGCCCTCCAGCCGGGCCAGACCCGGCGCATCCGCTGGGTATGCTTGCTGGGCTGCTGCGTACTGGCCAGCGCCATCCTGCTGACCTATTCACGTCAGTCCTACCTGATCGGCCTGTTCACACTGATGATCGTGCTGGTGTGGCGGAGCATCCCGATGGCGCTGCTGGCGGGCGCGCTGGTCATCGGCGGTGCGGCGACGCTGTTGCCTGGCAGCGTGGTCGACCGGGTGGAGCAGACGCAACAGGTGGATGCGAGCGGTTCGGTGTCCTTCGATGTCAGTACCACGAGCCGGTTCACGATCTGGAACGGCACCATCGACATGCTGCAGGACCATCCGGGCGGCGTTGGACTGGGACGGTTCAACGAACATATCGGCATGTATTCCAGCTTTGCCGGAAAGGATGCGCACAACGGTTTCCTGCTGACGCTGGCCGAGTGCGGCCCGCTCGGCCTCCTGGCCCTGCTGTGGGTGTTCTGGCGCCTGTGGCGGCTGACCCGCATGCTGCGCAACTCGCCCGGCGCGACGCGGCCGGAAACGCGCGCATTGGAACTCGGCTTCACCCTGGTGGTGGTGGCGATGGCCTTGGGCAACATGTACGGCAGCCCGTTCTTCGACAGCCTGATCATGGCCAATTTCTGGATTCTCTGCGGCCTGATGGAACGCTACGGCAACATCAAGTTGCACGCAGCGGAGCTGGTGGCCGCGCATCACCTGCCGCCGCGCCCGGAGCGGCCAATGGGCCTGGAGTTTCCGCTGGCTGGGCGAGCGCTGCCCCGATTGTCGATATCCAAAGCGCTGCGGCGTTGACCGTGCTCCCATCCAGGAAAGCGCCCGCCATGGACAACCGCCTGCGCCCAAGCAACTCCCGCAACCCATCCACGCAGCAGGGGGGAATCCGTACGTCCTTCGCAGCGTGGCCTGTCGCCGGACTGTTGTGCCTGGTGACCGGTAGCGCGTCCAGTCTGGAGCCGTGCCGCGCTGCACGTCTGGGCAAGGCCGACATACCTGTCGCGATCGCACCAAGCGCGGGTATGACGACTTACTACGTCCGCCCGGACGGGGGCGATGCCTCGCAGTGCGACGGCCGTACCGATTCTGCGTATTCCGGCAAAGCCCGCGGCTGCGCGTGGCGAAGCCCAGCCGTCGCACTGCCCGCTTCCGGCCGGGCCCGCATCAAGGGCGGCGACACCCTTCGCATCGCCTCCGGCACTTACGACATCGGCGAGGATGGCGCCATGCAGCCCATTCCGAGCGGGCCTGCGGCTGCCGCTCCGACACGCATCATCGGCAAGGCCGGCGCGAAGCTCGTAGGTACGCATGGCATCCATCGCGTACTCAACCTGGATGGAAGTTCGAACGTCGAAATCGGTCATCTTGAAATCACCGACGACAGCGATTGCGTGCACAAGCACGCCGAACCGCGTGTGGCCTGCACGCCGGCAATGCCCTGGGCGCGGGTCGGCCTCTACGCGCGCCGCTCGCACAACGTCTGGCTGCACGACCTGGACATCCACGGCATGGCGGCTCGTGGCATCAACGCCGGCGGCCTGCGCGACTGGACGCTGGAACGGGTCAGGCTCAACCGGAACGGCACCGCAGGCTGGGACGGCAACGTCGAGGATGCCGAGCCCAACTCAGGCCGGATGATCTTCCGCGACATCGAGATCGGCTGGAACGGGTGCGGGGAAAGGGTGGCCACTGGTGAGCCCTGGGCCTGCTGGGCCCAGCAGAGCGGCGGCTACGGCGACGGGCTGGGGACCACGCGGACCGGCGGGCAATGGGTAATCGAGGACGCCCACGTCCACCACAACACCTCCGATGGCCTGGACCTGCGCTACATGGATGGCGCCGACAGCACGCGCGTGACCTTGCGCCGGATCCACGCGGTGGCCAATGCGGGCAACCAGGTCAAGGTCAAGGGCAATGCGCTTGTCGAGGATTCCGTGCTGGTGGGCCACTGCAGCTACTTCCGCAAGCGCTTCTTCATGAAGCCCGGCGACCTGTGTCGCGGCGACGGCAGCACCCTGCAACTGGTGATGACCGGTCACGACACCGCGACCGTCAGGCACAACACGATCGCCGGTGAGGGCGCGGCCCAGATCGGCCACAGCGAAGGCGATGCCAGCGACCACATCCAGGTGAGCGACAACCTGGTCATCGGGTTTCCCAACGCATTGCGTCCGGGCAACCAGAGTGCCTTCAACGCCGGCAAGTCGCCGGCCCGTCGCAGCCTCTCGGGCAACCAGGCCTGGGACGTGGCGCAATGCCCGGACGGGGCGTCGTGCGGACAGAACCCGAAACTGAGCGTGATGAAGCTGGACGCATTCAACGCCCGTCCCCTGCCCGGAAGCCCGGCGGCAGGCAAGGTGGGCGCCCCACCCTGCGGAACGCCGGCGGCACGGCGATAACGGAGACTAGCTTGGGCCTGGCCGACAGGATCTACGCGAAACTTCCAGAACGTGGGCAGGAAGTCGCTGCGTCCGCGTTTGGACTCTATCGCCACTGGCTGCGGTCGGGGCCGGGCTACGGTGATCAGGTGCGGGCCTGGCGGGAGCGCGACGCGTGGACGCCGCCCCAGTTCTCCTCCTACCAGACCGAACAGCTGCGCACCCTGCTCGGCCAGGCTGCGGACCATGTTCCCTACTATCGCCAGACCTGGGATGACGCGCTCAAGCGAGCCGCGCGTGCAGGCAATCTGAGTGCGTTGCCTTTGCTGGACAAGGATCCGATCCGCCACGCCCCCCAGGCCTTCGCGCGCGAGGATGTGCGGCCGCTCATGCGTTATCGCTTCCTCACCAGCGGCTCGACCGGCACCCCCGTTACCACCCTGTGGACGGCGCGCGAGGCGCGAGAGGCACGCGCGCTTCGGGAAGCGCGGTCGGCCAACTGGGCGGGGGTCTCGTTTGATGAGCCCAGGGCAACGTTCTCCGGCCGCATTGTCGTGCCGGATCCGCATAGTCCCGGTCCTTTCCATCGCTTCAACCGGGTCGAGAACCAGGTCTACTTCTCCGCGTTCCATCTGTCGCGGGAGCATGCCGACCAGTACGTCGACGCGCTCTGGCGACACCGCGTGGTCTGGCTGACCGGCTACGCGGTTTCCTACTACCTGCTGGCGCGGCACATCCTTGACCGCGGTCTTGAAGTGCCCGAACTCAAGGCCGTGATCACCACGAGCGAAAAGCTGACCAGCAAGATGCGCACGGTGATGGAAGCGGCGTACCGGTGCAGCGTGTATGAAGAATACGGGACGGTGGAGAACGCGGTGTTCGCCAGCCAGTGCGCGCATGGGCGGCTGCATGTCAGTCCGGATGCCGGCGTGGTGGAGATCCTCCGGCATGACGGCAGCCCGTGCGATCCAGGTGAGCCTGGCGAGATCGTCGCCACCGGGTTCGTGCGGCGGTACCAGCCCTTCATCCGATACAGGGTCGGCGACGTGGCGGCGTGGAATCCGCGCCCGTGCACCTGTGGCCGCCACATGCCCGTACTGCAGGAAATCGTCGGGCGCGTCGAGGATGTTGTGGTGGGGCCGGATGGCCGCGAGATGGTCCGCTTCCACGGCATCTTCGTCGCCCAGGACAATCTGGTCGAAGGCCAGATCATCCAGGAAGCCCTCGACAGGATCCGCGTGAAGGTCGTCGGCACCCCGGCCTTCGGAACAGCCGATGCCCTGGAGATCGAGAAACGCATCCGGCAGCGCCTGGGAGACGTCACCGTCGTCGTCGAGAAAGTTGAAGCGATCCCGCGATCGGCCAATGGGAAATTCAAGGCCGTCGTGTCGCTGATCCAGGCGGCCCGCCGATGATCCAGCCGCAGACCGACCCAGGGGCGCCGCCCGTCCTCGATGGCGCGGCCGCTCCGTCCGCCGACTCCGGCCCCATGGGATACGCGCAATACCGCTACCTGGTCCTTTCGGACCTGTATCGCATCACCGGTTCCGGCCGCTGGCGCGTGCTGCCGCGCTACCTGTTCCACGGCGAGTCCTATCGCTACAACTTCTGGCTGCGCACCAGCCGGTATGCGCGACACCATCCGTGGCTCAGGTTCTGCCTGTACCCGATCGCACGACTGCTGCTGGGGCACCTGACCTACAAACTGGGCATCTCCATACCCGTCGATACCCGGATCGGCAGCGGCTTCTACATCGGTCACTTCGGCGGGATCGTCGTGAGCCAGAAGGCGGTCATCGGCCGCAACTGCAACATCTCGCAGGGCGTCACCATCGGCCGTGCGAACCGCGGCCGGAACAAGGGCTACCCGGTCATCGGTGACAACGTGTACATCGGTCCGGGCGCGGTGATCGCGGGCTGCGTGCGGGTCGGCGACAACGTGGCGATCGGCGCGAACTGCGTGGTGACCACCGATATCCCGGACAATGCCGTGGTCGTCGGCGTGCCCGGTCGGGTCATCTCCCTCGAAGGGTCGCAGGGTTACGTCAATCGGACCGACTACGACGACAAGATCCCCTAGCGATCTTCGTCCCCGGGCAAGCCCGATCCATCCACTCTTGTTACCAAGGGCGTGACGCCTCCGGTGCCGCCCCGCATCGGCGTGCCCGGTCCGTGAACGGACGAGTCAGCGGCGCTGGCTCATCAACAAGCACGGGCAATTCCCGTGCCGCCTTCCTGCGTGACGGCCCCGCGTCGTTGGCACGGCGCATTCCCGGCTCATCAATACTGGCTCACGCTTTGGACCCCTGATTTGGCGGGGTCAAAAAAGTCGAATCGGCCATGCCGGGCAGATGTTATCGGGGATTAACAACCCTCTCCCCGTTCAGCATTTCACGTACTCGACCCTTCGCTGAACAAATCAGCCCCTATCGCACTCTTGGGCGTCTGTGGACGCAGTCGGTCCACTCCTGACGCGTGAAGGCGGTGCGAAGTGTGCGCACTCGCACAAAAGCCCTCCCCCCCCTTCCCTACAGTCCGCTCCGGCTCGAGGGAGGGGCCACCCCATCGCCAATAACGATTACGGAGTTTCCAATCCTAATGTCAGTTTCCATTCGCGGCCGTAAGCTGCCCAAGGTTGTTCTCTCGTTCGTTCTGCCGGCCATCGGGCTTGCCGCCTTCGGGTCCGCGAACGCATCCACTTTCTACGTCCGTGCCGACGGTGGCGACGCCGCCCAGTGCAACGGTCGCGCCGATGCTGCCTATCCGGGCAGCGGCACCGCGCAGAACTGCGCCTGGAAGAATCCCAACATCGCCCTGCCCAACTCGGGCTCCGCGCGCATCGCTGGTGGCGACACCCTGATGATCGGCGCCGGCAGCTTCCAGATCGGCAGCGGCGGCTACATGCAGAAGGTCCCCAGCGGCACCACGACCGCGAAGACCCGCATCCTCGGCAAGGCCGGCACCAAGCTGGTCGGCGTCGCCGGCACGCATCGCGTGATCAACCTGGACGGCAGCTCGAACGTCGAGATCGGCAACCTCGAGATCACCGACAACAGCGACTGCGTCTACAACCACTCCAATTCCGCCGCCGCCTGCACCAGCTCCATGCCTTGGGCGCGCGTGGGCGTGTACGCCGCTGCCTCGAGCAACGTGTACCTGCACGACCTCAACATCCACGGCATGGGCAAGAACGCCTTCAACGCGGGCGGCCTGAACAACTGGACGCTCGAGCGCGTCAAGATGAACAAGAACGGCAGCGCGGGCTGGGACGGCAACGTCAGCTCCGGCGGCTCCAACTCCGGCGCGATGGTGATGCGCGACATCGAGATCGCGTGGAACGGCTGTGGCGAGAAAGTCGCCACGGGTGAGCCGTGGGCGTGCTGGGCGCAGACGACCGGCGGCTATGGCGACGGCTTCGGCACGGTCGACACCGGCGGCCAGTGGCTGATCGAAGACGCCTTCATCCACCACAACACCTCCGACGGCCTGGACCTGCGCTACATGGACGGCGCCGACGGCACGAAGGTGACCCTGCGCCGCATCTACTCGGTCGCCAACGCCGGCAACCAGGTCAAGGTCAAGGGCAACTCGCTCATCGAGAACTCGGTGATGGTCGGTCACTGCACCTACTTCCGCGGCAAGTACTACATGGCCGAGGCCGATCTGTGCCGCGCGTACGGCAGCTCGGTGCTGCTGATCCTGACCGGCAACGACGTCGCCACGGTGCGCCACAACACCATCGCCGGCGAAGGCGATGCGCAGATCGCCTATGGCGAAGGCGCTTCGACGGACAAGATCTACATCCAGAACAACCTGGTCGTCGGCTTCCCGTACTACGCCAGCACCTCCACGCAGACCCTGATGACGGCCGGCGGCGCGCCGGGTTCCAAGTCGCTCACCGGCAACATGGGCTGGAAGGTCCGTACCTGCCCGACCGGCACGACCTGCACGCAGGATCCGAAGCTGACCAACATGACGCTGGCGTCCTTCGATGCCGAGCCGCTCACCGGCAGCCCGGTGGTCGACAAGGCGCCGATGATCAGCGCCGTGGCAACCGACTTCCTGCTGCAGAAGCGTCCGTCCGGCGCCGCGAATGACATCGGTGCGTATGAAAAGCAGGCTGGTGGCACCACCACGCCCTCGACCTGCACCCGTGCGGCGCCGACCCTCAACATCACCGGCCCGGCCACCGCGGTTGCCGCCGGTACCACCAACACCTACTCCGTCAGCCTGAAGAACAACGACAGCAGCGGTTGCTCCACCACGACGTTCGCCCTGGCGCGCAGCGTGTCGTCCGGTCTCACCTCTTCGCAGTCGGCGTCGGCCCTGGCGCTGGCCCCCGGTGCGACCGGCAACGCCACCGTCACCGTGACCTCGCCGATCGGCGCCATCGCCGGCACCTATCCGATCGGCATGGGCACCAGCAGCGGCGTGGGCAGCGTCCACACGGCCAGCGATTCGGCCACCTACTGGGTTGCGGCGAGCACGTCGACCTCGACCCTCACCGAGACCCTGCGCACCGACAAGACCAGCTACCTGGCCGGTACCAAGGTGTGGATGAGTGCCCGCGTGATGAAGGGTGGCGTGGCGGTCAAGGGTGCGACGGTGACGTTCACCGCCCTCAAGCCCAATGGCATCAACAAGGTCGTCCTGACTGCGGTCACCGATTCGCAGGGCTACGCCCGCAACAGCTTCACGTCGGGCACGGGTCCCAGCTCCATCGGCACCTACCAGCTGTCGGCTGCGGTGTCCTACGGCGGCGCGAGCAAGACGGCGACCTCGACGTTCTCGGTCTACAAGTAAGCAACGCTTCACCGCACCACTTCAGAGCCCCGGTATTTCCGGGGCTCTTTTTTTTGCGCGCCAGGCCCTGTCAGGGCGATGCCGGGGCTGCGTCACGCCGGGTGCGCCACCGGTAATAGGCCAATCCCGCCCATTCGTGCAAGGCATCCTCCGCGTTGCCCAGCGCGCTGGTGCGCGGTACCAGCGCCCACGGCAGACGCGAGGGCAGCCGGCGCGAGTCGGCGCCCAGTGCGCACACCTGGAATCCGGCGCGTGCAAACGCCATCCGGGCGCGCGGCATGTGGATCATCGAGGTCACCAGCATGATGCGCGACGGCAGGCGTGGCGACTGTCGGGCCGCCTGTTCCGCGTTGCTCCAGGTATCCATCGATCGCGTCTCCACGCGCATGGATTGGGGCGGCACCCCGAGTGACTGCGCATAGGCCGCCATCAGCGCGGCGACGGGAATGGCGCCAGGACGGGGAGCGCCGCCCTGCACCACGAGGCTGCGTCCGGCCTGCGCCCGCCACCAGTCCACCGCCCGGTCGATCCTGCGGCGGCTGGACAGGTTGAGTGCAGCGAAATCGGTGTCACTGCGTGCCCAACCCTCGACGCCGCCGCCCAGGACGATCGCAGTGGAAGGTGGCGCGAGGGAACAGGCCGCGTCGTCGGCCAGCGGCCGCTCAAGGGGCGCGACCAGGCGGTTCGCCCCGAACGGCGTCATCGCCGCGACGGCCGCCACGGCCAGCAGCGCCGCGCCCGTCAGCAGCCAGGCCCGGCCGCGAGGCCACCAGGCCAGCCCGGTCAGGACGACGGCAACCAGCAGCCATGCCAGTGGCGAAAGGAACCAGGCCATGGTTCAACGCGACGACCTCAGTGCGGTCAGCATCTCCCGAAGTTCCCGGTCCAGCGCGACAACCGGCAGTGCGTAGAGTCCCAGGAACAGCAGTCCCGCGACGCACAGTCGTAACCAGGTGTTCTGCAGGCCGAACAGATCCGTGCCCAGCGCCACCAGCAGCAGCAGCGCCAGGCACGACAGCGACAGCAGGACGGTGCGAGCCCTGGGCAGGCGTGCGAGCCCCCGCGGGCAGGTTGCGAACTGGGCGGCGATCAGGGCCGCATAGCTGATTGCCGTCGACCAGGCGGCGCCCATGTAGCCCATGCGAGGCACCAGGATGATGTTCATGACGACATTGAGCATGGCCGCGCCCAGGGTAATCGCCAGCACCTGCAGCGTCCGCTTCTTGAGCTGCAGGCCGTAGTTGGCGATCGCGAACCACGCGTACATCGAGATGGTGACGCCCACGATGATGAACACCGGGCCCGACGCGGCCTTGCCCGGACCGCTCAATGCCACCAGCAGGTCGTGTCCGGAAATGAGCAGCATGCCGACGATGGCAACCACCGCATAGGTCATGGGCAGCAGGACCCGCCGCTTGAGCGCACGCACTGCACCAGCGCCACCGGTCTCATAGGCCCGCATGACCACTGGAGTGAAAGCCTCGGACAGGGTGACGTCGATGAACACGTTGAGCTGCATCGCCAGGGCGTACCCGATCGCGTAGATGCCGACGGCCGCGAAGTCGTCGGTCAGGTGCTTGAGAAGGACGCGGTCCATGTTGGCCAGGACGCTGAAGGCGATCTCGTGCGCCATCAGTGGCAGTCCGTACACCAGGCCATTGCGCAGCGCCTGCAGGTCGACCGCGTCGCGGGAAACCTGAAGGTGCCGGTAGAGCCATTGGGCCAGCCAGGCCAGCAGCAGCACCGCCGCGATCATCTTGCCGCCGTACACCGCCAGCGCTGACTGCTGTACCAGGATCACAGCGCCAAGCACCAGCACCAGTTCCAGCATGCGGCCGACGATGCGCGTCGTCATGACGATATCGGACCGCTCGCTGGCGCGGACCACCATCTGCGCGATGCTGGTGACTGCCAGCATGGGGATCAGGATCAGCGCACACCAGAACAGCGGCGAGAGCGAGCCGCCACCCGTCGACGACCACAGGGCAATTCCCGTTACCGTCAGCCCCCACAGGACGCCGGACAGCATCAACGGTAGCAGGACCATGTTGGTGCCGAACGCGCGCTGTTGCTGCGCGTTCCCCTCGTAGGGATAGAAACGCACGATGGCGTGGGGAGTCCCGAGCTTCAGGATGGCCACGCCCAGCAGCATCAGGGTGTCGTAGTAACGCAGGATGCCGAACTGCGTGTTGTCGAGCAGGCGGGTGAGGATCGGGAAGGAGATGAACCCCGCCAGCATCACCATCCCGTTGGAGAACGAGTAGCGCAGGTAATGGGTCGCAATGCCGGGCCGAAGGCGAGCCGGCGCCACGGTCCCTTCGATGCTTTCCTGGGCAAGCCCCGCCTGTTCGTTCATTCCGTGCTTCCGTAGTGGACCTGGAGGAAAGTCATCCATCACCGCGGTGGCGTGCCGGGGTGCGGAGGACTGGGGGCCGCCAGGGGGTGTACCTGCGGGAGCGCCTGCGCGGGCGGCTTCATCGCCTGCATTCCCTCCCCGTCCGCCGCGTCGAGGACGTGGAGATAGGCCATTCCATTCGGCGGACGACCGAGCACGTCGAGCACCTCGATGCCGCCGGCCGCGTTGTAGGTGTGGCATCCGTCGACGCTGCGGGTCAGGAACGGAGCCAGCCGGGCGAGTGGTCGTTCGCGATAGACGTCCGGGCCCAGCGCCAGGACTTCGTTGAACACCACGGCGTTGCCGTAACCCGGCCCGCAGTCCTGCGCCGGCCGGATGAGACGGTCACGATGCATGAACAACTGTCCCGCCATTCGCGCGCGCCGGACATCACAGACGATCGGCGAAGCCGGATGCGGTCGGTATGGGCCCTCCAGCCGTTCGGATACGAACAGGAACAGCTCGTCGCACGTGTTGTTGCGGTTCTCCGCGACGTTGGCGAACAGGTACCAGTGGCCCTCGTGGTGATACAGCGTCGGGTCCACGCAGGTCCGTCCCGTGACGAGGTCATGGACGCGCTGCCACTGCATCGGGAACTCGGTGGCCCGGTACAGGCTGACGCGCTTGTCATAGCCTGATTCGACGGTCATGTACCACTGCCCTTCCCACTCGAAGACCTGCGGGAACGACAGATGACCCGGCTCGTCGAGCACGGTGCCCAGGCGTCGTGCGCCGCCCTCGACCAGCTCCACGCAGGCAATGTTGGCTTTGCGCCGCCGCGGATCCTCCATCTCCTCGACGAAGATCAACTTGCGTCCTGGCGCCATGGCCATGAACGGATCACCCCACCAGCCCTTCGGGGCCTTGAGCAATGCGTGCGATCCGATCATCGGCGCGTCGGGGTCCAGCATCGATCCGCCCAGGCGCAACACGAGCGTCCAGCCGATACGACCATTCCTGCGCCAGCCCGTCAGCCACCGCGGAGACGCCCGCATGGTCGCCCACAGCCCGCGCAGGCCGGCGGCGCGCCCGGCTTCAGGCTGCCCTTGCAACTGGACAGTCGACACGCAGTGCCGCGCGGTGTCCACATAGCCCGCCGCGAGCTTGTGCAGGCCGCGCAGCAGCAAGGCCGGCAGCTTGCGGAAGGCATCTTCGCGCTGGATGAGGAACGAAGTGTGCCGGGTCTTGCCCCAGCTGACCGCCAAGTCCACCGGACTGCCCGAGGGCTGCTTGAGGACCAGGGCCATCTGGGTGGCGGACTCGCCGCGCACCATCGGCCCGAGCAACGCCAGACCGGCGTGGCGAGGATCGACCAGTGCAGGATCCAGGACCCAGCATCCGCGCGGGGTATTCCCCGCCAGCGTCGCGGCCCAGTCGTGCCAGCCGATCAGGATCACCAGGTCGGGCTTCAGTGCATCGACCCGCGCCGACAGCGACTCCTGCGGGGTGAGGACGTCACCCGGCATCGTGACGGGCGCAAGGCTGCGGTTGCCCCGCAACAACAATCGCTCGAAAGCCACTAATCCGCGCACGTCCCATGCCACAGCATGCGCCGCGGGCAAGGTGAGTTCCGGCGAGGCCAGCGTGGTCAGTTCGAGCCAGTCGTAGCCGCAGGCCAGTCCGCGGAATGCCTCGATCCATTCTGGCACTTGTGGCGGGCCAACCATCACCACGCGCAGCGGGCGAACCAGTCCGTCGGGCGAAGGATAGAGCGGGCTGGCGACGGTGGAGGCGGCGGCATTCATGCCGGCGGTCGTCCGCGCAGGTCAAGCATCCATTGCGTCACCGTCTGCATCAACCGTTCCCTCTGTGCCGCGCTGAAATAGGTGTGGTCGCAGTCCGGCCAGTGATGCAGCGTGACGCGCGCATCGCGCACGACCGGGCCGAACGACCATTCGAACTGACGCGGATGCAGGAAGCGGTCCGCATAGCCGCCGCTGAAGATCCAGAGCAGGCGTACGTCGCGGGCGACAAGCGCGGCGAACTGTGCTCGCGCCTCGGACTGCGTGGGCCAGGTACGGAAGGCGGCGGAATCCAGGCTGGCATTGCCGCGCAGGCGGCCGGGCATCTTGCGTGCAAACCGGCGCCACTCGCGTGGCAGTCGCCGCAGCAGGGACAGGATTCGCGCATAGCGGTGCCAGGGCCCCGCGAAGCACACGCCATCGAGCAGCAGCACGGCATTGACGCGGGCGTCGGCATTGGCGGCTTCCCAACCGGTATCGGCGGCGCTGCAGATGCCGCCCACGGCAAAACTGCGGCAGCCGTGCATTGCTTCGAGCTGGTTCATGGCGGCCACCGTCGCCTGCGTGGCATCGCAACTGGGCATGCGTGGCGCTTCACCCACACCGGGAATGTCGTACCGGAAGCTGCGGATCCCGTGCTCGGCCAACCGCTGCGCCAAGAGGAAATGCAGCCGGAACGGCCCCATGCGCGGCTGCAGGCCGGCGCTGGGAAGCAGCAGCGTGGGTCCGGTGCCGGCGACGCCGCTCAGCACGCCGGTGAGCTGCCCACCCGGCCCGAACCGCACGAACACATCGCGGGCCGCGAGCGCTTCAGGGCGCACGGCGTCGATGACAGCGCTCATGCCGCGGCCTCCGAGTCCATGGCCTGGCCCAGTTCGACGACGAGGTCGCGTACTTGGGGGGTCAGAAAGAAGGTGGCATCCATCGCCGCGCCGAGGTTGAACACCGGCGCGTTGTCGGGCAGCTGGACGACGCGCGTGGTCCCGCAGGGAAGCAGTTGCTCCGCCGACGGCTCGCGGGTGACCAGCCACACGGGCGTGGCGCTTGCGCCCATCTGCACGTCCAGTGGCCTGGCGAGCTCGGCGCGCAGCGCAGGCGACGCCGCAAATCCCATCAGCTGGCCATCGGAGGGATCCGTGGCGCGGGCAATGCCCGGCTGCGGCGGCGGTCGAAGGGAACGCTCCTGTTCGTCGCCTTGCATCAGTTCACGCAGCCAGTTCGCGCCATCGACAATCGGTTCCCACAACACCACGAGATCGGCAGCGGTGCCGCGCTGCTTCCAGGCGCCCAGCACCAGCGCACTGCCGCGCCAGCAGAGCAGGACGACGCGTGTCACGCCCGTGGCTTCGCGCAGTTCCGCAATAGCCTGGTCGAGGTCCTGCTGCATGCTCGCGAAATCGACCTGCGCACCGTCGCCGTCCGAATCACCCGTGCCATGGAAATCGAAGCGCAGGCAGGCCAGCCCGAGGGCCGAGAGCTCACTGGCCACTTCAGCCAGGAAACGCTTCGAGCGCGGTAGTTCGTGGAACAGAGGCGGCACCAGCACGACGCCGGTGCGCGCCGTCCCTTCTGCCCCATGCAGCGCGGCGTACAGCCGGCGCGAGGCAGGACCCATCCAGCGGGGCTCCCAGTCGCCGATGCTCATCGCGATCGTCCCGTGCCCGCCCGGGGGTGCGTGCCGGTCGCGTTCATGGGCTTTGCGCCCGCCCGAACAGCCGTCGCAGGCCGCTGCTGATCCGTCCGCCCATGCCAGTGGCCTGCGCGGGCGATTCAACCGGTGCGGGCAGATCGCCGGCCACCTCTGGGACAAGGTCTGCGCGCCCAGGCGGATCAGCTTGATGCGATGTCCCGTATCGCGCTCGACCCGCACGGCCATCTGCACGGCGAGCATCGAGTGTCCTCCCAGTTCGAAGAAGTTGTCGTCGGGACCGGCCTGGGTTCCCAGCAGTTCGGTCCAGATGTCCGCCAGGTAGCGGACGCGAGGGTCGGCTGCCGCTCCGGTCGCGTCGGGCGAGAGCGCAGGAGCGCCCTCCTCCCGCGCAACCGGCGGCGGCAGCGCGTTCCGGTCGATCTTGCCGTTCGGCAAGAGCGGAATGGTGTCGAGCACGACGAAGTGCTGCGGCAGCATGTACGCCGGCAACAGGTCGCGCAGGTGCGCGCGCAACGCCGACTCGTCGAGCGTGGCGCCGGGCTGCGCCACCAGGTAGGCGACCAGGCGCTGGTCGCCAGGCCGGTCTTCGCGCACGATCACCATGGCGCGCGCGACGTCCTCGCGCGCGGCCAGGTTGGACTCGATCTCGCCCAGTTCGATGCGATAGCCGCGCACCTTGACCTGGTGATCCAGCCGCCCCAGGTGCTCCAGGTTGCCGTCCGGGCGCCAGCGGGCCCGATCACCGGTTCGGTACAGCAGCGGCGCGATGGCGCCAGTGGGCACCGGCGCCGCGAAACGGTCCGGCAGGAAACGCTCGGCCGTGAGTTCCGGCCGCGCGAGATAGCCCTTGGTGACGCCCTCGCCTCCGATGCACAGCTCTCCCGGCACACCGAAGGGGCACGGTTCGCCTTGCCCATCGAGGATGATCACGCGGGTATTGGCGATGGGCCGGCCGATGTGGATGTCCGGCGCTTGTCCACTCGAGGGTGGCAGGACACGCGCACAGGTCGACCAGACCGTGGTTTCGGTGGGGCCGTACACGTTCCAGAGCGATCCGCAGCGCGAAAGCAGCGCCAACGCCAGGTCCTGCGGCATCGGTTCGCCGCCGCACAGTGCCTTGAACCCGGGCGCGCCGGGCCAACCGGCATCGATCAGCAGCCGCCAGCTGGAAGGCGTGCCCTGCATGACGGTCGCGCGGCTGTTCTCGAGCAGGGCGCGCAACGCGGCGCCATCGACCGCCGCCTCACGATCGGCAAGCACGATCTGTGCGCCCACGGTCAACGGCAGAAGCAGCTCGAGCACCGCGATGTCGAAGGAGAGCGTCGTCACCGCAAGCAGGCGGTCCCCCGCGGCCAGGCCCGGCTCGGCGCGCATGCTGGCCAGGAAGTTGGACACGGCCCGGTGCGGCACGATGACGCCCTTGGGCCGCCCCGTCGAACCGGATGTGTAGATCACGTAGGCCGGGTCTTCGGGTTGCGCGCCGCACTCGTCGTGCTCCAGGCGATGCGCAGGCGCCTGCGCCAGCGTGGCGGCGTGCTCGTCGAACAGGAAAACCGGCCGACCGCGCAGGTCGAACCGCGGCGCATGCGCCCGGGTGGTCAGCAGCATGGCCAGGCCTGCGTCGGCGGCCATGTAGGACAGGCGTTCCGGCGGGAATTGCGGATCCAGGGGTACGTAGCCGGCACCCGCCTTGAGGATGCCCAGGAGGCCGGCCAGCATGTCCACACCACGATCCAGGGCCAGGCCAACCAGCGCACCGCGACGGATTCCGTGGCTGCGCAGCACGTGCGCGACGCGATTCGCGCGCGCCTCCAGATCGGCATATTCCAGCGCCACCGTTCCGGTGCTCACCGCAATCCGGTGCGGGGCGCGATCGCACTGCACTTCGAAATGCTGGTGCATGCCGCGCTCACGCTCGAAGGCGACGGGCGCCGGATTGAGCGCGTCGAGTTCGGCGCGTGCGACGGCATCGACCAGCGGGAGGCGTCCGGACGGGACACTCTCGCGTTCAACCGCGGCACGCAGCATCGTTTCGAGGGCGCGCAACCAGCGCCGCACGGTCTGCGGATCGAACAGGTCGGTGTTGTACTGGCACTCCAGCCGGAGCTGGCCGTGGCTCTGGACAGCGTTCACGAACAGCTCGAAAGTCTCGAAGCTGCGCGGATTGCTGTCGAATTCCATCGCCACTCCCGGGAACGCCCCGCACTCCTGGTCCAGCGCCTGGTCGAGGTTGAACAGCACGCTGACCAGCGGCATGCGCGCGGGATCGCGCCGGACTCGCAACTTCCGCAGCAGGGTCCCGAATGTGTAGCGCTGGTGTTCCAGCGCATCGAGCAACATGGCCTGGGCGCCTTCCAGCGACTGCGCGTAGCTGCGCTGCGGGTCGATCTCGAAACGCAGCGGCAACAGGTTGACGCAGTGGCCGACCAGTTCGTCCTCGCCGACCACCGGCTGCCCGGCCGCCGCGATCCCCACCACGACTTCGGGTTGTCCCGACAGCCGCGACAACAGCATGGCGAATCCCGTCAGCAGCGTCGCGAACAACCCGCTGCCGCCGCGGGCGCCGAGCCGGCGCAAGGCGGCCAGAAGCTCGGCATCCAGGATGTGGTCCTCGCGGGCCGAGGCGAAGCTGCGGTGAGGCGGGCGCGGTCGATCGGTCGGCAGGTCCAGAACGGGCACGCCGCCGCTGAAGCGGGACAACCAATACGCCTCGTCGGCGGCGTGGGACGGGTCGGACTGGTGGCTGATTTCAGCGAGCGCGTATTGGGCATACGAGGGGCTGGCGGTGGTCACCGCGGGCATGGCACCGGTCCGGGCCCCGTACAACGCGCCGAGTTCGCGCACGATCACCCACCACGACCAGCCGTCGCAGGCGATGTGGTGCGCAGTGAGCAGCAGCAGATGCTCTTCCGGCGCCAGACGCAGCAGTTCCGCGCGGAACAGCGGGCCGCTGTCGAGCGCGAACGGCGTCTCGACCGACAGCCGCAGTCGTTCGTCGACGATGGCCTGGCCAGGACCCGCCTGCACACAATCGATCACGGGCATCGCAACGCGGGTGTCTGCCAGGACGTGCAGCGTGCCGCCGTCGGGGCCGATGCTCGAGCGCAGCGCGTCATGGCGATCGACCAGGTCTTGCAGGGCTCCGTGCAGGCACGTTACGTCGAGCGCGCCCTCGAAGCGGAGCGACATCGAAAGATTGAAGGCGAGCGACGCCTCGCGGCCCAGTTGGTCGGCCAGCCAGATCTCGCGCTGCTGCTCGGTGGTCGCAACGACGCCGTCCGGGAAACCGGTCGGCAGCGTCGACGTGGCCGAGGCAGGTTCATCGGAACCGACCGTTTCACTTACGTCCTGCTCCACCACAGCTGCTGGCGCGGACTGAGGCGCAGCGGCCTGTCCCGACACGAGCGCCAGCTGTTGCTGCAACAACTGCATCTGCTGCTCGATCAGTTGCAGCGCCAGCTCGCCGCCACCGCCGCCGGCACCCGTTGCGCCTGCCGACGCCGGTTCTGTCGCGGCGGCAAGTCCGGGGGGCGGCGCGGATTCCGCCGGCAGCAGCTCATCCAACGCGGCGGCCAGACGATCAAGGCTGCCGTACTCGCCCATCAGCTGCCGGAAGGTCACCTTGGCGCCGAACGATTTGTGCACCTGAAGCGCGACCTGCGTGAGCATCAGGCTGTCGAGGCCCAGTTCGATGAAATTCGCCGCCGAGTCGTCGGGGCTGATGCTCAATCCGGAGACATCCTCGAACATGGCCGACAACTGGCCCACCAGTCGGGTCCTGCGGTCGACAGCGAGGTCGCCGCGCGGCGCCGCCGCAGTTTCGACCGTGGCCGGTTCCGGTACCGGGACCTCCTGGTGGGACTCGGCGCCGGCGCGTTGAGCGGCCGGGTGGAGAACGACGTTGCTGCCAGCGGCCGGCATGGCGTCCACCCAGTAGCGCTGCCGTTCGAATGGATATGTCGGCAGGCGCAGGCGGGCCCGCACGTGGCGCCGGTCGAAAGCCGCCGGATCCAGCGCGATGCCCCGTGCCCAGAGCTGGCCGGCCGCCAGACGGAAGCTGGCCACTTCACTGGCCGGCGTGTCGGCCAGGGTGGCGACCGCGGTCAGGCGATGCTGCTGGATACCAGGATGCTGGCGGGACAGTCCGCTCAACGTGGCCCGGGGCCCGACTTCGAGCAGCACGCGCGATGGCACGTCGAGTACCTTCGCCAGCGCCGCGGCGAAACGCACGGGCTCGCGCAGGTGCGAGGCCCAGTAGTCGGCGGAAGTAGCCTGCTGCGCATCCAGCCAGTCGCCGGTAGCGGTCGACACGATGGGAATGCGGGGCTCGCACAGCGTGAGCATCGCCACCGCCGCGCGGAACGGCCCCACCACAGGCTCCATCATCGCCGAGTGGAACGCATGCGAGGTCCGCAGCGCGCGACATGCAATACCGTCGGCTTCCAGCCGGGACTGGAAAGTCGCAATGGCTTCAAGCTCGCCCGATACCACGCAGCTGCCGGGCGCGTTCTCCGCGGCGAGCGACAGGTCGCTGGGCAGCCGCGCGAGCAGGTCGTCCAGCGGCATCCGGACCGACAGCATTCCACCGGCCGGCTGCGCCTGCATCAGGGCGCCGCGCCGGGCCACCAGGCGCAGCGCGTCGGGAAGCGCCAGCACGCCGGCCAAAGTTGCGGCGACGAATTCGCCGACGCTGTGGCCGATCATGGCGGCAGGTGTCAGACCATGACTCATCCATGCCTGCGCCAGGCTGTACTCGATCACGAAAGTCGCCGGCTGCATGATCGCGGTCGGCAGCAGCGCTTCGGGATCGTCCGAGAACATGGAATCGCGAAGATCGATGCCCAGTTCCGCCGAGAGCACGTCGGCGCAGGCATCGAAAGCTGCGCGGAACGCCGGTTCTGACTCGTACAGGGCGCGTCCCATGCCCGGATACGTGGCGCCCTGGCCGGGGAACAGGAACACCACATCGCCCTCGCGCGCCGGACGCCCGCGCGTGGTGGCCGCGGCCTCGGGGCCACGCAACTGTGCGAGCGCACCCGCAACGTCGTCCGCGACGAATGCGAGGCGATGCGGGAACGCCTTGCGACCCACCGCCAGCGTCCAGGCCACGTCCGCCAGGCTGCATCCGGGGTCGGCTTCCAGATGATCGGCCAGGCGCGCGGCAGCGCAGCCCAATGCCGCCGGTGTGCGTGCGGACAGCACCATCAGGTGCGGGCCGGAGCCGGGCTCCGACGCAGGCATCGGGGGCGCTTCCTCCAGGACGACATGGGCATTGGTGCCGCCCACGCCGAAGGAACTCACGCCGGCCCGCCGCGGCTCGCCCCCGTTGGCCGGCCAGGCACTGGCCGCGGCGTTGACGACGAAGGGCGTCGCGGGAAAATCGATGGAAGGATTGGGGGCCTGGAAGTGCAGGCTCGCCGGCAGGCGCTGTTCGGCCAGTGCGTACGCCGTCTTGATGACGCCCGCCGCGCCCGCGGCAATCACCAGGTGGCCCACGTTGCTCTTCACCGATCCGATCCGGCAGAAGCCGCACTCGTCAGTGCCGCGGCGGAAAGCGCGCGTCAGACCTTCGATCTCGATGGGGTCCCCGACCGGCGTGGCCGTGCCATGCGCTTCCACGTAGCCGATGCTGCGCGGGTCCACGCGTGCGCGTTCGTGGGCCATCGCGATCACGGCCGCCTGCCCTTCGCTGCTGGGCGCGGTGAAGCTGGCCTTTCCGCCACCGTCGTTGTTGACCGCGCCGCCGCGGATGACCGCGTAGACGTGGTTACCGTCGGCCACGGCGTCCGACAGGCGCTTGAGCAGCACGATCGCCGCGCCGTCGCTGAATACCGTGCCCTGCGCGTTAGCGTCGAACGTGCGCGTGTGGCCGTCGGGCGACAGCATCGCGCCTTCCTGGTGGAAATAGCCGCTGCGGGGCGGACAGGTCACGGTGACCCCGCCTGCCAGCGCCATGTCGCAGTGACCCAGGCGCAGGCTGTCCATGGCCTGGCAGATTGCCACCAGGGACGTCGAGCAGGCGGTGTGCACGCTGATTGCCGGCCCGGTGAGATTGAGCTTGTGCGCCACGCGGGTGGCGATGAAGTCCTTCTCGTTGTTCAGCATCACCTGGAATGCACCGACCTTGTCGACGAGATCCGGATGCGCCGCCACGTGACGCTGGTAGTAGCTCGCATTGAACATGCCGGCGAACACGCCGACAGGCCCGGCCGTCGCATCGGGCACGTGCCCGGCGCGTTCCATGCACTCCCATGCCAGTTCAAGGAAGATCCGCTGCTGCGGATCCATCAGTTCGGCCTCGCGCGGCGGGATTCCAAAGAACGCCGCGTCGAACTGCTCCACGCCATCGATCACGCCACGTGCGCGGACGTAAGCCGGGTCATCGCGTTCCTGGGAACTGACCGAGGGGTCGAGGTCGTCCGGACCGAAGAAGGTGATCGAGTCATGGCCATCGCACAGGTTCCGCCAGAACGCTTCGACGTCCGCGGCCCCGGGAAAGCGCCCGGCCATGGCGACAATCGCGACCGGCTCGAAATCCTGACCCTGGGTGGCCCGTTGCGCCGCGCTGGCCATCCGCGCCGGCTCGATGGCGGCCTCCCCGCGACCCTGCAGCGAAGCGGCGAGCGTGGCCGCGGTGGGGTGGCGGAAGAGCACGGACGTGGGGATTGCGCGAACCGGTTCACCCGCACCGTCCTGTCGCAGGCGTTGCAGCAGCCGCGCGCCCGACAGCGAGTCGCCACCGAGTTCGAAGAAATTGTCGTGCCGCCCCACGCCATCGATGCCCAGCACCTCGCCCATGGTGGTGCACAGGGACTGCTCCAGTGCGCCCACGGCGGGCTCGAATGCGCAGGCCAGCTCGGGCCGCTCCCTCGCCGGCGCCGGCAAGGCGCGACGATCGAGCTTGCCGTTCTCGGTCAGCGGCAAGGCGTCGAGCTCGACGAAGGCACTGGGCAGCATGTAGTCGGGGAGCAAGGTGGACAGGTGCGCACGCAGCGTCGCCGGGCTGGCCGGTGCGTCCTGCGGCACGACGTAGGCCACGAGCCGGGCTTCGCCACCGGCGCCGTCGTCTCGGGCGATCACCGCGCATGAGCGCACGGATGGATGGCGCGCCAGCACACTCTCGATCTCGCCCGTCTCGATGCGGAACCCACGGATCTTGACCTGGTGGTCGCTGCGCCCCAGATATTCGAGGTCGCCATCCGGCAGGCGTCGCGCCAGATCCCCGGTCTTGTACAGGCGCTCCAGTTCGCCCGTTGGCGATTTCCACTCGAAGAAGCGCTGCCCGGTGAGGTCCGGGCGATTGAGGTACCCGCGCGAAACACCTGCCCCCGCGACGTGGATTTCCCCCACCTCGCCCACCGGCACCGGCGCGAGCGTCGGGTCGAGTACGAACAGGCGCAGGTCGGGTATCGGCTCACCGATCACGCTGCCGGCATTGCGTTCCAGGTCGGCGCTGGCAATGGGCCGGTAGGTGACATGGACGGTGGTTTCGGTGATGCCGTACATGTTGATCAGGCGCGGGCGCTGGTCGCCGTGACGGTCGAACCAGGGCCGCAGCATCTGCAGTTCCAGGGCTTCACCGCCGAAGACGACATGCCGCAACGAAAGCTCGGTGGCTGCGCGACCGGACGCCTGGTCGGCGTGGATCAGGCTGCGGAACGCCGATGGCGTCTGGTTGAGCACGGTCACGCCCTCTCGCACGAGCAGGGCGTGGAACTGGTCCGGCGAGCGGCTGGTCAGGTACGGCACGACGACGACACGGCCGCCATGGATCAACGCGCCCCAGATCTCCCATACCGAGAAGTCGAAGGCATGCGAATGGAAGAACGTCCACACGTCGTCCGGGCCGAAGTCGAACCAGTGCTGCGTCGAGGTGAACAGGCGCGACACATTGGCGTGCGTGACCTGGCAACCCTTCGGCTTGCCGGTCGAGCCGGAGGTATAGATGACATAGGCCAGGTGTTCGGGGCGCGCGAGCGGAACCGGGTCGTCGACCGGCTGTTCGGCGAAGCCCGCACTGTCGCCGTCCAGCAGCAGTGTCGGCACGTCCGTCGCAGGGAGCGACGAGCGCTGTCCCGACGAAGTGAGCAGGACCGCGGGGCGCGCGTCCTCCAGCATGAACTGCACGCGGTCGGGGGGATACGTCGAGTCGACCGGCAGGTACGCCCCACCCGCCTTCAGGATGCCCAGCAACCCCACGACCATATCGAGCGAGCGCTCCAGCCCGATTGCCACCAGCGTCTCGGGCCCGACGCCGAGGTCGCGCAGTCGATGGGCGACCTGGTTCGCGCGATGGTTGAGTTCGCGATAGCTCAGGCTGGCGCCGTCGCAGGTGACGGCGACCGCATCGGGCCGGCGGGCGGCCTGCTGCTCGATCAACTGGGGGATGCATGTACCGGCATCGGAAGCGTCATTACGAACGGGCCCGTCGGATTGCTTGTTCATTCCACCCCCGCGATGCCCAGCCGCCACCCTCCGTCATGGTGTCCAGACCAAGCGTCCCTGATGTGGTGATTAACGCCGTGGGGGTATCCATGCGGCCACGCACGTTGCGCGCGCCAGCGTCCGGTCGCGCTAGGATGGGCGCATGGACGGTGCCCGATGAAACCCGACCTGACGATGCTGTACTCGGAACTGGGACTGCGGCCGAACTGCAGCCTGGCCGAGTTGCAGCTCGCCTATCGCCGCAGGATTTCCGAGTTGCAGTCCGACCGCACGGCAGGCAGCGTTCCCGCGCCGGAGGTTACCGCCGTGCTGCGCGACCTCATCAGCCTCTATACCACCGCGAGCCGCTTCCATCGCCGCTACGGACGCCTGCCCGGCGCCGCGCCGCAGCGCCAGGGTGTCGGCCACATCGTGTATGGCGGCCCACGGCGCGCCCCCACGGACGACGCAGACCAGCCCAGCGCCGATGCGTCTTCGTCCCGTTCGCCGGTGGCGCTGGGCGCGGCTCTCACGCTGCTCGTCCTGCTGTTTGCGCTGCTGGCGCTGGCCTCCGGGGACTGGCTGCACTGAAGCGGTGCACTTCACGGCCGGTACGCCGCCTGTTCGCCGTTGGTCCCTGCAGGAAGGCACCGGTCCCGTCCGTTGGGCCTGGTTTTACGCCTCAAGGATGACGGCCACGGGCCCATTGCGGCCGCACCGCCACCACTACTACAGGCAGCACTGCGATGGCCGACGCGAGAAAGATCGTGGTGGACCCTTCCGCCGTCGCATGGCGGCTGGGCCTGATGGCCGCGGTGCTCGTGGTGACCAGCATCGGCATGCAGATGTACCGCCTGGCCGCCGGACGGGACCAGGTGCCCGGGCTGGCCTGGGTCACCTTGGACGGCGAACACAACATCCCCGCGCTGTTCTCCACCCTGCTGCTGCTCGCCGCCGCCCTGCTGCTGGCACTGGTTGCCAGACTGGCGCGGGACGCCAAGGCCGGCGATGTGTCTAAGTGGGTGCTCCTGGCGCTGGGGTTCTTCTTCATGGGCATCGATGAGTCGATGTCGGTGCACGAACGCCTGATCGATCCGATGCGCAACCTGCTTGGCGGCCGGGAACTGGGCATCTTCTTCTTCGCCTGGGTGGTCCCTGCGATCGTCCTGGTCGGCGGCCTTGCGCTCTACTTCCTCCCCTTCGTGTTTCGGCTGCCGCGCACGACCGCGGTCGCCTTCGTGGCATCGGGCGCGCTCTATCTGGGTGGCGCCCTGGGCGTGGAGCTGGTGGAGGGCTGGTGGCGCGAAGGCCATGGGCACGTGAACGTGATGTACCACGTGCTGGTGACGCTGGAGGAAAGCCTGGAGATGGCCGGCGTGATCTTCTTCATACGCGCGCTGCTGGGCCACATCGCCACCTGCTTCGGTGACCTGCATCTGCACCTGCGCCCGGCCGCCGAAGCGGTGTCCAGCCAGGCTGCAGATTCAGACGCAACGAACGGAGCCATCGCCGATACCAGCCTGCTACCGCGCGGAACCGGATCCTGACGATCGTTGCCGGCCCGCCGGCCTCCGCCTTGGCCCGTCAGGTCGCTGTCTTCAACGCGACCCGCGATGGAACAGCACGACCTCCACTGTCTGCAGCAGGATCATCAGGTCGAACACCAGGCCGTGGTTCTTGACGTAGAACAGGTCGAAGGTGAGCTTCTCTTCCGCATCCCGCACCGAGGCGCCGTACGGATAGCGCAGTTGCGCCCAGCCAGTCAGGCCCGGCTTCACGCAATGCCGCACGCTGTAGTAGCGCACCTCGCGATTGAGCATGTCGACGAACTGCGGACGCTCCGGCCGGGGGCCCACGAAGCTCATGTCGCCGCGGATGACGTTGAACAGTTGCGGCAGTTCATCCAGGCGCGACAGTCGGATGATCCGTCCCACGCGCGTGGTGCGGTCGTCACCCTGGCTCGCCCAGCGCGCCACGCCGTCGGCCTCGGCATCCACGCGCATGCTGCGGAACTTGATCAGCTCGAACGTCCGACCATTCTCGCCCACGCGCGTTTGCCGGTACAGGATGGGGCCTCGTGACTCCAGCGCGATGCATGTGGCCACGACCAGCATCGCCGGCCAGGCGACCATCAACAGCGCGCCGGCGGCGGCCAGGTCGAAGAAGCGCTTGCTGAGCCGACGCGGCACCGAATGGTCGAACCCTCCCGAGAAGGCCAGCCACGAGGGATCGGCCACGTTCAACTTGACCATGCCCGCCTCGCGCTCGAAGAAGGTCGTCAGGTCGGTGACCGTGATGCCCCGCTGCGCGCACTGGAGCATCTGCTCCATCGGCAACGCACCGCGCCGTTCATCCGGTGCGACGACGATCTCGTACACCTGCAGCCACTCGGCGATCTCCGACAACGAGAAATCCGTGTTGAGCAGCATGCTGTCGGGCACGTGCACGGGCTGATCCGGCAGCGGCAGGAAGCCCACGACGACGAACGACTGCCGGTCGGCGCGCCGGCGCATGCGGCTGTTGATCATGTCGGCGTGCATCCCCGCTCCCAGCACCAGCACGCGCCGCCGGAACACGTCCGTCTTGATCAGGCGCCCCACGACCAGGCGCAATGCGGTGACCGCCACGAAGCCCAATACCATCGAGATCGCCATGACGCCGCGGCCGATATAGGTGGGCGGGACAAGGTAGTACAGCACCAGCAGTCCAATCCCTCCGAAGGCGAACGAAAGCGACACCCGCAGCAGGAAATCAATCCGGCTGTGACGCACGTGCACCTGGTACAGGCCGAAGGCGACCATCGCCACGGTGATGAAGGTCGCGAAGACGACCGCGCGGGGGCCCAGCGCCTGGAGGAAGTCGCCCAGGCCTTCGGGATTGCGGAGGAAGCGGAGCCAGGCCGCGGCGGCAACTGCCAGGATCAGCAGGGTCATCTCCGCGATCCAGAGCAGCAACAACGCCCGACTCTTGCGACTGGCCAATGCGATGCTCATGCCCACTCCGTTCCCGAATTCGAGGGACTGCCGGTCTTCGCGACCTGCAGCGCAATCGCCAGTGCCATGTATCGTCCGTGAGCGGGTGCGCGGCGGCACGCTGCACCCGGTTTCATGTCCACGCGCGCGCCTCACGGTCCGGCGGGCTGCTCAGCAGCCATCGCCGCAGGTCGGGCCCGCACATTGGAACCAACGAGGAAATCCCGACGTGCCGGCCGTGCATGTTGCGTAGAGCCAGGCCCGCATCGCTCAGAATGGTCCAGCCGCGTCGCCAACCGCCGGCCGCAACCAGAGCGCGTCGATCGCGATGTCGCACGGCGCAGCCACTGCCGCCACCCAGTAGGGCCCGACATCCAGCATCGATACCTGGCAGATGTTGCCGTCTGGCAGGTCCAGGCGAGCGCCGTCATCCGCGGTGAAGCTGGTCATTTCCCGCTGCAGGCCCAGGCCGGTCGCCTTGAGGAATGCCTCTTTGCGCACCCAGGTCGTCAACAGGGCTTCGCTCCTGGCCAGTCGATCCAGCGTGGCCATGGCCGCGGTCTCCGCGGGATGGCAGGTGCGCGTTTCTATCTCGAGCATCACCGCCGCGCGTGTGGAAGGTTCCAGATCCACGCCGACGGGACCCGCCCCGGAGATGGCCACCGCGACGCAGCCATCGGCATGGCTGAGGCTGGTGAACCACGCGCCGCCACGCACCCGCGGGCAGCCTGCGTGATCGCGTCCGAGGGGCACCTGTCCCGCATCGCAACCCAGGGCCTGGCCCAGCAGCAACCGGTGCAGTGCGTAGGCCAGCGCAAGGTCGTCCCGATGGGCGGGCGCCCGCCTGCCGAGCACTCGCCTGGATTCGTCCGCATCGAGAAGGGCATGCGCGTCGGAAACCCATGTCCACCAGTCGCGAAGGTCGAACATGCCTACGCACGCGCGCGGTGCGAGAGCGCGCCGGTCCAGTCTCCCGCGGGCATCGCGCGTTCGAACGCCGCGCGAAGACTGGTGCGCAGCCCACGGAAAGCATGGGTGGTCCGGTGGGGAGGCCTGTACTGCAGCATGCAATGCGCCGTGGCGCACGCCACGCGCCTGTCCATCAAGTCAACGCTGTCGGGGCATGCCGTCGGACATGCCCGGCGGACCAGGTTCTCCGGACCATACCTGGCGGACCGCGCAGAAATCAGTGCATCGCGGCCGACGGTCGCCTGGGGGGTGTCCGGGTGTCGCTCAAACCGTACTCGAAGCGCTCCCACGCGGATCGGGTCCGGTCGTACAGCGCCTCGATGGTCAAGGGCACCCCGCTCCCCTCGCGGCCGAAATAAGCCATGCCGTTGGCATTGATGCGCAGGAACCGGCTGCCGCCCTCCACTGTCGTGATCCGGTCCAGTCGCAACCAGGCCGATGGCTGCCGCAGGTCATGCGCCAGGGCGGCGGTGACCTGTGGCCCTCGAGTTGTTCGACCAGCGCCACATCGTTGGGCATGTCGCGCTCGCCACTGGCCGCGCCGCCGATGCTCACGTCCGGAAATGCCGCCCGCCGCAACCGGCTGTCGTAGCCCAGTTCGTAGTTGAAGCCGATCCATTCGCCACGTCCGCCGACCTGCACCTGGCCCGTGCCCCTGACCGCACTGACGCCGGTTTCCATGGGCTCGACTTCGGCGGTGGTCAGCCGCATGTCGACGCGGCGGCCGCCGAACTGCTCCGCCAGCGCCACCACCAGCGGCCCGGCGATGGCGTTGCTCAGGGTTTCGTCGGGCGCTGCCCGCACGGGCCTCGGGACGGCCGGGGTTTGCCCGGGCCTGGCCTGCGCGGCCACTGCGCCGCTTGCGCAGGCGCACAGGAGCAGGACACCAATGGCAGAACGGTGCGGCACGGGTCTCTCCGCCGGCGGCTTGACCGCCTGATCAGATCAACGCGGTGAGGCGGGTCTGCCGGGCAGCGGCCGTGGCGAATTCTGCGGGGACGCACGAGTCGTAGTTTTTAAAATCAACTAGTTGCAATTGACTCATGACAAATTGAATTAATGTTCAGCCACCCGCGAGGCCCGCCCATCAGGCCTCCGGATTGGATGCTTCAAGGCCGTGATGCGATCCACCGGAAGTCCTGAGGAAGGTCAGTTCCAGCCTCGCCCTTGCCGTTGGCGCCATCAGTCGGTGAAAGCGCACCGTCGGCGCCGGACCCTCCCCCTGCTCCGCGCACAAGGCGAGCAGATGGTCCGGCGTCGGCCGGCATTGCCAGAACCGCCATCGGTCCGCGTCGTCACCCAGGGCCGGATCGACCGTGAGCTGGACGGCATGCTCGTGGGGATAGTGGAAGGCGAACTGGTCCAGCGGAATCGACAGTCCCATGCCCCGCGCCTTGATGTAGGACTCCTTCAAGGTCCAGTACTCGAAGAACCGATCCTGCTGCCCGGCCTGCGGTACGCGCGCCAGGTCGGCCACCTCCACCGGCGCGAAATAGCGCTGCGCGATATCCATCGAGACCGGGCGCTGCGTCAGCTGCTCGACGTCCACGCCCAGGGCGCGGTGCCGGGCCACGGCCAGCGCGATCAGGCCGCGGCTGTGCGAGATGTTGAACGACAGCGCACAGGCCTCGCCATGCCGTGGCGCGATGTGCGGACGCCCGTAGTCGTTGCACTCGAACGTCCAGTCGGCGGGCGCGATGTCGGCGTACTGCGAGAGCACGGTGCGGACCATGCCGCGGGTGATCAGGTAGCGGCTGCGGTCATGGTCGAAACGGAAACGCTGCTGTTGCTCCCGCTCGGCCGCGGTCATCAATGCGCCGAATCCGGCCCGCGCTGCCTCGTCGATCTCGTCCTCGACGGCGAGCCATATGTCGATGTCCTGCTCGGGGGCAGTCATTTCCTGATCCCTCATGGCGTCCTTTCCCTGGTCCAGCCGGGGCGCATTCTGGCAGAGCGGCTGCGTAGCTTGGCTTGCCGCATCCATCACCTGGTCGATTGGAGGGCGGAATGCGGGTTCTCTGCACAGGCCCCACTGCAGGTATGCATTGCAAGCCTTTGAATTTCCGAGTCTTAACCAGTGAGACCCGGGTATTAGTATTATTGCTAACATGCAACCGTCCCGCTCACGCACAAGGCACTGTCCATGGGCGCCGTAATCGCCCTCGAGGGGCTGCTGGCGCAGCGGCGGGTGTGGCGTGGCCAGGCCGTGCCGGCCCCCGCACCCGCGCACCCCACCGGGTGGACCGCCCTGGACACCGCACTCCCCTCCGGTGGCTGGCCCGATGCCGCCCTGAGCGAACTGCTGTTGCCCGCCGATGGCATTGGCGAACTCCGCCTGCTGTGGCCCACCCTGGCCCGGCTGAGCCAGGCCAGCGACGCCGTCATCGTCCTGGTGTCACCGCCCTGCCGCCCCCATCCGCCGGCGTGGCAGGCCGCCGGCATCCGCCTGGGGGCGCTGCATCTGATCGAGACGGCCCATGCACGCGAGGCCCTGTGGGCCACGGAACAATGCCTGCGCTCGGGGGCCTGCAGCGCGGTCCTGGGCTGGCCCCGGCAAGCCGACGATCGTGCGCTGCGACGCCTGCAGGTCGCGGCCGAAACCGGCCAGACCCTGGGCTTCGCCTTCCGCCCCCTGAAGGCCGCGGTGAATCCTTCGCCTGCCGCCCTGCGGATCGCCTTCGACCCGGCGGCGCGACAGTTGCGGGTGCTCAAGTGCCGCGGGGGACTGGCGCCCGCGCACCCGATCGCCCTGCCGGACCTGTTCCTGTCGGCCACCGAACTGCGGCGTCATTGCCTGCCATCGCCCGCGCCGCCGGTCGAGGCCCCGCCGCGCCCGAGGTTGCACGAGGTATTGCAGGGAGGGATGCGACCGATCACCTTGCCGGCTGCTGCCGGCACCACGCCCGGCGCTTGCGCGCCCGACGCGGACGCACCCGACGAAGATCCCGCGCAGAGGCACGCGCCACTGCCACTGCCACCCGCCGCAGCGTCCCTGCGGCCTCCCTTGGCCTTCGCCTTGCCACTGCCGCCCGCGGCCGCCGTCGCGCGCCCGGCGGGCGTGACACCGCCTTCCTCCGCGTCGCCAGGACCCGCGCCGCTTGTTCCTGCGCACGGAATCGCCCTTGCTCCCGTCCAGGCCTGAGCCATGCGCTGGGCCTGTCTGCTGCTGCCGCAACTGGCCGTCGACGGCGTCCTGCGCCGGCAGGTCCGCGCCGGTACGCAGGAAGCCAAACGCCAGTCCGATACGCCCGATACGTCCGATGCGTCCCAGCCCGACCCCGCCCAGACCATCGCGCTGGCCCTGCTCACCGGGCCCGCCCAACGGCGCGTGCTGCATGCGGTGACGCCGGCCGCGCGGGCGCTGGGCCTGCGTCCGGGCTTGTCGCTGGCCGCCGCCCAGGCCCTCGCCACCGGTTTTGTCACCGCGCAATACGATCCGGATGACGCCCGGCGCTGGCGCGAACTGCTGGCCGCCTGGGCCTACGGGTTCAGTTCCCAGGTCAGCCTCGACCTGCCGCACGCGATCGTGCTCGAGGTGGGCCACAGCCTGCAGCTGTTCGGGCCATGGCCGCGTTTCCAGGCGCGACTGCGCGAGGAACTGCGTGCGCTCGGCTTCCGCCATCGCATCGTCGCCGCCCCCAATCCCCACGCCGCGCGGGTGCTGGCCAACGTGCACGACGGCCTGGCCATCGGCGAGAACGCGCTGGACAACGCGCTGGGCCAGTTGCCCATCGAACGCGCCGGACTGCCGCGCGAGGTGGCCCTGGCGTTCTCGCGCATGGGCCTGCACAAGCTGCGACAGGTGTTCGCCCTGCCCCGCGACACGGTGGCGCGGCGCTTTCCGCCCACGGTTCTGCAGCACCTGGACCGGCTGCGTGGCGAGGATGCGCCGCTGACCTGGTTCCAGCCGCCCGATGCCTTCGAAGGGCGCATGGAGTTCGACCACGAGATCGAATCCAGCCAGGCACTGCTGTTCCCGCTGCGCCGGCTCACCGCCGACCTGGCCGCTTTCCTGGCCGGACGCGATGGCGGCGTGCAGCGTTTCACCCTGGTGCTGGAACACGAATTCCTCGCACCCAGCGAGGTCAGCGTGGGCCTGCTCGCGCCCGAGCGCCAGGCGTCGATGCTGTTCGAACTGGCGCGTGGCCGGCTGGAGCAGGCCCAGGTGCCCGCGCCGGTGCGCGGGCTGAGGCTGCTCGCGCCCGAACTGCCGGCCTTCGTGCCGGCCGAGCGGGACCTGTTCGACGCCCGTCCGCAGCAGGCGATCCCCTGGACGCAACTGCGCGAGCGACTGCGGGCCCGCCTGGGCGACGACGCGGTGCACAGCCTGCCCTGGCATCACGACCATCGCCCCGAACGCACGCTGTCCACCGACGGGGCCATGACCGCGCGAAAATTCCCGTCTCCCGACCCCGCCGCGCCACCGCGCCCGGGCTGGCTGCTGCCGCATCCGATGCCCTTGCGCGAGCCGGTGCGTCGCGTCATCGCCGGGCCGGAACGGATCGAGTCGGGCTGGTGGGACGATGCGGACGTGCGCCGCGACTACTACCTGGTGGAGACCGCGCAGGGACAGCGGGCCTGGGCCTTCCGCATCGCCGGCGAGGCCAGCGGCCCCTTCATGCTGCACGGCTGGTTCGCATGAACGGGCCGGTCAATCCCGTGCCGGCCGCCCACGAAATGTCCGCCCGCGACATGCCTGGTCGCGACATGCCTCGCCGCGATGCACTGCCCGACTACGCCGAACTGCATTGCCTGTCCAACTTCAGCTTCCAGCGCGGCGCCTCCAGCGCACGCGAGCTGTTCGACCGCGCCAGGCAACAGGGCTACCGCGCGCTGGCCATCACCGACGAATGCAGCCTGGCCGGCATCGTGCGCGCGCTGGAAGCCTCCGAAGCCACGCAGCTGCCGCTGATCGTGGGCAGCGAATTCCATCTGGCCGACGGGCCGCGCTGCGTGCTGCTGGCCGAAACCATCGAGGGCTACCGGCGCCTGTGCCAGCTCATCACCCTGGCCCGGCGGCGTGCCGGCAAGGGCGAGTACCAGGCGCTGCGCGCCGACCTGGAAGGCAGCACGCAGGGACTGCTCGCGCTGTGGCTGCCGGGTGCGCAACCCGATGCGGGCGAAGGACACTGGCTGCAGTCGCGTTTCCCGCAGCGCACCTGGCTCGCGGTCGAACTGCACCGCGGCCCCGACGACGAAGGCCGCCTGCACACGCTGCTGGCATTGGCCCAGTCACTCGGCCTGCCCGCGGTGGCCACCGGCGACGTGCACATGCACGTGCGCCGCCGGCGCGCCCTGCAGGACACGATGACCGCCATCCGCCTGCGCACCACGCTGGCGCTGGCCGGCCATGCCCTGTTCCCCAACGGCGAGCGCCACCTGCGCACGCGCCAGGCGCTGGCCGCGATCCATCCCGAAGCGCTGCTGGCCGAATCGGTGCGCATCGCACAGCGCTGCACCTTCCACCTGCGCCAGCTGCGCTACGAATATCCGCGCGAACTGGTGCCCGATGGCCACACCAGCGCCTCCTGGCTGCGGCAACTGGTGGAAGAAGGCCTGCGCGCGCGCTGGAACCGCGCGGTGCCGCTGCCGCCGCAGGAGCACGAACACCGCAGGGCCAAGACGCTGGCGCTGGTGGAAAAGGAACTGGCCCTCATCGCCGAACTCCACTACGAATCGTATTTCCTCACCGTCCACGACATCGTCCGCCATGCGCGATCGCTGGGGATCCTGTGCCAGGGACGCGGTTCGGCGGCCAATTCGGCGGTGTGCTACGCGCTGGGCATCACCGAGCTGGAGCCGGGCAAGATGGAGCTGCTGTTCGAGCGATTCCTGTCGAAGGAGCGCAACGAACCGCCGGACATCGACGTCGACTTCGAACACGAGCGGCGCGAGGAAGTGCTGCAGTACATCTTCAACCGCTACGGCCGCGGCCGCGCCGCGCTGACCGCGGTGGCCATCCGCTATCGCGGCCGCAGCGCGATCCGCGATGTCGCCCGCGCTCTGGGCCTGCCCACCGACCAGATCGACGAACTGGCCCAGGTCATGGACCGCTGGGGCGGGGACCAGCCCCTGCCCGAGCATCTGCGCGAACGCGGTTTCGACCCGGATTCGCCGCTGCTGCAGCGCGTGATGGCGCTGACGATGGAGCTGATCGGCTTCCCCCGCCACCTGTCCCAGCATCCCGGCGGCTTCGTGATCAGCGAGCACCCGCTGTCCACGCTGGTGCCGGTGGAGAACGCGGCGATGGAAGACCGCACCGTGATCCAGTGGGACAAGGACGACCTGGACGTACTGGGCCTGCTCAAGGTCGACTGCCTGGCGCTGGGCATGCTCACCTGCATCCGCAAGGCCTTCGACCTGCTGCGCGCCAGTGGCCGCCGCGACATGGTGCTGCAGGACATCCCCCAGGATGACGCGGCCACCTACGCCATGATCCAGCCCGCCGACACGGTGGGCGTGTTCCAGATCGAATCGCGCGCGCAGATGGCGATGCTGCCGCGGCTGAAACCGCGCAATTTCTACGACCTGGTGATCCAGGTCGCGATCGTGCGGCCCGGCCCGATCCAGGGCGACATGGTCCATCCCTACCTGCGCCGCCGCAGCGGCCAGGAGCCGGTGACCTACCCCTCGCCCGCGCTGGAGGAAGTGTTCCGGCGCACCCTGGGCGTGCCGCTGTTCCAGGAGCAGGTGATGCAGCTGGCCATCACCGCCGCCGACTACACGCCCGGCGAAGCCGACCAGTTGCGCCGCTCGATGGCCGCCTGGAAGCGCCACGGCGGCATGGAGCACCACCGCGACAAGATCATCAGCGGCATGCTGCGCAACGGCTACACGAGCGAGTTCGCCGAACGCATCTTCGAGCAGATCAAGGGCTTCGGCAGCTACGGGTTCCCCGAATCCCACGCGGCCAGCTTCGCGCTGATCACCTACGACAGCTGCTGGCTCAAATGCCACGAACCGGCGGCCTTCGCCGCGGCGCTGATCAATTCCCAGCCGATGGGCTTCTACGCGCCCAGCCAGATCCTGCAGGACGTACGCCGCCATGGCGTGCAGGTGCGGCCGGTGGACGTGCGTTACAGCCAGTGGGACTGCACGCTCGAACCGCTGCCCGATGCGCGCGCGCAGCCGGCCATCCGCCTGGGCCTGCGGATGGTCAACGGTTTCCGCCAGGACGTGGCCGAAGCCATCGCCCGGGCGCGCGCGGCACGCGTTTTCCTGGACGTGACCGACCTGTGCGATCGCGCCGGCCTGGATGCGCGTGCACGCGACCTGCTGGCCGATGCCGGCGCCCTGCGCGGGCTGGCCGGCCACCGGCACAAGGCGCGCTGGGCGATCGCGGGCGTGGAGGCCCAGTTGCCGCTGTTCGCCGAAGTGGGCGCCACGGCTGAAGCGGCCGTCGCGCTGCCCCTGCCCAGCGCGGAACAGGACATGCGCACCGACTACGCCCTCACCGGGCTCACCCTCGGCCCGCATCCGCTGCGGCTGCTGCGGCCACAGCTGCGCGCGCGCCGCTATCGGCGCTCCAGCGAACTCAAGCAGATGCCGCATGGCCGCGACGTGGCCTTCGCCGGCCTGGTCACCTCGCGCCAGCAACCGCAGACCGCCAGCGGCGTGATCTTCATGACCCTGGAAGACGAAGACGGGCTGGTGAACGTGGTGGTCTGGCAGCACGTGGCCGAGCGCCAGCGGCGGGCACTGCTGGAATCGCGCCTGCTGGCCGTGCGCGGGCGACTGGAATCGCAGGACGGGGTGCAGCACCTGATCGCCGGGCGGCTGGAGAACCTGGGACCGCTGCTGGGTTCGCTGCGCACGGCCTCGCGGGATTTCCACTAGCCAGCGCCCGACCCTGCCGTCGGCTGGCCGCGCACCGCCCGTGGCCGCGTTGCTCAAGGAGGAACCGCCGCCCGCAGTTCATGGAGGAAGCCTGCATGTCCCTTTCGCGCCTGCCATGGCTGCTCGCGCTCGCGACCAGCCCGATATTGGCCCAGCAAGCACTGGCCCAGGAAGCACTGGCCCAGGAACCGCCCGCTTCCACGGCGCCGGCGCGCCATCGCCTGGAGGCGCGCAGGCTTTCGGAAGCGCGCATCGAGCCGCGGCTGGTGCGGGAACTGCAGGTATCCACCGTGGCCGCCGACCAGTCGCTGGTGAGCGATCGCGTACGCGCGACCGACCTGCACGTCGCACTTCCAGATGCCTCCACCGCAGTCGATTCCACTGCTGTGGACGCCGCCGCCGTCGACGCCGTCGACGGCGCGACGCCGGGCCGGGCGGTCGCGGACGCGGCCGGGGCCGCCTCCACGCCGTCCGTGGACCAGGTCACGCTCGACCTCACCCGCCTGGGCACGCGCATCGGCGATCTCAAGCAGACCACGCTGTTCGATCGGGGCGTGCGCGTGCCATTGCCCGCGGGCAGCGACGAAGTCACTCTGCAACGGGGCCAGATCCTGGCGATCGGACGCCACGAAGATGCCGCCCAAGTCATCACCGCCGGAATCACGACAGCTTCTTCGCCCAGCGTGCTCTACACCGTCGACCGCCAGCTGCGCGCCCGCGAACTCGGCCTGGTGCACAAGACGGCCGGCCTGAACTGGGACGGCGACAAGCGCCGTTTCATGGGCCAGATCCTGGTCGGCATCATCGACCGCGAGAATGCCGGTGCCAGCGAGCCGATCGATGCCACGCTCACCGTGCAACTGCTCGCGCCCGGCAATTCACTTACGCCGGCGCTGCTCGAGATCCACCGCATCGGCCAGCCATTCCAGTCCGTGGAGGTCGCGCTGGAGGCACCGGATGATCCCTTCGAAGTCCAGCTGCTGTCGCAGGTCGATCCGGACCTGCCGCCCGCACGACTGTCCGTGCGTCGCACCCAGCTGGTGCTGTCGGCGCCGACGCTGATCGACGGCCTGGGCGTGGGGTCGGGCGAAGTCACCGTGCGCTCGGCCGGCGCGCGCCTGCGCGAAGGCGAGACCATCACCCTGCACCTGGATCGTGGCCGGCTCGAATCCTCGACCCTGGTCGTCGGCGCCAACGGCGTGGCCACCACGCGCATCCACTCCACGACGCTGGGCGACGGCACCCTGCGCCTGGAACCCGGGCCGTACGTCGCGCAACCGGTGCAACTGCGTTTCGTGCCGCCCTGGCCCCTGATCGCGGCCACGCTGCTGGGCAGCGCGCTGGGCACCTTCATCCTCGTCTATGCGCTGCGCCAGCGCACGCCGCGACGGCGCCGCAGTTACATGCCCGATGCCGTCGCCGGCATGGTCGTGGGGATCGGCGCCACCTCGATGGTGTATGCCGGCATGGCGCTGCCGGACTGGGTGCCGCTGCCCCAATCGCTGGCCGGCGCCATCGCTCCGTTCGCGCTGTCGTTCTTCTGCGCCGCCGCCGGGTCTGCGTTGATCGGCTGGTTGAGTGGTACGCGCATCGCGCCGGTGGCGGCGGCGCCCGAGCCCGCGTCGACCGGCTGAACGACCGCACCATCGACCGCGCTCGCGAATGTAACGAGTGGGTGCGCGCCGAACGCGCGCACCATCGGCGAGATCACCCCCGCCCGGCCAACCGCCCCAACGTCCCCAGTGCGCCGTCGACCCGCGCGTCCAGCGGATGTCCGTAGTTCAGGCGCAGGCAATGCCCAAAGCCGCGACTGGCCGAGAACATCGGGCCCGGCGCGATGCTGATGCCCAGCTGCGAGGCCTGCCGCTGCAGGCGCAGCGCGTCGCTGCCCTCGGGCAGTTCCAGCCAGAGGAAATAGCCGCCGGCGGGCCGCGTCACGCGCGTGCCCGTGGGGAAGGCGCGCCCGATCGCGGCGATGTATTGCGCCTGCTGGTCCTGCAGCGTGCGACGCAGGCGACGCAGGTGGCGGTCGAAGCCGCCGCGTTCGAGATAGCGCGCCAACGCGATCTGGGTGGGCACGTTGGTGTTGAGGCTGCTGGTCAGCTTGCCGCGCGCCACGGCCCTCGCATGCTTGCCCGCGGCGACCCAGCCGATGCGGTAGCCCGGGGCCAGGCTCTTGGAGAACGACCCGCAGTGCATCACCCCGCCGTCCTTGTCGAAGGCCTTGGCCGGCAGCGGACGTCGCGCACCGAAGTGAAGTTCGCCATACACATCGTCCTCGATGAGCGCGATGCCCTGCCGTGCGAGCAGTTCCACCAAAGCGCGCGTGCGCGCTTCTGGCATCGTGCTGCCCAGCGGATTCTGGAACGTCGTCATCAGCCAGCAGGCGCGCGGCGCATGTCGCGCGATGGCGCTCTCCATCGCGTCCAGGTCGATGCCGTCCCGCGGATGGGTGGGGATCTCGATCGCGCGCAGGCCCAGGCGTTCGAGCACCTGCAGGGTGGCGTAGAAGCACGGCGACTCCACCATCACCGTATCGCCGGGGCGTGTCACCGCCTGCACGCTGAGGTTCAGCGCTTCCAGCGCGCCGTTGGTGATGACGATCTCGTCGGTCGACACTTCGATTCCGTCGATCAGGTAGCGCAGCGCGATCTGCCGACGCAGCGCGGCCTGGCCGGGCGTGAGGTCGTCGACGGTGCTCCATGGATCCAAGTGCACCGCCGCGGTGGCCAGCGAGCGTCCCAGCCGTTCCAGCGGAAAGAACAACGGGCTCATGAAGGCCGAGCCCAGCGGCACGATGTCACGCTGCATGGCCGACTGCAGGACGTCGAACACCAGTTCGCTGACGTCGACTTCGCGCGACAGGCCATCGGGCTGGGAAGCCGTGTCCGGTTCTGGCGGCAGGCGGGGCACGGCACGGGCCACGTAGTAGCCCGACCGCGCGCGCGATTCGACCAGTCCGCGCGCTTCGAGCAGGTAATACGCCTGGAACACCGTCGACGGGCTGAGCCCGCGCGCGGCGCTGGCCTGGCGCACGGAGGGCAGGCGCTCGCCCGGCTGGAGCACGCCGGACTGGATCGAGCGCGCGATGTCGTCGGCCCAGGGCTTCGTAACGCTTCACGGCGCGCCCCAGGCGGCACCGGCCTGAACTGATATGGTTTTTTGCCGCATATCTGATTCTGGTCCTTCTGTACTGCCGGACCTAGCATGCTCGGGTCCGCAGTCGCTGGGAAGCCGCAGAATGAACCCGCTGGTCGAACTCAACCTGGCCCTGATCCTGTTCCTGCCCTGGTTCGCGATCCTGGCCGTGCTGTTCTGGATCTACCCCCGCCGCCCGGTGCGGCCCGGGCGCCGCCTGTTCGACGCCGCCAGCCTGGCCCTGGCCCTGGCCGCCGCCTGCGCGGGCATGTACTGGAGCATGGCCAACGCCGACACCCGCTTCGGCGCGATGTGGCAACAGGTGCTGGCCAGTTCGGTGTCCTACGGCGCCTTCCTGCTGGTGATGACCCTCGCCTTCTTCGCACGGCGTCGCTGGCTGTCCGCCGGTCCCACCGTCCCCCACGCCAGCGGCACCGGAGCCCTCGCCCCATGAAGACCCTGCTCATCGTCGGAATGCTCGGCGTCATCCTCTACAACCTGGGCGCCGGCCTGTACTACATGCTCACCGACATGGGAACGACCAAGCGCACGGTCAACGCGCTCACGCGGCGCATCGCCTGGTCGGTGGCGTTGATCCTGCTGGTGGCCGCGGGCATCGCCTCGGGCGTGCTGCACCCGCACGGCGTGGGTTGAACGCGCGGCCGTCTGTCACCCCGGGAGCCCCCCTGCATCCGGATGCCGCCGGCGCGCGTAGTGAAGGGAACATCCCTCACACAGGACGCCGCCCTTGTCCCGCGCTTCCAATGCCGCCTGCCGCCCTGGCCCCCTCCTCGGGGTCCGTACCTGTCCGGGTGAATCCGGCCCTCATCGGGCTGCGCTAGGCTGCTGCACGGCACGGCCAGGGAATCGGCCGCGATGAGTCACGGCGCAGCGGGGATGGCGATGACGCAAGCGGACGTATCCGATACGACGGCGGCGGCCTTCGAAGTCGACCAGTTGCTGTTTCGCGTGGCCTCGGGCGACCAGGCCGCGTTCGAGTCGCTCTACCACGCCACGTCACGGCAGCTGATGGGCGTCTGCCTGCGCGTGCTGACCGACCGCAGCGAAGCCGAGGACGTCCTGCAGGACGTCTACGTCACCGTGTGGGGCAAGGCCGCGCAGTTCGACGGCACGCGCGCCCGCGGCATCGCCTGGCTTGCATCGATCGCCAGGCACCGCGCGATCGATCGCCTGCGTGCGCTGCCCACGCGGGCGGCGCGCGCGCCCATCGACACGGTCGAATCCCTGCCCGACCCGACGCCTTCCCCCGCCGCGCGAACCGAGCAGGCGCGCGAGCGCGCACGGCTGGACGAATGCCTGGAGCAGCTCGAACCCAGGCGGCAGGGACTGATCCGCACGGCCTTCTTCGATGGCGCCACCTACGAGGAGCTGGCCAGTCGTTCGGGGTCGCCGCTGGGATCGGTGAAGAGCTGGATTCGCCGCGGGCTGCAACAACTTCGCATGTGCCTTGAACAATGAATACGACCCGCGGCCCTTCCGACGACGACACCCATGGCCCCGCGCCGGACGACGACCTGCAGGCCGCCGAATACGTGCTGGGCGTGCAGGACCGCGCCGAGCGCCATCGCGTGCAGCTGCGGCTGGCCGACGAGCCCGCGTTCGCGGCACGCGTGCTCGCCTGGGAGGCGCGCCTGTCACCCTGGCTGCTGCGCATCGAACCCGCCACGCCTTCGCCGCACGTCTGGCCGCGCATCCGGACCCGACTGGGCTGGCCGGCGGTGGGCACCAAGGCCCGGCCGGGCGTGTGGAACGACCTGCGCTTCTGGCGCGGCGCGGCCGGGCTGGCCGCGGCGGCCGGCGTCGCCGCGATCGTGTTCGCATTGCGCGTGCCCGCGCCCGCGCCGGCGCCGCCGGTGGTGGTCACGCCGCCTCCGGTCGTGCAGCCCGCCGTGCCGCTGCCGGTGACGGTGCTCGCGCGCGACGACGGGTCGACCGGCTGGATCGCCTCCATCGACAAGACCGCCGGCGTCCTCAAGCTGGTGCCGGTGCCCGCCCCCGCCGACAGCGCCGGACGGGTAAACGAGCTGTGGATCATCCCGGCGGGAGCCGCGCCGATTTCGCTCGGCCTGCTTTCGCATGAGATGTCGCACGAGGTCGAGCTGCCCGCGGCCGCGCGCAGCGCATTGCAGGCCGGCGCCACGCTCGCCGTGACGCTCGAGCCGGCGGCGGGCATCCCGCATGCCGCGCCCAGCGGCCCCATCGTCGCCAAGGGCACGATCGGGAACATCTGATCTGCGAAATCTGATCTGCGAAATCTGATCCGCGAAATCTGATCACGCCCCGGTCCGTTTCCACGGCCGGGGACCGTGGGCGCAGGCGCATGCCTCTCGCGCATGCGCCTGAACGCATTGCGGGTCCGGCGATCGCGCCCGGCCAGCACAGCGGAACACAGCATCACTTGCCGCTCACGCCGTTCGCCCGACGAACGGTGCATCCGCCCACGGTGGGGCCCGTAGTGCCTTGTGCACCACGGGCGAAGTCCGCAATCCCGCGACCTGCGCCCGCACCCATTCCGCGCCATTGCTGGCGCTTAACCGCGGAGATCCGACATGAGCAGCACCAAATTGCGAAAGACCCGAATCGCAGCAGGCCTGGCCACGGCCGGGCTGCTGGCCTCAGGCGTGCTGGTCACCGGGGTGGCGGTCGGTTCCAGCCACCGCGAGGCGCCCCTGATCACCCAGATGCCGAAGATCGACGCGACGGACTTCTACATGTTCCGCAGCTACGAGCCGGGCCGCGCGAACTTCGTGACCTTCCTGGCCAACTACCAGCCGCTGCAGGCCCCCTATGGCGGACCGAACTACTTCCTGATGGACCCGCACGCGCTGTACGCCATCCATATCGACAACGACGGCGACGCGATCGAGGACATCTCGTACTTCTTCCGCTTCTACAACCAGCAGCGCGCGCTCACCGTGCCGGTCAACGGCATGGACATCCCGGTGCCGCTGAGCAACATCGGGGCCTTCGGCGACACCACCGCGCAGGATGGCAACCGCAACGTCAGCGAGTCCTACGTCGTGGTCAGTTCCCGCAACGGGCGCCAGGCGGCGGCCCGCAACCTGGGCTTCGGCGGTTACCTGTTCGCCAAGCCGTCCGACAACATCGGCCGCAAGTCGATCCCGAACTATTCGGCCTATGCCGGCCGCCACATCACCCGCATCGGCGTGGACCAGTGCGCCACCGAAGGCCGCGTCTTCGCCGGCCAGCGCAAGGAAGGCTTCGCGGTGAACCTCGGCGAAGTGTTCGACCTGGTGAACACCAACCCTGTCGGGCCGCCCGACGGCGAGAAGAACACGCTGGAAGACGCCAACGTCACCACCATCGCGCTGGAACTGCCCATCGCCTGCCTGACGGCCAACGGGCCGATCATCGGCGCGTGGACGGCCGCGTATCGCCGCCTGCAGCCGGATGGACCTTACGTGCAGCTTTCGCGGCTGTCGGCGCCGCTGGTCAACGAAGTCGTGATCGGCCTGCCGGACAAGGACCGCTTCAACGGCTCGCACCCGGCCGGCGACGCCTCGTTCGCGAAGTACGTGACCAACCCTTCGCTGCCGATCCTGCTGCAGGCGCTGTTCGGCGTGCGGCCACCCACGCAGTACCCGCGCACCGACCTGGTGGCCGCGTTCCTCACCGGCGTCAGCGGACTGAACCAGCCAACGAACGTGAGACCGGCGGAAATGATGCGGCTGAACACCTCGATCGCACCGCGGCCGGCGCTGACGCAGCAATCGCTGGGCGTGCTGGCGGGCGACACCGCCGGGTTCCCGAACGGCCGCCGCCCCGGTGACGACGTGGTCGACATCGAGCTGCGCGTAGCCATGGGCGCCCTGCTGCCGGCGAATGTCGCACCGGACGGGCAGTTGCCCTACACCGACGGCGCCTGGGTGAGTGCACGCGGCTTCAGCGTGAACTTCCCCTACCTGGGCACGCCGCTGCCGGGCTCGCCGAACTGACGCAACCACCGGCGGCCACCCGCCGCTGGATGGCACGGAGCGGGCGACGCCGCTGGCGCCGCCCGCACCGACCACGCGAGGTTCCCGATGATCCACTCAAGCACTCGACAGGCGCCCGCTCGCCACGTGCCCGACAGCGCGGGACATGCGCCACGCCCGTCGGAGCACGACGCGCTGCTCAGCCGCATCATCGCCGCGCTGGTCCTGGCGCTGCTGCTGTTTGCATTGCCCGGCCTGTTGCAGGTGGCGCACGCGGCACGCCCGGTGGCCTTCGTGCCCGCCGACGGCAGCGTGGTGCTCGATCGCCTGCCCGGCGGCTACATGCAGGTAGTGCCGGTCCACCGGGAAACACCGGGCGAGGCCGCGCTGCGGGCACAGCGTCTCTACCAGCTCGCCGCGCGCACGGGCGACGCGCGCCTGGCCACGCGTGCCGACGCCCTGCTCGCCCGTCAGCCCACGCTCCAGCGAAACGCCGGCGTCCGCATGGCACGCGCCTTCAGCGCCCAGCATCGACACGATTTCCCGGCCGCGCTGCGCGAACTGGATGCGCTCATCGCCGCCTCGCCACGCCACGGTGAGGCCCGCCTCGCCCGCGCCCAGATCCAGCTCGTGCGCGGCAACCTGGCCGCGGCGCGCCAGGATTGCGTGGCGCTGGCCACTGGCATCGACCAGGACAGCGGCCTGCTGTGCGTGGCGATGCTGTCGCTGCGACAGGGGCGCACCGGCGTCGCCGCCCAGGTGCTCGATCGCTGGCTGCGGCAGGACGGCCTGGACCCGGCGCGACGTGCCCACGCGCTGCTGCTGCGCGCCGACGTGGCCGCCCGCGCGCGTGATCCCGGGGCCGACGCGTTTTACCGCCACGCCATGGCGGCCTCACCGGGCGACGTACGCGTCCTGCTGCCCTATGCACGCTTTCTGCGGGACACGCGACGGCCGTCGCGGGTCGAATCCCTGCTCGCCGCTTACGCCGACCATGACGGACTGCAGCTGCAGCGCGCCCTCGCCGCGCAGGAAGCCGGCGCCGCCAACGCGGCCACCCTGCGCCAGTCACAGGCGCGCCGCTACGCCCTGCTGCGCGCCCTGGGCCAGACGCCCGAGCTGCGCGACGAAGCCGAGTACCTCCTGCTCCTGCGGCACGACATCCCCGGCGCGCTGGCCGTGGCGCAACGCAACTTCCGCACCCAGCGTGATCACGAGGACGTGCAGGTGCTTGCGCGCGCAGCGCAAGCGGCCGGCCGCACGGAAATCCTGCGCAACCTGCACGACTGGTCCGCGCAGCAGGGCATCGGGGCAACCCCATGAACCGCGTCCGGGCCGCCCTGCTCTTTCTCACCCTGCTCCCCCTGCTCGCCGGCCCCGCCTTCGCGCACAGCCTGTCCGTGGCGCATGTCGACATCGACGCACGGCACGCCGGCGATGTCGCGATGGAGCTGGATCTTTCCCTGCGCGACGTGGCGCTCGCCCTGCCACTGGATGGCGATGGCGACGACCAGGTGACCTGGCAGGAAGTGCAGGACCAGCGCGCGGCGTTGCACGCCATGGTCCTGGCCGAAGTCGGCCTGGCCACGAGTGCGGGCCCCTGCGCACTGTCGCCGGGTCCGCTGGCGGTCCGCCGCTACGACGACGGCGTGTATGTGGTCGTCCGGCTGCGCGGACCCTGTCCCGCGCGCACCGGCTGGCAACTGCGCTACGGCCTGCTGTTCGACCAGGATCCGAAGCACCGCGCGCTGGTGACCCTCCACCAGGGCAGGCAGGCACTGGCCGCGGTCGCCGATGCATCGTCCAGGCGCCTGTCCCTGGGCAGCACCGGCCGCATGGATTTCTTCCTGGGTTTCCTGCGCCAGGGCGTGGCCCACATCCTCGACGGATACGACCACCTCGCCTTCCTGCTCAGCCTTCTGCTGCCGGCCATGCTGGTACGCGCACAGGGACGCTGGCATGTCACGGGCCACTGGCGCGACGGGCTCGCCCAGACCCTGGGCATCGTCACCGCGTTCACCGCGGCACATTCGATCACGCTCACGCTCGCGGCCCTGGCGTGGGTGACACCGTCCTCGCACTGGGTCGAGGCGGCGATCGCCGCCAGTGTCCTGCTGGCGGCCCTCAACAACGTGTGGCCGCTCATCACGCGCAAATTGTGGATGGTCGCGTTCAGTTTCGGCCTGATCCACGGCTTCGGTTTCGCCGGCGCGCTGGGCGAAGCCGGCCTGCCCACGCACGCCCGGCTCGCACCGCTCGCCGGCTTCAATCTGGGCGTGGAAATCGGGCAACTGGCGGTGGTGGTCGTGTTGTGCCCGCTGCTGTGGGCGTTGGCGACCCGCCACTGGTATGTGCGCACGGTGATGCCGGCGCTGTCCGTCGCAATCGCGGGACTGGCCGGATGGTGGCTGTGGGAGCGGCTGGTGTGAGCAGACCGGGGAATCGGGCCACCGCCGATGCCGGAAGCACTGCGGGCCGGACGATGCGACCGGGCCCCGCGCAGACGCCCGCACCGGGGGGGCCCGGTTTCCCCGGCCCCATCTGCTTGAATCAATTGGCGTCCCCACGGGGATTCGAACCCCGGTCGCTACCGTGAAAGGGTAATGTCCTAGGCCTCTAGACGATGGGGACGCAGTAAAGCTTTGGCCTTTTGATGCCGCGGATACTCCACGGCGTCCGGCAGTGTTGGTGGAGCCAGGCGGGATCGAACCGCCGACCTCCTGCATGCCATGCAGGCGCTCTCCCAGCTGAGCTATGGCCCCACGTGCCGGAACGGCGCGAAGTCTAAAGGAAATCGCGCACTGCGAATACCCTTTCGTTCCGGCGCGCTTCGCGCTATATGCGCAGCAACGTGTTCTTCAGGGAGAGATGCCGTGATGCTGCGCTTGCCTTTTGCACCGTTGATCGCCGCCTGCCTGGCGCTGATGCCCTGCGTCGCCGCGCAGGCCCATGACCCGCATGCCGCCACGGCCGACGCGAGCGCTGGCGCCACCGCGGCGCCCATCGAAATCGTCCTGCCCGATGCGCGCGTCGTCGCGCTCACCGATGTCCTGCTGGGAAAGGTCGCGCGCCATGCGCTCACCGCCACGGCGCACGGGAAGACTTCGACCTACGAAGGGCGCGACTTCGTCGAGGTGCTCAAGGTGGCGGGCGTGCAGCCGGTGGAATCGCTCGAGGGCCCGCAGCTGCGCACCCTGGTGACGGTCATCGGACGCGACGGCTACCAGGTGGTGTTCGCGCTGGCCGAACTCGATCCCACCATCGGCGGCCGCCAGGTGATGTTCGCCGATCGCGCCGACGGCGCCGCGCTGGATGCACGCGACGGTCCGTGGCAGCTGGTCGTCCCCGAGGATCAGCGCCCGGCGCGCTGGATCCGCCAGATCGCGCGGATCGTGGTGTCGAACGCCGGCTCATGACGACGCGTGCGGCGTCGCAGCGTCGTGCGCGCGGCGACATGGCAGCGCAAAAACAATCAGGGCCCGGTTTCCCGGGCCCTGATTGCTTGCAGAAGTGGCGTCCCCACGGGGATTCGAACCCCGGTCGCTACCGTGAAAGGGTAATGTCCTAGGCCTCTAGACGATGGGGACGCAGTAAAGCTTTGGCCTGTTGGTACTACGTATCCGCGCGCACTCCGACGAGGAGTGGTGGAGCCAGGCGGGATCGAACCGCCGACCTCCTGCATGCCATGCAGGCGCTCTCCCAGCTGAGCTATGGCCCCACGGCGCTGGAAAGACGGCAAGTTTAGGGGGCGTGAAACGGAGCGTCAAGCCACCTTGTCGACGCCGGGCTGAATCGTCGGCCCGACCGGGTGCAGCGTGGCCACCCCGTGGCCACGTTCGGCAAGGTACTGGATCCACTTGCCCAGGAACGTGTTCATGCGCAGGCGATGCCCGACCACGGCGGCCGGCGGCGGGTACATGCCGATCACGTCCTGCCAGCGGCGGCCGACGTAGCAGTGCGTGGCTTCCAGCTGGCGCGCATCGTGGTACAGCCGCAGCCAGGCGGAGGGATCGGGTTGGCCGGTGACCGGGTCGGTGATGGCGTAGGTCAGGCGGATCTCGGTCGTGTAGCGGTGCTGTTCCAGCACTTCCAGCTGCACGGGCAGGCCGTCGCCGATGTCGGACTGGTAGCGTCCGGCCGGCAGGTGCGCGGGTTCGAACAGACGCGCGAACCGCGAGTGATTCTCGGAGTACAAGGCCATCAGCCAGCCGAATCGGCTGAGCCGGGGAATGCGCGCGGAGCGGGAAACGATCTGCACCATGAGCCCGATCCTACACGTGCGATCCACCCAGCGGCAGCGTTGACGTGCATGCATCGGGAGCCTATGGTCACAGTTCTCCCCGGCCCTTTGCCGGGGCTTCAGTTTCAAGGCTCCCGCGCCGCGCCAACGCCCGCCGATTGCGGGTCGCGGAGCGCAGACCAAGCTGAACTCGATATGGCCTGATTCGGTATCGCTCGATCCGATTTCGCCGGCCTGGATCTCGCCGGACTGGATCTCGCCGGACTGGATATCGCAAGACCGGCCTGGCTTGACCGGGTCTCGCTGAACCGCTCACGCCGGCGCGCGGACTCACGCCATCAGAACATCTCGCGGTGGATGCCCAGGGTCGTCATGACCTTGCTGGCGATTTCCTCGATCGAGGTGTGCGTCGTGCTCAGCGTCGGAATGCCTTCGCCACGGAACATCATCTCGGCCGCCGCCACCTCGCGCTTGCAGGTGTCGAACTGGGCGTAGCGCGAATTGGGCCGGCGTTCCTGCCGGATCTGCTGCAGCCGGACCGGGTCGATGGTCAGGCCGAACAGCTTGCTGCGGTACGGGCGCAGGCGCGGCGGCAGGCGGTCCTGCTCGAGGTCTTCCTCGGTCAAGGGGTAGTTGGCCGCCCGGATGCCGTAGTGCAGCGCCAGGTACACGCAGGTCGGGGTCTTGCCGGCCCGCGACACGGCCACCAGGATCACGTCCGCGCCGGCGTAGTCGGTGGCCTGGCCGTCGTCGTGGGTCAGGGCGAAGTTCATCGCGTTGATGCGGCGGTGGTAGGTGTCGAAGTCCACGATGCCGTGGGCGCGGCCGATGTGCCGCTCGCGCGACTCGCCCAGCTCGCGTTCCAGCGGCTCGATGAACGGCGCGAACACGTCGAGCATCAGCGCCCCGCTCTCGGCGACCGCGGCGCTGACGGCCGAATCCACGCAGGAATTGATGACCACCGGGCGCACCCCGTACTGCTCCCCGGCGGCCCGGATCGTGCCGGCCAGCTCGCGGCCCCGCTCGACCGTCCCGACGAAGGAATAGCGCTCGGTGACGAACCGGGTCAGCGTGAACTGGGTCAGCAGGCTGTGGCCGATCGTCTCGGCGGTGATCCCGGTGCCATCGGAAACGTAGAAGACCGGCCTGACTCCGGGCATCGCCCACCTCGCAAATAACCTGTGGCCATAGGGAAAAACGGCGGCCCCGCGTTTGTCGGGGGCCGCCACCATCAGGGATAATAGCGGTTTGGTCGCGCCGCCCCTGCCCTCCCCCCGCAAGACGCCCCACGGAGATCCGCCTTGAACGAGAACATCCTCTGGCTGCACGCGCTGCGCCTGTCCGACCTGGCCCGCGTAGGTGGCAAGAACTCCTCGCTGGGCGAGATGATCGGCAACCTGGCCAATCTCGGCGTGTCCGTCCCGGGCGGCTTCGCGACCACGGCCGAGGCCTTCAAGGCCTTCATCGCCCACAACGACCTGCACCAGCGCATCTTCGACCGCCTGGCCACGCTGGACGTCGAGGACGTCCCCGCACTCAATGCCGCCGGCAGCGAGATCCGCCGCTGGGTGATCGACGCCCCGCTGCAGCCCGACCTGGACGCCGACATCCGCACCGCCTACCGGCAGCTGTGCGCCGAGAACGGCGGCGGCGACGTTGCCGTGGCGGTGCGCTCCTCGGCTACCGCCGAAGACCTGCCCGACGCCAGCTTCGCCGGCCAGCAGGAGACCTTCCTCAACGTGACGGGGGCCGACGACGTCGTGCACAAGGTGAAGGAAGTCTTCGCCTCGCTCTACAACGACCGCGCCATCGCTTATCGCGTGCACCACGGCTTCAAGCACGAGGACGTGTTCCTGTCCGCCGGCGTGCAGCTGATGGTGCGCTCCAATGTCGGCGCCTCCGGCGTGCTGTTCACGCTGGACACCGAATCGGGCTTCCGCGACGTGGTGTTCATCACCTCGAGCTTCGGCCTAGGTGAGATGGTCGTGCAGGGCGCGGTGAATCCCGACGAGTTCTACGTCTACAAGCCGACCCTGATGCAGGGCAAGCCGGCCATCCTGCGTCGCTCCATCGGCGCCAAGCAGCAGCGGATGGTGTATTCGGACACGCCCGGCGAGCGCGTGCGCATCGAGGAGACGCCCGCCGCGCTGCGCGACAGCTTCTCCATCAGCGACGACGACGTCCACGAACTGGCGCGCCAGGCCCTCACCATCGAGCAGCACTACGGCCGTCCGATGGACATCGAATGGGCGAAGGATGGTGTCAGCGGCAAGTTGTTCATCGTGCAGGCGCGCCCGGAGACGGTGAAGTCGCGCGGCAAGGCCACCCAGATCGAACGCTACGCCCTCACCCGCCGCGGCACCGTGGTGTGCGAAGGCCGCGCGATCGGCCAGAAGATCGGCAGCGGCGTGGCCCGCGTGGTGCGGTCGCTCGACGACATGGCCCGGGTGCAGCCCGGCGACGTGCTGGTGGCCGACATGACCGATCCGGACTGGGAACCGGTGATGAAGCGCTCGGCCGCGATCGTGACCAATCGCGGCGGCCGGACCTGCCACGCCGCGATCATTGCCCGTGAACTGGGCGTGCCGGCGGTAGTCGGCACCGGCAACGCGCTGGACACCATCCGCGACGGCCAGGAAGTCACCATTTCCTGCGCCGAAGGCGACACCGGCTTCATCTACGACGGCACCCTGCCCTTCGAGCGCAACGTGGCGGACCTGGACAAGATGCCGCCGGCGCCGCTCAAGGTGATGATGAATGTCGCCAACCCCGAGCGCGCCTTCGACTTCGCCATGCTGCCCAACGCCGGCATCGGCCTGGCGCGCCTGGAGATGATCATCGCCAGCCACATCGGCATCCATCCCAAGGCGCTGCTGGAGTACGCCTCGCAGGATGCGGCGACGAAGCAGAAGATCGACGCCCGCATCAAGGGCTATGGCGACCCGGTGGACTTCTACGTCGACCGCCTCGCCGAGGGCATCGCCACGATCACCGCCTCGGTGGCGCCGCATCCGGTCATCGTCCGCCTGTCGGACTTCAAGTCCAACGAATACGCCAACCTGATCGGCGGCTCGCGCTACGAGCCGCATGAAGAGAACCCGATGATCGGCTTCCGCGGCGCCAGCCGCTACGTCGATCCCAGCTTCGCCGATGCCTTCGCGCTGGAATGCCGCGCGGTGAAGAAGGTGCGCGAGCTGATGGGCCTGGACAACTGCTGGGTCATGATCCCGTTCGTGCGCACGCTCGAGGAAGGCCGCAAGGTCATCGCGGTGCTGGAAGCCAACGGCCTCAAGCGCGGCGAGAACGGCCTGAAGATCATCATGATGTGCGAGGTGCCGTCCAATGCCCTGCTGGCGGACGAGTTCCTGGACATCTTCGACGGCTTCTCGATCGGCTCCAACGACCTCACCCAGCTCACCCTGGGCCTGGACCGCGACTCGGCGATCGTCGCGGGCCTGTTCGACGAGCGCGACCCGGCGGTGAAGAAGCTGCTGTCGATGGCGATCAGCGCCGCGCGCGCCAAGGGCAAGTACGTGGGCATCTGCGGCCAGGGCCCGAGCGACCACCCAGATTTGGCCGAGTGGCTGATGCAGCAGGGCATCGAATCGGTGTCGCTCAATCCCGACACCGTGGTCGACACCTGGCTGCGCCTGGCCAAGGTCAAGGCGGCCTGACGGCACGATGGGCATTGCGGCGATCGGCCTGCTCAGCACCCTGTCCGCCGCGGCCTCGGCCGCGGCCACCGTGCCCGCCGCGGCCGCGCCCGCGGCTCCAGTCGCAGCCGCCCCGGCCACGGCGGCGTCCACGCTGAACCAGCTGCATTCGCTGGATCACTGGCTGGCCATGGGCGAGCTCTATGGCCTGCGGCTGCTGGGCGCGATCGTCATCATCCTGGTCGGCCTGTGGCTGGCCAAGCGCCTTTCGCGCGCGCTCGACGCGGTCCTGGAACGCACGCAGACCGAGGCCACGCTGCGCGGCTTCCTGCGCAACATCGCCTACGGGGCGATGGTGGTGGTCATCATCCTGGCGGCACTGCAGTTCGTGGGTTTCGCCCCCGCGTCGCTGTTCGCCGTTTTGGGCGCGGCGGGCCTGGGCATCGGCCTGGCGCTCAAGGATTCCCTGTCGAACCTGGTGGCGGGCCTGCAGCTGATCGTGCAGCGTCCGTTCCGGGCCGGTGACTACGTGGTGGCGGCGAACCTGGAAGGCACCGTCGAACAGGTGCGCGTGTTCCAGACCCGCCTGCGCACGCCCGACAACCGGGTGCTGATCCTGCCCAACAGCCTGATCATCGCCGCGGCAATCACCAACTTCACCGCGGTGATGAAGCGCCGGATCGACGTGGCCACCAGCGTGGGCCACGCCGAGGACCTGCAGGCCGCGCGCACGCGGCTGGTGGAAATTGCCCGCGCGCATCCCAAGGTCATGCGCGAACCCGAGCCGGCGGTCGTCGCCACGGCGCTGGGCGCCGACAACCGCATCAGCCTGGAACTGCGCGCCTGGGTCCGCACGGGCGACGTGCAGACCGCACGCAGCGAGCTGACCGAAGCGGTGCGCAACGGAATGATCGAACTGGGGATCGGCACGCCGGCGGTGGCGCGTGAGATCCGCATCCTGCACCAGGGCGCGGGGGAACTGCCGATGGACCAGCTGCTAGCCGCGCCGGCGGCGGCTCCTGGCGCGGGAGCGCCGACGGCCGAGGATGTGGGCAAGCCGCAGACCCGCTGAGCGGGCTGCTCGGGGCGGCCTGCCCGAGGGCGGCCCCCACGTTCGCCGCGACCTGGTGGCGGGTCGAGACCCGCCCTATTGGCTGGAGCCGTTGGCCGGGCGCTGCGAGTGGTTGTTGCCCAAGCCACCCAGCTTGCCCATTGCCGTGCGGTAGTGCCGCAGTTCGGCGATCGAGTCCTGGATGTCGCTCAGCGCGGTGTGCTTGGCGTCCTTGCGCACGCCGTTGAGGACGTCGGGCGCCCAGCGGCGCGCGAGTTCCTTGAGCGTGCTCACGTCCAGGTTGCGGTAGTGGAAGTAGCCCTCCAGCCGCGGCATGCAGCGGTGCAGGAAGCGGCGATCCTGGCAGATCGAATTGCCGCAGATCGGCGAGGTGTTGGCCGGCACCCACTGGGCCAGGAAGTCCAGCGTGCGCTGTTCGGCTTCCAGCATGGTCACGCCCTGCTCCACCACGCGCTGCCACAGCCCGGACTTGCGATGCTGGTTGCGGTTCCAGTCGTCCATCGCCTCCAGCCGCGCGACCGGATGGTGGATCGCCAGCTCCGGGCCTTCGGCCAGGATCTCGAGCTGGGCATCGGTCACGATCGTGGCGATTTCCAGGATGGAATCATTGTCGGTATCGAGCCCGGTCATTTCCAGGTCGATCCAGATCAGTCGCTGTTCCCTATGCTGCGGGTGGGCTGCCATGCGCGCTCGCACTGAAGGTCGGGTTCGTCGCATCATAGCCGACGACACGCAACACACGGGACGCCCCATGTTCGACGAGACCTCCCTCGGTCACTACGGCATTCTGACCTCCATGCTGGCCCCCGCGCTGCTGATGGCGGCCACCGGGTCGCTGCTGGTATCGGCCAATGCACGGCTGGCGCGCGTGGTCGACCGGCTGCGTTCGCTGATCCTGGCCTGGGAGGAGTCGGCCCCCGACCGCGCCGAGCGCGACACCCAGATCCTGCGCCACCGCCAGCGCGCGCACCTGGTGCTGCGTGCGTGCCAGCTGCTCTATGCGGCGCTGGGCGCCTTCGTGGGCACCAGCCTGTCGCTGGCCATCGACGCCTTCCTCGGATTCCGCCTGGGCGTGGTGCCCACGGTGCTGGCAATCGTCGGCGTCAGCTTCCTGCTCGGGGCCAGCATCGTGATGGGCATCGAGGTCAGCCTGTCGGTGCGCAGTTTCGGCGAGGAACTGGACCAGGAACTGGCCCGCCGCCGCGTCTGACGCCGCGCTGCGAGCGCCACAACGCGGTGGTTCAGAGCGGCGGCTTGCCGCGCTTGGCGCGGAAATAGTTGGTCAGGCGACTGCCGGCTTCGTCGGCGAGCACGCCACCGCTGACCTCGACGCGATGGTTGTGGCGCGGGTCGCCCAGCAGGTCGAATACGCTGCCGGCCGCCCCGGTCTTGGGATCGCTGGCTCCGAAGACCACGCGCGCGACGCGGGCATGCACCATCGCCATCGCGCACATCGCGCACGGCTCCAGGGTCACATACAGCGTGGTGCCGAGCAGGCGATGGTTGCCCAGCTTCGCGCCGGCCGCGCGCATCGCCACGATCTCGGCGTGCGCGGTGGGGTCGGACTGGGTGATGTTGCGGTTCCAGCCCTCGCCCAGGACATCGCCTTCGGCCGAGACCAGCACGGCGCCCACGGGAATCTCGTCGTCCTCGTGCTGCGCGCGTTGAGCGAGATCGAGGGCGTGCCGCATCCAGTGTTCGTCGCGTTCTGCCGTGCTCACCCGGAGGGCCCTGCGCTGGCGGGAGCCATCACTCCCACTCGATCGTCGCCGGCGGCTTGCCGCTGATGTCGTACACCACGCGCGAGACGCCGCGCAGTTCGTTGATGATGCGGTTGGACACGGTGCCCAGGAACTCGTGCGGCAGGTGCGCCCAGTGCGCGGTCATGAAGTCGATGGTTTCCACCGCGCGCAGCGCGATCACCCATTCGTAGGCGCGCGCGTCGCCCACCACGCCGACCGACTTCACCGGCAGGAACACGGCGAAGGCCTGGCTCACCTTGTCGTACAGGTCGGCGCGCCGCAGTTCGTCGATGAAGATGTGGTCGGCCTTGGCGAGCAGCTGCGCGTACTCGCGCTGCACTTCGCCCAGGATGCGCACGCCCAGGCCGGGGCCCGGGAACGGATGCCGGTAGACCATCGAGTGCGGCAGGCCCAGTTCGACGCCCAGGCGACGGACCTCGTCCTTGAACAGTTCGCGCAGCGGCTCGACCAGGCCCAGCTTCATGTGCTCGGGCAGGCCGCCCACGTTGTGGTGGCTCTTGATGACGTGGGCCTTGCCGGTCTTGCTGCCGGCCGACTCGATCACGTCGGGATAGATGGTGCCCTGCGCCAGCCACCGGGCGTTGGCGAGCTTGGCCGACTCCTCGTCGAAGATCTCGACGAACAGGTTGCCGATGATCTTGCGCTTGGCTTCCGGGTCGGCGACGCCGGCCAGCCGCTCGAAATAGCGGTCGGCGGCGTTCACGCGCACGACCTTGACGCCCATGTGCTCGGCGAACATCGCCATCACCTGGTCGCCCTCGTTCCAGCGCAGCAGGCCGGTGTCGACGAACACGCAGGTCAGCTGCGAGCCGATGGCCTTGTGCAGCAGCGCGGCGACGACGGACGAGTCCACGCCCCCGGACAGCCCAAGGATCACCTCGTCCTGCCCCACGACCTCGCGCACGCGCTCGATCTGGTCCTCGATGATGTTGGCCGCCGTCCACAGGGTGCGGCAGCCGCTGATCTCGACCACGAAGCGGCGCAGCAGGGCCAGGCCCTGCTTGGTGTGGGTGACTTCGGGATGGAACTGCACGCCGTACCAGCGCTTTTCCTCGAGCGCCATCGCGGCGACGGGGATGCGGTCGGTGACGGCGGTGACGGTCCAGCCCGGCGGGGCCTGCGCGACGTGGTCGCCGTGGCTCATCCAGACGTCCAGGCGGCGCTCGCCGTCGTGGTCGCTCAGCCCGCCCAGCAGCGCGTCGTGCGCGACCAGTTCGACTTCGGCGTGGCCGAACTCGCGCGCATCGGCCGCTTCGGTCGCACCACCCAGCTGCGCGGCCAGGGTCTGCATGCCGTAGCAGATGCCCAGGATCGGCAGGCCCGAATCGAAGACCTCCTGCGGAGCCTTGGGGGCGCCGAACTCGGTCGTGGATTCCGGGCCGCCCGACAGGATGATGCCCTTGGCGCCGAACTTCGCGATCTCGGCCGGGTCGTGGTCCCAGGCCCAGACTTCGCAGTAGACCCCGATCTCGCGGATGCGGCGGGCAATCAGCTGCGTGTACTGCGCGCCGAAGTCGAGGATCAGGATCTTGTCGGAATGGATGTTGGTCATGGGCACGGGTCGGACATCTGCCCTTGCTCGTCATTCCCGCGTACGCGGGAATCCAGTGACTCTGCGCTTGTCGATGAAAGCAACGCAGGCACGGCGAACGGCAACGGCTAAGGCACTGGATTCCCGCGTACGCGGGAATGACGGTTGAAACAAAGCGCCGGCATCAGCCGGCGCGGTAATTCGGTGGTTCCTTCGTGATCTGCACGTCGTGCACGTGGCTCTCGCGCGTGCCGGCCGAGGTCACGCGGACGAAGCTGGGCTTCTTGCGCATGTCCTCGATCGTCGCGCAGCCCACGTAGCCCATGGTGGCGCGCAGGCCGCCGGCGAGCTGGTGGACCACGCCGCGCAGCGGACCGCGGTACGGCACGCGGCCCTCGATGCCTTCGGGCACGAGCTTGTCGGCGTCCGACGCGTCCTGGAAATAGCGGTCCTTGGAGCCGAGCTCCATCGCGCCCAGCGAGCCCATGCCGCGGTAGCTCTTGTAGCTGCGGCCCTGGAAGAGTTCGACCTCGCCCGGAGCTTCCTCGGTGCCGGCGAACAGGCCGCCGATCATCACCGTGGAGGCGCCGGCGACGATCGCCTTGCCGATGTCGCCCGAGAAGCGGATGCCGCCGTCTGCGATCAGCGGGATGCGGTCCTGCAATGCCTCGGCGACCATGGCCACCGCGGTGATCTGCGGCACGCCCACGCCCGCGACGATGCGGGTGGTGCAGATCGACCCCGGGCCGACGCCGACCTTCACCGCGTCCGCGCCGTGGTCCATCAGGGCCAGCGCCGCATCGCCGGTGACGATGTTGCCGCCGATGACCTGCAGCTGCGGGAAGTTCTTCTTGACCCACTGCACCCGCTCGAGCACGCCCTGCGAATGGCCGTGCGCGGTGTCGACCACGACGACGTCGACGCCGGCCGCGGCGAGCGCTTCCACGCGCGCCTCGGTGTCGCCGCCCACGCCGACCGCCGCGCCCGCGAGCAGGCGCTCGGAGCTGTCATAGGCGGCGTTGGGGTTGTCGGACTTCTTCTGGATGTCCTTGACAGTGATCAGGCCGCGCAGCTCGAAGCCGTCGTTGACCACCAGCACCTTCTCGATGCGGTGCTTGTGCAGGAGCTGGACGACTTCCTCGTCCGACGCGCCCTCGCGCACGGTGATCAGGCGATCCTTCTTGGTCATGATGTGGCGGACCGGATCGTCGAGCTTGGCCTCAAAGCGCATGTCGCGGCTGGTGACGATGCCGACCAGCTGGCCGCCGTCCACCACCGGCACGCCCGAGATGTTGCGGGCGCGGGTGAGCTTGAGGACGTCGCCGATGGTCGCATCGGGGCCGACGGTGAAGGGCTCCTTGATGACCCCCGCCTCGAACTTCTTGACGTGCGCGACCTGCGCGGCCTGGGCTTCCAGACTCATGTTCTTGTGCAGGATGCTGATGCCGCCCAGCTGGGCCATGGCGATGGCCAGGCGTGCTTCGCTGACGGTGTCCATGGCCGCCGAGACGATGGGCAGGCGCAGGTTCAGGGTGCGGGTGAGGCGGGTGGCCAGCGAAACGTCCTTGGGCAGGACGATCGAGTGCGCAGGTACGAGGGAGACGTCGTCGTAGGTCAGCGCTTCAGCCTGGATACGCAGCATGGGCGGTCCCGGTTTGATGAAGCGCGCCATTGTAACCGCGCCAGGTATCTCTACGCACGCCACAAATGAAAAACGCGCCGCCGCGCGCGACGGATTCACCGTTCCAGAGCCGTCCTTTGAACCCGACCCCGCCGCGCGCGACGAACTCCCCGTTCCAGAGCCGCCCTCGAACCCGGCCCCGCCGCCGCGCGCCACGAACTCCCCGTTCCAGAGCGCCTTTTGAACCCGGCCCCGCCGCCGCGCGCGATCCCCACCCCGCCCCGCCAGTGTCCGAGCCACACCCGCGTGGCTCCCGGCCCTTCCCGCAAGGTGCCCGGGGCCGTCCGGCCAGGCTCCGGATCCCTCCAGAGCGTGTTCGAGCTCCTCCATCAAGGCTCCGCATCCTTCCCGAATACCGCCGAGCCCTAATGGTGGGCAAAAGCAGCCCTGATCGAAGGGCAAAAAGCCTTTCGCATGAAGCAAAAAGCCTTGCCGATGAAGCCCTCGAGCCTCGACGCCAAGGCATTTTTTCCTGCCCATGAGGCTCAAAGCCTCATCCAACAGGCCCCGGGAGCGCCTCCGCCAAGGCTTTGAGCCTCATCGGCAAGGCAAATAGCCTCAAGCCCAAGGCTCGACAGCCTCAAGGGAAAGGCTCGCAACCCCAAACGGCAAACGGCCCAGCCGTACACGCGTGGCCGGCGAACGAAAGCGCCCTGCGAACAAACGCGCCGCCCCGAAAAAGCGGGTCCGGCGCAGAGCACCCGGCCCCTGTCAGCGGTCGGCCGCTTCCGCCGCCTCGAGCGTGTTCTGCATCAGCGTGGCCACCGTCATCGGGCCCACGCCGCCCGGCACCGGGGTGATCCAGCTGGCCCGCTCCGCGGCGGCCTGGAAGCCCACGTCGCCGACCAGGCGGCCGTCGTCCAGGCGGTTGATGCCCACGTCGATGACCACGGCGCCGGGCTTCACCCATTCGCCCGGAATCAGCTGCGGACGGCCGACGGCCACCACCAGGATGTCGGCGTGGCGCACCGAGGATTCGAGCACGTCCTTGGGGGTGAACTTGTGGCAGCTGGTCACCGTGCAGCCGGCGATCAGCAGCTCCAGCGCCATCGGCCGGCCGACGTGGTTGGACACGCCCACGATCGTGGCGCTCTGGCCGCGGACCGGTCGGTCGGTGTAGGCCAGCAGCGTGGTGATGCCGCGCGGCGTGCAGGGCCGCAGGCCGAACTGGCGCAGGGCCAGGTGGCCGACGTTCTCCGGATGGAAGCCGTCCACGTCCTTGCCGGGGTGGATCCGGTGGATCAGGTGAGTGGCGTCGCGATGGCCGGGCAAGGGCAACTGCACCAGGATGCCGTGGACCGAGGGATCGGCGTTGAGCCGGTCGATCAGCGCCAGCAGCTGCTCGTCGGAGGTGTCGGCGGGCAGGTCGTAGTCGATCGCGCGGATGCCGACCTTCTGCGCGGCGCGCCGCTTGTTCTTGACGTAGACGCTGGAGGCCGGGTCGTTGCCGACCAGCACCACCGCCAGCCCCGGCGCGGGCTTGCCGGCCTGGATGCGGGCGTCGACCTGCGCCTTGAGGTTGTCGAGCAGGTCTTCGGCGATGCGTTTGCCATCAAGGATGCGGGCGGTCATTCGATTCGGGATTCGCGAAAGTCGGAGGCGGGGACAGGCACGGGGCGCGGTGCGGGCGGCAGCCCGACGCGGTGGCGCGGCCCGGCGAGGAAGGCGCACATTATCGCCCAAGCCTCCCCCGCTCCGGACGATCCATGACCGAACTCGACTTCGAAACCCAGCAGATCCAGGCCGCCGTCTTCCGCCGCCTGCAGCAGCACCTGCTGCAGGACCGCCCGGACGTGCAGAACATCGACCTGATGATCACCGCCGGCTTCTGCCGCAACTGCCTGGCCGACTGGTACCGAGATGCCGCCGGTGAGCGCGGCATCACCATGACCCGCGACGAGGCGCGCCAGGCGCTGTACGGCGAACCCTTCGCGCAGTGGAAGGAAAAGCACCAGCGCGAAGCCACCCCCGAACAACTGGCCGCCTTCGCCGCGGCGCAGGCGGGGCACGGCGGCTGATCCCGCGCGACCGCGCCGTTCGGCCGGCCGGTCGTTCCGGACTTCGGACACGCGCACCGCCTCACCGTCCGTGGACAGCGGCAGTGGTATCGCAGTGGCGTGCGAACGCATCGGCGCCGCCCGACGTCGCCGGCTCCATCGCGCCGCCCGCCCATCCGGCCGCGGGCTCCGTGCGACGGACCGGGTGCCCGGCTCCCGCCCGCCCTTGCGTTCTCACTAGGAGAGTCGCCACTTCGTCGTCCTGCTGCTGCGGGTGCCCATGATCTGGATCGCGCTACCCATCGCCCTGACCTACGTAGCCGCCTGCGGTTACCTGTATGTCCGGCAGCGCGACCTGACCTACTGCCCGCAGCTGACCCGGGTGGGGGTGGAGCAGACCGACTTCTCCCTGTCCCAGGACGGCGTAACCCTGCGCGGCTGGGTCGTCAACCCGGGACGCCGGCGGGCCCTGATCTATTTCGGCGGCAACGCCGAATCCATCCAGGACCATCGCGACACCTTCGCGCAGTGGTTCCCCAACCACACCGCCTACCTGGTGGCCTACCGCGGCTTCGGCGCCAGCGAGGGCGAGCCCAGCGAGCAGGCCCTGTTCTCCGATGCGCTGGCGCTGTTCGACACCGTGCGGGCCCGGCACCCGCGCGCGGGCGTGGACGTCATCGGGCGCAGCCTGGGCACGGGCGTGGCCAGCCACGTCGCGGGCCATCGGCCCGTGCGGAGGCTGGCGCTGGTGACGCCGTTCGACACGCTGGTCGATGTCGGCCAGCAGTACTACCCCTGGCTGCCCGTGAAGCTGATCGCGCGCGAGCGCTTCGACTCGGTGACCTATCTCTCCCGCTATGCCGGGCCGCTGCTGGTGGTGCAGGCGGGCCGCGACGTGGTCGTGCCGCCGGCCAACACGCGGCGGCTCATCGCATCGATCGGGCGGCCGGCCAAGGTGCTGGACCTGCCCGATGCCGACCATTCCAACGTGGGTGCCGATCCGGTATTCCGCCAGACGCTGACCCGCTTTTTCACCCGGCGCTGAGCGCTTTTCCGAAGACTTTCCCGCAATGACCCGGCGACCCCGCGAGGACGTTTGACATGATCAATCAAGGCGAATGCCCGAAGTGCGGCAATCGGCTCCTGCATGTCCGCATCGAGAGCATCTTCGGACAGAACAACGGCAGCGGCGAAGTCCGGTGCCTGAGCCTGAGCTGCATCCACTGCAACATCGTGCTGGGCGTGCAGATGGATCCCCGCAGCCGGGCGCGTCCGCGCCGCAAGGAAGCCGAGGAAGGCCGCACCGTCGTCTAGCTGTGCGCCAGATGCCGGATAGGGTGGGTCTTGACCCGCCGCCCCGCTTGGCAGTGCGACCACATCAGCGCATAGGGCGGGTCTTGACCCGCCGCCCCACGTCCGCCGCCACCGCGCGGCGGGTCAAGACCCGCCCTATGGCGTGAAGATGCACCCCGCGGCCGGGCGCATCCGCGCCGCAAGGAAGCCGAGGAAGGCCGCACCGTCGTCTAGTTGTGCGCCAGAAGCCGCATAGGGCGGGTCTTGACCCGCCGCCCCACGTTCGCCGCCACTTCGCGGCGGGTCGAGACCCGCCCTATGGCGTGAAGATGCCCCCTGCGGCCGGGCGCGTCCGCGCCACGTCCGCCGCCACCTTGCGGCGGGTCGAGACCCGCCCTATGGGTGCCGCGCGGCGGCGGGTCAGGACTTCAGGGATTCGTCGGCGCCTGCATCGGCGGTGTCGAGGCCGGGGCGGCACACCGGCGCATGCCCTCGGGCATCGGCAACGGACAGGCCGTGCAGCACGCCGGCTGCGTGGAAGGCAGCGAGATCGCGCGCGTCGGCGCCGGTAGCGGGTTGAGCTTGAGCAGCGCCACCCAGTCCTGGCGATTGAAGTTGCAGGCGTCCTCGTTGTCCGGACGACACTCCGATTCGCCCCCCGTGCGTCGCGGCAGGCCCCAGGGCAGCCCCTGGCGATTGAGGTTCAGCACGCGCATGGTGACGCCCTGCAGCACGTTGCCGCCCACCAGGTAGAGGCGATGGTCGCCGCCGGGGCTGGCGGCCACGACGATGTCGCAGTGCATGGCCAGGCCCGCGCCGTCGTTGGCGGCCAGCATGCTGCGCATGCCCGGATACCCGTAGGTGGCGCGCGTGCGCGAGAAGCAGAGCATGTCGCCCGGCGAGGCCGGCGTGGTGTCGGGATCGGCGAACGAATAAGGGCCGGCGGCGGGATTGTGGAAGGCGGCGCGCACGTAGTCGATGTGGCTGGCCGAGCCCAGGAACCCGGGTACGCCGGCGCGGTTCATCACATAGGTCACGAATACCGCCGACCAGGGCGTGTCGACGAGGAAGGCACGGCAGGACGCCATCTGCATCGGCGCGCCGGACTCACCCGCGCTGCAGTCCGCCGCGCCGGGGTATCCGGACATCTGCCAGAGCATGCCGCTGCCCTTCCAGTAGTCGGCCACGCGGCGCCAGGCCGGCGTCGCGCCGTCGCTCAGGCGCAGCTTCTCGGCTTCCGACACCGACATGCGGGCCAGTCGCCCGTTGACGTCGATGAAGGGGCCGAACCAGAGCTGGTTCTCGGCGCAGGCCAGCGCCGCGATGCGGCTGGCGTAGGTGTCGGGCGCGCCCGGCGCGCGCTGGCACGGCGAGGCGGCCGCGGCCTGGAAGGAAAGCGCCAGCGCGCCCGCCATCACCACCCTGATCCCTGTGCTGCAGGCCATGTTCCACCTTCCGTCGACGTGGCGTTCCGTGGTTCCTCCACGGTAGGAACGCGGCGCCGACCCCGGATCCGGACGTTGGATGCGGACGTCAGCCCCCCGCGCAGAACCTCGCATAGTCGATGTATCCGGGGAATTCACGTCCGGCGGCGCAGACCGGGCAGTCCGGATCGGGGCGCAGCCGGGTCTCGCGGAAACGCATGCCCAGGGCGTCGAAATGCAGCAGGCGTCCGCGCAGCGGCTCGCCGATGCCCAGGATCAGCTTCAGGGCCTCGGTGGCCTGCAGCAGGCCGATCACGCCCGGCAGCACGCCCAGCACGCCCGCCTCGGCGCAGTTGGGGGCGGCCTCGGGCGGCGGCGGCTCGGGGAACAGGCAGCGGTAGCACGGCGCCTGGCCGCGATGGCGTCCGGCGTCGAACACGCCCACCTGCCCTTCGAAGCGGTGCACGGCGCCGTACACCAGCGGCTTGCCCAGCTTCACGCACGCATCGTTGAGCAGGTAGCGGGCGGGAAAGTTGTCGGCGCCGTCGATCACCACGTCGGCGTCGGCGATCAGGCGCTCGACGTTGCCGGCGTGGATGCGCTCGGCGAAGGGCTCCACGCGAACCCGCGGGTTGAGCGCGTTGAGCGTGGTGCGGGCCGAATCGGTCTTGGGCCGGCCGACGCTCGCCTGCGTGTGCAGGATCTGGCGCTGCAGGTTGCTGCGATCGACCACGTCGTCGTCGGCCAGCACCAGCGTGCCCACGCCCGCCGCCGCGAGGTAGAACGCCGCCGGCGAACCCAGGCCGCCCGCACCGACCATCGCCACGCGCGCGGCCTCGAGCCGGCGCTGCCCCGCTTCGCCGACTTCCGGCAGCCGCAGGTGGCGGGAATAGCGGTCGTAGAAGTCGGCCTGGTCCTGGTCGGGCACGGTCATCGGCAGGCCCTCGGCCTGCCAGCGCGTGGTGCCGCCCTCGACCGACGCGAGGTTTCGGAAGCCCGCGGCCTCCAGTGCCCTGGCCGCCTGCGTCGAACGGCCGCCCATCTGGCAGATCAGGACCACCGCGGTGTCCGCGCTGGGCACGGTCGCGAAGGGATCGGCTTCCAGCTGTGACCGCGCGACGCCCAGCGCGCCCTGGGCGTGGCCCGCCGCACGTTCGTGGGCCTCGCGCACGTCGATCAGCACGGCGCCCGAACGGACGCGCTCGAGCGCCTGCGCCGGGGTGAGGAATTCGATGGTCATGCCGCGATTATCGCCGACGCGCCCGGTACTCCGGGGCTGCGCCGGCCGCATGCACCGTTACAGCGGGAGGACCTCGACCACCTGCCCCGCCGCCAGTCGCTGCGGGCCTTCGGGCACCACGATCAGCGCGTTCGCGCGCGCGGCGGCGTGCAGCCGGTGCGAACCGGTCGCGCCGTCGGCCTGCACGTGGAGCACGCCGTTCTCGCCGGCCGCGAGGTGGCCACGCACGAACTCGCGGCGGGCGTGGGTCTTCTCCAGCGGTTCGACCAGTTGCGCGCGCCAGCGCGGCCGCGGCTCGAGCCGGCCCTGCAGGCCGTCGATCAATGCGCGGCCCACGGTCAGGTAGGTCGCGTAGACCGACACGGGGTTTCCCGGCAGGGCCAGCACGCGCGACTGGTCCAGGCTGCCGAACAGCAGCGGCATGCCCGGCTTCATCCGCACCTTCCAGAAGTGGGTGTGGCCGAAGCGCTGGATCACCTCGGGCAGGTGGTCCTTCTCGCCGGCCGAAACGCCGCCGGCGGTGACGATCAGGTCGAACGCGCAGCCGGCATCGCGCAATGCGATCTCCACCTGGCGCGGGTCGTCCGGCAGGCGGGGCCAGGCGGTGGGCTCCAACCCGTCGGCGCGCAGCAGCCCCATCAGCAGTTCGCGGTTGCTGTCGTAGATCTGCCCCGGCGCCAGCGGCATGCCCGGTTCGATCAGTTCGTCGCCGGTGGTGAACACCGCCACGGTCGGCTTGCGCGACACCGGCAGGCTCGCGATGCCCAGCGAGGCGGCGAGCGACACGCGCGCCGGGGTCAGGACGCTGCCCGCGGCGAGGACGTGATCGCCTTCGCGCACGTCCTCGCCGGCGCGGCGGACGTTCGCGCCGGATGCCGTGTCCACCGGCACGCGGACGGTGTCGCTCTCCACGCCGCACACTTCCTTGATCGCCACGCTGTCGGCGCCGGCCGGCAGCGGCGCGCCGGTGGTGATCCGCGCGCATTCCCCGGCGCCGAGCGCGAGATCCACGCGCAGGCCGGCGAACTGTTCGCCGACCAGCCGCAGTCCGGTCGCCTGCGCCTGGAGGTCGGTACGAAGGTCGGCATGGCGGAAGGCGAAGCCGTCCATCGCGCTGTTGTCGAAGGGCGGCAACGCCATCGGCGCGGTGATGTCATGCGCCAGCACCCGGCCGTGGCAGCGTGGCAGCGCCAGGGATTGCGTTTCGAGCCGGTGCGCCTGCGCCACGTCGCGCACGATCGCCAGCGCCTCGTCCAGCAGCAGGCCGGTCGGGAAGTCACTCATGGGAAATACCTGCCGCCAGCAGATCTTCTGGCGTGTTGAGGTTGCCGAAGCGCACGCCGCGGAATGTCACACAGGCCATGTCCAGGCGCGCCTGCAGCGCGTGCACGGCGCCGCTTGCTTCAGGCATGGAGGCCAGCGCCTGGCGCATCGCTTCCACGCGCCACAATGCCACCAGCGGCTGTCCGCCCTCCTCGTCGCGCGCCCACGCCCCATCGGCGGCGCTCCCGGCCACGAGCGTGGGCAGCAGGCAGTCGTTCACGCCGAACAGGTCCACGGGCAGCGTCAGCATCCAGGGCGTGGGGCATGCGTGGGCGAGTGCGTCCAGGCCGGCAACGGGCCCTGCCCCGGCGGCAGGGGCCGCGCCAGGAAGGCGGTCGGCGACCGCGTGCAGCCCATGGCGCGCGTAACGCGGGAGGTCACGGTTGGCGCTGACGATCATGCCCGCCACCTCCGGCGCGAACCGTCGCTGCCAGCGCAGGACCTGCGCAGTGCCGTCGCGCTCGATCCACGCCTTGTCGCGGCCGCCCAGGCGCGTGGCCAGGCCGCCGGCCAGGACGCCGAGCGTGATCTGCGATGCGGGGATGGCGGCGGTCATCGGACATGCCCGAGGCGGGCCGTCCGGCGGGCAACGTGGTGTCGACCGGGCGCCGCCGCCCTCATTTGCCGCGCTTGACGTGCCGGATCAGCCGGCGCTTCTTGGCCACCTGGCGCTCGGTCAGCACGTTCTTCTTGCCCTCGTAGGGATTGGTGCCTTCCTTGAAGATGAAACGCACCGGCGTGCCCACCAGCTTGAAGCGCTTGCGGAAGAAGTTCTCGAGATAGCGCTTGTAGCTGTCGGCCAGGGTGCGCAGGCGCGTGCCGTGGACGATGAACGTCGGCGGGTTCACGCCGCCGGGATGGGCGAAACGCAGCTTGGGGGCATGGCCGCGCACGACCGGCGGCGGGTTGGTCTCGTAGGCGATTTCCATCGCCTTGGTGACCTCGCTGGTGCCGATCTCGGTGGTCGCCGAGCGGTGCGCGCGATGGATGGCGGCGAACAGTTCGCGCAGGCCCGAGCCGTGCTTGGCGCTGATGCGCACCGCTTCGGCCCATTCGACGAACGCCAGCTTGCGCACCAGCAGGTTCTCGGTCTGCTGGCGCTGGTAGTCGGTCTGGCCGTCCCACTTGTTGACCGCCACGACCAGGGCGCGCCCGGCGTCGAGCGCATAACCCAGCACGCTCGCGTCCTGGTCGGTGACGCCCTCGCCTGCATCGAGCATCACCACGGCGACCTGGCATTCCTCGATGGCGGCCAGCGTCTTGATGATGGAGAACTTCTCCACCGCTTCATCGACGCTCCGCTTGCGGCGCAGGCCGGCGGTGTCGACCAGGCGGTAACGGCGGCCGTCGCGCTCCATGTCGACGGACACCGCGTCGCGCGTGGTGCCGGGCACCTCGGACGCGATCATCCGCTCCTCGCCCAGCAGGCGGTTCACCAGCGTCGACTTGCCCACGTTCGGGCGGCCGATGAAGGCCACGCGGATGCGTTCGGGGTCGGCGTCCAGTTCGACGGAGGTGCCTTCCTCCGGCAGCCGCTTCATCACGTCCTCGAGCAGCTCGTCGATGCCCTGCCGGTGCGCGGAGGAGACGGCGATGACGTCCTCGAAGCCGTAGCGGGCGAACTCGGCGATGGCGGCGCGCACATCGATGCCGTCGGTCTTGTTGACCACCAGCAGCGTCGGGCGGGCGGCCTTGCGCAGCCAGCGCAGGATGTCGTCGTCCAGGGCCGAGGGGCCTTCGCGGCCGTCGACGATGAACAGGACCAGGTCGGCCTCCTCCGCCGCGGCGCGGGCCTGGCGCGCGGTCGCGCCGGCCAGCCCTTCGTCCTCGCCGGCGATGCCGCCCGTGTCGACCACGGCGAAGGGCCGCATGCCTTCGGGGCGTGCGACGCCGTAATTGCGGTCGCGGGTGACGCCGGGCTGATCGTGGACCAGGGCGTCGCGCGTGCGGGTCAGGGCGTTGAACAGCGTCGACTTGCCGACGTTGGGACGACCCACCAGGGCTACGAGGGGGAGCATGCGGACCTGCCGATCAGAAGGAGAAAGCGCGGGTAGGCGCCGGAAAACAATAACCCCGGCGCAGGGCCGGGGTCATGCGGAACAACAACGCGATTACTGGCCCAGGCGGTAGGCGGCCACTTCTCCGTCGACATCCTGGGCCACCAGCACACCGTCGACCACGACCGGCGCGCCGCGCAGGGCCTTGCCGCTCAGGCGCGTGCGGGCGGCCAGTTCGCCGTTCTCCAGCTTGAGCCAGTGCAGGTAACCGTCGAAATCACCGACCACGGCGTAATCGCCCTGGACGACCGGACCGGTCAGGTTGCGCCGCTCCAGCGCGGGCTGCTTCCACAGCGAGGCGCCATTGCTCTTGTCGAGCGCGTGCACGTTGCCGGTCGGGTCGGACACCAGCAGGCGGTCGCTGCCCAGGCCCAGCCGACCCACGCCCCCCTCGCTGGAGACCCAGACGGGACGGCCCGAAGGGGCATCGATGGCCAGGGTCTGCTTCTTGAAGCTGGTGGCGTACAGCGTGGTGCCGTCGAGGATGGGGGTGCCATCGACGTCGGCGACCCGATCCAGTTCGGTGCGGCCTTCAGGCTGCGCCACCGGGAGGCTCCACAGGCTGTGGCCGTCGGTGGCCGACAGCGCCGTCACCGAACCGTCGTCATTGCCGACGAACACGAAGCCCGGGCCGAGCGAGACGGCGTCGTTGCCGCGCAGGGTGAGCGCCGGCGGCTCATGGGTCCAGAACCAGCGGCGTTCACCGGAGGCGGCGTCCAGTGCCGTCACCCGGCCGTCGGCCGAATGCACGAACACGCTGCCCAGGCCGATGGTCGGGGCGGCGACGATTTCCGCCGGGATCTTCGCGGTCCACTTTTCCTCGCCGGTGGCGGCGTCCAGCGCGATCACCTCGCCGTCGAGGCCGCCAGCGACGACCAGGCCGTCACCCACGCCCGGACCACCGGAGATCAGCAGGTCGGACTCGTGGTGCCACACCGTCTTGCCGGTCTGCAGGTCCAGGGCGCGCACGCCACCCTTGAGCGCGGCGGCATACACGCGGCCGTCCGCGACGGCGGGACCCTGGCGCGCGCCGATGCGGCCTTCACCCTTGCCGGCACTGGCCGACCACAAGCGGGTGACTTCAACCGAAGGCGTGATGTCGGTCAGCGGCGCCGGTTCGTTGGGCTCGTCCTTGCCGCCGTCGAACCAGCCCTTGACCGTGGAACAGCCGCCCAATGCAAGGGCGCAGGCCAGGGCGACCGACAGCCGCAGTCCCATGGACGAACCCCTGGAAACCGATCCCGGAGCGCGGGAGCGGGCGGACGTGCCGTGGAGACGGAGCGGTGTCTGGTAAGGCGTCATCAGGACTGGGTCTCGGTCTTGGGGGGAGTACCGCCGGCTTCCGTGAGCTTGAGTTCCAGCAGGCGACGCTGCGGCGTGCCCACTTCAGTCCTCAGCAACGCCTTGCCGTATGTCTCGCGGGCCTGGTCGCGCTTGCCCAAGGCCAGCTGCGCGTCGCCGCGCACTTCCATCGCGGCGATGGAATCGGCCGAAGCGACCAGCTTGAGGGCCTCGTCGGCCTTCTTCGCGTCGATCAGCAGGCGCGCCAGCCTCACCTGGACGACCGGCGCGAGGGCCGGATCGCTGGTCTTGACCGCACGCAGCGTGGCGATGGCGTCATCGCGCTTGCCGGCGGCGTACTGGGACTTGGCCAGTTCGAGCTGGGCCAGGGCGCGATAGATGCCATCGGGCGTGGCATTCACCTTCGCGCTGGCGGCCGCGTCCTTGCCTTCGATCGCCGTCACGGCCGACTGATAGGCATCGGCCGCACCGGTGAGCTGGTTCTGCCGGTGGACTTTCCACCACTGCCAACCGCCGATAGCAGCAAGGCCGAGGGCAATGCCGATGGTGAGCGCGCTGCCGTTACGGCGGAGCCATTCGCGGACGCGTTCGCTCTGTTCGTGTTCGTCTAGGAGTTCGTCGATCGCCATGGAGTCTCGCCCCGCCGGTCAGGCAGGGATCGCAGAAAGGACCAGCGCTAGGCCGGTGGGAGGGTCGACCCGCAACGCGGGTCAGTTGGCGACCGGCGCGAGGGAACCGTCAGAGGATAGCGTAAAGCGCGCCACGTTCGCGCGGCTGAATGGCGCGAGGTCGACGTTGGCACCCGCGCGCTTGACTTCGACGGCGTCCACGTTGCCCAGCACGATCTGGCCCACTTCGCCGGTGGCGTAGCTGCGCTGCTGGCCGGCGCTGAGCACGCCTTCCTCGACCAGGTGGCCGTCGGGCCCGACGGCGCGGAACCAGCTTTCGCCGGTGAAATTCAGGGAAAGCGCGGGCTGCGTGGCAGCCGGCAGCGTCGCCATGGACGCCACGACCGGGATGCGCTGGCGGACTTCACCCTGCGCGGGTGCCGCTGCCTGCTGCGTCGTGGAGACCGGCACGTCCAGCGACTCCAGGGCCAGGTTGCCCCCGTTGAGATGGGTGCGCGTGCCCAGCCAGACCGGCACGACGATTGCGGCGGTGATGGCCACGTAGATGGCGCGGCGACCCCAATGCTCGGCGAAGCGGCGATAGGTCGGCGTATGGGAATGGCTGACCAGGGTCGACGGTGCGACGGTGGCCGTCTGGCCGCTCTGCTCGAGCAGCGGTTCGAGATTCACGTCCAGCAGGCGCGCATAGCTGCGCAGCTGGCCACGGACGAAAACCGGCGCGCCCAGGGACGACCAGTCGTCGGATTCGAGGTTGGCCACGGCGCGGACGGTCATGCGCAGCTGGGTGGCCACCTGCTCAATGGACAGGCCGGCCGCCTCCCGGGCTTGCCGCAACACCGCGCCGCACCCAGGCTGGCCGCCCGTCGTGTTCTGGTCGGAATACGTCATTGCCTGCCACCTTCCCCCGTTGTGGAGCCTCGTGCTTCCGGTGCGCCAGGAAACTCCTTTTTCAGGCGCGCAACGTAGCGCGCGGCCGCAGCCGTGTCGCCGAGTTTTTCTTCGATCTGTGACGCAAGCAACAACGCCTGGGGGTCCGGTGGTGCTGCAGCGAGACGCCGTTCCGAAAATGCACGCGCCTCGAAGGCGTTGCCGGCCTGGAACTGCCTGCGCGCGATCGCCCCAAGCGCCTTGGCATTGACCGGGTCGAGCGCCACCGAGCGACGCAGGTCACGCTCCGCGCGGGCCTGATCACCGGCCTGCTCGGCGCACACGCCGGCATTGGCCAGCACCGTGGGTTGCTCGCGCGCGGCTGCCAGGGCCTTGTCGAACAGCACCAGGGAATCGCGCGCCCGCCCCTGCCCGCAGAGCCAGAGCCCGTAGTTGTTCAGGGCATGCGGGTTGGCCGGCGCCAGTTCGACTGCCTTGCGGAAATGCGCGCCGGCGCCAGAGGAATCGCCCTTGCGCGAGAGGATCGAGGCCATCACGGTCTGGCCGTCGATGGAGGTCGGGTCCTGCCGGATCACGTCGGCCGCGGCGCGTTCGGCGGCGGCCAGGTCGCCCTTGGCGAGGTGTTCCCGGGCCAGCACCAGGTTGCGCTGGGCCTGGGCCGAAGTCCCGCGCCGCTTGTCGCTGACATGGACCTCGGTGGCGGTACGGGTGAAATTGCGCTGGCCTTCAACGCTCGTGCGCACGTAGCCGGGGTCGCCCCCGCAGCCCGCGACCGCCAGGGCCGCAAGCGCCAGGAACGTCCGCAGCGGCTCAGGCCGCCGCATCGTTAGCTCCCGCGGGCCGTCCCTGTGCCTGCAGACGCTTGCGGAAATCGGCCTGGCGGCGGGTGCGGTCCATCACCTGGCCCTTGAGCTGGCCGCAGGCGGCATCGATGTCGTCGCCGCGGGTGCGGCGCACCGGCGCGATCATGCCGGCGTTGTTGAGCAGTTTCTGGAAGCCACGGATGGCTTCGTCACCGGGGCGCTCGTAGCGCGTGCCCGGGAACGGATTGAATGGAATCAGGTTGACCTTCGCCGCGTCCTTCATCTGCACGGCGTTGTCGAACGCGCGCAGCAGTCGGATCAGCTCGCGGGCGTGCTGCGGCTGGTCGTTGACGCCCTTCATCAGGGTGTATTCAAACGTCACCGACGTGCCGCGCTTGCGCAGGGCATAGCGCACGCAGGCATCCATCAGCTGCTCGATCGGGTACTTCTTGTTGAGCGGCACCAGTTCGCTGCGCAGTTCGTCGTTGGGCGCGTGCAGCGAGACGGCGAGCGACACGTCGGACTCCTCGCCCAGGCGGTCGATCATCGGCACCATGCCCGCGGTGGACAGGGTCACGCGCTTGTTGGCAAGGCCATAGCCCAGGTCGTCGCGCATGATGCTCATGGCGCGCACGACGTTGTCGAAATTCGCCAGCGGCTCGCCCATGCCCATCATCACCACGTTGGTGAGCTTGCGCTGCTGGTGCGGGACGTTGCCCAGGTGGCGCGCGGCGATCCAGACCTGGCCGATGATCTCGGCGGTGGACAGGTTGCGGTTGAAGCCCTGCGTCGCCGTCGAGCAGAACGTGCAGTTGAGCGCGCAGCCCACCTGCGAGGACACGCACAGCGTGCCGCGTCCCTTGTCGGGGATGTAGACGGTCTCGATGGCGTTCTTCGCGTCCATGCCGAGCAGCCACTTGTGGGTGCCGTCGGTGGAGGCCTTGTCGAACAGCAGCTGCGGGGCATGCACCACGGCACGCTCCTCGAGCTTGCCGCGCAGGACCTTGCCCAGGTCGGTCATGTCCGCGAAATCGGTGACGTAGCGGTGATGGATCCACTTCATCACCTGGTGGGCGCGGAACTTCTTCTCGCCCAGTTCTTCCTCGAAGAAGCGCTCCAGGGAGACGCGGTCGAAGTCGAAGATGTTGGTACGCGCCGGACCGGCCGGGGCCGGTCCGGGCGCATCACGCATGGCTTCCGGGAGGCCAGCACCCGACGCCGCGGCATCGACCGGGCGTGCCGCCGCATTGCCTGCGTCGGCGAGCTTGAGATCGATGGGTGTACGCGTGGTCATGGCGATGGCGTGGGGAAGTCAGGCGGCAGCCCGATCAACGGGTGTAGACGTCGGTGGCCGGGAAGAAGTACGCGACTTCGATCGCGGCGTTCTCCAGCGAATCCGAACCGTGCACGGCGTTGGCGTCGATGCTGTCGGCGAAATCGGCGCGGATCGTGCCCGCGGCGGCGTCCTTCGGGTTGGTGGCGCCCATCAGTTCGCGGTTCTTCAGCACGGCGCCTTCGCCCTGCAGCACCTGGATCATCACCGGGCCGCTGATCATGAATTCAACGAGCGCGTTGAAGAACGGACGCTCGCGGTGCACGGCGTAGAAGCCTTCGGCCTCGGCGCGCGACAGGTGCTTCATGCGGGCGGCGGCGACCTTCAGGCCGGCCTTCTCGAAACGCGAATAGATTTCACCAACGACGTTCTTGGCGACGGCGTCGGGCTTGATGATGGACAGGGTGCGCTCCAGCGCCATGGGACATATCTCCGGATTGGCGGGCGACGGTGACTTCCGCTGTTCGCGCCCGAGAATAACAGAAAAACCCGCGTCGAATCGCGGGTTTAGCCGAAATGGCTGGGGCAAATTCTAACGGAAGTACGGTCCCCTTTGCACTTTCCAGACTGAACGGACGGGTTGACGTTCGGTGGCGTATGGTGCAAGTATCAAACGGATGTTTGAATCACCTGCCGAGCCCCGCCGATGACCGTGAGCCACCCGTTCTCCACCAAGGACCGCATCCTGGGCGCGGCGGAGGAACTGTTCGCCCAGTTCGGCTTCGCTGGCACCTCGCTGCGCCAGGTGACAAGCCGGGCGGACGTCAACATCGCGGCGGTCAACTACCACTTCGGCAGCAAGGAGAACCTGGTCAACGAGGTCTTCCGCCGCCGCATGGACGAGATGAGCGCGCAGCGCCTGGCCGCCCTGAAAGTGGCCGTCCGCGAGCATCCGGGCGAGCTCGAACCGATCCTCGCCGCCTTCGTCAGCCCTGCCCTGGCCATCGCGCAGGACCGCCACGGCGGCGCGTTCGCGCGCATGGTCGCGCGCGCCTTCGCCGAGAAGAACGACGCCCTGCGCCGCTTCCTGTCCGAGCATTACGGCCATGTCCTGCGCGAATTCGCCAAGGCGATCGCCGCCTGCCTGCCGCAGCTGAGCAAGGATTCGCTGTACTGGCGGCTGGACATCCTGGTCGGCGCGCTGACCTATGCCATGGCCGACTTCGGCCTGATCAAGCGCCCATCGGGCGTGACCGAGACCGCTCACCGCGACCGCGCGGCCCGCGAACTCATCGCCTTCGCCGCCGCGGGCTTCCGCAGCGCCTGAAGGCACGCCCCCGACTTCCCTCTCCGCCGGCGGAACGGCCGGCAATGTCTTGCCAACCAAGGACTTGCAGAACATGTCTAACAAACTACTTGTCCGGCGCGCCGCAGTGCTGGGCGCAGGCGTGATGGGTGCGCAGATCGCCGCCCACCTGACCAATGCCGGCGTCGACACCGTGTTGTTCGACCTGCCGGCCAAGGACGGCGACCCCAACGGCGTGGTCACCCGCGCCATCGCCAACCTGGCCAAGCTGAGCCCGGCGCCGTTCGCGGACAAGGCGCTCGCCGAGCGGATCACGCCGGCCAACTACGAGACCGGCCTGGAACTGCTGCGCGAATGCGACCTCATCATCGAGGCGATCGCCGAACGCATGGACTGGAAGCAGGACCTCTACCGCAGGATCGCCCCGTTCGTGCCTGCCCATGCGGTGCTGGCCAGCAACACCTCGGGCCTGGGCATCAACACCCTGGCGGACGTGCTGCCCGAGGAACTGCACGGGCGCTTCTGCGGCGTCCACTTCTTCAATCCGCCGCGCTACATGCACCTTGCCGAGCTCATCCCCGCCCGCACGACCGAAACGGCCGTGCTGGAAGGCCTGGAAAGCTTCCTGGTCACCACCCTGGGCAAGGGCGTGGTGTACGCCAAGGACACGCCGAACTTCATCGGCAACCGCATCGGCGTGTTCTCCATGCTCGCCGCGATGCACCACACCGAGCAGCTGGGGCTGGGCTTCGATACCGTCGACGCCCTCACCGGCCCGGCGATCGGGCGGCCGAAGTCGGCGACCTACCGCACCGCGGACGTGGTCGGCCTGGACACGATGGCCCACGTCATCAAGACCATGGCCGACACCCTGCCCGAGGACCCCTGGCACCCGTACTTCAAGGCGCCAAAGTGGCTCCAGGGCCTGGTGGACAAGGGCGCGCTGGGACAGAAGGCCGGTGCGGGCTTCTATACCAAGCGCGGCAAGGACATCCTCGTCCTCGACCTGCAGGCGCAGGACTACCGCCCCAGCGCGGGCGAACCCGATGCCGAAGTCGCCGCCCTGCTGAAGGAGCGCGATCCGGCCAGGAAGTTCGCCGCCCTGCGCGCCAGCGAGCATCCCCAGGCGAAGTTCCTATGGGCGTGCTTCCGCGACACCTTCCACTACAGCGCCTTCCATCTGGAATCGATCGCTGAAACCGCACGCGACGTCGACCTGGCCATCCGCTGGGGCTACGGCTGGTCGCTGGGCCCGTTCGAGACCTGGCAGGCCGCGGGCTGGAAGCAGGTGGCCGAATGGATCGCCGAAGACATCGTGTCCGGCCAGGCGATGAGCAATGCGCCGCTGCCCGATTGGGTCTTCGACGGCCGCGACGGCGTGCATGGCACCGCAGGCAGTTTCAGCCCGGCGCGCAACGCCATGGTGCCCCGCTCCTCGCACGCGGTGTACGGCCGCCAGCGTTTCCCCGATGCGCTGATCGGTGAGAAGGCCTCCCAGGGCCGCACGGTGTACGAGAACGATGGCGTGCGGATGTGGGCCGATGAAGGCGACGACATCGCGGTCGTCAGCTTCAAGACCAAGCTGCACACGGTGAACGACGCCGTGCTGCAGGGCCTGCAACAGGCCATCGACATCGCCGAGCGCGACTTCCGCGGCCTGGTCATCTGGCAGCCGAAGGAGCCCTTCTCCGCCGGTGCCGACCTGCAGGGCGCGCTGGGCCTGCTGCAGGCGGGCAACGTGGCCGGTTTCGAGGCCATGGTCGCCGACTTCCAGAAGACCAGCCAGCGCATCAAGTACGCCCAAGTGCCGGTCGTGGCCGCGGTGCGTGGCCTGGCGCTGGGTGGCGGGTGCGAGTTCCAGATGCACGCAGCGCGCACCGTGTTCGCCCTGGAAAGCTACGTGGGCCTGGTCGAGGCCGGCGTCGGCCTGCTGCCTGCCGGTGGCGGCCTGAAGGAATTCGCCGTGCGCGCATCTGACGCCGCCGGCCCTGGCGGCGACGTGTTCGCCCAGCTGCGCACCGCCTTCGAGAGCGTGGCGATGGGCAAGGTATCGACCTCCGCGATGGAGGCGCGCGCCTTGAAGCTGGCGCGCGAGACCGACCTGGTCGTGTTCAACACCTTCGAGCTGCTGCACGTCGCGCGCCAGCAGGCCCGCGCGCTGGCCGAGTCCGGTTACCGCCCGCCCCTGCCCGCCCGCCGCATCCAGGTGGCCGGCAATGTCGGCATCGCGACCTTCAAGATGATGCTGGTCAACATGCTCGAAGGCCGCTTCATCTCGCCGCACGATTTCGAGATAGCCACCCGCATCGCCACGGTGGTCTGCGGCGGTGACGTGGACCGCGGCACGCTGGTCGACGAGGAGTGGCTGATCCGCCTGGAACGCGAGCATTTCGTCGCCCTGGCGCAGATGCCCAAGACGCAGGAACGCATCATGCACATGCTCAAGACAGGCAAGCCCTTGCGGAACTGAGCCCGGCCCAGCGCCGTTCGCATTGAACAGGGCCCGCGGGCGAAGCCGCGATCTCCGCTTCGCTCCCTGTCCCCCGTACCCGCTTTTCGAGACGCCAACATGACCAAGCAGATCCAGGACGCCTACATCGTCGCCGCCACCCGCACCCCAGTGGGCAAGGCGCCGCGCGGCGCGTTCCGCAACACCCGTCCCGACGACATGCTCGCGCACGTGCTGCGCAGCGTCGTCGCCCAGGCGCCAGGCATCGACCTGGCCCGCATCGATGACGCGATCATCGGCTGCGCCATGCCCGAGGGCGAGCAGGGCATGAACGTGGCGCGCATCGGCGTGCTGCTGGCCGGCCTGCCGCATTCGGTCGCCGCGCAGACCATCAACCGCTTCTGCTCCTCGGGCCTGCAGTCGGTGGCGCTGGCCGCCGACCAGATCCGCCTGGGCAATGCCGACCTGATGCTCGCCGGCGGCACCGAGTCGATGTCGATGGTGCCGATGATGGGCAACAAGGTGGCGCTCAGCCCGAGCGTCTTCGCCAACAACGAGAATGTCGCCATCGCCTACGGCATGGGCATCACGGCCGAGAAGGTCGCCGAGGAATGGAAGGTGTCGCGCGAGGACCAGGACGCGTTCGCGCTCGCTTCGCACCAGAAGGCGATCGCCGCCATCCAGGCCGGCGAATTCGCGGCGGAGATCTCACCCTTCGAGGTCATCGCCCGCCTGCCCGACCCGGCCGGCAATACCGTCCGCCTGAAGAAATCGCTGGTCGAGATCGATGAGGGCCCGCGTCCGGACACCTCGCTGGAGGGCCTTTCCAAGCTCAGGCCGGTGTTCCGCAACGGCCAGTTCGGCGGCACGGTGACGGCCGGCAACAGCTCGCAGATGTCCGACGGCGCGGCCGCGGTGCTGCTGGCCTCCGAGCAGGCGATCAAGGACTACGGCCTCACCCCGCTCGCCCGGCTGGTGAGCTTCTCGGTGGCGGGCGTGCGCCCGGACGTGATGGGCATCGGCCCGATCGCGGCCATTCCCAAGGCGCTCAAGCAGGCCGGCCTCACCCGCGACCAGCTGGACTGGATCGAGCTCAACGAGGCCTTCGCCGCGCAGGCGCTGGCGGTGATCCGCGACTGCGAGCTCGACCCGTCCAAGGTCAATCCGCTGGGCGGCGCCATCGCGCTGGGCCATCCGCTCGGCGCGACCGGTGCGGTGCGCACCGCGACGATCGTGCACGGCCTGCGTCGCCGGCAGCAGAAGTACGGCATGGTGACGATGTGCATCGGCACCGGCATGGGTGCAGCGGGGATCTTCGAGGCGTTGTAAGCCGGGCAGCGCGATCGGTCGGGCGGACCGGCGGATCTGATCGCGTGGTCAGAACCGCAAGCTGATGGATCGATCCCGCCAGAAATGAAAAAGGCCGACCCCTTGGGGCCGGCCTTTTTTCATGTCACCTGTCGCCCGGGCCAGCGCCCGCAAGCGTCACCCCAGATACGGCCGCTCCATCACGAACAGCAGACGCCGCGCAGCCTCGCGCCATTGCGCCGGGCAACGCTGGCCCCGCAGGACCGCGGCCATGGCGTAGGCCGTGCCGCGCGCCCGCGGACTCACGTCGCCCAGGGCCTGCTCCGCGGCCTGTTCGCCTCCGCCGGAGCGGACCTGGTCGAAGAAGCGCAGGACGGCGCCGGCATCTTCGTCCTCACTGGCGGCAAGCCTGGCGCGCAGCGCCGAGGTGTCGGCGCCTTCGCGGGCGGCCACGGCGAGCGCAAGGAACGCGACCGACTCGCTGGCGTCCTGGCCCGGCGGCGTGCGCACTGAGCGCGCGACCACGTCGTCCGGAGCGCCATCGGACGCCGCAACCAGGTGGACGACGTCCTCCTCGACTTCGCTGTCCGCCGACTGCTTCAGGCCCGTGACCAGGTCGCCCTTGGCCAGCGATGCGTACGCGGCGTACGGCGTGTCCTCGCCCGTGCCCGCTTCCAGCAGGAGCATCTGCCGGAGCATGGAGGACACCTGGGCGAGGTCCGCCACCGCCGTGTCGCTGCCCTGGGCCATGCGACGCACGCGGGCCAGGTCGAGCCCGATCCATTCACCCGCCGCAGGCAGGCGCTGGGTGGCGCCGGTCCACAACGTGCTCGCCTGGTCCCACTGCTGGCGCTCGGCCGCAACGTAGCCGGCCGCGAGTTGCAGCCAGCCGTTGTCCGGCCATCGGGTGTGGGCCGCCAGGAAGGCCGCATCCTGCTGCGCGCCGTCGGGCATGCAGCGGATGGCCAGGTACTGCAGGTCGGCGTTGTCGGCATTGCGCTCCGCCATCGCCCGCTGGTCGGCGCACACGCGTTCGTGCGCCGCGCCCTTGCTCGCATCCTGCTGCATGCGCAGGGTCAGCACTTCGCCGGGATGGCGCTCGAGGCGCTGCGCGAGGAGCGCGTCGAACCCGGGCAGCGGCTGGGCGCGCCACATCCACAGTGCGAGCGAGCGCGAATCGCTCGGATCCCAGCGCAGGTGGGCCTGGGCAACCCGGGCCTGTTCCTCGGGAGCGTTGACGGTGGACATCACCGCGTTGGGATCGGCCAGCGCGCTGAGAACCGAGCGCGTCCCGCCGTTGCGCCCGGTCTGGATCTGCTGCGGCGGATCGACGAAGAGGTATTCCGCGTCGGTCTGGGACCAGCGCGGCACGCCGAGCATGCGTTCCGAACGTCCGCCGGCGCTGCCATAGCTGGCGGTCCATTCCACCAGCGATGCCGCGCTGGCGACGTTGTAGACGTAATGCGCGGCGCCGTCGGTCGTGGCGGTGAACGTCTCGACCACGGCGCCGTCAACGGTCGCGGTGCGGACGTCATGGTCGCCGTCGCCGTCCAGCGACAGCGAGGCATGCTGCTGCGCCGCCACGTCGATCGTGCTGCCGTCCACCGCGATCTGCACCGGCACGTCCAGTCCGTTGAAGATCACCAGCTCGCTCTTTCCGAACGCGCTGCCGGCGAACACCACAGCCCCGACGACGCCGCCCGCCGCCACCACGCGGGCGAGCGTCGGCCCGACCCCTTCGGCGGTCTGGAACCGGTCCCACCAACCCAGCCGGTTCTGCAGCTTGCGCTCCATGCCCGGACGCAGGCGCGGGAATTCGGTGGGGACCTTCAGCGCGGCGGGCGCGGGCCCGACCGAAGCCGAATGACTCACTGCCGCGGCCACTTCGTCCTCCGCCTCGAGCAGGGTTTCGAGCGCGGCGCGACGCAGGGCCGACAGCGCCGAGGTCGTGGCGTTGACCCAGCCGTCGACGACGCCCAGCCACTGGCCGATGTTGTCCTGGTTCGGAGCCGAGAGCGAAAACGCCCCCAGTGCATCGGACCACGTCGTGCCCAGCCTTGTCGCGGTGCGCTCGTCCAGGGTCAGCTGCGGGCTGTTGCGGTACAACGGCGACAAGGCGCGATGGACCTCGTTGGCGGCGTTCACCAGCCGGCGCAGTTCGTTGCTGCTGACGTTGCGATCGGCCGTGACCACCGTGTAGGTGTTGATCAGCAAGCCATGCGCGTCGCGCAGATTGGCCTCGCTGTGCTCGGCGTAATGCAGCACCGCCGCCAGGCTGCGTAGATAGGCCTCCCACTCCCCGCCCAGGCGGCCGGCCGCGAGCACGTGCAGGTGCCGGCATTGGCGGTCGTGCTCGAGCACCTGCTGCTTGAGCGCAGCGGCGTCGCGCTTGATCTGTTCGAGCACGCGGGGCACCTCCCGCCGCGAGACGTCGGCGCCACGCCAGTGCACGACGCCCCCCGATGGCGTGAGGTAGCCGTCCTGGACGGCCTGCAGCGTGCTGCGCGCCTGTTCGAGCTCGCGCAGCTGCTCCAGGCGGTCGCCATGCTCGGCCGGATAGAGCGCGGCGATCTGGGAATGCAGGTCGGTCACCACGCCCGGGGCGGCGTAGACCTCGTCCAGGTGCTCATGCTCGCGGAACGGCATGCGTCCCAGGTAGGTGCCGCGATAGCGCTGGTGCAGCGAGCGACGGGAGAACTCCTCGTCGAGTCGCGCCAGCGAGTCCTCGATGGCGACGGCCGGCGGGAGCTCGCCCGTGAACAGCTGGCGCGAGATCCGCGCCTTCAGGGCATCGGCATCGCGCAGCAGCACCAGCGCCGGGCGCGTGTCGATCGAGGCGGCGATGTACCGGCGCTTGACGTTCTCCTCGCGATCGGCGTTGGCCGGATGCGTCGACCACATCTGCGGCGGCCTTGCGAGCTCCTTGCCGAACACGCGGTGCTGTTCCGGCTGGGCTCCCGCGGGCGCGGGCGACTGGCCCAGGCTCGCGTCGGCAAAGATCACCCGCAGGTGGTCGAGGACGCGGGTCTGGATGGCGAACACGTCCTTCACCGGACGCTGGGCTCCCGCCTCGGCGGCGGCGAACCCCACCGCGCGATCCCATGCATCATCGGCGCCGCCCAGGCGGTGCAGCGAATGCACGAGCGCATCGCTGCCGGTGAGCGACGCGGCCACCAGGTCTGCCTGGTACTCCATTTCGCGCGAGAGCGCGCGCTGGGCCAGCACGACCACCCGGAACAGCAGCTCCACCAGCGAACGGATCGACCACACCACGATCTGCAGCAGCCAGCCGATCCACGCCACGCGGAAGTCGACGCGCGACAGCGTCTGCAGCAGCGTATCCAGGGCGTCTCGCCGCGAGATGATGTGCGCGGCCACCTGCTGGGCGATGTAGACCCAGCGGCCGACCGCCATCGTGCGCTGGGCGAAATGCCCGAACTCGTGCGCCAGCACGGCCTTGAACTCGCCCAGGTTGAGCACGTTCATCAGGCCCAGGCCGATTTCCAGGTTCTTCCGCGACGGCAGGATCAGGTTGACTACGGAAAGGTCGTAGAACACCGCCGCATTGACGCGCGGCGACAGGTAGACCCGATGCGGGCGCGGCGCGCCGGCGTCGTCCGCCAGCCGGTGCAGGAAGGCGAACAGTTCGGGCTGCTCGCCGGGCGTCAGTTCCAAGTCGTCGGAAGACGCCTTGCGCCGCTGCACGAACACCAGCGCCTTCAGCATGAAGATCGCCAGGAAGGCCGCGCAGAGGCCGCCCACAATGCGGAACAGGACGTTGTCGTCGGCCCCCTGCGTGGCCAGTCCCTGGAACATCCGCCAGGCCGTGGACGCAAACCAGGCCAGCAATCCGAAATAGCCCGCGATGAACGCCATCAGGCCCGTCATGGCCAGCCAGGCGTGGCGGCGGTAACTGGCCGACGGTTCGGTCAGGCGCTCTGGTACCGCCGAAGGTCCGGCGGGGTAGATCGATTCCATCTGCTTCCCCTGTCAAGCAAATCAAACGGCGCGAACGCCAGATACGGAACGAGGAGCGCGCGGCTCCTCGTTGCGGCTTCGCTCCCCAGCGAAGTCATCCGAATCCTAGCACCGCCTTTTTCCGCTAGGAATGCCCTTCCCGCGCGGCTTTCCAGGCGTCGCGCGCCTCCGCCCACCAGTAGCTCAGCTGCGCGCCGAGGAAACCGGCGGGCTTGAGCGCGGACACGAGGCCAAAGTCGGCAAACTCGCGCCAGCGGGTGTCGCCCTGCGCGATCGCCGAGGCCAGCACTTCGCCGGCGAACGTGGTCGGGGCGACCCCGTGCCCGCCGAAGGCCTGCGCCAGCCACAAGCCGTCGTCGATCCGGCCGATCTGCGGCATCTGGTGGCGCGCATAGCTCATCAGGCCCGACCACGCATAGTCGACCGCGATGCCGTCCAGCTGCGGGAACACCTTCAGCAGGTCGCCGTAGAGCAGGCGTTCGACCGCGCGTGGCGAGCGGTCGAGGATGGAGATCCGCCCGCCCCACAGCAGCCGGGTGTCGGGCAGCGGACGGTAGTAGTCGAACGCGAAGCGGGTGTCGTAGACGGCCGCCTGCGTCGTCATCGCCTCGCCCAGGCGCGCACCCAGCGGCTGGGTCACCATCACATAGGTAGCGATGGGCAGCACGCCCGCGTCCACACGCGCGTGCAGTCGCGCCAGGTAGCCGCCGCAGGCGAGCACCACGTGTGCCGCGTCGATTTCGCCTTCCGGCGTGCGCACCCGCCAGCCCGCGCCGACGCGTTCCAGCGCGATGGCCGGGCTGGCTTCATGCACCGTGACGCCCCGCGCCTGCGCGGCGGCCGCGATGCCGCGGGCATATTTCAGCGGATGGAAATGGAAGGCCTGCGCTTCGAACAGGCCGTCGTGATAGCGCGTGGTGCGGAGCCGTTCGCGCAACGAATCCTGCGGCAACCATTGCCAGTGCTCGTCGTAGTGCTGGGCCAGCAGTCGCTGGCGATCGAGCAGGACCTGCTGGTCGCGGAACCAGTTGGCCCAGATGATGCCCGAGTCGCTGACGTCGCAGTCGATCGCATATTCGTCGACGCGACGACGGATCAGGCGCACGGCGTCGGTCGTCCCGCGGTACAGCGGCACCGCGCGCTCGGGGCCCAGCTCACGCAGCAGCGCTTCTTCTCCGCGCGAGAAGCCACCGAAGACGAAGCCCCCGTTGCGGCCCGAGGCGCCGTGTCCGACCGCTTCGGACTCCAGCACCGCCACTTCGCGCATGCCTCGCTCGGCCAGGCCCAGGGCGGTATTCAGCCCGGCGAAACCTCCGCCAATGATGCAGACCTGGGCCTCCCGCCGCCCCCGCAGGGGTGGTGCAGGCGGCACTTCCGGGACGGTTGCGCGGTAATAGCTGACGGGAGGTATGGACATGCCGCGGGGCCGAAGGGTTTGATGTGGGGCGCTCCGGGGAGAAACGCCGTGGAAGTCCATCACGCAGACAAAGCCTATCGCACGCGCAGCCTGTGGTTGCTGGCTGCGGTCATGATCATGTGCGGCGTGCTGCTGTGGCAGTTGCAGCACTGGCTGGATTCGCTGGGAAGCCAGCTGGATGGTCGCGACCCGCAGTCGGTGCGGTACTGGGTGCGGATGCTGCTTTCCGGATTGGGCGTGGCCATGGCGGTGCCGGCCATCGGCCTTTCAGTGAACCTGCGCCGCCTGGCGCGGGCGGCGATGAGCGAGGAACGCTTCCCGCCGGCCGACCTCAAGACGCTGCGCGATGTGCGCGTGCTGCGCGGCCCCGCGGCACGCGCCTGGGCGAGCCGCGTGCGCATGGCCAGCGGGGCGGCCCTGGCCCTGGCCGGGCTGCTGCTCGGATGGGCCGCGTGGGCGTGGTGGTACTTCCGGTAAGTCGCCCCGGCCACGCGGTTCCTGCGTGCGCCCCTACTCCAGGTCCTCGACGCCCAGTTCGTCCAATGCGCTCTGCATCATCTTGCGCGCTGAATCACTGAGTGCTTCATGGTCGAGCGCGAAGCGGATGGTGGCTTCCACCAGGCCGATGTGCGTACCGCAGTCGAAACGCGTGCCGCGGAAACGGTAGGCGTTGACCGTCTCGCGGGTGAGCAGCGCGGCGATGGCATCGGTCAGCTGGATCTCGCCGCCGGCACCGGGCGCGGTGGATTCCAGCAACTCGAAGATGCGCGGGCTCAACACGTAGCGCCCGACCACGGCCAGGGTGCTGGGCGCGACCTCGGGCTTGGGCTTTTCCACGATCGCGGTGATCCGACCCTGGCGTTCACTGAAGGATTCGGTGGCGACGATGCCGTAGCTGCTGGTCTGTTCGCGCGGGACGTCCTGGACGGCCACGACACTGGCCCCTGAGGCCTGCGCCAGGTCGGCCATCTGCTTGAGCGCGCCCGGGCCGCGGTTCCAGATCAGATCGTCCGGCAGCAGCACGGCGAAGGGCTGGTCGCCGACGATCGGCTTGGCGCACAGGACCGCATGCCCCAGGCCCAGCGCCTCGGCCTGGGTGACGAACACGGCTCGCACGTGGGGCGGCAGCACGTTGCGGATCAGGTCCAGCTGTTCGGTCTTGCCGGCGCGCTCGAGCTTCTGTTCGAGCTCGTAGGCCTTGTCGAAGTAGTCGGCCACCGCATGCTTGTAGCGGTTGGTGACGAAGACCAGGGTCTCGCAGCCGGCTTCCACCGCCTCGTCCACCGCGTACTGGATCAGCGGCCGGTCGATGATCGGCAGCATTTCCTTGGGGACGGTCTTGGTGGCGGGGAGGAAGCGGGTGCCGAGGCCGGCGACGGGAAAGACGGCCGTACGGATGCGGCCGTGTGGTTTGGAACCAGCGGACATCAAACCTTCCTGATGTTACGGGTGGGGAATGCCACCACTGTAGCGGCTTCACGCGGCGGCGCATGCACGCCGACGGGTTCGAATTCGGGCACCGCGGCACGCAGCAGCGATGCCAGCGCCTCGTTGTCGAATCGCGAGGCCGCCTCGCGCAGCTGCCCGACCGAGCTCTCGATGTTGAGCGCCGAGACCTGGCGCGGTTCGGCCTGCAGGATCTTGGGGTGGGCCGTGGGGCGGTAGCGCTCGTCGGCATGGAAGAGCGTTTCGTGCAGCTTCTCGCCGGGACGCAGCCCGGTGAAGACGATGGCGATGTCGCGGCCGGGCTGCTTGCCGGCCAGGCGGATCATCTGCTCGGCCAGCAGGCGGATCGGCACCGGCTCGCCCATGTCGAGGGTGTAGATGGCTTCGTGGGTCCCGATCGCCGAGGCCTGCAGGATCAGCTGACAGGCTTCGGGGATCGTCATGAAGAAGCGCGTGACCTCGGGGTCGGTCACCGTCACCGGACCGCCGGTACGGATCTGCTCGCGGAACAGCGGCACCACGCTGCCGGCCGAGTCGAGCACGTTGCCGAAACGCACGGTGACGAACCGGGTCGAGCGGTGGTCGGCCAGCGACTGGCAGGACATTTCCGCCAGCCGCTTGGTGGCGCCCAGCACATTGACGGGATCGACCGCCTTGTCGGTCGAGATCAGCACGAACGTGCCCACGCCGTGCTCACGGCAGGCCCGCGCGACCGTGTCGGTCGCCAGCACGTTGTTGCGGATGGCGGCACGCAGCTGGGACTCCAGCAGCGGCACCTGCTTGTAGGCCGCGGCGTGGAAGACGGCGTCGGGTTCGGCCAGGCGCAGGGCGTGGTTGATCACCGCCGGGTCGCCGCAATCGCCCAGGATCGGGGTGTATTCCAGGTCGGGGAAGTCCCGCCGCAACAGGGCTTCGATCGTGGTGAGGGCGATCTCGTCGGTCTCCACCAGCGCGATGTGCCGGGCACCATGGCGGGCGCACTGACGGCACAGCTCCGAACCGATCGAACCGCCGGCGCCCGTCACCAGCACGGTGCGCGCGCCCAGCCAGCCACGGATCGACTTCCAGTCCGGCAGCACCGGCTTGCGCCCGAGCAGGTCCTCGATCGCGACTTCCTTCAGTTCACCCGGCAGCGAACGCCCTTCCAGGACGTCCTGCAGTCGGGGGACCATGCGGAAGGGCAGCCCGGTGCGCTCGCAGGCCGCCAGCACGCGCTGCATCTGGCTGGCATCAGCCGAAGGCATGGCGATGACCAGCAGCTTGGCCGCCGTCTCACGGGCGATCTCCGCCACTTCCTGGACCTTGCCGAGCACGGGCACGCCCTGCACCTTGCTGCCGCGGAGCACGCCGGCGTCGTCCAGGAATCCCACCGGATGGTAGGTCCCCACGCGACGCAGGTCGCGCACCAGGGCCTCGCCCGCGCGCCCGGCGCCCAGGATCAGGGTCCGGACGTTCGAGGACCGGTCGCGGTTTTCCAGCCTGCTGTCCTTCCAGGCGCGATAGGCCAGGCGGGGTGCGCCCAGCAACGCCATGAGCAGCATCGGATACAGCACGAGCACGGTCCGGGGGACCATGTCGAGCCGGTTATAGAGGAATAGCGCCAGTCCGATCGCGAACAGACCGAGCAGACAGGCCTTGGAGATGTTCCACAGGTCGGGAACGCTGGCGAAGCGCCAGAGGCCGCGATACAGGCCGATCTGCCAGAACACCAGTCCCTGCGCCGCCAGGACCAGGGCGACCTCCGTCGACCACAGCGGCAGTTCCGGCGGGTTGGCGACGATGCCCCAGCGCAGCCGGTGAAGCCCCTGCCACACCACCCAGACCATCAGCAGGTCATGGGTGACCACTGCCTGCCGCGGCAAGGTGTTCTTCCACCGCTCAAGCCAGGAACTCATTCCCTGTCCTTTTCCAGATTGGTGCCCAGCGTAGCCTGTCGCCCCGGCCCTCGATACTGCAGCCAGCCCCAGGCGGCCGTAGCCACCATGACCCACCCAAGGACCAAGGCTCCCCTCCCCGTCCCGTTCGTCGCAAGGCCCACTGCCAGCAGGCAGGCGACCGCGGTCCAGCCTGCGTAAGCCAATGTCACGATAGTGTGAGTACCGGCGGCTGCGGCCCAGCGCTGGTAGGCGTGCTGGGTATGCGGGGTCCACCAGCGTTCACGACGCGCCATCCGCCGAATCAGCGTCAGGGAGGCGTCGACCAGGAAGGCCGACAGCGGCAACAGCAGCAGCCATCCGTTTGCGGGCGCCGCTGCCAAAGCGGCTGTCACCAGGGTCGCCAGGACGAAGCCCAGCGAGCCACTGCCGACGTCGCCGAGGAAGATCCTGGCGCGTGGAAAATTGAAGGGAAGGAAGCCCAGGCAGGCTGCGCACAGCGCCAGCCCGAGCAACGCCCAGGCCCCACCGGCCATGGCGCCCAGCGCCCATGCGGCCAGGGCGGCCTGCGAAGCGGCCAGGCCATTGATGCCATCCATGAAGTTCCAGACGTTGGTGAGCACCATCACAGCCACGAACGCAAGAACCGCGATCCGCAGGTCGCCCCAAGTCCCGGCGGCGCCAACGGCCAGGATGCTGGCCGCGATGGCCTGCACGCCCAGCCGCAGCCAGGGCGAGAGTGGACGATGGTCATCGATCAGGCCCACGCCGGCGACCAGCATCAGGCCGATGACGAAAGCCGTCAGCAGCACGATGTGCTGCGGCTGGCGCCAGGCCAGCGCGGCCGCGGCCACCATCAGCGCCACCACGATCGCAGCGCCGCCGCCCCGGGGAGTAGGCACCGCGTGGCTGCGGCGTTCGCCGGGTTGGTCGATCAGTTCGCGATGGAGCGCGTAGCGTCGCGCCAGCCACGTGCCGGCGGCCGCGATGATGAAGTGCAGCAACCACCAGAGCACCATGCAGTCAGACCACTGCGTAGTTCAGTAGCGGCTTGACCGTTCCCCATTCCTTGCAGCTCGGGCACTGCCAGTGGTGGCTGCGTGCGCCGAACCCGCAACGGGTGCAGCGATAGCTGGGGTTGCGGACCAGCAGCTGGTCGGTGATGTGCTTGAGATCGTGCAGGGTCGCCAGCGGGTCGGCGCCCTCGGCGATCGTCAGGTCGATCAGCGCCGCTTCGCCGCGAACCGAAGGCCGGTCCTTCAGCTGGCGGGCCAGGTAGGCGCGGGCTGCCGGAACGCCTTCGTCGGCCTCCACCATCCGGGTCAGCGCGAGCACCGGCGAAATGCCGCGGTAGTGCTCGCACATCTCGGCCAGGAAGGCACGGGCGCCGGGGCCGTCGCCGGCGTGCTCGTAGCACGGCAGCAGCAGCGGAAGGATCTCGGGCAGGTAGTCGGGATCGTTGCGGGCGACGCGTTCGAAGGCCCGGATGGCGCCGGCCTCGTTGCCGGCGTCCAGTTCGATGCGCCCCTCGATCACGCCCGCGCGCACGGAGTTGGCATCGGCCTCGTAGGCGCGGGCGACGGCTTCGCGTGCGGAGTCGACTTCGCCCGCCGCGCGCTGGCGCTCGGCCAGTTCGCATTCGAACTGGGCGATGAGCTTGCCCATGGGTTCACCGGTGGCGGCCTCGAAGCGGCGCGCGTTCTCGATCGCCTTGTCCCAGTCGCGCTCGGACTGGTAGATGCCGATCAGGTGCCGCAGCGCCATCGGCGCCATGTCGAGGGCCACCAGGTCGCTGAAGACGGTCTCGGCGCGATCGAGCAGGCCCGAGCGCATGTAGTCCTCGCCCAGCGCCAGCAGGGCCTGGACCTTCTGCGAATCGCTCAACCCCGGACGCTGCACGAGCGCCTGGTGCAGCCGGATCGCGCGATCGACCTCGCCCCGGCGCCGGAACAGGTGCCCCAGGGCCACCTGGGTTTCGAAGGTGTCCTTGTCGAGCTCGGCGATGTGCAGGAACAGCTCGATGGCCTTGTCCGGCTGCTCGTTGAGCAGGTAGTTCAGGCCACGGAAATAAGTGGTGGACAGCTTGCTGACCTGGCTGTCGCTGTGGCGCTCGCCACCGCGGCGGCCGATCACCCAGCCGCTGACCGCTGCTATTGGAAGCAGCAGGAAGAACCAGAACCATTCGTTGATGAAGGCCATCGATCAGAGCCCGTGGTTAGCCGGTGGCTGCACGCGCTGCAGGCGCGCCAGTTGCCGTCGCAGGGGAAGAACCACGCTTGCGGCAATCGCCGTGCCGCCCAGGATCACACCGACCAGCAGCGCGACGAGCAAGGCGACGCCCAGTGAGGTGGTGAGATGGATGGCGCCGAAGTCGATCGCGATTTCCTGCCGGTTGAGCGCGCCCACGATGGCGCCGAGCGCGATGAAGGCGAAGGCGACCAGCAGGCGGATCACGCGCATCACGGCCTCCCGTTGGCCTTGCTTCGTCTCGCGTAGCTTAACGGACGCGTCAGATTGATGCGACGCATCATCAGGGCGGAAGACCACACGGCCTCGCCCCAGGAGCTGGAAAGCAGTGATCCGCCGCAAGCCGCGGCAGGGTTACTCGACTTCCTCGACCGGCGTGACGGCACTCACCCGTTCACGCAACTCCTTGCCGGGCTTGAAATGCGGTACGTGCTTGCCGGGCAGAGCGACCGACTCACCCGTCTTGGGGTTACGGCCCAGCCGTGGTGGACGGTAGTGCAGGGAAAAGCTGCCGAAGCCGCGGATCTCGATCCGCTCGCCCCCCGACAGCGCGCCCCCCATCATTTCCAGCAGCGCCTTGACCGCAAGATCCACGTCATCGCCCTTCAGGTGGGCCTGACGCTGGGAAAGGATCTCGATCAACTCGGATTTGGTCATGGGTGTGCGCTGTACTTCCATAGCGTGGGCGCGGGCCCACAGTTTCTGCTTGCAATCCGCCTGTGACTGCTGGCGCCGGCACTGCTGGCGCCACGCCCCGAGCGGAGCACCGTCGCCAGATGCACGGATGCGCACGAGACGGCGATTCCTGCGGTGTTGCCAGGAGCCGCCAAGCGGTTCCCGACAACGGTATTCCTACAAACGGAAGGCGACCCGGAATCCGGGCCGCCTTCGCGCCTGCTTGCAACTGGGGCGATTACTCGCCCTTGTTGCCCAGCTGCTCGCGCAGCAGCGCGCCCAGCTTCGTGGTGCCGCTGGAGGCTTCCGCCGCGGCGCGGTTGTAGTCCGCCAGGGCTTCGGCCTGCTCAGCCTGGTCCTTGGCCTTGATCGACAGCTGCATGCTGCGACCCTTGCGGTCGGTACCGACGATCTTGGCTTCGATCTCTTCGCCGACCTTCAACACCTTGCTGGCATCGTCCACGCGGTCGTGGGAGATGTCGCGCGCGGCGATGTAGCCTTCGATGCCGCCGTCGAGTTCCACGGTGGCGCCCTTGGCGTCGACTTCCTTCACGATGCCCTTGACGATGGAACCCTTGGCGTTGGTCGCCACGTAGGTGCCCATCGGATCCTGTTCCAGCTGCTTGACGCCCAGCGAGATGCGCTCACGCTCCGGATCGACTGCCAGCACGACGGCTTCCAGCGTGTCGCCCTTCTTGTAGTTGCGCACGACGTCTTCGCCGGTGGTGTTCCAGCTGATGTCGGACAGGTGGACCAGGCCGTCGATGCCGCCGTCCAGGCCGATGAAGATGCCGAAGTCGGTGATCGACTTGATCTGGCCGGACACCTTGTCGTTCTTCTTGTGGATGGCCGCGAAGGTCTCCCACGGGTTGCTGCTGACCTGCTTCATGCCCAGCGAGATGCGGCGACGCTCCTCGTCCACGTCCAGGACCATGACCTGAACCTCGTCGCCGACCTGCACGATCTTGGACGGGTTGACGTTCTTGTTGGTCCAGTCCATTTCCGAGACGTGCACCAGGCCTTCCACGCCCGGCTCGATCTCGACGAACGCGCCGTAATCGGTGACGTTGGAGACCTTGCCGAACACGCGGGTGTTGGACGGGTAGCGGCGGGCGATGTTGTCCCACGGATCCTCGCCCAGCTGCTTCAGGCCCAGGCTGACGCGGTTGCGCTCGCGGTCGTACTTGAGCACGCGGACGTCCAGCTCGGCGCCGACTTCCACGACTTCGGACGGATGGCGCACGCGCTTCCAGGCCATGTCGGTGATGTGCAGCAGGCCGTCGATGCCGCCCAGGTCGACGAACGCACCGTAATCGGTGAGGTTCTTGACGACACCCTTGAGGATGGCGCCTTCGACCAGCTTCTCGAGCAGCTGCTCGCGCTCTTCCGAATGCTCGCTCTCGACCACCGCGCGGCGGGAGACGACGATGTTGTTGCGCTTGCGGTCAAGCTTGATGAGCTTGAACTCGAGTTCCTTGCCTTCGAGGTAGGACGAGTCGCGCACCGGGCGCACGTCGACCAGGGAACCGGGCAGGAAGCCGCGGACGTCCTTGATGTCGACGGTGAAGCCGCCCTTGACCTTGCCGCTGATGCGGCCGGTGATGGTGGCGTTGGCCTGCAGGGCCTCTTCCAGCTCGTCCCACACCATCGAACGCTTGGCCTTCTCGCGCGACAGCACGGTCTCGCCGAAGCCGTTCTCGAGGGAGTCCAGGGCAACCTTGACTTCGTCGCCCACGCCGACGTCGATTTCGCCGGCGTCGTTCCGGAACTGTTCGATGGGCACGATGCCCTCGGACTTGAGGCCGGCATTGATCACCACCACGTCGCCACGAACCTCGACGACGGTACCGATGACGATGGAGCCCGGCTTCAGCTTGGCCAGGTTGGTCTGGCTCTGTTCAAACAGCTCGGCAAATGATTCGGTCATTGAAAAATACTCTGTTGGACACACGGGTCGCGGCGGAAAAACGCGGACTGACGTCCACGGGGACCGGCGACCCACCCGTTGTGCGGCACGGACGAGCCATGCCAGTTGGTGGACCCGCCGCGCAAGTGCGACGGGAATGGTTTTTGGTGCAGCCTGCCGCGGAAAAAGCGCTCAGGGCGCCGGCATCAACGCCAGCACCTGTTCGACGACCGTTTCGATCCCCAGTCCCGTGGTGTCGATGCGGACGGCGTCATCGGCCGGTCGCAGCGGCGCCACAGCTCGCTGGGCGTCACGGGCATCGCGGGCCAGAATCTCCCGCAGCAGACCGCTCAATGTAACGCGAACCCCTTTTTCCATCAACTGCTTATGGCGTCTTTCGGCCCTTTCCTCCGCACTGGCGGTGAGGAAGACCTTATGGGCGGCGTCCGGGAAGATGACCGTACCCATGTCCCGGCCGTCGGCGACCAGGCCCGGGGACTGGCGGAACTGGCGCTGCCGGTCCTTGAGGGCGGCCCGGACCTCCGGGATGGCGGCGATGGCGGAGGCCGCGGCCCCGGCCGTCTCGGTCCGCAGCTCATCGGTGGCGTCCACCCCGTTGACCACGACCCGCAGCTCGGGTTCGTCCTCGCGGAACTCGATCCGGGTGTCGAAGGCACAACGCACCAGGGCGGCGTGGTCATCCAAGTCCAGGCCCTCCCAGCCGGCCGCCAGGCCGACCGCGCGGTAGAGGGCGCCTGAATCGAGGTAATGCCAGCCCAGGCGCTGGGCCACGAGGCGGCTGATGGTGCCCTTGCCGGAACCGGAGGGCCCGTCGATCGTCAGTACGGGAATATCGTTCATCCCCGTATTATGACGACTTGGCCCCGTCCGGCCCCCAGCCGGCAGGTCCCGCCCAAGCCCGGAGGGCTGGCCGGATTCTTACCCCGTCGCGCAACCGCTTGATCCGACGACAAAATGTCGGCTAGAATCGCGGGCTGACTTTTGCCCCACCCCTCTTTTTCCCAATTTCCGTCCGAGGTTTGTCATGAAGGTCCTGTCCTCTCTGAAGTCGGCGAAGGCCCGTCACCGCGACTGCAAGGTCGTCCGCCGTCGTGGCAAGGTCTTCGTGATCTGCAAGTCGAACCCGCGTTTCAAGGCTCGCCAGCGCTGATCCGTCGCTGACCGCGCGACCGATCCACCGGCTTGGCCGGTATCGGGCGAGTGGAATGAAAGGCCGCCGCGAGGCGGCCTTTTCGCGTTTGCGGCCCCTTGAAGGGCCCGACAAGGTGCGCAAACCGTGACGGCCTCTTGCTGCCGTCGGGTGCATGCTTGTGCGTACAATCCCACGTCCACTGGGGAGTGCCACTGCCATGAAAGCCTTTATCGCCGTCCCGATGTTCGCCCTGCTGGCCTTCGCCGGCGCCGCTTCCGCGGACACGCTGCTGATCGAGCGCGTGCAGGAAGAAAACAAGGCCGCCATGCCGGCCCGCGGCCAGACCATGGCCCAGGTCGAATCGCGCTTCGGCGCGCCGGCCGAGCGCATGGATCCCCGTGGCGGCCAGAAGCGCCAGTGGCCGACGATCAACCGCTGGGTCTATCCCGCCTTCACCGTGTACTTCGAAAAGAGCAAGGTGATCGACGTGGTGGCCAACAAGGCCGACGCCGAAGAGATCGGCCCGAAGCCGCCGATCAAGTAAATTGAGGGGCCTCGCCCCTCACCCAGGCCGCCCGACCGGGCGGCCGATCAGACAAGGCGGGCCGCATGGCCCGCTTTTCGTTTCCGGCCCCCGTCCCCGACGCCCCTGCCTGCGAAAACCTGCCCGATGACCCCTACCCCCCGCTTTCCCGCCGAATGGGAACCCCAGTCCGCCGTCCTCATCGCCTGGCCGCATGCCCAGACCGACTGGGCCGATCGGCTCGGCGAGGTCGAGGAAACCTATATCGCCCTGGTGGCGGCGCTGACCCGGTTCGAGTCCGTCCTGATCTGCGTCTCCGACGACGATCTGCAGACCTACGCCGAGGCGCGCCTGCGCTCGGCCCGGATCGACCTGTCCCGGGTGCGCTTCATCCCGGTCGAATACGACGACACCTGGCTGCGCGATTCCGGCCCGATCACGCTGCGCGAGGGCGACGGCTTCCGGCTGCTGGATTTCCGGTTCACCGGGTGGGGCGGCAAGTTCGAGGCCAGCCGCGACGACCAGTTGATCCAGCACCTCGCGGAAACTGGAATCTTCCTGAAGAGTAATCGCCAACCAGTTGATTTTGCACTGGAAGGTGGCGCAATCGAGACCGACGGCGCGGGCACGCTGCTGAGCACCTGGCAGTGCCTGCACGAGCGGCACCCGGAGCGGAGCCGGGACGAGATCACCGGCAAACTGGCGCAGTGGCTGCAGCAGGACCGGGTGCTCTGGCTCGACCACGGTTACCTCGAGGGCGACGACACCGACGCGCACATCGATACCCTCGCCCGCTTTGCCGCGCCGGACGCGATCGTGTTCCAGGCCTGCGACGACCCGGCCGATTCGCATTACGCCGAACTCCACGCCATGGGCGAGGAGATCGCCGCCCTGCGCACGGTCGAGGGCCGACCGTACCGGCTGTTTCCGCTGCCCTAGGCGCGCCCGATCGTGGACGAGGGTCGGCGCCTCGCCGCCAGCTACGCCAACTTCCTCATCGTCAATGGCGCCGTGCTGATGCCGGCCTACGGCGACGAGGCCGATGCCCGCGCGCAGGAGGTACTGGCACAGGCCTTCCCGGACCGCGAAATCGTGGCCATTCCCTGCCGCCCGCTGATCTGGCAGAACGGCAGTCTGCACTGCCTGACGATGCAGTTGCCGCTGGGCGTGGTTGCCTGAGCCTCACCCCAGCGCGTCCTACAATGACGCGGGAATACCGAAGCGAGCGCACATGAAGAAGACCACCCTGCCCGTCGCCCTCATCCAGGAACGCAACCACGGCGACGCCGATGCCAACCTCGAGGTGATCGAAGCCCGCGTCGCCGAAGCGGCCAGGCGCGGCGCACGGCTGGTGCTGCTGCAGGAACTGCACAACGGCCCGTACTTCTGCCAGCACGAATCGGTCGGCGAGTTCGACCTTGCCGAGCCGATCCCCGGCCCGAGCACCCAGCGGCTGGGACCGCTGGCCAGGCAGCATGGCGTGGTGCTGGTGTCCTCGCTGTTCGAGAAGCGCGCGACCGGCCTGTACCACAACACCGCCGTGGTCTTCGACAAGGACGGCTCGACCGCGGGCAAGTACCGCAAGATGCACATCCCCGACGACCCGGGCTTCTACGAGAAGTTCTACTTCACGCCGGGCGACCTGGGCTTCGAGCCCATCGACACGTCGGTCGGCCGTCTCGGCGTGATGGTCTGCTGGGACCAGTGGTACCCCGAGGGCGCGCGGATGATGGCGCTGGCCGGCGCGGAACTGCTGCTCTATCCCACCGCCATCGGCTGGGATCCCGACGACGAGCAGGCCGAGAAGGACCGCCAGCGCAATGCCTGGATCCTCAGCCATCGTGGCCACTCGGTGGCCAACGGCCTGCCGGTCCTGTCGTGCAACCGCGTGGGCCATGAAGCCTCGCCTCTGGGCACCTCCGGCATCCAGTTCTGGGGATCGAGCCACGTCCTGGGCCCCCAGGGCGAATTCCTGGCCGAGGCCAACCAGAACGAACCGGAAATCCTGATGTGCGAGGTCGACATGGAACGCAGCGAGCACGTCCGCCGCATCTGGCCGTTCCTGCGCGACCGCCGCATCGACGCGTATGGCGATCTGCTCAAGCGGTACCGCGACTGACATGTCCGACACTGCGGCGGCCAGGCCGAGCCTGCGCGCGGCGACCGCGGCCGACCTGGCGGCGATCACGGCGCTGTATGCCGAGGAAGTCCGCACGGGCCTGGCGACGTACGAGTACGCGCCCCCGGACGAACCGGAAATGGCCAAGCGCTGGCAGGCGATCGTCTCGCAGGGCTATCCGTTCCTGGTGGCCCACCTGGATGAGCGCCTTGCCGGCTACGCCTACGCGAGCGCCTATCGCACGCGCGAGGGGTATCGCTGGACGGTTGAGGACACCGTCTACGTGCATCCGGCGCTGGCCGGACGAGGCGTCGGCCGCTCCCTGCTTCAGCGTCTGATCGATGACTGCACCACGCTGGGCTACCGGCAGATGGTCGCGGTCATCGGCGACCGCTCCAACGCTGCCTCGATCGCGCTGCACACCCGGCTCGGGTTTGCCACGGTGGGCACCTTCAGGGGGCTGGGCCGCAAACACGGCCAATGGCTGGATACGGTGCAGATGCAGCGTCCGCTGGGTTTTGGCGACAGCTGCGCGCCCTGACCGCCGAACCGACGAGCCTCGCCAGCCCTGAGACGCCGCTTTGCCGGTGCTGACGAGCGGTCGCCTAGAAACGAACGATCGTGCTATTGTTCGCCGCATGAACGCTCTCACCGCCACGTCCAAGGGTGCCGCCACGCGGGACGCCATCATCGAGCGGGCCTACGAGATCGCCCGGTTCTCCGGCGTCGAGGGCCTGTCGATCGGGCCGCTGGCCCAGGCGGTGGGCATGTCCAAGAGCGGCGTCTTCGCCCATTTCGGATCCCGCGAGGACCTGCAGATGGCGGTGATCGAATCGGCCGCCACGCGCTTCGGCGAAGCGGTCCTGATGCCGGCACTGTCGCAGCCTCGCGGCCTGCCCCCGCCTGCGCGCCGTCATGCACCACTGGTTCGAGTGGGTCCGCGGCAATTCCGGCGGTTGCGTGTTGCTGGGTTCGGTCACCGAGTACGACGACCGCCCCGGCCCCATCCGCGACCAGGTGCTGCGCAACGAGCAGCGCTGGCGCACAGAGCTTCGCCGCACCATCCAGCTGGCCATCGACTGCGGCCACCTGCGCGAGGGCGACACCGACCAGTACGCCTTCGAGCTCTACGCGATCCCGCTCGCGGTGCACCACGAATCCGGCCTGTTCGGCTACGACCTGGCCCGTCGTCATGGCGACAGCGCGGTCGAGCGCTGGATCGCCAACTACTCCCCCCACTGCCTGATCCGCCCCCGAGGTATGCCATGAACGCCATCGTTCGCCGTCCCGGCACGACCAGCATTAGCACGATCGTTCGTAATGTCATCGCCCTGTATGCGGTGCGACTGGAATTCCTGCTCGCCGGTCCCCTCGCCCCCGAGGCCATGGCACGGAAGGCGGGCGAGCTGTTCACCCGCCCCTTCCGCTCGTCCCGCAGCCGCGCGCTGGCCGCCCCCACCTGCGGGGCCGCGGAGTTCGACCTCGACATCGATGGCCTGCCCATCCACACCTATGTCTGGGGTGATCCGCACCGCCAGCCCTACGTGCTGTTCGCGCACGGCTGGTCGAGCCATGGCACGCGCGCGGCGCCGTGGCTGCGTCCGCTGCAGGACGCCGGCTACGCGGTGGTGGCGTTCGACCAGGCGGCGCACGGACGCAGCGGCGGCAGCCACACCACCCTGCCCGATTTCACCTGCCACCTGCTGTCGGTCGCGCGCCACTTCGGTCCGGCCGCCGCCGTGATCGGCCATTCGCTGGGCGGCGCCGCCGCCGCGCTGGCGCTCGCGCGCGGGCTGCGCGCCGAGCGGGCGATCCTGATCGCGCCGGCGGCCGATCCGCTGGCCGCGGTGGAACGCTTCTCGCGCTTCGTCTGGCTGGCCGGCTGGCTGGGTCGCCGGATGTTCGCGCGTTTCGAACAGGCCATGCGTTTCGACGCGACCGAGCTGCAGGCGCACGTCAACGCCCCGGCGATCGGCCGCCCCGCGTTGATCGTGCATGACGTGGAGGACCGCGAAGTGCCGTGGTCCGAGGGCGAGCGGTGGGCGCGCTTCTGGCCCGACTCCCGGCTCCTGAGCACGCGCGGCCTGGGCCACAACCGCATCGCCGACGATGCCGGCGTGATCGGGGCGGCGCTGCGCTTCCTGCGTGGAGAGGTGGTGGGCGACCGGGTCGTTTCCAGCCCGAACCTGCCCTACGGATTCGCCTGAGTCCCGGCACGGAACTTCCCGGGAGCTCGCGGCAGCCGTCGCCTGCGGGCCTGCGCGCCGTCGGTTTGCCCGTGGCGGCGCGCACGCTCTATCCTGCCCGACTTCGTGCGACGGGCACGCCTGACTGCGCGCCTCGCGCTCCGGACTGGATGAACGATTCGATGAACCCTGGCCTCGACGGCCAGCCCCACGCCATCGTCGAGCGCGACGGCGTGCGCTACACCCTGCTGGGCACCGCGCACGTCTCGCGCGCCAGCGTGGACGCGGTGCGCGATGCCGTGGCCAGCGGCCGCTACGACGCCGTCGCGGTGGAACTGGACGCGCCGCGCCTGCAGGCGCTGACGGAACCGGACGCCCTGGCCAAGCTCGACCTGGTGCAGGTGATCCGCACCGGCCGCACCGCGATGTTCGCCGCCAACCTGGCCCTCGCCGCGTACCAGCGCCGCCTGGCGGAGCAGCTGGGGATCGAACCTGGCGCGGAACTGCGGCAGGCCGTGCTCGACGCGCGCGAGCGCAACCTGCCCGTGCACCTGATCGACCGGGAAGTCGGCCTGACCTTCCGCCGTGCATCCCACCGCCTGGGCTGGTGGGGCCGCGCCAAGCTGGGCGGCGGCCTGGCCGCCTCCCTGTTCGTCGACGAGCAGGTGGGCGACGACGAGATCGAGAAGCTCAAGCAGGGCGACATGCTCGAATCCAGCTTCAGCGAGTTCGCCAGCGACAGCCCGGAAGTGTTCGACACCGTCATCGCCGAGCGCGACCGCTACATGGCGGCACGCCTGCGCGAATCGCACGGCGATGCCCGGGAAGTGCTCGCGGTCGTCGGCGCCGGCCACCTGCAGGGCATGGCCCGCCACCTGCGCGAGGAAACCCGCGAACCGGCGTCCCTGCGCGAGGAACTGGAGGCGCTGCCGAAGAAGAGCGACATTCCCTGGTTCACCCTGCTCCTCGCCGCGTTCGTGATCGGCGGTTTCGGCTGGGGCTTCTACCGCGGGGGGCTGGAAGTGGGTTCCGACCTGCTGCTGCACTGGGTCCTGGCGACCGGCACCCTAGGCGCCATCGGTTGCGCCATCGCCGGCGGCCATCCGCTGAGCATCCTGACCGCATTCGTCGCCTCCCCGGTCACCCCGCTCCATCCGGCGCTGGCGTCGGGCACGCTCAGCGCCCTGGTCGAAGCCTGGGTACGCAAGCCTACCTATGCCGACTTCATGGCCCTGCGCGATGACGTGGGCACGCTGAAGGGCTGGTGGAAGAACCGCGTCGCCCGCGTGCTGCTCAACTTCTTCCTGACCAGCCTGGGCACGGCCATCGGCGTGTGGACCGGCGGCGCGGCGATGCTGAGCAAGTTGCTGGGCTGAGTTCCGCCCGGCAGGGCCATCGCTCGTTGGAACAAGCCGATTGGCGGGCGGCCATCGGTTGAGTGGGCCTGCCAGCTGCGCGCAGCACGACGGCCTGGACACGTCGGCGGGATGCGTTCCCGCGCTGACGGGCTGCCCGGTTGAACGACCTGCCGCCGTAACCCTCGTGCCGGCTTGATCAACCCGCCGGCCTGGTTCCGGACAACGGGGCCACTCACGGCAGACAAGCTCTACTCCCCACCAAAACAAACGGGCCGGTTTCCCGGCCCGTCCGCTTGGTTCGATCGTGCCCGGCCTTTACGGGCCGGGCAATATCGCCGTGACCGAGCCGGCCGGCAGGGCCGGTTTGCCCTGGGCGCGACGGATCACGCGCACCGTGCCCGTCCTCAGGTCGTCCAGCAGCGCATAGATCGTCGGCAGGAACAGCAGGCTCACCAGCGTGGAGAACGCCAGGCCGCCGGCGATGGCACGCGCCATCGGGTAGTACGCCGGGCCGTCGCCGCCCATCTGCGTGCCGCCGATGGCGATCGGCACCATCGCCAGGATGGCCGTGCCCATCGTCATCAGGATCGGGCGCAGGCGTTCCTTGCTGCCCACCACCAGTGCCTCGGTGCGGTCCAGCCCCCGGCGGCGCAGGTTGTTGATGTGCTCGATCATCACGATGCCGTTGTTCACCACCACGCCCATCAGCACCAGGATGCCGATGAAGGCCATGATGTTGAACTCGGTGCCGGTCATCCAGAACAGCCAGAACACACCGAACACCGAGAACAGCACGCCGGACATGATCGCGGCCGGGAACAGCAGGGACTCGAACACGGCCGCCATGACGATGTAGATCAGCAGCAGTGCGATGGCCAGGTTGAACAACATCTGCTTCATCGCCTCGTCGTCGTCGCCGAAGCCGCCGCCCTCGAAGCTGTAGCTGTAGCCCGGCGGGAACGACACCGACTTGAGCGATTCCTCCATCGCCTTGCGGGCGTCGGGCATGGTCACCTTGTCGGGCAGGCCCGCCTGGATGGTCAGCGTCGTCTGCCGGTTGGCGCGCTTGATCGAGGTCGCCGCGGGCTTCACGTCCACGTCGACCATCGCCAGCAACGGCACCGTGCGGCCGTCCGGCGCGCGCACCGTGAACGACGCGATGTCCTCCACGCCGAAGTGGTCGGCGCCGGCAAAGCGGATCCACACCGGCACTTCGCTCTCGCCCCGGCGGAATTCCCGCAGCGGCGCTCCGCGCAGGGCCAGGCCGACGAACTGCGAGACCTGCTGGGCGCTGAAGCCGAAGGACGCCGCGCGCTCGCGGTCCACGTGGACGCGCAGCTCGCTGTTGGTGTCACCGATATCGATGCGGACGTCGCGCAGTTCCTTGCGCTTGGACAGGATCGGCACCAGGTCCCGGCCCAGCTCGGTCAGCGTTTCGGTGGAGTCGCCGACCAGGAAGACCTGAGCCTTCTGGCCGGGTCCGCCGCCGCCGGGACCGTTGTCGCCACCCGCGCCGATGGTCGCCCGGGCCGACTTGGGGATCTCCTTGCTGATGGCGTCCACCAGCGGCTTGATCGAGCCGGCGTCGTCGGCGAAGGTCACGCGGGTACCGGCCCAGCCTTCCTCGCTGTACCAGGAGTAGATCTGTTCGATGTGGTACTTCTTGCGGTTGGCATCCAGGAACTGCTCCACCCGCAGCACTTCGTCCGACATCTGCTCCTTGGTGTAGCTGCCGTTCCACTGGTAGAAGAACTCGGTCTCCTTGCCTTCCTCGCCGCCGAACATGTTCACCTTGGTCATCTTCAGCGGGACCAGGCTGACGGCGATGATCAGGATGATGCCCAGGATGGCCTTGCCACGGTGTTCCAGCGTCCAGCGCAGGAAGCGTCCGTACTTGTGCTGCATGCGGAAGATCAGGCCGCCTTCGTTGCGCACCATCGGCGGGGTCTTCAGCCGCGCCGAGATCATCGGGATCAGGCTCACCGCGACCAGCCAGGAGGCCAGCAGCGACACCGAGATCGTGATCGCGATCTGCGACATGTAGATGCTGAGGAAGTTGCGGTCGCCGAACAGGTTCGGGACGAACACGATGCAGTGGCACAGGGTGCCCGCCGACAGCGCGATGGCCACGTGCCGGGTGCCCAGGATCGAGGCCAGGCGCGGCTGGCCGGGAAGGCGCTCGCGTTCCTGGTAGATGCTTTCCACCACCACCACCGCGTTGTCCACCAGCATGCCCACCGCCAGCAGCAGGCCCATCATCGACAGGATGTTGAGCGTGACGCCGGCGAAGTACATGAAGCCCAGCGTCATCACGAAGCAGATGGGGATCGCCAGGGTCACCATCAGCGTCGACGGCCAGTGGCGCAGGAAGAAGAACAGCACGGCGATCGACAGCAGCAGGCCGATGCCGCCCGCCTCCGCCAGCTCCAGCAGGGACTTGGTGACGTTGTCGCCCTGGTTCTCGATGATCTTGATCTGCACGCCGCTCAGCGCCGGCTCCTCGCGGATCCGGTTGACCTCGGCCAGCGCGTTCTTCGACACCTCCACCAGGTTGGCGTTACGCTCCTTGAAGATGTCCAGGCCCACGGCCGGATGGCCGTCGAGGCGGCGGCCCATGTTCATGCGGGCCGGCTTCAGACGCACTTCGGCCACGTCGCCCAGGCGGACGCCGTTGGCGATCACCAGGTCGCGCAGTTCCTGCAGGTCGGTCAGCTCGCCCACGGGCTGCACGCGCAGGCGCCGGCCTCCGTCGTCGATCTGGCCCGCCGACACCGAGAAGTTCACCGCCTGCAGGCGCGTGCTCAGCTCGTTGAGGCTCAGGTTGTGCGCGCTGAGGCGATCGGGTTCGATCGCCACCTCCACTTCATTGGGCGGCGCGCCGGAGATCTCCACCCGCGCCACGCCCGGGATGCGCTCCAGGCGGCGCTTGAACTCGCGGTCGATCAGGTCGTAGGCCGAGACCAGGTTCTGCGACTCGCTGGCCAGCCGGACGCGGAGCACGGGCTGGTCGGTGGTGGAGAACTTCAGCACGAAGTAGCGCTGCAGGTCGTCGGGCAGGTCGGCGCGGATCGCATCGATGCGCTCGCGCGCCTCCGAGGCGGCGATCGCGACGTCGCGCTCCCAGTCGGTGAACTGCATGAAGATCGTCGCCCCGTCGGCCTTGGCCTCCGAGTCGATGCGCTTGATGCCGCTCATGGTCGACATCGACTCTTCGATCGGGCGCAGCACCGTGCGCTCGACCTCCTCCGGCGTGGAGCCCGTGTAGGGCACCTGGACGAAGATGAAGGGCGGCGAGACCTCGGGGAAGGCTTCCAGCGGCAGGCGGATCGCGGCGATCAGGCCGATGACGAACATCGACACGAAGAACATGATCGTCGTGACGGGCCGCTTGATGCTGAGTTCGGCGACACTCATGCGTGGCCTCCGTCCGTCAGCGGGTCGCCCTCGTGCTCCAGCGCGGTGGCCACTTCGGCCTGGTCACGGCGGTTGCGGCGACCGCGTTCGCGGTAGTACTCGTCGGCGCGGCGGTCCAGCCGGTCGTACACCACCGGGATCACCACCAGGGTCAGCAGCGTGGACACCAGCAGGCCGCCGATGACCGTGATCGCCATCGGCGAGCGGACCTCGGCGCCGGCGCCCATCGCCAGCGCGAGCGGCGCGAAACCGAACAGGGTGCACAGCGTGGTCATCACGATCGGACGCAGTCGCGAGCGGGCGCCTTCCACCAGTGCCGTGCGCTTGGCCACGCCTTCCTCGCGCAGCTGGTTGACCTTGTCGATCAGGATGATGGCGTTCTTGACCACCAGTCCCACCAGCAGGATCAGGCCGATGAACACCACCACCGACACCGGCGAGCGCGTCATCAGCAGTGCCAGCACGGCGCCGACCAGGGCCAGCGGGATGGTGAACAGGATCACGAAGGGATGCAGCAGCGACTCGAACTGCGAGGCCATCACCAGGTAGACCAGGAAAATGGCCAGGCCGAAGGCGAACAGCAGCGAGTTGATCGACTCCTTGAGCTCTTCGCCCTGGCCGCCGATGTGCATGCGCACGTCCGCGCCGAGCGGCTGGGCCGCCACCAGGTCCTGCACTTCCTGCACGGCGCCGCCCAGGTCGATGTCGCGCAGGTTGGCCGAGACGATCGCCACGCGTACCTGGTCGACACGGTGGATCTCGCTGGGACCGGTGGTCGACACGACGTCGGCGACGGAGTCCAGCGTGACCGGACGGCTGCTGCCCGGATTGACGATCAGGTGGCGGATGCTCTCGACCGAGGCGCGGTCCGATTCCTGCGCGCGCACCAGCACGTCGATCTTCCGGTCGCGGAAGCTGTAGCGCGTGGCCACCTCACCGCGCACCTTCTTGACCACCGCGTCGGCGATCTGGCGCGTGGTCAGGCCCAGCGACGCGGCGCGGTCCTGGTCGAAGCGGATCTGGATCTCGGGGAAGCCCTGCTCCACGGTCGACTTGACGTCGGCGTAGTGCGCGTTCTTGCGCAGCATGGCGGCCATCTGCTGGCCGGCGCGCTGGATGGTTTCCAGGTCCGTGCCGTGCAGTTCGATTTCCAGCGGCGGCGAGAAGTTGAACAGCTCCGGCCGGCTGAAGTCGACCTGCGCCTGCGGGAAGGCCCGCATCGTCGCGCGCAGCTTCTCGGTCTGGCTGGCTTCGAATTCCTTGCTGCCGCCGCCTTCCATCACGATCGACAGCTTGCCGATGTTCTCGCCGCTTTCGGTGGGGCTGGCATCCAGGCGGGTGCCGCTGCCGCTGACGCCGTACATGCTCGCGATGCCGGCATCCTTGGCATGGCGGGCCTGCAGCTGCGTCACCATCGCATCGGTGTCGCGCAGCGGCGTGCCGGGAGGCAGCTTGACCGTCATTTCGAAGCGGTCCTGGGCCAGCTGCGGGATCAGGTCGGCGCCGAGCATCGGCACCAGCACCAGGGTCAGCGCGAAGGCCGCCGCAGCGCCGCCCAGCACCAGGCCGGGGCGATCGAGCGCGGAAGGCAGCAGGCGCAGGTAGCGCGACTCCACGCGCCCATAGGTCCCCATTGCCCGATCGCTCAGCCAGCGCATCACCGGGCCCACGCCCCCGCTGACACCGCGCCACACGCGGACCACGACCCAGGCGATGCCGAAGAACGCCCAGCGGAACGCGCCACTGATCATGTGCACGATGAACGCCAGCGGCTTGAACGCGCGCGAGGCGGGCTGCCACTTCGGATGCGGCGCTTCCTCCGGGAAGGCCAGCGGCGGCCGGCCCTTCAGGGCGCTGAGCATCGGAATCAGGGTCATCGCCACGACCAGCGAGATGCCGATGGCGATCGCCACGGTCAGCGCCTGGTCGCGGAACAGCTGGCCCGCGATGCCTTCCACGAAGACCAGCGGCAGGAACACGGCGATGGTGGTCAGCGTCGAGGCGACGACGGCCATGCTGACTTCGCGCGTGCCCTGGATGGCGGCATCCAGGATGCCCAGGCCGCGTTCGCGCGCCTTGGCGATGGATTCCAGCACCACGATGGAGTCGTCGACCACCAGGCCTGTGGCCAGTGCCAGGCCGCCCAGCGACATGACGTTGAGGCTCAGGCCCAGCTGGTCCATGAAGAAGAACGTGGTGATGATCGAGATCGGCAGCGACAGGCCCACCACGAAGGTGCTCCAGCCGTCGCGCAGGAACAGGAAGATGATCAGGATCGCCAGGAAGCCGCCGATCACGGCGTCCTTCTTGACGTCGCTGATGGCGTCGCGGATGAAGCCGGACTGGTCCTCGATCGTGGTCAGTTCCACGTCGGCCGGCATCTGCTCCTTGATCTCCTTCAGCCGCGCCTGGATGGCGTCGGCGGTGGCGACCGTGTTCGAGTCGCCTTCCTTGTAGATGGCCAGTTCGACCGCTTCACGGCCGGCCAGGCGGATGATGGCCTCGCGTTCCTTGTGGCCCTGGCGCACGTCGGCCACGTCCTTCAGGCGCACCGGCATGCCGCCGGCGGCGACGCTGGAACCGGAAGACTGCGCGCTCTGCACCGAGGCCGCTGCTGCCATCGCGCTTGCGTCGCCCGAGGCAGCGGCCACGCGGGCCATCTGTTCGGCCGCGCTCGCCGCGGCGCCGCCACCGGCGGCCTGCGTGGTGACGAGCATCTCGCGGATTTCGTCCACGGTGGCGAACTGGTTGACAGTCCGCACCAGGTAACGCTGGGTTCCCTCCTCCAGGCGGCCGCCGGAGATGTTGATGTTCTCCTGCTGCAGGCGCTGGATGACGGTGTCGATCGGCAGGCTGAGCTGGGCCAGCTTCTGCTGGTCGATGTCGACCTGGATCTCATCCTCCAGGCCACCGCCGACCTTGACCGCGGCCACGCCGTCGACGGGCTCGAGCTTCTTCTTCAGGTCGTCGTCGGCGTACCGGCGCAGCATGGTGAGCGCACGCAGCGAATCGCCGTCCTTCTTGGAGGACAGCGCCAGGCGCAGGATCGGCTGGGTGGACGGATTGAAGCGCAGCAGCACCGGCTTCTTGGCTTCCAGCGGCAGCTGCACGACTTCCATCTTGTCGCGCACCTCCAGGCTGGCCTGGTTCATGTCGGTACCCCAGGCGAACTCGAGCACCACGTCGCTCTGGCCGGTGCGCGACACCGACTTGAGCTTGCGCAGTCCCTTGACCACGCCGACGGCCTCTTCGACCGGCTCGCTGATCAGGGTTTCGATTTCCGCCGGTGCCGCACCGGCGTATTCGGTGCGCACCGTCAGGGTGGGATAGCTGAGGTCAGGCAGCAGATTCACCTTCAGGCTGAACAGCGCGATCATGCCGAACAGCAGGAAGGTGATCGCCGTCATGGCGATGGTGACCCGCCGACGGACCGAGAATTCGATCAGGCCGCCGGAGGCCGCTTGCGTGGTGTTGGTCACGGGTTTGGGCCTCGGGCTCAGTTCTTCTTGGCTTCGGTCTTTTCGGCGGCGGCGACCTTGGGCGCGCCCGCACCGATCACCTGCACGACGGTGCCATCGCGCAGCGCGGTCTTGCCGGCGATCACGACCTGCTCGCCCTGCTTCACGCCCGAACGCACCTCGGCCCATTCGCCGTCGGTGTAACCCAGCTTGACCGGCACGCGCGCGGACTTGTCGCCGCGCACCACGAACACCGCCGGTTCGCTTTCATCTTCCAGCAGCGCCACGCGGGGCACCACGAGCGCATCGGCGCGCTGGTCGTAGTCGATCCGGATGCGGCCGAACATGCCCGGCTGCAGGGTGCCGCCGCCTTCGAAGGCGCAGATCACGCGGAAGGTGCCGCTGCCCGAATCCACGACCGGGGCCACGCGGTCCACCGCGCCGGTGAAGACCTTGCCCGGCAGCGCGTCGACCGTCAGCTGCACCGGCAGGCCCGGCTTGAGCGTGGCCAGTTCGCGCTCGGGGACGTTGAGCACGGCTTCCAGGCGGGAGACGTCGACGATGCGGATGATCGGCGTGTTGATCTGGACGAAGTTGCCGGTCTTGATCGAGCGCGACGCCACGATGCCGGAGATCGGCGCGGTCACGTTCGCGTACACCAGTTCCAGGTTCGCGGCCTTGTAGGCGGCGCGCGCGTTTTCCAGGTCGTAGCGCAGCTGGTCGTGGTCGTTGGCGCTGATCAGCTTCTGCTTGGCCATTTCCTGCGAGCGGGCGAAGTTGGCTTCCAGCTTGCGCAGCTGGGCCGCGGCCTGGGCGGCCTGGAGGGTGGCGCGGTCCGCGTCCAGGCGGACCAGGGTCTGCCCGGCGCGCACGTGCTGGCCTTCCTCGACCAGCACGCTCAGGGCGACGCCCGAGACCTTGGCGATGACCTGGGCTTCGGCCCGGGCGTCCAGCGGCGCGGTGCCGGTGTAGCTGGCGGCCACGGCGCGGCGGGAGGCCCTGGCGACCTCGACCGGCACGGCGTCGGGCCCCTTCTTCTCTTCCTTGGCCTTGGCTTCGGCGTCGCCGTTGCCCTTGCTGCAGGCGGACAGGGCAAGCAATCCCGTGAAGAGCAGGCCGGTCAGTACGGCGGCGTATGCGGGGCGGGCGGGGGTCTGGAGGCGCATGGAATCGGTCCCTGGAGGCAGCAGTTAATGGCGTATGCCGGTGTTGTAGATAGGTATATCACCCCGCCCTTCACGGACCATCGGCCGAAGGTCATGGTGACTGGAGCCACGGATGAGACGGGAGGAAAAAACCGGTGCCACGACGCACCCCTCCTTGCATCGCACGGGCTCCCTTTCTTCGATGCGCGGCGCCCGGGATTGGTTGCGGACATCGGCGGCTGCGGGCGCGGATGTGGCGCAGGCTTCGTTGCGACCAAGCGGACGGCTATACTTGCCGACTTGTGCGCGCAGGCCGGGGCCCGAACGGGCGGTCCCACCGGAACGAAGGCGGCGCCGCAGCCCTAGCCAATGCCCATCAGCCATTCGAGAGTGCGGACTACATGATGCGACCGCTGACGATCGCCGCCTGCCTCGCCCTGACCACCGCCGTCGCGTTTGCCGACGACGTGACGCCAGCGCAGGCCACCCCCACCGCAGCCCCCGCGGCTGCCGCCGTGCCGGCGACGCCGGCCGCTACGTCGGGCGACGCCGCCCGCGGCAAGCAGCTGGCCTTCACCTGCCACGGCTGCCATGGCGTCCGGGGCTACAAGAACGCATACCCGAGCTACCACGTGCCCCGCATCGGCGGCCAGTCCAGCACCTACCTGACCAACGCCCTGACCGAATACCTCAAGGGCACCCGCAAGCACCCGACGATGCAGGCCCAGGCGCAGAGCTTCTCTGACCAGGACGTCGCCGATATCGCCGCCTACCTGTCCAGCCTGAAGTGAGCGCATCGACCATGACGAAGAACCTCCTCGCCATCGCGCTCCTTTCGGCCGCATCGCTGGCCCTGACCGCCTGCGGCGGCGGCGAACCGACCGCTCCTGCCGAGCACGAAGCTGCCGCGGAACACGAAGCCGCCGCCGAACACGAAGCCAAGTCCTCGTCCGCCGGCCTGCCCGGTGGCCACGCCGAAGCCGGCGAGCAGCTGGCCTCGACCAAGAACGCCAAGACCGGCCAGTCCTGCGTGGATTGCCACGGCGCCGAAGGCAACGCGCCGATCGACGCCAGCTATCCGAAGCTGGGTGGGCAGTACGCCGATTACCTGGCGCAGGCCCTGCAGGGCTATCGCGGTGGCAAGCGCGAACATGCGCTGATGTCCAGCCAGGCGGCCGAGCTGACCGACCAGCAGATCGCCGACCTCGCCGCGTATTTCGGCTCGCGCACCACGCAGCTGCGCGACCTGGAAGGCACGACCGAAGAGTAAGCGCCCGGCGCTTGCTGGTATCACGGACGGCCCGCGCATGCGGGCCGTTTCTGTTTTGGACGAAGCAATCAGCCCCTTCCCCCGTTGACCAGCCTTCGGCTGTTGAAAGCAAGGGGACGATTGGGATGGGGGCGACGATCGCCGCTCACCCAACGAAAGTGACGGACCCTTCTTCTGGTGCCTCGCGACCGGCCGCCCACTTCAACCCTCCCCCGCAGGCGGAGGAGGGAGCAAGGCGCTGCGGATCCGCTGAACCATCTATCCCGCTTGCGTCACCCGCCCGGTGGCGGCTTGACGCTTCCGTTGTCTTCCTGCAGGTGCGGCTTGAACGGAATGTCCGGCGGCGGTCGCGCGCGCGCGGGCTGGTCGTTGACGTTCGGGTCGCTGATGCCGCAGCCGCCGCCCAGCTGCAGGATCGAGACGATGCACTCGATCTTCTTGGTGGTGCCCGGAATCGGGATGGCCATCCGCTTGATGCCCTTCCGCACCCATTCCTGCAGCAGCGTTTCGTGCGGATGCCAGTATTTGTCCAGCGTCGTGGGCTCATAACCCACGGGCTTGCGCTTGAGCCACGTGCCGGAGCGGTCGAGGTCGACGATGCGATCGTCGATGGTGCCGGGTGGCTGGCCGGTGTTGATGGGGCTTTCGCCCAGGCGCGGGCCGCCTTCGGCGTTGTACAGGCCCTTGGGTTCGCCGCGCTGTCCACCGGGCGTGTTGCGCGTGGACGCGCCCCAGTCGTCCGATCGCGAGGGCGTGGGGAACGCGCCAGGCGCGGACACGGGCTTGGGGCCCTGCCCTGCACTGGCCGCCGCCGGTTGCGATCCCGATCGTGCTGCCGCGGGTGCAGCCGCGGCCCCCGATGGCGCAGTACTTGAAGGTGCAGTGGATGGCGTGGCGTTGGCCGGTGACGCCGACGGGCTTGCCGCCGTCGACGCCTGCGACGCCGCCGGCCCGGGCCGGGTCGGCGTCGGCGAGGTGGCCTGCGACGTGCCGCTGGCAGGCACGGCGGACCGCGCGGCCGAAGGCGTTGGGATATCGCGCGTGCGGACCGTCGCCTCGGGACCGGCGATCGTGGGCTGGGGCGCGGAAGGCGCGGCGATTTCCACCGGCCGCACCTGACGCACGGGCGCAGCCACTTCGCGCACGGCGACGTCGGGGACCCGCGCCTGCACCGGACGCGCGGCGATCTCGCGCGGCGTCAGCTCGGGCATCGTGATCCGCGCCGGCGCCGGTATGTCCGCCTGTTCCACCGTGGCTTCGCGCGCCTGCACGTCGCGTGCGACGACCTCGCGCGGCGCGACCTGCGCCGTCGGCGCCGGCAGCACGAAATCGCTGGGTTCCGGCGTGGGCGCGCTGACTTCCACGCGCTGTTCGACCGGGGGTACCGGCGCGGGAGCCGGTTCGGGCACTTCCTGCGGCTGCACCTGTGCCACCGGTGCCTCCAGCGTGGGCTCGACCGGCGCGGGCTCGCTGACCGATGCCGCCGGCAGTGCGGGTGCGGCCTCGTCCGCCTGCGCAGCCTGCGCCGCGGCCGCCGCCGGCGTCTCCTGCACCTAGGGCACGGGCTGGCCGCCGCCGACGTCCTCCGGCGTGCCGGTGCCGACGAATTCGACCTGCACCACGTCCTCGCCGCGACGCTTGGTCGCTTCCAGTTCGACGGCGAGCAGGTAGACGAACATGAACCAGATCAGCAGCGCGACGAAGACCAGGTGCCAGACCAGGGTGATCGTTGCCGCGATCAGGTGCGTGCGACGGTCTTCGGGCGCCGGGCCGTGCCATTCCTGGCGCCACAGCGAACCAAAGGCCTGCCAGCGGGTGAGCTCGCCCGAACGGCGCGGGCGCTCGGCCAGCGGGCGGGCCAGCAGGATGTCGACCATCGACTGCGCGGTCGCGCCGGTGACCCTGCCCACGCGCGCGGCCATGCCGTCGAACCAGGCCTTCCAGGCGGGCGGGAACTCGCCCGGCGGACGACGCAGATGGGGTGACGTCAGCTGCAGCCGGCGCTGCAGCGCGAGGAGGAGATCTGCGGCGGTATACAAGCGCCGCGTTCCTCTCAGGCCGCGTCGCGCGGGATGTAGGGAGCGGCGCCGGTGTCGTGATCGGTCGCGTCACGCACTGCCGTCACCCCGGGCACCTTCTCCATCAGTGTCTTCTCGATGCCCTGCTTGAGCGTCACGTCAGCCATGCCGCAGCCATGGCAGCCGCCGCCGAAGCGCAGCCACACCACGCCGTCGGCCCCCACTTCCTGCACCGCGACGTGGCCGCGGTGCTGGGCCAGCTGCGGGTTGATCTCGTGCTCCACCAGCCAGCGCACGCGCTCGACCATCGAGGCCGAATCGCCCGGCACCTCGCCCTTGATCCGCGGCGCGCGGATCTGCAGCTGGCCGCCGGTGGCCTGGACTTCGTAGTCGATCTCCGCGCCATCCAGGTAGGAGGTGCTGGCCGCATCCAGCCACAGGGTGAAGCCGTTGCAGTCGATCGCCCATTCGTCGCCCTGCAGGTCGCCGGGTTCGGCGAACTCCAGGCGGACGTCGGCCTTCACCGTACCCGGGTGGACCGCCGACAGGCGCACGCCCAGACCGGGCAGCGCTTCGCGCTCGATCAGCTTGCGGAAGTGGGTCTGGGCGGATTCGGAAATATTGATCATGCGGCTATTCTAGCGGGGTCCACGCGGCCTTAAGCCCGGCCGTGCCTACTCTACGACGTCGAGCGATGTGAATTCGTTCAGTCGATGTGCCCGCCGGAGAAAGCGCACCATGAGCGACCTCATCCCCCTCGCACAGGCCCATTGCCTGCCCCGCCGCGGCAGCGAGCACCGCCTGACCGAGGCGCGAGTCCGCGAGCTGATGCCCGACCTGCCCGGCTGGGAACTGGTCGAGGACGGCCATGCCCTCTCCAAGACGTTCAACTTCGGCAACTATTACGAAACGATGGCCTTCGTGAATGCGCTGGCCTTCATGGCCCATCGCGAGGACCACCACCCCGACCTTGGCGTGCATTACAACCGTTGCGTGGTGCGCTTCTCGACCCACGACGTCGGCGGACTGAGCGAAAACGACTTCATCTGCGCCGCGCGCGCCGAAGCCCTGACCGGCTGAGGAGACGCCATGACCCGCTCCCTGCTTCCGACTTGCGCGCTGGCCGTGGCCGGACTCGTCCTGGCCGCCTGCGGCAAGGCGCCCGCCCCGGCTGCGTCCCTGCCGCCCGCCACGCCCCCGATGGCCCAGCACACACCGCCCCCCGATTACCCGCCGGAACTGGCCTGCCGCCAGGTCGGTGGTCAGGTCGTGCTCGATGTACGCCTGGCCCCCAACGGCGTGCCGGTGGGCATCGACATCTTCCGCAGCAGCGGCGTCAAGGCGCTGGATGACTCGGCGGTCACCGCCGTGCGTGGCTGGCAGTTCAAGGGCGCCACCGCCGGCGGCAAGCCGGTGCCGAGCAAGGTGCAGGTGCCGGTCACCTTCGCGCCGCCCAATCCGCCGCCCGACGAGTGCAACCGCTACCTGTGAGAAGGTGTTGACCGGCCGCGCGCCGGATCGAAGGAGCGAATGGACACGGACGGACTCAAGGCCTGGTGCGCGGGCTTCCCGGGCGCGCAGGCGAAACTGCTGCCGGCGCCGTCGAACGTGCTGCTCTACCAGGTGCTCGGCAAGCAGTTCGCCTATTTCAAGACCAGCGAACCCGAACGCTGGCGCTTCAGCGTACGGGTCACGCCCGACCGCTTCCTGGAACTGACCGACGTGCCCGGCGTCAAGCCGGCGCGCTACATGGCGCGCTTCCATTGGGTGACGATCGTCGATGTCGCCGCATTCGACGAGGACTACCTGCGAGAACTGGTCGCCTGGTCGTACCGCCGCGCCGTGGACGCGTTGCCGAAAGGCCAGCAGGCACGGCTGGCCAAGGCGGCGCAGGCAGCGCGGGACGACGTCTGAGGAATGCGGGCGACGGGCATCCGCCCGCGTCCACTCTCCGGGAGTCGCGTTCCACTCTTTTGGAGTCGCGATCCACTCTTTCAGAGTCACGCGCCACTCTTTTAGTGTCGCGCTCCAGTCTTTTAGATTCGCGATCCACTCTCCGAGAGTCGCGCTCCAGTCTTTTAGAGTCGCGCTCCACTCTTTTAGAGTCGCGCTCCACTCTTTTAGAGTCGCGCTCCACTCTTTTAGAGTCGCGCTCCACTCTTTTAGAGTCGCGCTCCAGTCTTTTAGAGTCGCGCTCCACTCTTTTAGAGTCGCGCTCCACTCTTTTAGAGTCGCGCTCCACTCTTTCAGAGTCGCACTCCACTCTTTTAGAGTCGCGCTCCACTCTCGGAGAGTCGCGCTCCACTCTCTGAGAGTCGCGCGCCAGTCTTTTGGAGTCGCGCTCCACTCTTTGTAGCCGTCATCCCCGCGAAGGCGGGGATCCATGGACGTTTGCCGGGTCGGACGTGGAACTCAAAGAGCGGAGCGAAACTCTCCAAGGCCGGAGCACAGGACCCGACCCGGAAGAACGAAAGCAACGTCCATGGATCCCCGCCTTCGCGGGGATGACGGATCAAGGGGGTTCCCACCCCGCCTTCGCGGGATGACGGTTCCAAGGGGATCCCCGCCTTCGCGGAGATGACGGCTCCAGGGGTTTGCCATCCCCGCCTCGGTTCCAAGGGGTTTGCCGCCTTCGCGGAATGATGGAGCGGGTTGCCACCCCTCCTTCCAAACGCTGACGGTTCCAGGGGAATTGCCATCCCGCCCGCTACGCGGGGATGACGGTTCCAGGGATATTCGCCAGCCCGCCTACACGGGCCGCCTGGCCCTCAGCCCAGCTTGTCCAGCACGTCGACCAGCTCCGGCGCCAGCGGCGCATTGAGCAGGTAAGGTGCGCGCCCGCCGTCCAGGCTGAATTCCAGGGTGGAGGCGTGCAGGAACATGCGGCGCAGGCCGGCCTGGTCGCGCAGGCGCTTGTTGGCCTCCGGGTCGCCGTACTTGTCGTCGCCGGCGATGGGGTGGCCGATGTGCTGGGAATGGACGCGGATCTGGTGGGTACGCCCGGTCTCGATGCGCACCTCGCAGTACGACTGCCCCCCGCGGCGCTCCAGCACCCGGAAATGGCTGAGCGAGGCCTTGCCGGCCGGATTGACCTGCACGTGGCGCTCGCCGCCCTGCCGCAGCCCGACGTGCAGCGGGGCGTCGACCGTCATCACGCCGTCGGGCATGCGACCGGTCAGCAGCGCCAGGTAGCGCTTGGCGATGCCGCCGTCCTCGCGCATCAGCGCCTGCATCTCGACCAGGGCCGCCCGCTTCTTGGCGACCACCAGCAGGCCGGAGGTATCCCGGTCCAGGCGATGGACCAGTTCCAGCGACTGGTTGGGACGCAGGGCCCGCAGGGTCTCGATGGCCCCGAAGGAGATGCCGCTGCCGCCGTGGCTGGCCACGCCGGAGGGCTTGTTCAGGGCCAGCAGCCGGGCGTCCTCGTACACGATCGCCGCTTCCAGGGCCTTGAGGAAACCCGCCGGCGGCGCCTGCCGGGGCCCCTCTTCGGCCAGGCGGACGGGCGGAATGCGGATCTCGTCCCCGCCCACCAGCTTGCGTTCGGCCTTGGCGCGGCCGCCATTCACCCGTACCTGGCCGGAGCGCACCAGCTTGTAGACCAGCGAGCGGGGCGCGCCCTTGAGCTGCCCGAGCAGGAAGTTGTCCAGGCGTTGGCCATCGCGGTCTTCGGGCACGCGCACGGTGCGCACGCCGCGGTCATCGGAGGCCGCAGCGGGCGCGGGGGTGTCTGAACGGGTCATTGGCTGGATGAGTCTGCTACACTGATGACGCGAGTAAGGTTTTGATTTCGCTGGGAGTCCGTCGACGGGCTCAGAGGATGAGCGGCTAGTCCGACTCAGGCTGAGCAGTCACGAAGTTCACAACACGTGGGGTCGAAAGCCCCGCTCCCGCGATCCGGTCCGCGCCTGACCACTGCCCTAGGGGCAGCCATGTTAGCAGCGACGGCCCGGCGGAACCGGCCCTCGTCCGACGGGTCAAACCGTCTGGTGATGAACACGACCCGCGCGACGGGAGTCGCCGGCCCGCAAGGCCGCGTCGGCGTTCGAGAACAGGCAGCTCCAAGCCGTCCGGACCGCCACGCAGCCCTGCGACCTGCCTCCCCCAGTCGCCGGCCTTTAGAAACGAACCAAGTAGTCAAGCGCTCCCGCGGCATGCCGTGGTGTCGTAGCGCTGGAAATTGAAGCCGGCGGCGCGTGCAGCGCGGTCAGCCATAGGCAGCCCGGGCCAGCCCCGCGCCTGTCGGCTTGCGGTATCCAGAGGCGAAACGCCCACGGCGTTCCGCGCGGCCTGCTTTCGAGCAGGATGAAGCGCGCGAGGAACGCAAACAATGAAGCGAATGCTCATCAATGCAACGCAGGCAGAAGAACTGCGCGTTGCCATCGTCGACGGCCAGACCCTGTACGACATCGACATCGAACAGCCGTCGAAGGAACAGAAGAAGTCCAACATCTACAAGGGCAAGATCACCCGCCTCGAGCCCTCGCTCGAAGCCGCCTTCGTGGATTACGGCGCCGAACGCCACGGCTTCCTGCCGCTCAAGGAAATCTCCCGCGACTACTTCCAGCCGGGCGTCGACCACAACAAGGCCGGCCTGAAGGAACTGCTGCGCGAGGGCCAGGAGATCGTGATCCAGGTCGACAAGGAAGAGCGCGGCAACAAGGGCGCCGCCCTGACCACGTTCATCTCGCTGGCCGGCCGCTACATGGTGCTGATGCCCAACTCGCCCACCGCCGGGGGCGTCTCGCGCCGGATCGAGGGCGACGACCGCGCCGCGCTCAAGGAAGCGATGGACAAGCTGAACATCCCCGATGACATGGGGGTGATCATCCGTACCGCCGGCGTCGGCCGCGATGCCGAGGAACTGCAGTGGGACCTGGACTACCTGCTCCAGGTCTGGAAGTCGGTCGCCGAGGCGGCGCTGACCAAGCCCTCGCCCTTCCTCATCTACGCCGAATCGCGCCTGATCATCCGCGCCCTGCGCGACTACATGCGCCCGGACATCGGCGAGATCCTGGTCGACACGCCGGAGATGTACGCCGAGGCGCGCGAGTTCGTCGAACAGGTGATGCCGCACAACCAGCGCAAGCTCAAGCACTACACCGACGACACCCCGCTGTTCAACCGCTTCCAGATCGAATCGCAGATCGAGAACGCGTACGAGCGTGAGGTCCGCCTGCCCTCCGGCGGCGCCCTGGTCATCGACCAGACCGAAGCGCTGACCGCGGTCGACGTCAACTCGGCCCGCGCCACCAAGGGCGGCGACATCGAGGAAACGGCGTTCCACACCAACCTGGAAGCGGCCGAGGAAGTGGCCCGCCAGCTGCGCCTGCGCGACCTGGGCGGCCTGGTGGTGATCGACTTCATCGACATGTCGTCCAACAAGCACCAGCGTGAAGTCGAGAACCGCCTGCAGAACTCGCTGCGCCACGACCGTGCGCGCGTGCAGCTGGGCCGGATCTCGCGCTTCGGCCTGATGGAGATGTCGCGCCAGCGCCTGCGTCCCTCGCTGGGCGAATCCAGCCAGATCGTCTGCCCGCGCTGCGAAGGCCACGGCCGCATGCGCAGCGTCGAATCGCTGTCGCTGTCGATCCTGCGCCTGGCCGAAGAGCACGCGATGAAGGAGAACACCGGCCAAGTGCTGGTGCAGGCTCCGACCGAGATCGCGAACTACCTGCTCAACGAAAAGCGCCGCGCGCTGAGCGAGATCGAGAAGCGCCACGACTCGCCGATCGTCATCGTCGCCGACGAGCAGCTGCACACCCCGCACTACGAAGTCACGCGCATCCGCGAGAACGAACTGGGCGAGGAAACCAGCAAGCCCAGCTACCACCGCGGCACGCCGCGCAAGCTGCCCACGCATGCGCTGACCAAGGCCCACCTCAACATCCCGGACCTGCCGGCGGTGACCAACGTGAAGCCGGCCTCGCCCGCGCCGATCCGCGAGCCGCGCGAACCCGTGGCCCCCATTGCCGTCGCGCCCGTTGCGCCCCCCGTGCCGGTGGCCCCGCCGCCGGCACCGGGCATCGTCGATCGCATCCTGGGCTTCTTCCGCGGCAGCCGGCCGATCACGGTCGAACCCACGCTCGAGCAGCGCATGCAGTCCGAGCGCGGTGAGCGTGCCCGCGCTGGCCGCGACAGCAACCGCCGCGATCGCGGCGGCAAGCCCGGCCGCGACTCGCGCCGCGAGGACTCCCGCCGGGATGACTCGCGCCGCGACGAGCGCCGTGGCGGCCAGCCGCAGGCCCAGAAGCAGCAGGCCCTTCCCCAGGCCCAGCCGCAGAAGGGTCAGCCGCAGCCCCAGGCCAAGGGACAGGCTCCCAAGCAACAGCAGCCCCGCGAGGAGCGCCAGCCCGCCCAGGCCGGCGCGCCGCGTCCGGGACGTGACCAGGCCCGGCCGCAGGGCGGCCGCCAGGAAGGCCGCGCCGATGCCGCGCGTGCCGAGGGCAAGGACGGCGCACGCGCCGACGCGCCGCGGGTCGACAACGCCAGGCCCGAACCCCGACCGGAGCGCGGCGAGCGCGTCCGTCCGGAAGCCGCCGTCACCGATGCACTGCGTAACGAAGCGCCGGCGGCCGCGGCGGCCGTCGCGTCGATCCCCGATGCCGACATGGCCGTCTCATCCGCCATCGCGGCCACCGATGCGGCCCATGTCGCGGCTGGCCACGCGGGTCCGGCGTCCGGCGATGCGGCCGATGCCGACGCTGCCGGTGAAGGCACCGGTCGTCGCCGTCGCGGACGTCGCGGCGGCCGCCGTCGTCGTCGTGGTGGTGCGGGCGAAGGTGCCGCGCTGGCCGGCGACGAGATGGCCCATGGCGAGGATTCGATGGGCGAGGACATGCTCGACCCGGGTCTGATGGACGACGAAGGCGACGATGCCGACGGCGAACGCGCCCCGGCCGCCGCCCGCTCGCAGCCGGAGTTCGACTTCGACGACCTGCCGGCGCCCGCCGTGGCCGACGCGACGCCGGCCCCCGCCCGCGAAACCGCGCACACGTTCGACACGACGCACCGCAATGTCGCCGCTGCTGTACCCCCGGCGCCGGCGGTTTCCGCCGCCGCGGTGGCCGCAGCCGTGGTGGCACCGGTGGTCGTCGAGTCGACCGTGGTCGCACCTGACGTGGTCGCTCCCGAAGTGATCGCCCCCGAAGTGGTGGCCGAGGTGATCGCACCGGCGGTCATCGCACCGGCGGTCTTCGAGTCGACGGGCAACCGTCCGACGGTCAACGGATCGGCGGAGTTTGCGCCAGCCGTCATGCCCGCCGCTGCCCCGGCCCCGTCGATGGACGTCGCTGGCCCGGCAAAGCCTGCCGCAACGCCGGCCGACGTCGCCGCGTCCGCCGTATCCGACGCCGCGTCGGGCTCTGCCGACTTCTCGGACCAGTCGCCGGCGGCGCATGCCACGCCGGCGGCCTCGACGGCGACCCGTTTCGACGCGGTGGAAATCGCGGCCGACGCGGGCGACGCCGCCATGAACGACGACGGCGCGTCCAATGGCGAAACCTCGGTGGACAAAGTCGCCGCGGCTGCCGATGCGGCCGCCGTCGTGAACACGATGCCGGCCGACGTGGCCTCGTCGACGGCTCCGGCCAGCAGCGAAGTCGAACCCGCGCTGACGGCCCCCACGCCGATCGATGAAACGCCGGCCGACGACGTGGCGGTGGAATCCGCTCCGCGCACCGCCGGTCTGTTCGACAGCCTGCCTGACAACGCCGCTCCGTCGGCGGTGCCGGGCAACGTGGACACGCCGCGCGAAGGTGGCAGCGACGAACAGCGCGTCTGATCGCTGCACCCTGCAACACCGGAACGGCCGCGAGCGATCGCGGCCGTTCTGTTTTGAGCCGTGCGGTCGTCAGATGTTGATCAGCCGCTTCCCCCGCTTGCGGGGGTGAGAGGACGCAGCTTGCGGACCACCGGTCCGCGCGTCATCGAACGCCAGCAGGCCATGCCTGCTGGCCGGGACGGTTGGGATGGGGGCGGCCGATCGCCGCGTACCCGCCCTGTCCAGCCTCAAGCTTTACCGGCACGCACTCGTCGCTAGCCCACCGGCTCGCTTTCCAGCATGCCGTGCCGCTTGAGCAGCCGCGCCAGTGCCATCGCGTCGTTGACCTGCAGCTTCTCGAACAGCCGCGACTTGTGCGTGCTGACCGTCTTCGGACTCAGGCTCAGGCACACCGCGATTTCGCCCGGGCGCTTGCCCTCGGCGAGCAGCAGGCAGATTTCCAGCTCGCGCGGCGTCAGCTCGTCGAGCGGGTTGCCGTGTCCACCCAGGCCGGCAAACGCCAGGTGCTGGGCGATCGAACGGGCCAGGTAACGCTGGCCCTGCGCCACCTGCCGCACGGCACGCAGCAGTTCGCCGGCGTCCGCGCACTTGCCGACATAACCGAAGGCCCCGGCCTCGATCAGGCGCCTGGGCAGCGGCCCATCCTCGAGCACGGAAACGATCACCACGCGGGTGCCGTGGTCGCCGCGGACGATGCGTTCGGTGATTTCCAGGCCGCTCATGCCGGGCAGGTGCAGATCGCACAGCACGATGTCGGGCTGGAGCTTGCGGATCATCGGCAGTGCGACGTCGCCACTGTCGGCTTCGCCGACGATCTCGATGTCCGGCTCGGCGCCCAGGATCATCTTCATGCCGGTGCGCACGAGCGCGTGGTCGTCCACGATGTAGACGCGGATGGTCATCCATGACTCTCCAGGTTGCTCCTGTGCCGCAGGCTAACGCCGTCCCCGGGCCACCGCAACCGCGACGTCCGCGCAACGCGGAGCGGTTCCAGAGCGGTTCCGGCGCGCGCGCGCCTGCGGCACACTGCGGGCAGTTTCCCCGCCAGCCTCCGAGCACCCGCCATGCGACTGACCCGCCCTGCCCTGCTTTCCAGTGCCCTCGCCCTCGGCCTCGCCCTGGCCGCGTGCGACGATCCCGTCGCCGCGCACACCGCGCCGGCAACGGCGGGGGCGCCCGCTTCCGCTCCCGCCGCTAGCGGTGACGATCCCTGGCTCGCTGACGTAAGCGCGATGGTCCAGGCCGATGCCGGCGCTGGCCGCCGCGTCGCCATCCAGCATCGCCTGGATGCACTGGGCATCGCGTGGCGCGACGTGCCCTTCAAGATCGACGAGGAGAGCGGCACCAACGTGTGGGCCGACGTCGCCGGCGCCCCCGAGGCTCCGCTGCTGCTGCTGGGCGCGCATTCGGACCAGGTCGCGCAGGGCGAAGGCGCGACCGACAACGCCAGCGGCAGCGCAACCGTGCTCGCGCTGGCGCAGCGCCTGAAAGCGCGGCCGCTGCAGCGCCACCGCGTGGCCGTCGCATTCTGGGACCTGGAGGAAAAAGGGCTGCTGGGTTCGAAGGCCTTCGTGGCCGCGACGGGAAGCCCCAAGCCGGCGCTCTACGTGAACTTCGACGTGTTCGGCTGGGGCGACACGGTGTGGCTGATGACGCCGCAGGCCGACTCCGCCCTCGCGCAGGCGACGGGCACCGCGGTCCAGGCGCAGGGCCTGAAGCTGTCGGCCGGCGACAAGTACCCGCCCACCGATCACCTGCCCTTCCTCAAGGCCGGCTGGCCGGCCGTGTCCTATTCGCTGGTGGGCGGTGACGAGATCGCGCTGATCCTCGACATGTACGCCGGCCGGAAGCCGGGCGCGGTGCCCAAGGTGATGCAGGTGATCCACAGCGATCACGACACCCTCGCCAACATCGACCCGGCGGCCGTGGCGCGCGGCGTCGACGCGGTGGAAGCGGCCTTGCGTGCGTGGGATGCGCAACCGGTGGCGCAGACCGGCATGCCTTGAACGACGTCGCGCCGGACAGACAAAGGGCCGCCCTCGAGGCGGCCCTTTTTCATGCTGCGCCGCGAAGCCGGCGCAGCAGAACAGGATCCTTCAGCGCAGCAGGAACTGGATGATCCGCGCCGGAAGCCCGGTATAAGGCGGACGCAGCCGATCGGTCACCGTCCAGCGCACCTGCCGCAGCACCGGCATCGCCTTGGTGAAGGTGAGGAAGCCTTCGTAACCGTGGTACTGGCCCATGCCGCTCGCGCCGATGCCGCCGAACGGCAGGTTGCTGCAGGCGTAATGGAGCAGCGTGTCGTTGATGCACACCCCGCCGGACACGGTGCGCTCCAGCAACTGGTCCACGCGTGCGCGGTCGTGTCCGAAGTGGTACAGCGCCAGCGGCCGGTCGTGCGCGTTGATGTAGTCGATCGCCTCGTCGAAGCTGCGATAGGTCTTCACCGGCAGGATCGGGCCGAAGATCTCCTCCTGCATGACGAGGGCGTCGTCGCCCGGTTCGATCACCAGCGTGGGAGGCAGCAGGCGGTCGTCCTGCGCCTGCGCCGCGTCGCCCAGCGGCAGCAGCGGAACCACTTCGTAGCCGCGGGCGACGGCGTCGTCCAGGTAGCCACGCAGGCGCTCGTACTGGCCCTGGTTGACGATGCGCGTGTAGTCGGGGGTGGCCTGGATATCGGTATAACGGCTCTGCACTTCGCGCCGCAGCGCCTGCACGAATGCATCGCGGCGCGCGTGCGGCACCAGCACGTAATCGGGGGCGATGCAGGTCTGGCCCGCGTTGAGCAGCTTGCCGGTGGCGATGCGCGCCGCGACGACATCCATCGACGCGTCCTCGCCGACGATCGCCGGCGACTTGCCGCCCAGCTCCAGCGTCACCGGGGTCAGGTTCGGCGCGGCGGCGGCCATCACCTTGCGGCCCACCGGGGTGGACCCGGTGAAGAACAGATGGTCGAAGGGCAGCGCGGAGAACGCCGAGGCCACTTCCGGTCCGCCCAGCGCCACGGCGACGCGATCGGCCGGGAAGACTTCCGACAGCAGTTCACGCAGGAACCGGCTGGTGCGCGGCGTGTGCTCGGAGGGCTTGAGGTAGACGTGGTTGCCGGCCGCGATCGCCGTGGCGAGCGGGACCAGTGCGAGGTTGACCGGGTAGTTCCACGGCGAGATGACGCCGACCACGCCGACCGGCACGTGGTGCACGCGCGCCGATGCGGGCCACAGGCGCCAGCCCACGCCGCGCCGGCGCGGCCGCATCCAGCTGCGCAGGTTGGCCAGCATGTGGTCGATCTCGACCAGCACGGTCATGCCGTCGGCGAGCAGGGTCTCGTGCGAGGAACGATGGCCGAAGTCGTCGCTGACGGCGCGCGCCATCTCCTCCAGCCGCCCGTGGAAGGCGGCCCGCAGCCGCTTGAGGTCGTCGCGGCGCTGCGCGAAATCCGGACGCTTGCGCAACCAGGCCCGACGCAGGGATTCCAGCGTGGGGGCGAGTTCGTTCGTGGGGGTGTCGGCGGCGATGTCCATGGCGGATCCTGGTCGATACGCCGAAGTATGTCCGAGCGGACGCGGCACCGCACGCGCCGGGCGGCCTCCGCTCCCGGCCACCTGCCGGACGGCCCGGAGACGCAAAGCGACCAGCCGCCCTGGCTCAGCCGTTTCGCACGGCCGCCTGGTTCCCGGCCTCACTCCCCGTCACGGCCCACGGCGCATGATCGGAACGCCGGGTCCAGCCCGGCCGGTCGGCCCGCGGCGCGCGACACGCGCGCGGAGCCTGGGAGATCCATCGACCGCGCCAGCCAAGGGAGCAGCACATGGCCTCTTCGAACGCGAGGAAGTTCGACTTCAAGCCACGCGAACAACTCGACCTGCTGGTCGATGAATTCGAACGCGACGTGGACCACCGCCTCCAGGAACTGAGAACGCACCTGGACGCGCGCGCCGAATCGATCCTGTCGATGACGGGCGCCGACGACGACCGCCACGTGTGCAACCGCATCGACGCGATCCTGCACCGCCGGGGGTTGCGGGGCCAGGATCTTCCCGAGCGCTGACCGCGCGCTGGCGAGGCCACGGGGGCGGCGGGACTCCGCGGCGGCAAACGCGGGATCGGTCGCGACGCGACACCTTCGCGGCGACATCACCGCCACGGCAAGACGATCGCGCAGGCGCCCGCTGCGCTGCGCGCGAACCTTCCGCCAGGCACCGGCGCCCTCCCGCCAACGGGACCCCGAGGTCGCCATGCTCTGGTACTACGTCGCTCCCTTCGTCGACGACAAGTGGAACATCCTCTTCGAGGACCAGCCTCGTCCCTACGTCTACGACTCGCAGGAAGAAGCGCTGAAGGCGGCGCACGAGGCCGCGCGCAGCTACACGAAAAAACACAAGGCGCCGTCGGGCGTGCGGACCCGGGAGGGCGATCGCTGGCGCGACGACGGGACCTACGGCGAAGACTAGCCTGCGGTCCCGGCGCGGCTGGCACCGCGGGCTGCGCCCGCCCCGGCGGGGCTATGATCCGGACAGACCAAGCCGCCGGAGCCTGCCGTGCATCTGGAACTGATCGTATTGGCGGCCGCGTCCGTCCTGCTGGTCGGCATGCTGGTGTTTTCCGAGCTCGGTCGCCGCCTGGCTGCCGCCAGGCTCGCGCGCGACCCGAAGGGCGTGAAGGGCACCGGATCGGCGGCGGCGGCCGTCTTCGGGCTGCTTGGCCTGCTCCTGGCCTTTACCTTCTCCGGCGCGGCCGGCCGGTTCGAAGCGCGCCGGCACCTGATCACCGAGGAAGCCAACGACATCGGCACGGCCTACCTGCGCATCGACCTGGTGCCCGGCCCGGCCCAACCCGAACTGCGGGCCCTGTTCCGGCGTTACGTCGATGTCCGGGCCGTCACCTATCGCCAGTCCAGCCTGGCGGACAGCCAGGCCCGGCTGGCCGAGGCCGCCGACCTGCAGGCGCGCATCTGGGCGGCCGCGCTGGCCGGTTGCCGGCGGCCTGAAGCCGCCACGCCCTGCACCATGCTGCTGTTGCCCGCGCTCAATGCGATGTTCGACATCACCACCACGCGCGCGATGGCCACCGAAAACCATCCGCCGCTGGTGATCTTCCTGATGCTCGCCGCGCTGAGCCTGGTCGGCGCCCTGCTGGTGGGCCACGACATGGCGGCCAACCGGGAACGTCCCTGGCTGCATCCGATCGTGTTCGCGACGATCATCTCGCTGTCGGTATACGTGATCCTGGACCTGGAGTTCCCGCACCTGGGGCTCATCCGCGTGGATTCGGCCGATCACGTGATCAGCGACCTGCGCAGCACCATGGACTGAATTCAGGCGCCTTCCAGGCCGACGATGACGTTGCCCACGGCCTTGCCGGATTCCACCAGTTCATGGGCCCTGGACGATGCGGTCCAGCGGAAGGCGCGCGGCAATGTTGTGCTGCAGTTGTCCCCGTGCCAGCAGGTCGGTCAAGCCGTTTATGGCCTGCGACCGGTCGCGTGCCGACAGGTGGTAGACGATGAAGAAATGCACGGAGATGTTCTTCAGTATCCCCGGCACGAATGGAACGCTGATGTCGGGCTGCCCGCTGCCGTAGACGACGACGTCGCCGCCTGTTGCAAGGCTGGCGAAATCCTGCTGCGCGTTGGCCGCGAAGTCGACTTCGACGATGCGGTCGACGCCCAGGCCGTCGGTGGCCGCGAGGACGGCGGTGGGCAGATCCTCGCGCCGGTAATCGATGGTGAGGTCCGCGCCGGCGGACCGGGCGAGCGCCGCCTTTTCCGGGCTGCTGACCGTGGCGATGACCTGGCGCGCCCCGGCGAGCTTGGCCATCTGCACCGCGTAATGGCCCACGGCGCCCGCGCCACCCGCCACCAGGACCCGCTTGCCGGCGACGCCGCCGCCCATGTGGACGGCGTGGTAAGCCGTCAGCGCCGGAATCCCCAGCAGGGCGCCCACTTCCAGATCCACGTTGTCGGGCAGGCGCACCGCCTGCCCGGCCGGCAGCACGAGCCACTGCGCGGCCGTGCCGTCCGCGCGCCCCCACGCCGCGTTCCAGATCCACACCCGCTCGCCGATCCGCTCCACCGGCACCTGCGGTCCGACGGCATCGATCACACCGGCGCCATCGCTGTGCGGTGTCACGCGCGGGAATGGCAGCGTCTTCGAGCGCGTTCCCGCACGGCTCTTCACGTCGGATGGATTGACGCCGGACCAGGCGATGCGGACACGCACTTCACCTGCTCCAGGCTCGGGGCGCTCCAGTTCGACTATGGAAAGCACCTCGTGCGCGTTTCCGGTTCGCGTGTAGCTTGCTGCTTTCATGGACGTCACCTGCTCCTGGGCCCGAGCCCTGACCGGGCCGGCCGTGGGTGAAGCAATCCCGACGCCGGCATCGTACTGCGAGCTTGCGTCGGTCCCTGGAACCGACGTGCCCGAACGTCGGACATGGTGATGGGTCCCCGGGGGCGACAGACGACCTGCGGTGCAACGGTGTGGTTCATCGGGTCGGCTGCCGGACCATGGCCGCACGAATCGGATATCGCCCGGCGCTCGGGCGGCCAACACTACGGTCCTGCTTCGCCACGAGACCGCCGTGATCACTCTCTACGACTACCTGCCCTCCCAGAACGCCTGGAAGGTCCGCCAGCTCCTCAACCACCTCGACCAGACCTATCGGCAGGTGCTGGTGAGCATCTTCGAGGGCGAGGGAAAGCGCCCCGCCCATCGCGCGATAAGCCCGACCGGAACGGTGCCGGCATTGCGCCTGGACGACGGCCGCGTGCTGGCCGAATCCAACGCCATCCTCATGTACCTCGGCGAAGGTTCGGCGTACCTGCCCGAAGACGCCTACGGCCGCGCCAGGGTCTGGCAATGGCTGTCGTTCGAACAGGAGCGGGTGGAAAGCCAGATCGGTGCGCTGCGGCACTGGACACTGACCGGCAAGCTCGCGCGCCGGCCGCAGCTGCTGGTGGAGCTCAAGCGCAACGCGGGCCTGCAGTCCCTCGCGATCCTCGACGCCGAGCTGGCCACGCGCGATTTCATCGCGGGCGACCACTACACCATCGCCGACATGTCGCTGTTCGCGTATGCCAGCCGCGCCGAGGAGGCGGGACTCCCGCTGCAGCCCTACCCGCATGTCCGCGCCTGGGTGGCGCGCGTGGAAGCACAGCCCGGCTTCCTGGCCACCATGCACCCGTATTCGATCGACCCCCACTCGGTCCACGAACTGCCCTGAGCCGGTCGGCGCAGGCTTCGCGGCAGCGCGCCGGGCCGTCGCCTTCAGCCACCGGGTAGTTCCCACGCGTCGCGCACGATATGCTCGACGCGGTCCCAGGGAATGTCACGTCCGTGGTGGAATTCGAGCCACAACGCACGCAGGGTCGGTACCGCTTCGTTCCACGTCCTGTTTCCAAAAACCCGTCGCGCATTGGAACCCAGCGACTTCAGGAACTGGTACTGCCCTTCGTTGATTTCTGCTGCCATCCGACGCCCCGATCCGTTCACGGCGGAGCGTAAGACGGTCGCAATGAATCACCCTTTCATCTGGCCAAACGGTTCAGATGGCGCAGACCCGGGCTGTGGGGGACTGATGCGCTGCACACCCAGGACGAACTCCCCGCGAAAGCGCATGGGCCCGCCAACGTGCTGGGAAACCTCGGGCGAACCGTAGGCAATGGCGGTACGCCAACGCCCGTGGTGTTCGACCTTGACGCCGGCCGACTCGCCGTTGCGCGAATAGGAAAGTTCAGCCGCCCTGGCGGCGATGCGGATGGCCGCGCCTTCGGACTCGTAGGTGCAACCGGCGGGATGGTCCTGCGACAGGAGTATCCAGCGGTCCTGACCATAGGGAGCAACGTAGAACCAGAACACGGGGTAGCCACCTGCGGGAACCTCATCAGAACCTATGCGCGGGTGCGTGAAGTGAGGGTATGTATTTGCGTCGAAACCGGTCCGGCGCGGTACGCAGCCTGAATTGCTCAGCAGATCGGGCACGGGGCAAGTAATGGGCGGGCTGCGTGACGGGTAACGCTTTTCCTGACCACTACCCCCAGGGGACGCGTTGCGATGCCTGCAGTAAACCCGTGCCGGCCCGCGATGCACACCCGCGGATGCCACCGCCGCGCTGCGCATGGCCGCGTTCGGCACAGCGAACTGAACGGCCCTGCCCGTCCCTGCAGGCATCGCGATGGGCAAAGCGCTGGCGCGATGCCTAGAATCCAACTGCCCCGGAAATTCCGGCGGCCAAGGGACGCACAAGCCACCCCACCCCAGGTGCCCCGCTGAAATCGCTCGCCGCCCCCACCATCGCTCTGCTTGCGCTTGCCGCCGGCACGGGCGCGTTCGCCGCATCCGGAGCATTCGCCCGCGACCCCGCCGGCGGCGCCCCGGCCGGCCAAGGCCCTGCCCCTGCAGGCATCGCTGCACGCGGCGGCGCCGGAACTGGACCAGAACGTGCTGGCCATGGCCCTGGAGGCGCGTGACTGCGCGGGACGCCGCGGGCTGGCGCCTGCGTCGCAGCGGCTGGCGGTCATCGATTACACACGCCCCTCCACCGCGCGCCGGCTCTGGGTGTTCGACCTGGACACGCGCCGACTGCTGTTCTCCGAACTGGTGGCCCATGGCAAAGGCAGCGGGGACAATTTCGCCCGCTCGTTCTCCAACGAGGCCGGCAGCCAGCAGTCCAGCCTGGGCCTGTTCCGGACCGCGGAGTCCTACATCGGTCAGCATGGCTACTCCCTGCGCATGGATGGGCTGGAACCGGGTTTCAACGACCGTGCGCGGGATCGGGCCATCGTCATGCACGGCGCGTGGTACGTGGATCCCCGGCTCGCCAGCTCGCAGGGGCGCATCGGCCGGAGCCATGGTTGTCCGGCGGTCAGGACTGAAGTCGCGCGCCGGATGATCGATACGCTCAAGGAAGGCCAGTTGCTGTTCGCCTGGTATCCCGAAGCGCAATGGGTGAAGCAGTCCCGGCTGCTGGGATGTGGCAAGTTGCGCCCGCGTGGGGCAGCGAGCCGGGGCGCGCGTCCACATTGAGCGGGCAATGTGCCTGCTCGTTGGCAAGTGGCCAACACTCCGGAGCGTGGCCAGGTCCGGCCTGGCCATCGGCACGCCCATCCGGATCGCCGGAGCAAGCGCCCTCGCCCTTGATCGAGGTCAAGCCAGCCCTGGGAGAGCGGTCCATGCTGGCGCCTGCGGGCGCGTGGCCCCGCGAATTTCGCAGGTCCGGCACGGTACGTAGCAACCCGCCGCTTACCGCGTCCGGATGGCGCCAGACGGTCGACGATGAACGCAACCGCGCCCAATCCGGAGGGTCTCACCACGGCCGAAGCGGTCGCGCGCCAGCGTCGCGATGGCCCCAACCTGCTGCCCCAGCCAGACCGTCGCAATGGGCTGCGAATCGTCTGGAGCGTGCTGCGCGAACCGATGCTGCTGCTCCTGATCGGCGCCTGCGCGCTCTACCTCCTGCTGGGCGACGCACAGGAGGCCCTTGTGCTGGCGGCTTCGGTCGTCCTCGTCGTGGGTCTCACCGTCTACCAGGAATATCGCTCCGAGCGTGCGCTGCAGGCGCTGCGCGAGCTGAGCAGTCCCCGCGCCCGCGTCCTGCGCGACGGCCAGACCCGATTGCTCGCGGCACGGGAGCTTGTGGTCGGCGATGTCATCTTCGTGACCGAAGGGGACAGGGTCCCGGCCGATTCGCACGTACTGACGGCAAGCGACCTGATGCTCGACGAATCCATGTTGACGGGCGAGTCGGCTCCGGTCCGGCGGCCGGGATCGCCGGAGGAGGACGCGGACAGCGCACTGATTCGTGCCAGCACACTGGTCGTTCGAGGCAACGGCACCGCGCAGGTGGTGGCCATCGGAGTACACACCGCCGTTGGGCAGATCGGCCAGGCCTTGCGCACACTGCGGTCGCCACCCACACCCATGGAACGGGAGATGCGTCGCGCAGTCGGGCTGTTCGCGGTGCTGGGCATCGCGTCGAGCGTAGTGCTGACGTTGCTGTACGTTGCAGTACATGGCAACTGGCTCAGTGGACTGCTCGCCGGCGTCACCCTTGCCATGGCAAACATTCCGGAGGAATTTCCGGTCGTACTGACCGTGTTCCTGGCCTTGGGCGCGTGGCGGATGGCAGGTCATCGCGCGTTGGTGCGCCGCGCACCGGCGATCGAGGCGCTGGGGTCGGTGACCGTGCTTTGCACGGACAAGACCGGCACGCTCACGCAGAACCGCATGACCCTGGCAGAACTGGTCACCGACCAGGCGCGGGCCACGCCGTCGACGCTGGCTTCCCGCGAACTGGAGGCGCTGCTGGACTGCGCGGACCTGGCGAGCGCGGATGAGCCGTTCGACCCGATGGAACGCGCCATCCGGACGGCCGCAGCGCCTCGGCCATCCACGCGCGACCGCAGAACCCGTGTCCGGGAATACCCCTTCTCATCGGAACTGCTTGCCGTAACCCATGTCTGGCGACGCGCCCTGGCCACCGGACTGGAGGTGGCATGCAAGGGCGCGCCCGAAGTCGTTGCCGGGCTCTGCAACCTGCCGGCCGAGACACGTTCCGTCGTACTTGCCCAGGCCGATGAGATGGCTCGCCGCGGGCTTCGCGTGATCGCCGCGGCATCGACTGTCTGGAACGAAGGCGAACGCAGCCTTCCCGCAACAGCCCGGGGGTTCAATCTGGAGTGGCGGGGGCTGCTAGGCCTGGCCGACCCCCTGAGGCCAGGCGTCGCCGGTGCAGTCGCCGATGCACAGGCTGCTGGCGTCCGCGTCGTCATGCTGACCGGAGATCATCTTGAGACTGCCCGCGCCATCGCCGCCCAGGCCGGAATCACGCAGGATGGCCGGATCGCACTTGGCAGCGAGCTTGAAGCGCTGGACCCGGCGACACTGGCCGAGTACGCGAACCACGTCGACGTCTTCGCCCGCGTGAAGCCCGATCACAAGCTCCGCCTGGTCAATGCCCTCAAGGACGCAGGCCAAGTCGTGGCGATGACCGGAGATGGCGTGAACGATGCACCGGCGCTCATGTCCGCCCACGTGGGCGTCGCCATGGGCGAACGCGGCACCGACGTCGCGCGGGAAGCGGCCTCCATCGTGCTGCTGGACGACAACTTCGTTACCGTCGTACGCGCGATCAGACAGGGCAGATGCATCTACGACAACATCCTCAGTGCCGTGCGGTACATCCTGGCCGTCCATGTTCCCATCACCGGCCTGGCGCTGCTGCCACTGCTGTTCGGTGGAACGTTGATCCTGATGCCCCTGCACATCGTGTTCCTCGAACTGATCATCGACCCGGCATCGACACTGGTTTTCGAGGGCGAGCCGGCGGCTGCCGACGTGATGCGACGGCCCCCGAGGCCGCCCTCGCAACGGCTGCTGGATATCCCCACGCTGGTGCGCGCCCTGGGCCAGGGACTGGCGGTCTTTGCACTGGTGACCGCGATATACCTGCTGGGGCGGTCCAAGGGCATAGCGACTCCGGAACTGTCCGCCCTGTCGTTCACTGCGCTGGTTGCAGGCAACCTCGGGCTGATCGTCGTCAATCTCTCCCGCAAGGCGAGAAGCCACTGGTGGCGTATTCGCAATCCCGCCTTCTGGATGGTGGCGCTGTCGGCCCTGGGCCTGCTGATGATCGTCACCCGGCTCCAGGGCCCCGGGAACTGGTTCGGCTTCGCGCCGCCGTCCTGGGAAATGACGATCCTCTCGCTGGTCCTCCCGCTTGTCGGGCTGGCACTTCTGGAGGCCGCGCGAGTGCTGTGGACACGTCGCCGAGTGGCGGTGACGGCTGTGCCTGGTAGCGGCTAGCCGGCTCGCCAGCAGTGTGCGACGCGAGCTGCCCGCGCAGCAGAAGCGGCATTTGATCTGGATCAAGGCCTCGTTCGACGACGGGTGCGATGGTCCCCTGCACAGCGTTGCAGGAGCGATCAGACCATGATCCACGATGTCATGCTGCCCATCACTGGCACTGCTGGCGACGCCAACGCGATCTCTGCGGCCGTGCTGCTGGCCTCCACGCTCGATGCGCACCTCGCCGTCGTGCAGCCCATCACCTTGCCACTGCCGATGCTGGGTCCCTGGGGCCCTGGCCCCGGACGACCTCGTGGACCAGTTCTACGCGCAGCTTCGCTCCGAGGCGACGCAGAAGGCGGAGCAGGTCCGGGAAAGACTCGCGAAGGAGACAGTGTCGTGGGACGTCCGTGTCGACGACGCCATGTTTGCCGAAGCACCACGCTCGATGGCCCGTCAGGCGCGATACGCGGACCTGGCCATCCTTGCAGCCCCCGATGAGGCGGCCGACGAAGCGCCCATTTCCCGCGCGTTCTTCAGCGCCATGCTCTTCGAGTCCGGTCGACCCGTGCTGGCCGTTCCTCCTCGGCAGACCCATGAAGGTCCGCTCCGTCACGCCGTCGTGGCCTGGAAACCGACCCCGGGAATCCACCCGGGCGGTCCATGATGCGCTGCCGCTGCTGGCCCGTTCCCAGTCAGTGGATGTCGTGACAGTCGACCCGGAGACCGGCGACATGGGCCAGAAGGCAGACCCTGGCGTCGACATCGCGGCGCACCTCGCGCGCCACGGCCTGCGAGTCAACCTGCTCAACATTGCGGGAGGCGGACGGACCGCCGCGGCCGCCCTGCTCCAGCACGCGCGCGAGTCGGGAGCCCAGCTTCTGGTCGCCGGCGGCTACGGACATTCGAGGCTGCGGGAGTGGGCACTGGGTGGAACAACGCGCGAGTTGCTGCACAGCGGAGCTCTGCCCATCCTCTTCTCACATTGACGGGACTGCCAGGCGCTTTTCGCGCGCCGAACACGCTCGATGCATTTGTCGGCCGATATACCGCACCCGATCTGCGCCCCACCCCCGGGCGGCGCCCTCGCCGGAAGCAGGGCGCCGGGATGAAATGAACCCGCGAGCGTCTACAGCACGAGTTCGTGGATCACCTGGCTGGCATCCTCGGGATCCATCCTGGCATCGAACCCCAGGTACCTGGCCAGGTCCGCCATGCGGACGTTCTCGGCGGAATCGATCGAGTTCATCTGCCGGATGCCGTTGGAGCGGGCAACTTCGATCAGGTGGCGCATCAGCAGCGTTCCCAGTCCCTTGCTCTGCCATTTGTCGCTGACCGTCACTGCGCACTCGCACTGCGATCCATCCGCATTGGTGCTGTAACGGCTCACCCCGACGACATGTTCCACGCCCTCCTCCCGGACAACCGCGACAAAAGCCACGTCGTGCACGTAGTCGATGTGAGTCAACTGTTCAATCAATTGCTCGCTGGGCCGGCGTACCTGTCCCAGGAAGCGATAACGCCTCTGGCGTCATCCGACAGGCCTTCGATGAAGGCGCGTTCCTCATCGCGATCCTGCGGTGTTATGGGTCGAATCACGACATGTGTCCGATCGCGAAGGGTCTCGGACCACCGGGGGAACTCAGGCCCGGCCGGGCCTTTGGAAACCAATGGACCACTGTTCACGGTTGCCTCTCCAAGGGACTCTCCCAGAGCCTAAACAATCGTCCACCACGCGCTCTTGATCCACGTCAAACACATTGCGCAAGCGCCGTTGACCAGGATCAACATCCGCCTGGGTTGCCGCACCTACGCTGGGATCGGCTCGCTTGGGAGACCGACGATGTTCAAGGACCTGCTGATACCCATGCTCGCCGGCGAGATCCCGGAGGCCGCCGTCAACACGGCATGCGCCATCGCCAGACAGCACGGAGCACACGTGGATGCGCTGGTAGGCGTCAGCGTGATAACGCCCAACGCACTGGCATGGGCATACGACCCCGCCGGGGTGCGTGAAACACTGCGCGAAACCGCGGACGCGGCGGTGGCCGCCCTTGCCGCGAGCGCACAGGCCAGGCTGGCGCGGGAAGGCGTGAACCATGGCGTGCGACGGTGCGGCAGCATCTGGCTGACGACTGCCGAGTTCGCAGCGGCCTGCGCAAGATCCTGCGACCTGGTGGTCCTGGCACGTGGTCAACTGGACGACATGGGACGGCGCCTGTTCGCGGCCTTGATGTCGGGAAGCGGCCGCCCGGTCCTGCTGGTACCGGACGGCGCGGCGGAACCTGGCCGGTTCGAACGCGTACTGGTCGCCTGGAAACCCTCCCCACAGGCAAGCAGGGCCTTGCACGATGCCCTTCCCCTTCTGCGCCAGGCCCAGCGCGTCGAGGTGATCGAGGTGGGGGAAGCCGATCAGGAGCCCCTCTCACGGGACGCCGAGCAGGCGTTGCATGCGCATCTGTCGCGGCATGGCATCGAGGCGCAGATCATCCGACGCGATGGATCCCACCTGAATCCAGCGGTCCCGATCATGCAACATGCTGCGCTGTCGACCACCGATCTCATCGTCGCCGGTGGCTACAGCCACTCCCGGGCGAGGGAACAGATCCTTGGCGGCGTGACGCGGACGCTGCTGGAGCAATCGGCCTGTCCGGTCCTGTTCTCGCATTGAGATGCGAGCCTGGGCTATTCGCCCCGCGCAGTACCGGTGAACTCACGGGACTCCCGCGCCAGTGCCTCGTAATGCTCGCGATAGCGATCCAGCGCCTGCTCATCCAGTTCCTCCAGGTCCAGCAGGGCATTGCTCGCCGCCTCCGTGACCCTGATGAGCTCATCGAGCTTGATCTGGATGGCCTCCGTATCCCGGTTCTGGGTGTTCTGGATCAGGAAGACCATGGCGAAGGTCACGATCGTCGTAGTCGTGTTGATCGCCAGTTGCCAGGTGTCGCTGAACTGGAACAACGGGCCAGTCACCAGCCAGGCGACGATGACCAGAACCGCCAGCGCGAAGGTCAGCGGCCGGCCCGCCACGCGTGAGGACTGTTTGGAAAATCGATTGAACAGCTGATTGACCATCGTGAGTTCTCCAATTTTTCTCATCCCTTGCAGAGCCTGCCGACCCGGTGATGTGACCCGACCCAAACAACGCAGGCACAAGTGCGCATCTTGCCGCCTTCCGTCAGGCCCATTGTGCGCAATCCACGTGCGGCCCGGTGGTCCTCCGGCCGTGCCTCATGGCTCATGCACGACCCCGCCCCGTCCCGCCGTCAGCCGCGCGACCACCGCCTCGGCAAGCGGCCCTGCAAGGCTGATCGCATTGGTGGCGTGGGCAATGCTGTCGGTGCTGACAACCCGCCCGGCACCGGCCCCATGCAGCGACTCCGGCGAGCCGGGGGCGAAAATGGCATGGATCACGACACAGACCGGCGGTGGAAATCCCAGTCGCCGGAGGTGCTCGATCGCCGCGCACAGCGTCCGACCCGTCGACGCGATATCGTCCACGAGTACAGGGGTGTGGGCGCGGAACCGATCCATGTGCGGGACGGCGACCTCGACGTCGCGGTCGCCATGCCGTGTCTTGTGGAGCACCTGGAACGGTGCGTCCGCCCGCGCGGCTACCTGCGACACCCACTGCGCGCTCTCGGCATCGGGGCCGATCAGCAGCGGCATCGGGACGTTGGTGCGGATCCAGTCCGCCAGGTGGGGCGCTGCCGCCACGCAGGTCGTGGGCATGCGGAAGACGGCGTCCAGTGACGACACGCGGTGCAGGTGCGGGTCCACGGTGACAAGCCAGTCCACCGTCTGATCCAGGAACTGCGCGAACGCGTTCATGCTGATGGCTTCGCCACCGTGGAAGCGCGCATCCTGGCGCATGTAGGACAGGTACGGCGAAACCAGCCCCACGCTTGCCGCCCCGAACTCCCGCGCCGTATTCGCGGCGAACCGGACCGGCAGGGCCTTGCGGTCCGGATCATTGAGGCTGGTGAAGACGATCACGTCGGCACCGGCAACATCCTCGTCCACCGTCACCAGCGACTCCCCGTCGGGAAAGTGCCGCCATTGGAAGCGACCCAGCCGCGCGCCGAGCCGTGTTGCCACGGCCGAGGCGACGCAGATGTCATCCGGGAACGAGAGCACGACCGCCGCCATCAATACTCGCCAGCAATGGTGAGAATGTCCGGGTGCGCGTGCGCGTACTCCAGTGCGTAGGCGAGCTCGCCAGGCGATTCGGCGTGCACCACCAGCAGGGGATCTCCCCGCTGGACACGGTCACCTTCGCGCAGGGTGCACACCAGGCCCGCCGCCGCGTCACGTGGAGCTCCGGCCAGCTTGGCAACCCGTGCCAGTTGGCGATTGTTGATGCAGGCGATCGTTCCGCTGGACGCGGCGAGCAGCGGCCGGACAAACCTGGCGACGCCTGGCTCGCGGAATCCCCCTTGTGCGTTACAGATGGCCATGAACTTGTGCAGGGCGGCGCCAGAAGCGAGCACCGCGGCAGCCTGCGCCCGGCCAGCGCCCTGCGCCACGCCGGGCAAAAGCTCCAGTACGGCGCCGGCTATGTCGAGCGCGCGCTCACGCAGATCGGCGGGAGCGTAGGGAATGCCTCTGAGCACCGCCAGGACGTCATGCGCTTCCAGCGCGGGTCCGATCCCGCGACCTACTGGCTGACTTCCATCGGAATAGCGAACGCCCACCCGCAGCCCCACCGCCTCACCCACGAATGCCAACCGACGCGCGATTGCGTCCGCGGCCGCCGGGGTGCGGATCTTGGCCGTGATCCCGACTGGTATATCGATCAGGACGTGCGTCGAGCCTGCGGCGACCTTCTTGGACAGGATGCTGGCGACCATCTGGCCGTCACTGTCGAAATCCAGAGGGCGCTCGATCTGGATCAGGATGTCGTCGGCGGGACTCAGTCGCATCCTTCCTCCCGACGCCAGGCATCCGCCTTCGCGTTCCACCACGACGCGGAGGGTGTCCGACTCCAGGTCGACGTTGGTCATCGTCGCCATCACATCGGCCGTACCGGCCGGCGAAGTGATGGCCCTAGAAGAGGTCTTGGGCACCCGATGGCCCAGCGCGGCGACGATGGAGACCACGATCGGCGTCGTCCGATTGCCGGGCAGACCGCCGACGCAGTGCTTGTCCAGCACCGGCCCCGGCCCCCAGTCCAGGCGTTCACCCACCTCGATCATCGCCCGCGTCAGGGCCACGGATTCATCCAGGTCCATCCGGTCTCCGGCACAGGCGGTGACGAAGGCCGCCAGTTCGATATCCGACAGCCGGGCGGTCATGACATCCCTCAGGACCGCCGCAAACCTGGGCTCGTCCAGTCGCTCGCCAAAGACCTTGGCCCTGAGCACGCCGGCCGACTCGGGCGGGTCGGCATGGGCGAATCCGGCGAGCGCGCCAGGCTGCGGAGCAAGCGCCTGCCATGCCGCGTCGGAGAGTGCTGCTTCGCAGGGGCCAAGCCAGTCTCCCGTGACCACGTTGAGGATCGCCACGATCTCGCGGCCGCCGCAGGTGACCTTGACCCGCGTCAACGCAGCGAAACCTTCGGCTCGGCAGACCAGGCATCCCTCACGCAGGTACAGCACCGGCTGACGATAGGTATCGATGCCAGCGCGGCGCAGCGGCAGGCGGATGTGCTCCGGGCTGTACCGGTCTGGTCCGGCCGCTGGGTTGGTCTCATTCATTCGAGCGTCCCGCAGTGCTCTGGCGACTCTACTCGCCGACCCGGAACTCCAGTTGACCCTGATCAACAGTTGTTGGGATCCGGCCGGAAATCGCCGGAAGCGCCTGGCTTTCCGCCAGCGTCCGTGCAGTTGATACAGATCAATGCGACTGGCGCTGCGGGATGCGATCGTCGGGCCCGGCTCGACCAGAGCAGGCCCGCATGATCCATGACCTCACCCTCGCGGTCACCGGCACGACGGGCGACCGGAACGCCCTCGCGGCGGCGGTCGCCCTCGCCGCTCAACACAAGGCCCACCTGACGGCGGTCCAGCCACTCGAGCTCCCGGTTCCGCTGCCAGCCCCCTGGGATACCGCGCCAGTGACGGTGGAGCACGAAATCTGTAACGCCCGGCGCGCCGAAGCAAACCAGCGGGCCGAGAGGCTTCGCGACGAACTGTCCTTGCAAGCCATTTCTTCGGAGGTTCGGGTTGCGGAAGCCCGCTACATCGATGCCCCACTGGCCGTCGCCCTTCTGGCACGCCATGCGGACCTGGGTGTGGTCGCGGCGCCTGTCCAGAATGCGGATGACGGAGCGATTGCGCGCGCCTTCATCGGCTCGCTGCTTTTCGAGTCTGGACGTCCGGTCCTGGTCGTTCCAGCTCACCATGCCATCGAGCTGCCCCTTCAGCACGCGGTCGTGGCGTGGAAGCCCACCCGTGAGGCCACGCGAGCCGTCCACGACGCATTGCCGTTGTTGAACCCGGCGGCGACGATCGACGTGGTCGTCGTGGACCCGCGATCGGGCGAACCTGACCAAGGGGAAGAACCGGGATGCGACATCGCCGGCCACCTGGCCCGACACGGCTTCAAGGTCAACGTCGTCACGCTCAAGCGGGGCCACGACACGGTCGCCACCACCCTCCTTCGCCACGCTGCGCAATCCAACGCGCGGATGCTGGTCGCGGGCGGCTACGGTCACTCGCGCATGCGCGAATGGGCGCTGGGCGGTACGACGCGCGAACTGCTCCAGGCCATGCACCTGCCGATCCTGTTCTCGCACTAGGCGAGCACGCATTCACCACGGCCTGATGCCGCGGCGCATGTCTGCGTGCTCGCGTGCAATGGCTTCAGCGCGCGGTGTACCCGCCATCGATCACGAGTTCGGAGCCCGTCATGAACTTCGATTCGTCCGAGGCCAGGTAGACTACGCCCCACGCGATGTCATCGGGCTCACCGACATGCCCCAGCGGATGAAGCTGGCCCAGGTCCGCGCGGGCCGCGGCCAGATCCGTGGCGCCGCTTGCGCCCATGTGGTGGACCACCATGGGTGTCCAGATATAGCCCGGGTGCACGGAGTTGACGCGGATTTTGTCGGCGGCGTAGAGCAGCGCGTCGGTGCGGGTCATCAGGGTCACCGCGCCCTTGGAGGCATGGTAGGGCGGCACGTCCGGCGCACCGACCAGGCCATAGATCGACGAGAGGTTGATGATGCTGCCCGACCCGGCGCGGCGCAGGTGCGGGATCGCATGCTTGATGCAGAAGAACACCCCCTTCACGTTCACCGCCTGCACGCGGTCCCACTCGGCCTCCGTTACCTCGTGCGTCGGCTTGTTGACGCCGGCGATGCCCGCGTTGTTGACGAGCACGTGCACGGCGCCAAAGTGATCGGCCACGCCGTCGATGGCCGCCTGCACGGCGCGTTCGTCGGCGACGTCGACGTGCCAGTAGCGCGCGGGGAAGCCCCCCCCCTGCAGTTCCCCGGCGAAGGCGCGCCCGGCCTCGTCCTCCACATCGAACAGCGCCAGCTTCGCGCCCTCCTGCGCCAGGCGCAACGAACAGGCATGGCCTATGCCCAGGCTTGCGCCGGTGACGATGCAGACTTTGTCCTTGACGCGATTCATGGTGCCTCCACGTCAATGGCCAATGCCGGCGTCGCAACCGTCCCTGTGCCTTTGCTAATGACGCGCTTGTGGAGACGGCACGCCAGGGGCGCTGGGACCGGCTTCCGCGCGCCCCCCGGCCGATGCGTCACGTCGATTGAGACGGGCAACGAAACGACGCAGCTCGTCGCGGTGGGCGCCCGGCCACATCCGCACCCTTGCCGCCTTCCGTGCAGAAAAAGGCCACCTTCTTGGCTTGCGTGGCATTTCGTTCGGCGAAGGTCCGGACCGGGGCCGCCAGCCGGCTGGCCCAGATGGGCCCGCCAATCACCAGGAGGTCGTAATCCGCCGGGGCATGCGCGCCGGCAAGAATTGCAGGCCTGCGCCTGAGCGTCGCGTCGAACAACGCGCCGACGACGCCCCTCAGCCCACGCCGTGGCTTTGGCTCCCTGATTTCCTCCATGTCCGCGCCGGTGGCGGCTCGAATCTCCTCGGCCACGCGTCGGGTGTTGCCACCCATCGAGTAGTAGGCGATCAGGATGTCGTTCATGGCTGCACCTCACCCGTCGTCATGGATTCCAGGCGATGTCCCTCGCAGTCCCTGGCTTCGCGCGGCGGGACGGACACGCCACCGGAAGCCATTGCGGGAACACCCTTGCCGGTAATCGCCCATCCAGTATCGGTGCGTACGGCGTCAAACGATTTGACCCAAATCAAGCATTGCTCTCACTGCGCCGCGGACAGATCAACACACTGGCCGTACTCAGGCACGTGGGCCGGCCATTGAAGTTCGCGTTCGATGCGAAGCCGCAGGGCGTCGGCTGCGTCGGGCTCGCCATGGGTCACGAAAACACCTCGTGGGGACCGCGGCGCAGTACGCAGCCAGGCGATCACCTCGTCCGCGTCCGCATGCGCGGAGGCCGAGCCCAACTGCACGACCTCGGCACGGACAGGAACGTCCTGGCCGAAGATGCGCAGTGCGGTTTCGCCACGGGCCAACGCCGCCCCGCGGGTACCGCCGGCCTGGAAACCGGACAGGAGGATGCCGTTGCGATGATCGGGAGCGAATGCAATCAGGTGATGCAGCACCCGTCCGCCTGTCGCCATGCCACTCGCCGCCACGATGATCATGGGACCTCGGCGTCGGTTCAAGGCCTTGGACTGCTCCACGGTGTTGACGATCCGGGTCACCCGCTGCATGGCCTGCAACTGGCCGCCACTGAGCCGGTGCTGGTCCCGATATCGCTGATACAGGCCGGTGACATCTGCCGCCATGGGACTGTTGAGGTACACCGGCACCTCGGGGATCTCGCCGCGCGCCTGGAGCTGGGCAATCATGTGCAGCAGCAGCTGCGCCCGCCCGACGGCGAAGGCCGGGATGACCGCCACGCCGCCCCGGGCGAGGACGCGCCCCAATGCTTCCTTCAGCTCCTGCTCGAATGCCATGGGCAGGTGTTGGCGATTGCCATAGGTCGACTCGACGACCAGCCAGTCCGATTCCCAAATCGGCGCCGGTGCCCGCATGACGGGATCGCAGGGCCGTCCGATATCGCCGCTGAAGGTGATTCGTGTTTCCCCGAAGGCAAGCGAAACCGCCGATGCGCCCAGGATGTGGCCTTGCGGGCGCAGGGTCGCAACCAATCCCGGCACCGGTTCGAATGCCTGATCGAACGGCACCGGCCGGAACACCCGCAGCGCGCGACGGGCGTCCTCTTCGGTGTAGAGCGGCTCGGCAGGATGGTGCCTGGAAGTCCCCTTCCTGTTGGCGTAACCGGCTTCCTCCTCGAGCAGGTGGCCCGAATCCGGCAGCAGGACGCCGCACAGGTCGCGCGTGGCGTCAGTACACCAGACCGCTCCGGAGAAGCCCGCAGAGATCAGCCGCGGCAGGTAGCCGCTGTGGTCGAGATGGGCATGCGTCAGGATCACGGCATCGATGGAGGCCGGGTCGACCGGAAAGGGCGCCCAGTTCCGCAGGCGCAATGCCTTGTAGCCCTGGAACAGGCCGCAGTCGACCAGCACACGGTGGCTGCCCGCGTCCACCAGGTAGCGTGAGCCCGTCACCGTGGCATTTGCTCCCAGGAAGGTCAGGCGGAAAGCCGCAGGCTCTGGAGCTGGCGTGGTCGGGCTCATCGATTTCCGGTCCGGTGCGATGGCCACACAATGACTGATGGGCCCCGGCGGGCCTTGATCGGCGTCAAACAATCCGCGGCTGGCGTGACCATGATTGCGCTCCTGCGCGCTTCGTTCGTAGGGGTACGCACCGGTTGAGACACAGCAGCCGGATTGCTGACGCAGGTCAATATCCCATCGCCGCGGCGGTCCAGGATCAGCAGGTGCCACCGACGCATCGCGTTGGCCGTGTCGGCTACGCCGCTGCCGGGAACTTGTCCCAGGGAGCCCTGTATGAAGAACTGTGCGCAGATCGTCCTGTTGCTGCTGCTCGGCGCAGGCAGCAGCCTTTCTTCCCCTGGAATTTTGGCAGCGGAGGGCTACAGCAACTGCGAAGGCTTCATCGATTCATTGCCGGCGACCATCACGGCGCAGGGCGTGTGGTGCCTGCGCAAGGACCTGAACACCGCGATCAGCGCCGGCACCGCCATCGACATCAGGGCCAACAACGTCACGATCGACTGCAACGACTTCAAGGTCGGTGGGCTCGCCGGAGGAGCGGGAACGTCGGCATATGGCGTGCGTGCCCTCTCCGCGCTCAACGCCACGGTTCGAAACTGCACGATGCGCGGCTTCTATGTCGGCGCAGGCCTGAGCGGAAGTGGCCATGTCATCGAGGACAACCGATTCGACGCCAACACCTACATCGGGATCGAGATCGCGGGGGATGCGAGCGTGGCCCGCCATAACCTCGTGGTGGACACAGGAGGCTCGACGACGGTTGGCGGCTACGCGGTCGGCATCAAGGCCGGTGGCGCGGTCGATCTCATCGACAACACCGTCAGCGGCGTGGTCGGCCACCCGAATTCCAGCGGCATTGCGCTGGCCTACGGGATCAGCACGCATCATCTCTCGGGAAGCATCGCCGGCAACCGCGTAGGTGGCCTGGTGCCGAGCGGAACCGGCACCGTCCATGGCATCAACAACCAGGAGAACGGGCGGATCTCCATCCGCGCAAATGACGTCACCGGAAATGGCGGCGCCGGCACGGGCATTTTCTGTACGTTTCCCAGGGGCAGCGCACTGGGCAACGTCATCAGCGGCTTCAGCACCGGACTGTCGGGCTGCACGACGCAGGACAACCTGATCGTTCCCTGAGCCATCCCATGGACGCGACAGCCGCGCTCTGAAGGCCCGCGGTCCAGCCGGAACTCGTCACCCGTCTCAGGGTGAGAAATGCCTCGGCACAGCTGGAGCGGCGGAAGTTTCGCAGTGCTCCCGAATCGTCGGCCCCACCTCGGACCAATGGGGCACGTCCGGACCGACCAGATCAACCCAGCTGGCTGACAGTGTCGGCTCGAGCTCTTCCCAGGACTCAACCGCAAGGTGCTGGCAGGCGAAGCGGACAAAGGCTTCGATGTAGTGATCCGGCCATGTCGAGCGTTCACTTCCCATGGGGAATCCTCCGCGTGACGCTTCCAAAGCGTGCAACTTTGCCCCACCGGGTTCTGTGCGCAAGCGCACTGAGGCGTCTGCTGGAGGCAGAGCGCCGATGCCAGCAGTCCGAGCGCCGGCCGCTCCACCTCAACGAATGACCGGCTTGGCCGGAACTAGACGCGCGCGCCTCGCGATCCCCGCAGATGACTCGGCAAGTACCGGTTCACTGATGTGGCGGAAGCGGTGAGATTCGAACTCACGGATGGGTCTCCCCATCGCCGGTTTTCAAGACCGGTGCCTTAAACCGCTCGGCCACGCTTCCGTTTTTCCTTGACGCCGGTGTGGTCCCGGCGCGGGCATCGAAGTGATCGCCGCCGCGGGATGCCGCGGCGGCGGGCATTCTCTCATGCCGGCTCGGCGGTGCGCTCGGGTTTGGCGCCCTTGGCGGCCGGCTTCTTGCCGACGGTGCCGTCGGGGCACGGCTTGCCTTCGATCTCGCCGCACTGCAGGCGGGCCGATTCGACCAGGCCGGGGACGCGCTCGGCGAGGAAGTCGATGAAGACCCGCACGGCCGGCAGCATGCCGCGGCGCGAGGCGAAGACCGCGTGGAAGATGCCCTGCGGCAGGCGCCACTGCGGCATCACCACTTCCAGTTCGCCGTTGCGCACCGCATCGGCACAGACGGTTTCGGGCAGCATCGTGATGCCGACGCCCTGCTTTGCCAGCGCCATGAGCATGGGGAAGTCGAAGCCCGCCACGCGCGGCTTGAGTTCGACGCGACGTACCTCGCCGTTGGGGCCGTGCAGCTCCCAGCGCTGGTGCGCGTCGTCCTCGTTCATGCTCAGGGTGACGTGCTGGTTGAGCTCGTCGGGATTGCTCGGCCGGCCCATGCGACGCAGGTAGTCCGGGCTGGCCACCAGCAGCTCCTGGATCTGGCCGAAGTTGCGCATCACCAGGCTGCCGTCGTCGTCCAGGCGCGAGCGCACGCGCAGGGCGACGTCCACGCCTTCGTTGATGATGTCCACCCGCCGGTTGCTGACGTGCAGCTGCACGCGCACCTGCGGATAGCGGGCGAGGAATTCCGGCAGGAGCCGTGGCATCTGCTGCTGGGCCATGCCCACCGGCACGCTGACGCGGATGACGCCGCGCGGTTCGGCGCTCAGGCGATCGACGACTTCGCGCGCGGCCTGCGCCTCGGCCAGCATCGACTGCGCGTGGCGATAGACGCTGTGCCCCACCTCGGTCACCGCGAAGCGGCGGGTCGAACGCTGCAGCAGGCGGACACCGAGGTCTTCTTCCAGCTGGCTGATGCGTCGGCTCAGGCGCGACTTGGGGATGCCCAGGGCGCGTTCGGCGGCGGCGAAGCCCTGGTGGTCGACGACGGCGGCGAAGTAATAGAGATCGTTCAGATCCTGCATGGCGATAGTCCTGTGTTCGAGATAAGTAACATATTCGGAACAGTCAGTGATATTAGACCAGCTTTATCCTATTTCCGCAACAGTCGATAGTGGCCCCCTTCGCGGCATCAGCCGCCGCCACGGGACCGACTGACATGAAACTCCTGCACCTGGATTCCGCTGCCACTGGCAGCCAATCCGTCACCCGCGAACTGAGCGCCTCGATCGTCGCACGCTGGCGCGAGGCAGTGCCCGGCCTGAACGTCACGTACCGGGACCTCGACGCGCAGCCCCTGCCCCACCTCAACAGTGTGGTGCTGGCCAAGGCCGACCCGGCCGTCGCGGCTGAAAGCGAAGCCACGCTCCAGCAGTTCCTCGACAGCGACGTGATCGTCGTCGGGGCGCCGATGTACAACTTCAGCGTGCCGTCGACGCTGAAGGCCTGGATCGACCGGGTGGCGGTCGCCGGGCGCACGTTCCGCTACACCGAGAAGGGTCCGGAAGGACTGGCCAAGGGCAAGACGCTGGTGATCGCCAGTGGTCGTGGCGGGCTCTACGGCGACAACAGTCCGGCCGATTTCCAGGAGGCCTACCTGAGGCAGGTGTTCGGCTTCCTGGGCGTGGACGACGTGCGCCTGGTGCGGGCCGAAGGCGTGGCGTACTCGCCGCAGCATCGCAGTGATGCGCTGGCGCAGGCGCATGCGGCGATCGCGGAGCCGCTGCGCGAGGCGGCGTGAGATGGGATGTGGGCTCCCGCGCATGGATCCGGATGCGGGGCGATCGTCGGCCCCCATCCCAACCTTCCCCCGCTGTGCGGGGGAAGGAGCTCAAGCGCTGAGCGGGAAACCACACGCCTGAAACAGAACAGGCCCGCGAGATGCGGGCCCGTTTTCCTGCCGCGATGGCGGCCGATCACTTCAGCGTCGGCGAATCCAGGTTCATGCCTTCGGCCTGGATCACCTCGACGTCCGGATGCGCCTTCTTCAGCGCGTCCAGGAACTCGCGGCTGTCGCCGGCGACGACCAGGTTGGCGGTGTCGGGCGAGAACAGCGTGCGGCCGGCTTCCTGCACCTGCGCCGCCGTCACCGCCTGCACGTTGTCCACATAGGACTTCAGTGCGATCAGCGGCATGCCCACGGTGGCCAGGTCGGCCAGTTCGCCCGCCAGGCCTTCGTTGGTTTCGATGTCGCGACCGAAGCCGCCGATCAGCACGGCCTTGCGCGCGGTGAGTTCGGCATCGCCCGGGGGCTGGTCGCCCAGGCGCTTGAGTTCGCCCTCGATCAGGCCGGCGACTTCCGGCGCGGAGACGTTCTTGGTCTGGGTCGAGGCCACGATCGGACCGGCGCCGACGCGCGCGCCGACCGAGCTGGACGCGCCGTATGACAGGCCCCGCTTGATCCGGATCTCCTGGTTCAGGCGTGAGGAATAGCCACCGCCGAGGATGCTGTTGGCCACGATCGCCGGGAAGTACTGGCCATCGATGCGGGAGATGCCACGCTGCGCGGCGGTGACCGCGGCCTGGCCGGAGTCCGGACGGTTGACGACCAGCACGCGCGGCTTGCCGCCGCCGACGGCGGTGTCAGCCTGCACCCTGGCCGGCAGCGGCTGCTTCGGCTTGGCCCAGTCGCCGAACTGCTGCTCGGCCAGCGCGAAACCCTGTTCGGGCGTGATGTCGCCGGCGAGCACCAGCACGGCGTTGTCCGGGCGCCACCAGGTGCGGTGGTAGGCCTGCAGCTGTTCGGCATTGAGCTTGGCCAGCGAGGCCGGCGTGCCGCCGGCCATGCGACCGTAGGGCGCGTCGCCGTAGATCGTCCGGTTGGCGGCGATGCTGGCCAGCGCGCCGGGATTGCGCAGCGTCACGGTCAGTTCGTCCAGGGCCTGCTGGCGCTGGCGGGCGACTTCCTCGGCGGCGAAGGTCGGTACGCGCACGACGTCGGCGAAGATCGGCAGCGCGTCCTTCAGGCGGTCGCTGCGCACGTTGAGGTGCACCGCGGAGCTGTCCCAACCCGCCTGCGCGGACAGGTCGGCGCCCAGGGCCTCCATGTCCTGCGCGATCCGCGTCGCCGAGCGCTTGCCCGCGCCCTGCGTGACGAGCGCGGCGGTCATGCGCGCGCTGCCGTCGGCCTGGGCGGGGTCGCTGGTCGAGCCGGACAGGATCTGGATGCCGCCCCCGACCAGGGGCAGGCCGTGGTCCGGCGCGATGATCACGCGCAGGCCGTTGGCCAGCGTCTTCTCGCTGAAGGACGGCAGCGTGGCGGCGACCGGCGCGGCCGGCGCCGGGGCCTGCACGCGCTCGCCTTCCGGCGCGAGCGTGACGATGTGGATCTGCGAGGCCGGGACGCTGAGGCCGCGCGTCTGCACGGTGTCGGCGATGCGGATCGGCGTCGCAGCCGCGCCGGACGCCTTGGCCGATTCGTCGAGGTAGCGGATCGCCACGCTCTGGTTCTCGGCCAGGTACTGGCGCGCCACGCGCTGCACGTCGGCGGCGGTGACGTTCTGGATGTCGCCCAGCAGCGTGTTGGCGCGGTCGGGCGTGCCGTACACGATGGCGGCGAAGGCCAGGGCGAAGCCCTTGCCGTCGGCGGTCTCGCGCTCGCGCAGGGCGTCGCTCACCAGTTCGTTCTTGGCTTCGTCGAGTTCGGCCGCGGTAACCGGCGCCTCGCGCAGGCGGGCGACCTGCGCGCGCAATGCGGCCAGGCCGGCGTCGGCGCTCTTGCCCTCGGCCATGATCGCGGCGAGCGAGAACGCGCCGGGATCCTTGCTCGGGGTGAAGTTGGTCATGACCTGCGAGGCCAGCTGCTGCTGGTAGACGAGCGACTGGTACAGGCGCGAGCTGTCGCCCTTGGCCATGATCGCGTCGAGCACCAGCATCGCCGGCTGGTCGGCGCTGCCCGCGGCGGGGCCCTGGAAAGTCAGTGCCACTGCCGGCAGCGGGGTGTTGGGTTCATAGACCAGGTAGTCACGCGGCGCGCTGCGCGCCGGTTCGACCGCGGTCACGCGCGGAATGGCGCCGGCGGGACGCTTGACCGGGGCGAAGTACTGGTCGACCCAAGTGTCGAGCTGGTCCGGGTCGAAATTGCCCGCGACGACCAGGATCGCGTTGTCGGGCCGGTAATAGGTGGCGTGGAAGGCGCGCACGTCGTCGACCGTGGCCGCGTCGAGTTCCTCGATCGAACCGATGCCCGGACGCGCGTAGGGATGCACGTCGAACGCCGTCTCCGACAGGTAGAGGCCGAACAGCTTGCCGTACGGGCGGGCGAGGATGCGCTGGCGCAGCTCTTCCTTGACCACGTCGCGTTCGGACTTGAACACCTTCTCGTCGACGACCAGCGAGCCCATGCGCTCGGATTCGGCCCACAGCAGGCGCTGCAGGTGGTTGGCCGGCACGACTTCGTAGTAATTGGTGAAGTCGTCCCAGGTCGAGGCATTGTTGAAGCCGCCCACGTCCTCGGTCATGCGGTCGAACTGCTCGGAGACCATGTTGCGGGTGGCCTTGAACAGCAGGTGCTCGAACAGGTGGGCGAAGCCGGAGCGATCCTTCGGGTCGTCCTTGGAACCGACGTCGTACCAGACCTGCACCGAAACGTTGGCGGTCGTGGTGTCGCGGATGGCGTAGACCTTCAGGCCATTGGCGAGCGTGCGGGTGGTGTAGGCCAGCGACGCGATCTGCGCGGAGGACGCGGTGCCGGTAGCGTCGCCGCCGGCGGCCGGCGCGGGGTGGGCCGACGCCAGGAGCGGAAGGCACAGCAGGATCGAAAGCGTCAGTGTCGCCACACGCGTCATGGTCGGTTTCCTTGTGGTCGTCGGCCGCCCGAAGCCGGGTCGGCTGGTATGTCCGGCCGGGTCTGTCCGGTCCGGTCCGGTCTGTCTGCCTGGGGCCCGGCCTGGATCTCCGGACGCTCTACGCTAAACCGGCCGGGCGTGGCCCGACCGTGGCAATGGTCATGCGATGCGGTCGACGCCGCCCATGTAGGGCCGCAGCACCTCGGGCACCGTGATCGAGCCGTCCGCGTTCTGGTAGTTCTCCATCACGGCGATCAGCGCCCGGCCCACGGCCACGCCGGACCCGTTGAGCGTATGCACCAGTTCGGGCTTGCCGGTGGCGGGATTGCGCCAGCGCGCCTGCATGCGGCGGGCCTGGAAGGCCTCGCAGTTGGAGCACGAGGAGATCTCGCGGTAGGTGTCCTGGGAGGGCAGCCACACTTCCAGGTCGAAGGTCTTGGTCGCGCCGAAGCCCATGTCGCCGGTGCACAGCAGCACGCGGCGGTAAGGCAGTCCCAGCCGCTCCAGCACGACCTCGGCGCAGCGCGTCATGCGCTCGTGCTCGGCGTAGCTCTCCTCGGGGCGCGCGATGGTCACCAGTTCCACCTTCTCGAACTGGTGCTGGCGGATCATGCCGCGCGTGTCGCGGCCGTGGCTGCCGGCTTCGGCGCGGAAGCACATCGAATGGGCGGTCATGCGCAGCGGCATCACCTCGCCTTCGACGATCGCGTCGCGGACGATGTTGGTGAGCGGCACTTCCGAGGTGGGGATCAGGTAACGGCGATGGGCGTCGTCGCCCTCGCCCACCGCGGTGGCGAACAGGTCGTCCTCGAACTTGGGCAGCTGGCCGGTGCCGCGCATCGAGTCGGCGTTGACCAGCAGCGGGACGTTGGTCTCTTCATACCCATGCTCGCCCGTGTGCAGGTCCAGCATGAACTGCGCCAGGGCGCGGTGCAGGCGGGCCAGCGAGCCGCGCAGCACGGTGAAACGCGCCCCACTGAGCTTGGCGGCGGTGTCGCCATCGAGCCAGCCATTTCGCGCGCCCAGCTCGACGTGATCCTTGACCGGGAAATCGAAGTCGCGCGGCGTGCCCCAGCGGTGCTGTTCCTGGTTGTGGCTTTCATCCTGGCCCAGCGGGACCGACTCGTGCGGCAGGTTGGGAATGAGCAGCGCGAGGCCTTCGATCTGCGCGCGGATGGCTTCGAGCCGCTGCTCGGAGGCCTTGAGCTCCTCGCCGAACCCGGCCACCTCGGCCATCAGCGCGGCGACGTCCTCACCCTTGGCCTTGGCCTGGCCGATCGCCTTGCTGCGCGTGTTGCGCAGGTTCTGCAGCTCCTGCGTGCGGATCTGGATCTGCTTGCGCTCGGCCTCCAGCGCCTCCAGCGCACTGGCGTCCAGATCGAATCCGCGCGTCTGGCGCAGGCGGACGGCCAGTTCGGCGGCATTGGAGCGCAGCAGGTTCGGATCAAGCATGTGGGGGCGCGACGCAGTGACGGAGTTGGCGATTATTGCAGCCTTGCCGCCCGGATTGCCTATTCGTTAACCCCGGGGGCGGCACCATCGGGTGGCCGTCGCGGCGCTCGGCACCGGGGCCGGGATCCATAGGGACCCGATCAACACCACCAGAACCGTCGACCACCGGCACAATCAAGGTCATCCGCTCCGCCCGGGCGCCATGGGCCGCGCCCGCCACCCTCACCGACAGCGAAACCCGATGACCTCATCCCCCGCAATGCCGCCGCCTCGCCGCTCTGCCCAGCTCAAGTCCTGGCTGCCGTCCCGACATGCGTTGTGGTGGATCCTGGGCGCCTTCGTGCTCGGCCTGCTCGTCTTCGCACTGGTGCTGCGCGACAGCAGCAAGGAGGCGTTCTATCGCGCCGGCCCCAATGCACCCACCGCAGCCACCCCCGATTACGCGCCGCTGCCGGCCCCCATGGCCGGCGATCGCGGCGAGGGCATCCCGGACGCGCCCGTGCCGCGGGAGACGGCGCCCGGCGAGGAGCGTCCACGCCTGGTCGAGACCCCGCGACCGCCGCCGGCCGCGCCGGCTCCCGCGCCCCGCACCGGGGCCCCTACGGTCAGCTCGCAGCCCCAGCCCATTTCCTCGCCCGCGCCCCGCTACCCCGCCGGCGCACTGCGACGGGGCGAACGCGGCACCGTGCTGGTCCGCGTCCAGGTGGGCGTGGACGGCGTGCCCACGGACGTGAGCGTGGGCCACTCCAGCGGCTCGCGGGAACTGGACCGCGCGGCCGTCAGCGCCGTCCGCCGCTGGCGCTTCCGCCCGGCCATGTCGGGCGAGTTGCCGGTCTCCTCCAGCGTCCAGGTGCCGATCAACTTCCAGCCCTGAGTTCCATACCGACCGCGCCCGACGGCGGCGGAGCCGCCCTCAGGCGTCCGCCAGCCCCATCCCAGCGCCTTGTGCCAGCGCCACGAAGCCCGGGAAGGACGTGGCCACGTTCGCCGTGTCGGCGATGCGCACCGGGCCCTGCGCGCACTGCCCGGCGATGGCGAAACTCATCGCGATGCGGTGGTCGCCGACACTGTCGATGACGCCGGCCTGCAGTGGCCCGCCGTGGACGGTGGCGCCATCGGGGGTCTCGTCGACGCGCACGCCCAGCGCGCGCAGTCCGGCCGCCATGGATTTGATCCGGTCCGATTCCTTCACCCGCAACTCCGCCGCGCCACGCACCACGGTGCGGCCGCTCGCGCAGGCGGCGGCGACGAACAGGGCCGGGAACTCGTCGATCATGTCGGGCACATGCGCCACCGGCACTTCAATGCCATGCAACGGGGCGTGGCGCACGTGGAGGTCGGCGACCGGTTCGCCGCCCTGCTCGCCCGCGGGCCGGACCTCGATGTCGGCGCCCATGGCCTGCAGCACGTGCAGCAGGCCGGTGCGGCGAGGATTCACGCCGACCCGTTCCAGGGTCAGCTCGGATCCCGGCACCAGGCTGGCGGCGACCAGGAAAAACGCCGCCGAGGAAAAGTCCGCCGGCACGTCCACGTCGATGGCGCGCAGCGCATGGCCGCCGCTCAGCCGCGCGCGGCCGGGTGAGAACTCAATCGGCCAGCCGAAGGCGGAAAGCATGCGTTCGGTGTAGTCGCGGGTCGGGTGCGGTTCGAGCACCGCGGTTTCGCCCTGCGCGTACAGCCCGGCGAGCAGGATGGCCGACTTCACCTGCGCGCTGGCGACATCCGGGGTGGCCTCCAGTCCGTGCAGCACCGCGCCCCCGTGCACCTGCAGCGGCGGCAGGCCGTCCTGGCTGTCGATGCGGGCGCCCATCGCGACCAGCGGGTCGATCACGCGGCGCATCGGCCGGCGCGTCAGCGACGCATCGCCCACCAGCACGCTGTCGAAGCGCTGGCCCGCGAGCACGCCCGCCAGCAGGCGCATGCCCGTGCCGGCGTTGCCGCAGTCCAGCGCCTGCACCGGCGCGCGCAGGCCGTGCAGGCCGACGCCATGGACCAGGCGCTCGCCGTCGCTGGGCGCCTCGATCCGCACGCCCATCTGCGCGAACACGCGCGCGGTCGCGCGGGTGTCCTCGCCTTCCAGGAACCCGCGGATGCGGGTCACGCCTTCAGCCAGCGCGCCGAGCATCACCGCGCGGTGGGAAATGGATTTGTCGCCCGGCACGCGCAGGGTGCCGCGCAGCGGCCCGCCGGGAGTCGCGGTCCAGTAGCGGATGTCGGCGCCGCTCATGCGTCGGACAGGTCCAGCAGCGCGTCCAGGGCTGCGAGCAGGCGCTGGTTCTCATCCGCGGTACCGACCGTGATGCGCAGGCAGTCCGGCAGGCCGTAGCCGCCCATCGGGCGCAGCACTACACCCTGCGCGACCAGCGCCGACTCGATCAGGGCGGTCTGGGGGCCGAATTCGACGAGCAGGAAATTGGTCTGAGACGGAAACACGCGCAGCCCCCGGCGCTGCAGCGCCTGCGCCAGCGCGTCGCGTTCGACGGCATTGCGCCGGACGCAGCTGTCCAGGTGCGCGGCGTCGTCGAGCGCCGCCTCGCAGGCGGCCAGCGCGGGACCGTTGACGTTGAAGCTCTCGCGCACCCGCTCCATCACCGCCACCAGTCCCGGCGCGGCCAGCAGGTAGCCCACGCGCAGTCCCGCCAGCCCATAGGCCTTGCTGAAGGTGCGGGTCACCACGAGGTTGCCGTGCCGGCCCAGCCGACCCAGCGCACTGGCGTAGTCGGGTGCCACCGCCATCTCGGCATAGGCCTCGTCGAAGACGACGATCACCTCCGGCGGCACCTTGGCCAGGAAGGCGTCGAGCGCATCGACGCCGAACCAGGTGCCGGTGGGATTGTTGGGGTTGGCCACGTACACCAGGCGCGTGGCCGGCGTGATCGCCGCGGCGATCGCATCCAGGTCGTGACCCAGGGGCATGTCGGCGCGATCGCGGGTCCGGGCGGGCACGACGCGCGCGCTGGCTCCGGCGCACTGGGTCGCCAGCGCGAAGACCGCGAAGCCGTACTGCGAATACACGACCTCATCGCCGGGGCCGGCGAACACCTGCGCCAGCTGCATCAGCAGCTCGTGGGACCCGTTGCCGAGCAGGATCGCGCCGGTGTCCACGCCGTGCAGCGTCGCCAGAGCGCGCTTGAGGTCGAGGCCGAGCGGATCGGGATAACGGTGCAGCGACTGCATCTGGTCGAGGATCGCCATCCGGGCGGCGGTCGACGGGCCGTACGGATTCTCGTTGGAGCCCAGCTCCAGCAAGCGCTCCTCGCCGAACTTCCGGCGCAGCGCGACCAGGTCGTGGCCGGGGTCGTAGGCCTTCAGCCCCTGCACGCCACGCGAGGCGCGCGCGGCGAACCAGGCTTCGTCGAATGCGGGACACCCCGCGGCGGCCGGCGCCGCACTCATGCGATCGCCACCGGGTAGGAGCCCAGCACCTTCACTTCCTGGGCGAACTCGGCCACCTCGTCGAGCGCCAGGCGCATCGCCGGCTCCTGCGCGTGCCCGGTGATGTCGATGAAAAAGGCGTACTGCCAGCGACCGGTGTGGCCGGGCCGGGACTCGATGCGGTTCATGCTGAGCCCGTGCTTGGCGAACGGCGCCAACACGTGGAACAGCGCGCCGGGCTGGTCCTTGATGAACACCAGCAGCGAGGTGCGGTCGTTGCCCGACGGCGGGAACAGTTCGCGCCCCAGCACGAGGAAGCGCGTGGTGTTGTCCGGCCGGTCCTCGATCGGTCCGGCGATGGACTTCAGGCCGTAGACCGTGGCCGCGCTGATGCCGGCGATCGCGGCCGCGTCATCGGCGTTGCGCGCGCGGCGCGCCGCATCGGCGTTGCTGATGACGGCGATCTTCTCGGCCGCGGGCAGGTACTGGCGCAGCCAGGCCTTGCACTGGGCGAAGGACTGCGGGTGCGAGTAGACACGCTCGATGTCCTCGACCCGGCCGCTGCGCGACAGCAGGTGCTGGTGCACGCGCAGCTCCACCTCGCCGCAGATGCGCAGGTTCGAGGTCAGGAACATGTCCAGGGTCGACTGGATCGTGCCCTGGGTGGAGTTCTCCACCGGCACCACGCCGAAATCCGCGTGGCCGGCCTCCACTTCCTGGAACACTTCCTCGATGCTCGACAGCGGCAGGCCATGGATCGAATGGCCGAAATGCTTGTAGACCGCCTGCTGGGAATGCGTGCCTTCCGGGCCAAGGAAGCCGATCTTCAGCGGCTCCTGCTGGGCCAGGCAGGCCGACATGATCTCGCGGAACAGGCGCACCAGGACGTCGTCGGCGAGCGGCCCATCGTTGCGGTCCACGACCTTGCGCAGCACCTGCGCCTCGCGCTCGGGCCGGTAGTAGTCGACGGCCGCGGCGAGCTTGCCCTTGGCCTTGCCGACCTGGTGCGCCCAGTGCGCGCGCTGCTTGATCAGCGACTGGATCTGCTGGTCGATGCCGTCGATCTGCGCGCGGACCTGGCCCAGGTCCGGCTTGGCGGCATCGTCGGCTGCCTTCGCCTTCGCCGCGGCACGACCGCGTGGGCTGGCGGCTTCGGCGACATCCTTGCGGGCCTTTCCGGACGCGGGGGCCTTGGCGGCCCCCGCCTTTTTGCGGGTCGTTCCGGCCATCACCCGTGCCTTGTCTGGAAATCGCGCATGAAGTCGGCCAGCGCCTGCACGCCGGCCTCGGACATCGCGTTGTAGATCGAGGCGCGCATCCCGCCCAGGGCGCGGTGGCCCTTGAGCGAGATCAGGCGCGCGGCGTCGGCTTCCTTCAGGAAGGGCTTGTCGAGCGCCTCGTCATGCAGGAAGAACGGCACGTTCATGCGCGAGCGCACCGCCGTGGCGACTTCGTTGCGGTAATAGCCGCCCGAGCTGTCGATCACGTCGTACAGCAGCGCGGCCTTGCGCGCGTTGCGGCGCGCGAACTCCTCGACGCCGCCTTCGTCCAGCATCCACTTGACGGTCAGGCCCAGCAGGTACCAGTTCCAGCTCGGCGGCGTGTTGAGCATGGATTCGCCCTTCACGTGCGAGCGGTAATCCAGGATGTCGGCGCGCGGCTGGCCCGCGCGCTCGAGCAGGTCGCGGCGGATGATCACCACGGTGATGCCCACCGGGCCCAGGTTTTTCTGCGCGCCGGCGTAGATCACGCCGAACTTCGACACGTCCAGCGGTTCGGACGCGATCGAGGAACTGAAGTCGGCGACCAGCGGGACGTTGCCGGTGTCGGGAATGTCGCGGAACTCGACCCCGTGGATGGTTTCGTTCGCCGTGATGTGCACGTAGGCCGCGTCGGCCGTGGGCTGCCAGGACGCGCGTGCCGGGATGTCGCGGAAGCCGCCGGCCTCGCTGGAGGCGATCACCTTCGCGTCGACGTAGGGCTTGGCCTGCTTGATCGCCGTCTTGCCCCAGTGACCGGTGAGCACGTAGTCCGCGGCCTGTCCGGGCGCGGCGAAATTCAGCGGCAACAGGGCCTGGACCGTGGTCGCGCCGCCGCCGAGGAACAGCACGGCATAGTCGTCCGGGATGGCCATGAGCGCGCGCAGGTCCGCTTCGGCCTGCGTGGCCACCTGGATGAATTCGGGTCCGCGGTGGCTGAGTTCGACGATCGACGCACCCACGCCGTGCCAGTCGAGCATTTCGGCCTGCGCCTGCTCCAGGACGGACTGCGGCAGCGTGGCGGGACCGGCACTGAAATTGAAGGCGCGCGACATCGGAACTCCAAGGCATGAAATGGACGGTAGGCCGAGCATGCTCCCGGACTGCTAGAGCATTCCCTCTGCGCCGGCTCGCCGGCGCTTCCCTGAACCGTGGAGTATGCCGCAGCGCAACACGCGATGGCGCAAGGGTTGCACGCGCAACTTTTCGCGGCCTTATCGCCTCTTCTCATATAGTCCTTCCATCCCTGCGGAGTCCGTCATGTCCCTTCGCGATGCCCTGCGAGTTCCCGCCTCCCGGATCACGGATGAAGCGGTCTACCTCGACCGGCGGCGCCTGCTCGCCGCCATGGCGGCCGTCCCGGGCCTGGGCCTGGCCGCATGCAGCAACGCCGCCGCCCCGGAACCCAAGGTCGCCGCGGCCACCCCCCGAGGCGCTGCGTTCGGGCCTGAGCACGGATGAAGAGCGCACGCGCTACGAGGACGTGACCACCTACAACAACTTCTACGAGTTCGGCACCGGCAAGGACGACCCTTCCAAGGCCGCCCGCACCCTGCGCCTGAGCCCGTGGAGCGTGGCGGTGGGCGGCCACTGCGCCCGGCCCGGCACGCTGTCGCTGGACGATCTGCTCAAGGGCATGACGCCGGGCGAGCGCGTGTACCGGCTGCGCTGCGTGGAGGGCTGGTCGATGGTGATCCCGTGGCTGGGCGTGCCGCTGGCCGACGTGCTCAAGCGCTTCGAGCCGACGTCGAAGGCGAAGTACGTGGCCTTTACTACCCTGAAGGACCGCCAGCAGATGCCGGGGCAGGCTTATTCGTCGCTCAACTGGCCCTACCGCGAGGGCCTGCGCATCGATGAGGCCATGCATCCGCTGTCGCTGCTGGTCACCGGCCTGTATGGCAAGCCGCTGCCGCAGCAGAACGGCGCGCCCCTGCGGCTGGTGGTGCCGTGGAAGTACGGCTTCAAGGGCATCAAGTCGATCGTGGCGATCACCTTCGTCGAACGCATGCCCCGGACCTCGTGGAATGAGTCCGCCCCCAGCGAATATGGCTTCTACAGCAACGTGAACCCGCAGGTGGACCATCCGCGTTGGTCGCAGAGGACCGAGCGCCGCATTGCCGGCACTTCGAGCAAGCTGTTCGCCGAGCGCATTCCCACGCGCATGTTCAACGGCTACGGCGACCAGGTCGCCAGCCTGTATGCCGGCATGAACCTGCGGCGGTGGTTCTGATGCGGCCCCGCGCCGCGGCAGACCGCGTCTTCCCGCGCCGGAGCCTGCCATGAGTGCGCATGCACGCGACCCGATGGCGGGCCCGCGCACCACCAGCCCCGGTCATGCCGCGCGCACGCCGGCGCGGCGGACTTCGACCGGGCTGATCGCGGCCAAGACCCTCGTGCACCTGCTGGCGCTGACGCCGGCGGCCATCCTCGCCTGGCAGATCCGGCTGGAGGCGCTCACCGGCAGCGGCGGCCTGGGCGCCGATCCGGTGGCCGAAATAGAACATCGCCTGGGCCTGTGGGCGCTGCGACTGCTGATGATCACCCTGGCGATCACGCCGCTTCGCCAGCTGACCGGGCAGGCGGTGCTGGTCACCTTCCGCCGGATGCTCGGCCTGTACGCATTCTTCTACGCGACGCTGCACCTGACGGCGTACCTGGTGCTCGACCTGCGTGGCTACTGGGCGCAGATCTTCGAGGAGATCGCCAAGCGGCCCTACATCACCGTGGGCTTCCTGGCCTGGTTGCTGCTGGTGCCGCTGGCGGCGACCTCCACCACGGCGGCGATCCGGCGCCTGGGCCGGAACTGGGCGCGACTGCACAAGCTGGTGTACGCCATCGGCGTACTCGCGGTGCTGCATTTCTGGTGGCTGGTGAAGTCCGACATCCGCGAACCCGCGCTGTACGCGGGGATCCTCGCTGTCCTGCTCGGCTGGCGGCTGGTCCGTCACTTTCGCGACAGGCTCGCCCGCACGCGGCGCTCCGCCACGTCGGCCCACGCGGCCTGAGCGCGGTTACAGCAGCGGGAAACAAGCCGTCCACGACACCCGGGCATGGACGACCGGGACGCGACCCCCCGGGGTCAGCGGGCGCCGTACAGCAGCAGCAGGCTGAGCGACGCCGCCAGCAGCAGCGCGGCCAGCAGGAGCCAGGGCACCCGGCGCACCGAGGTCATCCGGCCGTCGGCCATCGCCGGTGCGGCGGCCATCGCCGGCGCCGCGGCCTGCGCGCGTTCTTCGGCCCCCAGGGTCCGCCGCGGGGCCTCGACGACGAAACGATGATGCGAGTCGAACACGACCTGGTCGCCCGGGCGCAGCAGTGCATTGCGCACGGGCCACCCGTTCACGACGCTGCCGTCTTCCGAACCCAGGTCGCGCAGCACCACGCCCTGCGTGTGCGGTTCGAGCCGGGCATGCCGGTCGGCGAAGGCAGCCTCGTCGATGCGGATGTCGCACTCGGCCAGCCGGCCCACCAGCCGCGGCTGGTCCAGGGTGATGCTGCGTCCGTGGTGCGCGCCGCCCACGCCGCGCAGCACCAGCCGCGGGTCGGCCAGTTCAGCGGGCGGAGCGACCGACTGCGCGGGCGCGTTGGGGGGCGTGTCGCCCAGCAGCAGCCACTGCTGGCCGTCGATGAAGACCGCATCGCCGGCGCGCATCATGGCCACGCGCCGCGTGGGCCGGCCATTGATGTGCAATCCCCGCACGCCCTCGTTCACCTGCAGCCACACGCCCCGGCGATCGACGCGGAAACAGGCGATGGCCTGCTCCGGATCGTCGACGAGGACCGGGTGTCCGGCCGCGTCCCGGCCGATACCGTGCTGGCCCGGACCCAGCACGAGGTCGGCCTGCTGGCGTTGCGGGAATCGAAGTCTGAGGGTGCTCACGTCGCGGCAATCTAGCATGACCGGCGCGGCGCGCAGCCGCTTGGAGCGCGGTCGCCCTGCCCCCACAATAGCGGTGCACTCCCGGAACGAACCCATGCCCAGCATCGACATCCTGCACGAACACTCCCTTCCGCACGCCAAGGCCCGCAAGGCCGTGCAGGAAGTCGCCGACAAGCTCAGCGAGCGTTTCGGCATCCAGTACGACTGGGCCGGCGATACCTTGAATTTCAGCCGTGCCGGCGTGGACGGCAAGATCGCGCTGGCCGGCACCAACCTGCGGGTGACCGCCGACCTGGGCTTCCTGATGTCGGCCTTCAAGGGGCCCATCGAGTCCGAGATCCGCCGCGTCCTGGACGAACGCTTCAGCTGAGACGGTCCGCCCAGAGTCGGTCCGCCCAGAGACGGTCCGCTCAGACACGGTCCGCACACGAGCGTCCGCCCCACCCACGCGTGCGGCGGACCCGCGCCCGCTCGACCTAGGCCATCTGCCCCCGGAACGGATCCGGGTCGCCGGCGAACAGCCGGCCGCACACCGCGCGTTCCTCGGCCTCGATCTCGGTGATGAAGCCGCGCACGTCGCCCAGTTCGCCGAATGCGGTGAAGCCGCGTTCCAGGAAGCCCTGCAGTTCGCCCAGTCCCGCGCTGCGCGCCGGGCCGCGGGAGAGTTTCAGCAGCGTGCCCACGCCGGGTATTCGCAGCCCCCGGCCCAGGCCGAACCCCACCCGGCCGATGAGCTCGATCTGGTGCCCGCGCAGCCGCGGCAGGCCGCTGGCGCGGTAGACCTTCGCATACAGCGCCGCATCGAGCCGGCGCCGACGCGCGCCATGGACCTGCAGCAGTTGCGCCAGGCGCAGGTCGAAGGCGTGGGTGAGCAGCCCCAGCTCGATCGCATCGGCCAGCGTGCCCAGCAGCGCCCCGGGCAACATGCGCTGCATCATCGGCAGCACGCGGGCGATGTCGGCGTCGCGCCGGCTGAAATCGCGGTCGTTGTAGACGTCGGTGAGGAAGAAATGCGCGGCCGGCCGGCGCCGCGGATCCTCGAGGAAGCGATCGAAACTCGCTTCCAGCCGCTCCGCCTGCCAGCGGCGGAGTTCGGGCAGCCAGCGCAGGCCGTTGCGCGGCTCGCGGGCGGGATCGTGGAGCGCCTGGTGGCGTGCCAGCAGGCAGGCCAGCCGTCGCGGGAGGTCGCCGGTGCGGGACATTGCCGCGATGATCGCCAGCGCGGCAGGCGCAGGCAAGCCACGCCATCGCCCCGGCCCCGCCATCGCGCGGCGCACACATCCCCGCGGTTCTGCTGGCCGGGCCGGACCACACCGCAACCGGCATCCCGATTCGTGCCCGCACCCTCGGCTACACTCGGCCGATCCCTTCCGTACTCGACCGCATGCTGTCACTCCATACCGCTCGCCAACGCACCACCCGGCCCGGACCCGACGCCTCCGCCCCGCGGATCGGCCCTGGCCGTCGCCGGCGGCGGACCCATCGGCGGCATGTACGAACTGGGCGCGCTGCGCGCGCTCGACGAGGCGATCGAAGGCCTCGACCTCACCCGCCTGGACTGCTACGTCGGCGTAAGCAGCGGCGCCTTCCTGGCCGCCGCGCTGGCCAACCGCCTGGGCACGCAGGAGCTGTGCCGCATTTTCCTCACCGGCGACAGCGACGACGTCCAGTTCCGGCCCGAGACCTTCCTGCGCCCGGCCTTCCTCGAATACATGCGCCGCGCCGCGCGCCTGCCGCGGCTGGCGTCGGACTGGTGGCGCGAGCTGCTGTTCTCGCCGGGTGAACTGCGCTGGCCCGACTTCATCACCCGCTTCGGCGGCCTGGTGCCGACCGGGCTGTTCGACAACGCGCAGGTCGAGCAATTCCTGGGCGACGTCTTCTCGCGCCGCGGCCGGACCAACGACTTCCGCGAACTGGAGGCGCGCCTGTTCGTCATCTCGGTCGACCTCGACAGCGGCGAGACCGTGCGCTTCGGCGGCGACGGCTGGGACGACGTCCCGATCTCGCAGGCGGTGCAGGCCAGTGCCGCGCTGCCCGGCCTGTATCCGCCGGTCGAACTGCGTGGACGCCACTTCGTCGATGGCGCCCTGCGCCGCACGATGCATGCCTCGGTCGTGCTCGAGCGCGGCATCGACCTGATGCTGGGCGTCAACCCGCTGGTGCCGTTCAACACCCAGGGCGACACCCGCACCTTCGCCAGCGATGCCGGGCGCCTGGCGGCCGGCGGCCTGCCCGCGGTGCTGTCCCAGACCTTCCGCACCTTCCTGCAGTCGCGCATGCAGATCGGCCTGGCCAAGCACGCCCAGCAGTTCCCGGACGTGGACCAGATGATCTTCGAGCCCAACGCGCAGGACGGCGAACTGTTCTTCACCAATGCCTTCAGCTTCGCCAACCGCGAGCGCATCGCGCAGATCGCCTACCGCAACGTGCTGGTCGACCTGCACGAGCGCGCGCACACGCTGGGCCCGCTGCTGGAAGCGCACGGGCTGGCGCTGCGCGCCGACGTGATCGCCCAGGCCCACGAGCGCTCGATCCTGCAGGGGCTGCGGCCGCAGCCGCGTGCCACCGAAACCACGGCGCGCCTGCGCCGCGCGCTGGATGACGTGGACGCGCTGCTGGCGCAGCGGCAACGCACGTCCGGCTGATCCCGTCCCGCCGTCGCGGCCGATGGCGTCTCCCGGGCCGCCGTCACCGGACGGTGCGCGAACAACACGCGCCGGTGTCACCCGCGCGCCCGGGCGTGGTGTGAAAGCTCTAGACAGGCCCGCGATTGTCACGTCATTACCCACCTCCCTCGAGGGAACGCCATGGCCAAGTTCAAGAAGACCGCGAAGAAGACCACCTCCGCCAAAACCAAGGCGCAGCAGGCCGAACACTTGAACCGCACCCTGAGCGAGTCCGCCCAGCAGGTCTGGCTGGCCGGCGTGGGCGCCTTCAGCCGCGCGCAGACCGAGGGCACCAAGCTGTTCGAGGCGCTGATCAAGGAAGGCCTCAAGCTCGAGCAGAACGCGATGCGCTTCGCCGGTGGCCAGGCCGATGCGGTGCGCGGCAAAGTGGAAACCACCGTCGGCCAGGCCCGTGAACGCGCGACCGATACCTAGGATCGCCTGGAGAAGGTGTTCGAGGACCGCGTGCAGCGCGCCCTCACCAAGCTCGGCGTGCCCGGCCGCGACGACCTGACCGACCTGAGCCGCAAGGTCGACGGCCTGACCGCCGAGCTGCGCCGCCAGGGCGGCAAGCCGGCCGCGCGCACCACCACCACGCGTACCCCCGCCAAGCGCGCCGCTGCCGCGCCCAAGGCGCCCGCGAAGCCGGCCACCCGCGCCACCGCCGCCGCCCGCGCGCCGGCCGCCCGCAAGCCCCGCAAGACCACCCCCTGATTGCAGGCGTGGCGGGCCCGCAGCCCGCCGCGTTACCTGACCGTCTCCATGACGCTTTCAGCCCGCCAGTTCTCCTGCGCAGACTCCCTCCCCCTGCGATCGTGACTGGCGGGCTTTTTTCGGCGCCCGCCACGCCGCCGGCCCATGGCCGCTGGGCCCGCCACGGTTCCGTGGCATCACCACGCTGACGTATAGTTCTGGCCCCTCCCCCGGAAAGGACCGTCGTCGATGGTCGTGCCGTTGTTGATTGCCATCGGACTGGCCGTTCTGGCAGGCGGTGCTGCCACGTTCTGGCTGTGGGGCGTGCAACGCCAGCGCCTGGAGCGCGCCGAGGGCCTGACGCTGCTGTCGGCAATGCGCTGGCGTGAATTCTCCAAGATCGTCGTCGATGGCCTGCGTGCCCGCGGCTTCGAACCCGAAACGGCCGAAGACGCCGCCGAGCGCGGACAGGATTCGGTGATCCACCTGCGCCGGGACGGCCGCGAGTGGCTGCTGGCCTGCAAGCAGGGCGTCAACTATCGCGTCACCCCCGTCGTGATCGGCGATGTCACCGATGCCGTGCGCTTCCACGGCGCCGACGGCGGCGTCGTGGCCACCCCTGGCACGGCGGACAGCGACGCCCGTCGCCTGGCCACGGGCCGGGTCGAACTGGTGGACGGCGAGGAACTCTGGCCGCTCGTGCGCCTGCAACTGGCGGCCAGCGTCCGCGAGGAACTGTCGAACAAGTCGCGCAAGGTCGTGATGCGCCAGAGCGTCCTGGCGTGGGTCGCGGCCCTGGCCCTGGGCCTGTTCGTCGGCATGATGATGCCGCGTGCACCGGCCCAAGTGGATCCGCAGGTCGATGCCACCGGCCCCACTCCCACCGCGCCGCGCGTGGCCGGCCAGGACGCGCCCCTGGTGGCCGCTCCGGCGACCGAGGAAGAGCGCCGCACCGAGGTCACCCGCATGGTCGGCACGCTGCCTGGCGTGGAACGCGCCATGTGGAGCACGCGCTCCACGCTGATGGTCTTCCTGGTCGACGAGAATGCCGATCCGGTCAATGGCATCTGCTCGGTGCTGAAGAAGTACGAGGACCTGCGGACCTCGCGCCTGCACCTGCAGCCGCCGACCGGCTCGAGCCGGCCGGCGCGCTTCCTGCAGTGCGCGACGTTCTGAAGCCAGCCGCAGCCGCACGGGCCTGGAAAACAGAAGGGACGCGAGCCGCCGGGCCGCGTCCCTTCTTCGTTTGAGCACGACCGGGGCCGATGCCGCCACCCGGCCGATCCGGCACCCGACCGGCCGCGGCGCGCCCGCCGGGCGCGCCTGCAACGGCCAGGCGATTCGAAGGCGAACCTACCAGTGCACGCCGCGCATCAGCGCCGCGAACGCGATCTGCTCGTTGCTGGGCGCTGCCTCGCCCTTCAGGGCCTTCTTGTCGCCCTTGGCCGCGGCCGAATCCGGGAACAGCTCGAAGGCGGTGTTCATCACCACTTCGTAGGCCTTGGGCGCGACGGCATTGATCACCGAGGCGAAGATGCCCAGGCGCGTGGCGATGCGGCTGGGACGCTCGATGATGCCCTTGATCACCAGGTCCGCGGCCTCGTCCGGCGTCAGCGTGGGCACGCTTTCGTACATCTTGGTCGGGGCGATCATCGGCGTCTTCACCAGCGGCATGTTGATCGTGGTGAAGCTGATGCCCTTGCCCGACAGCTCGCCCTGCGCGCAGCGGCTGAACGCGTCCAGCGCCGCCTTGGAGGCGACGTAGGCCGAGAAGCGCGGCGAGTTGGCCAGCACGCCGATCGAGCTGATGTTGATGATGTGGCCGCGCCGGCGATGGGTCATCGTCGGCATGAAGCCCATGATCAGGCGCAGGCTGCCGAAATAGTTGAGCTGCATCGTCCGCTCGAAGTCATGGAAGCGGTCGTAGCTCAGTTCGATGGAGCGGCGGATCGAGCGGCCGGCGTTGTTGACCAGCACGTCGACATGGCCGTGTTCCTCCAGGATCCTGGCCACCAGCCGGTCGCAGTCGGCCATGTCGGCCAGGTCCGCGGTGTAGGCGAAGACCTTGCCGCCGGCCTTCTTCATTTCGTCGCGGGCCTTGAACAGCTCCTCCTCGCCGCGCGCGACGATCACCGTGATCGCACCGGCCTCGGCCACGCGCTGGGCGGTGGACAGACCGATGCCCGACGAGCCGCCGGTCACGACGACGACCTTGCCCTTGACCTTGCCCTTGAGCGTCCGGTCGATGAACAGGTCCGGATCGAGGTGGCGCTCCCAGTAGTCCCACAGGCGCCAGGCGTAGCTCTCCAGCGGCGGCACCGCGATGCCGCTGCCGCGCAGCGCGCGCTCGGCCTCGCGGTTGTCGAAGCGCGTGGGATAGGTGATGAACTTCAGCGTCTCCTTCGGGATCTTGAAGTCCCGCAGCAGCATGCCGATGAAGCGCTTGACCGGCGGCAGGTTGCCCACCGCGCTGCGGATCCCGCCCGGGACGAAGGCGAACATGCGCGCGTCGATGCGCATGGTCATCTCCGGCGCATGGCCGGCGCGCGCGAAGGTGTTGAGCACCTCGCCCACGCGCATCGGCTCCGGGTCGGTCAGGTGGAAGCAGTGGCCGTCCAGCTTGGGCTTGTGCGCGATGTGGTCCATCGCATCGACCACGTAGTCCACCGGCACGATGTTGATCCGGCCGCCCTCGATGCCCAGCGTGGGCATCCATTGCGGCAGCATCTCGCGCAGCTTCTTGATCAGGGTGAAGAAGTAGTACGGGCCGTCGATCTTGTCGATCTCGCCCGTCTTCGAGTGGCCCACCACCATGCCGGGGCGATAGATGCGCCACTTGATGCGCTGCTCGCTGCGCACCAGGCCTTCGGATTCGTGCTTGGTGGCCAGGTAGGGATCGTCCAGGCCCTCGGCCTCCTCGAACATGTCCTCGCGGAACACGCCCGGGTAGAGGCCCGCCGCGGCGATCGAGCTGGTGTGGTGGAAGCAGCCGGCGCCGATGGCCGCGGCCAGGTCCAGCGCGTTGCGGGTGCCCTCGACGTTCGCGGCCTTCTGCTCGGCGGCCTTGGCGGTCATGTCGTAGATCGCCGCCAGGTGGAAGAAATGCTTGACCTTGCCGCCCAGCGCCTTGACCTGGGCGGGGGCGAGGCCGCATCTGGCCGCGGTCATGTCGCCCTCGACGACGACCACCCGCTTGCGGTCCCAGCCCATCTTCGTGGCGACGGCATCGAACTTCTTCTGCGAGTCCTTGCGCACGAGCACGTGCACGGTCCCCTTGCGCTCCAGCAGCCTGCTGACCAGGTAGCGGCCGATGAAACCGGTCGCGCCGGTGACGAAGTAGCTCATGCCCTGCTCTCCCCGAGTGCGCCGGCGCGTGGGAATGCCGGTCGAGGAGCTACGTTGCCAGAGGCCGTCGCGGCCCACAATGCCCCGCCGTATTGACCGTCCCCGGGACGCATGTTGTGATGCCCGCTGTCCTGCAAGGAGCCACCACCATGGCGGATCTGAAGTCCCAGTTCGAACAGGCCGCAAAGGATGTCCACTCCCTGGACGAGCGCCCCGACAACGACACGCTGCTGCGCCTGTACGCGCTGTACAAGCAGGGTTCGGAAGGCGACGTCACTGGCCCCAAACCCGGCTTCTTCGATTTCGTCGGCACGGCCAAGTACGAGGCCTGGGCCAAGCTGGCCGGCACCAGCCAGGACGACGCGATGACCAAGTACGTCGCTCTGGTCGGCAAGCTGCGCGGCTGACGCCGCGCCTGCCGCGCCCGCCCCTTACGACCCTATCGTGGCCCGGCACACGCGCCAGCGCATCCTCGACGCCAGCCTGGTGATGTTCAACGCCCAGGGCGAGCCGAATGTCACCACGAACCACATCGCCGACGAGCTGGAGATCAGCCCCGGCAACCTGTACTACCACTTCCGCAACAAGGACGACATCATCGAGCAGCTGTTCGCGCGCTTCGAGGAGCGCATGGACAGCGCCCTGGCCGCGCCCGAGGGCCGCCTGCCGGGCCTGGAGGACATCTGGCTGCAGCTGCACCTGGTGTTCGAGGCGATCTGGGACTACCGCTTCCTCTACCGCGACCTGGTGGAGATCCTCAGCCGCAACCGCCGCCTGCGCCTGCGCTTCGCGCGCATCCTGCGGCGCGCCGACGAGCAGGCCCACGCGGTGATGCGCGGGCTCTCCCAGGCCGGCGTGATGCGCGCCTCCGGCCCCGAACTGGCCGCCACCGCGACCAACGTGCTGGTCATCGCCACGTTCTGGCTCAACTACGCGTCCGCGCGCGGCGACAAGGACGAGCACGAAGCGATCCGCGCCGGCATCGTCCAGGTGATGATGCTGCTGGCGCCGTTCCTGCGCGACGCCGAACGCGTGCACCTGAACACCCTGACCCGCGCCTACGTCGAGTGAGCCCGGGGGCCGGCGTCCTCAGGGCAGGATGAGGTTGCCGCCCCCGTCCATGCACCCGGTGCCGACATTGGCCGGATAGCCCAGGGCCACGTTGTCACGCGCCAGCTGCACCGTGCCGCTGGCGAAGCAGGCGAACTGGGACCCATCGAGCGCGGACTTCACCATCAGGTTGTCGCGGATGACGGCGCGGCGCGCGTTTGTGGACAGCGTGATGGCCCAGCCGAAGCCCGAGTCCGGCATCAGGTTGCGCACCTGGTTGCGGGCCACCAGCTGACCGTCGCCCCCGCTCAGGGTGATGCCCCAGACCGGCCGGCCCGAACCCGGCGCCGATGACACCGTATCGACCAGGTTGTCCAGGATGTCCACGGTGCCGTAGGTGCTGATGCCGCGGATGTTCAGCTCGCTGCCCAGCCCGATGTCCAGCACGCGGTTGCGGCGCACCAGGTTGTCCAGCCCGTCCACCACGATGCCCCATCCGGTGCTGCCCTGGACGGTGTTGTCCTCCACCACGTGCCCGCCGCCGTCCAGCGCCAGGTCGACGAACTGGCCGCGCAGGTAGATGCCCACCCGGAAGCCGCGCACGCTGCAGTTGCGCACCACGATGTTGCGCCGGTTGACCCCCAGGACGCCGAACGCCACCGTGTTCGGCCCCGCGGCCAGGTTGCCGAGGCGATGGCCATTGCAGTCGATGGTGATGTTGTTGCTCACCAGCTCGATCGCGCCGCCGCCGGTCTGGGCCGTGGTCAGGTCGGCCAGCAGGCACCAGGTGCCCTGCTTGCTGATCACCGTCGGCAACGAAGTGATGTAACCCGTGCACGCGCGGTGCGTCTCGGCCTGCGCCGGCGGGGCCAGCCATGCCGACACGAAGATCGGCAGGAGTAGGAAGAAGCGCGCCATGGAGAGGTCCTCCGCGCGGACGGCGGTCGCCGCCGGCGCCTAGTGCACCTGGTTGCCGCCGCCGTCGGCGCAGCCGACGAAGGGGAAGGCGAAGCCGATGATGTCGTTGCCACGCGCCACGCCCAGCGGCGCATTGCCGTAGCACTTCAGCCCCAGCGAGAAATTGGCCGTGCCGGTGTAGAACAGGCTGTTGTCCTGCACCAGCACGCGGCCCGAACTCTCATCGATCGCCATCGAGGCCGCACCGCCCGGCGCGCCGCCGCCGGTGCCTTCCATCACGCCGCGCACGATGTTGCCGGCCACCCGGCTGCCGGTGCTGCCCAGGACCTGGATCCCGAAGCCCGCCGCGGGCACCGTCTGGCTGGGATTCACGCCCGACACCACGTTGCCGATCACGTCCACGCGCCCGCGCACCAGGATGCCCCACGCGCTGCCCACTGCGCCGACGCCGCCGGTGTTGGCGACCCGGTTGTCCCGCACGACGCTGCCGTCGCCGCCGATCCACAGGCCCGCGTTGGTATTGCCGTCCAGGCGGTTGCCCTCGACCACGTGGCCGCCGCCTCCGGTGGCGTCGAACAGCAGCACGCCGAACTGGAAACCACGCACGTTGCAGTTGCGCAGCGTCACGTTGAGGCGGCTGTCGGCGAACACGCCCACGGCCTGGGTGGCCGGGCCGGCCGCGGTGCCGCCGATCTTGAAACCGTTGCAGTCCAGGGTGACGTTGTTGGTGAGGATGGTGACCGCGTTGCCGGTGGTGATCGCCGTCGACACGTCCTGGTCCATGCACCACACGCCGGGCGTGGAAATGGACGTGGGCACGCCGCCGATGAAGCCCACGCAGTTGGCGACGGTCTCTGCCTGCGCCGGGCGCCAGAACCCGAGCGAGGCGAGCAGCGCCCCCAGCACCCAGCCGAGTGCGCGCACCGGCGAGGACGTGGTGCGTGCGCCGATGGCATCCGTCATGCCCCGGGTGGAACGCGCTGGATACCGCATGGGACCTCCTCCACGCCGCCGCGTCGCGGGCCGGCCGGAGCGTGTGCCGATTACAACGCCCGCCGGAACACGCGGCGGCCAGTCCCATGCCGCCTACACCCGATCGGGCGAGTGCATTTCCGGCCCGGGCTTGCTTTTGACCGGCGCCCCACCGGATGCTCCACATTCCCCCCCGCATGGAAAAAGCGCATGGCAGGCAAGACCGGTTGGGCGGCATTCCCCTATGACGCCAAGGCGTTCGTTTTCACCGGCGACGCATTGAAGAAGGCCTGGCCGAAACTGCACGCCGGCGACTGCGAGCCCTTCCCGGATGCCAAGCGCGCGGCCGCGCTGCTCAAGGGCGCGGGCAAGTCGGCGCCCAAGCTCGATGCCGACGCCCTGGCCACCGCGCTGCAGGACGCCTGGCGCAGCTTCCACCACGGTGATTTCAAGGCCGCCTTCGATGCGGGCCAGGCGCTGGGCCCGATCGGCGCCTCGGTGGCGGTGAAGGCGCTGGGCATCCATGCCACTTACCTGGTCGACGACGACGCCGAGAAGCTCAAGCGCTTCGACCAGGCCGCCAAGCTGGCCGACGCCGCCGTCAAGAGCATCCCCGAGGACGCCAACAGCCACTATCGCCTCGCTTTCGCGCTGGGCCGCTACAGCCAGGGCCTGTCGATCGCCAAGGCGCTCAAGGAAGGCATCGCGGGCAAGGTCCGCGCCGCGCTGGACACCACGCTCGAACTGGCCCCCAAGCATGCCGAGGCGCACACCGCGATGGCCCTGTACCACGCCGAGATCGTGGGCAAGATCGGCGCGATGATCGGCGGCCTGACCTACGGCGCCAAGCCGGCCGAAGCCGACAAGCACATCAAGGCCGCGCTCAAGCTCACGCCCGACTCGCCCATCGCCCACATCGAGCACGGCAACGTGCTGATCCTGCTCCACGGCGAGAAGCAGGAAGACGCCGCGGCGGCGGCCTACGAGAAGGCCGCCAGGCTCATGCCGCAGGACGCGATGGAGGCGCTGGACGCGGCCTACGCACGATCGCAACTGGAGTGAGCGCCCGGGCGCGGCCGGCGCGGATGGCAGGATCGGCCTGGCCGTATCCTGCCGGGATGGATCACGCTCCACTTTCGATCCCGCCCCGCTTGCTCCGGCGCCGCAGTTATCGTTAGAATGCGCGCCCCATTCGGGCGGTTAGCTCAGCGGTAGAGCATTGCCTTCACACGGCAAGGGTCGCAGGTTCGAACCCTGCACCGCCCACCAGATCCAGCGTCTCCAGATCGGCGTCATCCGCGCCAGCGTCATCCGATCCAGAGTCGTGTTTTCGGCAAAGGCCTGCGCAAGCGGGCCTTTTGCATTCTGGGCCGGCCATCGCCCGGGCCATTCAGGAGGTGCCATGAGCCCCACCCGCCTCTACCACAACACCCGCTGCTCCAAGTCGCGCGGCGCGCTCGAACTGCTGCGCGAACGCGGGATCGAACCGGAAGTCGTCTTCTACCTGGAATCGCCGCCCACCGCGGACGAGCTGCGCGCGATCGCCGCCCAGCTGGGCCTTCCGGTCCGCGCGATGCTGCGCACCGGCGAGGAGGAGTACGCGACCCTCGGCCTCGCCGACCCCGCGCTGGACGACCAGGCGCTGCTCGCCGCCATGGCCGCGCACCCGCGCCTGATTGAACGCCCCATCTTCGTGCACGGTGGCCGCGCGGTGATCGGCCGTCCGCCCGAACAGGTGCTGTCGTTGCTGTAGGCCCATCACGACGGCGCGACCAATCAACGTAGGCTGGGTTGGCTCCATCAACCCAGCCCTCTGGGATCCCGGAATGCTGGGTTGATGAAGCCAACCCAGCCTACGAACTGTAGGGCGGGTCTCGACCCGCCATGCGCGCCCGGATCGCGACTGACCAAGACCCGTCCGCGGCCTACAGCCGCGCGTCGACCGCCTCGAGCGGGAACACGCTCTTGATGTCATACAGCAGCGCGTTGCCGCGCCCGAACCGGCGCACGCCCTGCGCGCCCATCGCCCGGAACGGCTCGTGCGCCACCGCCAGCACGATCGCGTCGTACTGGCCATGCGCGGGTTCGGCCTCGAGCAGTTCCACGCCGTATTCCTCGCGCGCCGCCTGGACGTCGACGCAGGGGTCGTAGATGTCCACCTGCGCGCGGTACTCGGTGAAGCGCTGCGCCAGCTCGATCACTCGCGTGTTGCGCAAGTCGGCGCAGTTCTCCTTGAAGGCGATGCCCAGGATCAGGATCCGTCCGCCGGCGACCGGCAGGCCGCGCTGGATCATCAGCTTGATGACCTCGGCGGCGACGTGCTCGCCCATCGAGTCGTTGATGCGGCGGCAGGCCAGCAGCACGTCCGGGTAGTAACCGGCGGCCTGCGCCTTCTGGATCAGGTAGTACGGGTCCACGCCGATGCAGTGGCCACCGACCAGGCCGGGGCGGAACGGCAGGAAGTTCCACTTGGTGCCGGCCGCTTCCAGCACCTGCGTGGTGTCGATGCCCAGGCGCTGGCAGATCAGCGCAAATTCGTTGACCAGCGCGATGTTGGCGTCGCGCTGGGTGTTCTCGATCACCTTGGCCGCCTCGGCCACCTTCAGGCTCTGGGCCTTGTGCGTGCCGGCGGTGATGATCCCGCGGTAGAGCGCGTCGACGAAGTCCGCCGCTTCCGGCGTCGAGCCCGAGGTCACCTTGGGAATGTCCGCCAGCCGCCGCTGGCGGTCGCCGGGGTTGATGCGCTCGGGGCTGTAGCCGACGAAGAAGTCGACGTTGTAGCGCAGCCTGGATGCGCGCTCCAGTTCTGGCACGCAGATCTCCTCGGTGGCGCCCGGGTAGACCGTGGACTCGTAGATCACGACGTCGCCGACGCTGAGCACGCTGCCGACCGCGCGGCTGGCCTCGATCAAGGGGCGGAAATCCGGGCGCTTGTGCGCATCGACCGGCGTGGGCACGGTGACGATGTAGACCGTGCTGTCGCCCAGGTCCCCGATGGCATCGGTGAAGCGCAGCTGCGAGGCCGCCGCGATCTCCGCCGCCGACGTCTCGCCGTTGCGGTCCTGGCCCGCGCGCAGTCCCGCGACGCGACCGGCGTCGATGTCATGGCCCACGGTGGGATGGCGCTTGCCGAATTCGACGGCCAGGGGCAGGCCCACGTAGCCCAGGCCGATCACTGCGATGCGTGCGTTGCGCGGATCCTGCATTGTGGTCCCATGCGCGCGGCCGGCGTGGCCACGAATGCCGGGCATTCTAGGGCCCGGCGCGTGTGCGCGGCCAATGCAGCGCGTGTGCGCACGCCCATCGAGGCGAAGTGTGCGGCGCGTGCGCGTTGGCATGCATGGGCCGATGCCGTCGGCAACGCTGTGTCCCAGGCATTGCAAGATCGCCCTGGCGGACACAGTTCGGGATGATTGTTCGAGCTATCGCTGTCTACCACCCGCGTCCGGACCGCCCTGAGATCAGCGTCCGAATCCGGCCAGAACACCGTCCGCGCCACTGCGAAGATGCCCCCCTTTCCAAGGAGCTCCCCCATGCCCGCCAGTTCCCACGTCGCCACCTTCCGCCAGCTGCACCAGCACGGCCTGCTCCGCCTGGCCAATGCCTGGGACGCCGGCACCGCGCGCCTGATCGAAAGCCTCGGCGCGCCGGCGATCGCCACGACCAGCGCCGGCGTCGCCTGGGCGCAGGGTTATCCCGACGGCGATCGCCTGCCGGTCGCGCGCGTGCTCGACGTGGTCCAGGCCATCGTCCGGGTGATCCGCGTGCCGCTGACCATCGACATCGAAGGCGGTTATTCCGACAAGCCGGCTGAAGTGGCCGCCCTCGCCGCGCGCCTGGCCGACCTGGGCGTGGCCGGCATCAACCTGGAGGACGGCGCGGGCGAGCCAGCCGCGCTGTGCGCGAAGATCGAAGCCATCCGCAGCGCCTGCGCCCACGCCGGCACCGACCTGTTCGTCAATGCGCGTACCGACGTCTACCTGCGCGGCATGGGCGCCGCCGCGCAGCGACCCGCGCTCACCCTCGAACGCGCGCACGCCTATGCCTCCGCCGGCGCCGACGGCCTGTTCGTACCGGGCCTGAGCGATCGCGCGGGCATCGAAACGATTGTCTCGGGCACGACCCTGCCGCTGAACCTGCTGGCGCGCAGCGCGTTGCCCGGCGCGGAAGAACTGCAGGCCTGGGGCGTGCGCCGGCTGAGCGCCGGCTCCAATCTCGCCGAGTCGGCCTACCACCGCATCGCGCAGCTGGCCGGCGACTTCATGCGCGACGGGCTGTCAGCCCCGCTGTCGACGCAGGCCATGCCCTACTCCGGGCTCAACGGCCTGTTCGACGGGATTGCCGACTGACGGAGCGCTGCGCACCCGCACCGCCAGTCACTGACGGGCGCGGAACGAGGGGCGCGCTGTTCGATGGCGCGCTGTTGGAGGGCGCGCTATTGAATGACGCGCCCTTGAATGGCGCGCCTTGAATGGCGCGCTACGGAAGCTTGAACTTCCGCGTGCTCCGCAACGGCCAGTGCGACGAGAACTGGGCCCCGCCCACCAGGCGGGAGCCCGCCGACACCGCATGCAGCACGCCCAGGGTCTCCAGCACCCCCTTCACCCGCCGGAACGTGTGGCGGGGATCGGGCGTGATCAGGAACAGGTTGATCTCCTTGGAACTGACGTCGTAGCCATCCGTCTGCGCCGAGTCCCCGAGCACCGCCTGCAGTTCGCTCTCGATCGTGGAGAGGAAGGCTTCGCTGTCCAGCGACTTGCGCCAGAACTTGATGATGAGCTGATAGTCCATGGGTTCCGCCAGGTATGACTTGGAGGCCGATCCGTCCTGCCGGACGAGTCGACGATGACACTCGCGAAAGTGCGGTTGGGAACAGGCGCGCGACACAGCGCCACCTGTGGCCGTCATGTCAGGCGCCCGCTTCCCGACGGGGGCGGTTCGCAGTGACGATGACGCGACTTCCGTCCGCCAGTCCAGACAATAGATGACTTCCGACGTCGGCGCTTCGACCACGCCAGCATACCGATGGCATCCGCGTCCTCGGTGAAATGCTGGCACGGGATTTCCACGAGGAAGTCGTCGGACCTGGAACGGCCGTCGAGGCCGGGAAGGTCGCCAGGAATTCACAGATCCCACCGCTCTCCTCTGGCCCGCCGGGAGCGGAAGGCAGGGATCCGGGAATAGCTTCAAAGCGATCCAACAATCGCTTTGAAGCTATTCCCCAATACCTCGGGAGGTATCCGGCAATAGCTCTGGAGGGTTCCGGAAACCCTCCGGAGGTATTGGACAATCGCTTCAAAGCTATTCCCCAATACCTCGGGAGGTATCCGGCAATAGCTCTGGAGGGTTCCGGAGACCCTCCGGAGGTATTGGGGAATAGCTTTGAAGGGATTCCCCCATCGCTTTGAAGGCATCCGACAAACGCTTCAAAGCGTTCCCGGGAACCCTCCCTGCCCGCCGGCGCGGCAGGCGACTGCCATCCTCGAAGAGCGTCGCGACCCGCTTCGACCGCGACCGCGGCCCGGGAAGGAAAGGCAGGTGGCAGCGGCATGTCGACCATGTTGCGCGGCCGCGCCGCGGTGCCCGCGAGTCAGCCCGCGTCGTTCGCTGCGCTCGATGCCTCGCTGCGGACCAGGGGAGCCACATCCTCCCACCCGGGCGATCCGGGCTCCCGCAACTGCTCCCATGTCTCGGCCAGGGCAGGCTCGATGTCATGCCAGGGCTGCAGGGCGAGCCGGTGCCTCGCCACATGGGCGAATGTGTCGATATAGCGGTCGAGAGGCACCATCGCCAATCGTTCTCTTTTACCCACTACCAACGCGCGGAATTTTATCGCCCGGCCGGTTAAATCGTCGTGGGGGGCGGCGGAAAAGGCGGCAGGTCCCGCGCCGCGCGGGCGGCGTCGCGCCCATCTGCCTGGGCCTGGTCAAGGAGTGGCCGGCAGCGAGATGGCTCGCACCGCAGCCGGACCCCACAGGCAATGCCAACCCGCGGACCACCGGACCGGTTGCCCAACGCCAATCGAGTGGGTTCTACCCGATGGATTACCCGGTCCCGGACGACCGCCGCAGGGCCGAATCAGCGGCCTGGAGCCAAGCCTCGTGAACGAGGATTTCGATCACCTCCCATGGGAGGCGCTGTGCGCGGCCCGATGAATCCCAGACCTGTTTCAGGCGCGGCCGCGCCTCGTCCCACGTCGACGCAGACAGCATTGAGTACCCGTTCCGGCCCAAAGCCTCCAGGTACATCAGATCCTTGTCCGACACCTTCACGCAGCCGCCTCAGGACAGACACACACGCACAAGCCTAGAGGCCTGCCACGTGAATGATCGGTGAGATGGCGACCACATGTGCGCCTTTGGTGCTGGAGCGGGCACCGCAAAACTCTCTCATCACATTGATTTTCAAAACTTTTCCAAACCCTTTCGACGCAATCTGCCCCCATAAGTGCCCCCATTGAGCCGGGGAACCAATTAATTGGCTCCCCGCCTTGCCCTCGGCATACTCAGCGCAGCCCCTCGAATGCGGGGGCAGAACCAAGCGTTAGGCGCCACACATGAAATTCACTGAGCACGTAGAGCTGAGCGATTGGAATGGCCAGTGCCTGCTGACGGTTCGAGACGTTGAACTGCATGACTTCCTCGATGATTTCTTTGCCGGCCACGGCATTGAGGCGCAGGTCGTCCGTCCTCCCAACAATCCTGAGCAGCACCAATTGCTATTTCCTCCGGCCATATCCACGGCAGCGGTGTATCGACTCCTCTCCCAGGTCGGCCTTGAGGAGATTGACCGTATAGTGCGCATCAACAGCGGCGCTTCCGGGGCAAAGGGTGGCGCCTAACAATTCATTCAAGCCGAAGCCGCTTCGCGGCTCGGCTTAATTCAGGCGTTAGGCGCGCTTCTACACAATAGGGGGAACGGATGGGGAAGCTTCTTTACGGCATAGCATTGTTCTGTCTTGTCATTGGCATGGCTGACTCTGCCAGGGGTGCCAGCCGCGAGGCAGGGATCCTTCTGATGCTCGCTCCCGTTTTTGCTATCGCAGGCTTTGGGTTTTCGCGAGCAGCAACAAAGAAGTGTCCGCACTGCAGCGAGCGGGTAAAGAAGGATGCGTCCAAATGCAAACATTGCGGCAGCGCATTTGAGACCGTGAAAGTGCCGAGACCGGCCAACGAGCATCGCTCCTAACAATTCTTTCAAGCCGACCACAACCACAACCTCGTGGTGGCGGCTTAACTCAGGCGTTAGCCCTCAGGTAGGGTCTTCGGAGGCCTTAGTGAAGTGCATGATTGCCGTAATCGCCGGACTGCTTCCCTGCGTCGCCCTCGCGGGGAACACTGGGGTAATTCCCGATGGCCCTGACTCCTATCTCATCATGCGCACCGGGAAGACTGGATTTGTCTCGTCCAGCTCCTTGCAAAAGAAGGCATACGAGGAGGCGTCATCCTTTTGCACTGAAAAGTCCCAGGTGATGGAAACCATCTCAATGGACTCGAAGGCCGCAAGGCCTTTCGGTGGCTTCCCGGAAGCCACCCTGCGTTTCCGCTGCGTGATCAAAGGGATTTCCGCCACGCAGGGCAAAGCCACCGAAATAGCAACAGACGACAAGCTTGCTCAGCTTGAGCGCTTAAAGCGCCTACTGGACTCCGGTGCCTTGACGCAAGACGAGTTCGATCGGGAAAAAGCAAAGATCCTTGCCCTATAGCTCGACGCTGAGGGCTAATAAATCATTCAAGCCGACCACCTCTTCCTGGTGGCGGCTTAACTCAGGCGTTAGGCCGCAATGGCGAAAAAATCGCAACTCGAATCACATTTTGCCGAAAGCTTCATAGTCCTTGTACTTCTCACTTTCGTAGCGTGGGACCCGTTGCTCGCTCTGGGGTCGGATCTGCTTCTGAGAGTGGGCGGGGTCTATGTGCCAGGCGAGATCATCTCTTCAGACGAGGATGTTGAGGACGGTCCTAAAGGCAATGCCGTTTGGTTTCATTGGGCTGTATACACATACCGGACTCTCGACGGTCGGGAACTGAGAGGGGCGATTAAGGGCAGGGGCCGGCTTCGTCCCGAGTTCCAAGACATCGACGATCCTGTGCCAGTTGTAGTGGAGTACTTGCCGCGATATCCAGCGGTAAGTCGCCCACGGGATAGCCGAGTTCCTCAACCGTGGAGTGGCCTCATCTTCAGAGCCATGATTGGATTGGCCTTCATCGCTTCTTGGCTGGTCGTGATCGTCATTGGCGTCCGCATGGCAGTTCAGAAGATCAGGCGCAGCGGGGTTGCGGCCTAACAATTCATTCAAGCCGGCCACCACTTCGTTGGCGGCTCAATTTAGGCGTTAGGCTCTAGGGGAGGTCCTCGCCATGCGGAACATTCGCGCTCAATTGCTCGTTGTGGCGATAGCGCTGCTGTCTGTTTCCTGCTCGGGACAAGATAACGACTACTTTCCATACCGCATGAAAGGAATGAACGCTTGGGTTTATGACTCAGTGACAGAAAAGGAGTTCTTTGCTGGTTACACCGAGGCAAGCTACATGTCCAGGCGAGAACGACTTGCGTCCTGCGCGGCGCTAGCTTCGTCGGCTGCCGCCGCGAGGAAGCTTGAGAACTGGAGCTACGTCTGCTGCACAGTTACAAGCGAATCTCAATGTTCCACGAAGGTCCGCTAGTTGGGCCTAGCAATCATTCATCCGACCACTACTTCGTGGCGGGCTTAACTCAGGCGTTCGGTCGCAAGGATGGCTCTATGACAGGCTTAGAAATCTTGTTCGCGGCCCGGGATGGCAGGGCCATCTCTGCAAAAGAGACCACACTTGTTGATTTGGAACTATCAACAGTGGACTCGTCAGAGATCCCTGACAACCAAGTGGAGAATGTGCGTGACTACATCAGTTCCGAGCTACTGTTCAACCAACAGACAATTCCGGCGGAGCACAGAGCTGCTCTAGAAAAGCTGTTTCAAGAGCTCGAAGGCCGTGGCTAGTGCGGCCTAGCTATTCATTCAAGCCGAAGCCGCTCCGCTTAACTCAGGCGTTAGGCATCACGGGGGAGACATGCGCAAGTTCATGAGCCTGCTTCTTGGGATTCTGTTGCCTTCTGGCGTGGTCGAAGCTGCTGAGCTCCCGATCGGACCCATGATGTTCAAGTTGGGAGAGTCTCGGGCCACTGTCCTAGCAGAGGCTCAAACCCGATTCGCGCTGGTGCCAGTTGGTGGCAACCCGGACATGATCTTTCTATCAAGTGGTGAGCCGCCAAACGCCAAGATTGTTGGCGGCATCGCATTCAAGGATGGCCGCTTGAGCTGGGTCCAGAGGAACTGGGGCAACTTCACTGGCTCAACCGCCGCCATCGATGTGGCTAAAGCGGTTCAGTCCGCCTTATCGAGTGCGGCCTCTGCATCCGGCTCTCGGGCAACAATCACAACCGAGGAAAAGCAGGTTCCCGGCACCGACTTCCGCTCCACATACTTCCAGTTCCCTGGGCACAAAGTCAGTATCACCGTCGCCGACAGCAACGACACAAGTTACGGCCAGCAAGTCACGGTAGACGAGAGTATCTCGCTTTGACGCCTAACAAATTCATGCAAGCCGAAGTCGCTCCGCGGCTCGGATAATTCAGGCGTTGGGCAACTTAGGCGGAGTCCGGGCTGGAGAATGAGATGCGGACAGAGATTTCGGCAGAAGAGGCAGTGGCAATCCTTAGGGAGGCATTTGCTCCCCTCCACTGCGGGGCGGAGGTTTTTGACTACCGCTACGTTCGATTTCGCGTCTTTGACGAGAGCGACGAGGGATTGTTGCGCATGGAGCGCATGACGCCCGATGACTATGGGTTTCGAAAGAACCTTCAAATGCTCATCGAAAGGGCCCGCGCGCGCGTCATTCAAAAGGGCGCCAAGCTAGAACCCTGGCAAATGCCCCCCACTGCTGGGACTTAGATCGACGAGTTTGACTGCCCGGGCGCACCGTGTCTGAGGCTTGCTGCATCTAATTTCCGTCTCGCCTGCCTCCGTGGATAGCCCGCAGGCGCCTCTCCCGTTTTTCGGCTACCGCGGCCAAAGCCCGAGGCCAGCGCTCTTGTTGGAAGGCGGGGCAATATGAGTCGACCGGAATAGCTTCCAAGAGGTCAATCCCTTGCCCGTGCCAAATATTCAGCCCATGGGGACTTGAGGCAAGGCTAATGACCCGCTCGGCCAAGGGAAGCGCAACATTCCTCTCGTTCCCCTCTTCGCACTCGCTCTTCAAGTGCGCCGAAAGCACGCGAATCGCCAGGCGCAGTTGCGCATAGCCCATTTCATTTTGTTTCGAGGGGAGTGTGGCGACGTTGTGCAGGCGCGACTTGAGGCAATCGAAGGGATGCATGATCAGGACATCTCGCCCCCAAATGGTCGCCCTTACTGCAATTGCGCGAAGCTTTTCCTCATCCTGCGCGGTGTAACCCTGAAGCGCGCGCAAGTAGTCAATGATGATGGGTTCAGTGCGCCCATTGAGGTCCTTTAGCAGAATCACCGCGCTATTGGGCGTCGGATCATCAATCGAGGCCTCGATGAACTCAACTTGGTCTCTGAATTGCACCGCCAAGCCGCTAGCGTGATCGCTAGCTTGAGTAGCGGTGCCCAAAAAGTCGATGTCGTATGTGACGCCCATTTCGAGCGCACTCGGCGGCACGATCTCATAGAGGTCAGCCCAAGTAGCGAGTGCTTGGCCGGCCACAAGAACAACCCCCTCGGACACTCCGAGAAGGTCGTAGAGTTCCTGGCTAGTTAGGGGCCTTAAACTTTCCTTGGCCAAGAGAAGCGGACGCCTTCCTGGCGCGCTCGAATCATTACGGGCGCGGGCACGCCTGGATTCTCTCGATAGAGCGCTAGTTCGCGAGCACGCGCAGCCGCAAGCTCCGAAGAAGCATCGCGCTTCGGAGGAACTGGCTGTATCGACTGGCGGACGTAGTTCCGCACGGGTGCTCGCACCGTTGTTCGCATCGGACGAGCGAAAATTAGCACACTTTGTCAAAGCAAAGCTTGAGCCGATTATCGGATAACAATCTGCTAAACCATTGATTTGTATAAGTCTTAACATCTCAGCTATTCGAGAGACGACCTCTTAGCGAGCCTCCGGGCCATCTCTCGGGCCCGAAATGTCTCCGTAGAAGCCTCCCGGCCACTTCGCGCCCGGCCTCTTAAGCCTGCATGTCCCTCGTCTTATACGCATGCTGACTGCAAGGCTTGCGCTTAGCGCGTCTTCACGCGCCTCTAGCTTCGCCACGGACGTCAGACGGCCGGCTAGGGACGGGGTCATCGGCCCCAGCGAAGCTCAGCATCCTTCAACAGGTAGGACGCGCTCGCCCGGGTCCGGGCATATGGCCCCATATGCCCCCGGCTTCAACGGGCCTCCCCGGGACGCCACAGGATGCAAAGCGCCACATTCCGTGGGAAATCTCGCGGTTCCTGGGATGACCTTGGACCTACCGAAACCGCCATGTGGTGCCTGGAGCGGGACTCGAACCCGCATGGCCTTGCGGCCGGCGGATTTTAAGTCCGCTGCGTCTACCGGTTTCGCCATCCAGGCCGGAGGCGTGGCGTGCGGAGTTTAGTGCATGGGCGGCGGAGCCGACGGCGCGGGGCCATGGCCGGACGCGCGACGGACGGCATCGTTGGCGGCGTGCCAAGGCGAACCGTGTCGGCGGACTCCGCAGGCGGTTTCCGTTAGGCTTCACCTGGATCGTCAGGCTGGGGCCGGGAATGTCGTCGCGGACGTGCTGGGGAATGGCAGGAGTGCTGCTGCTCGCGGCCTGGACCGGCGTCGGCCTTGCGCAGGTGCCCGCCGACGCGCCCGCCATGCAGGCACCGGGGCAGCATCCGCCTCCGCCCGGTCATCGGCCGCGTCCGCCGCCCGGCGATCACCCGCCGCCGCCGGGGCACTTTCCGCCGCCGCCCCCGCCTCCACCGCCGCCCCGCTTCCCGCCGCCGGAGGCGACCGCGCACGAGGCCACGCCGATTACCGTCATCCGTGCGTTGCCCGAGCCGGCCACGCCGGCCGCCATGGCCACGCCCGTCGACCCCGCCGCGTCCCACGCCGATCCCTTCGAGATCCCGCACGCGCCGGGCGTGAGCAGTCCCGCTTTGCCCGCCGTGGGTAGTGCGCCGCTTGCCGCGGACGCGGCCGTCTCGATGAGCGCCGGCGGCGGCAACACGGCCACGGACGCCCCGCTCCCGGGCGAAGACGCTCCGCACGGCCTGCTGTCCGCGTGGCCCTGGCTGGCCGCGCTCTCGCTCGCCCTGCTGGCTTGGTGGGTGGCCTCGCGCCGCAGCCACCGCCTGGCCCGCGAGACCGAACAGCTCTCACGGCAGCAGCGGCAGCTGCGTTCGGCGCACGAACAGCTGCGCCAGCAATCGGCGCACCTGCGCAACCTGTCCATCCACGACCCGCTCACCGGCACGCTCAACCGGCAGGCCTTCGCCAGCGAACTGCGCGAGCTGATGGACCACCTGTCGCGCTTCGGCCGGCCGCTCAACCTGATCGTGTTCGACCTCGACCACTTCAAGTCGATCAACGACCAGTGCGGGCACCTGGCCGGCGACGCCGCGCTGAAACTGGTCGTGGGCATCGTGCGCGAGCACCTGGTCAGCGCCGACCTGTTCGGGCGTTTCGGCGGCGACGAATTCCTCATCGCCTGCGCCGACCAGTCACTGGAGTCGTGCGCGCAGCTGGCCGACACCGTCCGCGCTGCGGTGGAACGCAAGGCGCCGCTGCATACGCCCGCGCTGCCGGGCCTGACGCTGAGCCTGGGCGTGGCGCAGGCCAATCCCGAAGCCGGCTACCTGCCCGACGAACTGTTCTCGCGCGCCGATGCCGCGCTGTACGAAGCCAAGCGCCAGGGCCGCAACCGCGTGGTCACGCGCGACGCCACGGCGGTCGTGGAACCCGCCCCGGGGCACCGCCACCTCTAGCAGGCGTCAGTGCAACTGGTCGCCGGCCGGTTCGTCGTCGGGCGAGCCGTAGCGCAGCCAGCGTTCGGCCTGCTGGGCATCGGTGAAGATGCGCACGTTGATGCCCGCGGCCTGGCCGAAGATCTCGGCGTGTTCCACCGCGGGCAGGAATTCCGGCGACGGCTCCACCACTGCGACGCGGTCGAAGTTGACGGCTTCGCCCCGGAACAGCTGGGCCAGCTCCGCCAGTTCCGCCGGGCTGGCCGGCGCGCCCTTCCTGCGGTCATGCACCAGCACCTTGCGCAGGCCCCGCGCCTTGGCTTCCTCGGCGATCTGGCGCCAATAGGCGATGCGGACCGGCTGCGCGTCGATGTCGCCGCTCACCTCCACCCGCAGGTGGTCGGTGGCGGGCGTCAGGCGCAGGGCATAACGCGGGTCGCGGAAAGGTTCGAAATGGGCCATGGCGTGCTCTTCGCCCGGCGTGACGGGCCCGGACGCGGGTCCGGCCCGTCCCTGGGTCGTCGTGGCCAGACTACGCCAGGGGCGGCGCCAACCCAAGGCCCGCGCGTGGCCGTCGCGCCGTGGTCCGGTTCACGCAGATCAATTCGCGGCCATCAGTTCAGGGTGCGACCGTCGCGACGCGCGCGGCGCCCGGCGCGGTGGGCGCGAGCATGCGCTCGAGGAATCCGGCGACGCCGGTCCACAGGCGGTCGACGTTCTCCGGTCGCACCAGGCCGTGGCCCTCGCCCTCGAACGCCAGCCCCACGGCCGGGCGCCCGGCCAGCGCGAGCATGCGGCCCAGGCGGCGCGACTGCTCGAAGTCCACGCGCCGGTCCTCGACGCCGTGCGCCAGCATCACCGGCGTGCGCAGCTCGCGGTAGCGATACAGCGGCGAGGCGGCGCGGATGCGCTCGGCCTGCGTGCGCGGGTCGCCCATCACCTGTTCCATCTGTGCCCGGCCCCGTGGCGTGAGCGCGCTGTCGCTGGCCGAGAACGCCAGCAGGCGATCGCTCACGCCCGCGATGGACACCACGCAGCGGAACCGGTCGGGCCAGCGCACCGCGGCGACCAGTCCCGAGTAGCCGCCATAGCTGGCGCCGACCATGCACATGCGCCCGGCGTCCAGGCGATGCGCGGCCGCATCGTCGCGGGCGAGCGCGTGGGCGATCGCGGCGTTGACGTCGTCCTCGATGGAGGTGCCCTGCCCGCGCAGGCCGGCTTCGCGGAATGCGCGCCCGTAGCCGGCCGAGCCGCGGAAGTTGACCTGCAGCACAGCGTGGCCGAGCGCGACGAGGAACTGCACCTTCGCATCGAACCGACGCGAATCGGCGATGCCGATCGGGCCGCCGTGCGGCAGCACTACCAGCGGGACGCGCTGGGTTCCGGCGGGCAGCGTGAGGAAGGCATCGAGCACCAGGCCGTCGCGCGTGGGCACGCGCAGCAGCTGCGCGGATCGCAGGGGCAGCCCGTCGAGCCAGGGCGTGTTGCCCGGCACCAGGCGCGCGGACCGGGCGTCGAGGTCGACCACATGCAGCGCCGGCGGCCGGTCACTGGCCTCCACCCACACCGCCCAGCGGCGGCCGTTGGCGCTGCGCGCGGCGGCGGTGACGGCGTGGCCGGGGAACAGCCGCGCCAGCACGGGGCCGACCAGCGCACCGCGCGGGCCGAAGTATTCGCTCACGCGCTGGCCGTCGCGCAGGTAGGTGACCGACAGCGGTTCCTGCGCCCGGTCCAGCACCAGGCTCTCCACGTCCACGCCGGGACGCGAGAACACCGTGCGGGCCACGGCGCCGGTGGCCAAGTCGATGGCCACCGCGTCGCGCTGTTCGCGGCCGCGCTCGGTCAGGGCGTACAGGTACGCGCCATCACCGGAGAGCCCCACGGGTTCCAGGTCGAGCACATCGCCCGGCGCATCCCCCAGTCGCCGTACCTGGGCGTAACGACCGTCGCGTCCGTACAGCCAGGATTCCCCGTCGCCGCGGTGCACCCGCGCCAGGCGCAGCGCGCCGTGGCGGTCGGTTTCCCAGTGCAGCACACCGTCGATGCCGGGCTCGAGCCGGTCGCGATCGTCGAAGGCCAACGCGTCCGCCGCGGCCTGGTCGGGAACGGCGATCCGGTGGACCTGCACGTCGCCGCGCCCGGACAGGCTGGCGAACACGAGCACGTCCCCGCGGGCATGCAGCACTTCACCGGCGCGCGGCACCTGCGCGCGCCGCGCCTGCCAGCCGGCGTGGGTGCGTTGCAGGCGCAGGACCTGCACCGCGCGCCGATAGGCCTGTTCGCCGGCCCCCAGCACCAGGTGGCGATCATCGGCCCACAACAGCTGGCCGAAGGGCACGGCGCTGGTCGCGACGACCGTGGTCGCGCCGTTGGCCATCGCCACCAGGTCGATGCGCCAGCGGTCTTCGCCCTCGCGCACCTGCAGGGCCAGCAGGTCGCCGGCGCCATTGAGGCGCACCTGGCTGAAACGCGGCTCGCGCGCCAGGCGGCTCATGGTCAATGGCAGGGGTGTGGCCAGTTGCGGTGGCGGGTCGAACGTCGTTGCCGGCTCCACCGACGCGGGGTGGCTGTCGCGCTCGTGGGCATAGAAGGCGGGGAACGGATCGGGGTAATGGCCGGCGTACTGCAGGCGATGCCGCGCATGCAGCCGCGCGTGGTGCTGGTCGAGCCAGTCGATGGCCGCGAGGCTGCGGTTGGCCAGCGTCGCGCTCGCCTCGGCGATCAGGCCGCCGTCTTCGCGCAGCGGGCGCAGGACCAAGTCGCCGACGTAGTTCAGTTGCCCGGCGGCGACGTCGAAGCGCAGCTCCGTATCGTCGGCCAGCCGCAGCGTCGTGGTGGTGGTGTCGGTGTTTTCCCAGCGGTAGCGCCCCGCCGGCGCCACGAAGAGCGCGTGGCTGCGGCCCACTGGCAGCTCGCCCAGGTCGGTCGTGTCGGCCAGTGTCGAGGCGTCGCGGCCATCGACGCGCGCGAAGCGGGCCACGCTGAGCGCCACGGTGCTGTCGACCGCGACCAGCAGCAGGCCTTCGTCGGCCGCGAGCGTGGGCGACTCGCCCGGTGCCACCTGGCGCAGCTGCGCGCTGGCCGGCGCCGTCGCCAGCGCGACCAGCAACATCGCCACCGCCGTGCAGCGCGAAAGCCACGGCCTGGTGCATCCCACTGGACAGCGACCACCGCGCCCCCGCGCCCGGCCGCCCGACAACCCGAACATGTTCATTGCCCCCCGAATCGGAGCCTTCGCGACGCACCGCGCCGCGACTCCCGGGCAGAGGCTACCGCATGAAGGCCGCGTGAAGACCACCCTCCCCCGTGGGAGTTGGCGGTTCATCCCGCGCAGGGCCCGGGAGGCCGGCTGGGCCCCGGTCAGCTTCGGAAAGCGTCGACCAAAGGACAAGCCGTGCGCTTCCCGCGTCGATCCGGCCGGCGTCCACTCGTCGTGGTTCCAAAGGCCGCCATCCCGGTGTGCCTCGCCAAGGAGATCGCCCCGATGACAGCAGGCCCGATGACAGCACCCCCGATGGCCGCACGCGTCCAGCAACGCATCACGCCCTTCCTCTGGTTCGACCACCAGGCCGAAGACGCCGCCACGCATTACACGTCCGTCTTTGCCGATTCGCGCATGGGCGCGATCACGCGCTACGACGCGAGCGCGGCGAAGGCTTCCGGCCAGCGCGAAGGCACGGCCATGACGGTGGCCTTCGAACTCGATGGCCAGCCGTTCACGGCGCTCAATGGCGGGCCGCATTTCAAGTTCAACGAGGCGGTGTCCTTCGTCGTCCACTGCGCGACGCAGGACGAGATCGACCACTTCTGGAACCGCCTGGGCGAAGGCGGCGATCCGAACGCACAGCAGTGCGGCTGGCTCAAGGACCGGTTCGGCCTGTCCTGGCAGGTGGTGCCGGCCGAACTGCCGGAACTGGTCAACCATCCCGGCGCGATGGCGGCGCTGATGCAGATGAAGAAGATCGACCTGGCCGCGCTGCGCGCGGCGGCGGGCCAGTAGAGGATCAGGCGTGGTCGCCGGGGCGGAGGCGGCCACGCCGTAATCCTGCGAGGGCGGCGCATGGCCAAACCTCGCCAGTTCAACGCCGGCGTGGGCGCGTCCGGGCTGGCGCGAGCCTGCCTGCGAAAACCCCGGCGCTCATCGCCCCGGATCGCGGAATTCCAAGCCGTTCGTGAAGGACGGATGACAGCGCCCTGAACCGGGCCGGGCGTACCCCGCGAATCTCAGAATCCGTTAAGTGCCGCCGGTGCTAATTGGCGCCATGAATCCACGCACCGGACATGTCGCCATGAAATTCCAGCAGACCCTCCTCCACGCCGCCGTCGCCGCCGCGATGGTGCTCGGCCTGGCCGCCCCGGCCGCTGCCCGCGAACAGGGCCGCGGGGCGGAGCAGCACGAGCAGAAGGACGAGCAAGGCAAGAAGGCGGACAAGCAGCGCGCCGAGCAGCAGCAGCAGCGCGCCCACCAGCAGGCCGACGCCCAGCGCGAGGCCGCGCGCCAGCGTGGCGAGCAGGCCCGTGCCCAGGCCGAGCAGCGCCAGGCGCAGCAGCGCCAGGCCCAGGAGCGCCAGCAGCATGGGCAGCAGGCCCGCGAGGACGCCATCCGCCGCGCCCGCGAGCAGCAGCACGCGCAGCAGGCCCGCCGCGAGGCGCAGATGGAAGCGCGCCAGGCCGGCGAGCGCCAGCAGGCCCAACGCGCCCACGAGGACCGCGCCCAGCGAGACCGCGCGCAGGCGCAGGGCCGCGCCCGCCAGGAAGCCGCCCGCCTGCAGCAGGAGCAACGCGAGCAGGCCCGTGACCTGGAGCGCCGCACGGCGCAGCGCCGTGACGCCGCCCGCCGTGAAGATGTCGACCGGCGCGAGGCACTGCAGCGCGATAACCGCATCGGCGCCCGCGCTGTCGACACCGACCGCGAAGGTCGCGACGCCCAGGCCCGTGCGCGCCGGGACGAAGCCGTCCGCGCCGCGCAGGCCCGCGCCCGTGAGGCCCAGGCCCGCGCCGCCCGCCAGCGCGACAACCGCGACTACGGCGACTACGGCGACCGCGACGATGACCGCCGCGACTACGGCAACCGCGACGACGACCGTCGCGACTACGCCGACCGCGACGACAGCGCCCGCGACCGGCTGGACGAGCAGCGCCGCGCGCGCCAGCGCCTGTCCGACCACGAGCGCGACCGCCTGATCGCGGAGACCCGCCAGCGCGATCGCGAGTACCGCCAGTACCGCCTGCGCCAGCAAGCCGTGGAGCGCCAGCGCGCCGCCTACCTGCAGCAGCAGCGCCGCATGGCCCAGTACCGCTACCAGCAGGACTACCTGCGTCGCCTGCGCGCCGAACAGATGCGCTGGGACGCGCAGCGCTACGACTACTACAACGACCCGTACTACTACACGCCCGCCAGCTATCGCTACTACCGCGGCGGCCAGTACTACTCGGTCAACCGCTACGCCGCCGACCAGCTGCGCGAGGCCGTGCGTCGCGGCTACGAGGAGGGCTACTACGCCGGCCGCGCCGACAGCCGTGACGGCTGGCGCATGGACTACAACAACAGCTGGGCGTACGAGGACGCGCTGTACGGATACCGCGGCCGCTACGTGAGCCGCAGCGAGTACACCCACTACTTCCGCCAGGGCTTCACCCGTGGCTACAAGGACGGCTACTACAGCCGCCAGCAGTACGGGCGCTACAACGACGGCAACTACTCGATCCTGGGTTCGGTGCTGGCCGCGATCCTGGGCCTGCAGTCGATCTGAAGCCCGCCGGGCCGGGGGTCGTCGGTTCGAGACCACCCGGGCCGGGAAGCGAATTCGCAGAAGGCGAACTGGGGCATCAAGGACGACGCACTGGGAGCGGGGACTGAGGCCCCGCTCCCTTTTTTTGCCTGCCGCCCGACGGCGCGGGCCGGGACGTCCCGGCCCACGGGCCGGGTCCGGAACGCGCCTTCAGCCGGGTCCGCGCCGGCATCCAGGCCGGGGATCCGGTGCCCGGCGCAGGCGCCACATATCCTCGCCACGTATCATGTGGCATGACCGAATTCACCGACCTGCCCCTCAACCCGGCACTTTTCCAGGGGCTGGACGCGCTGGGCCACGTGCAGATGACCCCGATCCAGGCCCAGGGCCTGCCCGCCCTGCTCGAGGGCCGGGACCTGATCGCCCAGGCGCCCACCGGCAGCGGCAAGACGGCCGCCTTCGGCCTGGCCCTGCTCCATCGCATCGACGTCGCCCAGACCCGCCTGCAGGCCCTGGTGCTGTGCCCCACTCGCGAACTGGCCGACCAGGTCGCCAAGCACATCCGCAAGCTCGCCACCGGCCTGCCCAACGTCAAGGTGACCACGCTCACCGGCGGCACCGCGCTGGCGCCGCAACTGGCGTCGCTGGGCCAGCACGCCCCGCATGTCGTGGTCGGCACGCCCGGACGCATCCAGGAACTGCTGCGCAAGCGCGTGCTGGACCTGCGCGACATCCACGTGGTCGTGCTCGACGAGGCCGACCGCATGCTGGACATGGGCTTCGAGGAGCCCATCCGCGAGATCCTGGGCCGCACGCCGGGCAAGCGGCAGACCCTGCTCTTCTCGGCCACCTACCCCGACGCCATCCGCGCCATCGCCAGCCAGTACCAGCGCGATCCGCTGGTGGTGACCGTGGAAGGCAGCGAGCAGCCGACCACGATCGTGCAGCGCTTCTTCGACGTCGACCCGGCCCAGAAGCCCTCGGCACTGGCCGGCCTGCTGCTGGAATACGCACCCGAGTCGGCGGTGGTGTTCTGCAACATGAAGCGCGACATCGAGGATGTCGTCGCCTCGCTCACCCACCTGGGCTTCTCCGCGCTGGCGCTGCACGGCGACATGGAGCAGCGCGACCGCGACGAGGTGCTGGTGCGCTTCGCCAACCGCAGCTGCAACGTGCTGGTGGCCAGCGACGTGGCCGCGCGCGGGCTGGACATCGACGACCTGGGCGCGGTGGTCAACTACGACGTGCCGACCGACGTCGACACCTACACCCACCGCATCGGGCGCACCGGCCGCGCCGGCCGCGAGGGCCTGGCGCTCACGCTGTGCACGCCGCGCGAAATGCCGCGGGCCAACGCGTTGTCCTCGCAGCTGGGCTCGCCGATCCGCTGGGAACGCCCGGTGCTGGCCACGCTGCAGGCCCGCATCGCGCCACGCGCCACGGCGGTGACGCTGTGCATCGACGCGGGCAAGACCGACAAGCTGCGTCCGGGCGACATCGTCGGCGCGATCACCGGCGATGCCGGCCTGCCCGGCGACGCGATCGGCAAGATCGACGTGTACGCCACCCGCAGCTATGTCGCCATCGCCCGTCCACACGCGGACAAGGCGCTGGCGCGCCTGCAGGCCGGCAAGATCAAGGGCCGCAAGTTCCGCATCCGCAAGCTGTGACCGCGACGGACGCCGCGCCTTCGGATGCGCCGCAGATCTGGGTGGACGCCGACGCCTGCCCCGGGCCGGTGAAGGAGATCCTGTTCCGCGCCGCGGAGCGCGCCCGGGTCTGCGTGACCCTGGTGGCCAACCAGTGGCTGCGCACGCCCGGCTCGCGTTTCGTCCGCGCGGTGCAGGTGGTGGGGGGCTACGACGAGGCCGACGATGCGATCGTCGAGCGCGTCCAGGCCGGCGACCTGGTGGTCACCCAGGACATCCCGCTGGCCGCCCGCGTGCTCGAAAAGGGCGCGGTGGCGGTCAATCCGCGCGGCGAGCCGTTCACGCCGGACAACATCGCCCAGCGCCTGTCGATGCGTAATTTCATGGAGGAGCTGCGCGGCGCCGGCGTGCAGACCGGCGGCCCGGCGGCGTTCCATGCGCGCGACCGCCAGGCCTTCGCCAACCAGCTGGACCGTTGGCTGGCCCAGCGGGCCAGTCCGCCTGCTACGTCGAGCACACCGGGCGGAGGCTGAGGAGATGCAGTCGTGCGATGTGCTGGTCATCGGCGGCGGCGCGGCCGGACTGATGTGCGCCATCACCGCCGGCCAGCGCGGCCTGCGCGCGGTGGTGATCGAACACGCCAACCGCGTCGGCAAGAAGATCCTGATGTCCGGCGGCGGCCGCTGCAACTTCACCAACACCGGCGCCTCGCCCGCGCAGTACCTGTCGGCCAACCGCCACTTCTGCAAGTCGGCGCTGGCCCGCTACACGCCGGCGCATTTCATCGAGCTGGTCGACCGGCACGGCATCGCCTGGCACGAAAAGGAGCTGGGCCAGTTGTTCTGCGACGAGTCGTCCAAGCAGATCGTGAAGATGCTGCTCGACGAATGCGAAGCCGCCGGCGTGCGCATCCACACCCAGTGCAGCATCGAGCGCGTCGCGCACGGCGACAGCGGGCAGTTCCACCTGCACACCACGCGCGGCGCCTTCAGCGCGCCGGCGCTGGTGGTGGCCAGCGGCGGGCTGTCGATCCCGAGCATGGGTGCGAGCGGCTTCGGCTTCGAGCTGGCGCGCCAGTTCGGACACAGCGTGCTGCCCACGCGCGCCGGCCTGGTGCCGCTCACGCTCAGCGGCAAGCACCAGGAGCGGCTGGAGGATCTCAGCGGCGTGGCGTTTCCGGTCGAGGCGCGCTGCGGCAAGGCGGCCTTCCACAACCATCTGCTGATCACCCACCGTGGCATCAGCGGGCCGGCGATCCTGCAGATCTCCTCCTACTGGCAGCCGGGCGACGACCTGCGCCTGGACCTGCTGCCCGGCCAGGACGCGCTGGAGTCGCTGCACCGCTGGCAGGCGCAGCGGCCCGCCGCGGAACTGAAGACCGTGCTGGGCGACGTGCTGCCCAAGCGCTTCGCCCAGCGTCTGTGCGAGGTGTGGCTGCCCAATCGCCCGATGAAGCAGTACAACGAGCCGCAGCTGCGCGAACTGGCCGCGCAGCTGGAAGCCTGGCCCCTGGTGGCCAGCGGCACCGAGGGCTACCGCACGGCGGAAGTGACCCTGGGCGGCGTCGACACCGACGAACTGTCCTCCAGCACGATGCAGTCCCGGCGCGTGCCCGGCCTGTACTTCATCGGCGAGGTGGTCGACGTCACCGGCTGGCTGGGTGGTTACAACTTCCAGTGGGCGTGGGCATCGGCGCACGCGGCGGGCAGCGCGGTGCTGCAGGAGTAGGACCAGACCAGCCGGGCAACCCTTGCGGGCGCCTGTCCGGCCCCGTCACTGCTTGTGCGTGACCGCGCGGCGCAGGTTGATGCGCGCCTGCGCGTCGAAGCGCGCGTGGCCCCAGTCGCTCAGGAAGATGCGTTCGCGGCCCAGCAATCCTTTCAGGAAGCGGCGGCGGTTGAGTTTGTAGAGCCACGCCGGAACCTCGCCGCGGTATTCGGCGGCGATCGCGCGGTCGTACGCGCTGAAGGTGTCCGGATCGCTGCCCAGGATCGCCATGTCGCAGTCGAGGAACTGTGCGGCATCGCGATCGACCTCGCCCGGCTGCAGGCGCCCGTGGCGTGCCGTCAGCAGGATGAGCTCTTCGACGCGTCCACTGTCCACGCCGGGTTGCGGCCAGCGCTGCAGGTGCTCGCGCGCCAGCCCGGCGGAGCGGGCTTCGTTGTCGGCGCGGCCGGGCTCGTAGATCGCGTCGTGGTAGAGCACCGCCAGCCTGGCTTCAGCCTCGCGCTCGAAGCCGGCTTCCTGCGTGGCGGCATCGAAATGGCGCAGGACCTCGCCGACGTGGCGGACGTTGTGGTACGCCCGCGCCGGCGTCGCATAGGCGGCTTCCAGCGCGAGCTGTTGTTCGGCGGGCAGCGATGCCAGGAATTCGTGGGGCATGGGGGGACGCGCGGAGGGCGGATTGCAGGATAGCAATGCGTGGGGAGACGCCGTGCGTGGTGCGTCGACGTCTTCCCTGAGTGCGGCTGCTGTGCGCGGCGCAGCGGTGCGGCAGGGTGGCAGGAAACGCCGCGATCTGCGGCCCCCATCCCAACCTTCCCCCGCCGAGCGGGGGAAGGGGCAGAGGCGCGGCGATCGGGTGGTGGGTCAGGCTGATTTATCCTTTGTCTTCGTGTCCTTCCCGCCCTGCCCGCGCAGCGTGCGGTTGAACAGCGTGAGCGTGCGCCGCCACGCTTCGCGCGCCGCGTCTTCGTCGTAGCGCGGCGTGGTGTCGTTGTGGAAGCCGTGCTGCGTGCCTTCGGGCTGGTAGACGGTGTACTTCACTCCGGCCGCCTTGAGCGCCGCCTCGTAGGCCGGCCATTCCTTGTTGATGCGTTCGTCGTTGGCCGCCAGCACGACCAGCAGTTCGGCATTGATGTCGCCCACGTCCTCCAGCGGCGCCGCATTGCCATAGAACGGCGCCGCCGCGTCCAAGTCGGGGCACTGCGAGGCCAGGAAGTTGGACATGCCGCCGCCCCAGCAGAAGCCCACCGCGCCCATGCGGCCGTTGCTGCCTTCCACCGAGCGCAGGTACCGCGCGGCCGCGAGGAAGTCCTGCCGCGTCTTGTCCTGGTCGAGCGTGGCGAACTTCGCCCGCGCGGCGTCCTCGTCGCCGGGATAGCCGCCCAGCGGGAACAGCGCGTCGGGCGCGAAGGCGATGAAGTTCTCCAGCGCCATGCGACGGGCCACGTCCTCGATGTGCGGATTCAGGCCGCGGTTCTCGTGGCTCACCAGCACCAGCGGCAAGGGTCCGGCTGCCTTGGCCGGACGCACCAGATAGCCGCGCCCCTTGCCGTATCCCTTCGGGGAATCGAACTCCACGAAGCCGGCCTGCAGGCGCTGGTCGTCCGGCTTGATCTGCTGCGCGGCGGCGAACTGCGGCGTCAGCGCGGCCAGCAGGGCGGCCGCGCCGGTGGCGCCCACCGCGAAACGCGCGGCGCCGGTCAGGAAGCCGCGCCGGTCGATCAGGCCGTGCACGTACTTGTCGAACAGATCCAGGACTTCCGGATCGAAGTCGCTCGCCTTGGGGCGCCGGGGCGTGGTCATGGGGTCTCCGCGGAAGTCGGCTCGCGCGCGAAGATAGCCCGGCGGCCTGTTAGCGCGCCGACAAGACGGCGGGCATGGACGGGGCCTGACGACCCGCGACGCGTCGCCGCGCGGACCCACAAGAGCGGACCCACAAAAGCGGACCCCACAAAAAACGATCCCCGGCCAGGCCGGGGATCGCTCCGATGGCACGCAGGGGAACGCGCCTAGCGGAACTTGAACACCGCAGTGCGCACAGTCCCGTCCTTGAGGGTGACGCGCAGCTGGCGGCAACCCAGCCAGCCCTTGTCGGTCTTCCAAACGTAGATGTACTGATCCGCGCCCGCGTCGTACTGCAGGCTGCTGCCACCCGCGGTCACGGTCAGTTCGACCTCGTCGCTGGGCGCGCTGGCGCTGCAGGTCATCGCACCGGACGCGGGCGAACCCGCGGCGAAGATCTGCAGCCCCTGGTTGCCGCCCAGGCTGAACTTCACCGGGATGGCGCTGCCCGCCTTGACCGTGTTGACCGCGACGTTGTCCACCGGCTGGAAGAAGCCGTTGAAGGCGTAGCTCACGGTCACCCGGAAGCTGCCGGTGGCGGTGTTGCCCGCGTCATCGGTGGCCGAGCACTGCACCACGGTGGTGCCCATCGGGAACGTGCCCGGCGGCGGCGTGCATTGCACCGGCACGTCGGCGTCGACCAGGTCGGTGGCCGTGGGCATGGTGTAGTTCACGGTCGCCTGCGAGTTGCCCGCGGCATTGACGGCGATGTCCACCAGGCCCGAGAGCACTGGCCGGGTGGTGTCCACCACGGTGACGGTGAAGCTCTTGGCGGCCGCCGCATTGCCATGGCTGTCGGCGACGTTGCAGGTCACGGTGGTGCCGCCCAGCCCGAACTGCGCGCCGGACGCGGGCGAGCAGACCGGGGTCAGGTCACCATCCACCAGGTCGTGGGCCGTGGCGACGAACGAGGCGTGCGCGCCATTGGGCCCGGTGGCTTCGCGGGTGAACGAGGCCGGCACGGTCAGCGTGGGCGGAGTGGAGTCGACCACGGTGACGGTGAACTGCTGGCTGGCCGATGCATTGCCGTGCCCGTCGATGGCATAGCAGCTCACATTCGTGGTGCCCAGCGGGAAGACCTGGCCCGAGTCGGCCGTGCAGGTCGGCGTGACGCTGCCGTCGACCAGATCCACCGCCGAGACGGTGAACGGGACGGCCGCGCCCAGCGGACCGGTGGCCTCGGCCTGCAGCGGACCAGGCACGGTGAGCGCCGGCGGCGTCGTATCCACCACGGTGACCACGAAGCTCACCGGCTCGGCGGCGTTGCCGTGGGCATCGATGGCGTTGCAGACCACGGTGGTGGCATCGAGCGGGAACACGGTGCCCGAAGCCGGGGCGCAGCTCGCGTCCGCCGTGCCGTCGACGATGTCGTGCTTGAGCGCGGTGAAGGTCACCAGCGCGCCGGACGGGCCCGTGGCTTCCACGGAGAACGGGCCGGGCGCTTCCAGCGTCGGCGCCGTGGTGTCCTCAACGGTGACGGTGAAGTTCGCCGAGCCGGTGTTGCCGTTGGCGTCGGTCTTCGTGCAGGTGACCTGCGTGGCGGCGATCGGGAACATGCTGCCGGACGCCGGCACGCAGCTCGCGTCGCCGCTGCCGTCGACCGCATCGGTCCAGGTCGCGGAGAAGGTGGCCGTGGCACCGTCGGCGCCGGTGGCTTCCAGCGTGAACGAGTCGGGCACCTGCACTTCCGGTGCGACCGTGTCGTCCACGGTCACCGAGAACGACTGGCTGGCCGAGGTGTTCTGGCGCTGGTCGGTGGCCGAGCAGCTGACCACATGCGTGCCGATGGCAAGCGTGCTGCCGCTCGCCGGGATGCAGGCGGCCTCGCCGGCGCCATCGACGGCGTCCTGCGTGGGCACGGCGAAGCTCACGCTGGCGCCGTCGCCCGCGGTGGCTTCCACCGTGAAATCCGCGGGCACTTCGAACGCCGGCGCGGTGGTGTCGGTGACCGTGACGTCGAAGGAGTCCGAAGACGTGTTGCCGGCCGAGTCCTTCGCCGTGCATTCCACGGCCGTCGTGGCGGCCTTGGCCGGCGCGACGCCGAGGGCGAAGGTGCTGCCGGACGCCGGAGCGCAGGAGAAATTCGCCGCGTCCACCAGGCTGCCGTCCACCGCGTCGAAGGCCGACGCCGCATACGCGATCACGTTGCCCGACGGGCCCTGCGCCTCCTCGGTGATGTCGCCCGGAAGCGTCAGCACAGGCGCGGTGATGTCACGCACCAGCACTTCGCATTCGTCGAAGGTGAAGGCGCCGGTGAAGTCGCGCGTGGTCAGGCGGAAGGTGAAGTTGCCCGGCTGCTGGTAGCCCAGGGTCGGCGCGGTAAGCGCGAGCGTGGCGCCGGAGAAGCCGCTCAGGTCCAGCGCGGGCCAGCCGCCGGTCCAGTCGTAGTGCGCGATGCCGTCGTCGCTGTCGGTGCTGCCGTTGCCGAGGAGGGAGAACTGCTCTCTTTCATCGACGGCCAGCGGGCACTGGATCCTGGCGACCGGTGGATCGTTGATCCAGGACACGTTGACGGTGACATCCTCGTTGTCGACGTACACGCCGTCGCTCACCGTCAGGCGGAACACCAGCGTGTCACCGCTGGGATAGGCCGTGTTGGGGGCGATGAAGGAAGCCACCTGCGCGTTCGGCGTAGCCAGGGTGACCGGCGTGCCGGACAGCTGCTGCCACGAGTAGGTGAGCGCGTGGTTCTCCGGATCGCTGGAGCCCAGGCCGCTGAGCAGGACCTGCACGTTTTCGTCCGCGATCGGCGGCGAGGCCGCGGCAACGGCGGTGGGCGGCAGGTTGGCGGCCGGCACCAGGATGTCGAGCACGTTGAGGGTGACAGCCGTCGACCAGGTGCCGGGGCATGCGGGAACCGTGCTGGTGATGGTCAGCACGACGGTGACGACTTCGCCGGTCCAAGTCGGCGGCGCGCCCACGGGCTTGACCACATTGGGCAGCGTGAAGTGCGTGGACATGCCGCTGGTGGGCGCGATCACGCCGGCGGTGCCCGCGCCCTGCGACCAGGTGTAGGTCACGCCCGTGCCGAGCGTTGGCCGCGAGGAGGGGTTGGCACTGAAGTCCATCGCGTTGCGCACGAACGTGCCCGGCGGGGATTCGACGTAGTCCGGGACGTTGTCGTAGACCTGCTGGCCCTGGATCTTTGCGCCGCGGTTGCCGGCATTGCCGCAGGTCACGCTCTGCGCGTAGGCCGGCATGCTGGCGATGATCGCCGCCAGGAAAGCGAATGCACCCAAAACGCGCATCGATGCGCGACTAGTCGACGTGTTCATGGTGTCCCCTGTTCCTGCCCCTGGCCCCCTGTGGCCGGAGCGATCACGCTAGGCGCGCCTGTCGAGGCGCGCATCACCCACATGGGTGAGGCTCACCGTTCCAGCTGACGCGCCACCAGGGCCACCAGGCCCGCCTGGGTGTGTGGGTGGACGTCTTCTGCATCGCCGCCTTGAGCTGCGTGCGCACGGTATGGATCGAGCGGCCGGTGCAACGCGCCACCGCTTCCAGCGAGCCGATGGTGTAGAGGCCCAGGGCGCACTCGGCTTCGCGCGGCGTCAGGCCGAAGCCATCCCGCAGGCGCTGTACGGTGCGCTTCGGGCAGGCCTGCGGTTGCACGTCCACCAGCAGCACGTCGGCGACGGGAAGGTCGGCGCTCGCGCCGAAGTCCAGGCGCTGCAGCCGCACCGCCACCGTCGTCATCCCCGCCCGCAGTTGCACGGGCAGGACGGTGCGCGACGTCGCAGACTGCGCCATGACCGCCTGCAGGGCGCGGTTTAGCGCGGCCGCGTTGAGTTCGCCGCTGGCATGCAACAGGCCATCACGCATGTGCAGGGCCTCGCCATCGGCCAGTTGCTCGCGCGCCGCGGCATTGGCATGCCACACGCGCAGCACGGGGCCAGGCTCGACGAGCAGCAGCGGGCGCTCCAGGCAATCCAGCGTCGCCGCCAGCGAGCGCGCAAGGGCGATCCACCGCAGCAGTTCGGGACGCTCTTCGCGCCGAACACGACGATCCACGGCTGAATCAGGCATCGCAATAGTCCCCTGGTGTTCCTGCCGGCGCGCAACACTCGAAGTCGCCCTGCCCCGATCAAGGCCTGGCCGGTGTTGCGTGCTCCCCCGCCGCGACGATAACGCCGGCTCGCGGCGCGCCGGGGAATTCCGGACGAGTGGGCACTGGCGACGACTGAATGGAAACCACGGGCGGACGCCCAAGGACACAGCCGAGCCGCGCCGACGAACGGTGGCCGCATCAGGCCGGTGGGCTGCGTTGAACCGAATGTCCCGTCCCCGTCGGGGAGTCCCCCATGACACCGTCCCATTCCCGCGCCGCGCTCTCCGTGGCGATCCTCGGCCTGCTGCTCACCTCGGGCTGCAATCGCAGCGATTACGACGCGCCCAAGGACGCGAGCACACCGCAGGCCGCAACGCCCGCGGCTGATGCTGCGCCTGCGGCCGCGACGCCCGCCGCCAAGCCGGCCACCGACCTGGAACAGCTCGCGCAGCGGCTGGTCACCCAGAGCGCCGCCGTCAAGGAGGGCGAGGTCGTCCTCATTTCCGGGCAGGCGCGCGACGCCGAACTGATGGAGAACATCGCCGTCGAAGTGCGGCGCGCCGGCGGCTTCCCGTTCGTCGAGTACAGCAGCGACCGCCTCGACAAGCGCCTGTTCTTCGATGTCCCCGACAAGTACGACACGCAGGCCAACGCGCTGGGCCTGAAGCTGGCGGAGATGATCGACGCCAACATCATCCTGCAGAACGGCACCAGCGAAAACCTGTTCGAAGGCGCCGACCCCAAGCGCATGGCTGCGCGTGGCAAGGCCAACGAGCCGGTGGGCCAGGCCTTCCTCAAGAACAACGTGCGCACCATCGAGGTGGGCAACAACCTCTACCCCGCCGCGTGGCGCGCCCAGCGCTACGGCCTGGCCGAGGACGCGCTCACGCAGATGTTCTGGAACGGCGTGAACCTGGACTACAGCCAGCTGCAGGCGCGCGGCGAGCAGGTCAAGACCGCGCTCGCCGGTGGCAAGGAAGTCCACGTGACCCATCCCAACGGCACCGACCTGACCGTCGGCGTGGCGGGACGTCCGGTCCTGGTCAGTGACGGCATCATTTCGGCGCAGGACATGGCCGCCGGCGGCGCCGCCGCATCGGTGTACCTGCCCGCCGGCGAGGTCTACACGACGCCGGTACCGGGCACGGCCAAGGGCAAGCTGGTCAGCAGCCGCATGTTCTTCCGCGGCAAGCAGATCGACAACCTCACCCTGACCCTGGCCGACGGCAAGGTCACCGCCATGACCGGTTCCGGTCCCGGGTTCGCGGACTTCAAGGCGCAGTACGACGCGGTCGACGACGCGCGCAAGGACCAGCTGGCCTTCCTGGACCTGGGCATCAATCCGAACATCGTGCTGCCGGCGGACAACGCCGTCGGCACCTGGGTCCCGGCGGGCACGATCACGCTGGGCACGGGCAACAACATGTGGGCAGGCGGCGACAACGCGGTGGCTTACAGCCTCGTTCTCCACCTGCCCGGCAGCACGGTCACCCTGGACGGCAAGCCCGTCATCGAAGGCGGCTCGCTGAAGCTTTGAGGCAGTCGTCACCCGGTCTCTCCCCGACCGGCACGCTGCCTCCGCGCGGGGCGGGTAACCCCCGCCTCGCGCACCCTCTTTTTTCCCCGGGGATATCTTCTCTCCCCGGACGCCTCACAGCCAGTGGCGCCAGCGCGCCACGCCCACGGCGACGACGACCAGCAACAGCATCCCGGCGATCGCCGCGAAGAAGCCCTGCTGGCCGGATTCGAACATCGGGACCTGGAAGTTCATGCCCAGCACGCCGGCCATGACCGACAGCGTGCCCAGCAGCACGGTGACGAATGTCAGCACGCGCATGGTCTCGTTGGTGCGCTGCGCGGTGCGCGTGGCGAACAGCTCGAAGGTGCCGATGACCAGTTCGCGCGCGTTCTCCACCGCGTCCAGGCTGCGTTCGAAGCGATCGTTGAGTCCACGGAACTGCTTGTCGTTGGCGCCCTTCGGATCCGGCCGGAAATCCGGCCGCGCCATCGCGCCGAACACCGCCCTGTGAGGGGCGAGCATGCGCCGCAGCCGCGAGGCGCCACGTCGCAGCTGGGCCAGCTGGGGCAGGTGCTGCTCGCCGCGCAGCCGGCGCGTGAGCATCTGCACTTCCAGCTGGTCCACCGCGCCTTCCAGGTCGGCGACGGCATCGAAGTAGGTCGTCAACTGCCAGTCCAGCAGCGACACGGTGAAGCTTTCGGCGCTGAGCACGCCCAGCTGGGTGTCGCCCCGCTCGCGCTCGTGCAACTGGGTGAGGAAGGGCAGCGGCTCGGGATGGATCGTGACGACGAAGTTCTGGCCGATCACGACCGTCAGCTGCTGGCTGTCGAACCGAAGTTCGCCGGAATGGGAAACCGCCACGACCTGCACCAGGAACCAGTCGCCGAAGTTCTGCAGCCGCGGCCGGCTTTCCCTTTCGTGCTCGCACAGGATCCGCGCCGCTTCCTCCAGCCCCAGCGTACGCAGGCGCCCGGCGGCGTCGCCGTTGCCACTGCTCTCCAGGTCGACCCAGACCAGCTGGCGCTCCCCCAATTCCCCCAGGTCCAGGCCGCGCAGCGGCACCTGCTCGTCGCGGCCGTCGGCGTCGAACAGCACCGCGTACGAGCGGGCGTCCTCGGCTTGTCCATGAGCGCCGTTGCCTCCGGACACGTTTCCGATGTCGGTGTGCGGGGTCATCGTGGCAAATGGGGACGCATGGGTGACACGGGGGGCTGAAGGCATGGGGCATCGTGCCCCTGCGCTGCGAAGACCGGGTGAACCCGCGCGTCATCCCGTGGTGTTGACGCGCCGCTGAGGATGCTGCGCCGATGCCTGCCCGCCAATCACCCCCACCGCCCACCGCACCCGACGCCACCGCCGTGGCGTCGGCGCGAGAGGGCGGCCTGGTCTACGTCAGCGACGCCGAACCCGGGCTGCGCCGGTTGCGTTCGGGCCGTGGCTTCCGCTATGTCGACGCCCGTGGCCGCGCAGTGCGCGATGCCGCGGTGCTGGCGCGCATCCGCGGCCTCGCCATTCCACCGGCCTACCGCGAGGTATGGATCTGCCCGCGCGCCAACGGCCACCTGCAGGCGACGGGTCGCGATGCGCGCGGCCGCAAGCAGTACCGCTATCACCCGCGCTGGCGCGAGGTGCGCGACACGCGCAAGTTCGACCGCATCACCGCATTCGGCGCCGCCCTGCCCCGCCTGCGCCGGACGATGCGCACCGACCTGGCGCGCGAGGGCCTGGGGCGACAGAAGGTGCTGGCGATGGTGGTGGCAGTGATGGCCGACACGCTGGTGCGCGTGGGCAACGACGAGTACGCGCGCGGCAACAAGTCCTACGGCCTGACCACGCTGCGCAACCGGCACATCGCCTTCCTGCGCGGTGGTGGCGCGCGGCTGAGTTTCCGCGGCAAGGGTGGCGTGACCCACGAAGCCGTGCTCGACGACCGTCGTCTGGCGAAGCTGGTCCGACGCTGCCAGCAGTTGCCGGGACAGCACCTGTTCCAGTACCGCGACGACGACGGCGCACTGCAACCTGTCGACTCCGACGAGGTAAACACCTACCTGCGCGAGGCGACGGGCGAGGATTTCACCGCCAAGGATTTCCGCACCTGGGGCGCCACGCTGGAGGCACTGAAACTGCTCGCGGCCCAGCCCGTGCCGGTGCGCAAGGACAGCTCCCCCGACGAACGCGAAATCACCCGCGTGCGCAACGAGGTCATCGCCCAGGTCGCGCGGGCGTTGTCGAACACGCCCGCCGTATGCCGGAAGGCGTACATCGACCCGGCGGTGTTCGACGCGTGGCTGGCCGACGAACTTGCCGCCGCCACGCGCAACGCGCGCGGTGCACGCCAATGGGAGCAGGCCGCGCTGCGCATCCTGAGGCGCGCGCGTCGCGCCGAGAAAGCCGGCGCAAGGAACACTGCCGGGAAGCCCCGCGCGGGTTGAAGGCGTCAGCATCGCAACTGCCGTGGACCGCTGCGGTGCCCGCGCTTGCGAAAGCGGCTGCGCGCCATGCCTGTGCGCGCTGTGCTCGCATGTTGCGCCGCGAATCCGGCCAGACCGCCCCGCAAGGCTGCCGTCACGTTGGCAAACGGGGCAGACCCGGGAATCGCCCTGCTGAAACTGTGACCCAGCCGTCATCGCGCCGCGCCGTTGATTGACGCACCCGCCGCGCGGGCCGGAGCATCGCCGAAGGCATGACGCCGCTCCGGGGATCCCCATGCACATCTTCGCCCGCCTGCTGCTGGCCTGCAGCCTGCTGACCACCCTGCCCGTCGCGGCGCAGCAATGCCCCGGCACGGTGCCGGCGCAGGGCGCCCCTGCGCCCACGGGACTGTTTCCCGCCGACAACTGGTGGAACACGGACATCCGCAGCGCCCCCGTCGACGGCAACTCGGCCAGCTACATCGCCTACATCAACAACGGCGGCACCCGTCGCCTGCACCCGGATTTCGGCGGCGAGGCGGAAACGGGCAGCCAGGAGGTGTACGGATTCCCGTCCGTGATCGTGGACGGCAACCAGCCCAAGCAGGCCGTGACGTTCGACTACTGGGACGAGAGCGACGGCGTCGACTACGACACCGGGGAGGGCGTGCCCTTCTACCCGGTGCCCGCGCAGGCGATCTCGCAGGCGCACTGGATCGAGGGCGGCGCCCCGGGCACAGTCGACCAGCGTGACGACAACGACCGCCACATCCTGATGGTCGACTGCACCAACCGCCATCTCTACGAGCTGTACAACGTGTGGTATTCGACGGCCGAGCAGCGCTGGTATGCCGGCTCGGGCGCCTTCTTCGACCTGGACACCAACGAGCGCCGCCCCGATACCTGGACTTCCGCGGACGCCGCGGGCCTGGCGATCTTCCCCGGACTGGTGCGCTACGACGAGGCGGCCAATCCTGCCGTCACCGAGATCACCCATGCGTTCCGAGTCACCGTGCGCGCCACCAATGGCTACGTCTATCCCGCCTCGCATCGCGCCGGCAGCACGTCCGGCGCGCTGCCAATGGGTGCGCGGCTGCGCTTGAAAAGCAGCGTCAACGGCAGCGATCCGGCGCTGCGCACCACCGACCCGGTCGCCCGCAAGATCTTCCGCGCGATGCAGAAGTACGGGCTGATCGTGGCCGACAACGGCACGGACATGTACATCTCCGGCACCTTCGACGTGCGCTGGGACAACGGCATCCTCAACCCGGCCTTCAGCACGCTCAGCGCGAGCGATTTCGAAGTGGTGCAGTTGGGCTGGAAGCCCGCGGCGGTCACGCTCAACGCGGTGAGCGCGAGCCCGAATCCCGTCGTCGGTGGCCAGACCGCGACCGGCACCGTCACGCTCGGCAGCGCCGCGCCGGCCGGCGGCGCACAGGTCACCCTGGCTGACGCCAGCCCGGCTTTCAGCGTGCCCGCCAGCGTCACCGTCGCGGCAGGCGCGACCTCGGCCACCTTCCCGATCACCACCGTGGCGTCGACCACCAGCGCCAGCGGCACGCTGTCGGCAACCTACGCCGGCGTCACCCGCACCACGACGCTCACGGTGTCCGCGATGCCGCCGTCGCTCTACATCGACAACGCCTCCATCACCGAGGGCAACAGCGGCACGCGCGTGATGAACTTCACCGTGCGCCTGTCCCGTCCGGCGACCACCGCCGTCAGCTACACGATCGCCACGGCCAACGGCAGCGCGGTGGCCGGCACGGACTACGTCGCGCGCAGCCTGGCGGGTGAGACGATCCCCGCCGGGCAGACCACCCGCAGCTTCGCGGTGACCGTCAATGGCGACACCCAGGCCGAACCCAACGAAACCCTGCTGGTGAACCTGTCCGCGCCCAGTGGCGCCTACATCGCCGACGGCCAGGCGGTCGGCACGGTGTTCAACGACGATGGCCCCACGCTGTCGGTGGCGGACCTGACCGTGGTGGAGGGCAACAACGGCCAGTACCAGGTCAACTTCCTGGTCAGCCTTTCGCAGCCGGCCCCCGGGCCGGTGTCCTACGACATCAGCACGTCGAACGGATCGGCCATCGGCGGCAACGACTTCCTGGTCCGCAACCTGACCGGCGAGACCATTCCCGCCGGTCAGACCTCGCGCGCTTTCTCGATCACGGTCGGCGGCGACACCGCCGTGGAAACCAACGAGGTGTTCTACGTCAACCTCACCGCCGCCACCGGCGCCACCATCTACGACGGGCGGGCCGTCGCCACGCTGGTCAACGACGACGGTCCGCGGCTGTCCATCGCCGACATCTCCTTCGCCGAGGGCAACTCGGGCAGCAGGCAGGTGACCTTCACCGTGCAGCTCGCGCAGGCGGCGACCGTGCCGGTGACCTATTCCATCGCGACCGCCAGCAGTTCGGCGGTGATCGGCAGCGACTTCGTGGGCCGCAGCCTCACCGGCGAAACCATTCCGGCCGGGCAGACGTCGCGGACGTTCACGGTGACCGTGAACGGCGATACGGCGGTGGAGGCCAACGAGGCCTTCGTCGTGAACCTCACCCAGGCCACGGGCGCGAGCATCCTGGATGGCACGGCCTACGGCGTGCTGCTCAACGATGACGGCCCCCGGCTGTCGATTGCCGACGTTTCGGCAACCGAGGGCGCGTCGGGGAGCAAGCAGGTCGTCTTCACCGTGAGCCTGGCGCAGGCTGCCACCGTTCCGGTTACCTACACCATCGCCACCGCCAATGGCACCGCGGGCCTGGGCAGCGATTACGTGGCGCGGATGCTCACCGGCGAGACCATCCCGGCCGGGCAGACCTCGCGCAACTTCGCGGTGGTCATCAACGGCGATACGGTGTCTGAAGCCAACGAAACGTTCGTGGTACGCCTGAGCCAGGCCAGCGGCGCCAGCGTCTTCGACAGCCAGGCCGTGGGGACGATCGTCAACGACGATTGAAGCCTGCATCGCGTGGCGCCGGGGCCCAGGCGCCGGCCGCGTTGACCGCGGTCCGCGTGAGCGCGGGCTGCGCGGAAGGCCTCAGCGCAGCTGGCTGTCCTTGCTGCCGCGACGGTTGTAGCCGCTGCTGGCTCCCTGTTCCTGGTCGCGTGCCTCCTGGCACGACACGCACAGGCGGACGCCGGGCACCGCCTGCCGGCGCGCCGGCGGGATCTCGCAATCGCACTCTTCGCAGTGCGTCAGCCCGGGGCCCTGGGGCAACTGGCTGCGCGCACGCTGGATCGCGTCCTTGATGGTCGCGTCGATCTGGTCCTGGACGGCGCCGTCGCCTGCCCAACCGGTGGCCATGGCCGTTCTCCTTCCATCGGGGGCGGAAATGATACTCGCCGCCGGGTGAGCGCCCGGCGGTTACTCGAACACCCACGTCGCGCCAATGCGCAGGCCCCACTCGGGCTCCGGGGTCGGCCCATCGGGCCAGTATCGCGCGCCGGCCTCGAAGGCCCACGTGCCTCGTGCGCGACGCAGGTACACCGTCAGTGGGCCCTTCAGGCTGTGGCGCTCCCAGTCGTAACGTGCGTCGGCCTCCGCGCCCATGCTCCAGGCCGCCCCCAGGTCGCGCACAACGAAGGGTTGCACGCGCGTGACATCGGCGGTGCCCTCGCCGCCCAGCGCCTGTTCATGCAGCAGCTGCAAACCGGTCGACCAGCGCTTGCCCACCCAACGGGCGGCGACGGCCGGACCCAACGCACCGTCTTCCTGGCCCAGCCCATCGCGCGACGCGGTCGGCAGCCGCGCGGCGAGCCCGATGCCCCATTGGAACGCGCGGTCACGCAAAGCGGCAGGCACGTACAGGAAGGACGTGGAAAGGTCCCCCCCCGCCGCTCGCATCCGGATCCGTGCTGCCGGCCAGCGGGAGTCCCTGCTGGCGGATGTAGGGCAGTTCCAGCCGCCACACCAGGCGGCTGCCACCGGCAGGGGCGAAGACGAAGTGCGAACGCCCCGTCACCGTGCGCCGCTGGCCCTCGTCGAAACCGCCGAGCTGCTCGTCCCAGTCCAGCTGCAACGCCAGATGATCGGAGGCGGACAGCGGATCGGCGAGATCGCGTGCGAGGGGAGCCGAATCGTCTGTGCGTGCGGCCAGTGACGCCGAAGCCAGCGCCGCGAGCAGCGCGGCCACCCCGGCCGCCGGACGGAGCCGAATCCTGGTGATCGCGAGGACGGATCGCATGCCGTCACCTCCGCATCAGCGATGCGACGCGCGGCCGCATCCGGAAAGCACGATCCTAGCGCGCCCGGCGTGCAGGGCACGGTGTTCCACCGGGCTTGTCCCGGAGCGCTGGAACCTGCGGCGCGATGCGCCGGTGAGTGCCGGGCCGACAGGCGTCGGCCGGGTAGGTCAGAACGCCTTGCTGTCGGCGGTTTCGCGCGATGCGCGCCAGCTGCGCCATACACCCACGGCGATCAGGCCGGCGAACAACGGGAGCGGTTCGAAACTGCCCATGGCGACGACGGCAACGGCGGCGCAGACGGCGGCCAGGACAAGGACGATAAGGATCTCGGGACGCACGGCGTATTCCTGGAACGAGTGGGCTTCGGCTCACGTCTGCAGCCGCGTGGATCGCACCCGCCCGACAAACGTCGCGTGCAAGTCTAACAAGGTGATGGCGGCGTGAAACGATCTGCATCCCAACTTTTGCAGCGCGTTCATTGCGATGACCCGTTCAGCGATGCGAAGGGTCCCTGAGTGATTGCGATTTTTCCCCAGTCAGCTTTTGCGTGCTGTTTTGCCGTCTTTTTTCGACCGGTTGCGCTCGTCGACGACGGCCGTCAGCAGGGCCCCGGTGAAGACGGTCAGCGCCGCGTAATAGATCCACACCAGCGCAAGCACGAGCGTGCCCATCGAGCCATACGCGGAGCCGGGGTCGGAACGCTCCAGGTACCAGCCGATCGCGGCGCGCCCCAGCACGAACAGCACCGCCGTCGCCGCGCCCCCGCCGATCGCGCGGCGCCAGCCCACCGGGCGGTCCGGCAGGTAGTGGTACATCAGGGCGAACCCCAGCGCGTAGACCATCCAAGGTCGCCACGCTGGCCATCACCGGCAGGATCCACTCCACACGGGCGAAGGCCAGCTGCAGGACGGTGTTGATGGTCATCGACACCAGCAGGAGGAAACCCAGCGCGAACACCAGTCCGAGCGAGAACACACGCTTGCGAAGCCAGGCCATTGCGCCGGGCAGCCGCGTGGCGTCGGTGCGGAAGATCTTGTTCAGCACGTCCTGCAACTGCGCGAATACCGCCGTGGCGCCGACGGCCAGCAGGACCATGCTCCACCAGCCGGCAATGGATCCCGTGTCGGGCTGGGTGCTGGCGTTGGCGACGATGGTGCGGGCCACGTCTTCGGCGTCGCGGCCAAGCAGCTGCGCGATCTGCTCCATCAGGCCGTCCTGCGCGCCGGGCATCATCGCGCTGGTGAGCCACACCAGGATGAGCAGCAGCGGTGCCAGCGACAGGATCGCGTACAGCGCAAGCGCTGCGGCCTGCGACATCAGGTCCACGTCGATGAAGCGGCGCAGCAGGGCCGCCGGCAGGCTCCCCTGCGCGCGCCGGATGAACGCCTCGATCGCCGGGCGCCGCGTGGACGCGCCGCTGCGCTCGCGTGTCGCCGTGGGACGGGTGGGGTCCAGCTTTTCGGCGACGACCTCCACCGCGTCCTTCGCCGGCTTGCCTTCCGTCTTTCCGGCCCGGGCCTTCGTGCTCCGGGAAGTTGCCCCGGATTCGACCGGCTTTGCGGTACGCGGCTTGCGCGCGAGGGCCGCATCGGCCGCGCGGGCCGGGAAGGTGCGGCCGTGGGATCGGGAACGTTTCGGCATGCACAGACCGTGCATGAGCACTCGCGGCGGGCATGTGAAAGCAGGCTTCCGATGCGCGGCCGGACCGCGGGTCATCGTGCGCCGGACAACCGCTCCAGCAAACGCAACGCGTCCTCGACGGCGTGTCCGTGGGCGGTGTTGTCGAAGATGCACCAGGCTTGCCGTCGCGCACCCGCGGCCGCCCTCACCTCCCCTGCCAGAGCGTCCAGGCGCTCGTCGTCATACGCGCTGTAGTACATGCGCGGGGAGCCATGCCAGCGCCAGTAGGACCAGCGGCGGGTGCCGCCCGGCACGTGCGCCGGAGGAACCGGCGGCGGATCGGCGGCGACGCGGGCGACATCGTGTCGGGCCCACGTGGCATCCGCCGCCGGCGAGAACCAGCTCGCGTGGCGCGGCTCACAGGCCACCGGCACGGCCAGCCGGCGGCGAAGCATCGCGAAGAAAGTGTCGGCGACCCGCGCCTGGAAGGCCAGGCTTGGCGGCAGCTGCACAAGCACGCCTCCCAGGCGAGATCCCAGCCCGCGCACCTGGTCGGCGAAGGCCGACAGCGCATCGCCGCTGCGCCGCAGCGCCGACTCGTGGGTGATCGCCTTGGGAAGCTTCACGCTGAAGCGGAAATCGCGCGGCACGCTTGCGGCCCATTTCTCGTAGGTCTGCCGACGGTGCGGGCGGTAGAAAGAGGAGTTGATCTCCACCGCGTTCAATCGCGTCGCGTAGCGGGCCAGGTGGCTGTCGCCCTCGCCGAACAGCGGGGCATGCGCGCTGGCGAGCGACCACCCCGCGCAGCCGATGCGCACGCGGGCCGGCCTGGGAGAAGCTGGGGCGCCAGTCATTCGGCGACGCTGGACGAGGCGGTGCCACGCCGGCGTGAAGTGCGTCCGGAAGCCTGAGGCACAATGGCCGTCTTTCAGGGGATGCCTTCGATGCAAGACGACACGGCCCGATTCCAGGCCCTGCACGAGCGTGCGTACGACGCATTCGACGCAGGACAGCTGTGCGAGGCCCGGGACCTGTTCACCTCGCTCATCGAACGCGATCCGACTTCGCCGCACTACCACTACATGCTGGCCCTGGCGCACAAGTACCTGCGCGACTGGCCGGCCTGCCTCGAGCACAACCTGCGCTCGCTCGAGTTGCGTGGGGCGTTCGATGAATCCTCGCACTGGAACGCCGGCATCGCGGCCACGGCACTGGGTGACTGGGCGCAGGCACGCGCGCAGTGGGAGGCCTGCGGCATCGCGTTGCCCCCGGGGGAAGGCCCGGTCGAGGACGACTTCGGCATCGTCGGCATCCGGCTCAACCCATGGAGCCATGGCGAGACGCTTTTCGCGCGCCGCGTCGACGTAGTGCGGGCACAGGTGCTCAACGTACCGCTGCCTGAGAGCGGCCTGCGCTGCGGCGATGTCGTCCTGCACGACGGGGCGTGCACGGGGCAGCGCGACTATGGCGAGCAGGTCGTGCCGGTCTTCAACATGCTCGAACTGCTGGCGCGTTCGCCCTGCGCCACCTTCACGGTCTTCATCGAGTGTCCATCGCCCGACGACATGGGCTCGCTGTTGGCCCTGCCCCGCCCCGGCGTGGTGGCCATCGAGGACTGGACCGAATCGGTTCGCCACCTGTGCCTGCGCTGCAGCCACGGCTTCCCGCACACGCACGAGCGGTCCACGGACGCGTGGGACGCCCTGCGGAGCCTGGGCATGGCGGCCGCATCACGCGGCGACGTCGAGGACCTGCTTGACGCATGGAAATCGGGAAGCCCCGGCCGACGCGTGGAGTCGGTGCAGGCACAGGAGGATGAACCGACCTCGCCCGCGGACGGTGTGGTCTGGTGGCGCGGGCCGGAAGACGACGACGACGGTTCGGGGGATGGGTCGTCGGACTTCGAGGGCAGCGGACGGCCCGTCCCGGGCACCTGAGCGCTAGCGGGTCTTGCCCGCCACCCGCCCGGGCCAGCACTTGGGACACGGGCCCTCGCCCCGGTACTTGTGCCCGCGCGGACAGGTCTTCCAGCCGTTCCGGGTCTTGTGCGTAACCTTGTCTGCTCGGGCCATGCGCGCGCCTCCACACTCGGGCGATGGCAGTGTCGGCCCGCGGCGCCGAATGCGCGGTGAAGCCGGCCGGCGCGCAAAGGCCGCCTCCGGCCGGAGCCGGAGGCGGACGAGCCCGATCAGGCCGGCGTTCTGGCCGTCGCGGTCTGGCGCAGCGAGCGCTCGTAGTCCATGTGTTCGCGCAGTTTCTCGACCCAGCGCACGTCGGTCCCGGCCGGCGGCACCAGGCTTTCCATCGTCCAGGCCGGATCCACGTAATCGGGGAACGTACCCACCCACTGCTGCGGTTCCAGCGGGAGCGCGTTGGTGAGCACGGTGGTGAGGTTCACGATCGAGTGGCGCGACAGCTCGTGCGGGAACCACTCGCCCTTGACGTAGAACGCCGTGGCGAAACCGCAGCCCACGGTGCGGTAGCCGAACGCCGCGGGCGGCAGCGAGGGCACGTAGTCCCAGTAGTTGTAGACGCGGACACTGTCGGCGGCGGCGATGGTGGCTTCATAGGCGGACTGCCAGCTGTCGGTGCCCACCATCGGGCTGGCGAAGTTGATGTTCTGCTGCGTCGATTGGGGCTGGCTGACCGCCACGTCCAGCGAGAACAGCTGGCACAGCGCGGCGCCCAGGCTGTGGCCGGTGACATACAGCTGTGTCGGCTGGTACTTGGCCAGCAGTGCGAACAGCTGCTGGCGCATCGACGCGGCCATGCTGCCGCCGCGGTCGTCGTAGATGCTGTAGAAGCCGGTGGACACGTAGGGCGTCGGGCCGATCGAACCGCTGGTGGGCACGAACGGCTCGGTGAGGAAGTGGGCGTCCTCCCAGGCGTCGAGGTCCGAGTCCGTGCCGCGGAACGCGAAGATGCAGGTACCCGGCTGCGTGATGGACTGGAACACGACGCCGTACTTCTCCTCCGAGCCGCCGAGGAGGAAGGTGTCCCAGCCGGTCCATCCATCGACCATGACGTAGCCGGGCGGCGGGATGACCGGCCCGCCGCTGTAGTAGTCGTAGGCCGCCCGGGAGGCCACGGCCAGCGCCAGGGTGAGGGTGGGATCCAGTGTCGGCTGTCCGGCCGTTGCGGTGGTCTTGTTCACGGTGTCCTTCCTTGTGATGATGTGTCGCCAATGGCCGCCGCGATCGCGACGGGCTGCGGGATCGAAAACACCGCACGACCTGCGTGCACACCGGGCTTCCGTTCCCTGGCACGAGCTTAGGCGCACCGGCGCCGTCGCGCACGTGCCCGGGCTTCTCTCCAAACAAGGACGCGCACCGGATGCGCGGGCGCCACGTCAGGCCGGCGGGCGCTCCGGGTATTGCACCCGGTCGTCGAGGATGTCGAACCAGTCGGCCTTGTACGCAGTGAAGATGTGCGCCTGCGGACCCCGCACCACCGGCGTATCCAGCGTCCCCAGGCGCACGCGCACCTGCGGCAGGCCGGGGCGGCTGCTGGTCAGCGGCGACCCGCACTGGCCGCAGAAGCGCCGGCTCAGCCCGGTGTCGGCGGTGTAGGTCCGCAGCAGCTCCTCGCCGGCGGTGACGGTGAAATCCGCTTCGGCGACGACGGCATTGCTGGCGAATGCCGTACCGCTCGCCTTGCGGCAGCGGATGCAATGACAGAAGAACGCCGGCCCGAGTTCGCCGTGAATCTCATAGCGCACCGCGCCGCAGAGGCAGCTGCCCGTCAGCATGGGGTTCGATCCTTGTAGCAAGGTCCAAGGGGAATGGCCGGACCGGATCGCCAGGGCCTCGCGGCCGAACGCACGACGGGTCGCCGGGCGGTCATTCTACGAGCCTCCGGGCCGGCGACATCCCTGCCCGATTTCATGCCGGCTTCACCCGGTCGCGCCGAAGGTCCAACAAATAGCTGGACTGGACGCCGCCATGATCGACGCCACTGACATCCTCGCCGCGCGCATCCTGGTGGTCGACGACGACGCCGATGCGGCCCAGACCCTGTCCCAGCTGCTCACCACGCACGGCTACCACGCCGTCACCATGACCACGGTGCCGCAGGACGTGCGCGAGCTGCATCGGTCGTACGACTTCGACCTGATCCTGCTGGACGTGCAGATGCCCGGGATGGACGGCTTCCAGGTGATGGAAGCGCTCAAGGAACTCGAACGCGACAGCTACCTGCCGGTGCTGGCCATCACCGGCAGCGCCGGACACCGGATGGAGGCGCTCAAGCGAGGGGCCCGCGACTTCCTGCGCAAGCCCTTCGACGCCGAGGAGCTGCTGCTTCGGGTGCGCAACATGATCGAGGTCCGCCTGCTCTACAAGGAACTCGCGCTGGACGCCGTCCGCAGCTGATTCCCGCTGCTCGCACTCCGGACGTCAGGCCACCCGCCCTGGCCGCGAGGGGACCGACATCGCGTTACCCTGTCTGTCCGGCCTGATGCCACCCACGGGGAACTCCATGATCCATCGCCTGTTCGCGTGCGCCGTGTTCGGCGCGTCGCTCCTTGCCATGCCTTCCGCCCACGCGGAAACCTTCGATACCTGCAACGGCTTCATCACCACGCTGCCGGCCTCGATCGGCACGCAGGGCGTCTATTGCCTGAAGCAGGACCTGTCCACGTCCGCCGCCAGCGGCCAGGCGATCTCGATCAACGCCAACAACGTGACGCTGGACTGCAACGGCTACAAGATCGGCGGACTGGCCGCCGGCAGCAGCACGCTCACGACGGGCATCTACGCACAGAGCAAGCTCAACATCACCATCCGCAACTGCACCCTGCGTGGCTTCGAAACCGGCATCCGGTTGAGCGATGGCACCGGCTCGTCGGGCGGCCATGTGGTGGAAGACAACCGACTGGACCTCAACACGGCGGTCGGCATCTACGTGGGTGGCGACAACAGCACGGTCCGCCGCAATTTCGTGCTGAACTCCGGCGGCTCGCCGTTCACCACGTATCCGCGCGGCATCGCAACCGAGGGCAATGTCGACGTGATCGAGAATACCGTCGCCGGCGTGTTCACCGCAGCCGCGCCGGGCGGCGGGGCGATGGGTGTGGAGACCACCGCCAGCGAATCCAGCAACGTCGTCGGCAACCGCATCTCGGGCCTGGTCGGCGGGCAGGTCTTCGGGATCTACAACAGCGGCGGCTCAGGGCACGTCAAGAACGTGGGCAACCTGGTCACCGGCCCCTCTCCGGCGCAGGCCTCCATGGCCGGCGGCATCCTGTGCAACGACGGAGCCGGTATCGCCAAGGACAACGTCATCACCGGCTGGGGTGCGAGCTACGACATCTACAACTGCACCGATGCCGGGGGCAATCACACCCAGCCCTGACGTCGACCGAAGGTGCGGCCGCGATGAGCCCCGCGTGGCTCACGCGGCCAGGAACTTGGGCACGCCCAGGCGCAGGCCCTTGCCAGGCAGCGCCATCAGCGTGGACGTGCCATGGGCGACCAGGTCGCCCTGCTCGTCGAACACGCTGGCCTGGGCATAGCTGATCTGGCGACCGGCGCGCAGGCACTCCCCGACCGTGCGCAGGCGCCCTGCGGCGACCGCCTTGAGGTAGTTGAGCTTGAGGTCGACGTTGACCAGCCCCGCATCCTCCGGCAACCGCATGAAGCCCGCCCAGAACGTGGCCGTGTCCAGCAGCGTGGCCAGTACGCCGCCATGGACGATGCCGAACGGCTGCAGGTGGCGCTCGGCCAGGTCCAGGTCGATGCGGCAGCGGTCGAAATCCAGTTCGGCCAGGCGCATGCCGATCAGGGCGGGATACGGCGCGCCATGGACACTGTCCTGGACGGCCCGGATGTAATCGGGGTTGGGGGTCATGGGTCACCTGCGGGGAGTTCACCGGCCGACGGCAGCCGATGGAGGAGCCTAGCCGGAATCGTCCGCCCAGATCGGCCCCCATCATCCCTCCGGATCGCGAGCCCGCCCCCATGCCTTCCACAGACTCCATCGGGTGCCTGGTCATCGGCGGTGGTCCCGCCGGGCTCACCGCCGCCACCTATCTGGCGCGTTACCGGCGCCATCCAGTCCTGGTCGACGCCGGCCTCAGCCGCGCGCGCCTGATTCCTGCCAGCCACAACGCGCCCGGCTTCCCCCTTCGGCGTGGCCGGCAACGAACTGCTGGCGCGCTTCCGCACGCATGCGCAGGAGCATGGGGTGGCGATGGTGGAGGCGACGGTGGACCGTCTGGAACTCGTCGAGGGCGGATTCCGGGCCAGTGCGGGCGCGCAGGCGTGGCACGCGCAATGCGTGATCCTGGCTACCGGCATCGTCGACCGGCTTCCGGATCTCGCCGACGCGGAAGCGGCGATCGCCTGCGGTGCGCTGCGCCTGTGCGCGATCTGCGACGCCTACGAGGCGCGTGACGACGACATCGCGGTGATGGCCGCTCCCGAGACGGCGCTGCGTCATGCGCGGTTCCTGCGCACCTTTTCGCGCCGCGTGCATGCGCTCGATGCCGGCGGCGGCGGGTGGACCGACCCGCGACTGCTGCGCGAGGCCGCGGACAGCCAGGTGCACCTGCATCCCAGGCCTGTGCGCCTGACCTGCACCGGCCAGGGCTGCGAAGCCGAGTTTGCCGATGGCAGCCGCCAGCATTTCGATACGCTGTATCCAGTGCTCGGCGCCCAGGCGCAGGCGCACCTGGCCACCGGCCTGGGTGCGCGCACCGACGAGAACGGCGAACTGGTCGTCGATGCCCACATGCGCACGTCGGTGCCGGGTCTGTATGCCGTGGGCGACGTGGTCAGCGCGATCAACCAGATCAGCGTGGCCGTGGGCCATGCGGCGATCGCAGCCACGGCCGTGCACCGAGGCCTGCCGGCGAACTGGGCGTGATTTCCGGATGTTCCGGACGCGCCGGCTACGGCGACTGCCCGGCGAACACCGCCGCTACGTCGCGATAGGCCTTGATTTCCAGCAGGTGGCCGCTGGGATCGCGCAGCAACATCTTCGCCTGCTCGGCGGGAGTGCCTCCATGAGCGGTCGCAGGCGGCACCGCGAACGCAGCGCCGGCATCGCGCAGGCGCGCCGCCAGGGCCTGCCACTCCATCCACGACAGGATGGCGCCGAAGTGGCGCACGCCCTGCTCATCCGCTTCGCCGACTTCCTCCGGCCGGGCGTGCAGCGTGAGCTGGTGTCCGAACAACATCACATCGATCCACTCCGGCGACTGGCGCCCCAGCGGCGCCCCGAGCAGGTCGCAGTAGAAGGCCCGCGACGCATCGAGACTGCGCACGGGCAGTGACAGATGGAAGATGGCCGGACCGCTGACCGGCTGTTGCCTGGGAGCGGCCGCATCGATGGGGGGATCGTTTCGCGTCATCCCGGGTGCCTCTTCTCGCTGGTGCCTCAGCGGGTGGAATCCGCCTCGAGGTCTTCGTACAGGCCCGGTCGAAAGCGCGGGGTGCAGATCGCCAGGAACGTCAGGTCGCTCTGGCCGGTGTTGGCGATGCGCTGGGGGCAGCCGGCGGGAATCAGGACGACGTCGCCAGGCCCCACCTCGCGCGGTGGAAGCTCGCCGGCCTCCACCCGGCCGCGCCCTTCCAGAATCACGTAGCGCTCCACCGTGCCGACCACCCGATGCCAGCGCGTGGTCACGCCCGGTTCGACGCGTGCGCGGGCAATGGACATGACCGGGTCAGCGTCCGTATTGGACCACTCGGTGATGTGGCAGCGCTCGGCGGTGGGGAATTCGACGGCGTCGGCGGCGGACAGGACTGCGGCCTTCATCGACTAGCCTGTGGACGGAACGTGGCCCGCCATCGTGCCTGCTTGCGGCGACAACCGGAAGGCACCGGCCGCCGCCATCCCCGCCGACCAGCACCATTCATGCGCGCCGCGCAGCCGCCCCGAGCGCTGTGCGGGAGCCATCGGCGTCCCGCCAAGCTCGGCCATCCGGGCAGGACTACACTGTTCCCCTCGGCCCGCCGCGACGGGAGGCACGCGATGCTGAGCTGGCTGCTCGCCCTGGCCTTGGCGACCGCATCGCCTGCCCTGCAGGATCCACCGGTCCAGCAGGCGCCGCCGACGGTTGCACCGACGGCTCCTGCGCAGGCAATCCCGATACCGGTGCCGTCGATCTCGGACGTCATGGCCATCCCGCCCGAACTGGACGCGCGGCTGCGCGCCGCCTTGCCGGCACCCAGTGCGCCAGCGCGGGAACGGCTGGACCGGCTGGTCGCCTTCCTCACCGGAGAAGAGGGCCTGGGCCTGCGGTATCGCGAGGATGCCACGCTCACCATCGCGGAAGCCTACGCCCAGCGGGAAGCCAACTGCCTCACCTTCACCCTGGTTTTCATGGCGCTGGCACCGCGCGCGGGACTCGATGTGCACGCCCAGGAAATCGAGCAGACGCTCACCTGGTACCAGCTGGACAACACGGTCTTCCGCAACAGCCACGTCAATGCGGTCGTGCGCGCGGGGCGGGACACCGTCGTGGTCGACGTATCCGGCAGCGACATCGTTTCGCGCAGCGCCCCCATCGCCATTCCGCGCGAGCGCCTGCTCTCGCACTACTACAACAACATGGCCATCACCCTGCTGGCCCATGGTGACCCGCGCAACGCGGCCACCTTCAGCGCCCGCGCCATCGAGCTGTATCCGGACCTGCCCGACCACTGGAGCAACGCCGGCGTGATCCACGCCCGCAATGGCGAGTGGCTGGATGCCGCGCGCGCCTATGCGCAGGCCCTCAAGCTCGACCCGGACAACGCCGGCGCCCTGTTCAACTTCGTGGGCCTGGCACACCGGATCGGCGACCGTGCCAGCGAGGCGCAGCTGCGCCGGCGCCTGGCGCAGGTGCAGCGCCGCGATCCGTTCCACCAGTTCCTGCTCGCGCTGGAATACGAGCACAAGGGTGAGCTGAAACTTGCAATCGCGCATTTCCGCCGCGCCATCCACCTGCACGCTGGCGAGCACCGGTTCCACGCCGCGTTGGCCAGGGCCTGCCTGGCCGCAGGCGACCGGCGTTGCGCGGAGGCCGCCCTCGCCCACGCGCGCACGGCCGCGCATGGGCCCGAGCGCGAGATCTACGCCGCGCAACTGCAGGCCCTGCGGGCGCCGGACAATGCCGCGACGCGTCCGGTCGACCCGGACGCCGGCCTCAGGCGGCGCTGACGGTTGCCCGTCAGCAGGCTTCTTCCATCTGCCGCACCTCGCATTCGATTTCCCACTCGTCGCCATGCACGCGGAGGAAGCGATGGGTGAGCGCGATGGCCTCCTCGCGCGAAGCCGCCTCGAGGATGGCGAAGCCGCCGACGACCTCCTTGGTTTCGGCGAACGGGCCGTCGATCACCCGCGTCTGCCCAGCCGACAGCCGCACACGGACGGATTCGGCGGTGGGGCGCAGGCCAGCGGTATCCAGCAGGACACCCGCCTGCTTCATTTCCTCGATCAGGCGGCCCATGTCGGCCATCAACTGCTCGCTGGGCTGCAGGCTGCAATTCTCGTTCACCCGCACCATTGAAAGAAATCGCATCGTCGTCTCCAGGATCGACCGGGCGGGATGCCCGGACTCGTGGAAACGACGAACCAGGCCGGCGAGAATCGACATCGCCTGTCCGGCGACCGCGATCGCCTGTCCCGGCCGGCCGACAGCCCGCGCCCGCGTGAAGGGTTTCTTCACGGGCCAGCGCCGGCGTCGCCTAGACTGCTGTCCTCCCAGCTACGCGCGCGGGACATGCCCAGGGTCGGGGATCGCGCGCGGCCTCCGGCCCGCACGCGAGAATCGCCATGTCCACACCCGTCTTCGCGCCCGCACCGACCCGCGAAGCCGCGTCCCCGCGCACCCTGCTCGAACGCCAGCGCGAGGTGCTCGAAGCCATCGTCCGCGGCAGCCCGCTGGAGGACATCCTCGCGGCGCTATGTCATATCGTCGAAGCCGAAGCCCTCCGCCCGGTCCACGCCGCGATCCTGCTGGTCGATGCCGACTGCGGCTGCCTGCGCGGCGGCGCCGCGCCCAGCCTGCCGGACCACTACAACCGTGCCGTCGACGGCGTGCCGATCTCGGCCGACATCGGCACCTGCGCCGCGGCCGCGGCGACCGGCCGCGTCGTGGTGACGCCCGACATCGCCAACGACCCCGCCTGGTCCGCCCTCGCCCACCTGCCGCTCGCACTGGGCCTGGTCGGCGCCTGGTCCATGCCGATCTTCTCCTCCACCGGCCGCGTGCTGGGCACCTTCGGCACCTACTTCGGGCAGGTGCGCGAGCCCACCGAGGCCGAACGGCAACTGGTGGGCGTGCTGGCCCAGACCGCGGCGCTGGCGATCGAACGGCAACAAGCCGACGCGGCCCTGCGCGCGAGCGACGCCCGCCACCGGTTCCTGGCCGAACTGGCCACGGCGACCCAGCCGCTGACCGATCCGGCGCTGCTGATGTCCACCACCGCCCGGCTGCTCGTCGAGCACCTCGGGGTGGACCGCTGCGCGTATGCGGAGGTCGAAGGCGAACGCGTCTTCGTCATCAACGGCGACCACCCCGTGGGCGACATGCGCAGCATCGTCGGCCGCTGGGACATGGCAGCCTTCGGAACCGCCTGCGTGGAGAGGATGCTGGCGGGCGAAGCCTTCGTGGTCACCGACACCGACACCGACCCGCGCATCGGTGCCGACGACCTGCCGGCCTACCGCGCCACGCAGATCCGTGCGGTGATCTGCGTGCCACTGCACAAGGACCGGCGCCTGTCCGCCGCCATGGCCGTGCACCAGAGCCACCCGCGCCAATGGACTTCCGGGGAGATCGACCTGATGCGGCTGGTGGTGGCCCGCTGCTGGGAAGCGCTCGAGCGTGCACGCGTGGCGCGCGACCTGGCCGTCAGCGAAGACCGCTACCGGGCGATGGTCGAGGCAAATCCGGAATCCGTGAACGTGCTCGACGCCGAAGGCACCGTGCTGCACATGAATGCGGCCGGCCTTCGCGTCGCGGAAGCACCGGCCGCCGATGTCCTGGGCCACTGCGTTTACGACCTGGTGGTTCCCGAAGACCGGGCCGCCTTCCAGTCCCTCAACGAGCGCGTGTGCCGCGGCGAGGAAGGCGGGCTCGCCTTCGAGGTCATCGGGCGCGGGGGCACGCGGCGTTCGATGGAAGCCTTGGGCGTTCCGCTTCTCGCAGCAGGCGGCGGGTATCACCAGCTGGCCTTCACCCGTGACGTCACCGCGCGCGTACGCGCCGATCGCGCCCTGGCCGAAAGCCGCGCGCGTCTGGACATCGCGGTCCGGCTTTCGGGCGTGGGTTTCTTCTACTGCGACCTGCCCTTCGACGAACTGGTCTGGGATGACCGCGTGCGCGAGCATTTTTTCGTCGGCCCGGACGAGCGTGTGGACATTGACCTGTTCTATTCACGTCTGCACCCCGTCGACCGCGAGCGCACCCGCCAGGCAATCGAAGACTCGATCGCCCAGCGCGTGGCGTACGACATCGTCTACCGCACGTGCGACCCGGTCTCGGACGAGTTCAAGTGGATCCGTGCCCTGGGCGGGGCCACCTACGCCGCTGACGGCTCGCCTGCGCGCTTCGACGGCGTGACGCTGGACGTGAGCGTGCACAAGCGCCAGCAGGAATTCCTCACGCGCCTGCTGGAAGGCGAACGCACGCAGGCGCGGCTGCTGGGACGCGTGGCCCAGGCGGGGCGCGCCATCCATGCGTGCGATAGCGTCGAGAGCGTGTTGGCCACCACCTCCGAAGCGGCGCGGGAGATCATCGGCGCGCACATGGCGGTCACCGGACTGAGCCAGGGACCGGACGGATCGCCGGTGATGCAGGGCCTGTCGCTGTCCGGGCAGCTCGCCGAGCATGGCGGCCGCGACGCTCCGTCCGCGGGCCGCGGCATCTACCGGCTGGTGTGCGAGACCAACCGCCCCCTGCGGCTGACCCACGCCGAACTGCTGGCGCATCCGTGCTACGACGTCGCCCAGGATGAAGTCGGCGAAAGGTCGCACCTGCCCCTGCGCGGCCTGCTCGCCGCACCCCTGGTCGGCTTCGACGGGCGGAACCTGGGTGCGGTCCAGTTGTCGGACCGCAGCGAAGGCGAGTTCACCGAGAGCGACGAATCGATCCTCGTGCAGCTGGCCCAGTTCGCCTCGGTGGCGCTGGAGAACGCGCGCCTGTACGAGCAACTGCGTGAGCACGATCGCCGCAAGGACGAGTTCCTCGCCACCCTCGCCCACGAATTGCGCAACCCGCTGGCCCCGCTACGCAATGGTCTGAGCATCCTGCGCATGACCCGGGATCCGGTGATGGTCGAACGCACCCAGCTGGTCATGGAGCGCCAGCTGGGCCACCTGATGCGCCTGGTCGACGACCTGCTGGACGTCTCACGCATCACCCGCGACAAGGTCACCCTGGTGCGTGAACGCGTGGACCTGCAGGCCATTGTCGACAGCGCGCTGGACATCGCGCGGCCGCTGATCGAGGCCCAGGGCCACGCGCTCACGGTCGAACTGCCCACGTTCCCCGTCGAACTCGACGGCGACCGCACGCGCCTGGCGCAGGTGGTGGCCAACCTGCTCAACAACGCCGCCAAGTACACGCCCGCCTCCGGCCATGTCGACCTGACGGTGATCGTGCAGGACGGCCAGGCGCGCATCAGCGTGCGTGATGACGGCATCGGCATCGCTCCGCGCATGCTGCCGCGCGTGTTCGACCTGTTTGCCCAGGCCGACCACAGCCTGGAACGTTCCCAGGGCGGACTCGGTATCGGCCTGACCCTGGTCCAGCGCCTGGTGGCGCTGCACGGCGGACGCGTGGAGGCACACAGCCCGGGACACGACCAGGGCAGCACGTTCGTGGTGTGGTTGCCGCTCGTGTCCGACGCAGCTCCGGCGCCGCCCCCGGACGCTGCGCCACCCGTCCCGTCAGTCAGGCTCGGCTAGTCACGGACCGCGAGCCAGCCCGTCCATGCCTGAGACCAGTGCCGGCATCGTGATGTACCGGCACCGGGATGCGGAGATCGAAGTGCTCCTGGCGCACCCCGGCGGTCCGTTCTGGCGCCATCGCGATGCCGGCGCCTGGACCATTCCGAAGGGACAGGTCGAGCCTGGAGAAGCGCCCGAGGCGGCCGCCCGGCGCGAGTTCACTGAAGAGATGGGCGCGCCGGCGACGGAGCCCGTCCGGCCGCTGGGTCGGATCCGGCAGCGCAGCGGCAAGTGGGTCGAGGCCTTCGCGATGGAAGGCGACTTCGATACACGGGAGCTGCACAGCAACTTGTTCGAACTTGAGTGGCCGCCGCGCAGCGGGCAGATGCAGCAGTTCCCGGAGGTCGACCGCGCGCAGTGGTTCGACCTGGCCGAGGCCAAACGCAGGTTGTTGCCTGCACAGGCGCCGCTGCTGGACCGGCTCGCCACGATGCTGCGGGATGGCGGCTGACCTGCGCGCGGGCAAGCCACCACCTGAATCCCGCATCTCAGGCCTTCATCGTGTCCAGGCCCTGTTCCAGTTCGCTCAGCAGTTCCTCGACCTGGTCGAGCCGGCGGCGATCCAGTGGCGTGCCGGAGTCTTCGAGCAGTGCCGCCAGGCGCCGCAGGCGCGCCGCCTGATCCTGCACATCCCACTCCAGCACCGCCGATTCGGGCGCATGGCGGACGCTCGCGCGTGAGCTGGGCAGGTAACGATGCAATACCAGCCTCACGCGATTGACGATGCGCTGGTCGTCGTCGGTCCACGGAACCGCCAGGCCGGCGATCTGCTCGTCCCACGCTTCGAAGCTGGTCCTCGGACCAATGCGCAGGGTGCTCGCGTCGAGCTGGAAGGCGCGGTCCGGGCGGCCCGCCCAGCGCACCTGGTCGCGTTGCTCCCGCCGGAACACGAACAGCCAGTCATCCAGGCATTGGGCATGCGCACGGCCAGGACGCCGCAACCATCGCCCGCGGGCGATGATGCGTCTCGCCAGTCCGATGCGACCTCGGTGCATGCCATCTGGCCCGCCGCGTGCGTGCGCGCCCAGGTCAGAGCCTGCTCAAGCACCTCCGGTGCCGGCACGACGCCACCCACCAGCCAGCGCCCACCCCACAGCAGTGCGCAGCCGTCACCCGGCAGCGCGTCACGCAGGTTGGCGACGGCAACGCGCAGTTCTTCGCCCGCGTCCGCCACGCCGGACAGGCGCTCCTCCAGCCGGTCGCAGTATTCGCGCGCCTGCGCAAGGCGTTCGCCCGACTCGCGAAGGTCGCGCGCACCCAGTATCAAGGACACGTGGCGGCCAAACATGTCCAGCACCGTGCGCTGGCGCGCCGGCACCAACCGGGGAGTGCGGTGGTGGCAGGCAACCAGACCCCACAACCGGCCTTCCACGATCAGCGAAACCGACATCGAGGCTGCAATGCCCATGTTCCGCAGATATTCGACGTGCACGGGCGACACGCTGCGCAGTACGTCGTAGCTCATGTCCAGCGGACCGTCGAGGGCCTGCGACAGCAGCACCGGGACGGGCGCGTAGCCGACATCCGGGATCACGCGGATGCGGTTGCTCAGATACAACGCCCGCGCCTGGGCGGGAATGTCGGAGGCGGGATAGCGCAGGCCCAGGTACGGCGACATGTCCTGCGCGCAGGCCTCGGCGATCACCTCGCCGGAGTGGTCGTGCAGGAAGCGGTAGACCATCACCCGGTCGTAGCCAACCAGTTCGCGCACCTGCTCCGCCACGGCCTGGAAGAAATCGTGGCCGGCCGACATCCCCTCCAGCGCCGCGGCCATCGCATGGGCACCGGAAGCACTACTCCCTCCTGCCGCCTGCGTACTCACCGGCTCCAGTTCCACGTGCACCAGCGTGCCGGCAAGGTGCGCGCTCACATCGTGCACGCTTCCCCACTCGCCCACGTTGGCCTGGGCAATGAACTGGGACGACGACCGCGTTTCCCCGCGGAGCACCATGGCATCGAGCGCCGCGACCGCAGCCGGATCCAGCACATCGGACACCGGCAGGTCGATCAGCCTGTCCATCGCGAAAAGCGAAGTCGCATTCTGCGATGCGGCGACGATGCGGCTGGAGTGGCGCTCATACACCAGCAGGACGCCATGCGGCTGGATCGCCCCGGACAGATGGATGGGTTCGCGCATGCACTCATCGAGCGCGCGCTGCAGGATGGGGTCTTGGATCATTGGATCTCCGGGGAGGCGGGTACCAGGACCGCCAGTAGTCGATGGGTCAGGGAGAAGGCAGCCTGGGCTCCACGGATCGCCTCGTCGAAACTGGACCGGGGCAGTGCCCGCAGGATGACAAGCAGACGCGGCCAGCGCGCAGGATCACGCGTGTGGTAGCGCAGGAAATTCAGTGCTCCGGCAACTTCAGGGTGTCGCGCCTGCAGGGATTCGGCCTGCCTGAGCAGGAGCCTCCCGCCCAGCGCCGAACCTTCCATCACGTAGCAACCCCCGATCCATTCGCCAGGCGTTGGTGGTGGAAGCGCGTCATCGGCGGTGGTCTGCCCCAACGCGCGCAGATCGCCCCGCGCCAGGATCGCGCGTTGCGGATCGCGCCAGGCAGACAGCCCCGCCGGCACCAGCGGCGGCGGCGCGCTGTCGAGCCAGCCTGCCAGTCCATGCATGGCGCGCAGGTACCGCGCAAGGTGATCGCGCCGGGTCAAGCCGCCGACCAGCGCGCCGTCTACCGCGGCATGCAGATGTGCGGTGGCGTGGCGCAGGCGATCCAGCGCGTCTGCGTCCTCGCCGGGTTTGCGGAGGGCTGATGATTCGAGCACCGGGGCAGGATACGAGTGCAACCTGAATCTGTAAGCTCCGGCCGCTTGGATTAGTCAGCTTGGTGAGGTTCGCGTCATGACGACAGGATTCCGATGTGCCGATGGAGGTGGAGAAGGAGGTGGATCGGTCGCCCGGTGGCAGGTGCCACAATGGCTGTCTGACCGGGAGTTCAGATTCCACGCCCGCCGCCGTCAATGAGGCGGGATGCCCCACCGACACGCCACCGCCGACATGCCGCACATCGCGGAGGAATCCGCATACGAGCGCTACGAGCTGCGTGAACCCGCGGCCATCCTCGGGCTGCTGCGCCGGATGATCGAGCAGCGCTGCACCGTCTCGGTCACCGTCGCGCCGGACACTGCGGGGGCCGCCGAATCCCAGGGCGTGGTCAGCGCGCTGCTGGCCGTCGACGCCCGTCATCTGTGGGTGGACGTGCCCCGACAACGCCACCTGCTCGACGACCTGCTGCGGCACTCCCAGCTGTCCTTCGACAGCTATCTCGACCGCGTGCACGTGCGCTTCCGCGCGGGTCCAGCCCACCTGGACACTCAGGGGGGACATCCGGCCCTGCGCGTTCCCGTGCCGGGGCGGATCCTGCATCTCCAGCGGCGCGAACTCATGCGTCGCGAACCGCCGCCGGGCGAACTGCGCTGCCGGATCCCGGCACGCGCGCCGACCGAGGGTCGGGATCACGTCAGCGCGACCATCCGCGACATTGGTGGTGGCGGGCTGGCGGTCCTGGTGCCGGAGAGTGCGATGCGCCTGGAAGTGGGCGAAATACTGCGCGGCTGCCGGCTGGAAGTCCCCGACGGCGGCGCCCTCGAAGTCGACCTCGAGATCTGCCACCTCCGCGAAGTCACCCAGCGGGCCGCCAGCGTGCAACAGGCCGGGTGCCGGTTCGTCGACCTGTCCGAGAGCGCGCAGAGCAAACTGTTCCGCTACCTCATGCAGCTGGACCGGGAGCGGATGGCACGCCGCTGACCCCCGGGGGATATCCACCGGCCGCTCACACACGGAGTTTATCGTCGAGCGCTTCATCGCCAGGCCATGGGCCGCCGGAGGGATCCATGAAGAGCGCCGCACCCGCCATCACGATGGCCGCCGCGATGGCGGCCTGCCTGCTCACCGCGTGCATGCAGGCGCCAGCACCCTCGACATCCACATCCACGCAGCCGGCACCCCCCGCCGCGCCAAAGCCTGACGCGCCCCCGCCTGCGGCGCCGCCACCTGCTCCCGCACCGACGCCCATGCCACCGGTGGAAGCCGCACTACCCGCACGTTTCCAGGGCACCTGGGCCATCGATACGGCCGCCTGTGCGGTCCCCGGGCACGAATCGCGACTGGTGCTGTCCGGCGATCGGGTGAAGTTCCACGAGAGCGAGGGCGCGATCAGGAGCGTGGCCGTCAACGGCGACGATGTCACGCTCGTGGCCATGCTCACCGGCGAAGGGCAGACCCGCGAAGCCAGCTACCGCTTCAGCCTCTCCGGCGACGCCACGCTCGTCGATCGCGACGGCGGGCTGGTGCGCACCCGCTGCAGGTAGGCCGTTGCAACCGTCCGCCGGCCGCCATCACGGCGCAGTCATGCCTGCATAACCGCACGGGAGAGAGACTGGGGTTTCGACCAAACAACGGAGGGCTCCCATGACCACCCCGACTCCGAGCGGCTACCACAGCATCACGCCGTCGGTCGTTGTCGACAACGCGGCCAAGGCGCTCGAGTTCTACCGCGAAGCCTTCGGCGCCAAGGAGAATTACCGGCTGCCGATGGGCGACAAGATCGGTCACGCCGAAATACAGATCGGCGATTCACGGCTGATGTTGTCCGACGAATACCCTGACTGGGATGCGTTGAGCCCCAGCAGTCGTGGCGGCGCCACCGGCAGTTTCATGGTCTACGTGCCTGATGCCGACGCCGCCGTCGAGCGCGCGGTCAAGGCTGGCGCGAAGGTCCTGCAGCCGGTGCAGAACCAGTTCTGGGGCGACCGCGTGGGTACAGTCGCCGATCCGTTCGGCCACAAGTGGATGCTCGGCACCCACATCGAGGACGTCAGTCCGCAGGAAATGCAGCGTCGCGGCGAGGAATGGGCCCGCAAGAATTCCTGATCGCCGTTCCCCGACGTGCCGCTGACACCGCCGCTGCCCGATTACGACGCGCACCCGCTGGACGGCCATGCGGTGCTCGTCACGGGCGGCGCGCAGGGCATCGGTCGCGCCATCGCCCAAGCCGTGCTCGCCGCTGGCGGACGCGTGGCCATCGGCGACAAGGATCGCGTCGCCGGCCTGGCCTGCCTGTCGGAATGGGCCGCAGGCGAATGCGCGATCTTCCTGCAGCTGGATGTGACCAGCGAAGCTTCGGTGCGCCGCTTCGTTGCGCAGGCCGCTGACCGGCTGGGCGGCGTCGACGGCCTGGTGAACAACGCCGGCCTGGCCGATCCGCACGCCGGTCCCATGGACCGCCTGGACATGGCGGGCTGGCGCGCGTGGCTCGACAGTCACCTCACCGGTGCCTTCCTGTGCTGCAAGCACGCACTGCCGGCACTTCGCCGCAGCCGGGGCGCGATCGTCAACATCGCCTCGACGCGCGCACGCCAATCGGAACCGCACACCGAACCGTACGCCGCCGCCAAGGCCGGGCTGATCGGCCTGACTCATGCCCTGGCGATCAGCGAGGGTCCGGCCGTGCGCGTCAATGCCATCAGCCCCGGCTGGGTGCCCACCGATGCCTGGCGCAAGCCGACCGCCCGACGCCAGCCGAAGTTGTCGCGGCGTGACCATGCGCAGCATCCGGTGGGCCGGGTAGGCGATCCTTATGACATCGCACACATGGCGGTGTACCTGTTGAGTGCGCGCTCGGGATTCGTCACCGGACAGGATTTCGTCCTGGACGGCGGCATGACCCGCCGCATGCGCTACGTCTGAAGCCACGCGTCGGCGGTCGCGCGCCAGCCGTCCGCGCCAGCGCTATGCTGGCGGCTCGCCGCTGCCCCCGCCGCCCCCATGCGTGAGCTTTACCCCGAGATCGAACCCTACCGCTCGCAACGGCTGCGCGTGAGCCCGCTGCATGAACTGCATGTGGAGGAGTGCGGCTCGCCCGACGGGCTGCCGGTGATCTTTCTGCACGGCGGTCCGGGTGCTGGCGTCTCTCCCTACCACCGGCGGTTCTTCGATCCGAAGCGTTACCGGATCATCCTGTTCGACCAGCGCGGCGCCGGCCAGTCCACGCCGCACGCCGAACTGCGCGAGAACACCACCGCACACCTGGTGGCCGACATCGAAGCGGTGCGCGAGCTGATGCAGGTCGAACGCTGGGTGGTGTTCGGTGGCTCCTGGGGCTCGACGCTGGCGCTGGCCTACTCACAGGCCCATCCCGGCCGCGCGCTGGGCCTGGTGCTCCGCGGGATATTCCTGGGACGGGCCGGCGAGATCCGCTGGTTCAACGAACTCGACGGCGGCGCATCGTGGATCTTTCCCGAGCGCTGGGCGCGATACCTCGCCCACATCCCCGAGGTCGAACGCGGCGAAATGATCGAGGCCTACTGGCGACGCCTGGACGGCGACGATGCGCAGGCACGTGTGGCCGCCGCCCTGGCATGGAGCGACTGGGAAGGCGGCAGCACGACGCTGCTGCACGATCCGGACGAACCGGGCCAGTTCGACACTCCCGAAAGCGCGCTGGCCCTCGCCCGCATCGAGGCGCACTACTTCCGGCACCAGGTGTTCCTCCAGCCTGACCAGTTGCTGCGGGACGTGCACCGCATCCGCCACGTGCCCGCGACCATCGTGCACGGCCGCTACGACATCATCTGCCCGATGAAGGCGGCCTGGGACCTGGCCACCGCGTGGCCCGAGGCCGACCTGCGTGTCGTCCTGGCCGGCCACAGCGCCGCCGACCCCGCCATCGTCGATGCCCTGGTAGGCGCGACGGACGCCCTCGCCGACCGCTTCGCAGCGCAGCCGGCCTGACGCCACCTGCCCGACAACGGGGCACCCGGCGAACCCGGCATCGCACGCCGGGCTCACCGGACACCTGATACAACGCGCGCGTTTCCCGGCTGGAGTCCGGCATGCCCCGTCTGCGCATCGCGACCTTCAACGTGAACGGCATCCGCTCGAGGCTGCCGCACCTGCTGCAATGGCTGGAGCGCGAACGGCCCGACATCGTGTGCCTGCAGGAACTCAAGGCGGCAGACGAAGGCTTTCCCGCGGCGCAGATCGAGAAGGCCGGATATGGCGCACGCTGGCAGGGACAGCGATCCTGGAATGGCGTGGCCATCCTTGCGCGGGACGCAAAGCCGATCGAATCGCGCCGAGGCCTGCCAGGCGATCCTGACGACACCCACAGCCGCTACCTGGAGGCCGTTGCGCACGGCGTGGTGGTCGGATGCCTGTACCTGCCCAACGGCAATCCGCAGCCAGGGCCCAAGTTCGACTACAAGCTGCGCTGGTTCGAGCGCCTGATCGGCCACGCGCGCACGTTGCTGGGCACCGGGCACCCGGTCGTCCTGGCGGGCGACTACAACGTCGTGCCGACCGACACGCTCGACATCTACAACCCCCGATCCTGGCGTCGCGACGCCCTGCTGCAACCGGAGAGCCGCGCGGCGTGGCGGCGCCTGCTGGACCAGGGTTGGACCGATGCCCTCCGCACGCTGCATCCGGACGAAAAGATCTTCACTTTCTGGGACTACTTCCGCCAGCACTGGCCGCGCGACGCCGGCCTGCGGATCGATCACCTGCTGCTCAGTCCCCCGCTCGCCCCGTGCCTGAAGGCCGCCGGCGTGGACCGCTGGGTGCGCGGGTTGGACGGTGCCAGCGACCACGCACCGACATGGGTGGAGTTGGAGATGGGCGGTGGGGGCACGCGCAGGCGAACCGGGTGCCAGCGGGATGACGAGGCCGAAAAGCCGCTGCGCTCCGAAGTCGCCAAGAAGACGGCCAAGAAGACGGCGGCGCCCAAGTCCGCGCGACCGGCCCGAAAAGCCCCGGCATCCAGGACCACGGCCGCCACGCCGCCTGCGCCAGCCGCGAGAAAGAAGCCCGCGAAGTCACCCAACGTCGCCGGCACATCCACGCCTGCTCGTGGCCGGACCGGGGCCGCTACGTCGCGCTCGCGCCCACGACGTGCCAGCACGGACAAGCCTTCGTCCCGGTGACCACGGCCCGGCAGGTCGACCACGGCGCGCGGTTGGCCTGGCATCCCGAACGGCTGGGTGCCATCGCCCAGGGGGCGGGAATCATCGCGTGGCTGCGCCTCCCGAAAGGGATGTTGGCCCGCGCGGACCAGACAGGCATGCCGCCTAGGCACGTGGTCAGCGGGCCGCCGTGCGCGCGGTGCCTCGGAGCGACGTGCCCGCTGGACGCGATCCCACCAAACCCACGCCCCGCGCAGCCACAGCCTGAACGCGACAGGCTTGCGGGCCGCCAGCGCGGCTATCGGTTTCCGACCTTAAACGCCTGCTGTACCCGCCGCATCCCATCTGGCACACGACCGCGCCAGCCAGCGCGTGCGAATGTCCAGGAACCCAGGGGATCAGCCGCCGATGTCGAACCACGTCCGAACTGCGCTGTGCGCTGCACTGCTCATGTGCCCTCCGCTTGCGTTCGCGCAGGATGCTCCCGTCGCGCCCGCCGTCGAAGGTGCGCGGACCTATGCTCCCGCCGACTTCAGCCGCTATGCGCCGCGCAGCGCGCTGGACATGCTTGAACAGGTGCCGGGCTTCGTGATCCGCGAACCGGTGCAGGAGCGCGGGCTGGGCCAGGCTACCGGCAACGTCCTGCTGAACGGCCAGCGCCTGTCGGGCAAGTCCAACGACGTCGTGGGCCAGCTCAGCCGCATCCCGGCCGGCAACGTGGTGCGGATCGAGATCCGCGACGGCGCCACGCTCGACATCCCCGGACTGTCGGGCGAGGTCGCCAACGTGGTGACGAAGGCCGAAGGCGTCCGCGGCTCGTGGGCGTGGCGGCCGGATTTCCGCAAGTACTACACCAACCCGCAGTACACCCGCGGCGAGATCGCGCTCAGTGGGGCGCGGGGCGGACTGGACTGGACGCTCGGCCTGACCAACCAGGCCAACCACAGCGGCGCCGGTGGCGGGACGGACATCTTCAATGCCGACGGCAGTTTCCGTGAGTTCCGCGACGACGAATGGACCGGCGAAATCGACCGGCCCCGCGTCAGCCTCGAACTGGGCTACCAGAACGCTGACGGCGACATCGGCAACCTGGACCTGTCGTGGCAGCGCATCTTCTACGACTACGTGGAAGACGGCACGCGCACCGGCCCTGGCCTGCCCCAGCGTGAACGCAGCGTGCGCTCGGAGGAAGGCGGACACAACTACGAACTGGGTGGGGACTACGAGTGGGCCTTTGGCCCGGGGCGGCTGAAATTCATCGGCCTCAACCGCTTCACCCATTCGCCGATCATGGACCAGGTGGAAACCCGCTTCGACGATGGCACGCCGACGCAGGGGCAGCGCTTCACGCGCGACGGCGAGGAAACCGAGCGCATCGCGCGCAGTGAATATCGATGGAAGGCCGCGGGCGACTGGCAGGTGTCGGGCGAATACGCGTTCAACCGCCTGGTCAGCGCGGCCGCCCTTTTCACCCTCGACGAATCCGGTGTCTACAACGAAGTCGTGCTGCCCGGCGGAACGGCCACGGTGCAGGAAGATCGCTACGAGGTGATGGGCTCCTACGGGCGCGCGCTCACGCCCACGGTCACCCTGCAGACCAGCCTGGGCGCGGAGTATTCGCGCATCGAACAGACTGGCGCCGGCGGCCTGGCGCGCAGCTTCCGGCGCCCCAAGGGCTCGGTATCGCTCGTGTGGAAGGCCGCGCCGAAGCTGGACCTGAATTTCAAGCTGCAACGACGTGTCGGCCAGCTCGATTTCTACGACTTCCTGGCCTCCGTCGACCTCAACGACGATCAGACCAACGCCGGCAATCCCGACCTGGTGCCGCCGCAGTCCTGGGAGCTGGAGGCCGAAGCCGTGCGCGACCTGGGCGCCTGGGGCAATACCAGCCTGCGTCTTTACGCGCATCGCATCGACGACATCGTCGACACCATTCCCATCGGGGAGGACGGGGAGAGCCCGGGCAACCTGGACAGCGCCACCCGACATGGCTTCGAATGGAAGGGCACCTTCCAGCTCGAACCGCTGGGCTGGCACGGCGCCAAGGTCAACGCGCGCTGGCAGTGGGAGGAAAGCGAAGTGCGTGATCCGCTGACGGGTGAGGACCGCCCGATCAGCAACAACCTCAAGGACCTGGCGGAACTGGGCCTGCGCCACGATATCCCCGGCACGAACTGGGCCTGGGGCGGCAACCTGGACTATTCGTTCTACTCGCGCGACTACCGGCTGAGCGAAGTCGGCCGCGTCTGGGAGGGCCCGATCTGGGGCAGCCTCTTCATCGAACGCAAGAACTTCCACGGCATGACGCTGCGCTTCAACGCGGGCAACCTGACCGACGCGCGCAGCATGTGGGACCGGGTGGTCTACGTCGACCGCCGCACCGGGCCGATCGACTTCATCGAGAAGCGCGACCGCCGCATCGGCCCGATCTTCTCGTTCGCGGTGAGCGGGACGTTCTGATGTTCCGGGCGGCGCCGGGCGGCGCTGCTACTTCAGCCTGATGCGGACGGGTGAGACGAAGCCCGGGAATCGCTGCTCCACCGCCAACCCGGCCGCGCGCAACTCCAGCACGCGCCGGCACCTGGCCGACGCGACCTGCGCGTACCGGCCACGGTTGAGCATCGTGCGGGTGACCGCCGCCATCGAGCGCGATTGCGTCAGGAATGCCTGCAGCGCAGCGTGGTACGGGCCGACGGTGGGGTCTTCGAAACGTCGACCGCCCAGTTCGATCCTCTGGCGGGTCACGGTCAAGCGCGGCGCGGAACTGGGCGCATAGACGACCAGATCCGCGTCGACGTGCAGTTCGTCGGGCACGCGGATCTCGTCAATGCGCGCGCAGGGCGCGAGCGGGTCCTGGGCGGACCCGCCCGCCGCGGCGGTGGTCGTCGCGAGCAGTCCGCACAGCATGATCGCGTGCACGCTTCGCATGGATCGGGGCTCCTTGTGGGGAGACCAGACTCATCCGGGCGATGCGTCGCAACGACTGCGCAAAGTCACCACGGCGTTTGGCAGGGGCCGCCAGGAGCGTCTTCCCCCGATGCCGCCGGCGCGACTCCAACGCCTGGAAATGCAGGGCATCGCGGCGCGCCCGACAGGAATCCAGGCCATCGCGGCGATGCTGCGCCTGGACACCCGACGCAGGCACGCCGCCAACAAATGCCGGGCATTTCGGACGCCGGCCCGCAGCGACGACGCCCTACTCCCCCGCGTTGGACGTACGCGCGTGCGGGTACCGATGCAACGTGTCGGCGGTATCGAACCACGCCAGGCGCGATGCATACCAGATATGGAAAGTGGGCGACACGGGATCGGCGTCGTCCATGGACGCGACGGTCACGTCGGTGGTGTCCGGTTCGTGGTCCACCTGCATGCACAGCTGCGTGCCGCAGTCGGCACAGAACCAGCGACGGCCGAAAGACGTGGACGGGAAGCAGCGCGGTTGCCCGCGCACGAACGCGAAGTCCACACGCGCCACCGTGGCGAACACCAGCACCGGCGCGCCCGACGCGTGCCGGCAAAGGGAGCAGTGGCAGTACCCCGCCAGCGCCGGCGGGGCGCGCAGTTCGTAGCGCACGGCGCCACACAGGCATCCGCCATTGCCGGGCAGTGAGTCGGGTCCGCTCATCGGCCACAGCCTAAACCTGCCGCCGGCGGGCTGCGTGACGCTGCCGGAGGCGCATTCGGCCGAGGCCGCTCACGGCGAACCGGGTGGCCTCGGCGAGCGTTCCGCAAAGCCGCGCCGCCACCATGCCGCGAAGGCGTCCTCCATCGCCGCACTGAGTTCGTGCGCATCGGCGGTCACGTCCAGCTCCACGTCTGCGCCCCGGGTGGCCCACTTCCGCTGTGCGTCGCGCGCTGCTTCCACTGGCACGATGGCGTCGTCGCACCCGTGCACGATCAGCACGCGCAGCGATGACGCGTGGCCGGCCGGCCCTGCCGCCGGGTCGAATGCCGGCAGCAACCGCCCGGCCAGCATGACCACGCCGCCCTGCCCGCCCGGCGCATGCAGCGCGGCGCCGGCGCACAGCATCGCACCCTGGCTGAACCCGCCGATCACTGTCTGCGCCGCCTCCAGCCCGAAGCGCTGCTGAAGCTGGCCGACGAACTCGAGAAGCCGGGCGCGACTCTCCAGGGCTTCCTCGACGACCACGTCCGGTGTCTGGTCCTCACCGTGTCCCTCGCGGAACCAGCCCTGGCGGTCTCCCGCGATCGAACGGGGTCCGCGCGCCAGCACGACATGCGTGTCGCCGTCCGCACGCCCGCCCAGGCCGGCCATCTGCAGCTCGTCGCCATCCACGCCGTGCAGCAGCACGAGCAGCCGCCGCGGGCGATCGGGCGCCGGTTCCAGCACCCGGAATGCCAGGACCCAGGGGTCAGCGGTGAGCAGGTCGCCGGGAAGCCGCATGCCCGCCAGTCTCGGTCGCGCCCGGGCGCGGGCGGGTGAAAGCGGGCACGGACGGGCCGGCTGAGTGTGCAGGATCGCCACCCGGGGCTATCTGACTGCGCGCCTGAGGCGGTGCAGCCCGCCCGCCGCAGTCCACGGGGGGACAGGCCGGCCCGATTGTAGTGTTTGCGTAAACAGCCCACAGGGGTTACCGTGGCGGTGCTGAGTCGTCAGGGGTCACAAGAAACGTGGCCCGATGTTTGTAGATCCACTACATCGTTGTCCCTCGCTTCCTCCTTTCTGCCAGCCCCCCGCCGCGCAACGCGGCTCCCAGTTCTGTCCGATCAGGAGTTACAACGATGTCCGACCGTGAAACCGGTACCGTAAAGTGGTTCAACGACGCTAAGGGCTTTGGCTTCATCGCCCGTGAGAATGGTGAAGATGTGTTCGTGCATTTCCGCGCGATCGAGTCCTCGGGCTTCAAGAGCCTGCAGGAAGGCCAGAAGGTGAGCTTTGTCGTCACCCGTGGCCAGAAGGGTCTCCAGGCCGACTCGGTCCAGACGATCTGATCCAGGCGCGCTGCGTTCGCGCGGCGCTGCCAGAGAACGAAAGCCCGGCGCGAGCCGGGCTTTCTTCTTTGGAGCCGATGACCAGAGGCCTTCGCGGCCAGCCGGAACGGCTACAAGCCGCCCGCGCCACGAAGCGCCCCGTTGGGGTCAGCGATGCATCGGCACCAGTGAGAAGCGCAGCTTGGACTCCTCGAGCAGGCGACGCAGGCGCAGCTCGATCTGCGGAAGATCCTCCAGGTGCTGCGAGGCGTAGAGCGCATAGGTGGGTCGATCCTCGGCTCCAAAGCGCGCGGGCTGTCGCCCCACGCTCACGTCGGGACTCTGGCAGGCCCGTATCCACAGGGTCTGCAGGGCCACCGGACCAATGCTCTGACCAGTACCGAGCGTGAACTTGAACATTGCAATCTGAGGCTTCACGCAGGCGCTCCACAATAGGTAAGGCAGTATGCGCCCGTTTGCCTGAAGGTGGCGCAGCCGCGACATATGATCCACACGACGCTGCCGTTGCAGCGCAAAAACGCATTTCCGCCATCCTGCGCAAGCGCGTACGATGGACGAGCCACACGCAATTTGCTCCTCACGCGCGTTACCGTTGGCCTGGCCGCCGACCGCTTCGCATCCCTCCTCGCGCCGCCCTGTTCGATCACCGCGGCGCCTCCGTGCGAGCCCCCTCCCCGTGCCTGGCTATGCCACCCGAAACCTCACCGTGCAGGTGGGCGGTCACGATTACCGCCTGCGCATGCTGAGCGACAAGCAACAGTACGCGGACCGTGACGGTCTGGCGCACCGCGCCGGCATCTCGTCCGCGCAGTGGTGCCTGTTCGGCCAGCACTGGCCCGCCGGCCAGGTGCTTGCGCAGGCCATGAGCGAGATCGAACTGGGGGGACGTCGGATCCTGGAGCTCGGCTGTGGCCTGGGGCTGTCCAGCCTGGTGCTCAAGCACCGGGGCGCGGATATCACCGCCAGCGACCACCATCCGCTCGCCAACGAGTTCCTGCAGCACAACGCGATCCTCAACGGGCTGTCGCCCATCTGCTACCGCGACCTGCCCTGGACTGCCCCGGATGCCACCCTAGGGCGTTTCGACCTGATCATCGGTAGCGATATCCTGTACGAGCGAGACCATGGGGTGCAGCTGGCGGCCGTGATGCTGCGGCATGCACATCCCGACGCGCTGGTGATGATCGCCGACCCCGGTCGCGGCCAGCGCGGCGGATTCACCCGTTCGATGCTGGAACAGGGGTATCTGTGCTGCGAGCGCAGTCCCGATTTCGGCGAACATCGCGGTGCCTCGCGCGGCCGCCTGCTCAGCTACCGCCGTCCGTCCAAGTTGAACTGACCACACACGTTCCGTTTCCCACCGCCCGAGGAATTTCCACAACATGGCAAAACCCAACTACTCGTTCGAGAAGCGCCAGCGCGAACTGGCCAAGAAGAAGAAGCAGGATGAAAAGCAGGCCAAGAAGGCAGCTTCCAAGCCGCCCGTAACACCTGCCGAACCGGGCTCGACGCCCGACAGCAGCCAGTAGAGCCGCGGTCCGCCTCGCCAGGCATCGACTTCGATGCCGGCGCAGGCTCCGAGTGCCCCCACCCGAGGGGGCGAGCACGCTGCTGCGTGCTCAACACCGCCTGCTGCGAGGAGGCGGTTGGTCGAGGCCATGGCCGACGACGCGACCGCCTGATTCGCGCCCCAATGGCCGGGCCCGAGGGCGGGCGCCTGACAGTGTTCCCTACCCCTGCCGTCTCGATCAGCCCGCGGCGGCTAGTGCCGCACGAGGGCCAGCACGATCTCGAACATGATCAGCAGCACGATTGCCACTTCCAGCAGTTCGGCACGCCGGCTGGCGGCTTCCTCATAGAGCGAAACACAGGTCTCGCGGATGATGGAAAGTTTGCGGTCGACGGCGGCGCTCAGCTTGGGAACGCGGAACAGCTCCAGCGTGGCCGTGTGGATGCGGGCCAGGTAGACGTCCTCGGTGACCTGCAGCGTGTTGTCCACGCGCTCGGTCAGCTCGGTGACTTCGGCCACCAGGCTGTAGAGCTTGCGGGCAAGCCTCGCCGCACGGCGCGAAGCGAGCAGGGACAGCCCGCCGCGGGCGTTCTCGACCAGGTCGTACATGGTCGGCAGCTCGTCGTCGAGCAACTCGTCGTAGTAGCGCATCTCCAGCAGCTGGGCATTGGCGACTTCGAGGATGTCGGTGACATCGGTGTCACCCCGCGGCTCATAGACGAAGGCGCGGTCCCAGGTCACCACCACCAGGTCATCTTCGAAGTAGGAGAACGACTGGGCGGTGACTTCCGATGATTCCTGTTGCGAAAGCGGCCGCGTTTCGCCCGACAGCAGCGCCGCCAGGTCCGCCCGCTCCTGCACCTGGGCGCCGGTGAGTGGCGTATCGAAACTGCGCACGAGGGCAAACAGGTAGTCCTCCTCCAGCCGGTGCGTGGCCGGTCGCCTGACCGCGGGGGCGATCACCTCCAGCACGGCTTCCAGCACCGGAGTCCAGACGTCCACCTGCGCGGTGGCGCCCACCGCGTGGTCGAGCGCGTTGCATTGTGCGGTGAAGCCGGCCCATTCGACGTCGGCGACGTCCACCCGCAGGGCAATGGCGATGACGCCGAAGTCGTACAGCCGCGCGCTGGCATGCGCGCGCGCGGGCCGGCCATCCAGGACGAGGGGAACCGGCGACAGCAGCAACTGCGCAGGTGGCACCTCGAAAGCCAGTTTCCTGGCGGCGGCGGCGCCAAGCTGGATCCGGCGCGCCTCGCGCCCCTCGTGCGAGGACCACAGGCGTTCCGCCCGGGCCAGATCGATCGTGTCCGCCACATCCCACAGGCGGTGGGCGACCAGGGAACCGGAACGTACGCGCAGGTGGTCGTCGGTCATCGGGCCCCGGCTGGAGATGGCAGTGTCCCCATGGTGCGCTTGGAGGAAGTCAACGACGGGTCAAGCCCGCGCTCAACCGGCCGGACGACAAGGCGATGCGCGGCGGCGCCCGCCTCGCCGTATCGGGTTCATTCGGCGGCGCGCGATCCGATGCCGTGCGTCTCACCGCGGGACTCCGCATCGAACACGGCCACGTCCCGGACGTTCTTCTGCACGGCCACCGCGGCGAACAGGCTCAACACGAAGGCCATCGCATAGAAGCCCTTCTCGGTGCCACTGAGCTGCGCATTCCACAGGCCCACCATCAGCAGCAGCAGGGCAATACCCAGCGACATCCAGCACAGGCCGAAATAGATCGGGGTGACGTAGGTGCCCTCGAGCCGGTCGCGCACGGATTTCTGCAGCGATACCGCGGAGAACAGCCCGTACATCAGGATGGTGAAGTAATAGCCCTTCTCGTTGAGCTGCATCGGCGCGCTCCACAACCCCGCCAGGTAGGTGGTCGCGCCGATCAGCAGCGCCAGCCAGGAAGCGCCGATGAAGGCGGCGGTGGGTTTCTGGATCTGGGGCTTCATGCGTGTTCCGCGTCGGGTGTTGCCCGGATTCTACGCACGAGTCCGGCTGTTTTGGCCAGATGCGCGCGGCGACGGGGCCGGGGGACGGCTGGGCCGCCGCGGAAGGAGCCAACGCCGACCGATACCGGTCGATGGCAATGCGCGCAGGCTCCGGGCGTGCTTGGACGACAAGGCCCATGCGCTCGTCGGGCACGCCGTCGACGCCTAGAACGAGATCTTTACCGACGCCGAACTGCGCTGGGCGTCGCCATGGTGGACCGCCTCGATGTTGTTTCCGTCGGGATCCAGGGCGAATGCGGCGTAATAGCCCGGGTGATATTCGCGCTCGCCCGGCGCGCCGTTGTCGCGGCCACCGTGGGCGAGCGCTGCCCGGTGGAACGCGTCCACCATGGCGCGGTCGCGAGCCTGGAAGGCCAGGTGGTGCCGGCCCGTCAGCTTGCCCTGCGCCGCCTCGCTACCGGCGGTGGAAACAAACAGCTCGTCGGCCCAGAAGTAGTCCTCGCCAGTGCCGCCCACGGGCACCCCCAGCACGTCGAGGATCGCGGTGTAGAACGCCTGGCTGGCGGGCAGGTCCTTGACGACCAGCTGCACATGGTCGATCAGTCGTCCGCGGTGGAGTTCCTGCGTTTCCATGCAATGCTCCTTGAAAGAAGTCGATCTTCGAGTCGCCCGGTCTCGATCCGTGCCGGATCCGGTTCGCAGCGTTGCCGGCGGCCCGCCCTCGCGGCCGACAGCCGCAGGTGGGTGGCGGCAGCACCACGCGTCGCGCCTTCAGCCCACCGCGTTGATCACCGCCTGGGTGAACGCGGGGATGTCGGCCGGCTTGCGGCTGGTGATGATGTGGCCGTCGGTGACCACTTCCGCATCCTTCCAGCGCGCACCCGCGTTCTCCAAGTCCGTGCGTACCGAAGGCCAGGACGTGACTTCGCGGCCGTTCGCCGCGCCCGACTCCACCAGGAGCCAGGGGCCGTGGCAGATTGCGGCCAGGGGCTTGCCGGCGCGATCGAAGGCACGCACGAATTCGACGGCCTCGGGCACCATGCGCAGCCGGTCGGGATTGATCTGGCCGCCAGGCAGCACGAGCGCGTCGTAGTCGTCCGAGGAAGCCTGCCCCAGTTCCACGTCGACGGGCACCGAGTCGCCCCAGTCCTTGTCCTTCCATCCGCGGATCTGTCCGCCCTTGGGAGAAATGACATCGACCGCGTAACCAGCCTGCTTGAGCTGCGCGCGGGGGTCCATGAGTTCGGACTGTTCGAAACCGTCGGTGGCGAGGATGGCGATCCGCTTGCCGGCCATGGGAAGTCCTCGGAATGCGGGACGGTGACCGTACGCGAACATCGGTTCAATGGCCGTGAATCGCGGTGATGCTGTGCGGGCCGGGTTTGCCAGCCAAACGGTCCAGCCAGGGAGCTGCATGCGGCGGCCGCGCATGCAGCCGGCCGTGCGGCCAAAACCCCTGCTTTTGCGCACTGCGGTGACGCCGGGTCCGCTACCGTCTGCTGATCTTCAAATCTGGGCCGAAGGAAGCAGCATGAAGACGTTTCTTGCCGTATTTACCGGCACGCAGGACGGCATGGACGCGTGGAAATCCCTGGATGGCGCGCAACGCCAGGCCAGGGAAAAGGAAGGCATGCAGGCGTGGCAAGCCTGGGTCGAGAAGAATGCGTCTGCGATCATCGACCACGGCGCACCGCTGGGAAAGACCAAGCGGATCTCCGGCGAAGGGATCGCCGACATCCGCAACAACCTGGCCGCATATACGGTCGTGCGGGCTCCGTCGCATGAGGCCGCGGCAAAGCTGTTCGAGTCCCATCCACACTTCGCGATCTTCCCGGGGGATGGGGTCGAAGTCATGGAGTGCCTGCCCATTCCGGAAATGCCGGCCACGTGAGCGAGACGGTCCCGGTGCGTGTGCATCGGGGCCGCATCGGAATGGCTATTGGGGCAGCCCCCGGGCTGCCGTCAGCCGGCGCCCTGCAACTGCTTCATCAGTGCCTCGATCCGGGCCTTGTTCTGCTTCACGAACTGCACCGAGGCCGGATCGATGCCCTCCGGAATCGCCTTGAGCTGGCCGGCATCCAGGGCGCCCTGCGTCATCAGCGCGGCCATCAGTGTTTCGCCGGTGAGGGCGAACTCACGGGTCGACATGCCCGATTGCTCGATGATCCCGCGCACCTTCGCGTTGGCTTTTAGGCGCGCCGCGTACTGCGCGCTGTCTTCCCGCGAGAGGTTCATGGAGAGATCCTCGAGCGCAGGATCACTGGCGGCCGCCCGGGCCAGGCCTGCCTGTGCGGCGAAATAGGCCGTCACGTTGTCCATGGTCAGCACGTAAGCGGCATCGGTCTGCGGCGACGCCGCGGGCTGGGGGGACGCTACTTCGGACGGGGCCCCGGCGGCGACGGGTTCCGGCGCCTGCGCGGTCGGAGCCGTCGTGTTGTTGCAGGCGGAAAGCGCGGCGAGAGCCAGCAGCCCCAGCGGCCAGCGGGTGGACTTGGACATCGGATACTCCGGATGCGAAGGAATCGAGGGTGGTGGCAGGCTGGCGGATGATGCCCGTCGTGGCCCGCGGACGAAGGTGCCGGAAGTACGCCTCGGCCAGGCCCGAACCTCCGTGTCGCCTGCTCCGGACGCCGCCCTGCGCGGTCATCTACCCGCCAGGACGCCAGGATTGTCGCCGCGCCCCAACGTCTGGCTGGCCTGCCACCGGTCGCTTGTGCGTATCCCCCTTTAGCTTCGTGGAGGGCCGGACATGCGACGTGGGATGAAATGGGTGGCAATGGTCGTGGGCGTCGCCGTGCTCGCGGCAGGGACGCTCGTGGCCGTCTCATGGGCACTGACCGGCCGCGCACTGGAGCGCACCTATGCGATCAATGACCCGCCTTTGAAGATCACCCGGGACGCGGGCACCCTCGCCCGCGGCGAGCATCTGTTCGCCACGCGGGGCTGCGCGGATTGCCACGGCCGGCAGGGCGAAGGCCGGGTGCTGATCGACGAGCCGGGCCTGATGAGGGTCGTGCCAACGAATCTCACCCGTGCGGTGCACGTGCCGGCCTACACCGACGACGCCCTTGCCGCGGCGATCCGCCACGGGGTCCGTCCCGACGGTACGCCGCTGATGATCATGCCCACCGGCGACTACGCCCAGCTCGATGACCAGGACGTCGGCGCCCTGGTGCTGTACATGCGCACCCTGCCGATGCGCGCCAACGATCCCGGCCGCAGTGTTGTCGGCCCGATCGGACGCGTGCTGCACACACTGGGCAAGCTGCCCCTGCTACCTGCCGAATCGGTCGACCATGCGCCCCGCCTGCGCCAGGCGCCGCCGGTGGCGCCGACCGTCGAGTACGGCCGCTACGTCGCCCAGGTATGCACGGGTTGCCATCGAAGCGACTTCACCGGCGGGCTGGTGGTCGAACCGGGTACGCCGCCGTCGGCCAACCTCACCCCCCATGCGACTGGCCTGGCGGACTGGTCGGAGACGGATTTCCTGCGCCTGATGCATACCGGCCTCAGGCCCGACGGCCGCGCGGTGGACCCGATGATGCCGTGGCGCTCATACAGTCGGATGGAAGATGTCGAGCTGCGCGCGGTGTGGGCCTACCTGGCCTCGCTCGAGCCCGTGCCCGGCGGTGGCGGTGGCGCCGGAAAGTAGGTTCGAGGGGACCAGCGGGCGCTTGGGCGCGCAATCGCGCGCAGCGATCACGCCACATCCCTACACTACCCGCCCCCCTTCCGCGCCGGCGCCATGTCCGAACCTGTCCGCCTGTCCCGCCGCGTGTCCGAACTGGCGCGCTGCTCCCGCGCCGATGCCGAACGCTATATCGAAGGCGGCTGGGTACGCGTGGACGGCAAGGTGGTCGATGCTCCGCAGCTGATGGTGTCGGACGAACGCGTCGAGCTGGACCCCCCATGCGGTGCTCGAGGATTCCGAACCGGCGACGTTCCTGCTGCACAAGCCACCGGGCTACGACACCATCGCCGGTCCGCGCCCGGCCGCCGCACTGCTCACGCCGGAATCGCGCTGGGCCGAGGACCCCACCGGCATGCGCCTGCTGCAACGGCATTTCGTCCGTCCCACGCCGTTGTTCGACCTCGACAACGATGCCAGCGGGCTGATGGTGCTGTCGCAGGACGGACGCGTGTGGCGCCGGCTGACGGAAGATGCCGACCGCATCGAGCAGGAATTCATCGTGGAGGTCGCGGGCGACATCGCACCCTACGGCCTGCACCGCCTCAATCATGGCCTGCGCTTTCGTGGTCGCGAGCTGCCGCCCTGCAAGGTCAGCTGGCAGAACGAGATCCGGCTGCGATTCGCCATCAAGGCGGTACAACCCGGCCAGCTGCGCGAGATGTGCGCGCAGGTCGGCCTGCAGGTCGTGGCCATCCGCCGCATCCGCATCGGCAAGGTGCCGCTGGGCAAGATGCCGGTGCGCCAGTGGCGCTATCTGCCGGTGAGCGAGCGCTTCTAGCGCGGGTCCACCCACGCTGGCACCCGCGCACACCCGGAAGCCGCGGCATCGACCGCGGCCTCCATCACCGCCATGACATCGAGCATCTGCACCGGCGACACCGGATTCTCGCCTTCACCGCGGACCGCCGCCGCCAACCCGGCGTAGAAGCGCGACTGGTCGCCTCGCGGCACGGGCCGCCGATGAACTCCGCCCTCCGCGTCGTGCCAGACCAGCGGGTCCGGATCCTCGCCCCATCGTGGGTCACCCGGGCGCAGGCCGGCCATGAGTTGGGCCTCCTGACGATCGGCGCCCTGCTTCACCAGGCTGCCCCGCGTGCCATGGACCACGAAGCGGGCGCCCGCGCCGGCCGCCAGCATGCCGGCGTGCAGCACCACGCGCCGGCTGCCGTAGGCCAGCAGGACGTGCGCCCAGTCGTCGGTCACGGCGCCGCCACGCTGGGCCGACAGGCTGGCCAGTACGGAATCGGGCCGGCCCAGCAACAGCAGTGCCTGATCGACCAGGTGCGGGCCCAGATCCCACCACAGACCGCTGGCGGGCCCGGCCTGCTCGCGCCACCGCGCCCGAACGTCGGGGCGGAAGCGCTCGATGCGCGATTCCAAGTGCACGGGCTCGCCGATCAGGCCGCTCGCGATGGCCTCGCGCACCGCCAGGAAGTCGCTATCCCAGCGGCGGTTGTGGAACACCGACAGCACCCGGTCCTGATGGCGGGCCAGCGTGGCCAGCTCGCAGGCCTCGGCCAGTGTGGGGGTGACCGGCTTGTCGACCACCACGTGCCGGCCGGCGGCGAGCGCCGCACGCGCGAGCGGCGCATGGCTCTGGTTGGGCGAGGCGATCACCACCAGCTGCACGCGCGGATCGGCAATCGCCGCCAGCGGATCGGCAATGACGTCCACCTGCGGCAGATCGGCGTGCACGCGCGCCGCATCGCGCGAAGCGACAACCACCAGCGACAACGCCGGCACGGCCTGGATGAGGGGCGCGTGGAAGGTGCGGCCGGCGAAGCCATAGCCGATCAGGGCCACGCGGGTCGGAGCTGGGCGCGGGGGCATGGCGTCGCCGACGGGAGGGGCCCCCATGCTGCCCCAGGCCCGGTCGCGATGTATATCGACGCGTGTGCGCAGGCCGCGTTCGATGCGGCGGTGCGGGCCAGGGAAACAGGATTCGCCCACGCGGCTAACTCTCGTTCACTGGGCGTTGCGCCGCGTGGTTTGTGCGTCCGATAGGCTGCCCGGATGTCGCCCATCCTCCGCGTGCTCTTCCGCCCCCTGCGCACGCGCAACGGGCGGCGCCTGGCAACCGGCCTGCTCGTTGCCGCGATGCTAATCACGGCCTGCCAACCGCCGGCGCCCCGATACCAGCCGACCCCCGAGCAGGTGCGCGCGCAGATTCGGCGGCTGCTGCCCTCGACGCTGGCTGATCGCGCCGGGTGGGCAGCCGACATCCAGTCCGCCTTCCAGTTACTGGAGCTTCCGCCCACGACCGCGAACCTGTGCGCCGTGTTGGCCGTGACGGAACAGGAATCGGGCTACAAGGCCGATCCGCCCGTCGAAGGCCTGGGTAGGATCGCGCGCGCCGAGATCGAACGACGCGCGCGTGCCAAGGGCGTGCCGGCCCTGGCCGTGAGGGGCCTGCTGCTGATCAAGGCGCCGGATGGGCGCAGCTATGGCGACAAGCTGGCGGCCGTGCGCACCGAGCGCGAACTCAGCGCGTTGTATGAGGAGCTGGCCGCGCGCGCGCCCTCATTCGGCCAGCGCCTGCTCGAGCGCGGCAACCCGGTCCGCACCGGCGGACCGATGCAGGTCAGCATCGACTACGCCCAGCGCCAGGTCCGCGCGCGCCCCTATCCCTACCCGATGGCCGGAACGCTGCGACGCGAGGTTTTCAGCCGCCGTGGCGGGATGTACTTCGGCATTGCGCACCTGCTCAAGTACCCCAACACCTACACGCGACACCTCTACCGGTTCGCCGACTTCAACGCAGGCCACTACGCCAGCCGCAATGCAGCCTTCCAGGCGGCGGTGAGCCAGGCCAGCGGCATCGCGCTGTCCCTGGACGGCGACCTGGTCGCGCATGGCTCCGACGCAGTCGGCGCAACCGAAGCCGCGGTGCGCTCGCTCGCGGGATCCCTCCAGCTCGATCACGACGAAATCCGCCGCGCGCTACGGCAGGGCGGCCAGTTCGACTTCGAAAAGTCCGACCTCTACCTGCGCGTGTTCGCATTGGCCGAAAAGCGAGCGGGCCGGCGCCTGCCCCGTGCACGCCTGCCCGGCATCCGCCTCGACAGCCCGAAAATCACCCGCCGCCTGACGACGGAATGGTTCGCGCAACGCGTGGAGACGCGCTACCGCGCGTGCGAGGCCCGTGCCCGCTGAAGCGGGCGCGGTGCCGACGTCCTGTCCGCTTACTTGGCGCCGTTCGCGGGCGCGGCTTGCGTCGCTGCCTTCGGCTTCGGCTTGCTGGCCAGCCAGCCCTTGATGTAGTCGACAAAATAGGCGTGATTGGTCCAGTTTGCCGGATCGGCGAATGCCAGGAACCGCTCCGCGGCATCATGGGCACCGGGGTCACCCAGGTCCTTGAGTGCCAGGGCCAGCAGGCGCCATGCCTCACCGTTGCGCGGAAACTCGGCCAGCATCTCCTTCGCGCACGCCGCCTGCGCCGCGACATTCTGTTCGAGCCAGTAGCTCTCGCAGATCATTTCGTTCGCGGACTCGCGGGTGTCGGTATCATCCATCGCGCGCTTGAACGCGGCACGTGCCTCCTCGAAGCGCTTGAGCCTGCGCAGGACCGAGCCCAGTTCGTACGCTCCCCAGCCGTCCTTCGGGGCCAGTTCCTCCGCACGCCGGGCATCGGGAAGCGCGCGGTCGAGATGGTTCAGCATCTCCAGGGAACGGGCGCGATCCTGATACGCCATGTTGCTCCTGGGATTGAAACGGATGGCCTGCGAGGCATACATCACGCTGTCCCAATACCGTCCCAGGTTTTTCACCGCGCGCGCGGTGGCATCCAAGTAGCTGGGCGACAATCGCGCCGTCTGTTCCAGCACCGGCGCCATCTCCGCCCGCTCCGGGTGCTGCGAGGCCTCCTGGCCCATCTCGTTCCCACGCAACGCGCCCAGCGCGGGGTTGTCCTGCTCGCGCGCCCGCGCCATCGCCACCAGGTGGCGCATCCCTTCCAGCGAACCGCCCCAGCGCGGCTGTTCGGCCCAGAGCAGGCTCGACATCACCCGGTAGGATGCGGCGTCCGCCTTCAGGCAGGCCTGCATGCCCACGCGCTGTGCGAGGTCGCTGCTGCTGGCGCCGATGGCGATCAGGCGATCGCAGGCCGGCAGCAGCCGCGGGTTCTTCTTCATTGCGAAATCCAGGTCCGGTATGGCCTGGGCGAACAGTTCGTTCATTCGCTGCACGCGCTGTGCGGACGTGTCCTTCATCCGTGCCTTGCCACGCGCCTCCCACCCCGCGTCGACCAGGTGCCACGCGCGCGCGGTCCGGGCATACGTGCTCTTGGGCGACTGCTCCACCCAGCGTTGCGCGAGACGGCCAGCGCGTTCGCCGTGGTCGAAGACGTCGTACGCGCGGAAGATGCGGTCGCGATGGGCCGGCGGCTGGAACTGCGACGCCAGCAAGGCCGCGTAGCGCTCGTCGAGCACCTTGCCGCCGTCCTCGCCGTCCAGCGTCTTCTCGATCTCGTCCAGCGAGATTTCCTCGGCCATGAGGGCGCACAGGGCTTCGGCCGTCCCGGGCAGCCAGTCGTTGCCAGGCAGTGCCGGATACGCCAGGCAGCGTTCGCGGGGATCGGTGATGGCTTCGGCGCGCTCCACGGCGTCCAGGTAGGCCTGCATCTGCGCCGTGGGCTTCTGGGGCTCCGGCTCCTGCCCGTGCGCTGCACCGGTGGCCAGGATCAACGCCAGCACAGCCTGCCGATAGTCCAGTCGCATCACTCATCCCCTTGCTGAAGTGCGCGGCACGTTACGGGAAATGGCGCATGGCGAAAAGCTGCGGCGGATGGCCCTTGCCCGCAAAGTGCCCCGCCCGCCGCCAGGAGGCCCTTCGGGGGCGCCGCGGCCGCGCGCCGGCCTCCCTTCGTGCCACCGGGACCCCGCCATGGAGCCCTTGCGGCTCCCTGAACGGGCCCGCATGCCGTTTGGGTGTAGGCTGGCCGAACGATTGATCCGCGCGTTCCGTACGACCTCCCGGTCGCCCGCCTCGCTTCCATTCACGCGGCCCCGCAGACGGGGCGTCCCCGGGAGCGTCTTTGCCCAGCTCGTCCACCCGCCTCGCACGGCCTCGCGCCGTTGCCCCGTCGACATGACCACGTCCGATGGAGCCCTCGCCACCCAGGTTGAGTGCGGCACCTGCGACGCCGTGTGCTGCCGGCTGCCGGTGGTGCTCATGCCCGACGACGACGTGGCCGGACACCTGGCCACCCGGACGGCCGAAGGGCTTCGCGTGATGGCCCGCGACGAGGACGGCTGGTGTGTCGCCCTCGACAGCGCCCACATGCGCTGTTCCATCTACGCTTCGCGGCCGGCCATCTGCCGCAGTTTCCGCATGGGCGGCGCGCACTGTCTGGACGTGCGCGCCGACTACGCCGACCACCGCGCCCGCGGTATTCCACTCACGCTGTACTGACGGAGACCCCCATGGCGCGCACACCGCCCCCCGACGATCGAACCTTCCGCAGGAAGGAGCCTGATTCCCGGCTGCTGACCAGCCAGACCATCGCCGACCACCTCAAGGCCTTCGAGTCGTCCGGCGGCCATATCGAGGTACTGGGCGTGACCCATGTACTGAAGAAGCTGGAAATCGCCAGCCCGGGCGGCACGCCCTTGCAGCCCAACGCGCGCGCCACCGGCCGGCGGCCCTGACCAGAGCCTGCGCGACTGGCCGATCGCCAGCGCCTGGCATCACCGCGCGTGGGCGCAGTGTTCTATGGTAGGCGGCATCCCACCGGAGCTCCTGCCATGAAGCATGCGTCCAAGCTTGGCCTGATCGGCCTCATCGGCACCCTCGCGCTGGCGGCCCCGTCGCTGGCCGCGCTCAAGGTCGGCGCCCAGGCGCCCGATTTCAGCGCACCGGCCTATCTGGCCGGCAAGCCCTTCACCTTCAAGCTGGCCGATGCCCTGAAGAAGGGTCCGGTCGTGGTGTATTTCTTCCCCGCCGCACACACCCCGGGCTGCAACCTGGAGGCGCACCAGTTCTCCCAGGCCATCGACAAGTTCAAGGCCCAGGGCGCCAGCGTGATCGGCGTGACGGCCGGCAACGTCGAGGAGCTGGCCGATTTCTCCAGGGAAACCGAACACTGCGGCGGCAAGTTCCCGGTCGCCGCCGATCCGGGCGCGAAGATCGCCAGGCAGTACGACGCCCTGCTCACCGCCAAACCCGAGTGGTCGAGCCGGACGTCCTACGTGATCTCGAAGTCCGGCGCCATCGTGCACGTGTATTCCGAGCTCAATCCGAACAAGCACGTGCAGGAAATGCTTGAAGCGGTGAAATCGCTGGAGAAGTAGCGGCCGGGGTTTGGCTTGGAATTCCCGGACCAGACCGACGCCTACCCGCGCACGCGCAGCGTGAGGCCCTTCAGGAAATTGCGCAGCATCTGGTCGCCGCAGGGGCGGTAATTCTTGTGACCGGGCTGGCGGAACAGCGCGGTCAGTTCCGGCTTCGACACCGGGAAGCCCGCCGCGGCGAAGGTGTCGTGCATGTCGACGTCCTTGAGCTCGAAGGCCACCCGCAGCTTCTTGAGCACCAGGTTGTTGGTGATGCGCTTTTCCACCGGCCGTGGCGGCAGGCTTTCGTCGCGGCCGCGCAGGTAGACGACCAGCCCGTCGAGCACATGCGCCAGCACCCGGTCGTTGCACGGCTGGTATTCGGGATCGTCCTCCTTGCGCAGGAAGGCCTGCACGTCGGACTTGTCCAGCTCGAACGCCGGGTCGGCCAGGCGGCCGATGTCAGCCACCTTGCCATCGCTCAGGTCCAGCATGTAGCGGACCGCGCGCAGGACATCGTTGTTGATCATGGGTAGCCGTCCGCGTGCTGGGGGCGCCAGTGTGAACCAGCGCGATGTGGCATCAAAGCGCCTTTTCGTAGCGCCAGACTTCCAGGTCGAAGGGGCCGACCGTGGTTTCCACCGCGATGACGACGGTTCCCACGCGCGACCAGCCGCATTTCTCGTAGAACCGCGCGGCCCGGTCGTTGCCGATGGCGCAGGCCAGCCACGCGGTGCGCACACCCGCCTGCGCGAGCCGCGCTTCGGCGTCGGCGGTAAGCAGGGCGGCCGCGCCCGAACCCCGCGCCGTCGCCGCGACAAACAGCTGGTAGAGCTCGTCGTGCTCGATCACGCACAGGCCTGCCGGCTCGCCGTCGATTTCGACGACCCGCACATTGGCCATCCGGGCCTGCAGCCGATCGCGGAAGTTGTCCCAGGTCCGCAACTGGCGCAACGCGGCCGGCAGGATCTGCGCGTGCGCGTCCTGCCAGCCGTCGTACCAGATCGAGGCGAGCCGATCGAGGTCGGCGGGAACCGCATTTCTCAGTTGCATGCATTCACCTGTCGGAAGCCGTGACGGGCGCCATCCGCGTGGGCGTCGGCCGCCGTCCCGTCGGACGCGATGCCACGTTGCACCAGGCTCGGGATCGCAGAACGGCGGGGCAATTGTCGCGCTTCGCGCACCCGCATGTCCCGTTCGAAACGCAGACATGAACGTGAAGGCGGCCGCTTCCTTCGCATCCTTCTTCCGGACCGGCAAGCTCGGGCGTGGTCCTAGGGCATCAGGTCGCGGATCGCCGGCAGGTACTTCTCCGCCGAACCCGTATTGACGACCACCACCCGTTCCCCCGCCTTCACCAGGCCGCGCTCGATCAGTTGCGGCAGCGCCGCCAGGCACGCGGCGCCTTCGGGCCCGATCCAGCCGTGCGTCTGCTGCCACACCCGCGAGAACTCCGCGGCGATGTCGCCCTCCTCCACCGCCACGCACGCGCCGCCGCTTGCACGGACGATCTGCAGCACGCGGAAGTGACCGACGCCTGCCGGCACGTTGAGTCCAAACGCGATCGTGCCGGGGCCAGAGGCGGCCGTGGTGTCTTCCCGCCCTTCGTCGAAGGCGCGCACCAGTGGCGCCATCGCACTGCTCTGCACGCACAACATCCGCGGACGCCGCGCGTCGATCAGGCCGAGCGCTTCCAGTTCATCCCAGGCTTTCCACATGCCCAGCACGCCGGTACCGCCACCGGTGGGATAGACCACGGCGTCGGGCAGCGACCAGCGGGTGTCGCCCGGGGCGGGTTCGGCGAGCTCCAGGCCCAGGGATTTCTTGCCCTCGATGCGCCAACCCGGTTCCTGGAACGTGGCCACCGAGAACCAGCCGTGTTCCAGGTACTGCGCCTTGAGCAGCGCGCCGGCTTCGCGGATGGTGGGTCCGGCCAGCTCGAGCACCACCTGCCCCGGGTGCATGTGTGCCGCGGCGGCCACGTTGCCCAGGATCGGCGAAGGCGTGTCCGGCGGCATCGCGACCACCACCGACAATCCGCCGGCGATGCCATAGCGCACCAGCGAATCGCCGGCATTTCCCTGCGTGGGCACCGCCAGGCGCGACAGGCCCAGCCTGCGTGCCTGCGCAACGACCATCGCCATGCCGCGGTCCTTGAAGCTCTGCGTCGGGTTGGCGCCAAACCCGGCGTGCGGGCGCCCTTCGTCCTTCACCGACAGCGCCAGGCCCGCGGCGCGCGCCACGGGGTGGTCGGCGTAGTCGAGCAGCGGCGTACAGCCTTCGCCCAGCGGCACGATGTGCGCGGCGTCGGCCGGGTCGGTGATGTCCAGCGCCATGAGGCCGCCGAAGCGCCACATGTCACGACGCGACGGGTCATACCAGGCACCGTCCGCCCGCTCGCGCGCGAGGCGCTCCAGGTCCAGGACCATTTCGACCGGACGGCCGTCCACGGGATCGAGGTTCATCGGCACGTCGGAGGAATACCCCTGTCCCGACGAAATGCCGCGAAGGCCGCTCACGTAGCCCATGTCGCTCCCTCCCTGTGCCCGGGAGGATCGTGCCGCCCGACCGGCGCGGGAGGCAAGTGAACACGGCGTCGGCGGAACGGGACGCGCCACTGCTCATCGAGCCGCCCCCTGCCATCAGTCATAGACCAGAATGTCTAGACAATCCGGTCTATGTGATCTACGGTGCACTCCTCGCCCTCCAATCCCATTCCCGATGCCCCGCAAACCCATCAAGGCACCCAAGCCCACGCCGGCCGAACTCGATCTGCTGCGGGTCGTCTGGCGCCTGGGCCCGGCCACGGTGAAGGACGTCCATCAGGCCCGCCTGCCGGAGAAGCCCGACCTGGCCTACGCCAACGTGCTGCGACTGATGCAGGTGATGCATGGCAAGGGCCTGCTGCTGCGCGACGAGAGCCAGCGCTCCCATGTCTACCGTGCGGCCCATGCGCCCGACGCGCTGCGCACGAACCTGCTGCGCGAGCTGATCCAGAAGGCCTTCGCCGGTTCCGGCAAGGACCTTGTCCTGGCGGCGTTGTCGGACCACGTCACCGGCAAGGAACGCGAAGAGATCCGTCGACTGCTCGCACAAGCGGAGCACTCCAATGACTGACTGGCAACCGATGTTCATCAGTGCGCTTGGCCAGGTGCTGGTCGATTTCCTGTGGCAGGGCGCGCTGATCGGCGTGGCGGCCGCGATCGGCATGTCGGTGTTGCGCGATGCGCGTCCGCAGCTTCGCTACGCCCTGGCATGCGCCGCCCTGCTCGCCTGCGTCCTGGCGCCGGCACTGGGGCTGCTGTCTGCCCTGGGATCGGACGCGACCGTCGCCGCTGTAGCAGGCGGCACGACGGACGTCGTGCAATTGTCGATCCGCCCCCTCGGTCCGCACCTCACGGGCGCGGGTCTGGATGACGTGCTGCCCTGGATCGTGGCCGCCTGGGCCGCAGGAGCGGGCGCACTGTCGCTGCGCATGGCGCTGGGTGTGTGCTGGATCCAGCGCCTGCGCAACACGCCGCAGGGCCGCGCGCACGCCGTGTGGCAGCAGCGGCTGGACGTCCTGGCCGCCCGCTTCGGCCTCGATGCGATCGCGCTGCGCGTGGTGGATACGCTGGATTCGCCCGCCTCCGCCGGCTGGTGGCGCCCGGTCGTGCTGCTGCCCACCGCCCTGCTCTCGCGCATGCCGGTCGAACTGGTCGAGGCCCTGCTGGCGCACGAACTGGCGCACATCCGCCGCCACGACTATCTGGTCAACCTGTTGCAGGGCGCCATCGAGGCCCTCCTGTTCTACCACCCGGTTACCTGGTGGCTGTCGCGCCGGATCCGCATCGAGCGCGAGCTCATCGCCGACCAGCTCGCCGCGCAGGCGCTGGGTGAGCCACGCCGGCTGGCCCGGGCCCTGTCGGAACTGTCCGAAATCCGCCACCTCCATTCACCCTCGCTCCACTTCGCACAAGCCGCCCATGGAGGGCATCTCATGTCACGCATCGAACAGCTGGTCCGCCCCGGACGCCGCACCGGCGGCCGCATCGCCTTCCCGCTACTGGGCCTGGCCGCCGCCTGCCTGGCCTTCTATGCACACGCGCAGATCGGCGGCACGCAGAGCGCGCCGACCGCCAAGCCGGCCACCGCCGCGTCGGCGCCGACGCATGCCACCCGGATGCATGGCGGCGACCGCACGCGCGAAACCTTCGCCCTGGTACGCAAGGACTCCGCCGGGATCACCATGTCCGGCTCCAGCGACGACATGCCCGCCATCCGTCGCGCCAAGAGCACGATGGGCAGCGACTTCGTCTGGTTCCGCCGCGACAACCGCGCCTGGGTGGTGTCCGATCCGTCCACCGTCGCCCGCGCGCAGGAAGCCTGGCGCGAAGTGGAAAAGGTCGGCGCCCGGATGGAGGCCCTGGGCAGCGAGATGGAAGTGCACAGCGAGCGCATGGAGAAGCTCAGCCAGCAGATGGAATCGGCCGCGCCGGACCACACCATGAACGCCGAGATGGAAGCGGCCTCCAAGCGCATGGAAGCCCTGGCCGCGCAGCAGGAAGCACTCGCGGGCAAGCAGGAGGCCCTCGCCCTGTCCCTGGCCGCGGGCAACCAGGCCGAGCGATCGAAGGCCGAGCGCGAGATGCAGGCGCTGTCGGCGCAGATGGAGAGTCTGTCGAGCCAGATGGAAGCCGAGTCCGACCGGATGCAGGCCGAATCGACCCGGATGGAAGCCAGGCTGGAGCCCCTCAATGCCCTGAGCCGTCAGATGGAAGACGCCAGCAAGCCGATGGAAGCCCTGAGCGCCCGCATGGACGCGCTGGGCAAGGAACACGACGCGCTGGCGCGCACGGCCGAAGGCGAGATGAAAGCGCTGATCGATGACGCGATGAGCAAGGGCCTGGCGACGCCCGCGCCGGCCGCGGACGACGCACGGTGAGCGCCGCGGGGAAGGGGCACGCCCCTTCCCCACTGCGCGACAGGCGCGGAACTCCCGGTTGGATTCGGCCGGTTACTTGCCCAGTTCGTACAGGTATTCGACGAAGGACATGACCGCGCCGTCGTAACCCTGCACCTTCGGATTGGAAGGCTCGATCACCAGGAATTCGTCCGGGGCATGCGCGCCGCCGCCGTGACCCAGGCCGAAGTGGCCCGAGGCCAGGCTCAGTGGCTTGTCGGTGAAGACGAAACCGGGATAGGAACCGGCATTGCGGGGCCAGAAGAACGGATCGAGCCCCAGGCGCTTCAGCGTGGCCATCTGCGCCTGCACCAGCGGTGCATCGGCTGCCGTCTGGGTCGGGTCGTATCCGCCGCTGACGTTGACCTCGATGTCGCCATACCCGCGCTTGGCCAGGTGCGACTTCAGGGCGGCGACCGCGTCGTCCTTCTTCATGCCAGGCACCAGGCGCATGTCGATCTTCGCCACGGCGCGATGCGGCAGCACCGTCTTGCCCCCAGGCCCCGTATAGCCGCCGACCAGGCCTTCGATGTTGACGGTCGGCTGCGAGACCAGGCGCTCGTTGGCCTGCTGCCAGGCCAGGTCATCGATCCAGTGCTTCACGCCGAGTTGCGCCTTGACCCTCTCTTCGTTGCGGCGCGCCGCCGCCACGGCGACCATCGCCTTGTCCCCGGCGCTGATCGCAGGGGCCTTGGGATAGCCATCGATGGTGACGGTATTGCCGTCCTCGGAGACCAGCGTGTTCAGCGCCTTGACCAGCCGCCACGCCGGGCTGTCCACCATCGCCTTGAGCGAGGAATGCACGTCCTTGGCCGGGCCGCGCCCCCACTTCTCGCCACTGGCGACCAGTTCCAGTTCGACCACGCCCTTCGCGCCCAGGCTGACCTGCACGGCGCCTTCGGCGTCCTGCGACGCCGCGGGCATGAACACCCCAACCGTATCGCGCAACGCGGCGGCCACCTCGGGCCTGTGCACCAGCTGCGCGATGTGCGGTGAGCCGATTTCCTCCTCACCTTCCGCCACCAGCACCAGGTTGACCGGCACCTTCTCGTGCGCATCGCGAATGGCGTGCAGGGCGGCCAGCAGCGCCGACTCGGGGCCCTTCTGGTTCACCGCGCCACGCCCGACCATCACCTTGCCCAGGCCCGGCTTGTCCACCAGCCGCGCTTCCAGCGGCGGAGAAGTCCACTCGGCCGGGTCGTACTGCTTCACGTCGTACATGAAGTACAGGCCGACCGTCTTGGCCGCACCGGCGTCGAGGGTGGCGAAAACCCCCGGCTTGCCGTCGGTGTCCAGGATCTCGACCTTCTGGAAGCCGGCCTCCCGCGCGAGCCGGGCCATGTACTCGGCACCCTGCCGTGAGTTGAGGTTCTCCGCGGCAATCGAAGGAAGCGCGATCCAGTCCTGCAGGCGCTTGATCGACACGTCGTGCTGCCGCGTGACCTGGTCGCGGATGGCGGCGAGGTCCGGTTCCGCGGCACTGGCCGCAGCCGATGCGGCCATTGCCAGGGTCAGGGCAGACGCAAGCGTCCAACGGGAAAGACGTACCGCACGGGCGTGAGGCATTTCCAGGCTCCTGATGGTGGCGTGGAGCCATCTTACGAAAATCGACCGCGGCCAACCGGCGCGTCCGGGCGCCATGCCCCAGCCGGCAAATCCTGCAAGCCATGGCCCGATCTCGCGCACGAGCTGCCCAGGCTCCGGTGACGGCCACTGCAGGCAGGGTCCGCGGCCTGTCCGGCCACGCCGCCCTGCGCCAACAGCTGGCCCCTCAGGCGCGCTCTACCTCGGGCACCGCCTCGCTCACGATGCGGTTGCGACCCAGCTGCTTGGCCGCATAGAGGCGCTTGTCGACGCGCGCGATCAAGTCGAACGCGGTGCCCTCTTCCGTCGGGCGCTGCGTGGCGACGCCGACGCTGACGGTCAGCGTGCCGCCGACGCGGGACCCCTCGTGGACGATGCCCTGCTCCAGGATCACGTCGCGGCAGCGCTGCGCCACGCGCATGGCTGAAGGCGCATCGGTATCGGGCAGGACCATCACGAATTCCTCGCCACCGAACCGGCCCAGGAAGTCGCGTCCCCGCGTCGATGCCGAAAGCAGCGCCTGGGCCACGCGGCGCAGGCACTCGTCGCCCTGCAGGTGGCCGTAGTGGTCGTTGTACTGCTTGAAATAGTCGATATCCAGCATGATCAGCGACAGGGGCTGGCCGGCGCGCCGCGCTTCGTTCCACTCGCGCTCAAGCACCGCGTCGAACATGCGGCGGTTGGCCACGCCCGTGAGGCCATCCTGGTAGGACAGCTCTTCCAGCCGGGCCTGCAGCTGTGCCAGTTGTTCCTCGCTGCGCTTGCGGTCGCGGATATCGAACATGAAGCCGACCAGCGAGCGGACGGCGCCGTCCTCGCCCCGCACTACATGGACCACGTCGCGGATCCAGACATAGTCGCCGTCGCGCGTCATGGCACGGTAGTCGGCTTCGTGGTCGGTTCCAGCCTGGGACTGCGCCACGCAGAACCCGACCACGCGCTCGCGGTCGTCGGGATGCATCCGCTCGACCCAGTCCTGCACGGTGACCCAGCTTTCCGGCGTCCATCCCAGCAGCGTCTCGATCTGGGGGCCGATGTAGGTGAAGCGCATGGTGGCCCAGTCGATGGTCCACGGAATCGCCTTGGTGGATTCGACCAGCGTCCGATAGACGTCGTGGTCGTGTTCGGGCCTTTCGGTACCGCTCGTCATGTCGCCCCCTGTCGGCGATGCGCTGGCATGAATGCAGGGCCCTGCGCAGGACCCAGCCGGCAGCATAGGGCGCTACCCGGCCGGAGGCGACAAGTCGCACGACCCACGGCAAATCCGGATGGCTGACTGGGTGCGTGGACGCCTCCGGACCGGGAGCGAAGCCAGGACCGTCCGCGACGCGCGCGTTGCCCCTTCCGGCGGAGATGGACGCACGCCCGCCCATGTCGGCGAGCCGCCCGTGCTGCACGGCCCGTGCCAGTCGACGACGGCGACGCGAGGACAATCCAGAATCTGCGCCAGACGCGCACCGGATCGGTGGAACACCGTGTCCTGCGATAGTCCGCGAGCGACGCGCCATCCACGCTGCCGCAACGGACACGACAAGACGCGACTGGCCCGCGCCAGCGCACTGAATTGGCATGCGCAACACGCAACGAGGTCGCATGCTCCGATGTACGCCCCCAACCGGGTGCCATCACTTTTGTCATGCCGCGCACCTGACGAGCGCGAATATCCGCGCTCGCCGACATGCATGCATTGCATCACGCGCCACGCGTTGACCCGCGCCTGGAAAAACGGGTGCATGCTTCCCGCGCGCCGGTCGCACGCCGGCGCGATCGAGGCAGGCGGACAGAACCCCCCGGTCGCTCGCAAAGGCCACCGCCTGCAAAAGTTCGCCGCGGCGTAACGAGCGACGCCGCCCGCGATGCGGCCGACCCGCAAGGTGCCCATGAACACGTCCGAACACCGCCTGGAACCTCCCCAATCCCATGCCGCGAAGATGTCGACGGCGACGGTGCGATTGTCGAAGCGCGACCCTGCTGCCGACGGCTGGCCTTCATTGCCGGCCGCCCCGCAGGTGCGACGCCGTTCGACCGATGCCCTGCCCTGGCGGCCGGAGAGCCCGCGGATGCGCTGGGAACGGTGAGGCTCGCCGGATGCAGCCGCCGGAATGCATGCACTCCGGCGGCTCATCCCGCAGCGCCGATCGGGACCTGCATCGGGCGCTTGCGACCTACTCACCTCGCTCAGGGGTTGTAGAACCAGCCCGAGCAGTACCGGTAGCCGTTCTTGCTCAGATAGAAGCGCGAGCAATAGGTGTCATAGCTGCTGCCCAGCGCGGTGATCTGGAAGCCGGACAGGTACACGCCATTCAAGTGGTAGTGGCTGCCGTTGTACTTGAGCGACCAGTGCTCGTGCGGGCCGGTGGAGGATCCACCGTTGCACAGCGCCTGCGAGGTGGTGTTGGCGGGATTGCCGATGCCGTAGTTCTTGTATACGTAGGCACCGGTGCCGTACTGCAGGTTCATCATGTGGTAGTAGGTGGTCGACCACCCACCGGTGTGCACGACCTCGGCGAAGCAGGAGGAGTGTCGCTTGAAGTATCCCGCGGCCGATGCCACCACCCAGGTGTTGCCCTGATAGCTGCCCCAGCCGCCGCCTTGGGACATGTCCAGCGAGGACATCGGCCAGGAACCCGAACCGGTGTTCGTGTGCGCGCCACCCACGTGCCATGACTGCCCACGCGGGAACGGGAACTGCAGGAAGCCGTTGACCGGACCGGCCTTGGTATTCACGTCGCCGTGGCTGAAGCGCCCCGAAGTCGTCGCCTTGCGCGGTCCGTTGAACAGCCGCCCATAGACCAGCTGGAAGGCACCATCGCCCAGCAGCGCGGCGCTGGCGCTGCTCTCACCCGCGCGCAGGTACAGCGCCTGCAGGGGGTTGGCCGACGACAGCGTCGCCAGGCCCTTGGGCGTCACCGCCGGCACCGGCGGTGCGTACAGCGACCGGCGCAACGCAAGGGCCACGTCGCGCGTCTGCTCGTTGAATCCGGTGGCCTTGGACAGCGCACCGAACGGTCGCCGCATCGACTGCGCGCCGCCACGACGGGACACCACCCCGCTCTGCTGCTCCATGAGTGCGATCAGCACCTTGGGACTGATACCGCTGTAGCCGGCCCAGTGCGAGATCACCTCCGCGTGCGGGCGCAGGTGCGGCGCGTGCTTGCCCAGGTAGGCGGGAATGTCGAAATCGAACATCTCGTCGTAGGAATACACCAGGTCCTGTGCACCCAGAACTGTTGCCGGCTGTGATTGCCGCTGCAGCGCGGGCTTGCCGGTGCTGCTGCGTGGGAGGCCGTTTCCAGCCCAGGCCGCGCCCGCGGTCCCGACGGCGAGCGCCATCGCCAGCAACAGCGTCCTGCGGGACCAATTGTGTTTGTTCATCTGCATCGTCCTTGCCAGTGCGGCGGCTGAACTGCGATCACCCGCCGGCCCCTGCGGACGCGCACGGGCCGCGCTTGCGCGACCTCGACGCACCCGCCGCCAAGGGGTGCGATGCCATGGAATCTAGTCGCGGCGGGGTCCGCGCGCCCGCAACGGCAGGAGGCAAACCGAGAACGCACGCACGTTTCCGCTTATGCCAAAAAGGAATGGAATTGCATCGGAGCGCGGCTGTCTTGTGGATAACCCATCGCCAGAACGCCGCGTTGGCGGGCCGCGGCCCGCGCAGCGGCATTCGAGCAAGAGTCGTCATGGCCAGCGCGTGCGCCTTCGCGGGCCTTCATTGAGCGAGGTGAAGTCCAGCCGCGCTCCGCGAGGCGGAACGCGCCGCCCCTGGCAACGCAGGACCTCGCGGCGTGCCCGCGCAAAGCGCCGCTAGTCTTTCAGGAAGTCCAGCAACGCTTCGTTGAACTCATCGGCGTGACTCAGGTTGCATCCATGCGGGGCATCGCGCAGGAGCACCAGGCGGCTGCCGGCGATGGCGGCATGCGTGCGCTTGCCGGACCCCTCGAATGGCACCGTGGCGTCGCTGTCACCGTGCAGCACCAGGACGGGCACGGTGATCTTCTTCAGGTCGTCACGGAAATCCGTGGTCGCGAACGCTTTCATGCAACCCAGCGCGGCGCGCTGGTCCGACTGCCGGCACACCGCCAGCGCTTCCTGCCGCTGCGCTTCACTCACTTTCAGCACGTCGTTCGCGCTGAAGAAAACTGTGGTGAACTTGTCGAAGTAGCCTTCGCGATCGTCCTTGAGGCCCTCCTCCTTCTCACGCGCCTTCTCCGGCGTGAGCGGGCCGTCGGGATTGTCCGCCGACTTCATCAGGCACGGGGGCACGGCGGCGGCGAACACGACGCTTCGCAGGCGTTCCTCGCCGTGATTGGCCACGAAACGGGCCACTTCCCCACCGCCCATCGAGAACCCGACGAGTGTCACCTCGCGCAGGTCCAGGTCTTCCAGCAGGCCGGCCAGGTCCGCGGAGAGCGTGTCGTAGTCATAGCCATCGGCCGGCTTGTCCGAACGCCCGAATCCGCGCCGGTCGTAGGCGACGACGCGATAGCCCGCGCTGCGCAGCGGCCCGGTCTGGGCCTGCCATGACTGCGCCGACAAGGGCCAGCCGTGGATGAGGACCACGGGACGGCCATCACCTCCGCTGTCTTCCACATGGAGGCGCACGCGGCCGGCGATGGATTCATTGGCGGACATGGGGGTTCCTCGCGCGGGCCGGACGGCGGCCCCGAGTCGCGATGATGGCCAGCATCGCATCCGTCCCAGGTGAAGGTTGATTGCGGCGCTGATGGTCCCTTGGTGACGAGCTCTTCCACGCCGGCAGACGGCGCAATGGCGTCAACGAAGTCTTCGTGTGCAAACACCCGGGCCGGGCCCTTCGCGGTGCGAAGAGTCCCGTGATCTTTGCGTTAATTGGCCGAGCGTCCTGGCACCGCGCGTTCTTCATTAAGCCGGCGGCATTGCCGGCCACGCGCCCGGCAGGGATCCATTACCGGGACTTGAGGACCGCCACCGGCCGCAACTTGCACCGGTGGCATGCAGGCGAGGAAAAGCCATGGGATGCAAGAAGGAAACAGGAAACAAGGGCAGCGACTGCGTCGAACTGGAACAAGGCAGGCATTGGTTCGACGCATCGGAAACGGCCTGGCTGATAGGACAGGCCGTCCGCTACCTCAACGGCGCCGAGCCCACCGACGAGCGCCACTACCAGCACACCGTGGCGCTGCTGCGCGAGCACAAGGACGGCACCCGCGCCATCAGCCAGCTCGCCCACGCCACGTCGGAAGACCCGACGCTGCGCTGGAATCTGCTTCACGTCCTGGGTGACGCCGGCGACGTGAAGTCCGCCAAATACCTGGTGACCGCGGCGCTGGAGCCGTTGCCCGACCGGACCCGCGAGAAGGGTTGCGAAGGCCCGTTCGATACCGAACTGCTCAATCGCACCATGGCCGTGATCGCACTGGCCACTGTTGCAGGACGCCACAAGGACGCCGCACAGAGTCTGCTGAAGATCATCGGTTCGGCGCCGGCGCGTCCGGTGCTGATCGAAGCGGTCAAGGCCGCCGTGGACCTGGGCCTGCAGGACCGCGTACGAGAGATGCTCCCGGAGGAAGAGCGCTGGATCCTCGACATCAAACGCGTCAGTTATCGCGAGGTCAACGCGGACCCCGAACGCGAGGATGGCAAGGAAGTCGGCTACACGCCGCCCCGGCATCGTGCCGACCACACCGCGCCGAGCAGCAACGCTTGCTGCGGCTGCAGGGAGAACTGACATGGCCAGCTGCTCGGTTACCGTCCCGGACCTCAACACCTCCGGCGACAATCTCTATGGCCCGCGCGTGTGCTGGCAGCCCTTCGTCGACTGGGCCTGGAACGCCTTCGACTTCGACGAGGGCGACTGGGACGACGGCTTCGGTTACGACGCGGTGTGCGACAACAGACTCCCGCTTTGCCGTGCGCTGGCAGGCATCTGGTGCCTGACCTACTCCTCACCCCACTTCCCGAGCGAGTCCTACAGCTCCAACATCCTGGAATGGGGCTGCCGGTTCGCACGCAACCACATCGACGAGCTCGATGCCCGCTGCGGTTCCGGTGGGGCTTTCGCCGAAACACAGTGGGGCGCGTTCGCCGACGACTGGACCCGGCTCTACCTGCCGTTCTTCTATGACCAGGGCGTCAGCCGCCGGGCCGGCACCATCCTCCACGAGTCCCGCCACGCCGACGGCAAGGGCCACGACGTCGGCGACAACGATTCGTCCTGGGGCTACAACGGCGCCTGGCGCTGGCACGTCTGCTGGCTGGCATGGTTCGCCTTCGAGGGCCTGCATGCCTCCGCCGCCATGCGAAGCCAGGCCACGCAACGGGCGAACAACATCATCAATTCGCGCTTCGAAACCCATCCGGGCTTCAACGTGTAGCGACGCCGTGGCCTGCTGTATGGAAGGGCTTTCGTCGGTGAAACGGCCAAGCCGCTGACCTGCAGGCCTGGCAAGCCCGGCGGATCGGCCATGTGCCTGATCCTCCGGGCTTTTTTATGGCTTGGGGATAAGTGCTCGGCCGGTGGGGATAAGTGCTCGGGAGGCCGAGCAAAAAGCTCGGGGCGCCGAGCAAAAAGCTCGGGGCGTCGAGCAGATTGCTCGGGCGGCGGGAATTTTTACCCGGGGCGCCGAGCAGATTGCTCGGCAGGCCGGGCAAATTGCTCGGCAGGCCGAGCCCGGACCGCGGCGGGCCGAGCAGATTGCTCGGGGCGCCGAGCAAATAAGGCGGACCTCGGGAATCCGAGCTCGGGTCGCCGAGCACTTATCCCCACGGGCCGAGCACTTATCCCCACGGCCGGAAACAGACCTATCAGCGCGGAGGCATTGCGCTGACCATTCGTCGACGACCTCGTCCCATTGCACGCCGGCACCCGTCACGGTGGCCGCCGCCGCGCGTTGAACCCAGAGCAGGCTCGTGCGGCCTGGCCCGGGGTTCACTGCCAGAGGACGGTCCGCCATGCTCTCCCCTTCCGTACTGAAGCGCCTCTATCCGAGGGCACCGCAGGCGCATCTCGACAGTTTTGCGCAGCGCCATGCTGCCCTGTTCGACGAGTTCGGCGTCGGCGCCACGCGCAACCGCCTGCAGTTCTTCCTTGCCCAGATCGGCCACGAATCAAGCGGCCTGACCATCGCCGAGGAAAACCTGAGCTACCGGGCATCCCGCCTGATGGCCGTCTGGCCGTCGCGCTTCCCTACCTTGGCCGCAGCCGAGCCGTTTGCGCACAACCCGCAGAAACTGGCCAACCAGGTCTATGCCCACCGGATGGGCAACGGCGCGCCGGAGAGCGGCGACGGGTTCCGTTTCCGCGGCCGCGGCTACGCGCAGGTCACCGGTCGGGACGGCTATCGGGAGGTCGGTGCCGTAGCCGGCCTGGACCTGCTCACCCACCCCCGGCAGGTCGCCGATCCCGACCACGCACTGCGCGCGGCGTGTGCGTTCTGGGAGTGGAAGAAGCTGTCGGCCCTGGCCGATCGTGGCGACTTCGTCGCGGTGACCCGGCGCTGGAACGGCGGCAACGTCGGCATGGAAGACCGCCGCTTGTGGCTGGTGCGCGTGCAGACGATCGTGCCCACCCGCACCGCCGCAGGATGAAGCCCCGCGTATCGACCGCGACGCCATTGTTCACGTGCAACGCGTGCTGCGGGACGCCGGTCTCTATCACGGCGGCATCGACGGCGTGATCGGCCGCATGTCGCGCGCCGGCCTGCGCGCCTGGCAGGCGGAGCACGGGCTGGAAGTCGCGGGCGTGATCACGCGCGAAACCCTGGCCAGCATGCCGCCTGCGTCCGATGGAGGCCCCGCTGGGCATCGTGTGGCCGGCGCATCCCGCAACAAGCCCAAGGCCGACGGGAGCAACCGGGGCCACACGCCGGCGTGATTCCGGGCAGGCGCAAACCGCGCGCCGCGCCGAGCGTGCCCCTTGCGTCCGGGTTGGGTCCGGACGCCCTGGTTTCACGCAGTCAATGCCGCTGGGACTCCTCGCCCGCCACGCCTTCCCGTCGGGTGGTCAGGCGGCTTTCGACCTCTTCCACGCCCGGCAGCGCCGCGACCTCATCGATCAGCTGGTCGATTTCCGCCACCGCCACGTGCCCGCTGAGCACCACGAAACCGTCCTCGACACCGACCTCCACATCGACGGGCCGATCGACCAGCCGGCCGATCTTCGCGCGTACCCTGGCTTCCAGGCGCTCGTCGTTGTCCAGCTCGGCGCGCGCCTGCGCCCGCGCCTCCAGCGCGGCATCGCGCATCCGGTCCAGGGGGCGCCGCGATCGCGCCGGGGCGAACGTGTCCAGCTCGTCGTCCCCCGCCAGCACATGTTCGTGCGCGAGCCAGCGGCGGCGCCTGCCGGTGACCGGATCGAACAGGTACATGACCAGCGCTCCCGCGCCAAAGGCCACCGCCAGCTTCACCAGGTTACTCATCGGAACTCTCCTCTGGATGGGATGCGCCGTGCATCGACAGGCGCAGATGCTGCCATCGGGGATGGAAAGTGCGCGCGAAGGAGCGGCCATGCCCTGGCGCGGCCAAGTATCGCTGCGGCGCGCGCGATCCCCGTGCACCTGACGCGATCAAGCGCGGATCGTGCGCGGGGAGCGGCTGTATGCGCTCCGGCGCCCGGAAGACCGGGCCTCTCGCCGCTGGCCGTCGCCGCACCGGCGCCTGCGGGACTATGCCTCGGCTTCTTCCGCCGCTTCGCGTCCCTGCTGACGGATCAGGGCTTCCTCGCGCGCATCGTTGATCGCATGGCGGACGCTATCGAGGTCGACGGTGCTTTCGTCGGGTTCGAATTCGCCGGTCAACTCGGTTTCCGGCTGCAGGGCGCCGGCCTGGAACAGGGCCCACATCTCCTCGCCATACCAGGTATCCAGCAGTTCCGGCGCCCAGCGGCCCAGGCTGGCGGTGAGGTTGTTGACGTCGCGCAACAGCATGGCCCGCGCGGCGTTGTTGCCGCCGGCACTGACCACCTGCGGGAAGTCGATCACGATCGGGCCGTCGGGCCCGACCAGGACGTTGTAGGCCGACAGATCGCCGTGGATCAGGCCACAGCACAGCATGCGCACGACCTGCCGCATCAGCACGGAATGGAACTCGAGCGCCTGCGGCGGCGTGAGTTCCACCTCGCCCAGGCGCGGCGCGGAGAATCCTTCGGCATCGGTGACCAGTTCCATCACCAGCACGCCATGAAAATAGCCAAAGGGCTCGGGCACGCGCACGCCGGCCGCGCGCAGCTGGTAGAGCGCATCGACCTCGGTGTTCTTCCAGGCCGCTTCCTGCTGCCGGCGCCCGTACTTGCTGGCCTTGCCGACCGCACGCGCCTCGCGGCTGCCGCGCACCTTGCGGCCTTCCTGGTACTGCACACGCTGCTGGAAGCTGCGCTGGGCCATGTCCTTGTAGACCTTGGCGCAGCGCACTTCGCCACCGCTGCGAACGACATATACCGCCGCTTCCTTGCCGCTCTTGAGCGGACGCAGCACTTCATCGATGACGCCGTCGTCGATCAGCGCCTGCAAGCCTTGGGGGGTCTTCACGGAATCTCGGGAGAGCGGCTGGCGCGGCGAGGCCTGCGCGACCGGGGCGCGCATCTTCGCACCTTCGGCCAGGTGGGGCCATGGGAAGGGGGGCCGTAGCGGTGCCCGGTTCACGATTTGCGGGCTTGAACGCCCCGCTGGCCTGTTAAGCCCGTCGGAGGGAGTTCCCACGGCAGCCCAAGGCGGGTCCGCCTTCCAGGCGCAAACGGGGGCGGTTGCCAAGCGCCCCCGTTCATCCACAGCCATCCGCTCTACTGCATGGCATCCACGATCTCATTGGCCAGCGTCGAGATCCGATGCGTGTGCTTATGCGTGGCGATCGGGCTCTTGCCATCCAGCTTGCGTCCCGTCAGCAGCACCACCACCTTCCTGGCTTCCAGCGCCCGCTGCAGCTCTGTCTTCTTACCGCCGAGCGTACCGATCTTCTGGACCAGGGTACCGAGGGCCTCGATGAACGACCGGGCGTCGTTGCTCAGTCCACTGCCGGGCACGAACCCGATGAGCTGCGTCCCGTAGTTCTTCACCAGGGACGAGAACGAATACGCGCTCTCCTCCTCGGGAAACACATACAGGAAATAGTCCATCCGGACGATGTCGTTCGGACCGGCCACGTCGGTGACCTGGTCGTCGCCGCCGCCGTATTCCGATGGAAGGAACCGCTCGATCGTCATTCCCTCGCGGATGCCGCAGCGGATGAAATGCTTGTCCATCTGCGACATCAGCTGCAGGGTCTCGACCAGCGCGTCCTTGCCTTCGGCCCGGAACACGACGTCCTTGCCGATGAGGTTGTGGTAGCCCGGACGCAGCGGCCCGGTGCGCTGCCTGCCCTTGATGTAGTCGGGACCAAAGCTCATGCCCTTGATCACGGCTGCCTGGTCGATGATGACCCAGCCACATGCGACTTCTGCCATTTTCCTTCTCCTTTGCGCCTCCGGAACGGAGGCGGTTGGTGGTTCAGCGGGACGCCCTGCCCCGCACGCCACGGGCTATGCCACCCCGGCCTCGACGTCCACGGCGCGGGTTTCGCCCGGCCACACGCCATACAGGTCGACATGGCGCACGCCACCGACCCACTGCCCCCGCGGGCTGCTCCATTGCAGGCGCTTGCTCTCGCTGGAGAACACGCCGCGGAACGAGAGGTCGAGGACCAGGTTGCTCGCGTCCAGCGGAATGTCGCCGATGCTCGCCGACAACCCGCCCGACACGGTCGTCTGGTGCGACTTGCGGCCGCGCGGCGTGTCGTACTGCAGGCTGATGTCGACGATGTACGTGCCGCCGTTGGAGTTTCGGATCACCAGCTGGAAGGCGCTGATGTGCGTGATCCAGCGCGGCAGCAGCAGGCGCCCATCGAAAGAGGCGAAGGTGAAGGCCAGCGGCGTCGACCCCGAAGCCAGCACCCCGGCCTCGCTCGGCCACAGATGCTTGTCCACGCTCTTGCTCTCGCTGGTCGAAGTAAACGAGCCCTTGCCGCTGGCTTCGCCCAGCATCTTGTGCACGCCCGAGGCGGTGCCCGTGAGCGAGAAGGTGTTGTCGGCCGCCATCGAGCCCACGTTGAGGCCGCTCTTGGCGAACAGCACGCTGGTGATGACGCCGAAGCCCTGGGCGATGCGACCATCCGAGCCCATGCCCGACTGCGCTGCGCGCTGGACCAGCCAGTCCAGGTTCTGCCCCAGCACGGCGTCCGGGTTGTTGAGGACCGACTCGGCGTCCAGGGCGCACTTGGACACCATCGATCCCTCGCGACCCATCTTCCATTGCACCTGCACGCCCGCCGTCGCTTTGACGCCCGTCTCCGGATCCTCCGCCTCGCCCTTCAGGTCGACTTCCACTTCCGTGCGCGAGACATCACTGGTCATCGCGTTCCAGTCGGAACTGACCTGCGTGCGGATGAAGTTGCCGTCGCTGACGCCGGGGATTTCAGATGAAATCAGCTTGAACAGCCCCGTGGCCGGGTCGAGGATGCCAACCGCACCCGGGGTGATCTCGCTGCTCAACGACCAGTTGCCCCAGTAGGCCTGGTTGGTCTTGCGGATCAATTGTGTGAACTGCGCGTTCCAGTTGATCATGTCCTGCTCCTTGTGGTGGTGGGATCCTGCCGGTGGCTCGAACTCGCGGGGAGGTGCTTGCACTGCTTGCGCCGGGGCGCCCGACACGCGTCGCGCGTGCTCCTGTTCAAACGCTGCAGACGTCGGTCTGTGAAACCGTTGTCGAGGCCAGCGAGCAGGCGTGCGCGCAGCAGCTGCACGCGCTTGCGCGCCAGCGCTTCGCTGATCCCCAGGCGCTGGGCGATCGCGGCATAGGGCAGGTCATCGATGAAGCGCCACGCGAACAGGCGCTGCTGGTCGGGCGCCAGTCGGCGCAGCACGCCATCCACCCGTCCCAGCTGCTCGCGGCGCTCGCTCCACTGTTCGGCGGTGCGATCGCCGCCGGAAGGCGCGGATTCCGCATCCAGTTCAGGATCGGTGGAGGCGTCGAACACGCGGTTGTGGCGCGCGCAACGCCTGACTGTGTCGAGGAACACATGCTTGAGCACGACGAAGAGGAAGACCTCGGGATCGGTCAGCTTCTGTGGCGCCCGACGCATGAACTGCAGGGCCTTGACCGCGGCGCCGGCGAGCAGGTCGTCGGCGCGGTCGCTCCGGCCTTCGGCCAGGCGCTGTGCGCGATGGCGAAGCGCCGGATAGGCCGCGCGCCAGGTGCGTTCGAACAACAGGTCAGCCTGTGCGGTGACGCCCGACCTCCCCTGCTTGCTCGCGGTCGGCTTTTCTGTCGCGGGCGCGCTGGCCGGACCGGCGTCCGAGGGATGCTGCTGCGCAGGGGGTAACACAGACGGGTGCGTAGGAACGTTCAAGGCGACGATTCCTGTCGTACTGCTCCGAAAAACGTTTCCTGCGCGCGCCGATGAAGGCAGGCGCAGAAAGTCCTGGGCTCCACGCCTTCTGCCGGTCCGGCTGGGCGGTCGGGGCTTGTCTTGTTCGAACGTCAAACCCCGACGGGTGTGAATCGCGCTGTCCAAAGGAATGGCGCGCAGGATCGGATCGAAACGCCAGGCGCGGATGCCGTGGCCCCGACCACGCGACAAGGGCGCCGGCTTCGACTTGCAGGTGCCGACCTGCAACAGCGCGCGAACCGGCGGCGGCATCCGAGGCGGGAAAGGCGTCACCACCACGGCCTGGAGCGGGTGCTCGTTGCGTTCTCTCAGGACAGGGGATCAACCGCCATCACCGGTTGCCTCCCGGTGTGGCGCACTGCGGCAGCTTCGCTGTGGGTGCGAGTCCGGCCAACCTGTCACCGGACGCGTATCCTGACGTTTCGCGCCCGAGAGACACTGCCCGTGCCCGCCATCGAGACCTGCTCGCTGCCTGCCGATGCGTTCCTGCAGCGCTATCTGCGCGAGGGCCACTACGCCGACTGCTACATCACCGCCATCACCGGCGATGCGGGCCTGGCCCAGTACGTCGAAGCCTTCTACACGACCGCGCTGTTCAAGGCCGAACGCGTTGTGCTGGCGATGATCGGCCGCTCATCCACGGACCACCAGGCGCGGCAACTGGGCGCGGGCGCGCGCGACCGCTTCGCAGCCTGGGCTGTCGAGCAGCGCGACGACCGCCAGATCCTGCTGCGCGACTTCAGCGGTCACACCTGTTCCTGGCTGATGGCGGCCCCGATCCCCGGGGGCGGCACGCAGCTTTATTTCGGATCGGCGGTGGTGGCCTCTGCCGATCCGCGCACCGGCCGTAGTTCGATCGGAACACGCTGGCAGGTGCTGCTCGGACTCCACAAGCTGTATTCGCGCATGCTGCTGCGTGCGGCCAGCCGTCGCCTGATGGCGGGAGATCGATAGCCCGGGGCGTGCGTTGGCCCCTCTGTCCTCAGAGGCGTGCCAGCGCGTAATCGATCGCCGCGCACACCGCGACCGCCTGGGCCTGGTTGCATTGTTCCGGCGTGGCGCGGGGGCTGTCCGGATACACCTCGGTGGTGGTCTTGTAGCGGGCGTCCGTGATGCCTGCGCACAACCCCAGCTGGCGCAAGGGGTAGCGGATGACGCCCGGCGCCACCACCGTCGAGCCGATGATCTCGCCCTTGGCGTCCGCCGGTGCGATGTGGGTCACCTTGGCCACCGCCTCGATCACGGCCTGCTGGAACTCCGGCTGCGGGTACTCGCTGTCGTCCACCAGGTAGAACCCGTCGGGAATCTCGCCCGGCTCGAAGGGCATGCCATCGCGGGCGGCCAGCGCCGGGCGGAATTCCGACTCGTCGGTGTCGGTGGTCTCGTGCAGGTCCACGTGCACCAGCACGCGATCGCGCAGCGGGCCGACGAGCCGCAGCAGCGCCGCCGATTCCTGGGCCGGGCTGTCTTCGCGGAAGGACCGGTTCGGGTCGATCGCGTCGGCATTCCAGCGATGGATACGCTCGTAGGCCCAGGGGCTCACGCAGGGGACCACCAGCAGGTTGACCCGGCCGGCGTAGCCGGACGCGTACTGATCAAGGAAGCGCAGCGCGCCATGCACGCCACTGGTCTCGTAGCCGTGTACGCCGCCGGTGACCAGGACCGCGGGCAGGCTGTCGTTCCACTCCCGGCTCTTGACGGCAAACAGCGGGTAGCGGTCTGCGCCGTAATCGAGCTCGCCGTACTGCACCACATCGAACCGTGGACGCAGTCCGTCGATCACGCCGACCACGTCCACGTCGTAACTGCGGTGGCGGACCTGCCGTGCACGCCAGTCGGCCTTCTCCGCCCTGCCCCACGCCTGGCCGGGGGTGCCGATGGGATAGCTGGCCTGGGCGTTCATGGCGCGCTCGCTGGTCGTTGGATTCGAAGAAACTCTAGCACCGCCTGCCTGCCGCCCGCACCGCAGGACCTTGGCTGTTGGCGATGCCCGCCACCGGCAGCGCTGCCTAGGTTGCGTACATCATCGCCAACGCCGCCCAGGAATTGTTCAGTGCGTGCAGCACGATCGCCGGACCCAGCGAACGGGTGCGCTTCACCAGCCACCCGGCGAACAGGCCCAACGCCAGGTAGAACGGAAGGCGCGGCAGATCATCGTGGCTGGCGGCGAACACCAGGGCCTGGATCGCATTTGCCCAGCCGAAGCCGATGTGGCGCGCCAGCCCTCCCAGCAGGAGTCCACGGAAGACGAGCTCCTCGAGCACGGGGACGATCAGCGCCATCAGCAGCAGCGTGACGGCCGGACCGGCAGCCTGCCTGCCGCCTTCGGCGATCGCCTGCACGGCCTGCGTCTGGGTGGTTTCAGCACCGCCGGAAGACGCGTTGACCGCGGCGAGCAAGGCACCGACCACCAGCAGTGCCACCTGGGCCAGCAGCACCCAGCCGATCATTCGAGCCGCGCTGCGGCCGCCCACGATCTGTCGCAGGCCGATGCGCCGGGCGTAGGGCACGATGCAGAGCAGTCCGGCCAGCGAGCCCCAGAGCATGGACCGGAACAGGCCCGGCTCATCGAAAGCAGGCCCCCCCGACGCCATGCCGGACAGCGCATCGGGTGCCACCAGGGTGCCGACCGTCAGCGGAACGACCAGCAGGATGGCCAGGCCGATCCACGCCTGACGCAGGCCGACCACCTCGAACAGCGGCTCCAGCGCGGGCTGGCCGCGGGCCCTGCGCAGCAGGCTGCGGTAGTGCGCGGGAACCAGCACCAGCCCCGGCAGGAGTGCCAGCAGGATCAGCATCCCGATGGCGATGGCCGCGGCCATCGTCATGGCCGGCTTGAACAGCGACAGCGGCGAGCGGACGAGGATGGCCGCGGCGCGCGCAAGGTTCTGCGCAAGCCCGTCCATGTCGGACACGTCGACCATGTCCACGGCGATCTCGAACTCGCGCAGGGCGAGCGCGACTTCAAAGCGCTCGTCCTCCATCAATGTCGCCCCGTCCTCGCTGGAGGCGCGCAGGTACCTGCGTGCCTGCGCCGAGTTGCCCGCATGCAGGTGCACCCGCGCCGCCAGGACATCGGCCACCTGCCGGCCCGCCTTTTGGTGACGTCGCAGTTCCGACAGCGCCACGCGTCCGTCCGGCAGGTCGAGCGCCGCCTCGATCCGCTCGCGGGCGGGCCAGTCCTCGTCTGCGACCGGCGCCTGTGCCAACAGGCGTGCCGCTTCCAGGCTGCGCTCGTTTGCAGCCAGCCAGCGCACCGCGGCGTGCACCTGGCTGTAGTCGCCCAGGCGCGCGGCCTTCTCGCCCAGCTCGCCGGCGCGGTCATCGTCGTTTCCGGCATGGGCGTTGGACAAGGTCGCGAGCAGCGCGCGACGCTGCGGCACCGGCCAGCGCTCCGCCGGTCCGATCAGTTTTTCCCCGGCTTCGATGACTTCCTGGTCATCCCACAACTGCCTGAGCAGGAAGACCTGGGCTTCGGGCGCCTTGTCGGCACGATCGCGCAACGCCTGCTGGCACGCTTCGAAATCGTCGGGCGCGCTGTCCACGAATTCGCCGTATTCGTCATCGACGAAGTGGGCGATGAAGGCGCAGCGCGCGACCGTCTGCGCCGCGTCGTGCGGCGCGGCGGCGCGGATGGCGGCGTCATAGCGGGCAAGGGACTGCTGGTACGCCGCGGCCTTGACGGCCTGCACGCGCTCGAGTTCGCGCTGGTCGCTGGAGGGGGCGGCTTCGTGCACGCCGACGACGGGCGCGGCGGCCAATGCCGACGCGGAGACGAAAGCCGCGACGGCAACCAGCCGGCGCAGCCAGGAACGTACTGCCATGGAACTACTTCCCCTGATTCTGCTGGCGCGCGTGCAGCGCGGGCCGGCGTCTGGATGGTGCGACCCGGGCCGGGCGGAAGCCGCGGCGCCGCGTGGGACCGGACTATAGCCCAGCGCCTCTCCCGCGACTTCCGCCGCTGGACATTCCGCGTACCGGCGGCGCCTGCCGCGGATCGGCGGCGGCATGACCGCCTGTTTCCAGCCGCACCGGGCACCACATCGCCGCTGGTCCGTCGTCGGCTACAGCAGCTCCCCCTGCGCGGGCGCATAGCTCAACCGTCCGTGCTCGATGCGCGCGGGCGCCGTGTAGGCGTGGGTCGTGGCGTGGGTCTGGTCCAGGATATGGATGACCTCGATCCCGCGCAGTTTGAGCACGTCGGAAATCAGCGCGCGGTGGCAACGCCACCACAGGGATTCGGCACACATCAGTGCGGTCCGACGCCGCGCCGCCAGCGCCAGCACCGCGGCCAAGCCCTCGGCGAACTCCGGGCTGTCCAGGTGATCGGCGTACCCCTGGAAGGAGGGATTGCGCCAGCCCCCGTTGGGCGAGCCCGGTCGCACCTTGCGACGGCCGCCGAGCTGCGGCAGCCATGCGTACTCGATGCCCTGCGCAGGCAGGCTCGCCGACAGTGCGTCGCCGGCAAACCACGGGTAGCGCCGGGAGCCGGGAAAACGGCGGACATCGGCGATCGCGCCGATGTCGTACGCGGCCAGCAGGTCGAGGAAGGCCTCCAGCGGCCGGGTCGAATGCCCGATCGTCCACACGGCCGCGGGCGTGGGCCGGGTCGTGGATGTTGGAGCAGACGCGTGATGGACCGGCATCGGGCGTACCCCTGGCGTAGCGCATGGCCGCTGGATCAGGCCGGACCCAGTTCACCGCAGCTTGCGTCCACGATGCGTATGGACGCAGTCCTGCCAGGCCTTGCCACTGGGACCGCAGGACGACGCCGGATGCCAGGGCCCGCAGCCGTGTTGGCCCAAGGGCCAATAGGCAGCCTCCAGCGCGCGTGCCAGCCTGATGCCTGCGCTCCCGGCTCGTCCCATTGTGCCCAGTGAAATCGCGCCGGGCTGCTGCTGCGCCAAGCCGCAAGGCTGCGACCTTGCTTCGGGCATCCGCCCACCCGCATCCAAAGGCCCAGAGGGCACCGCCATGACTACCAGGAAGCCTGTGAAACACACCATGTTGATTGCCGCGTTCGTGGCCATCCTGGCCATGCTGCCGGCATTGGCCGCCGACAAGAGCACGATCCGGGGCCTGATCACCGCCATCCAGGGCGACACACTCACCGTCAAGGACGGCAACAACGTCGAGCACACCATCACCGTGTCCTCCGACACGACCTACAAGAAGACCAAGGGCCTGACCGGCGCCATCAGCGAGAAGGCGGCCTTCACTTCGCTGATGCCGGGCCTGCCGATCATTGCCGACGGCATGGCCGACGGCGGCAACTTCACCGCCAGCGCGATCTCGTTCAAGTCCGAGGACTTCCGCACCGCCCAGCAGGTGCAGGCGGGCGTGGCCCCGACCTCCACCCGCGTGGATGACATGGGCAAGCGCATGGACGACTTCGGGACCTACGAGGCGCTGGAAGTGCTCGACGTGCATTTCGCCTCGGGCAAGACGGCGCTCTCCGCCAAGGACAAGGCCGCCCTGTCGGCCTTCGCCGAAAAGGCCAAGGCGACCAACGGTTATCACGTCGTCCTGCAGGGCTTCACCGACTCCGTGGGCAACGCCGCCGCCAACCAGCGCCTGAGCACGATGCGCGCGGCCTCCGTCGCCAATTACCTGCAGCAGACCGGCGGCCTGATGCCCGGCAAGGTGCACGCCGGCGACGGCATGGGCGTTGCCGCGGACGCAGGTTCGGGCAGCAACGCCAATGCGCGCAAGGTCACCGTGAAGCTCGTGGTCGACAAGGGCGTGCAGGCCGGCAACAAGTAACCGTTCACCACCATGCCGGCGGAAACCCACGCCGGCGGACATGCACCCCAGAAAGACGAAGCCCGCAGATCGCGGGCTTCGTCGTGTCAGGTCACCAGATCCGCACCCGCTTCTCCGGCGGCAGGTACATCTCGTCGCCCGGCTTCACGCCGAAGGCCTGGTACCACGCATCGAAGTTGCGCAGCGGGCCGTTGGCACGGTATTGCGACGGCGAATGGGGGTTGGTCTTGATCAGGTTGAGCAGCGCCTCGTCGCGGTACTTGCCCTTCCAGATCTGCCCCCAGGACAGGAAGAAGCGCTGGTCGCCGGTCAGCCCGTCGATCACCGGCGCCGGCTTGCCAGCCAGACTGAACTGGTAGGCCGTGTACGACATGGACAGGCCGCCCAGATCGCCGATGTTTTCGCCCATGGTCAGCGAACCATTGACGCACTGGCCCTCCAGCGGACAGAAACCGTCGTACTGCGCGCCCAGCACCTTGGTGCGCTGCTCGAAACCGGCGCGATCGGCGTCGGTCCACCAGTTGCGCTGGATGCCGGCGAAGTCGGACTTGCTGCCCTGGTCGTCGAAACCGTGGCCCATTTCATGTCCGATCACCGCACCGATGCCGCCGTAATTGACGGCCGGATCGGCGTTGAGGTCGAAGAACGGCGCCTGCAGGATGCCGGCCGGGAACACGATCTCGTTGAAGGTCGCGTTGTAGTAGGCGTTGACCGTCTGAGGCGTCATGAACCATTCGCTGCGGTCCGGACGGGTGCCGACGCGGCGGTTCTCGTCGTTGCGCCCGTAGCGGCGCATCTGCATCACGTTCGCCATCAGGTCGCCGGGGACGATGGTGACGCTGGAATAGTCGCGCCACTTGTCCGGGTAACCCACCTTGGGCCGGAAGGTTTCCAGCTTGCGGTAGGCCTCGGCCTTCGTGGACTCGCCCATCCAGTCGATCTGCTCGATGTTGGCACGCAGGGCCTTGCGCAGGTTTTCCACCATCGCCTGCATCGCGGCCTTGGCCTGGGGCGAGAAGTGGCGCTCGACATACAGCTTGCCCAGCGCATCGCCCAGGCCGTCCATGCCGCCCACCGCGGCCACGGCGCGCTTCCAGTCCTCGCGCTGGGCCTTCTGGCCGCTGAGCACGGTGCCGTTGAAGGCGAAGGCCGCATCGTCGATCTCGCGGCTGAGCAGCGGCGCATTGTTGCGGACCGCGTGGAAGGCCAGGTAGTCGCGCCACACCGCCAACGGGGTGCGCGCGATGACGTCGACCACCGGCTGCACCGCGCTCGGCGTGACGATGTTGACGCGGTCCAGCGCGGGCATGCCCTGCGCCTTCACGTGCGCGGCCCAGCCGTAGCCCGGATACTGGCTTTCCAGGTCGGCGAAAGTGACGGCGTTGTAGGTCTTGTCGCGGTTGCGCAGCTGCGCGCGCTCCCACTGCGGCTTGGCCAGTTCGGTTTCCAGCGCCAGGATCGCTTCGGCGCGCGTCTTCGCGTCGCCCACGCCGGCGAAGCCGAGCATCTTCTGGATGTGTTCGAGGTAGGCGGCGCGGATGCCGGCGAATCGCGCATCCTGGTTGAGGTAGTAGTCGCGGTCGGGCAGCCCGAGGCCGCCCACGCGCAGGCCGACGAGGTACTGGTCCGGATCCTTGCGATCCAGCTCCACCCCGAACTGCAGCGGCGAGATCGTGCCGTCGAGCGCGCTGCTGGCGAAGGCGGCGACCAGCGCATCCTTGGTCCGGATGGCATTGATCCGGTCGAGCACCGGCTTGAGCGGCGTGATGCCCGCCGCATCGCGGGCGGCGCGGTCGAGGAAGCTGGCGTAGTAGTCGCGCACCTTCTGCGCGTCACTGCCCGGCGCAAGGTCCTGGCGCTTGGCCAGTTCCTCGATGATGGCCTGGACCTGCGCTTCGGAGCGGTCGCGCAGCATCATGAAGGAGCCGTACGAGGTCTCGTGGTCCTTCAGCTGGTAGGTGTCGAGCCAGTGGCCATTGACGAAGCGGTTGAAGTCATCGCCCGGCTTGACGGTCGTGTCCTGCGCGGCGAGGTCGACACCGAAGCTGCCCAGCTGGGGCCTGGCCTTGGGTGCGGCGTCTGCGGCGTGGACGGTGGTCGCCGCGGCCAATGAAACAGCGAGCGCGAGGCCCAGGCTCAAACGTGAAGGCTTCATGGACGTTCCCCGGTGGAAAGCTGGAGCCTAGCGTGGCGCCGGAAGGGTGTCGTAGGCCAATGGTTGGGAAAACGGCGGACGCGGTGGAAGGCCGGAGTCGGCAAAGCCGGGCTGGGCGAGACGGCCCTTCCCCAGGCGCCGGGTCCCGCACCGTGGCACCCGCGCGCGCAACGCCTCTAAAGTAGTTCGGATAGCTGCTTCCACACCCCGCTTCCAACCGCGCCTCAGGATCCCTCCCCACGTGCATTACGCCGGCCCGCTGCTGACCCTTCCCCTCGCGCAAGCGCTGCTCGCGGCACGCCATGCCGGAGCGGGCACATGGCACGGTTCGCTGGATCTGGACGTTTCCCGCGCCGAGGTGGCCCTGTCGTCCGACGCCTGGGAGTGGCGTGGCCAGCGCTATCCCTATCCCGGAAAGCTGAAGGACCGCACGCTCTATTACTGGGATGGCGACGGGTTCGCCTCCATCTCGCGGTATTCGGGCTCGCTGATCAAGCTGGTCCCCACGCCATGGGGCGCTCCCACGTTCGAGATCGACGGCATCAAGATGCTGCCCACGTCGAAGGAATCGCCCATCGACGATGCCCGCCGCAAGGTGGCCCTGGTGGCGCCGCAGGGCAAGATCGTCCTCGACACCTGCGGCGGCCTGGGCTACTTCGCCGCGTGCTGCCTGGACGCCGGTGTGGCCCGCATCCTGTCGTTCGAGAAGAACGCCGACGTGCTGTGGCTGCGCACGCTCAACCCCTGGTCTCCCGACCCCGACGCCCCCGCCAGCGGCGGTCGACTTGAGCTGACGCATGCCGACGTGTCGCAGGCCATCGCGCAGATCCCGGGCGCATCGGTGGATGCCCTGCTCCACGATCCGCCCCGCTTCGGCATTGCGGGGGAGCTGTACTCCCAGGCCTTCTACGACCAGCTGGCGCGGGTCCTGCGCCCGGGTGGGCGCCTGTTCCACTACACGGGCAGTCCGAACAAGCTCACCAGCGGGCGCGACGTGCCGCGCGAGGTGGAGAAACGGCTGGGCAAGGCCGGCTTCAAGGCGCAGCTGGCGCTCGATGGCGTGCTCGGCGTGCGCAGGTGACGTCGCGCCACCCGGCTGTGCAACGGTAGCGGAAAAGCCGCGCCATCAACCGCTTGGCGCATCGTGAAATTGATTCCATCGCGTGGCACATTGGCCACCCCCACTGCGGAGCTCGGTCGATGCGAACGAAGGTGCTTGCCACTGCACTGATGCTGGTCACGACCGGCATGGCCCTGGCGGCCGAGCCGTTGCCGGTTTCGCCCGCGGCGGACACGCCCGAGCACTGGCGCCAGCCCGTCACTCCGTTCCGGATCGCCGACCACACCTGGTACGTCGGTACGCAGGGCCTCACTGCGCTCCTGGTAAAAACCGACGCAGGCGCCGTGCTCATCGATGGCGGACTGCCGCAGGCGGCGCAGTACGTGCTGGCCAACCTGCGCAGCCTGGGCGTGGAGCCCGGGCAACTGAAATTCATCCTGCACAGCCATGCCCACGCCGACCACTCGGGGGCGCTGGCCGCGCTCAAACGCGCGACGGGCGCCACGCTGGTGAGCAATGCCGAATCGGCGGTGCTGCTCGCGCGCGGCGGCAGCGACGACATGCATTTCGGCGACGAACTCCCCTACCCGCCGGTCCACGCCGACCGCCTGCTCATGGACGGCGAAACCGTCGATCTGGGTGCCATCCACCTGCGTGCGCACTTCACCCCCGCGCACACCCCAGGCAGCCTGAGCTGGACCTGGACCGACACACGCGACGGCAAGCCGCTGCGCATCGCCTATCTCGACAGCTTCAGCGCCCCCGGCTACCGGCTGGTGGACCATCCGCGCTATCCGCGCATCGTCGAGGACTACCGCCGCGGGTTCGCTACCGCCCGCGCGCTGCCCTGCGACCTGTTGATCACTCCCCACCCCGACGGCAGCGGATGGAAAACCGAAACCGGCACGGCAGGAGAGATGAGTTGCCCAGACTACGTGGCCAGAGCCGAGAAGGCGCTGGAGGCGGAAGTCGACAAGCAGCGCAAGGCGGCCGCGTCGCACTGAGCCCGCGCTTGAGGTTCCACAGCTGATCGCGCCGACGGGTTGCCGCGGCTGGTCCTCGAGTTCGCCGGCTTGTTCTCGGGTGCACCAGATTCGTCCGACGTTGAGCCAATCTGGTCCGACGCCGGACGGGGGGTTGTCCTCGCGCGGGTCATTCCGGCCCAGCGCAGGACCACGCAGGCGGACTGGCGGACGACAGGTCGTCCGCGGGAACGGCCGGAACCGCTAGTAGTTCTGGTATTGCCCGGGTGCGGGAATGCCGAACCGCGACTTCATCTCGGCCAGCTCCAGCTTGCCGTCCTGGTTGGTATCCAGCCACATGAAGCGCGTCTCGGCGCCGCGACGCAGCTCTTCGTCGGACAGCTCACCATCCTGGTTGCGATCCGTGCCGCGGATGCGGTCGACGGCGGACATCTGGCCATCCTCCTGCGGCCCGAGCACGGCCTCCAGCTCTTCGGCGGAGATACGCGAATTGCCGTTGCTGTCGAGCTGGCGGAACAGCGCCTTGCTGTCGTACTCGGATTTGTCCACGACGCCGTCGGCGTTGGTGTCGAGAGACTGGAAACTGGACGTTGCGCTGGTGGGCACGCCCTGGGCGCACACGCTGGCCGGGATCAGGCTGGTGACGAGCAGCAGGCTGGAGAGAGGTAGGGCATTCATGGCGGGCTCCTGGACGCGACTTCCTGGATGAAGCAACGAGGACGGTGCCGGCGGGCGGAGACAGGGCGTGTCGGCTCGAGGGCCCGGTCGGGATCGGGATCCGGGTCGGGACCGGGGAGCGCAGGCACGTCGGATCCGCGGGGTGGATGGACGAGCTGCCGATGCCGGGGTCGGCGGTTCGACAGTACTCCTGTGGCCGTGCCTCCTACAACGTCGAGGTCACTTCACCGCCCTGCGCGCGCAGGTAGTCCGCGGCGCGGGCGCGCTGCTCGGCCGAGAAGGCATGCACGACCACCGTCGTGCTGCCGGCCGCCATCGCGTCCCGGGTGGCCTCCACGTAGCGGTCATGGTCGGGCCGCAGCGATACCAGCCCGCCCAGGAACAGCCCGGCTACCGCGCCGAAGCCGATCAGCACCAGCAGCGCGGCCACCCAGGACTGGACGACGAACGGCACGCCCATCGCGTACAGCCCCCAGAACACCAGCGCGCCGAGTACCGCGCCGACGATGCCCAGCCGGACGTGGGCGACCACGATCGTCCGCCAGATGCCCCGGCTTTCCGGTTCGAGCTTGTGTCCGGGATGCGGTTCGGCCGGCGTGACCAGCTGCACCTGCGCCGCCTCCAGCGAGAGGGCCGAGGACACGCCGTCGGCCGCCTGCTGCGCGACGCGGGTGCTCGGGAATACGGCGGCGACCTTGTGGTTGGAGAACTCGCCGGTGATCGGGGAGGCTTCCGGCATGGCGTGGATCCGCTGCGGGGCTTCGATGCTGCCAAAAGTGATGTCCCGGGGGCGTGAGCCCGGCCGTTTCAACGAGTCCCGGACGCTCGGCTGTCACGGGGCCTTCGTGCCAGCCGTTCCACGAAAAACAGGTGCCCCGCACGGTGGCGGGGCACCTGGCTGCTGGTTGCCCGGCGTCATCGCCGCCGGGCGTGTGGCATCAGCCCTGCCCGCCCTTGGGCATCTTGGCGATCTGGACGCCGATGATCATCGGCTGGTCCGATGTCGTGGTGCCGGTGAAGCTCGAGCCGTTGGCGTCGGCATGCCAGCCGGACTTCTCGCTGCCACCCTCGGCCTCGAAGGAGAACGGACCAATGCGGATGCCGGTGGCGACCTTGAACTTCTCCGAGAACTGCTTGAACGTCGCGCTGCTCGTGCGGATGCTGAAACTGGGCTTGTAGCCGACGTACATGCCGGTCTTGAGCAGGTTGAAGAAGCCGCTCTCGCCATACACCGCCTGGTTGTCGCCGTCGCCGAACGGGCTGTAGCCGCGCACGAACGGCCCATTGGCCATGCTGCGCACGAAGCCGCCGTTGTACCAGAGGCTGGGCTGGATCTGGATCAGGTCGAATGCCTCGAATTCCAGCGAGACCTCCAGCTGGTTGTCGGTCTCGAAGGAGTCGATGCGCTCCCACTTGCCGTTGACCTTCACTTCCCAGAACAGCTGCTGCACCTTCGCCTCGCCGCCCGCCCACGACTTGCTGAAGTCATAGGAAGAATCGCGGCTGCTGAAGCCCATGGTGGCGCCCGCCGGACCCTTGCCCGCCTTCACCTTGTCCAGCCACTGCGCGGCGTTCTGCGAGATCGACCAGTTCGGCACCTTCGGCAGCTTGGTCAGGTTGGGATCGGCCAGGCGCACGTAGAACTCTTCGTTGACGAACTGGTTGCGCGCGTCGGCCAGGCCGGGCGTGTTGGCCTGGTCGACCAGCGCGGCCAGGTTGATCTCGGCCTGGGACATCTTCTTCAGCGCGGCGGCGATGTTGGCCTGGTAGCCACGGCCCTGGAGCGAGCCCAGCCACTCGGTGAACGGCGGCGTGTTGTCGACCACCGTGTCGTCGTAGATCGCCAGGGCGATGTCCACCGCCTGCGTGTACTGGTTGCTGGCCTCGGTCAGGGCATCGGTGGCCACGGTGATCTGGTCGCGCAGGTCCGGATCGTCGGTGGCGACGGGAATGACGCGCAGGAACTGCTGGTAGGCCAAGTCCACGCGATCGCCGCCGGAGGCATAGGCGCCCACGGCATCCCATTGCGGGGCGGTCGAACAGAAATCGTACTGGGCGCTGCCGATGGTGCCGGCGGCCGCCGTCGGCCAGGACCAGCTGACGAAGGGATAGACCAGCTGGAAGGTGTCGGGCGAGGCGCCCAGCGAATTGATCAGGGCGCGGTACAGCAGGCCCCAGGGCTTGTCGTCCGCATCCGCGGCGGCCAGGCCGCGGGCGCCGACGCGGGCCCGGCGCAGCAGGCGGCGACTGACGGCGCCATGGGTGAAAGCGGAAATCGGACGCTCGTCTTCGCGATCGAGGATGTCGACGGCGGTGGTTTTCGCGGACATGGAAAGGCTCCTTGCGATGTGCCGGCCTCCTGTGGCCGGCAGCGGTGCCGAACGCTGCGCATCGATCGATGCGTCAACCCCGGGCGGGGCACCCTCGCTCCGGTGGGCGCACCTTCCCGGGTCGCCCGGCGCGGCGCCTGACGGCAACCTTACCGTCGGCAAAACCCTTGTGATTCGGGTAGTTGCAGGCAGTGCCCCGCGGGCGGACCGGCAGACCGGCCGATTGGGGCGGCGGCCGCACGCGGCCCTGGCCGGCTTCCACGGCGCGGCCCGGGACGCTGTCGCGCCGCTCCGGGCGCGATCGTCAGGTTGCGGTAAGGCCGCGACGTCGGACTCTGCGCAAGCCTGTGGGCCGCGTCTGCCTGTCGCAACGCGTTCGCCCACCAAGGAGTTCCACCATGAACAAGACGATCGCAATCCACCGGCGCCTGGCCGGTGCCCTCACCACCGCCCTGATGCTGTGCGCGCTTCCGGCCGCCCAGGCCGCCCCGCCGGCCTGCAAGGGCCTGCACACCTCGGTCAAGGAAGCCATGCGCACGATGTCCGTGTGCATCACGATGAACAACCCGCCCGCCGACTGCAATCACGCCGGCATGGACGTGCAGCGCTTCAACAACGACGAGAAGAAGCTGCCCAAGGCCAGCCCGCCGCAGGAATACTGGGAAGGCAAGCTGCGCGACGGTGGCGCCGCGGGCACGTGGCGCCTCGTGTACCTGGTGACGATGGGCACGACCAAGAACAAGGTCGACGCGCGCTACTTCACCAACGACCACTACGCGAGCTTCTGCAAGATCAACTGATCCGTCGCACACCGCCCGGCCGGCGCCGGGCGGTGTGCGGGATGGTTGCAGCGCCAAGCGCGCGCCCGGCCTTCCGGAGCGCGCTCCGGGGCACGGCTTCAGGCCGTTTCCGACGCCTGCGGAACCGGTGAGGCCATCAGCACGGGCTTGATTTCGGGATCGTTGCCGACCTTGGGGTCGCAGCCGAACACGAGGTTGCGGCGTTCGTCGCGCACGACGATCGAGAAGAAGATCAGCGTCTTGATGTTGTTGTTGTTCGAGAACACGACGCTGCGGCCGTCATCGCTCACCACGACGTCCTGGATCTGATGTCGCGCGTCGGAGCTCAGCAGCGTGACGATGCGGAAATACTCGGGCACTTCCGATTGCAGGGTGTAGCGCATCTTCACCCCCTGCTGGCCCTTGCCGACCAGGACCATGTCCGGGTCGAAACTGTAGAAGTACTTGCCTCCGCGGGTGTTGCCGCCGAAGCCGGTGTAGGCCACGGTCAGCTGCATCTGGATCTCGAGGGGTTGGATCGGGGGATTGCTGTCGCTCATGGTCGGACCTGCTTGGGTGACGGGTGGGATGGAGATGAGCCGGACGGGGATGAGCCGGACGGGGCTGAGCCGGACGGGGATGAGCCGGACGGAGTTGAATCGAAGGCGGAGGGACGCGGGGCAGCGGAGAACGCCAGGAAATCGGGGTGCCGGTAGCCCGCCGCGTGCAGTCGGGCCAGCGGCGCCCGCACGCCCTCTTCCGCGCCCAGGCGCCGCAGTACGCGGACCCAGGCATCCAGCACCGCGGGGTTGTGCGTTCGCCCGGCCGGTCCCTGCAGCAGGTGCCGGGCCCGCTCCCAGTCGGCACGCGCCTCCGCGTTGCGGCCCGTCGCAGCCCACCGGTCGCCACGCCACAGGCGCGCGTGCGCCAGCGCGAGTGCGGCCAGGCGATCGTCGGGCGCCTCGACGAAGCGGGCCTGCAGTTCGGCGATCGCGGCTTCGGCGCTTTCGCTGACGGCTGTCGACAAGGGGCTGTCATCGGCCGCGATGCGCGCCAGGCGCAGACGCACGATCGCGTCCAGGGTCCGCCATTCCGGCAGCGGTTCGGTCTCGCGCAGCAGCGGTGCCAGCACCCGGCGCGCACCTTCGAGGCCGCGCCGGGCCTGCCCGCGGTCGCCACGCAGGGCATCGATCCAGCCCACCTGCGCCCGGCCGTGGGCCAGGTCGCGCCGCCAGACGCGGTTGTCGGGTTGCTCGGTCGTGAGCGCCGACAACAAGGTCACGCTTTCTCCGGCGTCGCGCCGGGCGTCCTCCAGGCGGCCGCGATCGAGCGCGAGGTCGGAGCGCCGCAGCAGCGACGTGGCCAGCCGCCGCCGCCACGCGTCGGCGGTGGGATCGCCGCGCAGCAGCTCGCGGAGCATGCCGATCTGCCGGTGCAGGCCGTCGGCCGCCTCGGCCAGCCGCCCTTCCGACTGCTGGGCGCTGCTGAGCCAGGCCAACGAGTCGATCAGTTCGAAGCGCAGCGACGAGTCGCCGGGACTGCGTCGGAGCAGTTCGCGCTTGAGCGCAATCGAGCGCGCGAACAGGCGCGCCGCCTCGGCGCTGCGGTCGCGGCCCTGCGCCAGCGTGCCCAGGTTGTTGAACGCGTAGGAGAGTTCCAGCATCCAGCGCGGGTCGCCGGGCGCGCGGGCGACCAGTGCCTGCGCGACCTGCCGATAGTGTTGCCAATGCAGCTGCGCGGCGTCGAAGTCCTTGTGCCGCCAGGCATAGTCGCCCAGCCAGAAGGCGGTGGTGCCGGATTCGGCGAGGGCCTCGATTGAATCGGGCGACTGCGCGCGCGCCTGCCGCGCCACTGCATCCGCCCGTTGGAAGGCCGCGCGCGCCGCATCGAAGCGCCCCTGGTTGGTCAGGACCTCGCCGATCGTGCGCAGGGCTCGGGCGTGGTTCACCAGTTCGCGGGGCTGCATGTCGGCGGCGGGCAGGCGTTCGAGATAGTCCAGCGCCTGGCTGCCGACACCATCGAGCAGTTTCAGGTTGCCCACCGGCCGAAGGCCATCGGCCAGGTCGCCCAGCATGAAGTCCACCAGGCCCTGGGCCTGGTCGCGACGCTGCTCGGCTTCGCGCCGGGCCTGCTGCGCCTTCCATCCAAACGCGCCGGCGATGCAGCCCGACGCGAGCACGCTGGCGATCACCGCCTTGCCGATCCATTGGCGCCGGCGGTCGGCGCGCTCGGAAGCGCGCAGGAAATCCCTTTCGTCCGGGCCGAGGTCCGAGGCCAGCCTGCGCGCGGCCTCGCGTGCCTCTTCCAGCGGCCGCCCGCGGGCCAGCAGCCGATCGGCCCTGCGCTGATCGTCCGTCCAGCGCCGGCTTGCCCGCCTGAGGCGCTCGCGGGCCTGCAGCAGCGCGCGGTTCTCGCGCGTCCATTCGCGGGCCCGCGGCCACTGCCGCAGCAGCGCTTCATGGGCGACGCCAAACCCCGGCTCGCCACCACTGAGCCCGCCGACGAAAAGCCGCGCGCGCACGAACGCTTCCACCAGCGCGCGCGTGGGGTCGTCGCCCAGCGCCGACAGCAGCACCCGGCGCGCAGTGATCGCATCGCTGTCGGGATGGGGTACCACCAGCCGTGACAGCACGGTGTCCAGGCGTTCCTGCGCTGCGCTCGGCAACGATGCGAACACCGCCTCGGCGCGGTGCGCAAGGGCGCCTTCGAGGCCTCCGAACGCGCGGTAGGCCTGGAACCCCAACAGACCATCATCGCCCCGGGCTTCGTACAGCGCCCGCAGGGTCTGCTGCAGCAGGGGCAGCGCGTCGGGATGCAGGGCCGCGGCGTCACGCAGGACGTCGTCCAGGCGAACGTGGGTATCGGCATCCTCGTCGAAGCGCAGGCCGGCCAGCGCCGCGGGCGCGCGGATCATCTGCGCGATCTCGCCCGCATGCGGAGGCAGCAGGTCGATATGTCCCTCGCCCGCCTTGAGTTCAGCGATGGCCGGCACGGCATCGATCAGGCGCGGATAGAGGTCGCTGCGCGTCATCCCGATCACGGCCACGCTGCCGCACGCGCACAAGGTACGCAGGGCCGCGCCAAGGTCGTCGCGGTCGCGCGCCGTCATGCCTGGCGTGGCGACGGCGGCTTCGGCGTGGTCGAGGATCAGCAGCAGGCAGGCGTGCCTGGGCACCGCGGCCTTGGGCGGCGACCTGCGCGACAGCGCGCTGTCGATCCTGGCGCGCAGCGTGTCCGCCGGGCCACGCAGCGCCTCCATCAGCTCCGGAATCTCTGCGGCCAGGAACACCGGACGCCCGTCGAGGCTCCACTGGCACAGGGCTTCGGCCACGCGGGCAAGCAGGTCGCCCCCCACGCAGGCACCCAGGTCGCAATAGGCGGACGACATCGCAAGCAGGCCGTCGAACCCCGCCGCTTGGCACAACAGCGGTGTTACCGCCGCGCGCACCAGCGAGGTCTTGCCGCAACCACTGGCGCCGGAAACCAGCACGAACGGACGGCCATGCTCCAGTTGCCGGCGCAGCGCACCGAGCAGGTCGGCGGCCGCGCGACTGCGGCCGAAGAACACGCCGGCGTCCTCGTCGTCGAACGGTCGAAGGCCCGGATACGGGCTGCCGCCGGTCCAGGCCTCGCCAGGCGGGAGCCCATGCCGGTAGTCGTCCGGAAAGGCCACCCGGGCTATCAGCCGATAGCCGCGCTTGCGGATGGTCTCGATGTAGCGCGGTGCGCGGCTGTCGTCGCCAAGCCGGCGGCGCAGTTGCGCCATCGTCTTGTGCACCGGGTTGTCGCCGTAGAAGGTGCCGCGCCACACCTCGATCAGCAGCTGCTCGGCGCTGACGACCTCGCCGGCGCGCTCGGCCAGCGCAACCAGCACCTCCATCATCCGTGGCTCAAGCGCCACGGTGCCGTCCTCGCCGACAGCGAGGAGCCGGTCGGGCTGGATCAGCAGCCCGCCGACACGGAACTGCCTGGCCGACGCCAGGGCCCTGACCCGCTGGTTGCGTTGCGGCATGGCTGCAGTGATGTCCCTATCGTGGCCGCGACGTCTCCGACGTCGTCCGTATCCTGAAAACCCGTACCGCCGTTTCCGGATCCTTGAACCTTCGCGCGCAAACCCGGGATTGCGCCTGGTCCTTGCGCCGCCCGCCCCGCACGCTTGAAGCCGCGCGTGCTACTGCTCCTTGCGACTCCTGGTCGACTGCCGCGCGAGCCGGATCGCCTCGCTCACGCCCTGCACCGCTTGCGCAACCGCGTCTTCGGCCAACTTCATTGCATCCTGGACCTGCGCGTGTCCGGCCGCGATGGCAGCGGTCACGGCGGCGTGGGTACGCAGGAGCTCTTCGGCTACCTGGCTGTCCGCCAGCGTCACCGGTGCGGCCGTCGCGCGGACGCTGGACGATGGACTGGCCTTGGTCGCCGGCCTGGCAGTCGGCTTGGCCTTGGGCTGCGTCGTCTTCTTCCTGGTGGCCATGCTCACCCGCCCTTGGAAGGCTGGCGCGCCTGGACGCCGCTCATGACTTCACCCAGGCGCTCGAGCGTCTGCGCGACGTCGTCGCTGGACAGTACTTCGCGCGCGAATCGAAGCGCTTCTTCCGGGCTCGACTGGAGAATCGCGCGGGCGGCCGCAGTGGTCACGGCATTGCGCAGGATGTAGGCCTGCTGCTGTTGCGCGACCGCGTTCTGCATCGCCAGGCCGACGGCGTGCGCCATCACCTGGTCCGCCAAGGCGCGCGCCTGCGATCCGGATGCCCCGGCAATGGTTTCGTTGACCTGGGTAACCGCGTCGGTGATCTGGCTGTTGACCGTGGACTCGTCGGCCATGGCACTACTCCCGACCGGGGAGACTGCCGACCAGTGCGTTGACGCACCGCGTCGCGACAGCCATCGCCACGTTGTTCGCGCCCTGCTGTTGCGCCACGGCATTCTGCGCCGCCAGGCTGGTGGCCTGGGCAATCGTCTGGTACAGCGAGCCCATGGCCTGGGCCGGGGCTTCCCCGAGCACCTTGACGTTGGACTGGGTGACCGAGTCGGTGATCTGGTCGTTGACCGAGGTTGGAAATGCCATTGTCGTAGTCCCTTACCTGGTGGCCGGCGCGAGGATGGATTCGACGCAGCGCGTGACAACCGCCTGCGCCACCTGGTTGGCGGCCTGCTGGTTTGCGGTGGCGTTCTGCGCCGCGATTCCTGCGGCCTGGGCGAGGGTCTGGTACAGCGAACCCATTGCCATGGCGGGCGCTTCGCCCAGGACCTTTACGTTCGATTGCGTCACCGCATCGGTGATCTGCGAATTGACGGACGTAGGAAATGCCATCGCTCAAACTCCCTTTTGAGTGTCCGCGAGATGCGGTGGCGACACCTTACGCGCGTGAAGGCGACCGGCGCAAGCGGACCGCCGGCCCAGGCGATCATCGCCCGGACCGCGACTACTCCGGACAACGTTCACCGCAACGGCTGTCACCGCTGCAGCGTTTGGACGCATCCGATAACGCAAAGCACCACGTCCACGGCTGGATCACCGAGGAAGGCGCGGCGGGTGCCGCCGAACCGGCGTAGTCGACGGCCAAACGCGGTGGCCATCGGCCTCGCCGGTGGCACCGGCGCAGACCTGGCGCTTGCTGCCTTCGCCATGGCTCACGGCGCGGATCCGTCCAGCGGTCAGCCGCCCGATCCCGCCCGATAGTCGCGCGCGGCTTGGGCGCGTCGCATGTGCAGCGCACGGTTGAAGTCCGCACTGCCCACCGGATGGACTTGGCTTGTTAATGACACGTGGGAAGCGTGTGAACGTTCTGGCGAGCACGTCGGGAGGCTCGCCAATGCTCAGCCACAAAACGCAACGAATGCCGGCCAGATGCATTAGACGCGGCTGGGCGGCACGGGCACTGCGCCGCACCCGCCCTTTTCATGCCACGCCAGGAAAAATGGCAGCCACTGCCCGGCCGCGTGCCGGGGCGCACTGCCGACCTGGGAATCGGTGCTGGCGCCCGCGCAGGTCGAACTCGTTGCGCTGCTTTCACACGATGCAAGGGTGCCGGGGCGAATGATGTCCGGCGCATCCCCATCAGGAGACCACACCATGACCATCAGGATCGCACTACTGGCGGCTGCCTGTGCATTGGCTGTCACCGCATGCGGCGGCCGCGAAGCGCCACCGGCCCAGGACACCACCGCGCCCGCCACGACTTCCACCACGCCCGCACCCACGCCTGCCGAACCGGCTCCTCCGGCCACGACCACCGCACCACCGACGCCGGCTCCGGCCACACCGCCGGCTGCCAGCGACAAGCCCGCCGCCACTGTCAGCGACTGCGCCACCCACATCGAAGGCACCGACGCGATGCAGTTCAACGTGTCGTCCATCACCATCCCGGCGTCCTGCAAGACGTTCACGATCCATCTGAAGCACACCGGCCAGATGCCGGTAGCGGCGATGGGCCACAACGTGGTGATCGCCAAGACCGCCGACGTGCAGGGCATCGCCACCGACGGCATGGCCGCCGGCGCGGCCGCGCACTACGTCAAGCCGGACGATGCCCGCGTCGTTGCGCACAGCGATGTCATCGGCGGCGGACAGAGCACCTCGGTCACGTTCGACCCCGGCAAGCTCAAGAGCGGCGGACCGTACGAGTTCTTCTGCAGCTTCCCCGGCCACGTGGCGATGATGAAGGGCAGCATTTCGGTCGAATGAGTGCGTTGGCCGATGTCCGTGGACAGGGCCGCGAACCACACGCGGGGGCCAGGTGCGCACGGGCGGACCTGGCCCTCCCGCTCCGGCGCGCGCCTCTGACGCCCCGCCACGCGCCGCCTGGTGAGTCCCCCGGCTGTCGGCGTGTCCGCCCTTCCGCGGCGCGGCTATTCTGGGAAGCAGGCGAGTCCGGGGAGCGGTGCCATGCCAGGTCAAACCAAGCGCGTCCTGATCCTGGGGCATGGCGCCATGGGCCGCGCCTTCGAGGGGCTGCTCGGGCCCCGGCACGAGATCACGGTATGGGATCGAGACCTGGCGACCGGCGTGGAAACCCAGCCGCTGGAACTGGCGGCGCAGGACCGCGACGTGGTGCTCTTCGCGCTGCCCACGAACCCGCACGATGAACTGGCCGGGCGACTGGCGCCCTGCCTGGACGCGGACACCGTCTGCCTGTCCATCGCCAAGGGACTGGACGAGCACGGACGCACGCCGGCGCAGATCTTCGAACAGCATCTGGGGACGCGGCTGCGCTGGGCGCTGTTGTACGGCCCCATGCTGGCACGCGAACTCCAGGCCGGCCAGGCCGGATTCGCCCTCGCCGCCAGCAGGCAACCCGGCGTGGATGTCGTGCTCCGTGCGCTGTTCGACGGGACGGCGCTGCACCTGGACTACGGCGACGACGTCCAGGGCGCCGCCTGGGCAGCCATCCTCAAGAATGTCTATGTGCCCCTGATCGGAGCGGTCGACGCCCTCGCCCTCGGCGACAACATGCGCGGTTTCCTGATCGCCGAGGCCACCCGCGAACTGGCGGCCATCCTCCAGCACATGGGCGGACGCCCTGAAACCGCGTACACCTGCGCCGGCCTGGGGGACCTCACCACCTCCGCCACCAGTGCCTCGTCCCACCATCGTCGCATCGGCGCCGAACTCAGCGCGGGCCGGACGGAGCAACTGGCCGCCACGGGCGTGAACATCCGCAGCGAAGGCGTGCACACCTTGGCGATGGTGCGCGCGCACCACCTGTTCGAGCCGGACCGGTTCGCGCTGTTCGGCCTGGTGTGTCGCTTCCTGGAACAACCGGCCCGGCTGGAAGCCGACCTGCGCTCGTACGTCGACCGACGGTTCGCGCATTGAGGGCAAGGCCGGTGTCCTGCCGCAGGATCGTCAGGCCGCGTCGTCGGCCATCTTGATCGCTCCGGGCATGCACGCCCTCCCCCCTCTCTCCGGAGGGGTAGAGGGGGGCCCATCCAACAGGCAGTCGCCTTGGCGCCAACACGCCAGCCTTGATGCTCAAGCCGCCTTGCGTCGGGCGATATCGAACCGGTCCAGGTTCATCACTTTCGTCCAGGCGGCGACGAAATCGCGCACGAAGTCGGCCTCGCCGTCGCTGGCGGCGTACACCTCGGCCAGCGCCCGCAGCTGCGCATTCGAACCGAAGACCAGGTCGGCGATGGTCGCCGTCCACTTGAGGTCGCCGGTCTTGCGGTCGCGTCCCTCGAACAGGCCCGGCACGGTCCCGGACTTCTGCCACGCCGTGCCCATGTCGAGCAGGTTCACGAAGAAGTCGTTGGTCAACGTCCCGGGTCGCGTGGTGAACACGCCGTGCGACGTGTGCCCTGCATTCGCGTCCAGCGCGCGCAGCCCGCCGATCAGCACCGTCATCTCCGCCGCCGTGAGGGTCAGCAGACTGGCGCGATCGATCAATGCCGCAGCCGTGGTGGATTCGGCGCCCGCGCGGACGTAGTTGCGGAAACCATCGGCCGCCGGTTCCAGCACGAGGAAGGAATCGGCATCGGTCTGCTCCTTCGAGGCATCCATCCGCCCCGGCGTGAACGGCACGCTGACCTCGAAACCGGCCTGGCGGGCCGCCTCCTCGATCGCCGCGTTTCCGCCGAGCACGATCAGGTCGGCCAGTGACACCTTCCGGCCGTCGGACTGGGCCGCGTTGAACTCGCGCTGGATCCTTTCCAGCGTCGCCAGGACCGTCGCCAGTTCCGCCGGTTCGTTCACTTCCCAGTCCTTCTGCGGCGCCAGGCGGATGCGCGCGCCATTGGCGCCGCCGCGCATGTCAGACCCGCGGAACGTGGACGCCGATGCCCAGGCCGTCAGCACCCACTGTCGCGACGCCAGGCCGGCGCCCAGCAGCCTGGCCTTCAGCGCCACGGCATCGGATGCGTCGATGAGCGGGTGGTCGACTGCGGGAATGGGGTCCTGCCAGATCAGGTCTTCCTGCGGGACCAGCGGCCCCAGGTAGCGGACTTTGGGGCCCATGTCGCGATGGGTGAGCTTGAACCACGCGCGCGCGAACGCATCGGCGAAGGCCTGCGGGTTGGCCAGGAAATGGCGCGCGATCTTTTCGTAGGCCGGATCGGCGCGCAGCGCAAGGTCGGCCGTGGTCATCATCGGCTGGTGGAACTTGCCGGGAATGTGCGCGTCCGGCACGTTGCGGCCCGCGTCACCCCTGGGTTTCCATTGGTGGGCACCCGCCGGGCTTCGGGTCAGCTCCCACTCGTGCCCGAACAGCGTCTGCAGGTATTCCATGTCCCACGTGGTGGGCGTGGACGTCCATGCGCCCTCCAGGCCGCTGGTGATGGTGTGCGCGCCGACGCCGCTCTCGTACGCGTTGCGCCAGCCCAGGCCGAGTTCCTCGATGTTGGCGCCTTCGGGCTCGATGCCGACGTGCTGGGTCGGCCCCGCGCCGTGGCACTTGCCGAAGGTGTGGCCGCCTGCCACCAGCGCCACGGTCTCTTCGTCGTCCATCGCCATGCGGCCAAAGGTGTCGCGGATGTCCCTGGCCGAGCGCAGCGGATCGGGTTCGCCGTTGGGGCCTTCGGGATTGACGTAGATCAGCCCCATCTGCACGGCGCCGAAAGGCTGCGCGAGCTCGCGCTCGCCGCTGTAGCGCTCATCGCCAAGCCAGGTTGATTCGGGACCCCAGTCGATCGGCTGCGGTTCCCAGACATCCTCGCGGCCGCCGCCGAAACCGAAGGTCCTGAAGCCCATCGATTCCAGCGCGACGTTGCCGGCCAGGATCATCAGGTCCGCCCACGACAACTTGCGGCCGTACTTGCGCTTGATTGGCCACAACAGGCGGCGCGCCTTGTCCAGGTTGCCGTTGTCCGGCCAGCTGTTGAGGGGGGCGAATCGCTGCTCGCCCGAGCGCGCGCCGCCACGGCCGTCGAAGATCCGGTACGTGCCCGCCGCGTGCCAGGCCATGCGGATGAAGAACGGCCCGTAGTGGCCGTAGTCCGCCGGCCACCAGTCCTGCGAATCGGTCATCAGGGCGTGCAGGTCGGCGACCACCGCGTCGAGGTCGAGGGTCCGGAACTCGGCGGCGTAGTCGAAATCCTCGACCATCGGGTCCGACAAGGCCGAATGCTGGTGCAGCAGGCCGAGCGGCAACTGGTCGGGCCACCATTGGGCGTTGGTGCGCGCTTTATGCGGACCATGGGCGACAGGACACTGGGAGGAGCCACTCATGTTGTTCTCCTGGGTTCACAGCCATCGGACGGGCAATCGGACGGGAGCAGGCGGGCATGAAGGCGCGTCATCTGGTCCACGACCCACCGTAGCCCCCGGTGGCCGATCCAGGAAATCGAATGATTGGATGGTTGCGATAGGAGTCGGCTATCGACTTTCGGAGCGACGTCGGAGCTCGTCCGCGAACCCCGCCGCTACCGTGGGGCGGGCCGCCCAGCGCGGAACCCCAACGTCGCAGCGCCTGTCCACATCAGACCATGCCGTGGCGGGCCAGCTACACGCGCGCAGGCAAACCACCATGCGCGATGCCGCACGCCAGGGACTCAGCCTGCACGATGCAGCGGGCCCGGGAGCCGGAAACTCATCCGGCTGGCCCGGGCCCATATGGCTACCTGGCCCCTGCCCGTTTCACCACACTTCGCAGCGATCCGACTGTGCCCGCACCATGGGATCGCCGACTTTGCAGCTGAAGGCCTCCTTGAAGGCCGGCAGGTTCGACAGCGGACCGTTGACCCGGTACTTCGCAATCGGGTGCGGGTCGCCCTGGATCATCGTGCGCTGCGTTTCCATGCGGGTCTCGTCGCCGCGCCACTGGCCCCAGGCCAGGAAAAACTGCTGCTCGGGAGTGAAGCCGTCGATGGTCGGTTCCGGTCCCTTGCCTTTGCGGGACTTGAGGTAACCCAGGTAGGCGAGCTTTGCACCGGCCAGGTCACCGATCGATTCGCCAAGCACGAGCTTGCCGTTGTGGTGCACGCCCGGCTCGATGAAGTAGCTCTCGAACTGATCGACCACGCACTGGCCCTTCGCCTGGAACTGGCGGCCGTCCTCGGGCGTCCACCAGTTGGCCAGGCGACCCTGCGCATCGAACTGGGCGCCCTGGTCGTCGAAGCCATGGCTGATCTCGTGGCCGATCACCACGCCGATCGCGCCGTAGTTGACCGCATCAGTGGCATTCACGTCGAACGCGGGCGGCTGCAGGATGCCCGCGGGGAACACGATCTCGTTCTGCGAGGGGTTGTAGTAGGCGTTGGATGTCGGTGGCGTCATCCCCCAGCGGCTGCGGTCGGTCGGCTTGCCGACCTGGCTGCGGTTGTCGGCCACGTTCCAGCGCGATGCGGCGACCAGGTTGTCCCAGGCCGAGTCGCGGCTCACGGTCACGCCAGCGTATTCCTTGAACTTGTCGGGGTAGCCGAGCTTGGGGAAGAAGGTGGCGCGCTTTTCCAGCGCCTTTTTCTTGGTCGCCTCGTCCATCCAGTCCAGTTCGCCGATGACGTCGTCCATCGCCAGCAGGATGTTCTTCACCATGTCCTGCATGCGCGCCTTGGCCTCCGGCGGGAAATACTTCTCCACGTATTTCGCACCCAGCGCCTCGCCCAGCTGCTGGTCGGTGGCCTCCGCGCAGCGCTTCCAGCGCGGCTTCATTTCCGTCGCGCCGGTGAGGAACTTGCCATTGAAGGCAAAGCTTTCCTGGACGAAGGGCGTGGACAGGGCATCGGCGCCGTTGCGCAGGACGTGCCACTGCAGATACGTCTTCCACTGCGGAAGCGGCGTCGAGCTCAGTTCCTTCTCGACCTGCTGGAGGAACCTGGGCTGGGTCACGTTCACCGCGTCATGCGGCATGCCGGCCGCGTCGAAATACTTCGCCCAGTCGAAGCTGGGCACCAGCCTGGGCAGGTCGGCGAACGGCGTCGGGTTGTCCGACAGCTTGGGATCGCGCAGCTGCACGTTGTCGAAAGAGGCTTCCGCCAGGCGCTTCTCGAAGGCCAGTACGGTGTCGGCGTTCTTCCGCGCCTGCTCGGGGGCGGTGCCGGCCAGTTCGAACATCCTCGCCACGTGCGCCAGGTACTTCGCCCGCGCCTCCACGAAGCGCGGCTCGGTCTTGATGTAGTAGTCGCGATCGGGCATGCCCAGGCCGCCGGCATAGATGTGCGCGACCGTTCGCGACGGCTCGTGCAGGTCTTCTCCGGCGTAGACGATGAAGGGCACGTACACCCCCATGTCGTGCAGCTTTCCAATCATGCGCTGCATGCCGGCCGCGTCCTGGAGTGCGCCGATCTCGCTCAGCCAGGGCAGCACGGGCTTGCTGCCCAGCGCGTCGATCCGGGATTCGTCCATGCACGCCGCATAGAAGTCGCCAGCCAACTGGCCCGCGCTGCCCTTGGGCCAGTCGCTGCGCGCGGACAGCTCGGTGAGGATGTCGCGCACATGTTCCTTGTTGACCTCGCCCGACTGCCAGCGACGGCTCCAGCGGTCCATGTAATCGGGGATGGGGTTTTCCTTCCGCCACGATCCGTTGGCGTAATCGAAGAAGTCGGTGCAGGGGTTGCCGTCGCGATTGATGTCGCCGGACTGGATGCCGTGTACGGCCCCGGCCGAGGCAGTGGTGGCGAACAACAAGGCCACGATGGGAAGACTGGACCTGATCCGGTTCACGGCATACCCCATGCTTGAATGGTGGGGCTCACTATAGCCCCGGTCCGGGAACCGGCCTGTCCCAGAAGTTGGGGCGGAGCAGCGCCGCCTGCTCGTGCCTGTGCAGCCACGTCCACGCCCGCTGGCCCCGCCGCAGAGGCAACTGCGTTGTTCCTGTTGCCACCCGCCGTGGGATTTCCATGAACGTGAAGAATCGACGCCTGACAGCCTCACTGCGCATCGGCGCCCTGGCCAACGCTGTGCTTGGCTGCCTGGGTTTCGCCTTCACTGCCAGCGCGATGCAACCGCCGGCACATGCCGATCACGCACTGGGCACGGTCCACTTCCCCGTCAGCTGCACGCCCCCCGCGCAACGGGATTTCGACCATGCGCTGGCGCTGCTGCACCACATGACCTACCCGCAGGCGCGCACTGCCTTCGCCGAGCTGGCCGCACGCGAGCCGGACTGTGCGATGGCCCATTGGGGCGTGGCCATGACCCTTTTCCAGCCGCTGTGGCCTACGCGGCCCACGGCCGCGGATCTCGCACGGGGGGCCGCCGAAGTGGAGGCCGCGCGCGCTGCCGGGCGTGCCAGCGAAGGCGAGAAACTCGCCATCGACGCGGCGGCGGCGTTCTTCGACAACGCAGGCCAACCGGACTACTGGGAGCGCATCCGGCGCTGGGAAGCGGCCATGCAGCGTGCGCACGCTGCGCTACCCGAAGACCCCGAGCTCACGGTTTTCTACGCCCTGGCGCACCTGGCCGTCGCACCGTCCAACCAGAACGCGCGCGCTAATGCCGACCGCGCCGCCGCGTTGCTGCTGCCGGTCTACGGTGACAACCCCGATCATCCGGGCGCCATGCACTACCTGGTTCACGCCAACGACGTGCCCGGGCGCGAACACGAACTGCTCCAGATCGTGCGCAAGTACGAAACCGTCGCGCCGGACAACCCGCATGCGCTGCACATGCCCACGCACATCTACACGCGCCTGGGAGAGTGGCCGTCCGTCATCCGCGGCAACCTGCGCGCGGCCGATGCCGCGCTGAAACACCCCGCCGGCGACCAGGGCCAATACGTGTGGGACGAATTCGCCCATGCCATCGAATACCTCGTCTATGCCCATCTGCAGCAGGGCGACGACGACGCCGCGCTCGCGCAGGTGCGCCGCCTGCAGGCGCAGGCGCGGATCGAGCCCAGCTTCAAGTCCGCGTTCCACCTGTCCTCCACCGCCGCGCGCTACGCGCTGGAACGGGGCGACTGGGCATCGGCGGCCCAACTGCCCGTTCGCATGCCCGACACGATCGCGTGGGACAAATACCCCTCGCCCGAGGCCGTCACCTGGTTCGCACGCGGGCTCGGCGCGGCCCGGCAAGGCCAGGCCGAGGGCGCGAAGGAACCCGTCGCGCGGCTGACGCAACTCGAAGCAGCCAGCCAGGCCAGCGGCGAGGACCTGTTCGCCCGCAGCATCCGCGTCCTTCGACTGGCGGTGCAGGGCTGGCAGTGGCAGGCGCAGGGCGAGCCGGACCGCGCACGCAAGCTGCTGGAGGAAGCCGCGGCCCTGGAGGCCGCCACGCCCAAGCACGCAGTCACTCCCGGGCCGACACTGCCGGCCGAAGAACAATTCGGCGACCTGCTGATGCAACAGGGGCACCCGGCAGAAGCGTTGGCCGCCTACCAGCGCGCGCTGGCGGCCTATCCCGAGCGCTTCAATGCGCAGCTCGGAGCGACCCGGGCGGCATTCGAGTCCGGGGACGTGGATGGCGCACGCAGGCGACTGGACCATCTGCTCGAGGTGACCCTGCCCGGCCCGCGGCGACGGGACGCGGAAGCCTCGGGGCGGCAGGTGTTCGCGGCGTCGAAGACCGACTGATTGCAGGCCGGGGCAGGTGCGCGGCCGTCGCGAGGTGCCTCAGAAGAACAGCCGCAGGCCCAGTTGGACCTGCACGTCCACCTGCCGCGCGTCGAGCTCGTCCAGGCGACGCTGGTTCCTGCTGCTGTCGATGCGCAGCACTTCGCCCGTCAGGCGCACGGCGTCCGAGGGCCGCCAGTTCAACGCCAGCGTGAGGGCGTTGCCGTGCTCACTCAGCGGGGGCGTCAGCGCCGCAGGACGCTGCCGGGTCTGGAACAGGTCCACGCGCAACGCCGGCTGCCAGGCTCCCTCTTCCCGCGCCAGCATCAGATAGCCCGCATTGAAGTCCGTATCCAGCCGCAGACGGCCGGGCACGGGCTCGAAGATGGTCGAGCCGTGCATGGCCTGGGCCAGCAGGGCCCATTCGCCGAAGCGCTGCTCGCCGCCCAGGTTCCAGAAGTACGTGCGCCAGGCACGCAGCGTGCGGCCGGAATAGCGCACGGACTCGGCGAGGTCGGCATGATTGTCGTAATACAACGCGGTGAAGCGCCGCTGCGACGACGGCTGCCAGCCCAGTACGCCGTAGAAGCCTGGCCGGTCGTCCATCTCGACGAAAGGACGAAAGCGCATCGGCACCGGCGCGCGCGCGACGGGAGCGTGCACGTCCGGCTGTCGCAGGCTGCCATCGATGCCTGTCGCGATGTCGCCCAGCGCCCAGCCACGCGAGGCGAGCAGCTCGCCGGCCGGATCGTTTTTGAAGAACACGGCGGCGCGCGCGTCGAGCGTGCCTTGCCGGCCCCGATGCTCCACATGCAGCTCCGCGCCGAAGATCCGCAGTTCCTCTCCGACCCACGTGTTGACCGCCGACGGGGTGAGCGTCCGCGTCGTGCTCCAGGCCAGGCCGTCGTGCTCCTGCGAAACCGGCGGGAAAAACGCGCCGGCCTTGGCCGACCAGCGCCAGGGCGTGGTCGAAACCGGACGGTAGCGGACGAAGCCCTCCAGCACGTCGAACTGACGCTCCAGTTCGGGCTGGTACTGCAGCGAGGTCGTCGCCAGCAGGGCGGGCGTCATCTGGATGGCCGCGGTCAATGCCGCACGCCCGGACAGTGCGTCGTCCGACGCCGCATCCCCACCTCCGCCGAAGCGCGTCTTGCCCAGGCCACCCTGGGTCCAGGAGGTCTCATCCGCCGGTTGCGCCACACGCAGGTCCAGGGAGCCGTGTACCTCCAGCTCCAGCGCGTACACGGGCGCCGCGGCCACCGATGCCAATCCGGCCATCGCCACTGCCATTGCCGTCCTTCGCATCAGGTCTCCGTTGCCGCGGGCAGCGGCCAGCGTGCGGGGTCGAGCCACTGTCCCACGTCCTGCGCCTGCAGCGGCGGCGCGATCAGATAGCCCTGTGCATGATCGCAGCCGACATCGCGCAGGTACGCCAGTGCGTCCGCATCATCCACGCCTTCGGCGGTGACCCGGTAGCCCAGGTGATGTCCGAGCTCGACGATCGAGCTGACAATGATGCGGTCTTCGCGAGACCGGGCCAGATGGGTGATGAACGTCTTGTCGATCTTCAGCTCGCGCACCGGCAGCCGACGCAGGTACGCGAAGGACGACTGGCCGACGCCGAAGTCATCGATGGCCAGGTCGATGCCGTCGTCGGCCATCCGCCGCAGCACCGCGATGGCCGTCTCGGGCTTGCCCATGATCGCGCTCTCGGTGATCTCCAGCACGATCTGCGCAGGCGCGACGCCGTGCGCACGCAGCAGGTCCCTCAACCGGTTCGGAAGTTCCGGATCGTCCAGGTCCCGCGCCGAGACGTTGATCGACACGCGCACCGCGTGGCCGGCCGCCATCCAGCGCGCCGCCTGCGCAATGCCAGCGCCCAGCGCCCAGCGCGTGACGCGGCGGATGTTTCCGGTTTCCTCGGCCAGCGCGATGAAGTCGTCGGGCGCCACGGGTCCGGCAATCGGGTGCCGCCAGCGGATCAGGCCTTCGACCGCGTCGATGCGCCCTTGCTGCAGATTGAGCTTGGGCTGGTAGTGCAACTCGATGCCTCCGTGTTCGAGCGCGTGGCGCAGGTCGCCCATCAGGGACAGGCGCTCGGGACGGTGCGGATCGGTGGCCGGGTCGTAGAGCACCACCGCGTCGTCCGAATGCAGCGCGCCGATCATCGCGACCTCCGCGCGTCGCAGCAGCACGCCGGCGTCGGTGCCGTGTTCGGGCGCCAGCGCTATGCCGATGGCGGGCGCGAAGTCGAGGGTCAGCTCGGCTTCGCGGTAGGGCTCACCCAGCGCCTCGACCACCCGGTGCGCGGCGGTCATCGCCTCTTCAAGCGTGGCGCCGGGCAGGAAGATCGCCAGTTGCGTCTCGGTCGCCCGGGCCACCAGGCTGTCGCCAGCCGGCGCCTGCAGACGCGCGCCCGCCGCATGCATCAGGCGGTCCGACACCACATGGCCGAGCGTCTTGATGATTTCCGGCAGCCGTCCCAGGCCGAGCATGAGCAGGGCCGCGGGTTCCTGCGGACGCGCCGCGAGCGCGTGCTGGACGGCGGACTCGATGTAGGCGCGATTCGGCAGCCCGGTCACCTGGTCGTGGCCCGCCTGGTGCAGGATGCGCGCCTCGCGCTCACGGATCGCGTGGGCCATGTTGCCGAACGCGCTGGCCAGCTGGCCGAGTTCATCCGGCCGGGCAGGCGCATCCGGGGCGCTGTAGTCGCCGGATGCAATCCGCCGTGCCAGCGACGCCAGCTCTTCGACCGGACGCGACACGCTGCGCGCGATCACCCAGGCACAGACCAGGCCCACCGTCAGCCCGAACACGAGCAGGCCCGCCCATGCGGCGGCCACGGGCCGGTACGGCTCGAGGGCCTCGTCGACGGAAAAGCCCAGGACGGCGGCGACGCGGGGACTGTGGCGGGCGCCGCGCAGCCAGACAGCCTGCGAGACGAACTCGCGCCCGCCCACCATGACGACCGCCGGCGCGGTCGGCAGGCGGCCGTTGGCGCCCAGTGACACGGCGAGCTGGCTGCGATCGCGCCCGCGCGCCAGCACGGCAAAACGGCCAGTCGCGTCGGCAGCGGCGAGTTCGATGTTGTCCGGCAGCGCCGACTGTTGCTGCAGTTGCACCAGCATGCGGTTGTCGGCGGGGATGGCGGCGCCGATGTAACCCACCAGGTCGGGGGCGAACACCGGGACGACGACCATCCAGTACGCGTGCTGCTCCCAGGTCACCGTGGCCGCGGCCGGGGCCTGCAGCGAACGTTCGACGAGGTCCGGATAGGGAAATGGCGAGCCGGCGGCCCATCGTCCGGCGGTGTCGACCTCCACGCGACCGTCGGTTCCGACCAGCAGCATCTGCGTGGCGCCGACGCGGCGGCCATGGTTGCGCAACGCAGAGGACAGCGTCGCCTCGTCGTGCTGCGCCACGGCCGAGCGCAGCGCGAAATCCAGCGCGAGCACCTGCACGCTGGCGGCCGCGCGGTCGGCCATGTCCTCGAACTGGTGGGCGAAGGACTGCGCGGCCTCCTGCATGCGGCGCTTGCCTTCGCCGATCAGCTCGTGCCGCGTGACCTGATAGACCAGCAGGCCCGTGAGCGCCTGCACCAGGATCAGGGCTACGACGAAAAACGACGCCAGGCGGAAGCGGAAGCCCATGGCGCCGGTCCTGCCTCAGTACCGGGTGTGCTCGCGGTCGAACTGCAACCGCGAGTCGGGAAGCAGGGAAAGGGCGAAGCCCAGGCTCCGACGTTCGTCCGCACGCAGGGTGATGCCGGACTGCACCAGGTCGGGTCGTTTGGGCGGCAGCCTGGGCTGCCAGACACGCACGTCGAAAGCGCCCGCCGGGAGGTCGCGGAACACGACCACGCCGCGTTCATCGGTGCGCGCGGCCCAGGGTGCGTCGGAGATGTAAAGGTAATTGATCATCCCGTCATGGATGTTGCAGCCCACCGCGATCACGCCGGAACGCTCGAGCCTCATCGGCGCGGAGGTCACCCCCGGCGCGAGCACGAACTCGAAGGGCTTGATGGGCGAAAAGGAATAGACATGGTGGCGCGTGCGGTCGCTGTTGCGGTACGCGACCTGGTCGCCGGGCCGGAACACCTCGACGTAGGGAGTGAAGGCGAGCGCCTTCTGGTCGACCACGTGCAGGGATGGCGCGGAGCGGGTCGGCGGGTTGCGCGAGCCGTTCGCGGCGGCGTTGTGCAGCACGATCGTCACCACGGCGTCGCCTACTGGCTCGCCTCGACGATCGGTGACGCTTACCTCGAGCTCCGCCGCCGTGGCCCCGGCGCAGAGCGAGGCGAGGATCCCAAAGATCACGATCTGCCCGCGCATGTCGCTCCCCCTGACGCCGCCTGGACACCCGGACCACCGCAATGGTCCTCGCCCGAGCGTAGCACCGCGGGCGTGGACGGCAAGACCACCGCGCCAGCGAAGCAAAATGGCCGCTTGAACTCGAAGGGTCCCGCTGCGGGACCGCGACCGGCACGGGCGCGACCCTGCGGAAGTTGGCGCCGGTCGCTTCGGCGTTGCGCGGGCCAGCCATGCCAGGCCGGGGCGAACCATCACGGGTCCGCAGGTGGATGGCGGCCCCCGGCTACCGGGTCGATTGCTTGAAGACCCGCACCATTGCGCCGGCACTCGCGACCACGTCCTGTTCGCTGGTCGCCCAGTTCGACACCGATATCCGCATGGCCGCCAGGCCATGCCAGGTGGTGCCACTGGCCCAGCACGTGCCGTCCTCCTGCACGCCGGCAATCACCTGCCGCGTCAGGGCGTCGTCGTCGCCGAAGCGCACCAGCACCTGGTTGAGCACCACCTCGTTGAGGATGCTGATGCCCGGCTCGGCGGACAGCAACGCGGCGAACTGGCGGGCCCGCGCGCAGCAGCGATCCACCAGGTCGGCAACGCCATCGCGGCCCAGGGCCCGCAGGGTGGCGTACACCGGTATGCCGCGGGCCCGGCGGGAGAATTCTGGCACCCAGTCGACGGCATCGCGTTCGGCGCCGTGCGTCTGGATGAGGTAGGCCGCGGCGGAGGTCATCGCGTCGCGATGGTCCTGCGCGTGCCGCACGATGGCCACGCCGCTGTCGTAAGGCACGTTGAGCCACTTGTGCGCATCGGTGGCCCAGGAATCGGCCAGTTCGATCCCGTCGGCGAGTGCGCGGTGGTCCTCGCTCGCACGCGCCCACAACCCGAATGCGCCGTCCACGTGCAACCAGGCGCCATGTGCCCGCGCAAGTTCGCCGATCTGCGGCAGCGGGTCGAACGCACCGGTATTCACGTTTCCCGCCTGCGCACACACGATCGTCGGCCCCCGCAGTGTGGCAAGCACTTCGGCCAGGCGTTCGGCCCGCATGCGTCCCTGGTCGTCGGCTTCCACGCGCACCAGGCTGCGCGTGCCCAGGCCGAGGTAGCGAAGCGCCACGTCCAGGGTGATGTGCGCTTCCTCCGAGGCGACCACGTGGATGCGCGGCGCGCCGGCCAGCCCGTCGGCCTCCACGTCCCACTCCGCCCTGCGCAGCACGCCGTGCCGCGCGGCGGCCAGGCAGGTGAAGTGCGCCATCTGGCAGCCAGTGACGAAACCGACGCCGCTCCCGCGCGGAAGGTCGAACAGCTCGAGCAGCCAGCGGGCGGCGACCTCCTCCATCGCCGCGGTGATCGGCGAGATGGCGTGGATGCCGGCATTCTGGTCCCACGTGGACACCAGCCAGTCCGCCGCCAGCGCCACCGGCAACGAGCCACCGATGACGAAGCCGAAATAGCGTGGCGATGCACAGGCCGAAGCGCCACGGCCGGCGTGGCCGGCCAGCAGGTCGATCACGGCCGCCGGGTCTTCACCCTGCGCCGCGAGCGGCGAGTCGAGCGCGGCGATCAGCTCGTCGCGGCCAGCGCGCGCGCCGACGAAACGTTGCGGCAAGTCCTGCAGGAAGGCACGGGCATGCGCGTGGGCGCGCTCGAGCAGCGGATCGAAGGCATCGCGGGACATGGGAACTCCACGGCAGCGAGGACCTTCATCGTATCGCCTGGGAGCCGGCAGGCGAAAACCCCCGCTCCGGTGGGCCCCGGCGTTATCTTGGCCCGGCGCCGCCCGATCGCGGGGGGAGGACTCGAAAAATCCGGGGCTGGCCCGATGTCGATTCCAGGCTCCGTGCTTCGTCGTTGAGACAGACACCGCCACAAGGACACCCATGCCCGCGCCCCTGCCCGTGCTATACGCCCATCCCTTCTCGTCGTACTGCCAGAAGGTGCTCACTGCGCTCTACGAGAACGGCACGCCCTTTACGTATCGCAACCTGGAGGATGCGGGCGCTTCGTCGGAACTCGCCGCGCTCTGGCCGATGAAGCGATTCCCGGTGCTCGTCGACGGCGACCACACCGTGCTGGAGGCCAGCTGCATCATCGAGCACCTCGACCTCCACTACCCCGGCCCCACCCGGCTGGTCCCGGCCGATGCGAAGGCTGCGCTCGAGGTCAGGATGATGGATCGGTTCTTCGACAACTACATCTCGACGCCACAACAGAAGGTCGTGGCCGACAGCCTGCGTCCTGCAGCGGTCCGCGACGCCTACGGCACAGCAGAGGCGCGGGCCATGCTCGACACTGCGTACGCCTGGCTCGACCAGCGGATGGCCGACCGTATCTGGGCCGCCGGGAATCGATTCACCCTCGCCGACTGCGCGGCCGCCCCGTTCCTGTTCTACGCCGACTGGACCCACGCAATCGATGCCGGATTCCGGAATGTCCACGCCTATCGCGCGCGGTTGCTGGCGCGGCCATCGTTCGCGCGTGCCGTGGACGAGGCGCGGCCGTATCGAAGCTACTTCCCGTTGGGGGCGCCGGATCGGGACTGATGCCCGACCAGGCGCCGTCCGCCGGTGCAATGCCGTCGATCATTCCTTCAGTTGCGTTGCGCGCGACCCAGGCGCATCTGCTTGTGCAGGGCGTCCTGCGCCGCGGCCGCCGCCGTGCGGCCACCGGCACCGCGCCGGAGTCAGGTCCAGGCGCCTCGCAGCCGGCGACCACGCGCGGCTCAGGCCCTCGAACTCTTGCTCCGGGGTACCGCGTTGGCGGTGTTGAACGCCACCGCTTCGCGTAGCAGCGCCTTCAGGGCGCCCTTGTCCAGCTTGTCGCCCTGGCGGTAGTCGATCGCTCGCCACTTGTTGCCGCCGAGCCCGGCGTTGAAGAGCCTGCCGTGGTCGGCCAGTCGCGCACCGTGGAAAAAGGTCAGCTTCACCTTGTCCTTGTGCGCGTTGGCCAGGACATACATCCCCTCGTGCGACCAGACCGGAGTGCCCATCCACTTCCATTCTTCGATGACCTCGGGGTCGACCTGGTGGATGAGCTTGCGGATTTCAGCCAGCCGCTCGCCACGCCAGTCGCCGAGGCTTTCAATCCTGGCGTCGATGCGCCGCGCGGCGCTTACTGTCTGCACGGACTCTGCACCGGCCTTGCGCGGGGCCGCCCTCGCGGCCACTCGTTTGGCCGGTGTCTTCTTCGCCGCGACTTTCCTGGCCGGAGCCTTGTTCGCGGCGACCTTCTTCGCAGCAACTTTGCGCACCGCGACCTTCTTCGCCACGACCTTCTTGGCCGCCACCGGCTTCACCGCGACCTTCTTCGACGCGGTCCGCTCCGCGCTGGCTTTGCCTGCACTGGTGCTCTTCTTCCCGACCATCTGGTTCGCTCCTTGGACTGGCCAGCCTCAACCGCCGTGATCAGCCGCCTGTTCGCCGGCGCGCGAGCGGCCACGCCACTTGGCGGCATAGGGCAGCGCGAACATGTACAGCCCGGTGACCAGCAGCAAGGCAAGCGGCACCAGCGTCGCCAAACCCACCCATACCGCAATCTGCCCCTTCCCCATGACGACCAGGTTGGCGATCACCGCCAGCGTGAAAGCGATCGACAGCCAGCGATGGAACTGCCGGATCCATTTGTTCCAGTTCAAGGGACACCTCCTGGTGAAGTCGCGTCCGATGGATTCGGACGCCTTGAAGAATCGGTCGAGCCATCGCCTTTGTTTCCTGGCCCCCCGACAGATGCCGGCATGCGGGTTCTCCGCATGCGCGATGCGGGAGGCTCAGCCCGGCCGCGCCTGGGTCATCTTCCATCCGTTGCCCGAGGGATCGCGGAAGCTGGCGTCCACGGTGCCGTAGCGCTCCACCGGCTCCTGCGTGAACTCCACGCCGCGGGCCTGCATGCGCTCGAATGCGGCGCGACAGTCGTCGACCACCAGCAGCAGCGGCGGCATGCCCCCCTTGGCAACGATCTCGCGCAGGCTCTGCGCGGTCGCTGCGTCCACCGTGGGGGCCTGCGGCGTGAACAGGCCCAGCTGGAAGTCCGGCTGGTCGGGATGCTGCACGGTAAGCCAGCGGTAATTTCCGTTGCGCGCGTCGGTATGGACGCGGAATCCAAGCCGCTGGACATAGAATTCAAGGGCTTCGTCCTGGTCGCGGACGTACAACCCGGCTACTGCGACACCCTGGTTCATGGGACCTCCTCCGTGTTTGGAGGCTCTTTTATACCCACGGCCTCCTGCCTACGCTTCTCCGAAACTGCGATGGTGAGTCCGGGCCGGTGGGCCGCGCTGACGAAGCAGGCCGGCACCTGTTCGAGCGCGTGTTCCGCGGCCTTCTGGCGCGCGCGCAGTTCGCTGGGGCTTTGACCGGTGACGTCGCGGAACGTGCGTCCGAACGTCCCCAGGCTGTTCCAGCCGGTCTGCAGGGCGATGTCGATGATCGGCAGGTCGGTGTCGCGCAGCAGTGCCGACGCACGCTCGAGCCGGCGCGTCAACAGGTAGCGGTGCGGCGGGACGCCGAAGGCGTCCTTGAACGAGCGGGCGAAATGAGCTTCGGAGACACCGCTCACCTGCGCCACGCGCCGGACCGGCCATTCCTCGTGCGAGGCCACGTCCATCCGGTCCTTCGCGCGCAGGAGCCGGCGCAACAGCCGGGGGTCCTGGCCGACCGGGCCTTGGCCTTCGCTTCCATTCGCTTTTGCCACGTACTTACCTCGGTTTGATCGGGGGCCTACATCCGCTCGCCGGGCAACTGGCTGGCCTGCTTCACCCAGGCGGCGAACTGGGCCTCGTCGAGCGTGTCGTGCTGGCGGATGTCGAGGTAGCGCGTGTCCTGGCTCCTGGACGCGCCCGGTGGAACAGGACGCAGCGCTGCACCTCGGAAGAAAGCCACTTTCACGTAGTGGGCGTAGCAATGATAGGAGAGGAACCAGCCATCGCCGTCGATGCCATAAAAAGGCGAGTTCCATTTCACTGCCTTGTGCACGCCGGGGACGGTGCGCTCGATGATCGCGTCAAGGCGACGCCCCACTTCGTGCTTCCACCCAGGCATGGCCGCGATGTAGGCCTGCACGGGCGCGTCACCTTCGCCTTTTGGGATCTGCGGATTGCCACCGGCAAGCAGTTTCGGCGTCGAGGCCGGGGCCTTTGTATCGACGGCTGTTTTCGTCCGCGCAGTCTGCCTCGGCTTGCGCGGACTGCGTGGGGCGGCCGCCTTCGCGACAACTTTCGCCGGTGGGTTCTGCGTCGTGCCGGCCATGGCTTCACTCCAGTGGATCGACCCGGCGGCGGGTCTGGATCGTGATCGAAGCGGGCCGCTTCACCGGCTGGACCGGCGGTCAGGCCCTGCAGTGTGCCCAAGCCTATCGCAGCGGCGCACCGGCCCGCGATGGCTGGGGACGCCTCCCGGGGGACTGCCTGCCCAGGCCCCTGACTGTCGAGCCATGGCCCCTCATTCGGCCCTTGCATATCGTTTTGCGATATCGTATATATCGTCCACCGATATCCCCTCGAGGTGCACACCGTGACCACTGCCCCGAACCCCCTCGTCCTGGCCCGACCCCTGATCCGGGTGCTGATCGTCCTGAACACCCTGTATGCCCTCGCCATCGGCGGGCTGCTGGTCGCCACCCTCGTCTCTCCGACCTTCACCTTCGAGGCGCTCGGCGGCGGCAAGGCCAACTCCGTCTGGGAGCTGCGCAACTCGCTGCGCGCCATCGTGGTCGTCGGCCTCCTCGCCGCCTATGTCACTTATCGCGTGCTGCGCGAATTGCTGGCCATCGTCGACACGGTTCGTGACGGCGACCCGTTCGTCGCCGGCAATGCCCGCCGACTGCAGGCGATCGCCTGGTGGGTGTTGGCCGGCGAAGGCCTGCGGCTGGTGGTCGGCGCCATTGCCTGGAGCGCCGCCCGCGCCGCGCCCGCGCTGAAGATGGACATCGACGTCGGATTCTCCTTCGCCCCGTGGCTGGCCGTGCTGCTGCTGTTCGTGCTGGCACGCGTGTTCGAGCACGGCGCACGAATGCGCGCCGACCTGGAAGGCACGGTGTAAGCCATGGCCATCCTGGTCCACCTCGACGACAAGCTGCATGAGCGCCGCATGACGCTCACCGAACTGGCCGCGCGCGTCGACATCACCGTCGCCAACCTGTCGATCCTGAAGACCGGCAAGGCCAAGGCCATCCGCTTCTCCACGCTCGAGGCGATCTGCGCGGCGCTCGAGTGCCAGCCCGGCGACCTGCTCGCCTTCGATCCCACGCAGCCGCCCCAGGAGTAAGCACATGACCGCCCTCGCCCGCTTCTTCGCTTCCGACTCCCAGCGCCACGACGGCGTCCGCCCGGTACAGATCTGGGGCCTGCGCCTGTTCTTCTTCCTGATGCTGGTCTTCGTCACGCCCTTCGCCTGGCGCGTGCTGCTGACGCACGAGGGGCCCTGGGACCCGCTGCGCGCGATCGCGTTCGCCGTGTGGGCGACCTATCCCGCGCTCGCCTTCTTCGGGTTGCTCAATCCCCTGCGCTGGTTGCCGCTGATGTTCTTCACCATCGGCTACAAGGCGGTATGGCTGGCCTTCGTCGCCTATCCGCTGTGGCAGGCCGGCACGCTCTGGGGCACGCCCACCGGCGAGATCGCGAGCTCGTTCCTCGCACTGCCCCTGCTGGCGGCGGTGGTTCCCTGGGGCTACGCATGGCGGACGTACTTTGCCTGGCCGCGGCGTGGGTTCCAGTCGCGACCGGTGTCAGCCTAGGGCCGGACCGGCCATTACCTGCGGAGCATGGGCATGAATGGCATCACCTGGATCCACATCGCCGGCGGCATGGTCGCGCTGGCCACCGGCGCGGTGGCCTTCGCCGTTCGCAAGGGCGGCCGCGTCCACGTGCAGGCCGGCATCGCATTCGCCGTGTCCATGCTCGTTTTGGGCATCACCGCGGCATACCTGTCGCCGCTGCGGACGCCGGCCGAGTCACCGGTCGGCGGGCTCATGGTCTGCTACTTCGCCGCCACCGGGTGGATGGCCGCGCGCCGGCGCAGCGGTGTGCCGGGCCGCTTCGAGAAGATCGCCTGCGCCGCCGTACTGTTCATCGCGATGGCCATCATCGCCAAGGGTATCCGGCTGGCACTGGGTCCACCGCCTGCGGTGTTTGTCCCGCCTGGTCCGATCGAACTGCTGGTGCTGGGCAGCATCTGCCTGCTGTCGGGCCTGGGAGACCTGCGATGGATCCTGCGCGGCACCCTGTCGGCCATGCAGCGCATTACCCGGCACCTGTGGCGCATGTGCTTCGCTTTTTTCATCGCCACCGGCTCGTTCTTCCTCGGGCAGCAGGACATCCTGCCCGAAGCCGTGCGCGGCTCGCCGATCCTGTTCGGCCTGGCCTTCGCGCCGTTCGGATTGTTGCTGTACTGGCTCGTGCGGGTGAGGCTTTCCCGCCGCAACAACCCGGCAAGGCCAGAAGTCACCGAAGGGGCTTGACGGTCGTCCTGTCTTGCCCAGGCGCGGAAGTGTCAGTCGATCATGTCGCCCAGGTCGCTCACGCCGAGCGTGAACCACGCCACCGCCAGGCCCAGCGCGATCCGCAGCAACAGCGGGATCGGCACGCCTGCCCGCTTCGCTAGCACACGGCGCACCGCCGGCATGTACGCCAGAGACAACACCAGGCCCACGGCGCCGGGAACGGGGTGGACCAGCCACAGGTTCGCGACACCGATGGCGAACACGCAGGTACCGAAGATCGCATCGACGCAGCGCGAGGCCAACGAGGCGTCGCGTGTGCCGGCCGTTGTCTGGTTCACGGAGTACCTCCTGCAGCCGCCTCGTCGCGCGCGGCCTTGGAAAACACCAGCGCCGCGACCATCCAGGGCACGGCGAAGCCCGCCGTCAGGAAGGTCTCCAGGCCGATGCCGGGCCCGTCGCGCTCCATGCCGCCCAGTGCCAGCCCCACTCCCGCCGCCAGCAGCTGGGCCAGTGCAGTCGCGGCCATGGCCCGTGCCATTCCGCGCGCCCTGAACTTCGCGGCCAGCGCCCCGGCGGCGGCCACCAGCAGGACGCCGCCGAACATCAGGTTGAGCGGGTTGTGCTCGCTGCCGAACATGCCCACCGCGAGGTTGACCCAGACGGTAAGGAACCCTGTCGCCACCGCGATCGCAAAGCCCATCCGGTAGACGGTGTTGCCGCTCAGCCACGTGGCCAGTTCATACAGCGCGCACGCGGTCCCCAGCATCACCCCCATCGCGATGAAGTCCGACCCGGTCCACACCACTTCGTGGGTGAACTGCATCGCCACGGCGGGCAGCAGCAGCAGGGCCGCCGCCCCGCCCCAGATCAGCGGGCGCCAAGGGTTGCGCCCGCGGCGAGGTTGGGGAACGGGATGGGTGGTCATGTCTGCCTCCGCGCTGGGTGTGCCGGGCCCACCGAAGTGGACCGTCTGGAGCCTGCGAGGCCAGCCTCAACCACACTGATGAAGGCGACAAGGGCGCTGTGTGAAGCGAGGAAGAAGTCGGCCGGCGGCTCAGTGCCACGCCGGGACGATGGGGACGCCAATGAAAAACGCCCGCTTCGCAGCGGGCGTCGTTCATGGCGCGGCGACCGGATCAAGGGCGCCAGGTCTCCCGGCACACTCAATCCGCACCTGCCCTCAGAAGCTGATGCTCCAGCTGTCGATCTTGCCCGTATCACCCGTGGCATTGTCGTTGGCGCGCAGCTTCCACGTGCCGTTGAGGGCTTCCGACGACAGGTTCACCGTATAGGTCTGGATGATGTTGTCCGCACTGCCGCCCGAACGGTTGTGCAGCAGGTAGGCGGTGCCATCCGGGGCGATGAGCTGGACCTTCAGGTCGCCCTTGTAGGTGTGCAGGATGTTCACCGCCACCGCCGTGTTGCTCGGGGCGTTGCCCGCACGGCCCGCGACCACGATCGGACTGTCGACCGTCGCGTTGTCATTGATGGTGAAATCGGCGGGGTTGGTATAGGTCGTCTTCACCTGCGAGACGACCACCGACTTGGTCACGCTGTGGGTGGCGCCGTCGTCATCGGTCACGGTCAGCGTCACGCTGTAGGTGCCCGCCGCAGCGAAGGTCTTGAGCGGGCTGGTCGCGGTCGACGTGGTGCTGTCGCCGAAGTTCCAGCTGCGCGACACGATCGTGCCGTCGCTGTCGGTGGAGCTGTCGGTGAAGGTCACCGCCAGGTTGCTGGCAGTGGAGCTGAAGTTCGCCACCGGCGCGGCGTTGACTGCCGGCGTGGCGCGGAACGCGGCGACCGTGGCCTTGCGCTCGATCAGCACGCGGCGGTTGTCGCTCTGGTTGGCGTTGCCCATGGCCACGCCGTTGTAGGTGATTTCGGGGCTGGACCAGTAGTTCAGGCGCGGGCACCCGCCGGTGCAGGCGTAGGCCATGATCGTGCGCCAGCTGTTGCCGTACTGGTAGCCGTGGCCATAGGTGTAGATGCTGTTGCTGCCGTTGACCGGGTCGTGGTGCGCGCCCATGTTGTGGCCGATCTCGTGCGCGAAGCTGTAGTAGCCGGTGGCGCAGTTCCAGGCCACCGCCACGAAGGCGCTGCTGGCGCCGGAATTGAGGTAACCCAGGCCGCAGTACTGGGTGTTGTTGATGATCAGCGCGTTGACGTCGGCGCCGATCGAATCACGGGTGGCGTGGTAGCTGTCCAGGTATCCGTCGTTGGTGCCGCTGAAACGCGACAGGTCCGTATCGAAGCTGCCGGATTCGGAGTAGCTGGAGGCGTAGTACCCCGCCAGTTCCATGGTGATGCCGATGTTGGAGTTCGCGTAACCGGCATTGGTTTCAGCCACCGCAAGCTCCATCAGCGCCCGCATGTCGCCGGTATAAGCGGCCACGGCCTGCTGGCTGGCCACCACCATCACGCGGAGGGTCTGCGTCGCACCTGGCGCGGTGTCGGCGACGACCGCCGGCCTGCGCAGCTTGTGCTGCCGCATGGCCTGGTCGAACATCGCGCGGTAGCTGTCGGGGTGGTCGGCAGGCATGGCCGATTCGTCGACCTCGATCACCGCGTGCTCGCCGCCGGGCAGCGGCTGGATGCGGTAGAGCGTGCCCTTGACGCGGACACTTCCGGTGATGCCGTTGCCACGGCGCACCAGGATCACCGAGTTCAGCTCATCGCGGCGCACTTCCTTGTTGATCGCCGGACGCGGCTTGGCATCCTTGAGATGGCCGGTCCAGACCTGGCTGCCGCTGGCGTTGACCTGGGCCTTGTCGAGCACGGCCGTGACGTTGACCCGCCCCAGGTCGAGGTCGAGTTCGCGCGTGGCAGCGTTGACGGCCGAGACGTCGGCGCGCGCGACGCGCATCGTTGCGGTCTCCGGGCGGTCGGCGATCATCCGCGCGGCGCGGTTGGCCGCGGCCTGCGGCTGGGCCGGCGTCGCCACGAACAGCGGTCGGCCGGCGAGGACGCTGCCGGACATTGCCAGCGCCGCGATACCGACGGCAAAACGAATGGCCTGCTTTTTCACTGCTGCTCCATGGATGACTGGACCGGATAGGGCGCCCGCAATCGCACCCGGACCATCGCTCGGCCCGGACAGGAATTGGGGGAAGTCGCGGGAGAGTATCCCAACCGGCACCCGGCGAAAAGTGGGAGCGCGGCCACACTTTTCCTCGGTCGAACAGGCGGTCCTGATGGCCCCGGGTAAACGCCACTGCGGACGCGGGCCAGGGCCGCGTGCCCGGGGTGGAGGCTGCGAAATTCGGACTGGGCACCCGGATGCGCCTGCCGCATCCGGCCCACAGCACCGCCGTCAGCGGACGACCTTCCACCCCACCAGCGAACCCACCGGCTGCAGCTGGTTCTTGTCGGCCGATCGCCAGATGACGTTCTCGCCGGTGCTGGCATTGCGCCACATCAGGTCCGCGCGACCGTCGCCGTTGTAATCGCCTACGGCGGCCAGGGTCGTGTGCACCGGCACGGCGGCAATCAGGACGCGGCGTGCGCTGAGCCCGGACAGCCACAGTTCGTTCGCGCCGGTGGCGCTGTTCCTCCAGACCAGGTCGTCGGTGCCGTCGCCGTTGAAGTCCCCCACGCCGGCCACCTGCCACTGCTGGCTCGCCACGCTTGTCAGCGCCTGCTGCAGATCCTGGCGACTGCTGGGCCACACGACGTTGGCACCCGTCGTGGCATGCCGCCACAGGATGTCCGACCGGCCATCGCCGGTGAAGTCACCGATCCCGGCCACCTTCAAGCCCAGGTCGGCAACGGCCAGCGCCTGGTAGGTTTCCGAGGTTGCCGATTTCCAGATGGTATTGGCGCCGGTGCGGGCATTGCGCCAGAGCAGGTCCGCGCGGCTGTCCCCGTCGAAATCGCCGGCCCCCACCACCTGCCAGTCCTGGCTGGCGATGCTGGTTGTGGCCGTCAGTCGCGCCTGCCCGGCCGACCATACTTCGTTTGCTCCGGTCACCCGGTTGCGCCAGAACGAATCCGCGCTGCCATCGCCATCGAAGTCGCCCACGGCCTGCAGCGACCAGTTGCCGTCCTGCGCATCGAGCGTGCGGGTCGAAGCGCTGTTGGCCGAAAGCCACAACATGTTCTGCCCTGCCTCGTTCGTCCACGCCACGTCGGAAACGAAATCCCCGTTGAAGTCACTGACCGGCTGGCGTCCGCCGTAATGGATATGCAGCAGGCCATCGGAAACGGCCAAGTCGGCGTGGCCGTCGTGATTCAGATCACCGATGGCCATGTGGTCCGGGTATTTGACGTGCAGCGGTGTCCACAGTTCGGCAGGCGACAGACGCTGTCCCAGGCCCATGTACCGGCCGATGGTCATCCAGCCGCGATGTCCGACCAGCAGATCCTGGCGACCGTCCTCGTCCACGTCCGTGGCAAGCATGGCATGGGGGTTGTCGAAGGTCGGCAGCTGTTCGGCCAGCTCGAAGTATCCGTTCGGCGCGCGCCGGTACTTGTAGAGCGTGGCGCAGGGCGTGTTGCAGGACGCCGCGACGATGACTTCCCTGGCGCTGGCATGGTCGACGACTTCGATGTCCTGGGACCAGGCGTAGTCCTTGGGATAGGTGTAGGCCACGGCCGGCAGGAAGCCGCGGTTTCCATCGTGGGCGTAGACGAAGAAGCTGTTGGATGTGCCATTGGCCAGCAGCAGGTCGGGCTTTCCGTCGCCCGTCACGTCGCGCAGCCGCGGCCTTCCCACGGTGGCGACCTGCATGTAGGAAGGCGCGGAAAGCCCGGTCGCCATCGCGCCGTAATACAGCATCGCCTCGGCGTCGCCGACGCAGACCACGTCCTCCAGGCCATCACCCTGCAGGTCGGCCGTGCCGATGGCCTGGCAGGCATAGGTCGCGGCATGCTCCTTGAGCGTGAACCCGTTCGCGCCGTTCCACTTGTAGGTCGACAACCCCCGTGCGTGCCCGACCAGCAGCTCGCGGGTGCCATCCTTGCCCAGGTCAGCCACGCCCAGGTCGAAGACGGTCACCGGTGAGGACAGCCTGTGCGTGCGCAACAGGGTGCCATCGGCCTGCTGGAGCAGCACGTCCACGTACAGCTGCATGCCGACGACAGCCACGTCGTCTCGTCCGTCGCCATTGAAGTCCGCCACGGCAACGGCGCTCGTGCTCTTGTCCCATACCTGGACCGGCGGGCCGAACATGAAAGCACCCGCGTGGGCGGCGACCGGGACGGCTGCGGCCATCGGAGCCAGAACCAGAACCATCAACAGGCGCCTGAGCATGGGGCTGCACCTTTGCGTCATCGAATACCGATCAAGATCCATGGTCAGCGCACCAACCGGGTGTCAGTACCGCTGGCATGCACTGCCTGCGTGACGCGCGAGTCCGCCGAACGCCAGATGACGTTTTCACCGGTGCCCGGGTCATGCCATAACAGGTCCGCGCGACCATCGCCGTTGTAATCGCCCACCGTCACCACCCACTCGACGGACGTACGGGTGATCGCGACGCGCCGCGCGAGGCTGGCCGAATACCAGATGTCGTTGGCGCCGGTCGCTGCGTTTCGCCACAAGACGTCGTCCTTGCGGTCGCCGTCGAAGTCACCGATTCCTGCCACCTGCCACTGCAGGCTCACCACGCTGGCCAGTGCCTGCCGCAATTCGCGGCGGCCGGAAGGCCACAGGTCGTTGCTGCCGGTGCTGGCGTGCCGCCACAGGATGTCGGCCCGGCCGTCGCCGTTGAAGTCGCCGATGCCGGCGACCTTCCATCGCTCGTCGGTCACTGCCGGCAGCACCTGGTAGGTCGCCGGGTTCGCCGACTTCCAGACAGTGTTGGCGCCGGTGACGGTGTTGCGCCACAGCACATCCGAACGCCGGTCTCCATCGAAGTCGCCCGCCCCCACGACCTGCCAGGACTGGCTGTCCACCGCACCAATCGCGCGCTTGTATATCGCGTGGTCCCAGACTTCGTTCGCGCCCGTCGAACTGTTGCGCCAGAAAACGTCCGCGGCACTGTCGCCATCGAAGTCGCCGAAGGCCTGCGGCTGCCATTCCGCGGCGATGAAACCGGGGCACATGGCATTGCCGGTCCGGTAGAACATGACTTGGCGGCACTCGATCCAGTTCTCGATCTCCGCCCAGCCCCACAGCATGGCTTCGCCACCCGTGTAGAGGCGCCAGAGGACGTCCGCCATGCCGTCCCCGTCGAAATCGTTCTCGGCCATGCGCGTGCGCACGGCAGGCCTGCAGCCGTACAGCACCTGCACGCCCGTGCGCGTCGCGCTGGCCAAGTCCTTGCAGCCGTCGTGGTCGAGGTCCCCGAGCGCAATGCTGTTGCTGTGGCCCTGGGGAACGAAAAGCGCGAGATCCTTGCCGAAGCCCGGCAGGTCGAAACGCGACTGGCCAGCCAGTCCCTTGGTCCCGCTGCCCAGCAAGGTCACGCTGTTGAAGGTGAAATGGGCGGCGATCAGTTCGTTGTCGCCATCGCCGTCCACGTCGCCCGCCAGCATGGCCGTCGGCGCGCTCTGCACGGGGATGCGCTCGGCGCGGGCAAGGTAACCATTGGCGCCACGGCGGTAGACGTTGAGTGTGGCGTCCGGTGCGTTGTCCGGGCTGGCAGTGACCACTTCATTGACGCCATCGCCGTCCAGGTCGAGCACTTCCAGCGCCGCCGGCCATTTGAAGGCGGCCGAGCGCGGATGGGGATACACGTTGGGCGGCAGGAATCCGCCGCCGCCGTTGTTGGGGAAGACCAGGAACCCATTGACCGTGGTCGAGGTCACCAGCAGATCGGGCCGGCCGTCGCCGGTGACGTCCGCCAGGCGCATGCGCTTCCAGTCGAAGGAATACGTGCCTGCCGGCGTCTGGAACTCGAGTGTCGAACGGAAGCCGCCGTTGCCATTGCCGAGGAAGACCGTGGCGGTCTGCTTCCAGTCGTGGCAGAGAACGTCGGCCAGGCCGTCGCCGTCGACATCGCCGGTCACCAGGAACTTGCAGCCATGGCTGTTCGCGTGCGGGACCAGCGCGATGGTTCCGCCCGCGCCGACTCGCCCCACCAGCAGGCCGGGGCCACCTTCGGCGACACCGACGACGATTTCCCGGGCACCGTCGCGGTCCAGGTCGACGAGCGCAAGCGGGTAGATGTGTTCATTGAAGGCCGATGGCAGGGCCACCCGGACACGCTCGGCGAGCGAACCGTCCGCACGCTGCAGGGACAGGGAAAGGTTGTGCACCTCGGTCGCGGCCAAGTCGTCGCGCCCGTCTCCGTTGACATCGCCGACGGCCACGCTCACGAAAGTGTCCCGCGACATCACCACCGGCACCGGTGGCCCGAAGGAAAATTCCGTCGCGCACGCAACACCCGAAAAGCCCAGCATCAGCCAGGCCAACCAGCAGACTTTCTTCATCGCCCCTCCCCGATCGCGGGGAAAAGGGTAGCAGACGCGACGCGTGGCCCGAAGCCCGGCCGAAAGCACGAAGCGGTGTCGGCGGTACGCGCAAAGGCGCTTTGACGGGCTACCACTCATCGGCCGAAGCGCTGGTTTGGATACCTGAACCTGCTTCCGGCCGGATGTCGATGTTCGGCTCGCTGCACACCACCACGACGGGGAATGGTCCGCGCCTGCCGAGGTTTTCACCATGCGCGCAACGCTTGCCGGCGTGGCGCGCCGGCGGGCCCGCCATATGGCCCATGTCCGTCCGCCAGTGTCGAGTTCAGGCGGGCCTGGCAAGGCCCGGTGCCTGGCTGCCCTCCTCGCGCTCGTCCTCGGGAGCGGAGCGTCGCAGATCGCGCGCGCGGAAACCTTCTACGTGCGCGTGGACGGCGGTGACGCCAGCCAATGCACCGGACGCAGCGACGCACCGTATCCGGGCAGTGGCACCGGCCAGGCCTGCGCCTGGAGCCATCCCTTCCACGCGCTCGCACCCGATGGCACGCGACGCATCGCCGGTGGCGACACCCTGCGGATCGGCGGCGGCAGCTACATGATCGGCCAGGGCGCATCAGGCGCCGGTGCGTGCCTGCCCGCCAACTGCTCGCTCGCCACGGTTCCCGGCGGCACGGCCGGGGCACCGACGCGGATTCTCGGCGACCCCGCCCACCGGCCCAGGTTGTGGGGCACGCTGGGGGTGACACGCATCCTCAGTCTCGATGGCAGCTCCAATGTCGAGATCGGCCACCTGGAGATCACCGACCAGGACGACTGCGTCTACAGCCACAGCAACGCGACGGCGAAGTGTCCCGCGGTCGGCCTCGGGGCCTGGGCCAAGCACGGCGTGTATGCGCGCGCCTCGGCCAACGTCTGGCTGCACGACCTCGATATCCATGGCCTCGGCCACACCGGCCTTTGGGCGGGCGGTCTGAGCAACTGGACGCTCGAGCGCGTGCAACTCAACCGCAACGGTCGCGCGGGTTGGGACGCCAACATCGGCACCGGCAGCTCGAACTCCGGCGCCATAGTCCTGCGCGGCATGGAGATCGCGTGGAACGGTTGCGGCGAACGCTGGCAGACCGGCGCGGCCTGGGCCTGCTGGAGCCAGCAGGCCGGCGGCTATGGCGACGGCCTGGGCACGGTGGCCACCGGCGGCCTGTGGCTGATCGAGGACAGCTTCGTCCACCACAACACCCAGGACGGACTGGACCTGCGCTTCCTCGACGGCGCGGACACCACGCACGCCACGCTGCGCCGCATCCATGCCGTGGGCAATGCCGGCAACCAGGTCAAGGTGAAAGGCAACTCGCTGATCGAGAACTCCGTGCTGATCGGCAACTGCGGCTATTTCAACGGGAAGTTCTACATGTTGGCGGCCGACAACTGCCGCGCCGACGGCACGACGCTCCTGCTGGTGTTCACCGCCAACGACCTCGCCGTCGTGCGCCACAACTCGATCACTGGCGAAGGCTGGAGCCTGGTTGGCGCGACGGAAGGCGACAGCAGCGGTCGCGCGCTGGTCCAGAACAACGTGCTCGCCGGCTTCCCCTGGTTCCTCAACCCGGCGGACCTGAGCCGCGTACAGGCCGGCACTTCCCCCGCCCTGGTCACCCACTCGGGCAACCTGGTCTGGAACGTCTATGCCAATGCATGTCCCGGCGACAGCCTCTGCGGACAGAATCCAGCGCTGAAGGACATGGCGCTGGCCACCTACGATGCCGAGCCGCTGCCGGGTTCGCCGGTCGTCGACCGGGTCGCTCCGATGGCCCAGGTCACCACCGACTTCCTGCTGCATTCACGGCCGCTGGGGGCGGCCAGCGATATCGGCGCCTATGAACTGCCGGCCGCGATCACATGCACACGCGCCACGCCGACGGTGGCGCTCGCGGGCTTCCCGGCCGCAGTGCCGGCCGGCACCCGCATCGATTACACGCTGACCCTCACCAACCATGACAGCGCCGGCTGCCCGACTACGAGCTTCACCCTGTCCGGGTCCGTGCCGGCGGGCTGGAGCAGCACATTGGGGGCCGGGAGCCTGGACCTCGCGCCCGGCAACACCGGCAGCACCACCGTCTCCGTCACCTCGCCGGCCAGCGCCGCGGGCGGCGACTACACCGTCGGCGCCGGCGTCGCGAGCAGTGCCCATAGCCGCCACACCGCGAGCGCCACCGCGACCTACTCCGTGCTCGTTCCGGACCCCGTCTGCACACCGGCTGCGCCGACCCTGAGCCTGGGCGGGCCGACCGACGCCGTGCCGGCCGGCACGTCCATCCAATACACGGCGAATCTGCGCAACAACGACAGCGCGAGCTGTGCAACGACGTATTTCAACCTCGCCGATTCGACACCCGCCGGATGGACCGCGACGCTGGCTATGCCGGGCCTGACGCTCGCCCCCGGCGCCAGCGGCAGCACGACGCTCACCGTGGCCTCGCCCTCCGACGCCACTCCCGGCGGCTACGGCATCGGCGCCGGTGCCAGCAGCGATGCCGGCGCCGTGCACACGGCGAGCGCCGGCATCACCTACAACGTGGCCGAGCCGCCTGCGCCGTGCACGCGCTCGGCTCCCACACTCGCCCTGGGTGGCCCCACCGCCCCGGTTCCGGCGGGAAGCGGCGTCGACTACACCATCAATCTGCACAACAACGACAGCAGCACCTGCGCCGGCACCAGCTTCAGTCTCGCCGCATCCGTGCCTGCCGGATGGACCGGGCTGCTGGCGGCCGACACGATCACGCTCGCACCGGGCGCCAGCGGCGGCACCACGCTGGCCGTCACCTCCGCCATCGACGCCGGTGCGGGCAGCTACACCATCGGCTCGGGCGTGGGCAGCGGTGCGGGCGGCGTGCACACGGCCAGTGCCAGCGCGACCTACACGGTCGACGAGCCGGCGCCGGCATGCACGCGCGCCGCGCCAACGATGACGGTCGGCGGGCCCACCGCCGCGGTGTCGCCCGGCAGCGTCGTCGACTACACCGTCGGTATCCGCAACAACGACAGCAGCTCCTGCGTCGGCACGAGCTTCAGTCTCGCCGCATCCGTGCCGGCGGGATGGACCGGGCTGCTGGCAGCCGACGCCATCACGCTCGCACCTGGCGCCAGCGGTGGCACCACGCTGACCGTCACGTCCGCCACCGACACCAGCGCGGGCGACTACACGATCGGCGCCGGTGCAGGCAGCAGCGCGGGCACCGTGCATACGGCCAATGCCAGCGCAACCTACACCGTCGACGTGCCAACTCCGGTATGCACGCGCGCCGCGCCGGTGGTCAGCCTGGGCGGGCCGACTACGGCAGTGGTCGCCGGCACCGCGGTGGCCTATACCCTCAGCGTCAGCAACCAGGACAGCAGTGCCTGCGCGGCGACGAGCTTCAACCTGTCACGCACCGTGCCCGCGGGATGGGCCGGCACGCTCACCGCCACCAGCATCGACCTGGCCCCGGGCGCCAGCAGCAGCACGACGCTCACCGTCACCTCGGCGGGTACGGCTCCGGCGGGGCCGTATGCCATTGGGGCCGGCGTCGACAGCAGCGTTGGCAGCGTGCATGCAGGCAATGCCAGTGCGACCTACACCGTTGCCGTGCCACCTCCGGTGTGCACGCGCGCCGCGCCGGTTGTCAGCCTGGGCGGGCCCACTGCGGCAGTCGCCGCCGGCACCGCGGTGGCCTACACCCTCAGCGTCAGCAACCAGGACAGCAGTGCGTGCGAGTCGACGAATTTCAACCTGTCGCGCACCGTGCCGACGGGGTGGGCCGGCACGCTCGCTGCCACCAGCATCAGCCTGGCCCCGGGCGCCAGCAGCAGCACGACGCTCACTGTCACCTCGGCGGGTACGGCCGCGGCGGGGCCGTATGCCATCGGGGCCGGCGTCGACAGCAGCGTTGGCAGCGTGCATGCAGGCAATGCCAGTGCGACCTACACCGTTGCCGTGCCACCTCCGGTGTGCACGCGCGCCGCGCCGGTTGTCAGCCTGGGCGGGCCCACTGCGGCAGTCGCCGCCGGCACCGCGGTGGCCTACACCCTCAGCGTCACCAACCAGGACAGCAGTGCGTGCGAGTCGACGAATTTCAACCTGTCGCGCACCGTGCCGACGGGGTGGGCCGGCACGCTCGCTGCCACCAGCATCAGCCTGGCCCCGGGCGCCAGCAGCAGCACGACGCTCACTGTCACCTCGGCGGGTACGGCCACGGCGGGGCCCTATGCCATCGGGGCCAGCGTCGACAGCAGTATCGGCAGCGCGCACACAGGCAATGCCTCTGCCACCTACACCGTCGCCGCGCCACCGCCGGTGTGCACGCGCGCGACGCCCACGCTGTCCATGAGCGGCCCGACCTCCGCGGTCGCGGCCGGCACCGCGGTCGATTACACGGTGAGTCTGGTCAACCGCGACAGCGCCGCCTGTACGCCGACGAGTTTCAACCTGACGCGCGCCGTGCCGAGTGGGTGGACCGGGACGCTGACCGCCACCAGCCTCAGCCTGGCCGCCGGGGCCAGTGGCAGCACCACGCTGCGCGTCACCTCGACGGGAACCGCGGCCGCCGGAAGCTACACGATCAGCACCAGCGCCGGCAGCAACGCGGGCGCGGTGCACACCGCCAGTGCCTCGACCAGCTACACGATCGCGGCCCCAGCCATCGTGCTGACCACTACGCTGACCACCGATCGGGCCACCTACGCGGCCCGCGGCACGGTGCAGATCGCGGCCCTGCTGCGCAACAACGCCGTGGCGGTCGCCGGGGTCCCGGTCACCTTCACCCTCGCCCGCCCCGGCGGTGCCACCAGCACGCTGACCGCGACCAGCGGCAGCGATGGCTACGCCCGCACGACCTACAAGATCCCCAGCAACAAGGCCGCGCTGGGGCTCTACACCATCACGGCGCGCTGGAGTTTCGGCGGCGTCAGTGCGTCAGCGGTCAGGACGTTCACCGTGCTCTGAAAACGAGGCCGGGTCACGCAGGCGCACCGGAGCGTTCGGACCAAACCGGGTGGTTCACCCCGACCCGATGGGCCTCGGGGCGAACCGTGGCCGGCATCCGGCCACACCGTCCCGGCGGCCGGAAAGCGCAGTCAAACGAGCGCCCGCCCGCCCTCCCCCGGTTGGGTAGAGGTGCCCCCTGGCATGGCCGTCTGCGGCGGGCAGCACCGTAGTGCTGAGTGAGCGTGACGATCTTGTGGTGGAACGGGTACACGGGCGGTCGCTTCCAGCGGAACCACCGGACTGGCGCATTTCGCTGGCCGTTGCTCCCTTCGTGGCACCTCCGGCCTCCATTCCTGTTCCTTTCGAACGCGCATCCCATGCGCGGCAGGACGATGCGTCCGCTGATTTGGATGTCAGGCGCTGACCGGGACGGGACCATGGCGATGCACCAGGATCAACTCGACGCGGTGCGGCCGGACCCGGCGTCCCGCCTGGTACCGCTTGTCCTCGAGGAGTTCGAGGCTGCCACCACCGCCACCGCTCGCGCCGCCAGGATCAAGGTCATGGTGGCTTCGGCCGGCGATGTCCTCGGTGCGCCATCGCAGGCCATGCTGGCATGCGCGGCCGACATCGAGATCACGCAGCGGCCGGAGCTGGACGCAACCGGTCTGGCCACCTCGGTGGAGCATCATCTCCCTGGCGTCCTGCTGCTCGACAAGACCATGCTCGAGAGGCTCGACCCGCAGTCCCTGCTGCGCATCCGAGCGCAGTGCCCGCGCGTGCGCGTGCTGCTGCTATGGGACGGAATCTGCCGCAATGTCGTGGCCGACGTGCTGCGCAATGGGTTCCAGGGCTTCATTCCAGCCCCCTGCCCGCCCGACGTCTGCCTGAAGGCAATCCGCGCCGTCAGCCATGGGGAGCTTTGGTTGTCGCGCGCTTCGATGGCGATGGCCATCGCCGACCTCCTGCAGTTTCCGGTCCACGTCGATTCCGCAGCGCCGGCCCCGGCGTTGCACGTGGATGCCCGGGAAGTGCTCACGCCCCGGGAGATGCAGGTCGTCGCGCTTCTCCGCCAGGGCCGCATCAACAAGGAAATCGCGCGCGAACTGGGCATCATGGAAGACACCGTCAAGAAGCATCTGCAAAGCGTCTTCGCGAAGCTGGGGGTGCATCGCCGCGCCCTGGTGGCCCTTCGCAGCCTGCCCGGCGGCTACGGCGCGGGCCACAGCATTCCGTAGGGCGGCCTGCGGCGATCGGAGCGGACGATGCGTCCGCCCGATCACTTGATCGCGACGTGCGCGGGTCAGTTGCCCGGTTCCGGCGGTTGCTCGGTGGTGGCCCGGCGTGCAAGGCATTCCACGTTCGACGCCTGGTGGGGGCCGATGACCGATGCCAGGTGCAGCGGCGGATCGAACACCCGGGTGGCGAACCCGTCGCCATGGGCCAGGTGGGCCGCCCATGCGTTCTCGCTCGCACCGATGATGATGCCCAGGAACTGGTTCGCACTGAAGGTCAGGACTTCCCCGCCTTCAAGTGCGACCGAGCAATTGCCGGTGGCTTCGCAGTTGGCGCCCAAGTCCATGGGGCCGCCGATGTTGTGGCACAGCACGTAGGCCTGTCCGCCCGCAAAAGCCGAACCAGCCGCCAGGGCTGCACTGAGACCCAGCGCCGCCGTCATCAATGATTTCTTCGCAGTCATTTCAGTCTCCTCGCCTGGATGGATCGAACTTGCTTCCGGTTCACTTCGCTTCCGCATGCCCGGATCGATGCGGTCGCACGGGGTCAGGATCGAAACCGCCGGACCAATCCCCGCAAAACCAATTCATGATTTTCCGGTCTACCTCGTGACCCGGAACCCGTTGACCAGCACCCCACCGCCACCGACCCGCACATTCCAGACAGGGTCCTGGCCGGGGTTCTTCTTGTAGGGCACCGTCACCGTCGCCGTGATCTGGTCCACCGATTCGGTGTTCGACACCAGTTGCACGTTGCTTGCGACGGGACGTTGCCCGTTACCGCTGTCGAAGGTCACGCCCATGCCGGAGCTGAATCCGTAGCCGGTGATCGTGACCTGCACACTGGTGCCCACGCGTGCCGAATTCGGGGTGATCGAAGCCACCGCGGAGCACAGGCCGCTGCTGTCGAGCACGGTGGCCGTGCTCGGCTTCCTGAGGCTGAGCAGCACGCACGAGACGTTGTCGCTCTCGTTGGTCTCCTGGATCACCTTCTTGGGATCGACTTCCACCTTCAACTGGTAGATGCCGTCGGCGTTGTTGCTGAAGTCGATCTCCTGCCCGGCCAGTTCGGGACCGTAGGTATCGGCCCATCCGACCGACATGCCCTGGAGGTCGCGCCCGCAGCGTCCGTAGAACGGCGAGGCGGGTGCGCGCGGCAGCGCGAGGTTGACCGGGCTGGTATCCATCACGCAGAACGTCGTCTTGGCGCCGGTCCGCAACGATCCGCCCGGCGCATTGAGCGGCTGCAGCGAATAGAGCGCGTAGTCGTTGAAGTGCATGTGGTCGTGCGCGGGGTGGTATTCGAAGGCGCCCGCGAAGCTGAGCACCGGGCTGCCGCTGCTCTGGTACACGACTTGGTATACCCGCAGCTTGCCCGATCCGGTTTCGACTTCGCCGGCGGCCAGTTCCAGCGGCCCGGCGCCACTGTTCCAGGTGGTGGTCCCGAATCGCAGCGTGGAACGGCCGCCCGCGTCCGTGGACAGCGTCGGACTGAAGGCTCCCAACGCAACGAGGTTGGGCCGCAGGGCCGTCTGCGCGGCGGCGGTGCCGGCCAGCGACAGCGCCCATGCCGCCGCCATGGCCAGCCAGGGAGCGCGCTTGCGAGGGGCGTTCGGCGTCATTCCGATCCTCCAGGGTCATCGCGCCGGCTACACGGCACCGGCGTTCACGCCACCCTCTCAGGCCCGCCCTGGCGGGACAATTCCACTAAAGAGGGGGGCGGACCCTGCGGCATCGCCAGCAAGGGCCGCGGTCCCGGCAATCACCGTGCCGGGGCGAGGACGGAAGCACCGTGCACGCAGTTCAGGTGCACCCTGGTCCGCCACGAGCGCTCAGCGCGGGAAACCTTCATCCGCTCCACCCAAGCTGGTACCCTCCCGCTGCTATTTTCCTACCGGTTTCCCATGCCGCTCTCGTCTTCGCCAGCCCCTGGTCGCCGCGCATGAAGCAATATCCGATGTTCGCGCCGGAATCGCCCCTCGCCATCGACCGCATGGTCTCCGCCTACCCTTTTGCCCTGCTCATCAGCGCCGGGCCGGGCATGCCGACCGCCACGCCCCTGCCCCTGCTGCTCGAGCGCAGCGCGAGCGGGACGGGCACGCTCATCGGCCACATGGCGCGCAACAACCCGCAGGTTGACGTACTACGCAATGACCCGCGCGCGCTCGCGGTGTTCCAGGGACCGCACGGATACATCTCGCCCTCGTGGCTGGTCGACCGCACCCAGGCGCCGACGTGGAATTACGAAACCGTGCATTTCCAGGTGGAGGTTCAATTCCATGACGAGCTCGAGGCCACGACGTCGGCGATTTCCCGCCTCGTCGCGCATATGGAGCGCGGCCGTCCGGACGCCTGGTCCATCGCCGACATGGGACCGCGCTACGCCTCGCTGGCCGGCGCGGTGATCGCGTTCGACGCGCGCATCACCGCCACCCACGCCATCTTCAAGCTGGGCCAGAACGAACGTCCCGGCGACCGTGCGGACATCCTCGCCGGCCTGGACCGGACGGGCCAGCAGGCACTGCTCGATGCGATGAGGCGGGTGGCTCCGGAGCCCGCGGCCGTGGAGGACTAGCGCGGCCACGCGTGCCAGCGTGCTTCGCTCGCGCTTCAGTCCTTGGCGCCCTCGACCGCGCGCTCGAGCGCGGCGATGTCGATCTTCTTCATCTCCATCATCGCCTTGAACGCACGAGCCGCCGTTTCACCACCCTGGGACATGTATTCGGTCAGGCGCTTCGGCGTGATCTGCCAGGACAGGCCGAAACGATCCCGGCACCACCCGCACATGCTTTCCTCGCCGCCGTTGCCGGTGATGGCATTCCAGTAGCGGTCGGTCTGCGCCTGGTCGTCGGTCGCGACCTGGAAGCTGACCGCTTCGTCGAACTTGAACTCGGGTCCACCGTTCAACAACAGGAACGGCATGCCGAGGATGGTCATTTCGACGGTCAGCACGTCCCCCTGTTTGCCAGCGGGGTAATCGCCAGGTGCGCGCATCACGGCGCCTACGCGCGAATCCGGAAACGTGTCGGCGTAGAAGCGCGCCGCGTCCTCGGCATTTCCGTCGTACCAGAGGCAGGGCTGGATTCTAGGGGTCATGGTGGCGCTCCTTGAAGACCTTGGAAAGCGAACCCGTATCGTGGACCGATCAGGCGATGGGTGAAACCGGCACAGTCCGGTGCTGGAGCTGCGACGGGTGCAAACCCGTGCCCGGGCGACGCGGGCAACGACATCATCGTCGCGTGCGGCGCGCTCGTCTCGCCAGCGCATCAGTCCGCCAGGATGCGAATCCGCAGTCCGTGCACAGCGTCCCCGGCACCCCGGTCGACTCCGCCCAGCTTTCGTTTAAGCCTCCCGTACGACCCCGTGGCCGCCCCCGCAAGACAAACGCCCCGGCAAGCCGGGGCGTTCGTGTGTGGCATGACCCGTGCGGGGATGCGGACGTCAGGTACCCGTGCGCAGGGTGAGGTTGTATGCCTGCAGGATCGGCAGGAGCGGCTGATAGAAACTGCGCGTGCGATTGTTGGGCTGCTTGCCCTTGCAGCTGCCGCTGCCGCCCGACAGCACGCCCTGCGCCTGGCCGGGACCGGTGATGAACGAGCCGCCGGAGTCGCCGCCTTCGGAACACGCAGTGGTGCGCGTCAGGTTGAGGATCGTTTCACCGGTACTGTAGCTGACGGTCTGGTTCTTGGCTTCGATCGTGCCGCAGCGCCAGCCCGAGGTGCGACCGGAGCGGCAGATCGCCGCGCCGACGGCCGCTTCGGTACTGCCCCTGACGGTGACGTCGCCCTTGCCCCAGCCGTACACGGCCGGCAGCGAGGTGTGACCCGCGTCGATTCTGATCCACGAGTAGTCGTTGCCGGTCTGGCCAGGATTGGGGAACTTGGATGCGGCGAAGTTGCCGATCTTCGGTCCCAGCGTCCACTGCGGCGACAGCTCCAGGTAGACCGGCTCGTTGGCATCGCCGCAGTGACCGGCGCTGACGTAGCCCGGCGTGCTGCCCTGGGTGACCGTGAAGCCGATCGAGCAGGCATACAGGTAGCCGTCGCCCGGGTTGCGCAGGTAGCCCAGTCCGCCCTGCAGGGTGGAGCGCAGGCGCGGCTGCTCTTCAGCCGTCACCAGTCGCACGCTCTGGGCATCGGCGCCGCTGGCGGCCACGAAGTTGATGCCGGCCTGCTGCGCGCCCTTGCCGACACTCACCACGACGCTGTTGGTGGGCATGTCCACGTACCAGCCATATACGCCGCGCGGCACCTTGCCGCCGCGCGCCAGTACGGCGTCGAGTTGCGCCTTGGAGGCATCGAGCGTGGCCAGCGTGTGGCGCGTGCTGCGGAACTCGACGCCGGCCGCGGGCTTTTTCGGGGTGATCGAGGTGGTCGCAACGACGAGCTGGAAGCTGCCATTGGCCTTGCGCTCGATCCAGCTGCCGGCGAAGTTGCGTCCCTGCGCCTGGGCCAGCTGCTTCTCCTGCAGCGCGGCGAGGCGTTCGATCTTGAGGTACTGGGTCAACTGGGAAGACGTCAGGCCCAGGTCACGCTGCATGGCCGCGCGGAGCGAATTGGGGACGGTGCCGGACGGTGTCGCCGCGGAAGCGGTCATGGCGAGCGCGAGGGGCGAGAGCACGATCAGGCCGCGTACGGCCCAGGAAACGAACTTGCGCATCTGCAAATCTCCAGTCGAATTGGGGTGGATTTGCAGGACCCGTCACCCGATGCGGTGGGGCGCGCTCGCGAATGGGGCCCGGCCGACGGATGCTGTCACAGCAATATTCAGCCGGTGTGAAGCATTTGCGCGCTGAACAGCGAAGATCACGCGGACGGCGGGCGGCGGATTGAATGATTCAGTCGAACAGCAGCTCGGCGCCTGGCCGAAGCCGACGGTGATGTTCGTTTAATCGCCCGGACAGGTAGCGACACAGGCTGTGCACACGTGCGCAAGGCTCGCAATCGGCGAAGTGGAAGCGCTGTTCAAGTCTGCGCGGACGGCGCGCGGCGTAGCGATGAGTCGGCGTGCGGCGTCAATCCTTGCGGTGCGATCCTCTGCCGGCCCGGTCAGGTCGCCGGTCGGATGATCCAGCAGGCCCTGGTGACCTGTGTCGATCCGGGCTCGTTGAAATCCGCCAGGATCCGGTAGGACGGGCCGGCATCGACGCGGCGCAATACCTTGCTCCAGCCATTCTTGCCGACGGCCTCGTTGAACGACCACACGCGGTCGTTGACCTTCAGCTGGCCGATGGTGACATCGCCGCGACCCTCGGTGGACACCACGGTGTTGTCCGCGAAGCCGCTCTTGCAGACGCCAAAGCCCAGGCCGCCGCCGTTGTTGTCCGCGCTGGCGGGCCCCGAAAGCAGGCCGAGTGCGACCAGCGTGGCCGCCCCTTGGTAGATACGCATTCCCTTCCCCCGATCTGGCCGTCGCAGGCTCAGGCCTGCGGTCGAACGAAACAGCGCCCCGACCGCCCGAGCCGCTGGCCGGGCCGTCCAGGGCGGAGTATAGACCGACCAGCGGTCGAAAACAGTCTCCGGGCGGTATCGCGATTTCGAGCCAGATGCGCCTGCGGCGCGGCCCGGCGTCCCCGGCCTGGTTCCGGACTGGGCGGATGCGGCAGCTGCACGGGGTGGTGGCCGGGCGCCAATGCGACGCGCCCGGGCACTTCTCGTCCATTGCCGCGGGAGGTTCCGGGGGCCCTTGCCCGCCCCGGCATGGCGCAGGTCCGGGACGCGACCCGAAGTGGCGGCGCCGACTGCAATGCACAGCCAACACCGCCACTGGCCTGGTCTCTTCAGCAGAACCGCTGCAAACGCTACGACACCACCAATGCAGGCCACCCGAGGGTGCCGGCGTCAGTCCTCACGGAATCTGACAGCTCGCACAAGCGGTCCTGCAGGTGCACGTTGCCGAGTTCCAGGTCCCGCCCTTGATGTCGCACTGCTGCTCGGCGGTCGCCGGACAGGTGGGCGCCGGCGGAGGTGTCACGGGAGCCGCCTCGAAGTCGCGGCGGTCGTCGAACAACTGCGCCCAGCGCCCGTCGAAGCCGCCGTTCTGGGGGAGGTACCAGGCGCCCACCAGCCACAGGCCGGCTTCGTAATGCTCACGCGTGTCCAGGACGCCGGAATGGGCGAAGAAGTCGTGCTGTCGCCAGTAATTCCCGAGCGAACCGTAGTCCCCGCTTGCATCGGCCCGATTGCGGTTGAAGCTGTCACGGCCCGCGCCACCGTAGCCACCGAAGTCGTCGGAGCCGGAGGTGTAGTCATCGGCATTGGCCTCGGCCGAATAGCCACCCCAGAACCAGGACTTGGCGATCACGCCGTCGCGGCCATCGGTCAGGTCGGAGCTGTAGTTGTCCCGCGAGCCGAGGTAGAACCGCTGCAGGCCCGCCGGAATCTCCGCCACGCCGGCTTCGTTCACGATCGGGCTGTCGAGCAGCACGTCCTCCGTGCTGTCGTCGGTCCAGCTGGTCGACCACGTCGATCCACCCCACTGCGTGAGGAACACATCGGCCAGGTCCTGCAGTTCGTAGGTGATGCGCTTGACCTGCGACCACGAGGTCTGGCTGTTACGCCGGGAGGCCAGCGACGACGCGCTCGAATAGCTGATCGCCTTCGCGTTCCAAGCCGACACGGCGGCCGCGGACGTCTCCGGCACCCAGACGTAGTGGACGTTCTTGTCGTCGTCGTTGGTGACGTCGACGTCGGCAGTGCCATTGGACGCAACGCTGGCGCTGATCGTGCTGTAGGCGTCCTGGACGAAATGCAGCTCGTGGGCGTGGGTGCTGCCGTAGCCGGTGTCCTCGTCCGCCTGCCAGATCATGACGTGCCTGCCGCCGGCCACCTGCATGAACCTGACATCCGAACTGGAAGCGCTGCGCATGACATGGTCGGCATGGCTGGTCACGGTGACGTAGCCGACCGACTCGCCCGCGGCGCCGGGCGTGCCAGTGACGCCGCGCACCGAGATCTCGATGCGTTCCCAGTCATGGATGGCGCCGGCCATTTTGTCGACGGGATGGAAAACGTGATAGAGCAGCTGCAGCTTCTTGCTGCCGCCATCCATGTACTCCACCAGTGACGCGTACAAGGTTGGCCGGATGCGCCAGTGCCGGTATGCGCCCGTGTTGGCCGCGCCAGCCGCCACGTAGCCCGACAGAACATTCGCCCACGTGTAGCGGTTGTTGGCAAAGTTTCCATCGCGATCGAAGTCGTAGTTGGAGATCCAGTCGCGGCCGGGCTTGCTGCTGTCTTCCTCGGCGCGCTGCATGATCACCGGCGCGTAATAGTTCAGATAGGCCTGGCGCTGCACCTGGCTCAGTACCGGCACCTGGGCCTGCGCCGCACCGGGTACCAGGCCGCCCCCCGACAGCAGCAGCAACGTGCACAGGATGAAACCCCTCACGCCCACGAACCGTGGCTTACGCGCAATACAGTTGATCCATTTCATGTCGAGCTCCTTTGGTCAGTCCATCGAGCAGTCATTCCATCGAGCGTTCTTTGCTTCGCCATCGAAACGGCGATAGCCGTTCCATTCCCGCAGGTGCGCCTGGCTTGCCGGCCATGTTGGAGCCTGGACGTCCAGGTCATTCCCCGCCACCTTGCGGGCCCCAGACATTGCCGCAAGGCCCCGGCGGAAAACAAGCCAGACCCCGTGGGTGAGTCCGCCCACAGCGATGCCCGCTGAAGGCAGCAGCATCGGGGCACATCTTCCCGTTGTCCTGCGGTCACAGGATGTCGATCTCCTTCCCGCCCGTTCGTCATCCATGCATGGGTGCCATGCGCCCTGATCCCTCCCACCGACAGCGAGGCAGACATGGGCAAGCTCATCGTGGAACAGATCGTCAGCGCCGACGGCTACGCCCAGGACGCACAGGGCGGGATCGGCTTCTTCACATCCGCCCGCGAGCTCAACGACGCGGACCCGGGACAATTGCGGATGCTGGCCAGCGTCGGCGCCATCGTGCTGGGCCGCGTGACCTACGCGATGTTCACCGACTACTGGCCCACGCCGGCGGCGAAAGCGGAGCCGGTAGCCGGCCCGATCAACGCCTTGCCGAAGTTCGTGGTCTCGTCCACGCTCCGCGCCGCGCCCTGGGGCGCGGACGATGCGGCCGAGCTCCTGCGGGGCGATGGCGTGGCCGCGGTACGCGCGTTGCGAACGCGCATCACCGGCGACCTGATCGTGTGGGGCAGCCTCACCCTCAGCGATGCCCTGCTCCGTGCAGGCGAAGTCGACCTGCTGCGGCTGCGCACCGTGCCGGTACTGCTTGGCGCCGGCCGCTCCTTCACTCCCGCCGACCTGGGCGAGCGCCGGCTGGAGCTGGTTGAATCGCAGGCCCACGCCGGAGGACATGTGACGTCGGCTTACCGGCCGGCGCGTCAGCAATCGGCGAGTGCCTAGCCCCTATCGAAGGGAATCCAGAGCATCGCCGCTTCAGGGCGCCGCTGACGGGCGACGCCTTGTCGCCTGCGCACGGCCTAGCCTTCGAAGCGACCCGCCGCATCACGTTCCCGCTCGTACAGCCGGGTGTGCGGAAACGGCGGCAGCCAGGCCTCGCGGCGAACCGTCCAGAGTTCATAGCTGGGCCGCAGCTGGTCGGGGGCATCCAGGGATCCCAGGCTCACCTCGATCTCGTCCGCGGTGCGCGCGAACACCGGCGAGCCGCAGCGAGGACAGAAATGCCGGCCGCCAAAATCGCGCGTGTCGCCCACTATCGTCACCGCCTGCTCGGGAAACACCGCCGAAGCATGGAACAGCGCCCCATGCTGCTTGCGGCAGTCCAGGCAGTGACAGACACCTACCCGGTACGGACGGCCCGACGCCTCGACCCGGACGTCGCCGCACAGGCAACCGCCCGTGAACTTTTCCATGCTGCGTCTCCTTGCGGATCAGGTTCAAGCTTTGGAGGTGGTACGGAAACCGGGGCCAAGATATCTCGCTATGGATCGACGTGCCCTTGGGAGGTGCGGCCACGCCTACCCTGCCCGGCAGACCGGCCCTGGTGCGATGCAGCGCGCCGCTGAACCCCTCAGCCAAAGCAGGGCAGCCCAACAGGTGGCATGGCGATCGAATCCCGGACCGCCGCCGAACCCAGGAGGCCCAATGACCACCAGCCTATGGAACGGGCCGTCCGGCACGCCTTAGCATGGCCCGCCGCCCGTCGCCCGCGGGCCTACCCAAGACACGGACCGCATGCTCACCATCCGCAACCTCAGCAAGACCTACGCCAACGGCGTGCACGCGCTCAATGACGTCAGCCTCGACATCCCGCGGGGCATGTTCGGCCTGCTCGGTCCGAACGGCGCCGGCAAGTCGTCGCTGATGCGGACCCTCGCCACTCTGCAGGAGGCCGATTCCGGCAGCGTCACCCTGCAGGGCGCCGACGGCGGGACGATCGACGTGCTGCGCGACAAGGACGCGGTACGCCGCCAACTGGGTTACCTGCCGCAGGATTTCGGCGTGTACCCGAAGGTCAGCGCCGAGGACCTGCTCGAGCACTTCGCCGTGCTCAAGGGCCTCACCGCGCGCAAGCAGCGCCGCGAGGTGGTCGACGGCCTGCTCCAGCAGGTGAACCTGTGGGATGCCCGCAAGCGCAAGCTGGGGACGTTCTCCGGTGGCATGCGCCAGCGCTTCGGCATCGCCCAGGCCCTGCTGGGCAACCCGCGCCTGGTCATCGTCGACGAACCCACCGCGGGCCTGGATCCGGAGGAGCGCAACCGCTTCCTCAACCTGCTGGCCGAGATCGGCGAGAACGTCGCGGTCATCCTTTCCACGCACATCGTCGAAGACGTCACCGACCTGTGCCCGACCATGGCGATCATGAACAAGGGTCAGGTGCTGCTGACCGGCAAGCCCAACGATGCCATCGCCGCGCTCGCCGGGCAGGTCTGGCGCAAGCAGGTCGGCAAGGCGGAACTGGCGGAATACGAGTCACGGCACCAGGTGCTGTCCACGCGCCTGATCGGTGGGCATCCGGTCATCAACGTTTTCAGCCATGAGAAGCCGGACGCCGGCTTCGAGCAGGTCGCGCCTGGACTGGAGGACGTGTACTTCCAGCGCCTGCGCCAACAGGCCCGCCGCCCGGCCGCATCGCAGCCAACGCCCGCCGCCGAAGCCGAACTGGCCTGACAGAGCGCTCCCATGACCTTTGAATTCTTCAAGTTCGAGCTGCGCGAGCAGCTCCGCTCTCCCCTGCTATGGGTGCTGGCGGCCCTGTTTGCTCTCCTGGCCTTCGGCGCCGCCAGCAGCGATGCCGTCCAGATTGGCGGCGGTATCGGCAATGTGCACCGCAATGCCCCAACCGTCATCGCTCAGTGGCTCACCTTCTTCACCCTGGTGGGCATGCTGATCATCACGATCTTCATCACAAGCGCCCTGCTGCGCGACTTCGACCAAGGCACGGCCGAACTGTTCTTCGCCAGCCCGATCCGAAAGCGTGATTACCTGGCCGGGCGGCTCGCCGCGGCGTTCACGGCCAGCCTGGTGGTGTACATGGTGATCGCGCTTGGCATCTTCATTGCCCAGTTCATGCCGTGGATCGACCCGGCGCGGCTGGGACCGATATCGCTGCAGCCGTACCTGTGGACGTTCGCGGTGCAGGTAATTCCCAACGTGCTGTTCACTGGCGCACTGCTGGCGCTGCTGGCCGCCACCACGCGCAGCATCCTCTGGGTATACATCGGCGTGCTGGCCTTCTACGTGCTGTACGGCACCAGCGCGTACATGCTCAAGGACCTGGACAACGTGTGGCTCGCCACGCTTGCCGAGCCCCTGGGCGTGCGCGCCCTGTCGCGCACGCTTCGCTACTGGTCGGTGGAGGAACGCAACGCCGGCCTGCCCGCCGTCGCTGGCTATCTGCTTGCCAACCGCGCGCTGTGGTCGGTCATCGCGCTGGCGATGTTGGCAGCGACGTTCGCGCTGTTCAAAACCGAACGCAGCGGCACCTCGCGTCGCCGCGGCAAGCGCAAGGCGGTGTCTGCTCCAGCACCGGCTTCGCGATCGGCAGAACGCTCGGCCTCCGTCGTGGTGCCCAAGCCCACGCCCGCCTTCACCGCCGCTACCGCATGGCAGCAGTTCCTGCGCCAGGTCCGCTTCGATACGGCTGGCGTGCTGCGCAGCGTGCCCTTCCTTGTGATGTTGGTGTTCGGCATCGCCAACTTCATCCCGTCGGCGCTGTTCATGTCGACGACGTACGAGACGCCGATCCATCCGGTCACCTCGCAGATCCTCGACGCACTACAGGCCAGCTACGGGTTCCTGCTGGTCATCATCGTGCTGTTCTACGCTGGCGAACTGGTGTGGAAGGAGCGCGGCACGAAGATCAACGAAGTGAGCGACGCCATGCCGGTGCCCAACTGGGTGCCGCTGCTGGCCAAGTTCACCACCCTTGTGGCGGTGATCGTGTGCTTCCAGGCGATCGGCGCGCTCACCGCTGTGGCCATCCAGCTGGCCAAGGGGCACACCCAACTCGAGCCACTTGTCTACCTCAAGCTGCTGTCGGTCAACTGCATCGCCTTCATCCTGATGGGCGGAATGGCGCTGGTGCTGCAGGTGCTGAGCAACAACAAGTTCATCGGCTACGCGCTGCTGCTCGTGGTCGTGATCGCGCAGGCCGCATTGGGCATGATGGATTTTGACCACATGCTCTACACGTTCGGGAGGTGGCCGAACGCTCCGTATTCGGACATGAATGGCTACGGCCACTTCCTGCCGGGGCAGTTGTGGTTTCAGATGTACTGGGCGCTGTGCCTGCTGTGCCTGCTGCTGGTGTCGCTGGCGCTGTGGGTCCGCGGCGTCGACCAGGGGCGCAAGCAGCGCTTCGCCATCGCCCGGCAGCGCATGCGCGGCCCGCTGGCGCGCGGCCTGATTGTCGCCGTGCTGGCCTTCGTTGCGGTGGGGGGCTGGCTGTTCTGGAATACCAACATCCGCAACACCTACCTCTCGGGCGAACAACAGCTCGACCTGCAGGCCCGCTACGAGCGCGAGTACGGCAAATACCGGAACTTGGCGCAGCCTCGCATCCTGGCTACGCAGACGGAGATCGACCTGCGCCCGGAAACCCAGACCCTGCGCGTCCACGGCCGCTACCGCGTGCGCAACCCGCACGCCCAGGCTATCCCTGAGATCCACATCAGCGTCCCTGTAGACGATGCACTGACGTCAATCGACCTGGGCGGGGCCAAGCTGGTCAAGCATGACAAGCCGCTGGGCTACCGCATCTACCGCCTCGACCGGCCGATGCAGCCGGGAGAGATGCGCGAGGTCGCCTTCGAGATGGACTACCACCCCAACGGCCTGACCAATAGCGCGCCCGAGACCCGGATCGTCGACAACGGCAGCTTCTTCAACAACCGCATCTTCCCCACCTTCGGCTACGACGCCGGCGGCGAGATCACCGACCGCAACGATCGCCGCAAGCGCAAGCTCGGCGAGCCGCGCCGAATGCCCAAGCTCGAGGACACCCAAGCCCGCGCCAATCCCTACATCGACGACGACGCCGACTGGCTGGACTTCAAGACCACCATCTGCACCGCTCCGGACCAGATCGCACTGGCACCGGGCTACCTGCAGAAGGAGTTCACCCGCGCAGGCCGCCGCTGCTTCAGTTACGCCATGGACCGGCCGATGCTGAACTTCTACGCCTACCTGTCGGCACGCTGGCAGGTGAAAAAGGGCGACTACGTCAGCCACCTGCCCGACGGGAGCACCCGCCGCATCCCGATCGAGATCTATTACGACGCGCACCACCCGTACAACATCGATCGAATGATCGAGGCTTCCCGCAAGTCGCTTGCCTACTACGAGGCCAACTTCACGCCGTACCAGCACCGACAGGTGCGCATCATCGAGTTCCCGGGATATGTCGGCACCTTCGCCCAGTCCTTCGCCAACACCATTCCCTATTCGGAAGCCATTGGTTTCATCGCCGACCTGCGCGACAAGGACAACATCGACTACGTCTACTACGTGACCGCGCACGAGGTCGCCCACCAGTGGTGGGCGCACCAGGTGATCGGCGGCAACGTCCAGGGCGCGACGATGCTGAGTGAGTCGCTGGCCCAATACTCCGCGCTGATGGTGATGGAGAAGGAATACGGCCGCGACAAGATGCGCCAGTTCCTGAAGACCGAACTGGATGGCTATCTGTCCGGTCGCGGCGGCGAGCGAGTGGAGGAATTGCCGCTGTACCGCAACGAAAACCAGCAGTACATCCACTACCAGAAAGGCTCGCTGGTCTTCTACCGCCTGCGCGAGGAGCTTGGCGAGGCCGCGGTGAACCGCGCCCTGAAGAAGTTCCTGCAGGACAAGGGCTTCCAGCAAGCGCCCTACACGACCTCGGCCGAGCTGCTGACCTACCTGCGCGCCGAGGCCAAGCCGGAGCAGCAGGCGCTGATCACCGACCTGTTCGAGAAGATCAGCTTCTACGACAACCGCGTCGAGACCGCGACGGCGAAGAAGCGCGCCGACGGCAAGTACGAGGTCACCCTCGAACTGCACGCCGACAAGCGCTATGCCGACGGCAAGGGCAAGGAGACCGCCGGCAAGCTCGACGACTGGATCGAGGTGGGCGTGTTCGGCCAGGGCAAGACCGGCGAGGAAGCCGATCGACCGGTGCTGTACATGGAGCGCGTCCACGTCACCAGCGCGAAGCCGAAGCTGACGGTGGTGGTCGACCAGCTGCCTTACGAGGCCGGCTTCGACCCCTACAACAAGCTGATCGACCGGGTGTCCGCGGACAACCGCAAGCGGGTTTCGATGTAGCACCTGCCCTGGCGGCACGCGGACCGCAATGGGTCCGCGTGCGCACCACAAGCCAGACCACGAAGGCGCCCCGCATCGGGGCGCTCTTCGTTTCCATGGCCGCGCCACCGGTCACCTTCACCAGCGGTGGACTTCAACGCGCCGCGGCGCGCTGGCACTCCCCACGCAGGCCGACGTCCGGGCAAGCCCAGGCAGCCCGGAAGGGACGCCGCCCTCGCCCCGGGAGCACCCGAATCACGGGGTCGAAACCAGCGGTCAGGATCATTCACCCCCGGGGATGACCGAACAGCCCCCTTCGCCCGGCTTTCCCAGTACCCTTTCCCGCCTTCCGGCCCGCCCCGCAGACCCGTCCTTGAACACCCCCGCTTCCTCTACCCCTTCCACCGCGCCGGCATCCAATGCCGATGCAGCCGTCACCGGCGATCGCCTGCAGGCCGCCCTGGCGCTGCTGGAAGCGATCATCGCCGACCGCGGCGTGCTCGATGCGCTGCCCGCGGACGAACGCACGCGCCTGCTGCAGGCGGTCGCGCTGGTCCATCATCCCGAGCCCCGGGCGCGGCGCCGCAAGTCCAAGGACGAGGCACGCGAACGCGCGCTGGAAAAAGCGCGCGCGACCGAGGCTCTGCTCGACCAGACCGGCATCCGCACCCTGCGCCGCAAGCCCGTGTTCTCCACGCCGAACTATTTCCCGCCGCAGGCGCCGGGCCTGCATGACCCGCACAACCGCGCGTCCGATCCGGTTTCGCACAACGAGTCGCCGGAGCTGCTGCACTGCTACGTCTGCAAGCAGAAGTACACCCGCATCCATCATTTCTACGACCAGCTGTGCCCGAGCTGCGCGGAGCTGAATTTCTTCAAGCGCACCGAGACCACCGACCTGCGCGGACGCGTCGCGCTGCTCACCGGCGGACGGGTCAAGATCGGCTACCAGGCCGGCCTGAAACTGCTGCGCGCGGGCGCGACCCTGATCGTGACCACGCGCTTCCCGCGCGACTCGGCTGCCCGTTATGCGGCCGAGCCGGATTTTGGCGACTGGGGCCACCGGCTGGAAGTGTTCGGCCTGGACCTGCGCCACACCCCCAGCGTGGAGGCCTTCTGCACGCAACTGCTGGCCACGCGCGACAGGCTGGACTTCATCATCAACAACGCCTGCCAGACCGTGCGCCGCCCGCCGGCGTTCTACGCGCACATGATTGCCGGCGAGACCGCCGCGCTGCACGCCATGCCGGCGCATGTGCGCCAGCTGATCGGCCAGTACGAAGGCCTGCGCAGTGCCGACCTGGTGGCCGATGCCAGTGCGACCGCCCTGGCCGGGCGCCATGACGTCGCCGGCGTCGCCGGCCTCACCCGCGCCGCCGAACTCTCGCAGGTCCCGCTGCTGGCCGACGAACTGCTCGGCCAGACCCACCTGTTCCCCGAGGGCCGGCTCGACCAGGACCTGCAGCAGGTCGACCTGCGCGGCCGCAATTCATGGCGCCTGCAGATGGACGAGGTGCCCTCGGTGGAATTGCTGGAAACGCAGCTGGTCAACGCGGTCGCGCCGTTCATCATCAACGCGCGCCTGAAACCACTGATGCTGCGCACGCCGGAGGGTGAACAACCCACGCGCGACAAGCACATCGTCAATGTCTCGGCGGTCGAAGGCCAGTTCTACCGCAACTTCAAGACCACCAAGCACCCGCACACCAACATGGCCAAGGCCGCGCTCAACATGATGACGCGCACCGCGGCCGCCGATTACCACGGCGACCGCATCCACATGAACAGTGTCGACACCGGCTGGGTGACCGACGAGGATCCGGCGGAGATCGCCGCGCGCAAGATCATCGAGGAGCGCTTCCATCCGCCGCTGGACATCGTCGATGGCGCCGCCCGCATTGTCGACCCGATCATCCACGGCATGAACACCGGCGAGCACGTGTGGGGCCAGTTCCTGAAGGACTACGCGCCGACGGACTGGTGATCGGCCCGATCCGGGCCCCGCTGGTCGAACAAAGAAAAACCCCGGCCGGAGCCGGGGTTTTCTTTTTGCCTTGCCTAGCTGATGAAGCCGATCAGTACGCCGCCGCCGCGGAGACCGCTGCCGCCGCGTCGATGATGCCGCTGCCGATGGGCTTGTCGTTGCTGCCCGGGAAGGCGCGCAGCGTGCTCTTCAGGATCGTCTCCACCTGCGCCGGGGTCAGCGGCGTGGTGCGCACGGCCTGCATCAGCGCCACCAGGCCCGCCACGTGCGGCGAGGCCATCGAGGTACCGGCCATGCACATGTAGTTCTCGGTGGTCGGGCCGCTGGTGCCCGCGTTGCCGGTGGACACGATCAGCGTGGTGCAGTCCGGGCTGTCGCCGCCCGGAGCGGCCACGTCGATCTTGGTGCCGTAGTTGGAGTAGCTGGCACGCGTGCCGGACTTGTTGGTCGCGGCCACCGTGACGGTGTTGGTGCAGCTGGCCGGGGTGAAGCCGGCGGCGTCGGCGTTGTCGTTGCCGGCGGCGACCACCACGGTGGTGCCACGGCCAACGGCGCCGTTGATCGCGTTCTGGTAGGTGCTCGAACACGCACCCGCGCCACCCAGCGACATGTTGATCACCTCGGCCGGGTTGGCATTGGCCGGCGCGCCGGCCACCGTGCCGCCCGACGCCCAGGTGATGCCGTCGACGATGTCGGAGGTGTAACCGCCGCCACGGCCGAGCACGCGCACCGGAACGACCTTGGCGCCGTAGGCCACGCCGATCACGCCGGCGCCGTTGTTGCCCACCGCGGCGATCGTGCCGGCCACGTGCGTGCCGTGCCAGCTGGAGTTGTCGGCGCGGTAGTAGTCGCCCGGGTCGTGCGCATCGGCATCGCGGCCACCGCCGTCACCGGAGACGGTCTTGCTCGAGATGAAGTCGTAGCCCGGCAGGATGTTGGCGACCAGGTCGCTGTGGTTGGTGTAGCCGGTGTCGAGCACGGCCACGACCACACCGTTGCCGTTGGTGGTGTTCCAGGCCTGATCGGCCTTGATGCCCGGGGTACCGCTCTGCAGGCCCCACAGGTAGGTGCCGTAGTGGGTGTCGTTCGGGGTCATCAGCGGCTTCATCAGCCGGTCGACCTCGACGTACTCGACGTTCGGGTCCGCGGCGATCTGGCGCATCAGGCTTTCGGCCTCGACGCGGTCCATCCCGCGGCTGGCCTGGATGACTTCGCCGCCGACCGACAGCGTCCGCAGGCGATTGAGGGAAACGGCCTCGGCACGGTCGCGGCCGGCGCTGGTGAGGTTCTTCTGCTGCGCCGCGGACGGCGTGCCGGCGCGATATTTGACGATGAAACGATCAAAGCTGGTCTGATCCGCGGACCGCAGGCCTGCGGTATCCACGCGGCCGGCAGCGGCGGCAGAACCGGCGAATCCGACCAGGGCGACCGCAATGGCCGTGACGAACGCGCGCTGCTGGAACTTGTGCGACTTCGACATCAGGTGTTTCCCTCGGAAAAAGTAAGGTTGGCTTGCATGGCATTTGGCTCCAAGCCTTTCCCCGGTGCGCAATCCGGCGGCCCATCCGAGCGCGCGCTCCTAGTAACCGGGTGATGTCCGGCAGAACGCCGGTTTTTCGAACCTAGCGGGAAACACAAACGTCAACAATGAGGGTCACTACTCATGCCGGGCGGCGCTGCGGGCAGAAACACCGGCAATCTGCCGCAGACAGGCAGTGGACGGCACAATCCGGCAGACCAGCGGTCGGTAAATCGTTCATTGCGAACGTCGGGACCACCAGCGCGATACTCGCAAGTGCGAAAGCCGTCACACGTACTGCTGCGTAGCGACATGGCCAGCGCCCGCGTTCATGTCGATCCATTCTCCCTTCGTGCGTCGCACAGACAGGCAAACACGTCGATCAACCCAGGAGTCCGGACATGAGAACGCTCACCATCGCCGCCATGATCAGTCTCGATGGCGTCATGCAGGCCCCCGGCGGCCCCGGGGAAGACACCAGCGGCGGCTTCGCCTTCGGTGGCTGGGTCGTGCCCTACGCCAGCGAAGACGACGAGATCATGGGCGGCGCGCTCGAGCGCCCGTTCGACCTGGTGCTCGGCCGCCGCACCTACGACATCTTCGCCGCCTACTGGCCGCACGTTCCCAAGGGCGCGCCGCACCAGCACATCGCCGACGCGTTCAACGGCGCCACCAAGCACGTGGCCACCCACCACCCCGAAACCCTGGAGTGGCGGAACAGCCGCGCGCTCGGCCCGGACATCGCCGCCGCCATGCGCGAGCTCAAGCGCACCGACGGCCCCGACCTGCTGACCCAGGGCAGCAGCGAGCTCCTGCACCAGCTGCTGGCCACGGACCTGGTCGACGAACTGCGCCTGCTGGTCTATCCCGTCCTGCTCGGCCGCGGCAAGCGCCTGTTCGACGACGGGGCACAGGCATCGGCTTTCCGGCTGGCGGAGTCGAAGACTTCGTCGAAGGGCGTGCTGGTGACCCGGTATGTGCGCGACGGGGACGTGCGGACGGGGTCGTTCGGGTAAGGGGCTGCCAGGGATGATGCCTGCCGCCTTTCGTGCCTGCCTTCCGACTCAAACCTGGGCAACACCCTCGAGTTCCCGGATTGAGCAAACCTGCGTTGCTTCACCACCGGCTGCAGGTCACAAGGACTCGACGACCCTGCATCTACCGTCGGCTTCCCCCTCCAGGAAACATCGGATGCGCCACTGCCCCTCAGCAATGCCCGCGCAACGCGGCCGCCTTCGCGGCACCTCACAAGCCCTCTCATTTCCATTGCTCTGTGCATTGATGCTGTTGGGCCTGGCCACCGGTTGCCAACGCAACGCGCCGACTTCGGCAAACAACGCATCTGACGCCACCCCCGAATCACAGCCCCAGGTTCCGGCGCCCGATGCGCAGACTGCATCCCCGTCGACAACGGGACCCGTCACGCCTGACAGCACTCCCACGCCGCCCACCTCCCGACCCACCGGACGCTTCGCCGAAGAGCTGCGCAACGCCGTCTACCCGATCGACACCACGCCCACCGGCAAGGCGCCGCTCAAGGACGGTCTGTACGAATCGTCCGTCGCCGGTTCCAGCAGCAGGAACACCGTGCGACTGGGACCGGTCCCGGTATTCGGCGACCTGGATGGCGACAACGTCGAGGATGCCGCGGTGACCCTGCTCGCCACGCCGGGCGGCAGCGGCAGCTTCAGCTACCTGTCGGCCGTCCTCAATGACGATGGCGCCGCCCGCCCGACGGCTGCGGTGCTCATCGGCGACCGCATCACCGTGCAGTCGATGCACATCGTCGACGGCAGGATCGAGGTGACATGGCTGGACCGCAAGCCGGGCGAGCCGATGAGCACGGCGCCCGCCACGCGGGTCAGCAAGACCTTCGTCGTGCGGGGCGGAAAGCTGGTGGAAGCCGACGATGCCGGCACGGGCGCGACCGCAGGCCTGGAGCCGTTGCGTGGCCACTACACCTGGGGCGCGGAAGTCGAGACGTTCCGCCCCTGTGGCTCCACACAGTCCTTCTGGGTCATCGGCGACAAGGTGCTGCTGCAGCCCCTGCGGGACAGATCGGCGGCGCTGGCCAAGACCAGGGGCAAACCTTACCAGCCGGTCTACATCGAGGCCTCCGGCGCATCGGAAGGCAAAGCCACCGATGGCTTCGCGGCGGACTACGACGGCGTCTACCGCCTCGCAGCGGTGCAGGCAGCGAAGGATGTCAGCCCGGCGGACTGCAAGGCGCGCTGAGCCGCGCCTGCCTGCCTCCCCCTGGATCAGGGGGGAGCGCCCGCTCCGGCCAGTGACGCGAAAACCGCTTCGATCTTCTGGGCGTCCCTGGACTTGTCGTGCACCCACGCACCACGCTTCACGAAGATCCGTCCGTGGTTGTGGATGAGCTCCCGGCACCCGCACATGGAGGACGCTTTCGCCGGATAGGTGCACACCGCCATGATCCGCGAGTTCTGGATGGCGAGGTTCACCTTCGTCTCGTAGTCCATGAACCTGGCCATGCTCTCGGGGTCCTTGACCCAGCTGACACTCCCGGAAGCCCGAAGCCCCTCGAAACCCATGTCCCTGGCGCTCGCGCCCATCGACGCGAACTGGTAGCTCAGCTGCTCGGGCGCGCGCACCGTCCCGTTCGGGTCGGTGTAGAACTCCGAGTAATGCCGGATCTGCATCTGCCCCGTGGCCATGTAGCGATCCAGGTCAGGCACGCTCGCCGCGAGTGCCGTCCTGGCTTCCTTGACGCTCAGGTCCCCCACCAGCCAGGCGCAGGCCTCGTTTCTCTCCAGGCCCTGCTTGAAATACGGCACGAGCATGTCGAGCTGATCTTCGCTGGTCTCGTAGAACTGGCAGACATGCGCGCCCCACGGCAGGTCCAGCAGGGCTCGTTCGGATGGCACGGGCAGCGTGACCACGCCCTTGCCGAGCAGATACAACAGCAGTTCCGCCCTCATGTCGGCGGAGAGGTTCTGCAGAAGCGCGGCGTCCAGATCCGGCATCCTGGCCGCCAGCGCGTCCACGGAGTGCTCCGATTCGGGAATGCCAGCGACAGCCAGCTTCTGGCGGAGCGACTCGTTGGGGTATTCAGGTGCGTTCATCATTGGATTCTAGAAGGGCTCGGCAGGTCTGGACTGGGCGCTGGTCACGCCGGCGGGTTTCGCGGAAGCCGGACGCCGGGCGGACAGATGGTGCAAAGGCGCTGTGGCCATGCCCTCCATCCCTTTAGCAGGTACCCAGCCGCCTCATCGTGAAACAGCGCACCCGGGCCACTGCTTCGCGCAGGCTGGGCTCGTGGAGCCAGCCCAGCCTGCGTCCGGGGCCCGCTTTCGATCAATCCATGTACCGCTCATGCAACTGCACCGGCTCCACCGGCTTCTGCCGCCGGCGGATGGCCAGGTTGATCAGCTCCACGAATACCGAGAACGCCATCGCGGCGTAGATGTAGCCCTTCGGGATGTGCAGGCCGAAGCCGTCGGCGATCAGCACCAGGCCGATCATCAGCAGGAAGCTCAGCGCCAGCACCTTCACCGTCGGGTGCCGCTCGACGAAATTGCCGATCGGACGCGCGAAGGCGAGCATGAAGACGATCGAGATCAGGATCGCCGTCACCATCACCCAGCGCTCGTCCACCATGCCCACCGCGGTGATGATCGAGTCGAGCGAGAACACGATGTCGAGCAGCATGATCTGGACGATCACGCTGGCGAAAGTCGCCGTCGCCACGCCCGCCGTCACCTGCTCGCTGGCGCCTTCCAGCTTCTGGTGGATCTCATGGGTCGCCTTGGCGATCAGGAACAGGCCGCCGCCGATGAGGATCAGGTCGCGCCAGGAAAAGGCCTGTCCGAAGGCGGAGAACAACGGCGCGGTCAGGCCGACGATCCAGGCGATGGCCATCAGCAAGGCGAGCCGGGTGACCGCCGCCAGCAGGATGCCCAGCTTGCGTGCGCGCCCGCGCTGCTCGGGCGGCAGCTTGCCCGCCAGGATGGAGATGAAAATGATGTTGTCGATGCCGAGCACGAGCTCGAGCGCGGTGAGGGTCGCCAGCGCGATCCAGGTTTCGGGGTTCAACAGGACTTCCATGGTGTGCGCTCTCGTAGAAGGAACCAGGCGGGATGACCGCGGCCAGGTTCCTGCATCGACAGACGCACGCACCTTCGCCGCGAAACGGCGAAGGTCTTGCTCACAGGCCGGATGTGGCCTGCTGCTGCACCGGAGCAGATGCTCGTAATGACGGCGACAGCACGTGGGAGCTACTCCCCTTCGAGGGGAAGACTAGCAGATCGGCAGGTGCCCGGACCTTGCACAGGGCCACCGCTTGACCGCTTCCCGCCACCCATCCCATCCTCCGGGGCACTGCTTCGAGCCCGAAGGCCCCAAGACATGATCAACCCGCTGCGTTCGCTCCTGATCGGCGCCCTGCTGCTTGCACCGCTGGCCGCCCGCGCCGAGACCCATGCGACCTGCGCCGGGTTCATCGACTCGGTGCCCACCGTCATCAACACCCAGGGCACCTGGTGCCTGCGCCATGACGTCAGCACCAACATCAGCGTCGGCAGCGCCATCGAGATCGGTACCAACAACGTCACCATCGATTGCAACGACTTCAAGATCGGCGGACTGGCAGCGGGCATCGAATCGACAACGGTCGGCATCAAGGCGATCTCCAGGCAGAACATCACCGTACGCAACTGCAGCGTGCGCGGATTTTTCATCGGCGTGCAACTCACGTCCGGCGCCGGTCACCTGGTCGAAGACAACCGGGTCGACAACAGCCTGCGCTACGGCCTCTATGTCGCAGCCGAAAACTCGGTCACCCGGCGCAATCGAGTGTTCGACACCGGCGGCACGCCTGGCATCAGCTCCACGGCCGGCATCGTGGCCAGGGCGGACATCATCGACAACGTCGTCTCCGGCGTCTTCTGCGATCACCCGAACGCCTGGCCCACCGGCATCTCGCTGGAGAACGGCGACGCCGGCATCATCCAGGGCAATCGCGTCAGCGGCCTGGTCCCATCCGGCTCCGGTCTCGCGATCGGCATCACCGCCTACGCCAGCTATCCCCGCGTGCAGGGCAACCACGTTACGGCCCAGACCCCGACAGCAGGCATCGGTATCTGGACACCCGGTTCGACGAGCTTCTGTCTGGAAAACACCGTTGCCAACTTCCAGACGGCGCGCCAGAACTGCGGGCAGAGTGTGGGGAATCTGGACTTTCCGACGCCGTGATCGACGGCGATGCAGGCGGCGGGCATCAGCGTCGCTGGCTGACCCTGCAATCTAGATGCAGCACCTGCAGTGACCCCGCTTCCTCAGCAGGCCGGCACCATCTCCATCGAGATGATCGTTGGCCAGTACTTGGAGTCCGTCGACTCAAGCAACCTGAGCATCATCTCGTCGAATTCGGCCAGTTCAGGCCAATCAAGGATGGCCGACCTCATCCCCGCACCTATTGCGAGCAACATCCCTTGCAGGGACGCGTTGAACTCCCGAATGAGCGCTTGCTCAGCCTGAAGCTTTGCCACGATTGAAGCGCAGCCCTCCACAGTCCTGAACTCCACGCCGTTGTCCGCATGGAAGTGGTGAACCAGCCTGTTCCGCTGCTTTACCCGCCTCTTGAAGCCCTCCTTGACCTCGGGCACGTCAATTGGAAGGTTCGACAGCAAATCCTCCACGAGCGAACCGAGCGTCTTGCCAGCAACTGCCTTACTTCTCTTTTTGACCTCGGTGATCGAAAAGGAACCCGGGCCGTCCATCACTGCCAGCACGGTTTTCAGCATGCTCTCCATTAGCTGCATGGAAACCACGTTCTGGCCAACCCAGGCAAGCACTTTTCGCTGCGCGAGCACGAGATCGCTGTCTATCGCGCCAACCGGCTCTGTCATGTTTCGCTGCTCACAGGTCTAGAAAGCGACGGGATCCAGACGTTCTTTTCTTTTGGTCAGTCCCCACTTCTGTGCTATCGAGGATCGAACGGTTGAGCCCATGACCGTAGAGCGGTCTATTGCCACGTCTTTCCTCCGCTCTTGAAAGCGGGTCAGGGACCGTTGTCACTGGGTCAAAGGGCCATGACCCCGCCATCCGCCATCAGTTGGGCGACACGCTGAGCTGTTTGCTCTCACGCGTGAAGAGCTTGTACACGCCCCACGCGCCAGCCCCAGCAAGAAGTGCCCCGCCAACTGCCCAGCCAATTACCGGGACGGCTGCGGATGTAGCGGCTGCACCGACAATGGTGCTTACTCCCCCCGCCATTCCCGCGCCACCGGCTGCAAGAGCACCGCCACCTGCTGTTGCGAGGGCGCCCGTTGTTGCGGCCGCTCCAGTAGCTCCAACGGCCGTAGAAGCCGCCAAAGCGGCCGCGGCCGCTGCCTCAGCAGCAGCGCCAACCATAGTTACGCCGATCACAGCACCGGTACCCGCACCCACCGTCGCGCCTACACCCGCAGCGACAGCCTCCCCAATTGCGTTCTGTTTTCCACTATTCACGGGACCCCCTGTTGTTGATTGCCGCCAAATGCCTGAGTCAAGCCGGGCCGGGAATGGGCCTCTGCTTGAAATCTAGTTGCTTGACCTCTGCGCGATCGTCAGGAGAGTCGTAACGTCGCCTCCCCAGGAAGAAAGCTCGTCGAAATGCATGGCACCGAATGCAAGCCCCTTGCCAAAGAAGAGCTTCTGATTGACGAGATCAAGATTGCTGATTGTGCGCACCGGGTTGAACTTCCTGTACGCATGAACAACGAGGAAGAATGCTGGCTTGTCCGAATCGCGAAGATGATTCAACAGGACATATTGTCCGACGATCAACTTCGCCATGTTGGCCGAGTCAATCTCGATCAGAACCTCCCTGTCGTCATGCACGAACGACTGGTCAACAGATATTTCCACGCCCCCAGACGCGTAGCGCTTCTTTCCCAGCAGGGGTGTTCCTGGCGCTTTGCCTACAAAGATGTCATGAAACCTTCGCTCGTTGTCTCCGGCTCTTGCAGCTGTGGCCATGATTGTTAGAGACCTCGCCCCTGAAACTGGGGCCGAACCGCGAAGCGGCTTCGGCTTGAAGGAATTGTTAGGCGGCCCTAGCCGGAGATGCTGGCGCTGCATTTGTTGCATACGAAATTGCGCCTGGCTTGGTCGACTTGCGCGCCAGCCCTATTTCCAAGTGCGCCACCGATTCCTGCGCCGGTAAGTGCGCCCATTATTCCGCCCGCAACAGCTCCCACCGCAGTACCTAGGACTGGGACAACTGAGCCGATGGCCGCTCCGACGGCGGCGCCCCCTGCCGCCCCGCCGTACCCTGCAGCGGCCCCTCCGGCAATTCCAGCCACAGTACCGAGGGTCTCACCAGCGCTGGAGAGAGCAACGTGCTCATCGGTACCGCAGTTGTGACATTTCGGCTTAGATAAAGACATAGACTCCCCTGTAGAAATAGTTGTGCCGCCTGCCGCCTGAACTAAGCCGAGCCGCGAAACGGCTTCGGCTTGAATGAATTGTTAGGCATCACTCGCGGTGGGACGCTGTGACCTTTGCGACGCGAGTTCGGCACGTGTAGCCGCCAGCTCAGAGGCGATGCGTGCCAACTCCGCATTAGTCTTCCTTGACTCCGCAATGATCGCGGCAAGCTTGTCTTTGGTGCCGAAGATTGCGAAAGGAAGCAGAAACCACAGCAGCGCAAGCACAAACAGAAACAAGATGATGACGATACCGAAGCCACCACCCAGTAGATCAGCCATATCAAACTCCCCCTAGTTGATTTGCGCACCACAGAAACGACGCTGGCCCCTGTGAGACCTAACGCTTAGTAATGCCTCCAAATTGAGGCGTTGAAACCTATTTGCACGCATGCCTAACCACCGCATCCAACCGCGACAGCAAGTCATAGGTTCTCCCCAACCCCGCCGCTTCCAGCGCCGCGTCGCGCTGGCGCTTCGCCGCCTCGCAACCCGCGTTCGGGCTCCGCACGGGGATCGACGTGCCAGCAGCGCTCGGCCGCGCATTGGCTCGCGACGTACCAGCCAGGTTCGAAAGATATGCAGACTCCGCGCGATCGCGCTGGAGCTTTCGCCGTTGAGCCGCCAAGTCACCAGCGGACGGAGGTGTTTCGGGGACGTAGGTCCGGGCATTCGCGATGCGTTGCCCCGGATCGCAGGCGTGGGACTGGTAGCTGATGGCTCCGCCCTTCCCCACGCACTTGTAAAGCGTTTCGGCCCTTGCTGTTCCGCACAGCAAGACCAGCACACAGATCATCCTGATCAAATCCCGCCCCCCGGCCAGGTTTGTTTGTGCGTCGAGGATAACCAAAAGTGGCGCGGCCCGAGCGTGCCGATTGCAACCGGTCCGCAACTAGCCGTTGGGTCCGCCGGTGAACATGGGTCTGTGTCGTGCGGCTATCGGCGTGGCCCAGGCTTCAAGCCAGCGTCGGGCTTGTACCAAGCTCGCAGCAGTAGCGCCCTGCTTGGCCCTGCCCGGTGCGCGCACCACCGTTCGCCATCGGCCGTCGTGGCATTGAACCGCCCGCGCCAGCGGAAGCGTAAAACCCTGAATCGTTAATTCGTAGCCGACGCTTGGGGCCGGTCTCCAGATCAATTCGGGGTGCGGGGACTTCATGCCCCAAGGCTACGAATCCGCGTCTCGCCCACCGAGACGACAACTCTCGCGCACGGCGCCCGCAGCAACGCCGGATGCCGCACGACCATCAGCCTCCGCAGCCGCCGCAGCATTCCGAGGGAACACGCTCGACCCGAGTGGCGGCGAGCGGGCCGCCGGCTTGAAGCAGGATGCCGAGCAGCGCCGCTTCGGGCAGCAACGTGGCGATTCGCAGCGTCCGCCCACCTGCAGCCAGGTCGACGAGTGCCGTCGGGTCTTCCATGACCAGGGCAGCTTCGATGGACGCCAGGCGGGACGGCGCGTCGGGGTCGTGGACCATGTATTGCATCGCGTGCTCCAGGCTTCGTGGGTTCTGCCAGGAGAGTGCCCACCGGCGGACGGGCGGGCCATGACCTGGATCAAGCGCGTGCGCGCCTCCGGAAACCTGGCGACGTTGTCCTGCACTGCGGTGATCGTCCGCTCCACCCTCCCCCGCCATGCGGGAGAGGACTCGGAGCCGCTGGATGCTTTCCACCCTGACCGGTCAGCCACACCGCTCCAGGTCATGATCGATGGACGAAGTCACCGTCCCATCCGGATTGATCCTCAGATGGAACGTCTCGCGCACCAGGTAGTTGTTGCCGGGCCCCGGACCGATGACGAGGAAGTTGCCCACCAGGGTCGTGTTGTAGTCGTGACCGTCCTGGATCGAACCCATCACCTGGCTGTTCAATCCGCCGGTGGCGCGGTACGCGTCGCCGGTGGTCAGACCCACGCCGGTGACCTCGTGCATGTCCACGTGCATGCCACTGCGGACCTGGTTGCCGCCGATGTTCAGCCGGAACTGTTCGTGTCGCGGCCCCTCCAGCAACACCAGTTCCCCGTCACCGCCGTTGGCGCAGGGAACGAAGGTCAGGAAGCTGTAATCGTAGGTATTGTTGATGACGACTTCGGCGTTGACCGGCGCGGCCATCGCCGCGAGAAGCACGCCTGCACACACGGCACCTCGTTTCATCTGAGCTCTCCGCTCGTGGGGTAGTCCTGCGCGCGAGACTGGCGTGGCGCCCGGACGGCTGCCATCCCCCGAAAGAGGTACATGCGGGTTCAGCCCTCCACCCGGCCTGTCCTGGCGGGCCGCTACGTTGTTCCGGAAGTACGCCCAACACGCACGGAGCATCCCCATGACCCAACAGCACTCAGGCACCTGCTTCTGCGGCGCCGTGGAAGTCCAGGTAACCGGCGAGCCCGAAGGCATGGGCTACTGCCATTGCGCCTCCTGCCGTTCCTGGTCGGCCGGGCCGGTCAACGCCTTCACCCTCTGGAAGCCGGAGAACGTGAAGGTCACCCGCGGCGCCGGGCAGGTCGGCCACTTCCAGAAGACGCCGATGAGCGACCGGCAGTTCTGCACCGCCTGCGGCGGTCACGTGATGACGCACCACCCGCCGTTGGGCCTGACCGACGTCTACGCCGCGACCATCCCCACCCTCGACTTCAAGCCCGGCGTGCACGTCAACTACGCGGAGACCGCGCTGCCGATGAAGGACGGGCTGCCGAAGTTCAAGGACTTTCCTTCCGAGTTCGGCGGGTCGGGGGAAATGGTGCCGGAGTGAGGGAAGGCTCGGGGTGACTCCATCGAGCCGGCAGCATCCACAAGCCTTCACTCAGATATTCGTCGACTCAGGCGGCGCGATGCTGTCCAACGCCGCGCCGCCGCCCGTGGCGCGATCGCTCTGCGGGCGCGCCATGCCGACCAGGAACGAGGTCATCGACAGGGACCCGAAGGCGTAGCCGTCGACCAGCACCTCGAGCGGCTGCCGCGTCTGCGCGCCGAATCCGGCGATGTAGAGGAAGGGCAGGAAGTGTTCGGGCGTGGGCGCGACCCGGAGGAAATCCGGGGCCTGCATCAGGCCTGCGGCGTCCTCCGGTGTCGAGGTCGCGATCTCGATGGCCTTCTCGTTGAAGCTACGCGCCCAGTCGAAGCCCCCGTCGCTGGCGTTGCAGTCCATGGCGCGCACGTTGTGCACCACGTTGCCGCTGCCCATCACCAGCACGCCGGAATCGCGCAGCGCCGCGAGCTTCGCGCCCAGGCGCAGGTGGTATTCGGCGGGTCTGGTGGCATTGATCGAGAGCTGCACTACGGGCACGTCGGCCTTCGGAAAGGCGTGGACCAGGACCGACCAGGTGCCGTGATCCAGGCCCCAGCCGTCGTGGTCGGCCCCGACGAAGTCCGGCTGCACCGCATCGGCGACCTCCTCGGCCAGTTCCGGCATGCCCGGCGCCGGGTACTGCACGTCGAACAGCGCCTGCGGGAACCCGAAGAAGTCGTGGATGGTCTTCGGCCGGGCCATCGCCGTCACCGCGGTCGCGTTGATGTACCAGTGCGCCGACACCATCAGGATCGCGCGCGGCCGCGGCACGCACAGGCCGACCGAATGCCAGGCCGCCGAGTAGCGGTTGCGTTCCAGGGCGTTCATCGGGCTGCCGTGCCCCAGGAAGACGGCCGGCATGTGCATCGCTGTGTCCATGATCAAGGGCCGTCGATGGAAATCAACGCCGCGCCGTCAACGCACGCCGTGTGCAGCGCGGATGGCTGCCTGCGCGTGGCGGGGCAGTCCGGACCATCTTTCGCGCCGGGCTGTATGCGGCCGGTGATTCCCGGCCAAGCAGTCGAAGTCGCCAGTGGCCGAAGCTCGACTACCCCCGTCCCCTCTGATCACGCCCTCAGTTCCAGCTGCCCCAGGTGGAAGCGCGTCAGCGTGATGGCGAGGGTGACCAGGGTGGCGAGCAGCAGGCTCGCCACGCAATGGAAGCGATTGTCCTTGACCAGGGCAAGCCCCACCAGCAGCGCGGCGCCGCAGGCCTGCAGGATGCGAAACGGGACCGCGAAGGTCCGCACGCCGGTGACAGGTTCCAGGAACATCGCCCAGACAGCGGCAGCCACGAGCAGTCCGAAGAAGACCACGTGGGTGTCGTAGTAATGGCGCTCGATGTCGATCTGGCCGTCGAGCAGCTCGGGCACGGCCAGGTGGCTGGCGATCACCAGCAGCGCGGGACCGATCAGGACATAGGCGAAGGTGCCGTAGGTCCAGTCCGTGACGCTATGCAGCACCCACAGCGACCACCACATGTGCAGGTGCATCACGATCAGCAGCAGCACCCAGAACGTGTGCAGCCAATAGAAGCGCACGCGGCGGCGGATCTGCACGAAATTGCCGATGCCCGCCAGGAGCTGGGTCATCCCCAGCCCCACCACGATCGACACCATGACCGTCAGGTAGTTGAAGGCGTCCATGGGATGCATCCGCGGCCGGGGACCGGGGCAGAGTACTGAATTCGGCGTTACCCCCAACGCCCTTTGATCGGCTGTTGCCAGGCGGCTGGCCGGGTTGATTCGGCCAACCCGGCAGCAGGACGCGTGCATCGTTGCGTCAGTGGAACTCCAGCGAAAGCGATCGTTCCGGACCGAACCGGACCAGGTAACCCGGCAGGCCGGGTTGCGCGCGCAGGTCATGCAGCCCGATCGGGGTGACGATGGCCGCGCGGGACAGGCCGCCGCGGGCATCCAGTCCGATCAGCTTGAGTGAATCGGCGTCGCGCTGGGGAAAGCCGTTCACCCAGTCGCGCAGCGGGCCTGGGGCCAGCCGGAGCGTGCCGATGCAGGTGCCGTCCTCCATCGCGAATACGGCGCGGCCGGCGAACGCCTTCCCGTCGAAATGGGCCGTGTAGGCCGAGGCACGCACGGGACAGGCGCGCGCGGGCGGTGACGGTCGTGGGGCCTCGCCCTGGAACGGCACGGCCAGCATCGTCGCGGTCTGCTCGATCGAGGAAACCCACAACGCATTGGACAACACGCTGGCCGCGAGCCGGCGCTGCGGCCACAGCACCAGCGCACTGCGTGCGCCCTCGGTGACGCCCGCGTGGTGCGCGATGCGCGCGCCGTCGGCGTCCTCCCCCACCCGCCAGCCAAAGCCCACGGTGGCGTCACGCTCCCGAGCCAGGCTGCCGTCGGCCAACGCCATCGGCGTGAGCATCCCCTCGAAGGTAGCGCGCGACACGATGTCGCCCCCCATGGCGCGCGCGCCGAACAGCGCAATGGCCTCGGGCGTCGCGCCCAGCCCGCCGCCACCCCAGGTGTAGCTGAAGTCATGGGGCGGGGCCGGGACCGCGGCGCCGTCGACGAAGCGGTAGGCCCGCGAGGCCTGCACATCATCGCCATCGGTGGCGTCGGCCCCCAGTGCGAGACCAGGCGCGAGCGTGTCTTCCACATAGTCCAGGAACGGTACGCCCGCCCTCGCCTCCACCACCGCGCTGAGCAGCGTGTATCCCCAGGACGAGTAGCTGTACGCCGTCCCGGGCACGCTGAGGAGCTGGCGATCCTGGAAGAGGCCCACGGCCTGGCGCACCGAGGCGTAATGCACGGCGCCGCGACCTTCGTCGACGGCCTGGTAATGCGGCAGTCCCGAAGTGTGCGCGGCCAGTTGCCGCGTGGTGAGCGGGCTCCATTGCGCGCCCAGCCAGGGCAGCACGGACTGGACGGGCGCATCGACGTCGAGCGCCCCTTCCTGCATGAGCCTGGCGGCCGCGGTCGCCGTCACGACCTTGGAGACGCTGGCCAGCCGGAACCGAGTGTGCCTGTCGACGGGCCACCCGCGCTCGACGTCGCGAAAACCGGCACTGCCCGTCCAGACCGTGACGCCGTCGCGGACCACCGCCGCGCCCATGCCCGGCACCCCGGTGGCTTCCACCAGCGCGGCCAGCATCCGGTCCGAAAGGCGCGCGGCCGCCTCGTCGGCGGGGGTGCGCCCGGCGGGGCGGGTGGGCGCGGGGACGGACAGCCCGACCAGCACACAGGCCACGATGGCCGCGGAATTCCATGTCATGTGCACACTCCATGCGGGGACGCAGGGGTAACGCGTGTGCCGGCGGGCGGTTGACGTGGGGGCTGAAAGAACATGCAGGGATCGAGGCCCCTGGACGCGAAATCGACAGCCGACGTCCTTCGGGATTTCGACGATCGTCCGCCCCCTCCCTGTCAGCGCGGATCGATCAACCCCGCCCTGCGGTGAAGGGAGCGGTCCGCAGGCTGCGGACCCACCCTCACGGCCCCACGAAGTTCCCGCCATCGGTGCAGGTGGTGAGCGCCGTGATGAAGCCACCGATCGTGTTGTCGTGCGCCAGGTGCTTGGCCGAATAGCAGTACACGCCGGCGCTGGGTGTGGTCCCCGGGCCGACGAGGTCGTTGTCGTGGACGCTCGGGCGCGCGGTGGAGGTGTCGTCGTAGGTCAGGATGCCGACGGCGGTCCCCGAGCCCTGCACGGCCAGGCCCCGGACGCGGTTGCCGGCGATCGTGCCGGAGCTGTAAAGGACCTGGATGCCGTTCGCGCTGGCCGCGCCGCTGCCATTGGGCACGGCGGCGAGGTTGCTGACCAGGTTGCCCAGCACGTCGCCGTCGTAGGTGACGCTGATGCCCACCGCGGCGCCCGGCACGCTGGTCGAGCCGCCGGTATCGATCACCTTGTTGCGCTCGACCACCGAGCCATCGCCCTCCAGGAAGATCCCGTAGCGCGTGTTGCTGGCGAAACGGTTGTCCTGGACCACGTGCCCGGCCGAATGCGTCCTGCTGCTGGCTTCGATCGATACCCCGGCATAGAACCCGCGGATGTTGCAGTTGCGCACCGTGGCATTGAGCCGGTCCTCGGCCAGGATCCCGCTCGTCATGGTGGCGCTGCCCGCGGCCAGGCCGCCGAGCTTGAAGTCGTTGCAGTCGATGGTGACGTTGTTGGTGGCGATGGTGATGGCCGCGCCGGTGGTGATGGCCGTGGTCAGGTCCTTGCGCATGCACCACACGCCCTGCGTGCCGATGACGACCGGCAGGCTTTCGATGAAGCGGCCCTCGCAGGCGTCATAGCTCTGGGCGGCGCGCGCGGCGCCGGGGAGCGCGAGCAGTCCGGTGAGAACGGCCAGCGTGGCCAGCAGGGGGCGGATCGGGATAAGCATGGATGCTCCGATGAGAGTGCACGGGTGAGGCCCGGGGCGACTCTATCAGCAGCCATGGGAGGCCGAGGGGGCTGCGCAACCGATGGGGACGCAGCGAATCAACCGCGGGTGACTCTCCCCGGACTGGCGTCCCCTTGGATCACCGCTCGATCAGCAGGCGCTTGCCCGGGTAGTCGACGACGAACCGGCGATCGCCCATCAGGTCCAGGCCGAGGATCATGCCCGGCGCCTGGTCCATGCCCATCGGCACGAACACCGGCAGGTCGCCGATGGCCAGCGTGCTCGGACGGAACGCGGTGTCGCCGATGCCGATCCGCTGGAACGACCGGGTGTGATAGTCGAAGGCGTGCCGGGTGACGCCGCTGGCCATGGTCGCGGTCTGCAGCCCGGCGCTGCCGGGCGTGACCCCGGCGGCCCTGGCGGCGTGCCAGTTCATGAAGGTCCTGCTCGCACCGGTGTCGAGCACCGCGGTCACCGGCACGCCGTCCAGAGTCACATCGAGCATCACGAAACCGATTTCAGGCATCAGCCGGATCGGCACTTCGTCCCAGCCGCGCGTGGCCGCGGGCAGCGCGCCCGGCCGGTGCAGGCCGAGCCGGTTGGACACCAGATCGAACTCCACCATGTAGCTGCCCAGCACATCGCGCCCGAGCACGCCCATCACCTCTTCGCCGTGCTTGGCCGAGGCGGGGAAGCCCGACACCAACAGCTGGCCGGCGTCCTCGCCCGCCACCTGCAACCGCGGCAGGCGGTAACGCTGGATCATCTGCGAACCGCCGGCTCCGTAGATCTCGATCTGCGCGCCGGGCTCCGGCACCAGGCCCATGCGGGCGCGCCCATGCTCGTAGAGCGCCGTGGCGCTGGCCCCCGTGTCGACCCCGAACAGTTGCGGCCCGTGCCCGCGGATCTGCACCTGCGTGACGACATGGCCCGTGCTGCTGCGCTGCAGGTCCTGGGTCCCGGCCTGCCCTGCCACGGGCAGCGCGAGGGCGATGGGCAACAGCAGGCCAGGCGACATTTTCATGGGCACATCTCGATGGGAGTGGCCGCATCGTAGGGAGGCCACGCCAGTAGGGTATGTGCGGGAAGTCGGTGTGCCTTGGGGCAGGCCCTCGAGGACCGCCACAGCGCCTGCGTGCGGGTCACGCGGCCAGCTGCCCACGCGCCTTTCCGCGCCATGAACCCATGAACGGCACCTTCGCATTTCCTTTCCCCGGTCGGCGTTACACCATCCCCCGTCGTCCGACATTCCGCACTTCTTCAAAGACCCATCGGCCGCCGACCGCGCGACCGCAAAATTCCCGATCCGGAGGTGGGCATGACCGTTACCGACCTGGGGCTGAAGTACGCCGCCCTCGACTTCCTCAAGCTGGCCGCCGCGGGTGACGTCGACGAAGCCTTCGAGCGGCACGTTGCCGCCAACTTCCGTCACCACAACCCGGCCTTTCGCGGCGACGCGGCGGCGTTGAAGCAGGCGATGCAGGCCAATGCCCGGGACAACCCCGACAAGTGCCTGGAAGTGCAGCGCTCGCTGCAGGACGGCAATGAAGTGGTCGTGTTCTCGCGCGTGCGCCAACGCCCGGATGACCGCGGCGCGGCGGTGATCCACCTGTTCCGCTTCGAGGACGGGATGATCACCGAACTGTGGGACGTGGGTCAGGCGGTGCCGGAAGAGTCGGTCAACGAGCACGGGATGTTCTAGGCCGCGTACCGCACCGTCCGCGACACCGGTGCAGCCAGCAGCGTCGAGGCGACCACTGCGCTCCCGGATTCCATGAAAACACCCATCCGGGGGAGGCCATCCGCCTGCGCCCCTTCCTCGTCAACGGATCACTTGGCCTCGGGCGGGGGATCGTCGGAAGGGTGGTCCACGATATACAGCCAGCGCCCGCCGATCTTCTTCTGCACATCGATGTAGCGTCCGTGGGTCACCGCTTCGGCCTGCGTCGCCTTGTCGACGTGGCTGACCGTGTAGGTGCCCCAGGTCACCTTGGTCGGACCCACGGTTTCCTCGCCGATCTGCGACAGCTTGAAGTCCTTGATCGTGACGCCCGAGAAGAAATGCGTGAACCCCTCGCGGATTGCCTGCCGCCCCTTGGCCATCGACCCGCCCGGGAACCAGACGATCGCGTCTTCGGCGTAGCACGACGACACCGCATCGGCGTCGCCGGCCTTGAACCCCGCGACGAAGCAATCTCCAGCCGGAGCCGGCTCCTTGGCCGCCGCACTGCCCGCGGCCAGGGCCATTCCGCACAACACGACGGCGACGGTCGATCGGCTCAGGACATGCATGGCGCGTTCTCCGGTGGCGGCGGGCGCTAGGCGGCCCGTATCTGGCGCAACGCCAATCCGGACGGTGATCGGCCATGCAGGGCGCAGACTGAAACGGCACCGGAGGTAACGCCGGGGATCATCGATGCCCTGCGTCCCCCTTGTCTGTCCCAGTGGTTTCGCCTGGTCCCACGAGCCACCCACCTGGAGACGACGAAGCCCGCGTGCGCGGGCTTCGTGGTACTGCGTGCGCAAGCAACGGGAACTGATCAGAGCCCCAGGTGATTCCCACCATCGGAGCAGGTGCTCACCGGCGAAGCGAAGCCGCCGATCGTATTGCCATGCACCAGGGCCATGGCCGAGAAGCAGTCCACGCCGCTGCCGGGCCCGAACCCGACCAGGTCGTTGTCATGGACGCTGGTGCGCTGGCCTCCGGTGTTGTAGACGAAGATCCCGGCCACCGAACCCGTCCCTACTGAACTCAGGCCACGCACGCGATTGCCGGCGACGCTGCCCGCGCCGTACATCGTCTGGATGCCGTATGAGCCCGCATTGCCGCCACCGTTCGGGACGGGGGCCAGGTTGCTGATGAGGTTGTCGAGCACATCGACGTTGTACACGGCGTTGATCCCCACCGCGCCGCCCGGATCGCTGGTCGAGCCGCCGGTATCGAGCACCTTGTTGTGCTCGATGACCGAATCGTCGCCGACGAGAAAGATGCCGTAGTGGGTATTGCTGGAGAACCGGCTGTTTTCGATCACGTGTCCGGCCGACAGCGCCTGGCTTCCCTCGATCCAGACCCCGGAATGGAACCCGCGGATGTTGCAGTTCCGGACGGTGGCATTGAGGCGGTCCTGTGCCCGGATGCCCACCGCGAAGGTGTTCAGGCCCGCGGACAGGCCGCCGATCTTGAAGTCGTTGCAGTCGATGGTCACGTTGTTGGTGGCGATGAGGATGGCCGCGCCGACGGCGATGCCGGTCGACACGTCCTTGCGCAGGCACCACACGCCCTGGCTGCTGATCGTGACGGGCAGGCTGTCGATGAAGCGCCCCTGGCAGGCGTCGTAGCTCTGGGCGGCGCGTGCGGCGCCGGGGATGGTGAGCAGGCAGCCGAAAACAGCCAGCATGGCCAGCACAGGACGGATCGGGGTAAGCATGGATGCTCCGATATGAGGGCGCGGGTGAGGCCCGGGCCGACTCTAGCAGCCGCCACGGCAGGTCGAGGGTTCCTGCCGCGAGGCTCTGCGGCATCCAGCCTGCCCCTTCGCCACGCTGGTCACACGCCCGCCATGCCGGCACCTGATCCAGGTCATGGCCGACGCGCTCCACGCGGTCGATCATGGCGCTCCGTGGTGGAGCGCAGGACCATGAGCGAACTTGACGCACAGATCGACGAGGCAGATGACCAGGTGCCCGAGGACAGCCGCTGGATCGAGCGCCTCAGCGGCGCCGTCAGCGACTATGAAGTGATGGGCGCGGAGGACGCCGCGGGATTGAGCCTGTGAAGACCATTGCGCTGCAGCTGACGCATGCGGGCCCGGAGACCGCCGTCAGCATCGCCATCGATGGCGCCCTGGTGGCGCGCAAGCTCGGGCTCGAGACGGAAGCCTTTCGCCAGCTGATGGACAACCGCAAGGTGTCGGTGCTGTGCGAACGCGGCATCGGCCAGGACGCCGGCCTGTATCGGGCCACGTTCTACTTCGAGGATCGCCGCTTCCGCGCGATCGTGGAAAGCGACGGGCGCATCGTACAGACCGAGCCGCCCTAGCCGCCCGATGCGCGGCGCTGCTTCCGCGGAAGGCGGGGGATCCATGGACGCTGCGTACCGACGTCATCCCCGCGAAGGCGGGACGTGCTCCTCAACAGCGCAGCTGGTCATCCAGGGACGTTGCTTACAACACGTCTTTCCCGCGAAGGCGGGGATCCAGGGACGTTGCTTTCCGGCGTCTTCCCCGCGAAGGCGGGAAGTGCTCCTCAACAGCGCAGCTGGTCATCCAGGGACGTCACCCAAAGCACGTCATCCCCGCGAAGGCGGGGATCCAGGGACGTTGCTTACAACACGTCTTTCCCGCGAAGGCGGGGATCCATGGACGTCACCTTCAGTACGTCATCCCCGCGAAGGCGGGGATCCAGGGACTTGGCTCTGTTTGGCTCTTATTTGGACGCCGGCTACTGATTGCCCAGAAGCAACGTCCATGGATCCCCGCCTTCGCGGGGATGACGAACTCTGAGATTCTCGCGGACCCTGGATCACCAACTACGCTCTTGAGGAGTCCCCTCCCTTCGCGGGGATGACGAACTCTTAGATTCCCGCGGCCCCTGGATCACCAGCTGCGCTCTTGATGAGTCCCCTCCCGCATCCGCGGGCCTCACAACGAAAAGGCCCCGCAATGCGGGGCCTTCTCCATGAACCGAATCAGCCGGTTCCAGACCTGTCGCCTACTCCGCCAGCGCCTTCACCAGGTCGAACAGGTAATCGCGACCGACATACACCGAGCGCACCTCGAGCCGTTCATTCAGGCCGTGCGCGCCGTTGCCATCCGGATCGCCCCACATGCCCGGCACGCCATAGGTCGGGATGCCCACGGCCGACATGTACAGGCCGTCGGTGGCGCCGGTCGACATCGACGGGATCACCGGCACGCCGGGGAAGTACTTCGCGCTCAGCTTTTCCATCGGCCCGATGATCGCCGGGTCCAGCGCCGGCGACTTGGCCAGCGGCTTGTCCTTGCGAGCCAGGTCGATGGAAATCTTCGGGTTGCCGATGGCCGCGGCCAGCGCGTCCTTGATCTCGAGCGGCGTGTGGCCGGGGAAGATGCGGCAATTGACGTTGGCCTCGACCCGCTGCGGCAGCGCGTTGACCGCGTGGCCGCCGTTGATCATCGTCGCCACGCAGGTCGTGCGCAGCATCGAATGGAAGCCCTTGTCGGTGTTGACCACCTTGGCCGCCTTCTCGTCGGACGGGTCCTTCGCCAGCGCGACCATCGCCGCGCCCATCTCGTCCTTGCGCGAGGCGCCGGCGCGCGAGAAGAAGGCGCGCGTGGTGTCACTGAACTCGGCCGGGAACTCGTGCGCGCCGACCTTCAGCAGGGCCTCGGACATCGCGTAGATCGCGTTCTCGCGCACCGGCTGGGAACTGTGCCCGCCGGGATTGGTGGCGACCAGGTGGTAGTCCTGGTAGATCTTCTCGCCGACCTGGATCGACTGGGCGACGATGTGGCCCTTGCCGTCGGTGTCGCCGCCGCCGCCTTCGTTGAGCGCGAAGGCCGCGTCGATCAGGTCACGCTTGTTGTTGGCCAGGTACTGCGCGCCGTTGAACGCCGTGTCGGTCTCCTCGCCGCAGGTCAGCGCCATCTTGACCGTGCGCTGGGGCTTGTAGCCCTCCTGCTTGAAGCGGATCAGCGTGTCGGCCCAGCTGGCCGCCATCATCTTGTCGTCGGCGATGCCGCGCGCGTAGTAGTAGCCGTCCTCCTCGACCAGCGTGTACGGATCACGCACCCAGTCGGCGCGCTTGGCCGCCACCACGTCGATATGGGCCAGCAGCAGGATCGGCTTGAGCGTGCTGGACGTGCCGGGATACACGGCCACGATCCCGCCCTCCTTCGGATGATCGGGCACAGAGAACTGCGTGATCTGGTCGTCGCTGAACCCTGCCGCCTTCAGGCGCGTCGCGATCTGCGCCGCCGCCCGGGTGCAGTCGCCGCTGGTGACCGAGGTGTCGGTCTCGACCAGCTCCTTGTAGAGCTCGAAGAAGCGCTGCTGGTCGGGACGAAGCGCGCCCATCTTCCCGGTCGGCACCTGCGCCGACACCGTGCCCGCGACGAACGCCGTTACCGCCAGTGCAATCAATGCCGATCTCATGAACCACTCCCCGAATTGAATGTCGCGCGAGCCGCGCAGTCCGTGCCCAATCGATGGAGCCTGGGCCCGGGGCTGATTCTTACAATATCTGAACGAGCAAGGATGGGCGGTCGACAGGCCTGGGCGCCGGCGGGGAGAGAAAGGCGTGGCCGGGCAAAGGCTGGGGTGGCTTTGTGCAAAGTCGGGGCGGGCTCCTGCCCGCCCTGCGTGACCGCCCGTCCCCACCTATGCCGTTCCTCGGGGTTACTGCTTCGAACCCGAAGGCCCCAAGCCATGATCAACCCGCTGCGTTCGCTCCTGATCGGCGCCCTGCTGCTCTCGCCCCTCGCCGCCCGCGCCGAGACCCATGCGACCTGCGCCGGCTTCATCGACTCGCTACCCACTGTCATCGATTCCCAGGGCACCTGGTGCCTGCGCCATGACCTCAGCACCGCCATCACCGTCGGCACCGCCATCGAGATCACCACCAACAACGTCACCATCGACTGCAACAACTTCAAGGTGGGCGGCCTGGCCGCGGGCATCAGCTCCAAGACCTCGGGGATCAGGACGTCCTTCCGGCAGAACATCACCGTACGCAACTGCAACCTGCGGGGCTTCTTCATCGGCATCAACATCTACGGCGGTTCCGGCCACCTGGTCGAAGACAACCGCCTCGACAACAACACCCTCTTCGGCATGTACCTGTTCGCGGAAGCCGCACTCGTCCAGCGCAATCGCGTGTTCGATACCGGCGGTTCGCCCGGCGAGGGCGGCCCTACGGGCATCTGGGCCGTGGGTGACATCATCGACAACGTCGTCTCCGGTGTCTTCGGCGATGCCGTGAACACCTCCCCCACCGGCATCATGCAGACACTCGACGGCGGCCGCGTGGTCCAGGGCAACCGCGTCAACGGGCTGGTCACCTCCGGCACCGGTACCGCGCGCGGCATCAGCGCATCCAGCTTCAGCACCCGCGTGCAGGGCAACCACATCACGGCCCAGACCATGACTCCCGGCATCGGCCTCGACGCCGCCAGCGGGACGAGCTTCTGCCTGGAAAACACGGTTTCCAACTTCCAGACGTCGCTGCAGGGCTGCGGGTGGAGCGTGGGGAACCTGGCGTTGAATACGCCTTGATGAGGCGGTGAGCGGACGAGCAGGATCGCTTGATGACCTGCCTGCCTCATTTCAGACACGACGGACGAGGTGAGCTCGCGTGACCGGCCCGGAGAACGCACCGCGCGGGCCAATGGCCCCCGTCCCCTATATCCTCGCCCGCACCTGCCCCGATCCTCGGGGTAATTGCTTCGAACCCGAAGGCCCACAGACCATGATCAACCCGCTGCGTTTGCTCCTGATCGGCGCCCTGCTGCTTTCACCCCTGGCCGCCCGCGCCGAGACCCATGCGACCTGCGCCGGCTTCATCGACTCGGTCCCCACCGCCATCAACACCCAGGGCACCTGGTGCCTGCGCCATGACCTCAGCACCGCCGTCACCATGGGCAGCGCGATCGAGATCAGCACCAACAACGTCACCATCGACTGCAACAACTTCAAGCTGGGCGGCCTGGCCGCGGGCGTCAGCTCGATGGCCATGGGCATCAGGACGGCCAACCACCAGAACATCACCGTGCGCAACTGCAACGTGCGCGGCTTCAACATCGGCATCAACTTCTACGGGGGCGCCGGCCACCTGGTCGAAGACAACCGTCTGGACAACAATCTGGTGTATGGCATCTACGTGTATGCCGGCAACTCCCTCATCCGGCGCAACCGCGTGTTCGACACCGGCGGCTCGCCTGGCGAGCCCGCGCCCACCGGCATCTGGGCCTCGGCCAACATCTTCGACAACGAGATCTCCGGCGTCTTCGGCAGCGCCGCGAACGTCTACCCCCGGGGCATCGTGCACATGCTCACTGGCGGCGGCGTGATCCAGGGCAACCACGTCAGCGGGCTGGCCACCTCCGGCGCCGGCACCGCGCAGGGCATCGCCGCCTCCAGCAGCGGCACCCGCGTGCAGGGCAACCACATCTCGGCCCAGGCCATGACCAACGGCGTCGGCGTCTACGCCCCCGGCGGCGCGAGCTTCTGCCTCGAAAACACGGTCTTCAACTATCAGACGCCACTGCAGGATTGCGGGTGGAGCGTGGGGAACCTGGCGTTGAACTCGCCTTGATGGGCGGGGGCGGCGGCGTCGATTGACCAGCCAGGTCGATCAATTGCCTCCGTCCCCATTATTCGGTGCCCGTCGCAGCGCCCGGACGGGTCAGTGCCCTTCGTCTCTTGATCCCTTAGTCCGCCGCCACGAACCGGATCGCCTCGGCGACGGCCTTGGGATTCTCGCGGTGGATGTTGTGCCCGGTGGCGTAGTACTTGTGCATGCCGCGCGACACGCCTGCGAACAGGTTCGCGTGCTGGCCCTTCCACAGGGCCTTGCCCTGCGCGGTTTCCTCGAACACGAACGGGTCGGCCGCTACCTGTGTCGCGGTGAGCAGTGCTACCGGTACGTCAGGCAGTTCCGGCGCGCTGCGGGGCGCAACGGCGGCGTTGTCCAACTGGGCGATCAGCAGCTTGTAGTCCTCCGCCATGGCCGGCGGCAGCATCGTCAATAGCGCCTTGTCGTCGGCCAGCACGCGCTCGCGATCGGCGTGCAGGAAGGCGGTGCGCTGCCCCATGGTCGCCGGATCGACCAGCACCAGGCCCCGAAGGCGCTGCGGATGCTGGCGCGCGAACTCGGTCGCCAGCAGGCCACCGTAGGAATGGCCGACCAGCACGACCTTGCGGCCGGGCGCCAGCGCGTCGATGACGGCGCCGAGGTCCTGCACATGCTGATCGATTGTCTTCGGGGCACCGTCCGTCCCGGACTTGCCCAGGCCAGCGCGTGCGTAGGTGATGCAGGTGCAGTCGGCGCCCAGCTTGGCGATCGTGTCCGTCCACACGCCGGCGCCCTGGCCAAAACCGGACTCGAACACAACGGTGACGGGCCCCTGCCCCTGCTGCTCCGCCTGCAGGCTGTAGCCCGTGCGGGCCACCTGCGTTCCGGTCGACTGTACGTCCGCCGCCTGCACCGTCGTCGCCGCGCATGCCAGCGCCAACGTCAGCATCCATCCCTTGGTCCCGAACGTCTTGCCCACTCATCACCCCCGCGTTGTTGATGTGCGCAGTGTGGCGGAATGAATGGAAGTGGCGCAGTGCATTTGGTCATGCATGTGAACGCAGGCGGGAGTGCTTGGCATATGTCGCCTGCGTTGGGCCTAGCCGCGCAGCGGCTTTGGCCGGAACCCCTGCCCGTAAGCCACCTTCAACTCGGCGAGCTCCTGCGGTGACAGGTGATACGCAAAGACCTGCAGTACAGGGGACGGAGGGAATTAAGGTCGCTTCTTCCCTCCCGCTTTTTCAGGAGTGGCGACTCCGCGTGGAGTCGCCCGTCGCAGGCATCGGGCGGGTTGGTTACCCCCTCTTTGATTGCCGAATCAAGCCGAGCCGCGAAGCTTCCGCTTGGATGAACTGTCAGGCAAGGCCCGCGTCACCCTTGAGCCGCCCTCTTAGGTACTTACCAGAAGCTCCCGCTAGCTCGCTCCTGTCAAAGAGCTTGCCTTGGAACTGGAAATCGCGACCAATGCGAATGATGAGCAACTGTTCAAAATCTCCCTGACTCTTGACGAGCACACGATCGCTGGTTTTCTCAGGCGAGATCGTCTTTACCTCGACAAGCTTTCCGGCAATCGTGCCGTCAGAGCCAGCCCTGTGGGTTGCATGTCGACGAAGTCCGAACTTGATCTCGGCATAGATCTCTCCGAGCTCTCCCCAGACCTGCAAGTATCTGCCTGTGTTCTCGAAATGGCGCTCAGCGCATTCGACAAGATCCTGGAAGATTTCAGTTTGCTCAAGGACGCTGTAGGGAAATCCTTCCCTGCTCTGAAATGGCTCGCTTGGCTCAATCGAGTAGGCGTCATCTTCCGGCGCTTCTTCAAGTTGAGAGTCGACCCAGTCCCGATCTATGTAGCTCCACTGCCACGGCGCTAGACCAGAGCTGGCGGCGTCGGCGATCTGCTCTGGGCTATAGCCGCGCTCCTGCATCTCATGAAGAAAATCCCAATCCCCCATGGTCTCTCCCTAAGCGACTTCGACTCGAATGAATTGTTAGGCCCCAACCCGCGCAATCACAGGCAATCCCCATAACTGCACGCGGTGAAGAGGCCAAGAAAGAGGAACGCCGGCAACAGTAAGGCGAGTGCAAAAAAAGTGGCCACTACGCGGCCCGCCACTTGCTTGTAGGGGTAGATCAATACCGCTGCCACGGATGTGATCAGGCCGGTGATGAGCGCCGGAAGTGACCACGGCCAGTCTGACGCACTGGCGCCGGACCAGTAGCCAGAAGCGGTGCCGACCCAGGCGATTGCCAATCCGAGTAGTACGCCTGCAGCCGAGCGCATCAGATGCTCCACGGTCGAGCGTGCCGTGACTCTCCCGGTTGCCGGGGCAGTTGATTCCGGAGATGCGTAAGGATTCTCGGACATTGCTGTGCGGCCTGACCCCCGCCCCCTCAATCCCGCGCCAGCCCGCGCGCAGCGGCGGCCGCGGCGCGCAGGACCCGGATGTAGTCCTCGCGCGCCCTCGCCGCCTGGGCGATAGCCGAATCCAGGCCCTCGAAATACGACGCCACCAGCGCTTGCGCGTTGAACTGGTCGCTCAGCTCGGCCATCGTCTTGGCCACCGTGTCGCGGACATGCCAGTCCACGTTCATGCCCTTCTCTGCTTTGATGGCGAGGTCGACGACGCGCAGCAGGTGCGGCGTCACGAGACCGACGACAGTGGCTTTCATCCTTTCAACCCTGGCTTCCGGAACCCCGCAAGATTACCGCGACGGGCGGCGGGGGCGGGTTAATTGCCTCCGTTCCCATTGATTGCCCCTCACCGCCACGCGCTGCCCACCGTCACGTAGACCGCCTCGTCCTCTGCCCCCCAGCCGTAGTCGAGGCCGGCGTACAGGCCCATCCGGCGCGCGATGAGGTAGCGGAAGCCGGCGCCCTTGGCCACGGCGCTGGCGGTGTCGCCGAAGCCGGCCTTGCGGCCCCACGCGCGCCCGGCCCCGGCGAAGCCGACCAGCGCCCAGCGCGGGGTGAGGTTCCAGCGGGCTTCGGCCTCGAGCACCGCGGTGCGGCGGTCCTCGTAGCGCACGGCGGGGATGCCGCGCAGTTCGACGAAGGGCTGCATGTAGAACGGCACGTCGCCCTGCGCCGCGCGCACGTCGACGCGGCCGCCCAGCACCAGGCGGCCGTCGGCCAGCGGCCAGTAGGCGAACAGCTTGCCGCGGTACGTCTCGAACACGGTGTCGCTGCCGAAGGCCTTCGCGTAGGAGACGCCTTCCAGCGCCCCGATCCAGCCCGAGGACGGGGTGAAGCTGTTGTCGCGCACGTCCATCTCCGCCAGCAGGCCGAGCCCGGAGTTGCGCTCGCCGAACTCGCGCGGCTCGAAGTACTGCGCGTCGGACTCGATATCCAACTGCGCCTGCAGGTCCAGGTACAACCACTTCAGCCCCAGGTACAGGTCGCCCTCGCCGATGCGCCGCTGCACCTGCTGCAGGCTGCCGGTGCCTTCGATGGTGTAGGCGATCTGCCGCGTCGGGCCGGGCCCGTCGATGTAGTAGTCCAGGTTGATTTGCGGCCGCCCGAGCAGGCCGCGATAGCGCCAGCGGTCCTGCCGGAAATGCATCACGGCGCCCAGCCCGTAGCCCTGGGTGCCGTTCTCGGTCTCGAGGGCGACCACGCCGAAGATGTCCGGCGTTATGGGCCGCACCTGCCCCGAGGCGGTGGTCCGCGTGGGCGGCCCGTCCGGGCGCCGGAAGAACAGCAGCGCCAGCCCGCCGCCGTAGCCCACCGCCGGCTCGGTGACGATGACCGGCACCGGCAGCGCGCCCTTGCGATCGAGCAGCCAGGTGGAGGCGTCGAGCTTGCCGTCGTCGGGGTCGCGGAAGCTGGCGAGGCGTTTGGGTTTGGCGGGCGCGGCCGGTGGCGGCGTTGCGTTGGGACTGCGCGCGGCCTGGTCCGTGGCCTGGTGGGTGAGCTGCGCCGGATTCGCATCGGTCGGCTGGGCCGTCGCGAGGACCGGCGCGCACGTCAGCAGGGCCGCGCACACGGGCAAGCCCCACCTGATCCGCCTGAAACCGTCGCCTCGCATGCGACCTCCGTGGTCGGCCAGCGTGGGCGCCGCCGGTGGCGGGTCGCGGGCCACCGGGACACGAGCGCTTCGTCCGCGAAACGATGCCAGAGCGGCGTTAGGCCGGGGTGTAGGGGCGCGAGGGGAGTTTCGGGATGGCGATGGCGGGTCGAGACCCGCCCTATACCCGCCGACCGCTCGCACCGCTCAGGCCGCGAGCACGGCCTCGCACAGGCGGTGCTCGCTTTTTTCCATGGCCAGGTCGACCGATTGGCGGGCGCTCGCCCGGGTTTGTTCGAGCAGTTGCCGCGCCAGTGCGGCGTCACCGGCGCGGGCGGCGGTGAGGGCGCGGCAGCGCAGACGCAGGGTGGGATAGTGCCAGTCGGCGTCCGCGTCGAGCCCGTGTTCGAGCTCGGCGTCGTTCGGGATTCCCGCCATCGCCCGGGAGAAGCGGATCTCGCAGCGGAGCTGGGCGATGAAGGCCTCCAGGCCGGCCTGCTGCTCCACGGGCATGGCCGCAACGCGCTCTTCGAGGACGTCATGCAGCGCCGCGGCGCGGTGCCAGTCCAGGCGGTTCTGGTCGGCCTTGAGCACGAACCACAGATGGACCAGCGGCATCGGCGCGGGCTGGGTTTCCAGCAGCGCCACCTGGTCGGGCGGCAGTTGGTCCGCCGTCGTTCCCACGGCCGACAGGCCATTGAGGCGGGCGAAGACCAGTTCGGGCGCTGCCTCGTCGCGGGCGCGCAGCCAGCGCAGCAACATCAGGCCGTCGCTGGCGGCATGCTTCTGCGTGGGCAGCAGGTTCGTCAGCGCGAGCGGCAGGTTGATCGAGGCGAAGGAGAGCAGCAGCCAGCAGGCGCTGCCGCCTCGCTCCCACAGAGCGGCCGCGAGCAATGCACACAGCCCACCCACCAGCGCGTTGGCCGCCGGGCCGGCCACCGTCATGAGCATGCACGGCGCGCGCATGGGCACGCGCGGGTCGGGGAACGCCACCACCAACCCGGCCAACTGCGGCTTCTTCCGGTTCCAGCGCACCCGCCACCCGCGGCGCTGCGCCTTGAACTCCAGGCGCCCGACGCTGGCGTGGAAGACGGTCATCCCGCTGGCGCGGGCGCCCAGCACGTGCCCGCCCTCGTGCACGGCGACCGCCAGCACCCACAGCGCCACGCACAGGAAGATGCCCAGGAAGCCGAGGTCCTCGCGCCAGAACGCGACCGCGACGCAGCAGCACGCGACCGAGGCGACAATCGCCAACCAGTTCAGCACGCCCTGAAGGACCTTGCAGGCCAGCTGCGCTGCAGGCGGCGGGTTCCAGGCGAAGTCGGAGGGCGGGGGCGTGGCGGCGTCTTGCATGCGGGCGTGGTGCGGGGAAACGGGCGTCAGTCTACTGGGGCCGGGGCGTCGGGGCCCTGCCCGGAGAGGTCGATCAACCTGACCCCTTTAGGGCCGGAGTTTTTCTGCATGGCGATGGCGGGTCGAGACCCGCCCTATGCGCGTTAGCTCCGTCGCCATTGATCCCGGACTCAAGGCAGCACGGCGTTGCCCCCGGCGTCGGTACACATCGACAGGGGCGTGGTGAAGCTGCTGATGACGTTGTCCTTGGCCGCAGCGCTACCCGCGCTGGGGGTGCAGATCACGCCGTAGGTGCCGCCGTTGCCGGCGATGACGTTGCCCAGGGCCACCGCGTTGCCGCTGTACGCCAGCAGGATGCCGCGTGCAGTGCCATAGCCGTCCGGCGTGATCTTGCGGATGCGGTTGCCGGCGACCGCGCTGCCGGCGCTGCCGACCAGGTAGATGCCGTGGACGGTGCCATTGCTCCCGGCGCGGGCGGTCACGCCCACGATGGTGTTGTCGAGCACGTCGGTGCCCCAATAGCCCGAAATGCCCACCGCGTCGGTCTGGGCGGTGCTCAGCCCGGTGTCCATGACGAGGTTGCGCCGCACCACCGAGCCGTCTCCGTCCACGGTCACGCCGTACCACGTGTTCGCCTGGAACCGGTTGTCTTCGACGATGTGGCCGCCGGACGACCCGAGGGAGGTGCCCTGCAGGAACACGCCGCGGGCGAACCCGCGGATGTTGCAGTTGCGCACGGTGATGTTGAAGCGGTTGGACGCGGCAATGCCGTTGGACAGCGTGCCCGCGCCCGCGGTCAGGCCGCCCAGCTTGAAGCCGTTGCAATCGATGGTGACGTTGTTGGTGGCGATGTTGATCGCATCGGCGAAGGTCAGGCCGGTGGACAGGTCCTTGTTGAAGCACCAGGTGCCCTAGGTGCTGATCGTCGCCGGAAGCGTGGCGATGTACCCGGTGCAGTTGTCGTAGCTTTCCGCGGCGCGGGCGGACGGGACGAACACGAGCGCGAGGAGCAGGAGGGCCGGCAGACGCAGGTTCATGGGATTCCCAGGTGGGTGACCGGCGTCCACTGTACCCAAGTACCGCCCCCCCGCACCGCGGGCACCTGACCGTTCAAGCCCCGCGCGGGTGCCTTCGTCAGTAGCTGCCCATGTAGTCCTTCTTGCCGATCTCCACGCCGTTGTGGCGCAGCAGGTCGTACGCCGTGGTGACATGGAAGAAGAACTGCGGCAAGCCGTACGCCAGCAGGTAAGCCTGGCCGCCGATGCTGCGTTCCTTCGGCGTGCCGGGACGCAGCACGACCTCGCGCTGGTCGCTGCCTTCGAATCGCGCCGCGTCCAGGCCACCGATGAAGGCCAGGGTCGCCGCGATCCGCTGCTGCAGGTCGGCGAAGGTCTCGTCGCCGCCCTCGTAGGCCGGGACCTCTTCGCCCGCCAGCCGCGCCGACACGCTGGTGGCGAAATCACAGGCGACCTGCACCTGGCGCGTCAACGGAAACATGTCGGGGAACAAGCGCGACTGCAGCAGCGCGGCCGGGTCGATCTTGCGCTCGGTCGCGTGGGCTTCGGCCTTGGCCAGGACACCGCCCAGCGCAGCGAGCATCTGCTTGAAGACGGGAACGGACGCGGCGTGCATCGAGAGGGACATGGGGGACTCCAGTGTTGTGAGTGCGCGCATGGTAGCTGGCGAGCGTGCGTGGTGCGGTTACGAGCCCTGGACAGAGTGGACTTGTCCGGCAGCAACGACGGCACACTTACAGCACCCTCACTTTTGCGAGGCCATCAAAGCCCAAGTGGGGCGCGCCGCGGGCCCGAAGAAGATCGGTCGGCCGCGGAAGGATGCAGCAGACCGCGAAAGGCGACTCCGACCCCTGTTTCGTGTTTCGTAACTGCGTCGGGGCAGCAGGTCGCCGGGACCGCGCGGGGTATTACCTCCGCCCCTTCGAGCGCAAAATTCAAATCCTTAGAACTCCCCTTCGGACAATGAATACGTCTGCATGTTGCCATTCGCAACCTTGAATAACGTCAATCGAATTGAGCTGTAGCGAGTGCCGTCGGCGACCCGCTCCTCCTCAAGGTCAAATGCCTCTGACCTGGCTAGCGCACCGGTATCCAATTCACGGTACCGGACATCATAGTGACCCACATTCACTTTTCGAACCGTAAACGCACCGTGCGCAGGAATGAAGAATTGCCGCACTGGCTTAGCAATAGAACCAATAGCAACGAGTTTCACGAGCACATCCGAATCGTTTTCGGTGTTGTCGACCGTAACCTCAGATAGCCCTCGAGTGTTCAATCGAGGCTCCCCGGTCATGTATCCGGCTCGAGACGGCCACGCTTTCCCGTTTGGCGCAAGCGCCGGGCGCAAGTATGAAGCCTGCCCGGACTGAGACTGTCGCACTGCTTCCGATCGCGGAATATTGACGGCATTCGCCTGGTCCGACGATTCAACTGCGGTACTCGCATTCTGTGAGGACGAATCAATTGCCCCCTCTGCGTCTTGGACCATTGCAGGCTCTGCGGAGGGCTCTCGCACATAGGGCGCCGGACCTGGAGGTGGTGGGGCCGGGTCAGCGAACTGCGAATAGATGAAGAAGCCCGCCAGTAGCGTAATGGGCCACGCGGCAATCGCCGCAGTGAAGACCACTCGCACCAGCCGCCCAACGTGCTCGGCCTTTGTCTTGCGCGGGGGGCGTGCTCCGAGATGCGAACGAACACCTGCGCCACTAGCCGCCGGCCTAGGCTGATACGGTTCATGTGGAGAGGTGCCGGGGGTTGCTCGACCGGATGTTCCCCCAGCATTGCCGAAAGGCTCGGACCTAGTTTGACCCTCTTGCGTCGCCTGCTCGGCAGGGCGCTGTTCCTGCCGCGAGATCCATTCATCGTGTTCAAGGCGACGCACTGGATCCGACAATACTGCATAGGCCGCGTTGATAACGGCCATTCTCTGTGCCGCCTGCCCGTCGCCGAGATTCTTGTCTGGGTGGTACTTTTGAGAAAGTGACCTATAGGCCGCGCGGATCACTTCTTCCGGAGCATCGCGCATGACCTTTAGATTGTCGTAGTGAGTATGAAGCCTGCCCATCCCTTCCCCCCGAAGGAACTCGTGCGGTCCCTATCTAACCGCAGATTCTTGTTCAACGCCATTCCCGGGGGAAAATGGGTCAGGTTCACTTTGAAAAAGCATGACCACCCTTTTTCGCTTGGATTGGTGGTGCTGTCCGGCAGCAGGGCTGTCGTCACAGCTCGCTATCCCCATCGCAGCCCCCCCGCATCAACTCCCCATGATTCCGGGGCCGAGCGAATCAGTTGCCTCGTCCCCTTCAATTTTTGCTGAAGCGGGAAGCACGTGACTATCCGCCGGGCCCAAATGCCCCTCGGCGCGACCCAATGGACCCAAAGCCCGACCCCCGTGGCACAAATGGGGACAGGATCAATTTTTCCTGACAATGCCCCCTTCAAACACGTTTCCCCTCCGCACTTTTCCCTTACAGCATGGTCCCCTTCCGACTGGCTGCACCCAACTCTCCAAAGCGGTCGAACAACCGCTTCGAAGCCCGGGTCAGAGTGGACTTTCGCGGCAGCACTGCGGTCATGCCCGGTGGAAGCTCGCGCGACCCGGCCCTGCCCCATCAGGCCGTTAGTCACCTCCTCCCCATTAATTGCAATGCCCACACTCGGCAAACCCTGACTCGACCGGATCGGAATTTTTTGGCTGCTCCCTACCCCGGTGACCTTTGGCCCATGTCGGCTGCGGGCCCTGCCGAGGAGGCTTGCGCGTCCCGATCGACCACTGGCCTGGAGTTCCCGATGACCGCACGTTTGCCCGCCCTGCTCGCCCTCGCCATCGCAGCCGCGCTCGCTGGCTGCGGCAGCACGCAGGCCTCCACCTCGACCACCACCGCCACTGCGCAGGTCGCCGAAAGCAAGGGCGAACGCCTGGCGAAGCTCTATGAGGCGTACTGGGAAGAAAGCCTGCAGCTCAATCCGATCCAGGCCACCTTCCAGGGTGACAGCCGCTACAACGACCAGTTGCCGGACTTCCTGTCCGCCGAATATCGCCAGCAAAGCCACGCCTTCACCCAGCGCTGGCTGGACGCCGTCGAAGCGGTCGGTCCGGAAGGCCTGCAAGGCCAGGACCTGCTGAGCTACCAGATCTTCGTCCGCGACGCGAAGCAGTCGCTGGAAGCCGAGCAGTTCCCGAGCTGGATGCTGCCGATCCACCAGATGGGCAGCATCGCGAGCATCGCCGTGCAGTTCGGTTCGGGCAGCGGCACGCAGCCGTTCCGGACGGTCAAGGACTACGACGATTGGCTCGCGCGCGCCAACCGCGTGCCGGTGCTGTTCGACAGCGCCATCGGCAACATGCGCCAGGGCATTTCCGCCTGCGTCGTGCAGCCCAGGGCGCTGATGGTGAAGGTGGTGCCGCAGCTGGCCATGGTCATCAAAGGACCGGCCCGAAGACACGATCTTCTGGGGGCCGATCAAGAACCTGCCGGCGGACTTCTCCGCCGCCGACAAGGCACGCCTGACCGCTGCGTACCGTGAGATGATCGGCCAGCGGATGATTCCGGCGTTCAAGGAGCTGCGCGATTTCATCGCCAACGAGTACATGCCCAGGACGCGCACCGCGCCCGGCATGGACGCATTGCCCGATGGCCAGGCCTGGTACGCGTTCCTCGCGCGCCAGTACACGACCACCGGCAAGTCGCCGACCCAGATCCACCAGATCGGCCCTGGACGAAGTGGCCCGCATCCACGGCGAAATGCGCCAGGTGATGCAGGAGGTCGGCTTCAAGGGCTCGCTGCAGGACTTCTTCCACTTCATGCAGACCGACAAGCGCTTCAGCTTCCAGAGCGAGGAAGCGCTGCTGGCGCACTACCGCGCGGTGGAGGCGAAGGTCAACCGGAAGATCCCGGAACAGTTCCTGCTGCTTCCCAAGGCCCCGTTCGAGATCCGCCCGGTCGAACCGTTCCGCGCGCAGTCGGCCGCCGCCGGCGAGTTCTACCCGTCGAGCGAGGACGGCAGCCGTCCCGCCATCTTCTACGTCAGCACCTACGACCTGCCCACGCGCAGGACGTGGCTCGCCCAGGACCTGTTCCTGCACGAGGCCATCCCCGGCCACCACTTCCAGTTCTCGCTGCAGCAGGAGCTGGCCACCATGCCCAAGTTCCGCCGCTTCGGCGGCGAGACCGCGTTCGCCGAGGGTTGGGGCCTGTATGCCGAATCGCTGGGCAAGGACCTGGGCGTGTACACCGATCCGTACGACTACTTCGGCTACCTGCAGAACGAACTGTGGCGCGCCATCCGCCTGGTCGTCGATACCGGACTGCACAGCAAGGGCTGGACCCGCGAGCAGGTGATCCGATACATGCTCGACAATTCGGCCGAGTCGGAGACGCAGTCCACCGCCGAGGCCGAGCGCTACATGGCCGTCCCCGGCCAGGCGCTGGCGTACAAGATCGGCGAACTGAAGATCCAGGAACTGCGCCACCGCGCCGAGGCCGAGCTCGGGGCCAGGTTCGACGCGCGCGAGTTCCACGCCGAAGTGCTGAAGGATGGCGCGGTGCCGCTGGAGGTCCTCTCGGCCAAGATCGATCGCTGGATTGCGACGAAGAAGGCTTGAGGGGTTCGCCCGCGACGTGGGCCGGCCCACGGAGGGAATCGCCTCCGTCCCCTTTTTTCCGCGTGCCCTACCTTGCAGGCCAAGGGCGCTGTTGGCGGGTTCCCGGTGAAGGAGGACGGCGTGGGTGTAGCGCGGTCCGGCATTGGGCGTGCCGGAAACGGGCGCCTCTGCTAGTGCGGAGGCGTCGGGCGCCACCAGGAGGGGGCAATCACCCTGCCCCCTTCAAGCCAGGTCCTGGAGGGCCACCCTCATTTCAGGGTAGTGAAGCGCCGCCCGTCCGAATGCACATGGACCTTTACGCGCTCGGGATGGTCAGCCGCAAACTGCTGAGCAATATTCGGCGGCAGTTGAGCACCTCGCACGCTCTTTGCCTTGAGAAGCTGTTCGACTAACAGCCCGGCAACGTCCCGGAAATCCACGCCAGCCAGATCCGCATCTTGAAAGCTCGCGCCGGTCACATCCGCTCCCGAAAGATCAGCTCCTCGAAGATTCGCGCCAGAAAAACTTACCCGGACGAGCGTTGCCGTTCTAAAGCTGCATCCGGAGAACTCACCGAACATGCACCTGGAGTTCTTCATGAATGCCCGCTCAAACCTTGCCCCGGAACACCGCGCCGCGACCAGGTAACATCCTTTCATCTTCGCGTCCGTAAGCACACAGTTCTTCAGCACTGCGTCACCCAGATCAGCCCCCCAAAGCTTGGCTCCGGTCAGGTCCAAGCCGCGAAGATCAGCCTGCTTCAAGAAGCACTCATACAGGTCGATCTCCCTGACCCGTTCGTTTGCCAAGCGCTTCACACACCCAGCGATCCTGAAAGCGGACTCGGGGGTTCTCCATGGACGGAAATCGTCGATTTCCTCCTGGAATCGAGTGATCGCGTGCTTTCGTTCCAGGCTTTTGGTCACCCAAGACAAAACAAAGGCAATGATCACCAAATCAAGCAAGAAGCCGTGGGCTTCCGTGATGAACCCAACCCAGAAATCAGCCTCCCCATAGAGACCTAGCGAGTAGGTCAAGAAACCTCCCGAGCGGTCAAATAACACAGTGACAGCGATTAGAAGAACCGCGTACCCCGCTATGGTCCAGCCCACAATCCTGAGCTCGGTGAACTTGACGGAAAACAATGACATCTCAACCCTCAAAATGGAAAAGTGATCAGATTCGTTGTTGAGCATGCGGCAGGTTCATTCTTTCGAACGTCAACCTACGAGCTCAGGTGTCCGGCAACTCCACCTGCAGGTACTCGATCGGCAGATTGAAGTCCGCTCGCAAGCGCGCGACAAAGATGTTGGTAACCGCGTCCAAGGCAGGTTCGCCGACGACGAACAGCTTGACCGGTTCCAGCCCACCTTGACGGAAGCCGTACTCCAGCAGTTGGCCCATCGCCAAACGAACCACCTCGGCGGCGCTGTCAGCGACCTTGATTTCATAGAGATGGCAGCGGCCATCCGGTAAGCGGGTGATCGCATCGGCGAACCCACCGGTCCCGGTGGGGTATTCGGTCCAGACGCGATCCCTTCCCAACTCGGTAGCCAACCGATCGAAAAGGGCTGTCTGAATTGCATTGTGTCGCAGCGCGATGATTCGCTGCGCCGGAGGAAGTTCCGCGAAAGCAGCGAGGGCACGCGGCTGATGCCCGGGCGGGACGGCCGCTCGGGCCGTGCGAACACTCAACTGATCCGCGACGAACCACGGGAACATGTTGCGAGCCAGGATGTCGTCGAACACCCCGAGCTGGTCCAGGTGCCCCACCAACGCCTGCGCACTTGCCGCCCAGCTGCCGGAGCGGGGCCGAATGAAGCCAGTGTGCTGAACAAACCATCCCAGAACCTCGTTGTGCCTGTCGCCATCTACCGTCGTGTGGTAGCGGGCCGGATGCACACCGGCAAAAGCCCGAGCAATCAGCAGGCGGGGCACCTTTCCAATGCGGCCCTCGGCCTTCCACCGCTCGAATCTCTCCACGATCCGATTGAAGCTCGCCGGGCTCCCGTCCGAATGGATCTGGCGAATGACTTCCAGCAAGTCGTTACGCATCGCCTCGACGGTCTCGTACTTCAGCAAGCCCGGCCCGGCATTGCTGATGGCGTTGTCCGGGCTTTTCCAGACGATCTCAAACACGTCCTGAGGGCGGTCCTGGCGCAGTGCTTGGCTGATGGCCTGGGTTGTTTCGCGATAACGCGGCATCCATCGCGTCAAGAACCAACCATTCGGATCCTTGAAACCCTTCAGGAAGGCCACCGCTTCGGCGTCCAGCGTTGGGGGCGCAAGGCTGTCGTTCTCCTCCCCGAACGCCCCCGCCTCCGAGGGGGCGTCCTCCGATACCGCTCTGGGCGACGGCCTGCCTTCCAGGCGCGCCCGAGCGGCTTCGACCGCGGCAGCGGAGAACTCGCCCGGGAAGCGGTCGATGATGGCTTCAAAGCTGAGCGCCTGCAGCCCGGCTTCTTCGAGTACTTCGAAGCCCTTCGACGGCTGGCGGCTGAGCACCATGCGTTCTGCGGCGATGAGCGCGCCATGCCGGTCCAACATCTGTCGCGTGCGGTTGGCGCGGAAGGTCCGTTCCTTGAGCCGGCTCTGTTCGTCCTCGTAGGCGTAGAGGGCGATCGCAATGGCCTGTTCCGCGGGAGTACTGAACCCCTCCTCCGCGGCCTGGAGCTCGCTGGCACGTTGCAGGGCCCGTGCCCCCAGTTCCGGATGCCCGAGCCGCCGCGCGTTCTCCGCCAGCCTGCGAGCGTCGTCTGATGTCTTTAGGCGCGCGATGCGCTCTTCCATGGTTCCCCCCTGGTAATGCGCAGGGATTCTGGCATGGGTGAGGCGGCACGCACGCGCCCTTCAGCCGGACCCAAACGCTCTCCGGCGCGACCCAAGCGATACTCAGCCCGACTTACGCGCCCCTCGCAGCGACCCACTCGACCCTCGCCGCGACCCAATACCCCCTCGGGGCGAACCAAGTGCCCCTCGCCGCGAACCACACGCCCCTCGCCGCGAGCCTCGCGCCCCTCGCGGCGACCCCAGCGACCCTCGCACCGACGCACGCGACCCTGCGCGCGACCCAAGCAACCCTCGGCGCGACCCATGCGCCCCTTGGCCCGGACCACGCCACCCTCGGCACGAGCCACGCCACCCACGCCCCCAACTGTGCATCCCGCGAGGACCCACCGATACCAGCCTTCGGCGGGATGCGGCCCCCAAAAAGAAGCCGCCCAATGGGCGGCTTCCTTCTCGATCAATAATGCGGCGCTCAGGACTGCGGGGCCGGCTCCTCCTGCGCCCGGCGGCGGCCGCGGCTGAACTGATGCCCGAGGTCACGGCGCAGGTTTTCTAGGCCCTGGTCGGCACCCGACAGCTTGAGGTGGCGGTAGCCTTCGTACGCGAAATCCATGACATCGTGGCCCAACAGGGCCACCGTGCCTTCCAGCAGTGCATGCAGGCGCCCCACTTCCTCCAGCAGCGGACGCAGCGCATCCAGGGCATCGAGGTCGGCACGGGCGCCGGCGACGTCCAGGCTGGGCGGCACGATCTGCCGATGGGTCTCCAGCGTGCGCAGCACGCCGCGCCCGAAGAGTTCGTTGTTGTTAACGAAGTGGTGCAGATCGCGACTCTGCGAAGGGTGCACCGAGACGAGCCCCGGCAAAGCCGCAACGGCCTGCGCGATGCCCGTCGTGGCGGCCTGCCCCTGTTCGGGGGTGACGGTGAGCGTAATGCGGTTATCCGACACAACAACCTCCTGTTGATTCCCTGTGTGGACCGGCGATGCCGGCTGCGTCCTTGCTCCGCCGCGTTCCGTGTGGCGATGTTTGGTGTTGACCGTTACGGCGCCATCGGAGCGAGCAGAAGTCTGGCACCAACCGCTGCGTGCGTGGTCGCGCGGATACAAATCGATACAAGACGCTACAAAGCGATACATTGGGCCGGGGTCGCTTCGCGGCCCGGGACGCCGCCCGAAAATGGAAAGGCCCGCCGGTGGCGGGCCTCCAGGATGAAGTCAAGAAAGTCAGACCCCTGTATTGCCTTCGAACTTACGGCTTGGTGTCTTTGGGCGGATTGGGATCGTTGCCGTAGCTGTTACTACCCTGAATCCTTCCGTCCTTGCCATGCTCGACGACCTCGACTTTGTCGCGCCGCCCCTGATCGCGGGCTTGGCTCATCGCCTCGTCCTTTCGGCCGTGAACGCGCGATCTCCGCCTTCCCTCACGACTGCCCAACCGTCTTTGCGCGGCACTACATGAATGTCCTTCTTACTCATGCGACTACCTCCCGTCAAAGCTCACGGACCACCCGGAGCCTGTCCTAGAGCTTACGTCCAATAGGTCTCAAACAGTGCGACAACTTCGTCCGAAAGAAAACGGTCTTTGACCCGGTTGTTTTGACCTTTGTTCTTCATGGCTTCTTTCAGTCGCCCCCGTCGTCCTCTGCCGACCAAGCGTTCACATACCGTGCAACTCGATCGAAAGAATCATCGATCGCTGACCTTGGGAAACTAGTACTTCCATGCCCGTGCGCTACTTGATTACGAGCATTGAGCAAACCCTTAAGTCCGTCGTAATCATCCACTGAAATCTCGCCCAACGAATACATGTGGTTGAAAACATTAGCTGCCGGCAAATTGGAGACCGGAATGTTTCGCAACGCTGCTCGCTTCTTCATCGCGAGCTCGAAAACCGCCCACAAATATAGAACCGCAGGCTCCAACACATTCGATTCGATCAATGGACGGACCTGCCTAAGCTTCTCCAAAATCTCCGCCCAAGTCGAATAGCGTTCGTCCAACGAATCCATCTCGTCGGAACCATCCAACGTTACCAGCACAAATCGCCATCCCTGCCCCTTTAGAACCTCTGAAATAGACTGAAACTTTTCCATCGGGAGCCTGGAGCGACTTTGCTTCACCTCGACGACCAAGCGATCACCCAACTTATCTGCGATCAGGTCGGGCCTATAGCCTTCCAAGTCAATAGGCATCTGCTCTGGTAGCGGCTCGACCACGACTTGGTAGCCGTCATCTATCAACTTGTCTCGAATCTGTCGGACCTTTTCGTCGTGAACAACTCTTGAAGTACTCACAACAAGCTCTCCAGAAGCGGCGATTCAGCCACTCGAACATAGACGCACTCATCTCCATCAAATACGCCGAGCTTGAGCAACTGAGGAAGATTTGTGACATCAATTCCCGCCGCGAGGAATCGTCGGTGACTATCCACATCAGCGATCAGACTATCATCCACATATACAAGGCCTACGAGCGCATCTTGAATTGGCTTGATTATGTTGTCTATGTCTGCCGGCGAATCGTCGCATAGATAAACGATCGAAAATCTTAGATCTCCTTCCTCCGCAGGCCTGCCAACTGGCCAAACCTTTTCGGCCTCACTTCTCACGTATGCCTTCCATGCCTGGAGATTCTTCCTGCTCTTTGTTTGATGCGAGACAGGACGCTTCCTAATCAAGAACTCGAAGTTCGGCATTGATGCGGGCCACCCATTCCATGTTGCGATGCATTAACCAATGGCGACTCGGGACCGATCCCCTGCTTAAGTCGACCCCGCTCCTGTTCTGGCACTGATCCACGGGAAGCGGTCCGCGCCGAGCCTGAAATGGCCGCGAATCACGTGTACGAATCAGTGGCACATGCTCGCGACCGTGATTTTCAGACCCCGCCCTTATTACCCTGGCTTAGGAAGGCGCTTCTGCTCCAGGAACTGGAAAGGCAACGCCTTGATCTTAAAGCGGTCCAGCACCGCACGCTTGAGTTCCTCACGCACCGGAAAGAGGTAGAACCGACGAATAAGGAAACGCCGAAGCACGGAATTTGGGAGTACCGGACCACGCTGAAGAGCGTCTTCCTCAAAATCTAAGAGTTCCTTTTTCGGAAAATCCGAAAAATGCTCGAGATGGGCTATCAGCCTAAGTAGCTTTCGCGTATTCACGCCACGAAGGACATCATCGAGCGTAGGTGACAACTCCTCCGATCCTATCGCGTTGGCAATCTTGATAAGGGTACCAACGGTCAATGATGACATCATCGATGGCAAGTATGACTCCAATTCCTCAGCCAATTCCGAGTCGTTCATGCTCCCCCTTTCGGCCTTTATCTGCAGGCCGCGAAATTTCAACATCTCTTCGCCGTGGGACCCAACCATGCGGTACAAGAACGACAGTACGCGCAGGCCAAGCCCTACGCATGTATCGGCCATTGCATGCTTGTCATCTCGCTCGATCTCGCCCGCGTGATTTCGCAGCACCTGGCCCAAGACTTGAAGAGTCTTGAACGCCGCATTCATCAATACCGCATCATCAATTCGGGAGCGGAGCCTAGCTTCCGCGACCTTCTCAATTTCCTGCGACGCGGCCTCATGATCCTTTTCATCAAGCGCGCGCTGCTCAAGCTGAAACTCGCGCGCGCCTTCCACCAAAATTTGACGGATTTCCATAGGCTTGAACTTGTCAAGCACAGGACTTACTTCGAAAAGGTCAGCTTCCGGGAGATCCCTGAACATCTGCGTCGCACTGTCGATGATCTTTTCTGCAACTCTTGGGTCGCGCTTAAGGTGCGCGAGGAATAACAGTACGTTGGCACTCCTCTCCGTATGAATTGACCTCACCAACAAGTCAACCCGCGGCTCAAGCTCACCCCAACTTCGCTGGGAAATACTTCTGGCTAAGAAATAGTAGTAGTGGTACGGATATTTGAAACGGACGCGCCCACCGCGATCTTCTAGAATGTCCGCCTCTACGAGTTGCGCCTGAAGCGAGCCCATGGGCAACCGCAGGTTGTACCTCTGACAATGCTCAACATGGAACGCTTCAAAATCAGCCTGCTCAACCTCCTTGGACGTTGCCCAATTCAAAGAGGGACGCCAATGCTGTCAGGTACGTCATGGAAGTTATGGCGTTGCACAACGAAACTCTTCCGCTGAGCGCCTGCGTGATCAAGGATTCGTAAAGGAACCCATGGGAACCACTCTTCACCACCGTACTCAAATCTTGTGCAAGCTCTGCCCGTTGAAGAATGATGAGTACAAATACGGGAGCCGCCGGAATCAAGTTTCTCCCAAGGGTCTCATCAACAATCTTCAAAAGCTTGACGGCGGTTAGCTTGATCTCCTCGAGTCCGTGTGATGTCTCATTCCCAATCATCAACCAGCGCTCAATGATCTCCAGGCGATGATGGTGGGTGGACGGAAGAATCTCGAAAGCTGCCGAGTCAACAAAGTTCTCATCCGAAAGGAACTCGCTCAGAGCAAGTTCCATTCCAGGATTGGAATCGATCACCAGATAGATCCGTCCAAACTGCTGCCGGAGCGCCCGCAACCCCTGCAGACACCCGTCCGAATGCAGAAGATCGAAATCATCGATCAGAAGGACCTTTTCCTTCGGATCCAATTTCTTGTACTCGGCGCGCCAACGCTTTCCGTAAAGCAGATCGATCGCCCCGTCAACTCGATCTTCAAGCCCGCTGGGGCGCCACGACGTAATCGTCGCCGCGTTCAGGAGCAGCGGATAGACGCCGCGCTTGCTCAATTGGATCGCTAGCATCTTGGCGAGAGCCGACTTACCGGACTGTTCCCCGCCCTTGACAACGCAGACTGCGGGCAATCCAGTCAACTCAGCGAGTGCGTCTCCCTTTTCCGCAAGGCCGTCCGCGACAATGTTTCCAGTATCTTTCTCGGGATTTACGCGCTTGAGGTTTGGCCATACAAAGATGTCTTGTAGTGTCACAACCTCTTTCCTGCGATGGGTGTAGTTGGCCCCGGCACTGTTCAAGTAGCGGAGCCCCTCCGTCGATATCGAGATCTTTCTTGAACCGTTGGACACAGGCCAGGGCAAATACTCGTCCCTCGACTTCTCTACCCACGCCTCGTAGGCTCCATCCTTCCAACGATAGGACCGGGGCAAGAATCCAAGCTTCCTGTCAACCAGAACCGTCTGAAAGGCACTATTCTGAGAGTCTGACGAGTCACGCAAAGCGTGCCCTCGCAAGTAGGTAATTGCCGAATCGTCGTAGATGTCGTTGACCTGTTGAGCCCACAGCTCATGCTCGTGCCCCATCAGGAACAGGTCACCCAACATGGATGCGTGTTGAGCCAGTTCGCGGGCATTGTCCGGCATCAACCAACCGTACGGATGGTGCATGACGAGGAAGGTCTTCATCCCGTCTTTTGAATCCAATTCCGGCAACGGCACAAATAGCTTCCCAGGGTCTTCCCTGATCGTGGACATCACAGACGAGTTCAGCAGCACATAGCGAACGGCGACATCGGGGAACTCTGCGACTGCGCCCCACTTGTCCGCACTCATGAATGTGGGCCCAAGGTCTCTTTGCAAGTCAAAGAAGCTGTCCAATGGCTTCGCAATCTGCTCCAGGATTAACGGAGACATTTCATGTGGCTTATTCCGCGCCACACTTAGTAGGGCATCCCTTACGGTTTGATCACCTGAGAAGTCACAGTCATGGTTGCCCGCTGATACCAGGATTGCCGCCTCGATACCGAGCCTTTCATGCACCCGAGCTTTGACACGCTTCAGAAGGTCTCTAACAACTTGAAAGTCCTCAGGCGCCCTCTTGTTCGCCATATCACCGGAGAAAACCACGTGAACTTCCGACACTTCAACGATGGGCGACAGAGCAGAATCTACAATCGCCTCAGCTCGGCTCACGAAATCGATCGAATCCTCGTCGAGATGCGCATCCGTCAAATGGATCAGCAGCAAGCTCATTCACCCCCCCCTTTCCTTCAAATTACTACCTGGCAACCAACCACTCTTCATGCACGCATGATCGACGCCTCATCTTCAGACGCTAATTGACTCAGGGGGCAAAGTGCAAATGCCTTCCAAAAAAAAGGGCCTACCAATGGCAGGCCCTCGCGGTCTCAAGAAGAGGGAATCCGAGCTACATATTCCGCCGGTATTCCCCACCAACGTCATAAAGCGCATGACTAATCTGCCCCAAGCTGTGCGTCTTCACCGCCTCCATCAGGCTGGCAAACACATTCCGCCGCTCCCGCGCCGTCGCCTGCAGCTGCCTTAACCCTTCAGCTGCGTAACCATTGCGATTGCCCTGATACCCCGCGACGTTCTGGATCTGCTGCCCCTTCTCCCCTTCCGTGCTGCGGATCAGCTCGATCTCGGTGACGATGTCGCCGCCGTGGTCCTTGGGCAGGAAGGTGTTGACGCCGATCAGGGGCAGCGAGCCGTCGTGCTTCTTGTGCTCGTAATAGAGCGACTCTTCCTGGATCTTGCCGCGCTGGTACATGGTGTCCATGGCGCCGAGCACGCCGCCGCGCTCGCTGATGGCTTCGAACTCCTTGTAGACGGCTTCCTCGACGATGTCGGTGAGCTTGTCGACGATGAAGCTGCCCTGCCAGGGGTTCTCGTTGAAGTTGAGGCCCAGTTCCTTGTTGATGATCATCTGGATGGCCACGGCGCGGCGCACGCTTTCCTCGGTCGGCGTGGTGATGGCTTCGTCGTAGGCGTTGGTGTGCAGGCTGTTGCAGTTGTCGAACAGGGCGTACAGGGCCTGCAGGGTGGTGCGGATGTCGTTGAACTGGATCTCCTGCGCGTGCAGGGAGCGGCCGCTGGTCTGGATGTGGTACTTCATCATCTGGCTGCGGCTGGAGGCGCCGTAGCGCTCGCGCATGGCGCGGGCCCAGATGCGGCGGGCGACGCGCCCGATGACGGTGTATTCCGGGTCCATGCCGTTGCTGAAGAAGAACGACAGGTTGGGCGCGAAGTCGTCGATCTTCATGCCACGAGCGAGGTAGTACTCGACGATGGTGAAGCCGTTGGACAGGGTGAAGGCGAGCTGGCTGATCGGGTTCGCGCCGGCTTCGGCGATGTGGTAGCCGCTGATGGACACCGAGTAGAAGTTGCGGACGTTGTTGTCCACGAAGTACTGCTGGATGTCGCCCATCATGCGCAGGGCGAACTCGGTGCTGAAGATGCAGGTGTTCTGGGCCTGGTCTTCTTTCAGGATGTCGGCCTGCACGGTGCCGCGCACGGTGGCCAGGGTGTGGGCCTTGATCTTGGCGTAGGTCTCGGCGTCGACGACCTGGTCGCCGGTGACGCCCAGCAGGCCCAGGCCGAGGCCGTCGTTGGTCTCGGGCAGCATGCCGCTGTATTCGGGGCGCTGGCGGCCCTCGAACATCGCTTCGATCCTGTTGTGCGCCTCGTCCCAGCGGGCCTGGTCGGCGCGCAGGTACTTCTCGACCTGCTGGTCGATGGCGGTGTTCATGAACATCGACAGGATGATCGGGGCCGGGCCGTTGATGGTCATCGACACCGAGGTACTGGGCGCGCACAGGTCGAAGCCCGAGTACAGCTTCTTCATGTCGTCCAGGGTGGCGATGTTGACGCCGGAGTTGCCGATCTTGCCGAAGATGTCCGGGCGCACGGCGGGGTCTTCGCCGTACAGGGTGACGCTGTCGAAGGCGGTGGACAGGCGCGCGGCCGGCTGGCCGACGGACAGGTAATGGAAGCGGCGGTTGGTGCGCTCGGGCGTGCCTTCGCCGGCGAACATGCGGATCGGGTCTTCGCCGGTGCGGCGGTAGGGGTAGACGCCGCCGGTGTAGGGGTAGTAGCCGGGCAGGTTTTCCTTCTGCAGGAAGGTCAGCAGCTCGCCCCAGCTCTTGTAGGTGGGGGCGGCGATCTTGGGGATCTTCTGGTGCGACAGGGACTCGCGGTAGTTCTCGACGCGGATGGTCTTGTCGCGGACCTGGTACTCGGTGAACTCGTCGACGATGGACTTCAGGCGCTGCGGCCAGTCGCGCAGGAGCTTGAGGGCGTCGGAGGTGAGGGACTGGATGGCGTCGTTGTAGCGCTGGCGGAGGGTTAGGAGGGTGCGGTCTACACCCGCCCCGTCATTCCCGCGGACCCCACTTTCGTCATTCCCGCGAACGCGGGAATCCAGTGCCTTGTCGCTGTCCGAAGGAAGTCGCTGGGTCCCCGCGTTCGCGGGGACGACGAGCAGATCATCGGCGCCGTAGAGGTCCAGGGCCTTCGGCAGCTTGTCGTCCCCCAGATCCCGCAGCGACTGCCAGTAACTCTGCGCCCGGTCGGCGATCTCCGCCTGGCTTTCGATCTTGGCGTTGATGCCGCGGCCCTGTTCGGCGATTTCGGCCAGGTAGCGGACGCGGGCGCCGGGGATCAGGACGGTGGCGCGGGGTTCCTTGAGGGAGGTGTCGATGACGGGCTGGTAATCGCAGTGGGCGGTGCCGAAGGGCTTGGCGCCCTCGGGCTGGTCGCCCTGCCCCGTCTTGCCGAGCTTCTCGCGCAGCAGGCGGCACAGGTTGGCGAACATCCAGCTGATGCCGGGGTCGTTGAACTGGCTGGCGATGGTGGGGTAGACGGGGACGTCCTCGTCCTTGGTGGCGAAGGCCACGCGGTTGCGCTTCCACTGCTTGCGCACGTCGCGCAGGGCGTCTTCGGCGCCGCGCTTGTCGAACTTGTTGAGGACCACCAGCTCGGCGTAGTCGAGCATGTCGATCTTTTCCAGCTGGCTGGGGGCGCCGAAGTCGCTGGTCATGACGTACATGGGGAAATCGACCAGGTCGACGATCTCCGAGTCGGACTGGCCGATGCCGGCGGTCTCGACGATGACCAGGTCGTAGCCCAGCGACTTGAGGAAGGCGATGCAGTCCTTGAGGACGACATTGGTCGCCGCGTGCTGGCGGCGGGTGGCCATGGAGCGCATGAACACGCGCGAAGAGCGCAGCGAGTTCATGCGGATGCGGTCGCCCAGCAGCGCGCCGCCGGTGCGGCGGCGGGTGGGGTCGACGGAGATGACGGCGATGCGCATCTCCGGGAAGCTGGCCAGGAAGCGGTTGAGCAGTTCGTCGGTGACCGAGGACTTGCCGGCGCCGCCGGTGCCGGTGATGCCCACGACCGGGGTCTTGCCGCCGGCCAGCTGCCATTCCTTGCGCAGGTGGGCGAGCTCGGACTCCTCCAGGGCGCTCTCTTCGATGGCCGAGAGCATGCGGCCGATCTCGATCTCGTTGTCGAAGGCGACCTGGTGGGGCTTGTCGACCGGCAGGCGCGCGCCCTCGGCGCGGCGGACGACGTCCTCGATCATGGACACCAGGCCCATGTGCATGCCGTCGTTGGGGTGGTAGATGCGCTCCACGCCGTAGGCCTGCAGTTCGCGGATTTCCTCCGGGGTGATGGTGCCGCCGCCGCCGCCGAAGACGCGGATGTGGGAGGCGTTGCGCTCCTTGAGCATGTCGACCATGTACTTGAAGTACTCGACGTGGCCGCCCTGGTAGCTGGACAGGGCGATGGCGTCGGCGTCCTCCTGCAGCGCGGCGCGGACGACGTCCTCGACCGAGCGGTTGTGGCCCAGATGGATGACTTCGGCGCCCTGCCCCTGGATCAGCCTGCGCATGATGTTGATGGCGGCGTCGTGGCCGTCGAACAGGCTGGCGGCGGTGACGAAACGCAGCGGCGAGGACTCGGCCTGGGCCTGCGGGAGGTTGCTGGCGGGGGTGCTCATGGGGGGCACTCAATACGGAAAGCGGGTTGGGTGAATTGTAGCGGGTGGGGCGTGGGGGGGGCTTTGGGGGGGATTGATGAGGTCAACACCGTCCATGGATCCCCGCCTTCGCGGGGATGACGGTCTGATTGATAACCGGCCTTCGTGAAGATGGCAGCTTGCTTGAGGCCGTCATCCCCTTTGAAACCGTCATCCCCGCGAAGGCGGGGATCCATGGACGTTCGTGCAGAGACCGTCATGCAAGAGGTCAACCTGCACTCCCGCCCGCGGTCCTCTCACGGGTGGACCCGCGCCCCCCCACGCGTGAATACTCCCCCCGCGGCCTTCAACAGCCGAAGGCTGGTCAACGGGGAGATCGCATGCGGATACGACGGGTGCTGGCGTGGGTACTGGCGGGCCTGCTGGTGCTGTTCCTCAGCGGCTGGGTGCTGGCCGACCACCTCACGCCGCCGGCCACCGGTGCGCCCAGCCATGCGCTGCCGGTGCAGGCGGCGCAGACGCTGCTCGATCGCGAGGTCGGTGCCTTGCTCGCGCAGCATCCGGGCAGGAGCGGCGCGATCCTGGTGCCCGACGGGCTGGATGCGTTCGCGGCGCGGGCGATCTCGGCGCGGCGGGCCGGGCGCAGCCTGGACCTGCAGTACTACATCTGGCACGACGACATCGCCGGGCGGATGCTGGCGCGCGAGGCCTGGCTGGCCGCCGAGCGCGGCGTGCGCGTGCGCATGCTGCTGGACGACATGAATGCCGAGGGCCTGGACCCGGGCCTGCTGACGCTGGACGCGCATCCCAACGTGGAGATCCGGCTCTACAACCCCTTCCGCAACCGCGGCGGCGTGGGCCGCGTGCTGGAGCTGGTGCAGCGGCTGGTCAGCGTGAACCACCGCATGCACAACAAGGCGTGGATCGCCGACAACCGCATGGCGGTGGTGGGCGGGCGCAACATCGGCGTGGAGTATTTCGCCGCGGGCGAGGAGACCAACTTCCGCGACCTGGACATGGTGCTGATGGGGCCGGCGGTGGCGCAGGCCAGCGGGGTGTTCGACGCGTACTGGAACAGCGCGGCGGCCGTGCCAATCGTGGCGCTGAGCGAGAAGGCCGCGGCCGACATGGCCGCCATGGTGGCGACCGTCGCGGCCGAGGCCGAGAGCCCGGCGGCGCGGATGTACCTGGAGCGCGTGGATGCCTCCGAGCAGGTGCGCGCCTACACGCAGCAGCGGCTGCGGCCGCACTGGAGCACGGGCATCCAGGTGGTGGCGGACCCGCCGCTGAAGTGGAAGGACGACGATCGCCGGGGCTGGATGGTCGAGCGGCTGGTGAAGCTGCTGGGCACCACCCGGCACAAGGCGCTGCTGATCTCGCCCTACTTCGTGCCCGGCGACTTCGGCACCCAGGGGCTGGGCAAGCTGGCCGCGCGCGGCGCGCACGTGGGCGTGATCACCAATTCGCTGGCGGCCAACGACGTGCCGGCGGTGCACAGCGCGTATGCGGGCTACCGGCCGGCGCTGCTGGCGGCGGGCGTGCGGCTGTACGAGATCCGCGCGGTCGGCCGCCCGGAGACGGCGGGCGTGTTCGGCAGCAGCGGCGCGAGCCTGCATACCAAGGCGTTCGTGGTGGACGACACGCGCGGGTTCGTGGGTTCGTTCAACCTGGATCCGCGGTCGGCCGACCTCAATACCGAGATGGGCGTGGTGTTCGACGACCCGGCCATCGGCGCGGCGCTGCGCGAGGAATACCGACGGCTGTCGGGGCCGGCGCTGAGTTACTGGGTGTACGAGCGGCCGGGCGGCGGCATCGGCTGGCTGGATCGCGCCGCCGCGCCGCCGGTGCTGGTGCGGCGCGAGCCGGATACGGGAAAGATGCAGCGCGCGGTGGCAAGGGTGGTGGGGTGGTTGCCGATTGAGTCGCAGCTTTAGCGGTGGCCCCCTCCCCCGCTTCGCGGGGGAGGGTTGGGGTGGGGGCGACGGTCGCGGTGTGTTCAAGCGAAGGTCGCGTTTGCTCTCATTGAGCGTGCCCGCAGCGTGTTCGGCCCTGCACGAACGTCCATGGATGACCAGCTTCGCTGTTGAGGAGCCCTTCCCGCCTTCGCGGGGATGACGGCAATTAGAGACGCGCCCGGGACCGACAAAGCAGTTCCCCCATTCACCTTTGCATACGCCGCGGTATCCATCGCGGCCCGGGTGTCGCCAGCCCCGGCACGGGCCGCTCCGGGGCGATTGGCGTAGACTACGCCGCCTGCGGAGGCCCTTCTGGCCGCATATCCCGCCGCAGTTCCCAGCCCACTCAACGACTTACATCACCTTGTTGGCGTCGCCTGCCAGCGCAGCGCGATTGTCGACCGGAGCAACCGATGATTTTCGAAACCCTCGACACCTACGGCCATGAGCAGGTCGTGTTCTGCCACAACAAGGATGCGGGCCTGAAGGCCATCATCGCCATCCACAACACCGTGCTGGGCCCGGCCCTGGGCGGTACGCGCATGTGGCCGTACAAGACCGAGGCCGACGCGCTCAATGACGTGCTGCGCCTGTCGCGCGGCATGACCTACAAGAACGCGGTGGCGGGCCTGAACATCGGCGGCGGCAAGGCGGTGATCATCGGCGACCCGGCCACCGACAAGTCCGAGGCGCTGTTCCGCGCCTTCGGCCAGTTCGTGGAGTCGCTGGGCGGCCGTTACATCACGGCCGAGGACGTCGGCATCGACGTCAACGACATGGAATATGTCTACCGTGAAACCGAATACGTGACCGGCGTGCACCAGGTGCACGGCGGTTCGGGCGATCCCTCGCCGTTCACCGCCTACGGCACGCTGCAGGGCCTGATGGCCACGCTCAACAAGCGTTTCGGCGATGAGGAAGTGGGCAAGTATTCCTACTCCGTGCAGGGCCTGGGCCACGTGGGCATGGAGTTCGTGAAGCTGCTGAAGGAACGCGGCGCCAAGATCTTCGCGACCGACATCAACAAGGGCCTGGTCGACAAGGCCGTGTCCGAGTACGGCGTGGAAGCCGTGGGCCTGGACGAGATCTACGACGTGCCGGCCGACGTGTACTCGCCCTGCGCGCTGGGCGGCACCGTCAACGAGCAGACCCTGCCCCGCCTGAAGGCCAAGATCATCTGCGGCGCGGCCAACAACCAGCTGGCCAACAACGCCATCGGCGACGAAGTGCAGAAGCGCGGCATCCTGTACGCCCCGGATTACGCGGTGAACGCGGGCGGCGTGATGAACGTGTCGCTGGAGATCGACGGCTACAACCGCGAACGCGCCATGCGCATGATGCGGACGATCTACCACAACCTCGCGCGCATCTTCGAGATTGCCGAGCGTGACGGCATCCCGACCTACCGCGCCGCCGACCGCCTGGCCGAGGAGCGCATCAGCGCCATCGGCAAGCTGAAGCTGCCGCTGGGCCGGGCGCAGCCGCGGTTCCAGGGGCGAATCCGCGGGCATTAATCGCGTCTGCGACGCGATTAATCCCAAAGTTTCGCGGTGCGAAACTTTGGGCCCCCGCCAACGCGCCACATCCCCGCCGCTGTCGCGGCGCCCCCTTGACTCAAGGGGGCTCTCCACCAGTGGGGATGCGGGGATTTGGAAAGAATTGAAGACGCCCGGCTTGCCGGGCGTTTTCTTTTTGCGGGCGATGCTCCCGCGGCCTGGGTTTCCCAAGCCGTCGTTCCCGCGAAGGCGGGAACCTCCGCGCTTTGGCCCCTTCCCCCGCTCCGCGGGGGAAGGTTGGGATGGGGGCCGACGATCGCCGCGTCGTCGAAGCAAGCGAAAGACCGGCTCCTCCATCCCGATACCGGCGACCGTCCGCCCCTTCCCCAACCCTCCCCCGCTACGCAGGGGAGGGAGCTTTGCAGGCCCTAGCCCGGGCTACGCGCTGCAGTTCCGCTGTTCGCAGCGCGACGCGGCGCGTCCCAGCTCCGCCGCCGCGGCGCTGATTCCATACCGCATCGTCGGTTTCGCCCGGCGCGATAGAATCGGAGTCCCGCTACGGCGGTGGCTACCCCGTTTCCGGTTCCCGGTTCCCCGCTCCCGCCCCTGCAAGGACACCCATGCGCCCGTTCCCCCTCGGTGAAGAACTCGACGCCCTGCGCGATGCCGTGCGCCGTTTCGCGGACGCCGAGATCGCGCCGCGGGCCGCGCAGATCGACCACGACAACGTCTTCCCGCAGGACCTGTGGCCGAAGCTGGGCGAGATGGGCCTGCTGGGCATGACGGTGCCGGGCGAGTACGGCGGCAGCGAGATGGGCTACCTGGCGCACCTGGTGGCGATGGAGGAGATCTCGCGGGCATCGGGTTCGGTGGGCCTGTCCTACGGCGCACATTCCAACCTGTGCGTGAGCAACCTGTACGCCAACGGCAACGACGCGCAGCGCGCGAAGTACCTGCCCAAGCTGTGCACGGGCGAGTGGAAGGGCGCGCTGGCGATGAGCGAGCCGGGCGCGGGTTCGGACGTGGTGGGCTCGATGTCCTGCCGCGCGGAACTCAAGGGCGACACGTGGATCGCCAACGGCAACAAGATGTGGATCACCAATGGCCCCGAGGCCGACGTGCTGGTGGTCTACATGCGCACCGCCGGCAAGGAGGCGGGCAGCAAGTGCATGACCGCCTTCATCGTCGAGAAGGGCATGAAGGGGTTCTCGACCGCGCAGAAGCTGGACAAGCTGGGCATGCGCGGCTCCAACACCTGCGAACTGGTGTTCGAGGACTGCGCGATCCCGGTGGAGAACGTGCTGGGCGAGGTCCACAACGGCGTCAAGGTGCTGATGTCGGGCCTCAACACCGAGCGGCTGGTGCTGACCGGCGGCCCGCTGGGCCTGATGCAGGCCGCGCTCGACATCGCCCTGCCCTACGTGCGCGAGCGCAAGCAGTTCAACCAGGCGATCGGCTGCTTCGGGCTGATGCAGGGCAAGATCGCCGACATGTATACGTCGCTGCAGTCCTCGCGCGCGTTCGCCTACCAGGTGGCGCGGGATTTCGACGGCGGGCACAAGAGCCGGATCGACGCGGCTTCCTGCCTGCTGCACGCGTCCGAAGCGGCGGTGCAGGTCGCGCTGGAAGGCATCCAGGCGCTGGGCGGCAATGGCTACATCAATGAATTCGACACCGGGCGGATCCTGCGCGACGCGAAGCTGTACGCGATCGGCGCGGGGACGAACGAGATCCGCCGGATGCTGATCGGGCGGGAGTTGTTTGACGGGAAGAGCTGAGGGGCGCTGCGGGGTCCCGGCTGTCCGCCTGGGAGTTCGCAGCGCGCCGCGGCGCGTTCGTGGCCTACCGCTGCTGATGGTTGCCGGTGGCGCGGTGCTTTGCTTAGCCGGGCTATGGGGCTCCGCGGCGATCGGCTGCCCCCATCCCAACCTTCCCCCGTAGAACGGGGGAAGGGGCATTCCCGGCGCGCTTCGCTTGCCGGGGCTACGGCGGCTGCCTGCTCCGGAGGTCGCAGCGCGCCGCGGCGCGTCCAGGGCCTACCGCTGCTGACTGTTGCCGGTGGCGCGGCTGGATGATTCAGATCGCGGTCGCTTTACATGGGGCGTGGCTTCCGGTTCGATGGCGCATCTGATTCCCGAACTGCCACGCCATGCCCTTCGCCCGACTGAGTGCCCTGCAGGTTTCCATGTTGACCGTGGCCGGAGCCGCGGCGTTGTGGGGCGCGATCCGCGTGGCGCCGGAACCGGGCCAGGCCTCGTCACGCGGGGCCGCCGCGCAGGCCGCGGTCGCACCCCGGACTTCCGGCGAGCGCGGTTCAACCGCACGGGTTCCGACCCGCCAGGCCGGCCTGCCCGATCGGGGTCCTCGGCGCGTGCACCTGGTGTTCTTCCGCGAGGTGCCACTGGCGACCTTCCAGGGCAGCAAGGCGCTGGGCTCGCCGCGGACGGCCCCCGGCGGCCGGCTCGATCCCAAGAGCGCGCCGGCGCGGGCCTATGTGAAACAGCTGCAGCGCCTACAGGGCGAGCGCCTGGTGCAGCTGGAACAGGCGATCGGCCGCCCGCTGCGGGTGACCCGGCGCATGCAGCACGCGGTCAACGGCGTCACCGTGGCGCTGACGGATCGCGAGGCGGCCGTGCTGCGGCGCCAGCCGGGCGTGGCGATGGTGGAAGCCTCGCGCCTGCGGCGCGCGCACACCGACGTCGGCCCGCGGCTGATCGGTTCGGAGATCGTCTGGAATACCGGCGTGCGTGACACCGTCGGCGCGACGGTGCAGCGCGCCAAGGGCGAAGGTGTGGTCGTGGCCGTGCTCGACTCGGGCATCAACTGGGGCAGCCCGTCCTTCGCCGCGCGTGGCGCGGACGGCTACACCGTGGTCAATCCACTGGGCGCCGGGCAGTACCTGGGCACCTGCGCGCCGGGCGGTCCCGACTACGGCCGCTGCAACGCCAAGCTGATCGGCGGCTACGACTTCGTCTGCAACGCGCAGGACCCGATCAGCATGACCTCGCCCTGCACCGACCCCAATGCCCGCGAGGAACCCGGCTTCGGCGACACGCATTCGCACGGCACCCACGTAGCCTCGACCGCGGCGGGCAGCGTGCGTGACATCAGCTACCTGGGCGTGCCGCTGCGGATCTCGGGCGTGGCCCCGCACGCGAACCTGATCGCGCTGGACATCTGCTACACCGACCTGACGGAAAACACCTGCTGGGCCCCGAGCGAGGCGATGGTGGCGGCGGTGAACCAAGTGGTGGCCGACGGCGTGGCCGACGTGATCAACCTGTCCTTCTCCGGCGGCACGCTGCCCTCGAACACGGCCGAATCCCTGGCCCTGCTCAACGCCGTCGCCGCCGGCGTGTTCGTCGCCGGCTCGGCGGGCAATGAAGGACCCACGCCCAACACGCTGTCGCGCCGGGAGCCCTGGATCACCACGGTGGCCGCGGCGCAGCACGGCCGCGCCTCCTTCGACTTCCGCCTCGCGGTCAATGGACCGGGGGTCGTGCCCGATGCGCTCAAGGCCGTGCCCCTGGTCCCCGCAGCCGGCGGCACCGACCTGCGTGCGGCCATCGCCGCGGGCACGGCGCTGAAGCTGATTGCCGGCAGCGCGGAGAACGCGGGCTTCGACGGCACCAGCGACGGCTGCGCGCCGTATGCGGCCGGAACCTTTACCGGCCGGGTCGCGCTGATCCGGCGCGGCACCTGTTACTTCAGCCAGAAGCTCGAGAACGCGCAGGCTGCCGGCGCCACCGCGGTGGTGTTCGCCAATCACGAGGACGCGGCCATGGTGCCCACCGTGGCAGGCACCACCGCCACGATTCCGGCCTTCATCGTCTCGCGCGCCAACGGCAATGCGCTGCGTGATTTCAGCGTGGCGCGCGGCGGCATGACGGCGGGCGTGCCCTACCCCGCCACCGCCAGCCCGAACACCGTCGACGCCCTCGCCGCCTTCAGTTCGCGCGGGCCCGGCGCGTCCGTGCTCAAGCCCGACGTGGCGGCCCCCGGCGTGGCCATCCTGGCTGCCTTCGCCGGCACGACCCTCACCGGCTACGAGCAGGCCATCGGAATGATGAGCGGCACCTCCATGGCCTCGCCGCACGTCGCCGGCGCCGGCGCGCTGCTGCGGCAACTGCGTCCGACCTGGACGCCGTCGGAGATGAAGTCGGCGCTGATGCTGACGTCCCGCCAGAGCGTGCTCAACGAAGACGGCGTGACGCCGGCGAATGCGTGGGCGGGCGGCGCCGGCCGCGTGCAGGTCGACCTGGCCGCGCGCTCGACGCTGGTGCTGGACGAGACGTCCGCCAACTTCCAGATGGCCAATCCCAACACGGGTGGCGATCCCTCGCGGCTGAACGTGGCGAGCATCGAGAAGGACCATTGCCCCGGGACCTGCACCTTCGTGCGGCGCGTGCGCAACACCATGTCGCTCAAGCATTCCTGGCTGCTGCAGCTGGAAGGCATCCCGGGCAAGGTGACCCCGCACGTGCTGGTGCTCAAGCCCGGGCAGGTCGGGCAGATCACGATCACGCTGGACAACAGCAGCCAGCCGGCCGATGGCAGCTGGCGCTTCGGCCAGCTGCGGCTGAGCCCGAACCGCGGCTGGTACGAGAACCAGGTGCTGCCGAAGCTGCACATGCCCATCGCGCTGTCGAAATATGCGGCGGCGCGCACGCCGGCCAAGGGCGGCGCGCTGCGTGCGGGTCGCGACAGCGTCGTTCCCGCGCGCGGCGTGGCACAGCGGCGCTGAGGCCTCCCGCTGCCGGGGCCCGCGGGTCTCGGCCTGGTTTCCGGACGGTTCTTGAGTGCCGCCGCATCGGTCGTGCGGTCGGGAAACAGCGGCACCGCCATCCGACCGCGCGCACCGCATCTGACTGATTCAGAACAGCCCGTCGGGTCGCGACCCGACGGGCCCGGCCGCTCCGCTCGTCCGCCGCGGACTTCCGCTCGTCGCCGCTGGCGAGGCCACCGCGGACGCGTTCGCGCGCCGCGCCTGCGATCGGAGGATTCCCGCGCCGATTCCATACCGCCACGCACGTCGCCGATGCCGTGCGCGGGAGCGCTGCTGCGACTGCAATCCGGATGATTTGCGCGCGGACACGGCGCCGAACGCCGCGGCCCGCACGTGTTCGGAGGGCAATTGCGGCCACGGGCTTCGGGGAGTCGAAGGGTGTTGCACCGCAGCGGGCGCTGGATCGCGACGCGTGACACATTCCGCGGGCCGGCGGGCGCAGGAATGCGCAGTACAGGGGCCGCCGGCGGCAGGGTGAATTCTTCCGCAACTTTCATGACTCCAGTTCCCGGAACGGGGAGCGGGGACATGCCTATCCCTCGAGGCAATGACTCATGTCCACTGCACGCGCGACACGCAACAAGCGCCTGGCGATCGCCACCGCGCTGGCCGGCCTGGCCGGTCTGGCGGCCTGGGCCGCCGGTTCCGCCGGCTGGCTCTCCAGCCCCTCCTCCACTGCGTCCTCCACCGTCGCTTCCGCCGCGCTCGCGGGCGGCGACGTCACCGGGAAATACACCGCGCACAGCTTCGACCGCAGCGGCGCGACGCCGCACCTGGTGCTGTTCCGCGAAGCCCCGCTGGCCAGCTATCGCGGCGGCATGGGCATCGCCTCGCCGCGCAAGGCCAATGGCCGGCTCGATGCGCGCGGCCAGCAGGCCCGCGACTACGTCCATTACCTGCGCAACCGCCAGGACCGCCTCGAGGAGAAGCTCGAGCGCACGCTGGGCCATTCGCTGCAGGTGTCCTCGCACATGCAGCACGCGGTCAACGGTTTCGTCGCCGTGCTGTCGGCCGACGAGGCCGCGCGCGTGAGCCGGGACCCGGAGGTCGCGCTGGTCGAGGCCTACCGCGAGTATGAAGCCGACACCGACGTCGGCCCGCGCCTGATCGGCGCGGAGAACGTCTGGAACGGCGTGCCGGCGACCGTCGGCAACGGCGTCAACAAGGCCCAGGGCGAAGGCATGGTCGTCGCCGTGTTCGACTCGGGCATCAACTGGGGCAGCCCGTCCTTCGCCGCCACCGGCGCCGACGGCTACACCGTGGTCAATCCGCTGGGCTCGGGCCAGTTCATCGGCACCTGCGCCGCGGGTGGGCCGGACGAGGGCCGCTGCAACGACAAGCTGATCGGCGGCTACGACTTCGTCTGCGACTACCGCGACTCCGCGGGCAACATCCTCACCCGCAACTGCGGCGTGGCGGGCCGTCGGGAAGAACCGGGCTTCGGCGACACCCACGGCCACGGCAGCCACACGGCGTCGACAGCGGCGGGCAGCGTGCGCGATGCGACCTACCGCGGCGCGCCGGTGCGCATCTCGGGCGTGGCGCCGCACGCGAACATCATCGCGTTCGACATCTGCTACACCAACATCTCCACCGGTTCGTGCTCGGCGCCGAACATCTCGGTCGTCGCCTCGGTCAACCAGGTGATCGCCGACGGCCTGGCCGACGTCATCAACTACTCCTTCAGCGGCGGCGCCTCGCCGTGGAGCGAGTCGGTGTCGCTGGCGCTGCTCAACGCGGTGGACGCGGGCGTGTACGTGGCGACCTCGGCTGGCAACTCCGGCCCCGGCCCCTCGACGCTCGGCCACAACGAGCCGTGGACTTCGTCGACTGCCGCCGCCCAGCACGGGCGCCAGGGCTTCGATTTCTTCCTGACGGTCGACGGCCCCGGCACGGTGCCCGCGCCGCTGCAGCTCGTCTCGCTGACCCCAGGTTCGGGCGGTGTGGACCTGTCCTCCGCGGTTCCGGCTGGTACGCCGCTGGTGATGTTCCAGGGCACCGCCGCGAACACCGGCTTCGACGGCCCCAGTGACGGTTGCGCGCCCTATCCGGCGGGCACCTTCACCGGTGCGGTCGCGGTGATCCGCCGCGGCACCTGCGGCTTCGCGGTGAAGGTGGCCAACGCCGCCGCCGCCGGCGCGACCGCGGTGGTCCTGGGCAACAACCAGCCAGGCCTGCTGACGCCGAGCGTTCCGGGCACCACCATCCCGGCGTTCATGATCACCCAGGCCAGTGCCGACGCGCTGCGTGACTTCCACGCCGTCGCCGGCGCCACGGGCAGCATCACCTACCCGGCCGTGGTCACGACCAACGTCGCCGACGCGCTGGGCGCCTTCAGCTCTCGTGGCCCGGCCGCGTTCGACGTGCTCAAGCCCGACATCACCGCGCCGGGCGTGAACATCCTGGCCGTGATCGCCGGCACCACGCTGACCGGGTTCGAGAACGCCATCGGCCTGATGAGCGGCACCTCGATGGCCTCGCCGCACCAGGCCGGCGCCGCCGCCCTGCTGCGCCAGATCAATCCGAGCTGGACCGTGCCGGAAGTGAAGTCGGCGTTGATGATGACCTCGGCGCAGACCGTGCTGCTGGAAGACCAGACCACCCCGGCCAACGCCTTCGGCGCCGGCGCGGGCCGCGTCCAGGTCGACCTGGCCACGCGGGCCGGCCTGGTGATGAACGAGACCAAGGCCAACTACGCGGCGGCCAATCCGAACGCGGGGGGTGATCCGTCCACGCTCAACCAGCCGTCCATGGCCAAGGCCCGTTGCATCGGCACCTGCACCTTCGTCCGCACGGTGCGCAACACCCTGCCCTACAAGCACCAGTGGCGCGTCACGCTGGAAGGCCTGGCGGGCACGGTCCTGCCGGCGTCGCTGACGCTCAAGCCGGGCGAGTCGCGGCAGATCCTTGGTGACGATCGACAACAGCACCCACCCGGCCGATGGCAGCTGGCGCTTCGGCAAGCTGGTGCTGCGCCCGAGCAACTCCGCCAACGGCAACGTGGTCCTGCCGACCCTGCGGATGCCGATCGCGGTGTCCGTGCCTGCGCCCAAGCCCGAACTGGCCAACGGCGTGCCGGTGACCGGCCTGTCCGGCGCGATCGGCAGCCAGACGCACTACCGCCTGGAAGTGCCGGCCGGCGCGACGTCGGTGACGTTCCAGCTGGCCGGCGGCACGGGCGATGCGGACATCTTCGTCAAGCGCGGCACCGAAGCCAGCCAAGTCGTCTTCGACTGCGCCTCGGCCAATGCCGCCAACAACGAGACCTGCACGATCAACGCGCCGCAGGCAGGGACCTGGTACGTCAACATCGTGGCGTTCGCGGCCTACTCGGGCACGACGCTGACCGGTTCCTACCAGTAAGCCACGCCTGAAAGTCCATCCAATGTGTGACACGGGGCCCGGAGCGATCCGGGCCCCATTTCATTGAGCGGCCGGGAGCTGGATGATTCAGCTTCCGCAATGCCCGCGCCGCCTTCGCCGCCTGTCCCAGTCAGGCGACCGGCCGCGCGGCAAGCCCTCACGCCGGGGGTCGCGAATCCTGTTAAAAGGGGCCGGGGGGATACGAGCACCGCCATGGATTTCCTGTCGCCTACAGACAGTCGCTCCGCCGCACCATGGACGCTGCTGCTGGTCGACGACGAACCCGAAGTGCACGACGTCACCCGGCTCGTGCTGTCGGGCTTTCGTTTCGAGGAACGGCCGGTCCAGATCCTGTCGGCGATGAGCGCCGCCGAGGCGCGCAACATCCTGCGCGCGCGCGACGACGTCGCGGTCATCTTCCTCGACGTGGTGATGGAGAGCGACCAGGCGGGGCTCGAGCTGGCCGAATACATCCGCAACGACCTCCAGAACCACGACGTGCGGATCGTGCTGCGCACCGGCCAGCCCGGCCAGGCGCCCGAGCACGAGGTCATCGCCCGCTACGACATCAACGACTACAAGGAAAAGACCGAGCTCACGGCGCAGAAGCTGTCGACCACGCTGTTCGCGGCACTGCGCGCCTGGCGGGACATCCTCACCATCCGCACCAGCAAGCGCGGCCTGGAACGGGTGATCTCGGCCTCCTCGGAAGTCTTCGCCCACGACCGCACGGCGGATTTCGCCGCCACCGTGCTGGGCCAGCTGGCCGGCCTGATCGGCGACGGCCGCGACGTGCTCTGCGTGAACCTGGGCGCCGACGACGAGGACGGGCGCCTGGTCGTTGCGATGGCCACGGGCACTTTCGAGGATTTCGTCGGCAGGCAGGTGGAGCAGGTCCTGCCGGCCCACCAGGTGGAGAGCCTGCGCGGGGCACTGGCCGACGGGGTGCACCGGTTCGCCAGCGACCACTGCGCGCTGGCCGTCTTCGACCTGCCGCGCGGCGACCGGCTGCTGTTCCTGGCGCAGGCGGCGGGGCTGTCGGACCTCGACCGCAAGCTGCTCGAGGTGTTCGCCACAAATGTGGCAATTGCGTTCTCCAACCTGCAGCTGACCCGGGAGCTGTCGGACGCGCAGCTGGAGATGATCTTCCTGCTCGCCGGCGCCGCCGAGTCGCGCTCACGCGAGACCGCGGCGCATGTGAGCCGCGTGGGCATGCTGGCCGAACTGCTCGGCCGCGAAGCCGGCCTCGACGAGGCCAGCTGCGAACGCCTGCGGCATGCCGCGCCGTTGCACGACATCGGCAAGATCGGCATCCCGGACGCCATCCTCAACAAGCCCGGGCAGCACACCCCCGAAGAGGGCGTGATCATGCGCGGCCACGCCGAGATCGGCTATCGCATGCTGGCCCCTTCGCGGCGGAGCATCCTCCAGCTGGCCGCCGAGATCGCCTGGACCCACCACGAACGCTGGGACGGCGGCGGCTATCCGCGCGGCCTGGCCGGGGAAGACATTCCGATCAGCGGACGCATCACGATGCTCGCCGACGTGTTCGACGCGCTCGGCAGCCGGCGTTGCTACAAGGATGCCTGGAGCAAGGACCGGATCCGCGAGTACATCGAATCCAACAGCGGGAAGATGTTCGACCCCTCCCTGACGGCGCTGCTGATCCGCAACTGGGACCGGGCCGAGGCGATCCGGGCGGGGTTGCCGGATTCCGCCGACTGAGCTGGCGGCCAAGCGCCGGGATGCCGGCGACCTGCGGCCCCACCCCAACCTCCCCCGCAGGCGGGGGAGGGAGACAAGCGCCCCGCCCCAACCGTCCTCCGCAGAGCGGGGACGGAGCGTTCATGCCTTGCGCGGCTGGACCGGAAACCGCAGGACGAAGTGCGCGCCCTGCCCCGGCATGTATTCGCAGACGATGCTGCCGCCGAGGAGCTGCGTGGCCAGGTTCCAGGCGATGTGCATGCCCAGGCCCGAGCCGCCGCTGCCGCGGCGCGTGGTGAAGAAGGGGTCGAAGACCCGGCGGCAGGCGTCTTCGGTCATGCCGGCGCCGTCGTCGCGGTAGTCGAGCACCACCTGGCCGTCCTCCACGCCCAGGCGGATGCGCATGCAACCCTGGTCGCGGCCGGCGTAGCCGTGGGTCAGCGAGTTCATCACCAGGTTGGCGACGATCTGGTAGATCGCGCCGGGATAGGTTTCCACATGCACCGGCTCGTCGCAGGCCACTTCCACGCGATGGCGGTGCTGGCGCAGGGTGGGTTGCAGCGAGATCAGCACTTCGTCGAGGTAACTGCGCAGTTCGATGCGGCGTATTTCCTCGTTGGACTGGTCCACCGCCACCTGACGGAAGCTCTTCACCATCCGGTCGGCACGTTGCAGGTTGCGCAGGATCAGCTGCGAGCTCTCCGTGGCCACGTGGCGGAAGTGTTCCAGGGTGGCCGGATCCAGCGCCTGCGCGTCGATCAGCCGTCCGAGCTTGCGCGTTTCCATTTCCAAGTGCGACGCCGCGGTGACGCCGACGCCCAGCGGGGTGTTGATCTCGTGCGCCACGCCGGCGACCAGGCCGCCCAGCGCGGCCATTTTCTCGGCTTCGACCAGCTGCTGCTGCGCCTGCTGCAGCTCGTCGATGGTGTGCCGCAGGCTCTCGTTGGTCGCGTGGAGGGCCTCGGTGCGGCGCTGCACGCGCGATTCCAGTTCGGCGTTGACCCGCGCCAGCTCCACTTCGTTTTCCTTGAGGCCGGTGATGTCGCTGTTGGTGCCCACGATGCGCATCGGCTGGCCGGCGGCATTGCGGCGCACCACGCGCCCGCGGCTCAGGCGCCAGCGCCATTGGCCGTAACGGTCGCGCACGCGGTAGCTGACGTCGATGAATTCCTCGTGCCCGGCCACGTGGTCGGCCAGGGCCTGGTCGAACAGGCCGCGGTCGTCCGGATGCACGTTGCTGCTCAGGACACTGGCGTCCTCCACGCGCTCGGTCTCGTCGAAATCCATCGAGTCCAGCGGGTTCTGGCGGCGCACGGTCATGCGGTTGAGATCCCAGTCCCACAGCTCGTCGCCGGTACCCCACAGGGCGAGCTTGAGGCGCGCTTCGCTGTCGGCGATCTGCCGCCGCGCGCGTTCGCGCTCGACCAGGCGCGCGCGGACCGCCCATGCCAGGCCCAGTCCCGTCAGCAGCGCCACCAGGACATACAGCGTCTTGGCCCAGGCCGTACGCCACCACGGCGGCAGCAGCCGGATCGGCAGGGCCAGTTCCTGCCCCCATTCGCCGCCAGGGGTGCGGGCGCGGGCGCGGAAGACGTAGCGTCCCGGCGGCAGGTTGTTGTAGCTGGCGACGCGGTGCCGCGCATCCACGTTCACCCAGGTGTCGTTGACGCCTTCCAGCCGGTACGCGTACTGCAGGCTGTCCGGGTCGGCGAAGCTCAGCGCCGAGAAGCCCAGGGTGATGTCGTCGCCTTCCGGCGGCAGTACCCGCGTGCCCTCGACGTCGACCGCGCGCGGGGACGACGGGGACTGCGGGTCGACGCGCTGGAGGCGCAGGTCGGTGAGCGCCACGCGCCAGGGCGCGGGCATCGCCTGCACGCGGCCCGGGTCGAAGACCGTTACGCCACGCATCCCGCCGAAGGCAATGCGACCGTCGGGGACCGCGGAAAAATCACCCACGAAGTACCCCAGCAGCTGCGTCCCGGTACTGGCGCCGAAGTTGGCGATCCGGCCCGTCTGCGGGTCCAGCCGGCTGATGCCCTCCGTGGTGCTGATCCACAGATTGCCGGCGGCGTCCTCCACGATGCCGCCCACCGCGTTGGTGGCCAGCCCTTCCTGGATGCCATAGGCGCTGAAGTACGGGCGGCCCTGCGCATCCATGTCCACGCGGTTGACCCCGCCGCCCTGCGTGCCGACCCACAGGCGCCCGCGCCGGTCCTCGACGATGGCGGTGACCGTGTCGTGGCTGATGGCGCCGGGCCGATGGATGTCGGCGCGAAACCGCTCGATCCGGCCCGTGGCGCGGTCGATGCGCAGCAACCCGCCCAGCAGCCCGCCGGCCCAGAAATTGCCGCGGCTGTCCTCGAAGATTGCTTCCACGCCAGCTCCGCCCGCGGTCCGCACCCCGGCGGCCATGAGCGTGTAGCGGCGGAACTTCGTGCAGGTCTCGCACAGTGAGGCTAGCTTTCCGTCGAAGGTGCCCACCCAGAGCGTGCCGGCGCGGTCGACGTACAGGCGGCGCAGCGAGTTGTGCGGCAGTCCGTCCGGGTCGGCGGGATCGTGCCGGAAGACGGTGAAGCGGTTGCCGTCCAGCCGGGCCAGGCCGCCCGAGGACGCCACCCACAGCCGCCCGCGCCGATCGCGCACGACATGGGTGATGCGCGGGCTGGGCAGCGAGCGCGGGTCGGCGGGATCGTGCGAGAACTGCGCCAGCAGGCCGCGCCGCAGGTCGTAGTGCACCAGGCCCATGCGCTCGACGGCGCCCAGCCAGAACGTGCCGTCGGCATCGACGTGGACCGCGGTGACGGCAGTACTGAAACTGCCGCGCGCGCCGGCCTCCTTGACCTGGATCTCGCCGAAGCTGCGCGTGGCCGGCACATGCACGCTGACGCCGTTCAACCAGGTCCCGGCCCAGAGCAGGCCGTCGCGATCGAGCATGAGGCTGTGGATGCGGCTGGAGGCCAGGGTGCCGGCCAGGCCCGCGCCGAACAGCCACACGCGCATCGGCGCATCCGCCGCGTCCAGCCGCGCCAGGCCGTCGAAGGTCGCGATCCAGAGCTGGCCGCGGTCGTCGAACTGCAGATCGCGCACCTGCTCGTCCGGCAAGCCCTCGGCGCGCCGCCATTGCTGCAGCCGACGGCCTTCCAAGTCGAAATGGAGCAGGCCTTCGGTCCGCGTGCCGACCCATACGCCGCCGCCCTTGGGCGCCAGCTCCAGGGTTTCGACGGGCACGCCCTGCCCTTCGGACCAGCGCCGGACCCGTCGTCCGTCGCGGCTCATCAGCCACAGGCCGGACTGCGCGCCCAGCAGCACGTCCTTGCCCAGCGGCAGGATCGAGGTGATGGGACCGACCTGCGCCGACACATCGGGCGCCACCGATTCGAACCGGTCGCTCCCCTTGGCCAGCCATTGCAGTTCGCCACCGCTGCCGGCAACCCACAACCTGCCCTGGGCGTCCTCGTGCAGGGCGGTGACCACGTTGGAAAGCAGCGACCCGGGCCGGCCGTCGGCGACATGGCGCTCGAAGCGGTCCTGTGCGGGCAGGTAGCGGCCGACGCCGCTGGTGAGCGTGCCCAGCCAGAAACCGCCCTCGCTGGCGCGTTCCAGGATCGGGACGTTGTTGTCGGGCACGCTGCCGGGGTCCCGCGGGTCGTTGCGGTAGACGCGGAACTCGTAGCCGTCGAAGCGGTTGAGGCCGTCCTGGGTGCCGATCCAGACGTAGCCGGCTTCGTCCTGGAGCATCGAGACGGCGGAGGTCTGGGACAACCCGTCCTCGACGCCATAGCGCTGGAAGCGCACATCCTCATACGACACGGCGGCGACCTGCGCCGCCGCGTCGCACATGCCCATCCCGGCGGCCAGCATCACGCCGGCCACCCGCAGGACCACGCTGCGAGGCCATCCCCCCATCCGTGCAGGCTAGCCCCGGGCCGGGCCTGGGACAAGCAAGCCGGGCCGCGGTCCCGCGCAGGTGTTTGCGGCAGTGCAACACGCCGCCGCATAATCGGGTGATACCGGCCCGGTGCCGGCCCCCATCGGAGTCCCCCATGAGCGACGTGGTCATCGTCGGTGCCAAGCGCACCGCCATCGGTTCCTTCCTTGGCCAGTTCACCGGCGTCCCGACCCCCACGCTGGGCACCGCCGCCATCGCCGCGGCGCTGGCCCAGGCCGGCGTGGCGCCCGACCAGGTCGACGAGGTGATCATGGGTTGCGTGCTCCCGGCCGGTCTGGGCCAGGCACCCGCCCGCCAGGCCTCGCTGGGCGCCGGGCTGCCGCCGTCGGCCGGCTGCACGACCATCAACAAGGTCTGCGGCTCGGGCATGAAGGCGATCATGCTGGCCACCGACGCCATCAAGGCCGGCTCGTCGAACGTGGTCGTTGCCGGCGGCATGGAGTCGATGACCAATGCCCCGCACCTGATCAACAACTCGCGCACCGGCACCCGCTATGGCAGTACCGAGATGCTCGACCACATGGCCTGGGACGGCCTGACCAATCCCTACGACAAGCAGGCGATGGGTGTGTTCGGCGACATGGCCTGCGAGAAGTACGGCTTCGACCGGGCTGCGCTGGATGCCTATTCCGCGGCCAGTGTCACCCGCGCCCAGGCGGCGATTGCCAGCGGTGCGTTCAAGGACGAGATCGTCCCGGTCACCGTCAAGGGCCGCAAGGGCGAAGTGGTGGTCGACACCGACGAAGAGCCGGGCAAGATCGATCCGGCCAAGATTCCCACACTGCGCGCGGCCTTCGGCAAGGATGGCGTGCTCACCGCGGCCTCGTCGTCCAAGATTTCCGACGGCGCGGCTGCCACGGTGCTGATGTCGGCGGAGGAAGCCAAGCGCCGCGGGCTTACCCCGCTGGCCCGCGTGGTGGCGCACGCCACGCATTCGCAGGCCCCGGAATGGTTCACCACCGCGCCGGTCACCGCCATCCAGAACGTGCTGGCCAAGGCCGGATGGACCGTGGACCAAGTCGATCTGTTCGAGGTCAACGAGGCGTTCGCCTGCGTGGCGATGGCCCCCATGAAGGACCTGGGCATCGCGCACGAAAAGCTCAATGTGCAGGGCGGCGCCTGCGCCCTAGGGCACCCCATCGGCGCCAGCGGCGCCCGCCTGGTGGTCACCCTGATCAACGCCCTGCGCCAGCGCGGAGGCAAGCGCGGGGTGGCTTCGCTGTGCATCGGCGGGGGCGAGGCGACCGCCATCGCCATCGAGCTCCCCTGAGCCCGAAATGCTTCACGGGACGTGCACAAGGCCCAACGGGGGCCGTCCAGACCCCGCCGGTCTAACAACGCAATAACGAAATAAAGACGGCCACCCGCTTGACAGCGGTAGCGGCCTTGTCATCATGTGATGGACGCGCCGCTGCGCGCGTTGCCCCTATTCCACGACGAGGAAAACAACATGACTTTCAACAAGGCGCTGATCGCTCTGGCCATGGGCTTCGCCCTGGCTGCCTGCACCAACCAGCAGCAGGCTGACGAAGCCGCTGCCGACGCTGCAACGGCCGCCACCGAAGCTCAGGCTTCGGCCGACGTTGCCGCCGGCCAGGGCGATGCCGCTGCCGCCGACGCCGCCCAGGCTGCTGCTGACGCCGCCGCCCAGGCTGCCGACGCTGCCGCCACCTCGGCTGATGCCGCCGCCACCGCCCCGACGGGCGATGCCGCCGACACCATGGCCGACACTGCTGAAGAAGCCGCTGACACGGCCAAGCAGGCTGCCGACACGGCCGAAGAAGCTACCGAAGAAAAGAAGTAATCAAGTAACGGTTTTCCCTTAACAGGGAATCTGCTACAGTGTGAAAGGTTAAGAGCCGTCGGCAAGTCCGGCGGCTCTTTCCATGTGGTCAGTGAACGATAGAAGCCGGCACATGCCGGATCGCTGCGCGCACTGGCGTTGCCTGATGTCAATCCTGCTTTTTTCAGACAACTCCTCGGAGAGATTCATGAACACCAAGATGTACGTCCTCCTCGCCGCTGCGGTCCTCGCTCTGTCGGCCTGCAAGAACGAAACCGCCACCGCCCAGAACGAAGCCGCCGAAGCCGCTGCTGCCACCGAGCAGGCCGGCGACGCCGCCGCTGCCGCTGCTGACGCTGCCGGCACCGCCGCTGCTGAAGGCGTGGACGCTGCTGCTGCCGCCACCGGCGAAGCCGCTGCCGAAACCGCTGCCACCGTCGACGCCGCTGCCGAGACCGCCGCTGCTGCCGGCGCCGAAGCCACCGCCGACGCTGCCCAGGCCACCGCCGACGCCGCTCAGAACGTCGCCGACAAGGCCGAAGCCGCTGCCGAAGAAGTCAAGAAGTAATCGACTTCGCGCATGCTGCACCCAGGAGGCCCGCGCAAGCGGGCCTTCTGCTTTTCAGGCCCTGCGCTGGCGCGCATCCCGTGACAGATTGTTCGCGCCCCCTTCCCCACGGGTCCGCAGAGGCGCTGAGGCGCCCACCGCTCCGCAGGTGACGGGCATCGCCGCGTATGTTCTGATGCCGCGTCTTTCAGCAATCCAACGCCGATGCCCGCGCTCACTTCCCAGCTCGACCCCCGCTCGCAGGAATTCCAGGACAACGCCACCTACCACCAGGCATTGGTCAAGGAACTCGACGAGCGACTGGCCCGCGCCGCACTGGGTGGCGGCGAGAAAGCGCGCAGCAAGCACACCGAGCGCGGCAAGCTCCTGGCGCGCGACCGCATCACGGCGCTGCTCGACCCTGGGTCGCCCTTCCTCGAAATCGCCCCGCTGGCCGCCGAAGGCATGTACGAGGGCGCCGCGCCGGCTGCCGGAATGGTCTGCGGCATCGGCCGGGTGATGGGGCAGGAAGTGGTGATCGTCGCCAACGACGCCACGGTCAAGGGCGGCACCTATTTCCCGATGACGGTGAAAAAGCACCTGCGCGCGCAGGAAGTCGCGCGCGAGAACCGCCTGCCCTGCATCTACCTGGTCGACTCGGGCGGCGCATTCCTGCCGTTGCAGGACGAGGTCTTCCCGGACAAGGAACACTTCGGCCGTATCTTCTACAACCAGGCCCGGATGAGCGCGGAGAACATCCCGCAGATCGCCGTCGTCATGGGCTCGTGCACCGCCGGCGGCGCCTATGTGCCGGCCATGTGCGACGAATCGATCATCGTCCGCGAGCAGGGCACCATCTTCCTCGGCGGCCCGCCGCTGGTGAAGGCCGCGACCGGCGAGGTCGTGGATGCCGAGGCCCTGGGAGGCGCCGACGTGCACACGTCGGTGTCCGGTGTCGCGGACCATTTCGCCCAGGACGACCGCCACGCGCTGCAGATCGCCCGCGATATCGTCGGCACCCTCAACCGCAGCAAGACCTTGCCCGTGGCCGTGCAGCCCGCGTGCGAGCCGCTGTTTCCGGCGCAGGAGCTGTACGGCATCGTCCCGCGCGACACGCGGCGTCCGTTCGACATCCGCGAAGTGATCGCCCGCGTCGTCGACGGCAGCCAGTTCCAGGAATTCAAGGCGCGCTACGGCAAGACCCTGGTGACCGGCTTCGCCCACCTGCATGGCTATCCGGTGGGCATCGTGGCCAACAACGGGATCCTGTTCGCCGAATCCGCGCTCAAGGGCGCCCATTTCATAGAACTGTGCAACCAGCGCGGCATCCCGCTGGTGTTCCTGCAGAACATCACCGGCTTCATGGTCGGCCGGAAATACGAGAACGCAGGCATCGCGAAGGACGGCGCCAAGATGGTGACGGCAGTGGCGTGCTCGCACGTGCCCAAGTTCACGGTGGTCATCGGCGGCAGTTTCGGCGCGGGCAATTACGCCATGTGTGGCCGTGCGTATGGCGCGCGCTTCCTGTGGATGTGGCCGAACGCGCGCATCAGCGTGATGGGCGGCGAACAGGCCGCCTCGGTGCTGGCCACGGTCAGGCGCGATGGCATCGAGGCCGCGGGCAAGGTGTGGTCGCCCGAGGACGAGGAAGCTTTCAAGGCGCCCATCCGCGACCAGTACGAATCCCAGGGCAATCCCTACTACGCCACCGCGCGCATGTGGGACGACGGCATCATCGACCCGGCCGACACGCGCCGCGTGCTGGGCCTGGCGATATCGGCCAGCCTCAACGCACCGATCGAAGACCGCACGCGTTTCGGCGTATTCCGTATGTAGCCGTTGGCGCCGTGCGGGAATTCCGTTTCCCGCGGACGCCCTGCGCGACACTGGGCGGAACGGTCACGGAGCCCGGTCGAATCATTCCGACACCGAAGAACCGCCGCGCGTCGCAATCGCGCAGCAAGCCTGGCGTAGCCGCGCGAAGCATCGCGACACCGGACCGGCGCACGCGCGCATCGCGCCCGAGGCGTGCATCCGGCCAGCGCCGCCAGTGTGCGCGCGTGGCGGTCCGCCGCTCAGGCCCTGACGAGCTTCAGGAATCTGCGTCGCCTTGAAATCGCGGCCTTCCGCGACAGACACCTGAACGGTTTTCGCACGCAAGATCGCCGCAGGGCGCGCGCGCGATTTGCGGCGCGCAGTCACAGCATCGTGCTCCGGGGGGCATGCTAGGCTCGGGATTCCGCGTTTCCGTGGCCTTTTTCCCCCAGCACAGGAGCCCGCGTCATGGCCATCTTCAACCAGCCTTCCGCGCCCAAGCGCGACACTTCCGCTCCGCCGGAGCCGCCCAAGCCCACCGAATCCGCGCTCAGCCGCTCACCGGATCCGGGCAGTGAATTCAGCTTCAATCCCGCGCCCGCGCAAGCTTCGCGCACTGCCGTCGCCGAGCGCAGTGAAGGCAAGGAATCCCTGATCGCCTCCGACCTCACCATCGAGGGCAAGATCGAGGGTGCCGGCCACATCCGCATCGCCGGCCGCTTCAAGGGCGACGTGCACGTCCAGGGTGACCTGACCATCGAGGTGGGCGCAAAGGTCAACGGCGGCGTGCGTGCCCGCAAGGTCGTGATCGCGGGCGAACTGGAAGGCAACATCGAATCCGCCCAGCGCGTCGAACTGCTCGAAAGCGGCGTGATCATCGGCGACCTCAAGGCCGAGACCCTGCTCGTCGCCGCGGGATCGCGCATGAAGGGCCAGGTCGAATTCGGCAGCGACAAGGGCGCGCCCAAGAGTTCCGGCGGCAACGCAGAGCCCGCCAAGGCGTCATGACATCCCCGAAGCCGGGCACCCCGGGTGCGACCCGGGTGTGCCCGCACTGCAAGACCACGATCCTGGAGAGCGCCAGCGTCTGCCCGGCGTGCCGGCATCACCTGCGCTTCGACGAATCTGCCATCGCGGGTGCGAAACCCAGGATCTCTCCCCTGCATGTCGAAGGCACGATCTCGCCGCCCGACAACGAGGCGCCCTGGGAATATTCGATGGTGGTGACGATCCGCAACGAGCGCGGCGAGGAAATCGCGCGGCAGGTGATCGGCGTGGGCGCGCTTTTTCCGGAAGAGGAACGCACGTTCACGCTATCGGTGGAGATGACGCAGGCCACTGGCGCGAAGGCACGGCGCCGCCACTGACGCGGGACCTCCGGATACTCCGACGGGATCCCTAGCCCGGACCGCACCCGTTGCACCCACCACAGCTTCCGCCGTCGCCCTGCGGAACGGGCGCCAGCCACTGACCGATCCGGCGCAACCAGGACGGCCGGCCTTCGCGCACCAGCGGCACGGCGCAGGCCAGCCGGAGGCGGCGCACCTCCTGCGGGAACTGTCGCCGGACGACAAAGCCCGCACTGAGGGCCACGGCCAGCGCGATCACGACGTACTGCGCGAGCAGCGACGCGTGCATCATCCAGCCCCCAGTGCCACGGCGACCTGGTAAGTGATCATCGAAGCCAGGTAGGCCAGTGCGAACAGATAGCCGGCGCTGATACCGACCTGTTTCCACGAATGCGTTTCCCGGCGGATCGTGGCGAGCGTGGACAGGCACATCGGCGCGTAGATGTACCAGACCAGCAGCGACAGCGCGGTGGCCAGCGACCAGTCCGCGGCCACCAGCGGAGCCAACGCCTGGGCCGCGGCGGTGTCGTCCGTCGCCGACAAGGCATACACGGTGGCCAGCGAGGACACCGCCACCTCGCGCGCAGCCAGGCCCGGGATCAGCGCAATGCAGATCTGCCAGTTGAAGCCCAGCGGGGCGAAGAAGGTGGTCATCGCGTGGCCGATGCGGCCCGCGAAGCTGTAGTCGATCGCCGGGCCCGGAGCCCCGGCCGGCGCGCCCGGGAAGTTGAGCAGGAACCACAGCAGGATCGTGAGGGCCAGGATGATGCCGCCCACGCGGCGCATGAAGATTGCCGCGCGCTCCCACAAGCCAAGCGCCAGGTCGCGCGGATGCGGCAGACGATAGGACGGCAACTCCAGCAGCAGGGGGTGCTCGCTGCGGTCGCGACGCCAACGCTTCATCACCCAGGACACCACGAGCGCACTGACGATCCCCGCGGCATACAGCGCGAACAGCACCAGGCCCTGGAGGTTGAACAGTCCTACTTTGCGGGCCGGGATGAAGGCCGCGATCAGCAGGGCGTACACCGGCAGGCGCGCCGAACAGGTCATCAGCGGCGCGACGATGATCGTGGCCAGGCGGTCGCGCGGATCCTGGATCGAGCGGGTGGCCATGATCCCGGGGATCGCACAGGCGAAACTCGACAACAGCGGAATGAAGGAGCGGCCGGACAACCCGGCCGAGGCCATCATCTTGTCCAGCAGGAAAGCCGCTCGCGGCAGGTAGCCGCTCTCCTCCAGCGCCAGGATGAAGGCGAAGAGGATCAGGATCTGCGGGAGGAACACGATCACGCCGCCCACGCCGGCGATGATGCCGTTGACGAGGAGACTGTTGAGCGGCCCTTCGGGCAGGGTGGCACCGACCCAGGCGCCCAGCGCGGCGGTGCCGGCGTCGATCAGGTCCATCAGCGGCGTCGCCCAGGCGTACACGGCCTGGAAGATCAGGAACATCACCACGGCCAGTGACATCAGGCCCACCACCGGATGCAGCAGCCAGCGGTCGAGCATGTCGTCGATCTCGGCCGTCCGACGTGGCATCGACACGGCCAGCGAGAGCAGCCGGCGGGTTTCGGAGTGCAGCACCTCGGCGTCGGGCACCGGGTGATCGGTGCGCGGCGTCGGTGGCGGCAGGCCCTGCGACATCGCATCGAGCTTGGCGACCAGCGCGCGTGCGCCATCGCGGCGCACGGCAACCGTGGGCACTACCGGAATGCCCAGTTCACGCTCCAGCACGGCCAGGTCGACCTCGATCCCGCGGCGGCGGGCGGCGTCCATCATGTTGACCGCCAGCACCATCGGGCGGCCGAGTTCGCGCACTTCCAGCGCGAAGCGCAGGTGCAGCCGCAGGTTGGTCGCGTCGACGACGCAGACGATCACGTCGGGGGCGGGTTCGCCCGGGTAGAAGCCGCGACACAGGTCGCGGGTGATCGCCTCGTCCAGGCTGGCCGCGTGCAGGCTGTAGGCGCCGGGCAGGTCGAGCAGCGCGTACTGGCGTCCGGACGGCGCGTGGAAGCGGCCCTCCTTGCGTTCGACGGTCACCCCGGCGTAGTTGGCCACCTTCTGCCGGCTGCCCGTCAGCAGGTTGAACAGCGCCGTCTTGCCGCAGTTGGGATTGCCCACCAGCGCCAGGCGAATGGCGGTCGCCGCCTCGCTCATGCCTCGACCTCCGTGCGCACGCGCACGCGGGCCGCTTCACTGCGGCGCAGTGCGAAACGCGTGAATCCGATCTGCACCAGCAGTGGCTCGGCGGCAACGGGACCGGCCGCCATCACTTCGACACGCTCGCCGCTCACGAAGCCCAGCTCGCGCAGGCGCCGGGCAATGGCGTCGTTGGGGGCTTGATCGTCGACGGATTCGACCGTAGCGGCCGTGCGGTGCGGCAATTCGGACAACTTCACGTGGACACCGCCCCGGTGAGGGCCGCAAATGGGAACTGTTCTCATTCTAGCAGCCTTGCGGACGGCGCATCCGGGATTCCGCACCCTCGCCGCAGGACCGCCACGAAGCGGCAGGTCGTTATCATTCAGCTTCCACGACACGGAACGCCCATGAGTCCTGCCCTGCTCACCCTGCGCGACGGCCCGGTGGCCCGGCTGCGCCTGAACCGCCCGGAGCTGCACAACGCGTTCGACGCACAGCTGATCGGGGACCTGACGTCCGCGCTCGTGGCCGTGGGCCAGGACGAGAGCGTGCGCGTCGTGGTCCTCGAAGGCGAAGGCGCCTCGTTCTCCGCCGGCGCCGACCTGAACTGGATGCGCGGCATGGCAGGCGCCAGTGAGGCAGCCAACCGTGACGACGCCCTCGCCCTCGCCCGCCTGATGCGGACCCTGGACGAACTGCCCCGCCCCACCGTGGCGCGCGTCCACGGCGCGGCGTTCGGCGGCGGCGTGGGTCTGGTGGCCTGCTGCGACATCGCCGTGGGAACGCCGGAAGCGAAATTCGGCCTGACCGAAAGCAAGCTGGGCCTGCTGCCGGCCGTGATCTCCCCGTATGTCATCGCCGCCATCGGAGCGCGCCAGGCGCGACGCTGGTTCGCCACGGCCGAGATCTTCGACGCCGCCCGGGCCCGCGACATCGGCCTGCTTCATGAAGTCGTCGACGCTCCCGGGCTCGACGGCGCGGTCCAGCGCCAGATCGATCTGCTGCTGAAAGCCGGTCCCCACGCAGCCTCGACCGCCAAGCAACTGGTGCGTCGCGTCTGCGCCCAGCACGACCGCGCCCAGCTCGACATCGAGAACGCGGCACTCATCGCCCGCCTGCGCGTCTCCCCCGAAGGTCAGGAAGGACTCGGCGCCTTCCTCGACAAGCGCAAGCCGTACTGGACCCAAGCCTGATGTTCGCCAAGATCCTGATCGCCAACCGCGGCGAGATCGCCTGCCGCGTGATCCGCACTGCCCGACGCTTGGGCATCCGTACGGTCGCGGTGTATTCGCAAGCGGACGCCGACGCCCAGCACGTGCGCCAGGCCGACGAGGCCTACTGCATCGGTGGCCCCCGTCCGCAGGAGTCCTACCTGCGCGGCGAGGCGATCATCGAAGTCGCGCGCCAATGCGGGGCGCAGGCCATCCACCCCGGCTACGGGTTTCTCAGCGAGAACGCGGATTTCGCCGATGCCGTGGAGACTGCCGGCATCGCCTTCATCGGGCCCAAGGCGGCCACGATGCGCAAGATGGGCAGCAAGGCTGGCGCCAAGGACCTGATGCATGCCGCCGGCGTGCCGGTCGTGCCGGGTTACACCGGCCAGGACCAGTCGCCCGAGGTGCTGCAGCGCGAGGCCGACGCGATCGGCTATCCGCTGATGATCAAGGCCGCGCATGGTGGCGGCGGCAAGGGGATGCGCATCGTGCGCACGTCCGCCGAGTTCGCAGCGAACCTGGAAAGCTGCCAGCGCGAGGCGCGCAACGCCTTCGGACGCGACCGCGTGCTGCTGGAACGCTACGTCGAGAAACCACGCCACATCGAGATCCAGGTGTTCGCCGACGCCCAGGGGCACACCCTGCACCTCAATGAGCGCGAATGCTCGGCGCAGCGCCGCTACCAGAAGGTGCTGGAGGAATCTCCCTCCTCGTTCCTGGGTCAGGAGCTCCGCGAGGCGATGGGTGCGGCGGCAGTGGCGGCCGCGCGGGCCATCGACTACGTCAATGCCGGCACGGTCGAGTTCATCGTCGGCCAGGACGGCGGCTTCTACTTCATGGAAATCAACACCCGGTTGCAGGTCGAACATCCGGTCACCGAGTACGTCACCGGCTTGGACCTGGTGGAGTGGCAACTGCGCGTTGCCGCCGGCGAAGCGCTGCCGCTGCAGCAGGACGGGGTACGCCAGGATGGCCACGCGATCGAGGTCCGCCTGTACGCGGAGGATCCCGAGGCCGGCTTCCTGCCCGGCTCCGGACGCCTGGAGCGTCTGCGGCTGCCCACCCCCGACACGCACACGCGCATCGATTCGGGGGTGGTGGAAGGCGACACGGTCACGATCTTCTACGACCCGATGATCGCCAAGCTCATCGTCTGGGACGCGGACCGGCCGCGCGCCCTGGCCCGCCTGCGCGAAGCACTGGCCCAGTGCGAGATCACCGGACCCAAGTCCAACATCGAGTTCCTCGAGCGCCTGAGCCGCCATCCCGCAATCGTGGACGGCACGATCGACACCGGCTACCTCGACCGCCACCTCGAGGAATTCGTGCCCCCGCCGGGCGGCGTCGACACGACACCCGAAACCGACCTCATGCTCGCCGCTGCGGTCACGCGGCTGCTGGTCCAGGAGCGTGACACCCGTGAGCAGGCCGGCGCCTCCAACGACCCGACCTCGCCCTGGGCGATCGCGGACGGTTGGCGGCTGGGCCACGGCGGGCAACGCAGCCTGGCATTCCTGCATCGCGGCCAGCGACTGGAGCTGCGCACGCACGGCAGCGGCGGCGAGTACCTGATCGAGCAGGCCGACGGTGCGTACGCGGTGGCTGGCGCGCGCCTGGATCGCGACGAGCTGAGCCTGCGCATCGATGGCCGCGGCCGACGTTTCAATGTGCTCGAACACGGGCGCCACGTGGTCGTGCACGACGGCCAGCAGCGCCTCGCACTCGAACCGGTCGCCATGTTCGAAGCCGCACAGGCGAGCAGTAGTGCCCACAGCGACCGCGTCATCGCACCGATGCCGGGGCGGGTGGTCGTCGTGCGGGCCGCACCGGGCGATGCGGTCACCGCCGGCCAGGAGGTGATGGTGATCGAGGCGATGAAGATGGAACTGAGCCTCAAGGCGCCCCGCGACGGCACCGTCGCCGAAGTGCGCGCCGCGGCGGGCGATTTCGTCGAGGGCGACGGCGTGCTGGTGACCTTGGCCCCCCCAGGCTGACGGACCGTGCGGAGAGGATTCGCCGCCCTGCCGCCATCCGCCCGCGCCGGGCCGCGATCCCGTTCCCTCGCCCCGCCGGCGTCGCGCCTGCCAGCGATGCGCGCATAGCTGGTAGCCTGTGGCGATGCAGCGCGAACTCTTCAACGACGACGCCTATCTGCGCCAGGCTGCGGCCCGGGTGCTGCACCACGACGAACGCGGGCTGGTCCTGGATGCAACGATCTTCTACCCGACCGGTGGCGGCCAGCCCGGCGACATAGGACACCTCGTGCTCGAGGACGGCCGCCGGATCGAGGTGACCGATACGCGCCGCGACCGCGGAACCCACCAGATCGTGAGCACGCTGACCAGCGGCGGCCCCTGGCTGGTCCCCGGCACACCGGTCGGGCTTGAACTGGACTGGCCCCGTCGCCATCGGCACATGCGCATGCACACCGCACTGCACCTGCTGTCAGCGGCCGTCCCCGCCGGCGTGACGGGTGGCAACCTGACCGACCGCTCCGGCCGCCTCGACTTCGACGCCGGCGCGCTGCGCCTGGACCCGGCGGAGCTCACCGCCCGCCTTCAGGCGATGATCGCGGCCGACCGCCCCGTGCATGTGCGGTCGATTTCCGGCGACGAACTGCGCGCGCAGCCCGAACTGATCCGTACCATGTCTGTCAGCCCGCCGCTGGACGCGCCGATCGTGCGCCTGATCGAGATCGAAGGCACCGACCTGCAACCCTGCGGCGGCACGCACGTGGCGCGCACCGGCGAGATCGGCGCGATCCGCGTCGGCCGCATCGAGAACAAGGGCGCGCGCAACCGTCGCGTCGCATTGGATTTCCTGGAGGACGGACCTTGACCCTGCCCGCGCACGTGCGCATCGTCGAAGTCGGCCCGCGGGACGGGTTGCAGAACGAAAAGACGCACATCGCCACCGCCGACAAGATTTCGCTGGTCGACCGCCTGTCGGCAACCGGGCTGCGCAGCATCGAGGCCACCAGTTTCGTGAGCCCGAAATGGGTGCCGCAACTGGCCGACGCGGCGGAGGTCTACGCCGGCATCGCCAAGCGGCCCGGTGTGGCCTATCCGGTCCTGGTGCCGAACGAGCAGGGGCTGGATCGCGCCCTTGCGGTGGGCGTGCGCGAAGTGGCGGTATTCACCGCGGCTTCGGAGGCCTTCAACCGGAAGAACATCAATGCCTCAATCGACGAGTCGCTCGCGCGCTTCGCGCCCGTCATGTCACGCGCGCGAGCCGAAGGCGTGAAGGTGCGGGGCTACGTGTCCACGGTCCTGGGCTGCCCCTACCAGGGCGAGGTGCCGGTCGCCGACGTGGTGCGCGTCGCCGCGGCGCTGCACGACATGGGCTGTTACGAAATCTCGCTGGGCGACACCATCGGCGTCGGTACGCCCGGGAAGGCCCGCGCGATGCTGCGGGCCGTCGCGGGCCAAGTGCCCATGCCTGCGTTGGCGGTGCATTTCCACGACACCTACGGACAGGCGCTGTCCAACATCCTGGCCTGCCTCGAAGAGGGCGTGTCCGTGGTCGATTCGGCGGTGTCCGGGGCCGGCGGCTGTCCGTACGCCCGTGGCGCCAGCGGCAACGTGGCCAGCGAGGACGTGGTGTACATGCTGCACGGCCTGGGCATCGATACGGGCATCGACCTGGGCGCGCTCGCCGATACCGGCCGCTGGCTCGCCGGGCTGCTGGGCCGGGAGACCGGCAGCAAGGTCGGCAAGGCACTTTCGGCGACATGAGCCGGAAGGCGCCCCGCTCGTCCGATGTCCCGGCCACCGTGCCGGCGGCCCCCGGCACGCTGGCGGCGCTCGAGCAGGCCTTCGACGACCCTGCCCTGCCTCCCCACCTGCGCCCGCTGCTGCAGCAGGCCTGCGACGTGCTGCGCGACGCCGCCACCACCGCCGACACCGAACGCAACCGCTATCGCGCCGTCTTCGATGCCGTGCCCGACCCGGTCAGCATCATCGACTGGAATGGCACGGTGCTCGACGTCAACAAGGCCGGGATGACCGCCTACCAGCGCACGCGCGAGGAAATCGTCGGCAAGCCCATCGAATTCCTCAACCCCGACCTGCCACGCGACCACCTGCGTCCGGTCTGGGACACGCTCAGCCGCGGCGAAACCTACGTAGTCGAAGTCACCAACATGCGCGCCGACGGCCGGCGTTTCCCGGTGGAGGTGCATTCGGCCGGTTTCGACGACGATGGCCAGACCCGCATCGTCGCCGTCGCCCGCGACCTCAGCGGCCGCCGCATCGCGGAGCTTCGCTATCGCGAGCTGATGGAGACGATCGACAAGGGCATCCTGGTACGCGACGCCGACGGCCGGATCATCCACGCCAATGCAGCCGCGATCCGCCTGTTCGACATCCAGCCCGGCCAGTCGGTCAGCCAGGCACTGGGGCGCGAGCGCTGGCTGATCGTCGACGAACACGGCCGCCAACTGGCCGAACACGAGTACCCCGCACTGCGCGCCCTGCACACCGGCCAGCCCGTCGGCAGCACCGTGCTGGGCTTCTACGACAAGCAGCTGCGCAAGCTGACGTGGTTGACCGTCACCGCCGTGCCGCAGTTCGACTCCGGCGACGACCGCCCCCGCCAGGTGCTGTCGATGTTTTCCGACGTGACCGCGCTCAAGCGCGACAGCGCGCTGTTCGACCGCGCGCAGACGCTCGCCCATATCGGCGGCTGGGAGTGGGACACCGGCCGCAACGCGTTGTATCTCACCGGGGAGGCGCAGCGCATCCTCGGGCAGCATCCGGCGCCAACGACGATCGAGGAACTGCTCGCCTGCCTGCGCGAGCCCGATCGGCGCCGCCTTCGCGTCGCCCTCGATCACGCGATCGAGCACGGCCGTGGCCTGAGCCTGGAAATGCAGGGATGGCAGGCGAGCGGGCGGTTGTTCTGGGTGCGGGTGATCGGCGAAGCCGAGACCGGCGACCCGCTCAGCGCGCACATCACCGGGACGCTGCAGGACATCACCGAGCGCAAGCAGGCCGAGGAAACCCTGCGCGTGCAGGCGCGGACCGATCCGCTGACCGGGCTGCTCAACCGCGACGCAATCCTGGAAGACCTGGAAACCCGCCTGTCGGACGCCTCGTTCGCGCGTGCCGCCGTGCTCTACATCGATCTGGACCGCTTCAAGATCGTCAACGACGTGCTCGGCCACGCCGCGGGCGACCGCCTGCTCTCCGCCGCGGCCCGCCGCATCCAGCGCGCCGTGGGCAGCGAAGGGCTGATCGCCCGCTTTGGCGGCGATGAGTTCCTGGTGATCTGCGGCACCGATGACGAGCCCTCACGGCCCGAACGCCTGGCCGACGCGATCCTGGAAGCGTTCTCCGAGAGTTTCCGGATGGACGGCGAGGAATTCAGCATCACCGCCAGCATCGGCATCGCGCAGTCCCCCATCGATGGACGCCGTGCCCCCCAGCTGATCCAGAACGCCGATGTCGCGATGTACGACAGCAAACGCCGCGGCCGCAACGACTGGCAGGCCTTCACCGCGGAACTGGCCGAGCAGCAGCTGCAGCGCCTCCAACTGGAGACCCACCTGCGCCGCGCGGTGAGCAACGACGAGTTCAACCTGGTCTATCAGCCGCTGGTGCGCCTGGACACAGGGAAGGTCGTCGCCGCCGAAGCGCTGATCCGCTGGAACAACCGGTCACTGGGACAAATGCGTCCGGACCACTTCATCAGCCACGCCGAGACGACGGGGGACATCGTTGGCATCGGCGGATGGGTCCTGCGGCAGGCATGCCGGCAGATGCGCCGCTGGCGCGACCAGGGCCTGCCCCTGGACCGCATCGCGGTCAACGTGTCCTACCGGCAGTTCCTGGGCGAGGATCTGGCCGAACACGTGCGTGCGGCGCTGCACGACTCCGGCCTCTCCGGCGACAGCCTGGAACTGGAATTCACCGAACGGGTGCTGATCGAGGACGCGCCGGACACCGTCCGCACCTTCACCACGCTGCGCGACATGGGCGTGGTGCTGACCATCGACGATTTCGGCGAAGGTTACAGCGCGCTCAACTACCTGCGGCGGCTGCCGATACATGGCCTGAAGCTGAGTCAACTGTTCGTACAGGGCGTGCCGGACCGCAAGTCCGACGTGGCGGTGTGCCAGGCCGTGACCGGCATCGCGCGCAGCCTGGGCCTGAGCCTGGTGGCCGAGGGCATCGAGACCCAGTTGCAACGTCGCTTCCTGCTGGAAATGGGCGTGACCATCGGCCAGGGCTTCCTGTTCTCGCCGGGTATCGCGCCAGAGGATCTCAAGTCGCATTACCTGCCTCCCGAGGAGACCCCGTGATGGCCCCCACCTGGCGCATCCGCCCGATCGAACCACGCGACGAGCCAGCGATGGCGGCCATCATCCGCAGCGTGATGCCCGAATTCGGGGCGGGCGGGGACGGCTTCGCGATCAATGACCCGGAAGTGGACTGGATGCACCGCGCCTATTCGCAACCGCGCAGCGCCTATTTCGTGGTCGAGCTCGACAGCCGGGTGATGGGCGGCGGTGGCGTGGCCCGGCTGGAAGGTGGCGACGAGGACACCTGCGAACTGCGCAAGATGTATTTCATGCCGGCGGTCCGTGGCCAGGGCGCCGGCAGCGCGATGCTCAAGCGCTGCCTGGATGCCGCGCGCGGATTCGGCTTCAAACGCTGCTACCTGGAAACGCTGTCGGGCATGCACAGCGCCATCCGCCTCTACGAGCGCGCCGGCTTCCGGAAGATCCGCGAACCCATGGGCGCCACCGGCCATGGCGGGTGCAACACCTTCTATCTGCTGGACCTGCAGCCGCCCGCGCGGCCGACGCAGCAGGAATGGGAGCGCAGCTTCGACGCCGAGGCGCGCGGATTGGGGAAGCCGGCCGGCCAGACGTAGGGCGGCTCCGCAGGAGGATCGGTTTGGCCCGGGACGCTTGAGGGGCTCCAGGCTCGCGATTGCGGCGGCCTCCCTGCGGTCGGAGCTCCCCCAGACTTCCCCGCCTGGAACCTTCACCGCCCTGGAAGCCCGGCATCATGGCCCCCAGCCCTCGACTGGGTCGGGCGGTTAAACTCCCGCCTTTCATTCCGCAGGACTTCCCCCATGCAGCTCAACACCGTCCGCGCCGTGATCACCGGCGGCGTTTCCGGCCTCGGCCTGGCCGTGGCCCAGCACCTGGTCGCCCACGGTGGCAAAGTCGCCCTGTTCGATGTCAATGACGACAAGGGCGCGGCCGCCGTCGCGGCGCTGGGCGAGGCCAATGCCCGCTACATCCGCACCGATGTCACCAACGAGGCGGGGGTTGTGGCCAGCATGGACGCCGCCAAGGCGTTCCTGGGCGGGCTGAATGCCGCGATCAACTGCGCGGGCATCCTTGGCGCTGGCCGCGTGCTGGGCAAGGAAGGCCCGATGGCGTTGTCGCAGTTCCAGACGACGGTGATGGTGAACCTGGTGGGCAGCTTCAATATCGCCAAGGCGGCCGCCCAGCTGATGCAGGGCAATGAGGCCGGCGCCGATGGCGAGCGTGGCGTGATCGTGAACACCGCTTCGGTGGCTGCCTACGAAGGCCAGATCGGCCAGGCCGCGTATTCGGCTTCCAAAGGTGGCGTGGTCGGCATGACCTTGCCGATGGCGCGCGAACTTTCGCGCTTCGGCATCCGCGTGATGACTGTGGCCCCGGGAATCTTCTGGACGCCGATGGTCGACGGCATGCCCGAGTCGGTGCAGCAGTCGCTGGCCGCTTCGATCCCGTTCCCGTCACGCCTGGGCAAGCCCGAGGAGTTCGCCGATCTGGTCGCCTATATCCTGGGCAACACGTACCTCAACGGCGAAACGATCCGCCTGGACGGGGCGACGCGGCTGGCGCCGAAGTAACGCCGCCGGCACGGACCGGAATCAAGGCGGGAACAGTTCGCGGGGCAATCCGCGATTCCTTCCTGCCTGGAGCGATCATCCCCGGCCCGCCCACCACCACCCTTCCCATTCCCGCACCAATATTTCTTCCTGCCCTCGAACAATCATGAAAGCCTACGACATCAAGAAGGGTAACGTCGTCGAACACAACAACGGCGTCTACCAGATCCGCGACATCGAGCGCAGCTCGCCGCAGGGCCGCGGTGGCAACGTCAAGTTCCGTTTCACCATGTACAGCGTGCCCGGCGGTACGAAGCTGGACCTGAGCATGGGCGCGGAAGACGAGCTCAAGGAAGTCGAGCTCAGCCGCCGCCAGGCCACGTTCTCGTACAAGGACGGCGAGGCCTTCGTGTTCCTCGACGACGAGGACTACACGCCCTACACGCTCGACGCCGCCGTGGTGGGCGACATGGCCGGCTACATCGTCGACGATCTCACCGGCTGCTACGTGCAGATCATCGATGACCAGCCGGTGGCCGTGCAGCTGCCGCAGAACGTCGCGATCGAAGTGGTCGAAACTCCGCCGGAACTCAAGGGCGGCACGGCGACCAAGCGCCCGAAGCCGGCGAAGCTGTCGACCGGCATCGAGATCATGGTCCCCGAGTACATCGGCAACGGCGAGAAGGTGCTGGTCAACACGGCCACCGGCGAGTTCGCCGGCCGCGCGGACTGACGACGATGCGAAGCGTGCACGCGGTCGCTGCCCGGCACGGCGCCCGCACGCGCGTGCCGACTCCGCGCAGGTGGCGCGGGGCGATCCTGGCGGCCGTGCTGGCGTTGCTTGCGTCGGGTTGTGCGAGTTCGCCGGCCACGGTGTCTTCGGCCCCGCCCCCGGCCGCCTCGCCCGTGGCTGCAGCCTGCGACCCGCCTGTCGGGCCGGTCGTGCGGCCGACGTGGTGCGCACTTCCCGCCGACGTGCGCGCATTCGTGGACGACCGCGACGGCTGTGACCACTTCCGCGGCGAGCCCTCGCCCGAGGGAAATACCGCCGACGATCGCGAGCGCCGACAGCAGCTTGTCGACGCCGTACGCCGTCTGTGCGCGGGGACGGACCGTCGGCTCGAGGCACTGCTGGAACTGCACCGGGACAATGCGGACGCGATGCGCGTGCTCGCGACCTACGAGCGGAATATCGAAGCCGGACCATAGTCGAGCGGCCCGAACGACCATGCGCGCGGCGGCCGCCGCACCTTGCAAAGCGATCAGACGTCCGATGGCTCCGCCGCGCGACGCTGTAGCCATTTGCGCGCCATCCGCCGCAGCGATGGGTCCGCCGCGTCGTCTTCAGCAATCGCGTCGATGTCGCGCCACGCCAGGTCGTGCGACTCCTCACTGACCACGAACCGTTCATCGTCACCGGCGTGCACGACATAGCGCACGTCGTAGTGCCAGTGGCCGGCCACGTCGCCGCGCTCGGGGATCCAGTGCCGGTCTAGGTCGAAGACGCGGTCCTCCACGCACAGGCCCTGCAGGCCCGATTCCTCCTCCGCCTCACGCAGCGCGACGCGCGCCAGGTCACGGTCACCGTCGGCATGGCCTCCCAGTTGCAGCCAGCGGTCAAGCTTGCGGTGGTGGGTGAGCAGGACGCGCTTACCCGAAGCGTCTACCAGCCACGACGAGGCGGTCAAATGCCCGGCCACCCGCTCACGGACGAAGGGATCGCCCGGGTCTCCAAGCAAAGCAAGAAACTGATCGGCCACGGAACGCTCGTCCTGCCAGACGGCGGCGTACTGCTGCAATGCACCAATCATGGAGTTCGAGTCTTCGGGGGAGGATGAAGAAGTTGGCATTCCGGCGATCGTGCTGTCCCGCACTGGCACTGAGGGTGGCTTGGGATCCCTCGCCGGCGATCCACGCGCCTGGGCGACTTGTATGCCGCCGGCCGGCCAGCTAAGGTCACGAGATCTTAACGCAGGCTCGACGCGGGACCGCCGTTTCCGGCGCCCGGCCGGGGCAGGCACAACACAGAGCGAGGATGCATGGCAAGTACCGCAAATCGAGGGCTGGTCGCACGCATGTTGGCACGCAAGAGCGTGGCACAGGTGCAGCATGAAACCGAAACCAGCCAACTCAAGCGGACGCTGGGTCCCTGGAACCTCGTCTTTCTCGGCATCGGCTGCATCATCGGCGCGGGCATCTTCGTGCGGACCGGCAACGCGGCCGCGCTGCATGCAGGCCCCGCCGTCCTGCTGTCGTTCCTGATCGCCGGCGTCGTGTGTGCCCTCGCCGGCCTGTGCTACGCGGAATTGTCCTCGTCGCTGCCGGTGTCCGGCTCGGCCTACACCTACAGCTACACCACCATCGGCGAGTTCGCCGCCTGGATCATGGGCGCGCTGCTGCTGCTCGAATACGGCCTCGCCGCCTCCGTCGTCGCGGTAGGTTGGTCCGGCTACGTCGTGAGCCTGCTTGGCGACTGGGGCATCCAGGTTCCCCTCGAACTGACCGGACCGGCCGGCCACGCCCTGATGCGAGACGGCAAGGCCGTTCTCGACGCGGCCGGCAACCCGGTCACCACGATCTTCAATCTTCCGGCGTTCCTGATCTGCATGGCGCTCACCGCTCTGCTGGTGATCGGTGTGTCGGAAAGCGCGAAGGTCAACAACGTGATCGTGGCCATCAAGATGGCCGTGATCATCGCCTTCATCCTGATCGTCGGCTGGTACTGCATCCAGCACTTCGACACCCTTTCCGCCAACTGGAAGCCGTTCATCCCGGAACCGACCGGCGAGAAGGGCGAGTTCGGCTGGAGCGGCATCCTGCGCGCGGCTTCGATCGTGTTCTTCGCCTACATCGGCTTCGAGGCCGTGTCGACTGCCGGCCAGGAAGCAAAGAACCCCAAGCGCGACCTGCCCTTCGGCATCATTGGCTCGCTGCTGGTCTGCACGATCCTGTACATCCTGGTCTCGATCGTGATGACCCTGATCGTCAACTACAAGTCGCTGAACGTGCCCGACCCGGTCGCAGTGGCCGTGGACGCGCTCGGTCCGCAGTGGGGCTGGTTCGCCAAGACGATCAAGATCGGCGCGATTGTCGGCCTGACCTCGGTCATCCTGGTGCTGATGTACGGCCAGACCCGCATCTTCTACACGATGGCCCGCGACGGCCTGCTGCCGAAGGTGTTCGCCACGATCCATCCGAAGTTCAAGACCCCTTGGGTCAACACGCTGCTGGTCGGCCTGATCACCGCGAGCGCCGGCGCGTTCTTCGATATCAACACCCTCGGCGACATGACCTCGGTCGGCACCCTGGCCGCGTTCGGCATCGTCTGCCTGGCGGTCATCTGGCTTCGCCGCACCCACCCGGACCTGCCGCGTGGCTTCCGCGTACCGATGTACCCGGTGCTTCCGGCGCTGGGCATCGTGGCCTGCTTCGCCCTGATCTTCACCGTCGAGACGCGCGTGCTGATCTTCTTCGGCTGGTATGCAATCGCGGCCATCATCCTGTACTTCCTCTACGGCATGCATAACTCGATGCTGCACAAGGGCGTGACGAGCAACGCCCCGCACGACCTGCCGGCCTACAAGGAAGACGCCCCCGGCGCCTGACCTGGCCAAACGCTGGAACCGGAACGGCGCGGGCAACCGCGCCGTTCTGCGTTTGGGTGTCCAACCGCCCCGCTTCACTCTCCACCACGGCCCCGTTTGGCTAAACTGCCGCCATGAGCGCGCCCCCCTACGACCCCAACCGCCTGGCCCACTGCGCCGGCGAGATCATCGTCAACACCCGCGAGCTGGCCGAGCGCGGCTGGACGCCGGCCACCAGCAGCAATTTCTCGACCCGGATCGACGCCGGGCACGTGGCCATCACCGTCTCCGGCCGCGACAAGGGCAAGCTGACCGAAGGCGACATCATGGTGGTCGACCTGGAGGGCGCGCCGGTGGGCACCGACCAGAAGTCCTCCGCCGAAACCCTGCTCCACACCCAGTTGTACAAGCGGTACCCCGATATCGGCTGCGTGTTGCACACGCACTCCCTGGTGCAGACCGTGGCCTCGCGCCTGTTTGCCGGCATGGGCCACGTGCATCTGGAAGGTTACGAACTACTGAAGGCCTTCGTCGGCACCACGACGCACGATGTCGAGCTCGACGTGCCGGTCTTTGCCAATACCCAGGACATGCGGACACTCGCCGCGCAGGTCGACGCCCTGCTCGACCGCCAGCCGATGTGGGGTTACCTGATCGACGGTCACGGCCTGTACGCCTGGGGCGCGGACATGGCGCAGGCACGCCGCCACCTGGAGGCCTTCGAGTTCCTGCTCGCCTGCGAGCTGGAACTGCGCAAGCTGATTCCGCACGCCAAGCTGCCCCAGAACTGAGCGGGCAGCGTAGCTGCGCCGCTCCGTACCCAATGGGCGCGTGATCCGCCTCTGATCCGCTGCCCCCGCGTCGCCAATGGAAGTCCCGTCATGAGCCGCCTCAGAATTTTCTCCGAAGACAACCCCAGCGACGTGCTGCTCAGCACGAGCGAGCACTCGCGCATGGCGCAGGAACTCGAGCGGATCGGTGTGGGCTTCGAGCAATGGACCGCGAGCAAGCCGATCGTGCCGGGCGACACGCCCGAGCACATCATGGAGGCCTACCGCGCCGACATCGACCGGATCAGCCAGGCGCGCGGCTTCAAGACCGTGGACGTGGTCAGCATCGCGCCGGACCATCCGGAGCGCGAGACGATGCGCGCCAAGTTCCTGGACGAGCACTACCACAAGGAAGACGAGGTGCGTTTCTTCGTCGCCGGCTCGGGCCTGTTCACGCTGCACGTCGAGGGCAAGGTGTACGAACTCAAGTGCGAACAGGGCGACCTGGTGTCGGTGCCCGACAGCACGCTCCACTGGTTCGACATGGGCCCGGAACCCAGCTTCGTCGCCATCCGCTTCTTCACCGAACCCGATGGCTGGGTGGGCTACTTCACCGGCACCGACATTGCGCAGATGTTCCCACGTTACGAACCCGGCGCCGCCGGCTGATCGCAGGAAATACTTCCCACATGGCCACCACGCCCGCGCCGATCACCGCCATCCTGACCGACATCGAGGGCACGACCAGCAGCATTTCCTTCGTCAAGGACGAGTTGTTTCCCTACGCGCGCCGCGCGCTCCCGGGCTTCGTGGCCGCCCATGCCAACGAGCCGGAAGTTCGGCGCTGGCTTGACGTGGTGGCCGCGGAAAACGGCGGGATGTGCGACGACCGCATGGTCGTGGAGGTCCTGCAGGGCTGGATCGACGAGGACCGCAAGCACACGGCCCTGAAGGCGCTGCAGGGCATGATCTGGGCGGACGGTTACCGCAACGCAGACTTCACCGCGCACATCTATCCCGACGCCGCCCCTGCACTGCGCGCCTGGAAGGACGCCGGATTGCCGCTGTACGTGTATTCCTCCGGCAGCGTGCCGGCCCAGCGGTTGTTCTTCGGCCACAGCGACGCGGGCGACCTGATTCCGCTGTTCTCGGGCTGGTTCGATACCGAGGTGGGCGGCAAGCGCGAGGCGGCGAGTTACCGGCATATCGCCGGCGCGATCGGCCAGCCTCCGGAGAACATCCTGTTCCTCTCCGACGTGGTGGAGGAACTCGACGCAGCGCGCGAGGCCGGCCTGCAGACCGTGCTGGTCGACCGGCGCCAGGACTATCCGCGTCCGCGCAACACTGCCGCCGCCAACGGGCACAGTCGCGTCGAGTCCTTCGCGGACCTGGACGTCGCCTGACGATCCGGCCTGATTGCACCAGGCCGGTGCGATCCGCCACCGACGCGAGCACATTTGACGGCCCCGCCCGGCCGGGCCTGCACTGACGCCTCGCGTTGCGCGTTCAGCGGGAGACGTGCGACATCCGCCCCGCCTGGGACTTCAGGGCACTGAATCGAGCCGGTACGTCCAGGACGCGTGCTCCGCCGGCCGCCGCGCGTTGATTCCGGAGGCGCGCACGTCCACCCGGTGTTCACCCGCAGCCAGGTCGGTCGGCAGCGTCGCGCGCCATAGATGCTGTGACGCGGTCGCCTCAGGCGCGCGATCGAACGCGCGCAGCTTCGGCGCGGCATCATCCAACATGTTCTGGGCCGTTACCCGCGGGTCCGCCTGCACGGCGCGCGACATCGCCTTCCACGCGCCCTCGTCGATGCGGTACTCGACCTGAGCATCGTCCCGGGCCATGTAGACGTTCGCGTACACGGCTTGGCCCGGCCATGCGCCGCGGCGCAGCACGCGGGGGGCGTGCAGCGCCATCCCCTCATCGTCCGCCGCCCGGGCCACGAACCAGTCCAGCGTGTACTGTCCGGCCCCGCCAACCTGCAGGCGCGCATAGCCGTTGGGTGTGCCATCGCTCATCGTCGTATCGGGGATGCCGGCGGCGTCGGCCACACCGGACCAGAAGGCACCGCAGGCTGCGCCGACGTTGTACTCATGCAGGGGCGTCGCACCGTGCCAGCCGCTGTCAGGACCGTGGAACACATGGCGCTGCGCGTGGCTGTGGCCGCTGAGCAGCAGCACATGCGGAAAATCGCGCAGCAGTGCGAACAGGCGATCGCGGTCGGCATGGCGGAAGGTCTCGCGTCCGGGCGCCGCGTCGAAGAACGGGATGTGGACGCCGATCACCAGCAGCCGGTCGCGCGGCACGGTCGGCAGATAGGCCTGGAGGAAGGCGAACTGGTCATCGCGCAGCCCGCCGATGTACGCGGGGGTGCTGCCCGGCTGATAGACCACGTCGTCCAGCAGGACAAAGCTCGCCTGTTCCTCTTCCCACGCGAAGGTATCCGGGCCGAAGTGGTGACGGAAAGTGCGCAGCGAGTCCGCGTCCCGGGCCGCGTCGAAATCCAGGTCGTGGTTGCCCGCGACGTGGAGCCATGGGACCTGCGTGCGCACGGTGGCGGCGGTGAGCGCCGGATAGAGCGACAGGTCGTCGTTGACGATGTCACCCAGGCTCAGCCCCAGGTCCGCGCGTCCATCACGGGCCTGGCGGTCGACGACGTCCCTGGACGATGTCGCGGTCGTAGTAGTCCACGTCCACGCGCGACTTGGGCTGCGGGTCGGTGAACACCCATACACGCAGTGCCTCGCGCGCCGGCCGCGGCACCAGGCCGAAGTCGTGGCACGCGGGAAATCGTTCGGGAATCCCGCCGTACCTGAGCGCCGGCCCCGGCTGCAGCTGCACGTTGTGCCAATGGTCCGGGGTGCCGTCGGTGCGGCGCGGCACGTCGTATCCCGCAGGCTTGATCACGAAGGTGCTGCGGCCTTCCGGGTTCGACAGCACGTACCGGCCCTGTGCGTCGGTGATCACGATCTCGACCCCATCGGAGACGCGCATGCCCGGCAAGGGCGCCTCTCCGGCATCGGGCTGGCCGTTGCCATTGGCATCGGCGTATACCAGTCCGCCGTAGCAAGGCGGGGGCATCGCCGCAGCGGGGGCGCACCACCCGAGTGCCGTGATCAGGATGGACGCGCAGGCATTTCGCAACGGACGTGGACGCGTGGAGTTCGGCGATGGCATCGGCATGCAGGCTCCGGTGAGCGGGACGTGCCGATTATTGCAGCCCCGCCTACCGTAGCGCTCAACCGGCGTGGCGCCTGCGCAGCGTGTGAACGACGTCGTCCAGGGCCAGGCCCCGGGCCTGCAGCAGGACCAGGACGTGATAAAGCAGGTCGGCCGCCTCGCCAGTGAGGGCCTCAGCGTCCTGCGCGACCGCGGCCAGCGCGGTCTCCACGCCTTCCTCGCCCACCTTCTGCGCAATGGCGCGCACGCCGGCATCGAACAGCCGGGTCGTGTAGCTGCCCGCGGGCCGGTCGCGACCTCGCGCAGCGACCAGCGCATCAAGCTCGGCAAGGAAATTTCCGGGTGCGGCGTCGAAGCAACTGACGCGCCCCAGGTGGCAGGTCGGTCCGACCGGTCGCGCCAGGACCAGCAGCGTGTCCCTGTCGCAATCGGTGCGAAGGTCCACGATCTGGAGTGTGTGGCCGGACGTCTCGCCCTTGGTCCACAGCCGTTGGCGGCTGCGGCTGTAGAACGTGACCTGACCCTGCTCGAGCGTCACCCGCAAAGCCTGGCGGTCCATGTAGCCGAGCATCAGGACACGCAACGTGCCGGCGTCCTGCACGATCGCGGGCAGCAGGCCGGCCTGTTTGTCCCAGGCCAGGTCATCGATGTCCGCAACGGCCAGCGCGGACTGGAACGGTGCGAGCAGGTCAGGCGACATCGTCGATCTCCAAGCTTGCGGCCTGATCCGCCAGACCCGGGGCGACGCGCATCGGGACGCCCCGCACATGCAGGAAGGCTTTCAACTCAGGGATCCTCAACGCGCCGGAATGAAACACGCTGGCCGCGAGCGCGCCATCGACGTCGGCTCCCCCGCGGTCGGAACCATCGGCCGCAGCTGGCAGGAATACCTGCAGGAAGTGTTCGAACGTTCCGGCTCCACCGGAGGCCACCAGCGGCACCGCACACACTTTGCGGACGGCTCGCAGCTGCGTCAGATCGTAGCCCTCGCGCACGCCATCGCTGCCCATGCAATTGAGCACGATCTCCCCGGCGCCCAGCGCCTGGACGCGTTCCACCCAATCCAGCGTGCGCCAGGCCAGGGCCTGGGTGCGCGTGGGATCGCCGGTGTACTGCCGCACCCGCCACTCCCCGTCGGCATCGCGCAGGCTGTCGATCCCCACCACCACGCACTGCACGCCGAACGCGCGGGCGAGTTCGGAGATCAACGCCGGCCGCTCCAGCGCGGGCGAATTGACGGATACCTTGTCGGCGCCGGCATGCAGAACAGCGCGGGCATCCTCGACGCTGCGGATGCCGCCCGCCACGCAGAACGGGATGTCGAGCACACGCGCCACCCGTTCGACCCAGGCCAGATCCACGCTACGTGCTTCTGGGCTGGCGGTGATGTCGTAGAAGACCAGTTCGTCGGCGCCCGCATCGCGGTATGCCAGCGCGCGTTCCACCACGTCGCCCACGTCGATATGGTCGCGGAAGCGCACCCCCTTCACGACGCGACCCTCGCGCACGTCCAGGCAGGGAATGATGCGGCGGCTCAGCACGGGCGGCCCACGGGTGCAACCTCAAGGGCGAGTGCGTCGACGAGGTCGAAGCGTGCGTCCAGTAGAGCCTTGCCCAGCACTGCGCCGGCGCACCCAGCTCCGCGCGCGGCGGCGATGTCGGCCAGATCGCGAACGCCGCCGGAGGCCTGCAGCTCCAGGTGCGGTGCGCACGCGCGGATGCGCCGGTACAGGTCGAGATTGGGCCCCGACAGCATGCCGTCCCGCTCTATGTCCGTGCACAGCAGGTGCCGCAGCCCGCCGTCGGCGAACCGGTCGAGCACGTCCTCGAGCAGTTGCGCGCCCTGCTCCGTCCACCCCGCGGTCGGCAGGCGCCATTCGCCGTCCGCGCAACGCCGTGCATCGAGCGCTACCGTGATCCGATGGGCGCCATACCGCGTCAACCAGCCCAGGACCCGGTCGGGCTCGCGAACCGCGAGCGAACCGATGACCACCCGCTCGGCTCCGGCCTGCAGCAGCGCGTCGATGTCGGCCTGGCTGCGAACGCCACCGCCTGTCTGCACCTGCAGCGAGGTTTGTCGGCGGATCTCACGCAGCAACGAACCCAAGGTGTATCCGCCTTGACGCGCCGCATCCAGGTCGACCAGGTGCAGCCAGCGGGCGCCCGCCCGCGCATGTCGCCGGGCGAGCTCCAGGGGCGCCTCGTCGTAGCGCGTCTCGCAGTCGTAGTCGCCCTGCCGCAGTCGGACGACGCGGCCGTTGCGTACATCGATGGCCGGATACACCGCGAATCCTTGCGATGACGTCCCGTGCAGGCCGCGGTCGGGCCGGGTGATGGCGTCCACTCAGTACAGGTCCTTGAGGAAGTTCGCCAGCAGCCTGGCGCCGGTTGACGCCGAGCGCTCCGGATGGAACTGCGCACCCCAGCAGCGGCCATGCCGCACCACAGCCGCAAACGGCTCGCCGTGCGCGCTTGTGGCCACTGTGTCGGCCGTGACGGGCGCCGCGTAGCTGTGGACGAAATAGGCCTGCTCGCCGGCACCGATGCCGCCGAGCAATGGATCGTCGCGGCATGGGTGCAGCGTGTTCCAGCCCATGTGGGGAACGCGCACGCCCGGCTGCGCGCCAAGTCGGCGGACCCGGCCGGCGATACGGCCCAGGCAGGCGACATCGCCCTCCTCCGACGAATCGAACAATAGCTGCATGCCCAGGCAGATCCCCAGCAGGGGTTGCTCGAGGGCCCGTACCGCCTCGACCAGGCCCAGCTCGCGCAACCGGGACATGCCCACGTCGGCAGCACCGACACCCGGCAGGATTACGCGGTCGGCCGCCGCGATGCGCTCAGCGTCGCCACTGCAGGTCACCTGCGCACCCAGGCGCTCCAGCGCGTAACGCACCGACCCGAGGTTGGCGCCGCCGGCGTCGATCAGCACCACGTCCATCAGCTGTCTTCCATCTGCAGGACGCCCTTGGTGCTGGGCAGCTGTGTGTCCGCGCGGGCCATGGCCGCGCGCAGCGCGCGGCCCAGTGCCTTGAAGCAAGCCTCGATCTGGTGGTGATCGTTGGCGCCGGTCACGCTCAGGTGCAGGTTGATTCCGGCCGACTCGCACAGCGAACGGAAGAAATGCGGCACCAGCTCGGTCGGCAGATCGCCGACCTTCTCACGGCGGAACCGCCCCTCGAACACGAAGCACGGGCGCCCGGAGAAATCGACGGTGGCGCTGGCGAGCGACTCGTCCATGGGCAGCGAGAAGCCGTAACGCCCGATGCCGCGCTTGTCGCCCAGGGCCTTGCGCAGGGCCTGCCCCAGGGCCAGCGCGCTGTCCTCGACGGTGTGGTGCTCGTCGATGTGCAGGTCGCCCGCACAGGTCAGCTCCAGGGCGAAGCCGCCGTGCTTTCCCAGTTGTTCCAGCATGTGGTCGAAGAACCCCAGGCCCGTCCGCACCTTCGGCGGCGCGGCGCTGTCCAAGTCCACGCAGACCCGCACGCGGGTCTCCAGGGTGGCGCGCTCGACCGTCGCCGTGCGCGGCGCATCGCACAACTCATGGGCGATCGACAGCCAGTTCCACGTGCCACCGAACTGCGGCGTGCACAGCTGGAACCCGCGCACCCCCAGATTTTCGGCGAACTGCATGTCGGTCGGGCGGTCGCCGACCATCGCGCTGCGGTGGAGGTCGATACGGCGGTCGCGAAGGTAGTGCTGCACCAGGCCGATTGCCGGCTTGCGCGTGGGCGACGCGTCGGCCGGCAGGCTGGTGTCGATCAGGATTTCGCGAAATACGATGCCCTGGCTTTCGAACACCTGCAGCATCAGCGCCTGCGGGGCTTCGAATTCCTCGCGCGGAAAGGCCGGGGTGCCCATGCCGTCCTGGTTCGTCACCATCACGAACTCGAAACCGGCATCACGCAGGCGCAGCAATGCGGGGATGACGTCGGGCACGAAACGGAGCTTGTCGAGGCGGTCGATCTGGAAGTCGGCGGGTTCCTCGATGAGGGTACCGTCGCGGTCGACGAAAACGATGGCGGTCACGCGAGCACCCGATCGCGCGGGTCGGCTTGCGGGGGCGCGACCCGGGCCAGGCCCGCCGATGCGCCAAGCGCCGCCAGCACGGCGTCGTTCTGGTCCGGCGTGCCGATACTGATGCGCAGGGCGTCGCCCAGGCCGGGCACCGAGCGCATGTCGCGAACCACGATGCCGGCAGCCAGCAGCCGTTCGTAAGCGTCTTGCGCCTGTTCGAAGCGGACCAGCAGGAAATTCGCACGGGAGCGGTAAACCCGGCGAATGCCAGTCAGGGCCGTGAAGGCGGCCTGCAGGCGGTCGCGTTCCTCCACGGCCCGTTCGACGCGTTCGCGCGTTGCCGCGCGCGCGGATGACTCCAGCGCAGCCAAGGCCATCTCGACGCAGGGCTGAGGCAGCGGGTATGGCGCCTGGCAACGCCGCAGCGCGGCGATCAGCATGGCGTCGGCAACCACGCAGCCGATCCGCGCCCCGGCCAATGCGTGGGCCTTGGACAACGTGCGAAGCACGGCGATGTTGTGGTGGGCATCGAGCAGAGCCACCGCCGAGTCGGACTGGGCGAACTCGATGTACGCCTCATCAACCACGACCACGCCGGTGCCACGAAGGCGCTGCGCGAGCGCGGCGATGGCGGGGAGTGGTAGCAGGTTGCCACCCGGGTTGCCGGGAGAACACAGGAAAACGAGCCGTGCCTGTTCTCGCTGGGCCACCGCGGCAACCGTGTCGAAATCGCAGGCGTGCCCGCCGGGCCCGTCGACCAGCGGCACGTCGACCAGGCGCGTGCCGTGCAGGCGCGCGCAGACTGCGTACATGCCGAATGTGGGCGTGGTGATCACGGCGCAACCCGCGCCCGGCGGACACAGCGCGCGAAGCAGCAGGTCGATGGCCTCGTCGCTGCCGCGGCCCGCCAGCAGCTGGTCGTCGCGACATCCGTACAGGCGGGCCAGCGCCGAGCGCAGGCCAGGCGGCTGGGGATCGGGATAGCGCCGCAACCCCTGCGTGCCCTCGGCTGTGCCTGGCTGTGGGGACTCGTTGGCGTTGAGCCAGATCGATCCTTCGCACTCATCGGAACGGGCGGAACGGTATCCACCGAAGTCGCGCAGGTCCTCGCGCAGCAGGGAGAGGATGCTCATGCTTCCAACGCCTCCAGGCGGAGCGCGACGGCGCTTCGGTGCGCATCCAGGCCTTCCGCGCGCGCCAGCTCCACCGCGCACGGACCGATCGCGGCGAGGCCCTCCCGGCGCACTTCCTGCACGGTGATTGCGGTCTGGAAGCTCGCCACGCTCAGGCCGCTGCACCAGCGAGCGGCACCGCCGGTCGGCAGCACATGGTTGGTGCCGCTGCAGTAGTCGCCCAACGCCTCCGGGGCCCAGTCGCCCAGGAAAACCGAACCGGCACTGGTCACCGATTCCAACCAGTGGCGCGGTTCCCGCAGTGCCAGGATCAGATGCTCGGGAGCGTAGTCGTTGCTGATTGCGAAAGCCTCGTCCAGCGTGTCGACCAGGATCAGCGTGGAAGCAGCCAATGCGCGCCGGGCGATGTCTTCCCGCGGCAGGCGCGCGAGCTGCAGTTCGATCTGCGTGGCCACCGCGGCCATCAGCGACGCATCGGTGGAGATGAGCACCACCTGCGAGTCGGCGCCGTGCTCGGCCTGCGACAGCAGGTCGGCCGCCACGAAGGTGGGGTTGGCGCCCGCGTCTGCGATCACCATCACTTCCGATGGGCCGGCCGGCATGTCGATGCCGGCGCACGGGTCGCTCATCGACACCTGGCGCTTGGCCTCGGTGACGTAGCTGTTGCCGGGGCCGAACAACTTGTCGCAGCGGGGCACGCTGTCGGTGCCGAAGGCCATCGCGGCGATCGCCTGCGCGCCACCGAGCTTGAAGACGCGGCGCACCCCGCAACGTAGCGCGGCGAACAGCACCGCCGGGTCGGCCGTCCCATCGCGGCGGGGCGGCGTGCACAGCACCACGTCGGGACAACCCGCCAGGCGCGCGGGGATGGCGAGCATGAGGGCGGTGGATGGCAGCGGCGCGGAGCCCGCGGGCACATACAGGCCGACGCCTCGGATGGGCCGATGCACACGTTCGCAGCGCACGCCATCAGCCGTTGCGATCGAATAGGGTTGGGCCAGGCCGGCAGCGTGAAAGATTTCGATCCGCTGCGCGGCGGCGTCGATGGCCTCGCGCAGAGCGGCCGGAACGGCAGCCGACGCGGCGGCGAATTCGTCCTCGCCCACCTGCAACGTCTGCGGGCGAACGCCGTCGAACTGCTCGCACAACGCCAGCAGGGCCTCGTCGCCGCCCGCCCGCACCTGGGCCACGATGCGTTGCACCGCGGCGCGGACCTGCGGCGCGGTGGCCTGGGTGGGACGTCGCAGGACGGCAGCGCGTTCCCGCGCACCCAGGGCCTTCCAGGTGACCTGCCTCATGCCAGCATCCCTTCGACGGGCAACACCATCAGTCCGCGCGCTCCAGCGCGGCGCAGGTCTTCCAGCCGTTGCCAGGTGAGCGCACCGTGGCACAGCGCCTGCAGTGCAAGACGATCCTCGCCATCGACCTGCATCACCGTGGGTGCGTCGGCGTCGGGCAGCAAGGGCAGCAACTGCGGCAGCAGCTGACGCGTGGCCTGGAACATCAGCAGCTTGCTGTGGCGGATGCGGGTGGCGCCGTCCAGCCGCCGCAGCAGCAACTGGGCCAGCTCTCCGCGCACGTCATCCAGATCCGCGGCGGGACCGGCCAGCACGGCTTCGCTCTCCAGCAAGGTCAACACCGGCTTGAGCTGATTGGCCGCCAGGGTCGTTCCGCTGGAGACGAGGTCGCAGACCGCATCGGCTTGTCCCAGCCGCGGAGCGATCTCGACCGAACCCGAAAGCACGACCACTCGCGCTTCAACGCAGTTGTCCGCCAGCCAGCGGGTGAGCAGTTGCGGGTAACTGGTGGCGATCCGTCGGCCAGCCAGCTGGGACGGCTCGTGCCACGCCCAACCTTCAGGCACGGCCAGGGCGAGCCGGCACGCCCCGAAACCAAGTGGACGCCATTCGCGCAGTCGGGCGCCGCGGCCCGCGGCCTGGGCATCGAGGTCCTGCTCGACAAGCACGTTGCGGCCGACGATGCCCAGATCGCAGACACCTTCGGCGATCAGGCCCGGGATGTCGTCGTCGCGGACCAGCAGCAGGTCGACAGGCAGCGTTTCGCCGTAGCAGAACAGGCGGTCGCGGCTCTCTCGCCAGCTCAGGCCGCAGGAAGCCAGCAGCGAACGTGCCGGTTCAGCCAGCCGGCCGGATTTCTGGATGGCGATGCGAAGCCGGTCGCGCGCGGCCGGGGTGGTAGGGCTCATGGCAGGGCCTCAGCGGGACGCGCGGCGCTTGAGCGCGGCGGAATAGCCACCGGCGCCGCGCTCCACGGTGCGGGCGACGCGGCCGATGGTGGTCACGCTGACCAGCGTCCGGTCGTGGATCTCGCGATAAGGCACGCCCTGCTCCAGCAAGGGCACGACCTTCCAGCGATCGCTCATCGCCTCCAGCTCGGCCGGCGTGCACAGGTCCTCCAGGAAAGCGCGCAACTGCGCGACGCTGCCCAGTCGCAGCATCGCCGCAGCGAGCTCGTCGAGGCTGTCCTCGCCTTCTTCTGGGTCGGTGGGCCGGCGCTTCATCTTGATCCAATGTATTAACGTGCTAATACATTATTGAAGAGCCTGGAACAGGTGTCAACCCGGCCGACGGGCCGCGGGCCATTCCCCCCCCGCAAGGCCAGCCGCCCGCAGCCGTGAAGTACACTTCCGGCCTTGCACCATTTGGCCGTTCCGCTGCGGCATTTGAGAGATCGGGACTGGGAATGGGGACCTGGAAAACATGGTGGATGGCCGGGCTCGCCTGCCTGCTGCTGGCGGTATTGCCCGCGCACGCCCAGTCCACGGTCGAACTGGGCGACGGCATCAGCCGGGTCGACCTGTCCAGCCAACTGCGCTACTACCAGGACACCACGGGCACGCAATCGCTAGACACGATCGCGCACCGGCTCGCGCAGGGAGAATTCGTCCCCCTCCCGCAGGGCAATTCGGCGCTGGGCTTCCAGGACGGCGCGTTCTGGTTCCACGTCCGCATCCTCAACCGATCCACCGACCAGCTGCGTTGGCTGCTCGTGCAGGAGTACGCGCTGAGCGACCAGCTCGACGTATACGCTCACCATGCCGACGGCCGTTCGTTCCACTGGCGCGGCGGGGATGCCCTGCCCTTCGAACTGGGCCGCAGCATCCGGTTCCGCCATCCAAACTTCTGGCTCGACCTGCCGCGCGACCAACCCGTCGATGTGTTCGTCCGCGTGCGCAGCGAAAGCTCGATGCAGGTGCCGCTGATGCTGTACACCCCGACGGCCTTCACCGAACACGCGCGCGATGCGCAGCTGGGCATGGGGATCTACTACGGCATCCTGCTGGCGCTGTTTTTCTACAACATGGTGCTGTGGCTGACGCTGCGCGATGCCAGCTACTTCTGGTACCTGTTGCATATCGGCGCGTTCGGCCTGGTGCTGTTCACGCTGGGGGGCATGGGCTTCGAATACCTGTGGCCGAATTCGCCCTGGCTTGCGGAGAAATCCGTGCCGCTTTCGATCTGCCTGGCGCAGATCGGCATGCAGCAGTTCACCCGCACGTTCCTGGGATTGCGCGAACGCTGGCGTTGGGCCGACCGGGTGAGCCTGGGCGTCATCGCCTTCTACCTGCTGCTGGCGGTGGCGGCGACGCAGCTGCCCTACCGGATCTCCACCCAGATCGCATCGGCATCGGTGTTCCTGAGCATCACCTGGGTCGCCTTCACCGGCGCGATGATCGTCCGTCGCGGCTACAAGCCGGCGATCATCTTCCTGGCGGCGTGGGCCACCTTCCTTCTGGGCACCGCGCTGTTCACCGCGGTCGCCTTCGGGCTGGTGCCCAAGATGTTCATCACCGAGTACGGCAAGGAGATCGGCTCGGCGCTGGAGATGCTGCTGCTGTCGATCGGCCTGGGCTACCGCTACGCGGCGCTGCGCAATGAGAATGAACGAATCGTGCGCGAGGCGCGCGACCAGCTTGAACAGAAGGTCGATCAACGCACGTCCGAACTGAGCAATGCCCTGAGCCAACTGGCCGAGGCGCACGGGCGCCTGCGCGAGTCCAGCCAGCGCGACGGCCTGACCGGACTGCACAACCGCACCTATTTCCGCGAGGGTTTCGAGAGCCTGCTGTCGCAGGCGCGCAGCGGCCGGCAGCTGTCGCTGCTGATGATCGACCTGGACCACTTCAAGCAGATCAACGACCGCCATGGCCATCTGGCCGGTGACGAGTGCCTGCGCTGGGCGGCGCGCGTGATCGGCCAGACCCTGCGGCCGCACAATGCCCTGCTGGCACGTTTCGGGGGCGAGGAATTCGTCGTCGCCCTGCCCGGCATGGACCTGGTCACCGCTGCCACGGTCGCCGAGGAACTGCGCCAGCACCTGCGTGACGAACCCTTCTTCGTCCAGGGGCAGCGCATCGCGATCACTGCCAGCTTCGGCGTGCACGCGGTGGACACGCAGATGAGAGGCGGCGTCGAGGCGGCACTGCAGGTGGCTGACGAAGCGCTCTATCGCGCCAAGGCCGACGGACGCGACTGCGTCCGCACCTCGGCGGTGCTGGCGGCCTGAGCCAATGCCGCGGCGGGCCGCCGCGGCGCTTCGACTGTTCGCCTAGTCCTGGAGGCCCAGCGAGGCGCCCAGGATCACGCCCTCGCGAACGAGCTCGACCATGATCGCCACCTCTCCATCGAGGGCGCGGTCGCGGTCCAGGAATGCCACGCGCCGGCGTATCGCCGCATGCGCACGTGCCACGGACTCGCCAGGATGGAAGGCCTCGGCTTCCGCCAGCTCCACCCGCAGGCGTTCGACCTCGGCCAGGAATCCCTCGCGCTCGTCGCTGTCCGGCAGAGGCGCGCCGCTGATCTTCGCCGCCAGCCCGACGGCATCGGTTCGCTTCGCCAGGGCACGCGCGGCGTTGATCATGTCGCGCCGCAGGTCAAGCGCCTGGGCGGCGGTGTACAGCTCCAGCGCCAGCACCTTGCCCAGGTCCGAAGCCATCGCCAGCACGTGGCGGGCCTCGTTCGCGCCCATGGACACATGGTCCTCGGCGTTGGCGCTGGTCGGGATCGAGTACACCGACGCGGGCATCGCGCGGCTGGCCAGATCGTTGACGATGGCCGCCGCGGTGTACTGCACGATCATGTGACCCGACTCGGTGCCGTCTTCGTTGCCGATCAGGAACCCGGGCAGGCCATCGTTGGTGGCGCTGTCGACCAGCTTGTTCAGGCGCCTTTCGGAAATGCTGGCCAGCACCGGGATGGCAGCCTTCACGTAGCTCATCGCCAGCGCCAGCGGCATGCCGTGAAAGTGGCCGGCGGAGATGACCTGCTGCTCGACGTGGTCGGCCTGCGCATCCGGGAACACGATCGGATTGTCGGTCAGCGAATTGAGTTCGATATCCAGGACGCGTGCAGCCTGCGCCAGGGCGTCGCGCACGGCACCGTGGACCTGCGGGACGCAGCGCAACGAGTAGCTGTCCTGGGGCTGGTGCTTCTTGCCCCCGCGGAACGGACGGAAGCGCTGGTAGAACTTCTCCCGGCCGTGGCGCTGGTTGAAAGGCACCCAGTCCCAACCAATGTCGAACCGAAGCGCCTGCGACTGCGCGTCTTCCCAGCTGCCCGGCTGCCACGAACGGAACCGCGGCACCAGGTGGTAGGCGATGTCGCACAACGTGGAACCCTGCAGCAGCTGCCGCAGGTTGGCCGCGGTCTGGACCTGGCCCGGGTGGGGGCGCAAGGCATGGACTTCCTCGGCGAATGCGCCCAGCCGGCCGGCAAACGCGTCGAGCGTCATGGCGGCAGCCAGGTCGGCGGTGTCCACGAGCGATTCCAGCTGCGCCAGGGCGAGCACGCCGGTGGCGAGCATCTGCGCGGTGCCGTTGTTGAGCGCCAGGCCTTCCTTGTAGGAAAGGGTCACCGGCGCCAGTCCCGCGCGTGCCAGCGCCTGCGCGCCCTGCAGTCGTTCGCCCTTGTAGAAGGCCTCGCCTCCACCGAGCAGGACGATGGCCAGGTGGGACAGCGGCGCCAAATCGCCCGAGGCGCCGACCGAGCCCAGCTGCGGCACGACCGGTACGACGCCGGCGTTGAGCATGCGGGTCAGCGCCTGGAGGATTTCCACGCGGATTCCCGAATGGCCGCGCATCAGGGTGTTGATCCGGATGCACAGCATCGCGCGCACGACATCCTGCGCGAACGGTTCACCCACGCACACGGCGTGGGTGACGATAAGGTTGCGCTGCAGCTCCTCCGGCAGCGAGTCCTGCGCCGGCTGCGCACCGGGCAGCTGATCGCGCAGCCGGTGCGCGCCCAGCAGCTTGTCGGCGTTGCTGCCGAAGCCGGTATTCACGCCGTAGATCGGCTCCTCGCGGCGCGCCTGCTCGGCGAGGAAATCCGCCGCACGCTGCACCGCCGGCAACTGGTGCGCGGCGAGTTCGACCGTGGCGCCGTGCGCCACGGCCACCAGCTGCGCCCGCGTCAGCGAGCGGCCATCCAGGGTGATCGACTTCATGCCCGTGCGTCCTTCTGCGCCTGGGCCTGGGCGAGCTCCACCCGCAACGCGCCCGCCAGTTCGGCCCGTGCGATGGTGAACTGGTCTTCCCGCAGCATGTCCTTCACCGTCACCGTCCCCTTTGCGATCTCATCCTCGCCCAGCACCACGACGAAGCGGATGCCGGCGCGGTTGGCGTACTTGAACTGCTTGGCGAGCTTGCCGGGCTCCATCACCGCTTCGGTGTTGAACCCGGCCCGGCGCAGGTCCGAAGCGACGGCCAGGCAATGCGGCAGGTGGGCGGCATCCATCTGCGTCACCAGCACCTGGACGGAGCTGCCGGCGGCCTGGACGAGGCCCGCCTTCTGCAACTGGAAGAACAGGCGGGTCAGTCCGATTGAAATGCCCACACCGGGCAGCTTCGACTTGGTGTACTGGCTGGCCAGGTTGTCGTAGCGACCGCCCGAGCAGATCGAGCCCAGCTGCGGATAAGCATCCAGCGTCGTCTCGTAGACCGTACCGGTGTAGTAGTCCAGGCCGCGCGCGATCGAGAAGTTGAGCGCGTAGCCGGACTCGGGCACGCCCATCGCGCGCACCAGGTCCAGCACTTCGCGAAGTTCGGCGACGCCCTGCGCGAGCGCGTCGTTCGCCCCGTCCCGCGCCAGTGCATCGAGGGCCTCCAGCGCCTGCGCGTGCGTGGCAGAACGGAATTTCACGAACTGCATGATGCGGTCGACCGCGTCGGCCGCCAGGCCGAAGCCCTCGCCGGTCAGGGTCTGGCGCACGTGCTCCTCGCCGCGTTTGTCGAGTTTGTCGACCTCGCGCAGGACCAGGGCCTGCAGCTCGTCGTCAGCCACGCCCTGGGCCTCGAAGAAGCCGCGCATCAGCTTGCGGTTGTTGAGCTGGATGGTGAAGGCGCCGATGTCGAGCTCGGAGAACACGGCGTGGATCACCGCCGGGATCTCGGCGTCGAAACGCACGCTCAGCGCATCCTTGCCTATCACGTCGATGTCGCACTGGTAGAACTCGCGATAGCGACCAGCCTGGTTCTTCTCGCCGCGATACACCCGCTGCATCTGGTAACGGCGGAATGGGAAGGCGAGTTCGTGTTCGTGTTCGGCCACATAGCGGGCCAGGGGCACGGTGAGGTCGAAGCGCAGCGCCAGTTCAGGCAAACCCTCCCCTGCCCCGCCCTCGGCGCTGGCCTTGCCCAGCGCGCCGGTGGACTGGACGAAATAGACCTGCCGCTCGGTCTCGCCACCGGACTTGGTCAGCAGGACCTCGGACAACTCCATGACCGGGGTTTCCACCGGCAGGAAGCCAAACCGTTCGTAATTGCGTCGGATCACGTCCAGCATGCGCTGGAAGGCGATCTGGTCAGGGGGCAGCAGCTCCATGACCCCGGGTGGGGTGCGTGGCTTGATCAAGCGGGTGCTCCGGATCTGGGGGAGGGATTCCGGGCGGCCCGGAATCCGCGCAGGCGCGCGAAGCGCACAGTTTAACTGGGGCGCGCGGCGGCGGCCCGCGCATTCGCGGACCGCGCGAAATCCTCTTGCCCATGCCAGGCCGCCCCGCTAGAATGCCGGGCTCCGCTGTCGGGGTGTAGCTCAGTCTGGTAGAGCGCTACGTTCGGGACGTAGAGGTCGCAGGTTCGAATCCTGTCTCCCCGACCAATCGGAACACGGAAAAAGCCGGCCTCGCGCCGGCTTTCCTGTTTCCGGGCAGTGGGATCTGGACGGCTGGAGCCGCCCACGAAAAAGCCGGCCTGGGGCCGGCTTTCGCGTTTCAGCGCTCGGTCCGGGCGGTTTCCGCTGGCCCCACAGGCGGCTGCAGCCGCCTGCGTTGCCTCGGCGCGCCGGACCGCGCCGCACTCAGAACTGCTTCTCGACGTTGAGCATGATCGAATGCTCGTCCTGGTCGTCGTTGCCGAACAGGCCGCGGTATTCGGCCTTGAACAGCCAGTCGTGCTCGGTCTGCAGGATCGCACCGACGCCCAGCAGGAAGCGGCTGCTGTCCAGCTCGGTCAGGCGGGTGCGGTAGAAGGGCCCGCCCAGCAGGTCGGCATAGGTCAGCGTGGCCACGCCCGGATCCTCGAAGTCGTGCTGGTACTCCAACCGCAGCAGGGGCGAGAACAGGCCCCAGCCCGTGCGGCGGCGGAACTCCACGCGCAGGCCCAGGTTGCCGGTCGTGCTGTCCACGTCCTGCTGGCTGTAGTGCAGCGCGTAGACCGGATCGCCCTGCTCGGTGAAGGCATCCAGCTCGCCGCGCGCCACGTCCAGCCGCAGGTACGGCGCCAGCGTGTAGGACTCCTCGCGCTTCTCATAGGTGGTCGACAGCGATCCGAACCACTGGTCGCCATCGCGGTCACCGGTGACCATGCCGCCGGTCGCGGTGACGTGGCGCCGCGAGTCGTAGGACAGGCTCTGGTAACCCAGCAGCAGATCGACGAAGAAGTTGTCCGCCGGCTGGTGGCTGCCGTACAGCGCCAGGCTGCGGGCCGACGCCTCGCTGCGGGTGCCGTTGTCGCCCACGTCCGTGACGTCGCGGCCGTAACCCACGCCCCCGCCCAGGACCAGTCCCGGACTGAAGCGATAGTCGACGCCCAGGCTGACGGCGCTGGTCTCGAATTCGAAGCCATTGCCCGGGCCGCGCAGGTCGTAATCGCCAAAGGCCATGGCACCGGCCGTCCAGATGCCAACCGGCGCCTGGCTGCCTGGGCCGGACGGTGTCTCACCGGCCGGCGAAGCCGCGCTGCTGACCGGCGAGCCGAGCGGCTCGTCGGCGCAGCGCTCGCCCGGCCGCTCCGCGCGGCCGTCGTGGCAGCGCCGCGTGATCGCCACGGTCAGGCCGTTGTCGAAGCCCTGCCCCGCACCCGCGTCGTGCAGGCGTTCCATGCGCGACTGGAAGTTGTCGATCTGGCCATGCGCGAACCGCTTGGCAGCCGCGCTCTGCGCCACCAGCAGGCCCTGGACCTCGGCGTCCTGCGTCGGGTCGGGGCGGGCCGTGACATCGATGGTCACCACCGCCGGGGAGGACGTCGCGAACGCGTTGCCCAGCGTGTAGCTGACCTGGGCCGTTCCGACAAAGCCCGCACTCGGGGTGAACGTCAGCACGTATTGGCGAGCGTCGGCAGCACCCGCGGCGGTGACCACGGTCGTGCCGGCCGCGGCCGGGATGATCGTGACCACGTCGGCCGCGGTGAACGGTCCGCCGCTGGCGCCTTCGGTCAGGTTCACGTCCACCGCGATTCCGGCCAGCGTCGTCGCGTTGTGGGCGACGGCGATGGGCAGCGGGTTGATGATCACCGTCGACGTGATCGGCGCGGACGGCCCGAACGCGTTGTTGAGCGTATAGGCGATGGTCACGCTGCCCGACGCATCTGCCGCGGGCGTGTAGGTGATCGTCGTCCCGGCCACTTCCACCACGCCCTGCGGCGGCGTAGTCACCAGGGTGACGCCGGTGAACGGCGCGCCCGTGGCGCCCGTGGCCGCGTCGAAGGAGACCGGCTGGCCGGCCAGCGTGGTCACGGTCTGCGGCACGCCCGTGGGCACCGGCAGCGGGATGACCTCGACCGACACGGTCGCGACGTTGGACGTACCGCCCGGGCCGGTCGCGGTGTAGGTGAAGCTGTCGCTCCCGGCGAAGCCGCTGGCCGGCGTGTACTGGACTTCCAGCCCGGCCACCACGGCCGTGCCATGCGCCGGCGTGGAGGCCAGTGCGATCGAGCCGATCGTGCCGGAATCGTTGGCGGTCACCGCAATGGTTACCGGCGTGCCGGCATCCGTGGAGGCGGCATCATCGACCGCCACCGGCAGTGCGTCCGCGATGGTGAGGGTGAAACTGTGGGTGCCGGTGAAGCCGAGGCCGTCGGTCGCGGTGACCTGGAAACTGAAACCGCCCGTGGCCGTTGGCGTCCCGGCCAGACTGCCCGTCGTGGCCAGGCTGATGCCCGGCGGCAGCGCCCCGGACGTCACCGCAAAGGTGTACGGCGAGGTGCCGCCCGTGGCGGTCAGGGTCTGGGAGTAGCCGGAACCGACGACGCCATCGACCAGCGCGGCTGGCGTGATGGTGATTGTCGGCGGCGGCGCGATGGTCAAGGCGTACGCCTGCTCACCGTAGAAGCCGTTGAGGTCGGTCGCACGGATCGTGAAGTTGAACGTGCCCGATGCGGTCGGCGTGCCGGAGAACGTGCCATCGCTGGCCAGGGTCAACCCGCCCGGCAACGCGCCGGCGGCTACCGTGAAGGTGTATGGCGCGATGCCACCGGCAGCCGACAGGAACTGCGAGTAGGCGAAGCCGACGGCGCCATCGGGCAGCAGGTCCGGCGTGATGACGACCACCGGAGTTTCGACGAACAGCGAGAACGCCTGGTCACCGGTGAATCCGTTGGCATCGGTGACGCGCACGGTGAACGCGAACGTGCCTCCCGCCAGCGGGATACCGGAAATGTCGCCCGAACTGGTGAGGCTCAGCCCGGAGGGCAGACCACCGGACACCAGCGAGAAGCTGTACGGCGCCACGCCACCGGTGCCTGCCAGCGACTGGCTGTACGGGCTGCCGGCCAGGGCGTCGGCCAGCGTGTCGGGGGTGATCGCCAGCACCGGCGCGCCAATGGCAATCGCATAGGCCTGATCGCCGCCGAAGCCCAGGGCGTCGGTGGCCCGCACGGTGAAGTTGTAGGTGCCGTCGGCCGTCGGTGTACCGGAGAGGACGCCCGCGCTGCTGAGCGTCAACCCGGTCGGGAGCGAGCCGGCCACCACGCTGAAGCCATAGGGACCGGTGCCGCCACTGGCGGTCAGGCTCTGGCCGTATCCCACGCCGGCAACGCCATCGGGCAGCGTGGCGGGGGCGATCACGATGCTCGGAGCGATGATGACCAATGCATAGGCCTGATCGGCGCTGAAGCCCAGGGCATCGGTGGCGCGCACGGTGAAGTTGAACGTACCGCTCGACACCGGCGTGCCCGACAACAACCCCGCGCTGCTGAAACTGATACCCGTTGGCAACGTGCCCGACAGCAGGCTGAAGCTGTACGGCCCGGTGCCGCCGCTGGCGCTGATGGACTGGCTGTAGGCGACGCCGCCATTGCCGTCAGGCAGCGTGGCCGGCGCGATGACGACGGCAGGTGCGGCGATGACGAGGCCATAGGCCTGATCCACGCTGAAGCCCAGTGCGTCGGTGGCCCGCACGGTGAAGTTGAACGTCCCGGCCGCCACCGGCGTACCGGACAGCACACCTGCACTGCTGAAGCTCATGCCCGCCGGCAACGTGCCCGACAGCAGGCTGAAGCCGTACGGCCCGATGCCACCACTGGCGGTTATGGTCTGGCTGTAGGCGACGCCCGCGACGCCATCGGGCAAGGTCGCCGGTGCAATGGCAAGGGTCGGCGCGGCGATGACCAGCGCGTAAGCCAGGTCGGCCGTGAAGCCAAGGGCATCGGTCGCCCGCACCGTGAAGTTGAAGCTGCCGGCGACCGTCGGCGTGCCGGAAAGCACGCCTCCACTGCTGAAACTCATGCCCGTCGGCAGACTGCCGGAAAGCAGGCTGAAGGTGTGCGGCCCGGTGCCGCCACTGGCGGTGAGGGTCTGGCTGTAGGCGACGCCCGCGAGGCCATCGGGCAAGGTCGGCGGTGCGATGGCGATGGTGGGCGCGGCGATGACCAGCGCGTAGGCGAGGTCGCCCGTAAAGCCGAGGGCGTCCGTTGCGCGCACCGTGATGTTGAACGTGCCGGCGGCCGTCGGCGTGCCGGAGAGCACGCCGCCACTGCTGAAACTCATGCCCGCCGGCAGAGCGCCGGCAAGCAGGCTGAAGTTGTATGGCGCGGTGCCACCACTGGCGGAGAGCGCCTGGCTGTACGCGACGCCAGCCAGGCCATCAGGCAGTGTCGCCGGAGCAACCACGATGGTCGGCGCGGCGATCACGAGGCTGTAGACCTGGTCGCCCGTGAACCCGTTGGCGTCAGCCGCGCGCATGGTGATGGAGAAGGTGCCGGCCGTCGTCGGCGTCCCCGCAAGTACACCCGCGCTGCTCAGGCTCAGGCCGGCGGGCAATGAACCCGCCACGAGGCTGAAGGCATACGGTGCGGCGCCACCCGTGGCGGTGACCGTCTGGCTGTAGGCCACGCCACCGACGCCGTCGGGGAGCGTGGCGGGCGCGAACACGATCGTCGGCGCGGCGATCACCAGGCTGTAGGCCTGGCTGCCGAGCGTGCCGCCCGCGTCCCTGCCCTGCAAGGTGAAGTTGAACGTCCCCGTGGCCAGGGTCGTCCCCGACAACAGGCCGCCGGGCGACAGGGTCAGCCCCGCCGGCAATGCGCCGGTGATCACGGTGAACCCGTACGGCTCGACGCCGCCACTGGCGGTGATCGCCTGCGAATAGGGCAGACCGGCCGTGCCATCAGGCAGCGTGGAAGGCGACAGCACGAGGACCGGCGCCACGTCGACCTGCACGACATAGCTGCGCGAGATCGAGAACGGGGCACCCGCGCCAGTGCTGCTGTCGGTCGCCGTGAGGGTGAAGTTGAAGGTACCGGCTGCCGTCGGCGAACCCGACAGCAAACCCGATGCCGCATCCAGGCTCAACCCGGGCGGCAGTACACCGGCGGTAATCGCGTAGGCATACGGCGCCGAGCCGCCAGTCGCGGTAAAGGCCTGGCTGAAGGACGCGCCTACCAGCGCGTTGAAGGGACCCGCGGCCGGCGGCAGCGTCAGCGCCGGCGGCAGCACGTCGAGGGTGACGGCCTGGTTGACGGTGAACGGGCCATTGCCGGTACTGGAGTCGGTCGCCGACACGGTCAGGCTGAAGGTGCCCGCGACACTGGGCGTGCCGGACACCGTGACACTGTCGGCCGTCGTCGCCGTGATCGCCAGGCCGGCCGGAAGGCCGGTCACGGCACCGCTGTACGGCGCAGCGCCACCGCTGAAGTTGAAGGTCTGCGAGAAGGCCCCACCGACGATGGCGCCCAGCGCCCCGTTCGGGGTGATGGTGATGGTCGGATCGGCGACGGTGATCGAGACCGTGGCCGGCGCCGACGTGCCCGCGCTGTTGCTGGCCGTGTAGGTGAAGCTGTCCGGCCCGGCGTAGCCGGCCGTCGGGGTGTAGGTGATGCTGGTGCCACTGGCCGTGGCGATGCCATGCACGGGCGCGCTGCCGATGCTCACCGAATCCGGCACGCCGCCGGTGACGTTCAAGGTGATGGGATTGGTCGAACTGCCGTACGCGACCGTGGCCGCTACCGCGTTGGCGACCGGTGTGATGTCCGCGACAACGACGCTGTAGGCACGGCTGCCCGAATACGGCCCGCTGCCGGTGCTGCTGTCGGTGGCCGTCACGGTGAAGTTGAAGGTGCCGGTCGCCGTCGGCGTCCCGCTGAGAACGCCGGAACTGCTGAACGCCAGGCCCGGCGGCAGTGCGCCAGCGGAGATGGCAAACGTGTAGGAACTCGTGCCCCCCGTTGCCGACAGACTCTGTGAGTAGGCCGCGCCCAGGGTGCCGTCAACCAGCGTGGCGGGCAGTACTACCACCGTCGCAGCCGCAACGGTGAGCGTGTACGCGCGGCTTGCCGTGTAAGGCCCCGCGCCGGTGCTGCTGTCGGTCGCAGAAACAGTGAAGCTGAAACTGCCACCCGCGGTGGGCGTGCCCGAAAGCGTGCCGTTCGCCGCCAGCGAGATACCGGCAGGCAACGTACCTGCGGTGACCGCGAAGGCGTACGGGGCAGTGCCACCGGAGGCGATTACCGTCTGCAGGTAGGCGCCCCCCACCGCTGCGTCCGGCAACGTCGCCGGGCCGACCGAAATCGTGGGCGCGGCGATGTTCACCGTGTAGGCGAGCGCGCCGGTGAAGCCCAGGGCGTCGGTTGCGGTCACGTCGAAGCTGAAGGAACCGCCGGCGGTCGGCGTGCCCGACAGCGTGCCATCGCTGGCCAGTGTCAGTCCGACCGGCAGCGCGCCGGCGGTAACGGCGAAGGTGTATGGCGCCGTGCCGCCGCTGGCGGTAATCGCCTGGCTGTACGCCGCTGCCACGGTGCCGCCGGGCAGCGTTGCGGGCGACACGCTGATCACCGGCGCGGCGATGGTGAGCGAATAGGCCCGTGAGCCCGTGTAGGGCCCGCTGCCCGTGCTGCTGTCGGTCGCGGTGACGCTGAAATTGAAGGTGCCACTGCCGGTGGGCGTGCCACTGAGCACGCCAGCCGCCGACAGCGTCATGCCGGCAGGCAGAACGCCCGCCGTTATCGCGTAACCGTAGGGCGCCGTGCCCCCGCTGGCGGTGATCGCCTGGCTGTAGGCCACCGCCTGCGCGCCATCGGGCAGCGACGCCGGTGCGATGGACACGACCGGAGGGGAGATCAGCAGCAAGTAGGAGCGGCTGCCATTACCCGAGTTCGCATCCGTCGCCGTGACGGTGATGTTGAACGAGCCGCCCGCGGTCGGTGTGCCGCTCAGCACGCCTGCAGTGGACAGGCTGAGACCGGCCGGCAGGGCGCCGGCGGTGACCGCGAAGCCATAGGGCGCGGCGCCGCCACTTGCCGTAAGCGTCTGGTTGTACGCCGCCGCCACCGTACCGGAGGGCAGCGTGGTGGGCGAAACGATGATCACCGCCGAGGCAATGGTCAGCGAATACGCCCGCGATCCGGTGTAGGGAGCACCGGTGCCCGTACTGCTGTCGGTGGCGGTCACGGTGAAGTTGAAGATGCCGGCGACCGTCGGCGTTCCGGTGAGCGCACCGCCCGCCCCCAGGGAGATGCCCGCGGGAAGACTACCGGCAGTCACTGCAAACGAACGCGGCGCCGTGCCCCCACTGGCGGTGATCGTCTGGCTGTACGCCACACTTTGCGTGCCACTGGGCAGTGTCGTCGGTGCAACGGTGATGGTGGGCGCGGCCACCGTGAGCGTGTAGGCGCGCGACCCGGTGAAACCGTTGTTGTCGGTGGCCGTCACCGTGAAGTTGAAGGAGCCGCCAGCGGTGGCGGTCCCCGTCAGCGCACCTGCGCTCGACAGGGTGAGGCCCGCCGGGAGCGCGCCCGCGGTGACTACGAACGAGTACGGCGCGGTGCCCCCGCTGCCCGTGACGGTCTGGCTGTAAGCCACACCGACCGTGGCGCCTGGAACCGTGGCCGGATTGACGACGATCGTCGGTGGCGGCGTCACCGTCATCGTGACGTTGACCACCTGGAACCAGCTGCCAGGCCCCGTGCTGGAGTCGGTGACACGGATGCCGAAGGTATAGCTGCCCGCCGTGGTCGGCGTGCCGCTGAGCGTGTTGCCCGACAGCGTCAGACCCGGCGGCAGCGGGAAGGACGGGTTGGGTTCCCACATCAGCGACATCGGGGTGACCCCGCCCGACGGGGTGAAGGTGACCGAGTACGGCGCCGTGACCACGCCATTGGGCGGCGGGTTCGGCGTCAGCGAGAGCGTGCCGCCGGCGACGGTCGGGTTGTAGCTCTTGACCCCGAACGCGGCGGTGGCGTCGGTGGCGCGCACTGAAAACGCAAACGGGCCGCGCTGCGTCGGCGTGCCGGACAGTACCCCTGCACTGCTCAGCGTCAATCCGGTGGGCAAGGCGCCGCTGTCGAGGGTGTACGTGTAAGGACCGACGCCGCCGCTGGCGGCGAGCGTCTGGCTGAAAGAGGTGCCTGCGGTGAGCGCGGGCAGCGACGCCGGCGCGATGGTGATGGACGATGCCGGGCCGATGGTGACGTTGACCTGGACGTAGAAACCCGAGCCGTCATCGAACCGGAACGTGTCGCTGAGCGCGCTGTCGCCGTTGTGTGCGTAGGTGACCGTGCTGGCCAGCGTGTCGATGGTGACCGACCCGTGCAGCGGCGCCACCATAAGGAACCCGATGCCGAAACCCTCGTGGCAGGCGTTGGCGTTGATCGTGCCCGAGCCGGCGTTCGGAATGCTCAGGGTGAATGGCGCGGGGCAGCGCGGCGAGGCGACCTGCGCGCGTGCCGCCTGCGGCCACAGCAGCGCGGCCATCACAAGGACCACTGCCGCGAACCAGAAGGTCAGCCGGGACTGTGCACCGACGGACAAGCCCCGAAGGGCGGACGGACTACGGCGCATGTGCTGTCCTCGCAAAACGGACAGCCATCAATGGCTGCCGCCGCCGGCTTGCCGGCAATGACTGATTCCATGTCGGCCGGCACCGGATGCTGGACCCGGAGTCGCCTCCCCTTAGCGAACTGCAACGCCATTCGAACAGGAAAGCGGCCATCGCGAAAGTGCCTTAGGCAAGCGGCACATGGCTGTCCCGCGGTTACCCCAGGGCATTTGCTATTTGCCGGGAGCGAGGTGAAAGTGCATGCCGCGCGCGGCACATGACGAGCCGCGGCACATGGGGACAATGGACATGACCGAGGTCTTTCTCGGGCAGATACTGCCCGCGGGGTTTCAATTCGCGCCCAAAGGATTTGCCCAATGCAACGGACAGTTGCTTGCGATAGCCCAGAACCAGGCACTCTTCTCGCTGCTGGGCACACAGTACGGTGGTGATGGACGCGTCACCTTCGGGCTGCCGGACCTGCGCAGCCGCACACCGATCGGTTTCAGCAACGACTATCCGATAGGCGCCGCCGGTGGCGCAGAGACCGTGACCCTGACGACCCAGAGCCTGCCGGTGCACGTGCACCAGCTGGCCGGCACCGCGGCCACCAACACCACGCGCAATCCCAATGGCGGCCTGCTGGGCACCGCAACGGCCAACCTCTACGCCCCGACGGGCGGACCGCAGGTGGAACTGGCCGCGGGCAGCGTGGCCAGCGCCGGTGGCACCCAACCGCACGAGAACATGCAGCCTACAGCGTGATCAATTTCTGCATCGCGCTGACCGGCATCTTCCCCTCGCGCAACTGACGCCCGCGGCCACGCCGGCCCCGCGTCCATTAGCCACTGGAGTTCCATCCATGAGCTCACCCTACATCGGAGAAATCCGGTTGTTCGGCTTTTCGCGCACCCCACAGGGCTGGCAGCCCTGCGACGGCAGCATCCTGCCGATCTCCAACTACGACACGCTGTTTTCCCTGATCGGCACCACCTACGGCGGTGACGGCCAGAACACGTTCGCCGTGCCCGACCTCCGCGGCCAGGTGCCGCTCCACCAGGGCCAGGGCCAGGGCCTGACGATGCGCACCATCGGCGAGCGCGCCGGCGCCGAGAACGTCACCCTGTTGCCTGCGCAGATGCCCGCGCACGTGCACAGCCTGTCGGCGACCACGCTGGCCGCCAACGCGACTGCGCCCTCCGGCACGGTCGAACTGGGATCGGTGAGCGGCGACACGCTGTACGCCACCGACCTCGGCGTGGGCACGGTGGGGACGTCGGTGGCATCGACGACGCCCGCGGGCGGCACCCAGCCGCACGACAACCTGATGCCCACCCTGACGGTGCAGTTCTGCATCGCGCTGGAAGGCATCTACCCGCAGCAGAACTGAGCCACCTGGCTGCCGGAAGGCACACACCGCGGCCGCGGCCGCGACCACATTGGGGACACCATCATGACCGAGCCATTCATCGGCGAGATCCAGATCTTCGGCTTCAACTTCGCGCCGCGTAACTGGGCGCAATGTGCGGGGCAGATCCTGCCCATCCAGCAGAACACCGCCCTGTTCGCGCTGCTGGGCACGCAGTACGGCGGCAACGGCACGACCAATTTCGCCCTGCCCAATTTCCAGGGCAACGCGGCGTGCAACCAGGGCCAGGGCCCCGGCCTCACACCGCGCACGACGGGCGAGACCTTTGGCGAGCCCACGGTCACGCTGACCCAGAACGAGATGCCGGCCCACCAGCACGGCCTGACCGTCTACGCCCAGAACGATCCGGCCAAGCGCTCGGCCTCGCCCGCCACAGGCAACGGCTTGGCCTCGCCCGCCACGTTTGCCGCATTCGCCCCCGGCAACAGCCCGTCGGTGATGATGGCCACGGGCCTGGTCGGCCAGGCCGGGCAAGGCCAGCCGCATCCCAACCAGCAGCCGTACCTGGCGATGAACTTCTGCATCGCGCTGAGCGGAATCTTTCCCTCCTTCGGCTGAGGCCCGCGCACGATGCGGTTTCCCGGACAGACCCAGGTCCGGTTCCAGGCACCCGCGCTCCTTTGCGAGCGCGGGATTGGCCTGCGCGCGGCCAACGAGGGCGACCTGCCCTTCCTGGCCCTGCTCTACGCGCAGACACGCGCCGCCGAACTCGCCGCCGTCCCCTCGCCGGACCACATCCGCCAGGCGTTTCTCGACAGCCAGTTCGCCCTCCAGCACCGGCACTACGTGCAGCAGTATCCGGAGGCCGACTTCCTGGTGATCCACCAGGGTGATCTGCCCGTGGGCCGCTTCTATCTCGCACACGAGATCGAGGACGATCTCATCGTGGACATCGCACTGCAGCCGCACTGGTGCGGCCAGGGCATAGGCGCGGTACTGATCAAGGCGACGCTGCAGCAGGCTGCCGTCCACGGGCGCGGCGTGCACCTGCATGTACTGCACGGCAATGCCGGCGCAAGGCGGCTCTACGAACGCCTTGGTTTCCAGGTCGTTGGCGACACCGGAAGCCATCTGCACATGCGTTGCGCGCCGGCCGTTGCAGGCGCCGGTTGAGCTGACTCAGCCGGGCCGGCTCGCCCAGTTGAAGTGGGCCCGGATGGAAAGGCCCAGTGGAAGCAGGCTCAGTTGAAGATGGCCTGGTAAAGGAATCCGTCGCGCTCGCGCGCCACCGGCACGAGGAAGACGCCGATCTCGCCCAGCCTGGGATGCTGCATCCGGTAGGTCTGCTGCGGAAACAGGAATGCCGAGGCATTGCGGAACAGCAGGGCAAACGGCGCACGAGCCGCGATGCCACCGGTCGGCAGGCCGCGGGCTTCCACCAGCACGAAGGGCACCTCGCCCTCGTTGAGCGCGGCCGGGAACGTCTCGTTGACGTGCCCGGTGAAGTGATCCAGCGTCAGCAGTTCCATTGCACTCTCCCCTTGTCCGGCGCACATCGTGTCCATGCGCGCGGCGTGGCGCAAGTGGCGCGGGTCAGCTCAACTCCGCCAGTCGCGAGCGCAGCGTGTCCAGCCGCAACGCGCCCGCGCCCCCCGGTGAGGTGCGGGCGGCCAGGCTGTCCGCCGCGTCGCCCTGCTGCCATCGCGCCGGGTCGGCGGCCTGGCGGTACGCGTCGCGAAACGGCACGCCTTGGCGAGCCAGGTCGACCGCCAGGTCGGTGGCGAACATCGACGGTTCGATCGCCGCGTGCATCCGGTCGACGCGCCATTCCAGATTGCGCAGCAGGTCGGGCAACAGCTCCAGGGCCGCCAGGCCGCGGCCGAAGGCGTGGAAGATCGCGCCCTTGGAGAACTGCAGGTCGCGGTGGTATCCCGAGGGCAGCGACAGCAGCTGCTCGATTTCCGTGCGGGCGGCGGCGGCCGCCGAGTAGGTGCCGCGCATGAGTTCGATCACGTCGGGATTGCGCTTGTTGGGCATGATCGAACTGCCGGTGGTGTATTGCGGCGGCAGCGAGACGAAACCGAATTCGGCGCTGGTGAACAGGCTCAGGTCCCAGGCCAGGCGGCGCAGGTCCAGCAGCGCCGATCCCAGTGCCTCGATCGCGGCCATCTCGAACTTGCCGCGCGACAGCTGCGCGTACGCCGCCGCCACCTGCAGCCGGCCGAAGCCGAGGGCCTGCGTGGTGTGGTCGCGATCCAGCGGCAGGTTGATCCCGTACCCAGCCGCGCTGCCCAGGGGGTTGGCGTCCACCCATGCCAGCGTCTGCGCGGCGCGCACCGCGTCGTCGATGAAGCCCTCGGCCCAGGCCGACCACCACATGCCCGCGGAGGAAACCATCGCGCGCTGCAGGTGCGTGTATCCCGGAAGTGGAAGCGACGCCTCTGCTTCCGCCCGGGCCAACGCGACCTCGGCCGATTCGCGACACAGGGCGCCCAGGCGCGTCAGCCGGTCCTTCAGCCACAGGCGCGTGGCCACCAGGATCTGGTCGTTCCGGCTGCGACCGGTATGGATGCGCCGGCCGGCATCCCCCAGTCGTTCGATGAGACGGGCCTCGATCGCCGAGTGCCCATCCTCGAACCGCTCGTCCAGCACGAAACGGCCCTGTTCGAAGTCCTGCGCCAGCGCCGCCAGTTCGCGCGTGATGCCGTCCAGCTCATCGGCCGACAGCATGCCGATGCGCTGAAGGCCTTCGGCATGCGCCTGGCTGGCCCGGATGTCGAACAGGAAGAACTCGCGGTCCAGGACCACGTCCTCGCCGGCGAGGAAGTGCTGGATGCGTGCGTCCACCTGGACGCCGGGTTTCTGCCACAGCAGGTCAGACATCGATATCTCCGAGGTGTCCCGGGCGTGCGCGTGGAGCCCGGCATGTGCCAGTGGGTTCAGACGGGAATACCCAGGGTCTCGTCCAGGCCAAAGGCGAGGTTGAGGTTCTGCAGTGCCTGTGTGGCGGCACCCTTGAGCAGGTTGTCGATCGTGGCCACGACCACCAGGCGGCGTGCGTCTTCCGATACCGCGAAGCCGCCGATCTCGACATGGTGCGCGCCCGCGATCGCACTGACCCAGGGCGCGTCCTCGGCCACGCGCACCAGCGGCTCGTCCGCGTAGAAACCGCGGTAACGCGCGACGGCGGCGCTGCGTTCGATGGGGTCGCGCAGATGGAGGTTGGCGGTAATGGTCAGTCCACGGAAATGCGGGGCCACGTGCGGCATGAACTCGACCGGATGGCCCAGTTGCCGGCTGACTTCGCGCTCGTGCACGTGCCCGGTCAGGGCATACGGCATCAGGTTGTCGCGCAGCTTGTCCGGGTCGTTCTTGTCGGACGGCGTGGTGCCCGCACCCGAGTAGCCCGAAACACCAAAGCATTGCACCGGACCGTCGAGCGCATCGCGCAGCGGCGCGATCGCCAGCTGCATGGCGGTTGCGTAGCAGCCCGGATTGCTGATGCGCCTGCGTGCGTCGCGCCGGTCACGGGTAAGTTCGGGGAGCCCGTAGTACCAGCGGTCGTCGAAGCGGTAGTCCGCCGACAGGTCCACCACCCATGTCCCGGGTGCCATCCCATCGATGGCCTCGACGAAGGGCGCCGCCTTGCCGTTGGGCAGGGCCAGCACCACCGCGTCGACGCCCTGCCCGGCCACGTCCTGCGGCCCGAGTGATCCATAGACCAGATCGCCCGAGTAACCCGGTTCGTGCGCATCCAGCCGCTGGCCCGCGCGCTCGCGCGAGGACACGAAGGCCAGATCCAGCGCCGGATGCGCGGCGACCAGCCGGATCAGCTCCGAGCCGACGTGGCCGCGGGCGCCCACGATGCCGATCCGCCGCCGTGTGCTTGTCTGCGGGCTGTGCTCAGTCATGGCGCGCCAGCTTCATCCGCAGGTGATTGTTCACCGCCGGCCACTCGTCCTGGGTTATCGAAAACACCACGGTGTCCCGCAGCGTCCCGTCGCGATGCCGCATGTGGTTGCGCAGCACGCCGTCCTGGCGTGCGCCCAGGCGGGCGATGGCCGCGCGCGAGGCCTGGTTGAACCAGCTGGTTTCGAAGGTCACCGCGGCGCAGTGCAGCGTTTCGAACGCGTGTGTGAGCAGCAGCAGCTTCGCCTGCGTGTTGAGGCCAGTCCGCTGCACGCGCGTGGCATACCAGGTGTAGCCGATGCACAGGCGCGGCACCCGGGGGTCGAGCTGGTAGTAGCGCGTCGACCCGACCACCTCCCCCGCCGCGTCGCGCACGGCAAACGGCAGCGCTTCGCCGCGCGCCTGCTGGTCCAGCGCGGCCTGGATGTACTCCTGCGCTTCCTCCGGCCGCGGGATGCTCGTGTACCACAGCTCCCACAGCCGGTCGGGCCGTACCGCCGCCCGCAGGCCGTCGGCGTGCTCCAGCCCCAGCGGTTCCAGGCGGACGTGCTCGCCCGACAAGGTCGGCACCACGCTCCAGGGGGACAGGTCTCGTTCCATGTTCATGCTCAGTCCTTCAACGTGGGCGGTCGGCCGCTGCAGTGTTCGACGCAGTGCGCGATCTGCTCGAATGTATCCAGGCCGTACCAGAAGACCTTCCACTTGTCTTCCTTGATGCAGCCGTCGCTCTCGGCGAAGTAGAAGCCGTTGACGGGATTGCCGCGGCGCGAGCGCCAGAACAGGCGAGGCGTTTCGTCGCGCATCACCTGCCAGACCGCGCGGCCCAGGCCCTCGCCCTGCGCCTCGTCGAGCACGGCGAACTTGTCCAGGTAGGTGTAGCCGTCCTCGTCGGTGAGGATGACGGCCGCACGGTAGTTCTCGCTCACGTAGGCGCGCAGCAGCCTGGTCCGATCGAAGTAGTCCGGCATCAGCCGGCGTCCGAACGCCGACTCGATCAGTTCACGCAGCCGCGCCACGTCCAACTCGTCCCAGTGCCGGACGCTGAGCACGCGCTCGCCGCGCCTGACCACGGTGCCGGAGCCGCGATGGGTGAACAGTTCCTTGGCCAGCTCCGCCGGGCGCGTGATCGAGACCGACGACGACAGCGGCAGGACGTCCAGCAGGTCCTTGATCTGCTCCAGTTTCACGCGCATGCCGCCATTGATCCACGGCTGCGCGATCAGGTGTTCGTACTCGGTCGACAGGTTGATCGAATCGATCACCTTGCCCTTTTCGTCCAGCAGGCCACCGGTGCCGGTCAGGAAGACGATCTTGTACGGTTGCAGGGTCTTGATCAGTTCGTTCGCCGCCCAGTCGGCGTTGACGTTGACGATCTGCCCCTGCTCGGTCTCGGCCAGTGATGCGATCACCGGGATGGAGCCGACCTTGATCGCCGCCTGGATGCCGTCGGTGTCCACGCGGACCACGCGACCGACCAGTTCGTAGACGTCGCGGTCGAGGAACTCGGCCTCGAACACCCCCGACTGGATCGACGTGGCGCGCACACCCTGCGCCTGCAGCGCCTCGACCAGCTTGAGGTTCTCCTCCCGCATCACCCGGCGCACCACGCCCAGGACCGGACCGTCGGTGACGCGCAGGTTGTTGACCGTGCGCTTCTCGATCCCGGCCAGGCGCATCTGCTCGTCGAGCTGCGGTCCCGCGCCGTGCACGACGATGGGCGTCAGGCCCACCTGCTGCAGGAACGCGAGCGAGGACACCAGCGCGTCGATGTCGTCGCGCAGCACCGCACCGCCGACCTTGACGACGGCGAAGCGCGAGGCGTCGACCTGGGAGAAGCGCTTCAGGTACTGCTGGATCTCCTTCGCGCTGGCCATGTTGGACAGCAGCCGGACGATCGTATTGCGCATGTCGGTCATGGTCAGCCTGAACTCAGGAGGCAGCGTCGCTGTGGCAGACCGGAAGTGCCCCCCGATCGCCCGCCAGGACGGTCGTGGCGGAGGCGTCGGCCTGCGAAGCGCGAGGCTCGATTACGGCAAAGGCGGATTTTGCATCCGAGGACACGGCGTGGGCGGTGGCGCTCATGGTCAGGCTTCCAGTAGACGGCGGTAGGTGGTGGCGGCGGCATGAAGCTGGTCCAGGGCGACCCACTCATCCGACGTATGGGCCTGGGCGATGTCGCCCGGGCCGTAGACGATTGCGGTCAGCCCCGCGGCCGAGAACAGCGATGCTTCGGTCCAGAAGTCCACGGCATTGCCGATGGGGAGGTCCAGCGCATCGGCCAGGTCCCTCGCCTCCAGGCGCCGCTGTTCGGCACCGGCGACATCGCCCGCCGGCAGCGGCGGGCCGCGGAAGGTCTCCTCGTAGTGTTCGATGGCCCCGGCCGGCGCCAGCGCGCCGAACTGGGCGTGCAGCGCGTCGATCGACATCGAGGGCAGCGGCCGGAAGCCGAAGCGCACCTCGGCGGCAGGCGCGATCATGTTGGCCTTGATGCCGCCATCCACGCGGCCGATGTTGAAGCGCAATCCCGTGAGCCCGCCGAAGCGCTGGTGCGCCTGCGACTCGACCAGGTCCAGCGCAGCGCTGCCCCAACGCATCGCATGGTGCAGTGCGCTGGCCTGCAGGGCCTCCTGACCCGAGGCGTGCCCCGCCCGGCCGGTGAATCTCATCAGCACCGACGCGATTCCGCGATGGGCAAGCACGGCCTCGCACCGCGTGGGCTCGGCGACGACCGCTTCGCTGAAACCGTGCGGACTGGCGAGGAATCCGGCGATGCAGCGCGGGTCGTTGGCCTCCTCGTCGGTACTGAACAGGAACGCGGCATCGCCTGTCGTCTGGGCGGCCGCGACCAGCAGACCCGCCGCCGCGCCCTTGATGTCGCACGCTCCAAGGCCGATGGCGCGGTCGGCTGTGACACGCAGGCGGTGCGGGTCGGCCGTCCATGCCGGCGAGGCCGGCACCGTGTCCATGTGCACGTTGAATACCCGCCGGGGTTGGCCGCGCACGGCCAGCATCGACACCGCGCCGGCGCCGAAGTCCGTCACTTCGATGCGGAAGCCGGGCAACTGCGCGCGCAGGTAATCGAAAATGCCACCGGTGCCGATCAAGCGCGGCGGATTGCGGGTATCGAAGGCCACCAGCGCCTCCAGATGCCTGAGTACGTGTTCGAGCATGTTCGTGTCCCGTCCTTTGGCTGGCTCAGCCGCGGTTGACCTGCGCCCACAGCGTGCTGCTCATGCCGAACAGCTTGATGAAGCCCTCCGCCTCGGCCACGCCCCAGTCCGCCGCCTGCGCGTACGTCGCGCCCTTGGCATTGAGGATGTGGGGCGAATCGATGGCAACGGCATTCACCAGCCCGCCCTGGGTTTCCAGCACGACCTCGCCGGTTACGGTCGACTGGCTCGAGGCGAGGAACGCTTCCAGATCGGTCTTGAGCGGGTCGTGGAAGAAGCCTTCGTAGACCAGCTCGACCCACTTGCGCGCCACGTCGGGCTTGAAACGGTTCTGGTGCTTGCTCAGCACCGCTTCCTCCAGCGCGCGGTGCGCCACCAGCAGCGCGGTCAGGCCCGGCGCTTCGAAGATGATCCGCCCCTTCAGGCCGATCGTCGTGTCGCCGGTGTACAGGCCACGGCCCACGCCATACGGGGCGAGCAGCGCGTTCAACCGGGCCAGCAGCACGTGGCCCGGCAGTTCCTCGCCATCGAGCGCCACGGCCTCGCCATTGACGAAGCGCAGGCGCGCCTGCAGCGGCTGGGCGGGCCATTCCGCCCGCGGACTGCACCAGCCGCGCGCGCCGGGCCCCGGCGCCTGCCAGCGGTCGATCTCGCCACCGGACATGGTCAGGCCCAGCAGGTTCTCGTTGATCGTGTAGGCCTTCTGCTTGGCCCGCACCTCGAAGCCGCGCGCTTCCAGGTACTCCTGCTCGTACGCCCGCACCTGCGTGTGTTCCTTCTGGATTTCGCGGATCGGCGCCACGATCTCGTAGTCGCCCAGCGCCTTGACCGCCAGGTCGAACCGCACCTGGTCGTTGCCCATCCCGGTGCACCCGTGGGCGATGGCGCGCGTGCCCAGTTCCTCGCAGCGCTGCAACGCGGCGTCGACGATCAGGTACCGGTCGGATACCAGCAGCGGGTACTGCCCCTGGTAGCCCTCGCCCGCCCAGACGAAGGGCTTCACGAATCCGGCCCAGATCGCCGGGCCGCCATCGACCGTGACGTGCGAGGCCACGCCCAGCTCGGCCGCGCGCTGCTCGATGAAGGCGCGTTCTTCGGCATCCACGCCGCCGGTGTCCGCGAACACGGTGTGCACGCGCCAACCGCGCTCCTGCAGGTAGGGCACGCAGAAACTGGTGTCGAGACCGCCGGAGAAGGCGAGGACGATGTCGCGGATGGGGGTGGTCATGATCGGGGCCCGAAAGGAATGAGGATCTGGAAAGAAGTGCGGAGACGAACGGCGGAAACAAGTCGCGTCGGGATGGATGGGATTGCGGCCGGGCGGGCGGAGCAACGTGCTGCGAATGGGGGCGGCAACGATGCTCCCCGCGCACGCTCCACGCCGCTCCCGGCAGGCCTCACACCAGCGCCGCCATGATCGCCTTCTGCACGTGCAGGCGGTTCTCGGCCTCGTTGATGGCGATGCAGGACGGCGAGTCCATCACGCCATCGGTGGCCTTGATGTTCCTGCGCAGCGGCAGGCAATGGCTGAAGACGCCGTCGCGCGTGAGCGCCATCTTGGCCTCGTCGACGATGAAGTGGCGGTATTGGTCCCGGATGGGCTTCTCGGGCGCCCAGTTGCCGAAGTACGGCAGCGCGCCCCAGCTCTTGGCGTAGACCACGTCGGCGCCCGTGTAGGCGCTCTCGATGTCGTGGCTGACCTGCAGCGACCCGCCGCTCTCCACCACGTTGCGCTCGGCCCATCCCATGTAGCGCTCGTCGAGCACGTAGTCAGGCGTGGGGCACAGCAGGGTCACGTCCATGCCCATGCGCGTGGCGATGGTCAGGGCGGAGTTGGCGACCGCGGTGTTGAGCGGCTTGGGGTGGTAGGTCCAGGTCAGCACGTACTTCTTACCGCGCAGGTCGGTCGTGCCAAAGTGCTCCTGCAGAGCCAGGATGTGCGCCAGCTCCTGGCAGGGATGGGTGATCGTCTCCATGTTGATGACCGGCACGGGCGAGTATTTCGCGAAGCCTTCCAGCACGCGGTCCTGGCGGTCCAGCGACCAGTCGACGAACTTCGGGAAGGCGCGGACGCCGATCAGGTCGACATAGCGACCCAGCACCTGCGCCACCTCGGCGATGTGCTCCTCGGCCTCCCCGTCCATCACCGTGCCCAGGTCGAACTCGATCGGCCAGGCGTCCTTGCCCGGCTGCAGCACGATCGCGTGCCCGCCCAGGTGGAATGCGCCCAGTTCGAAGCTGGTGCGGGTACGCAGCGACGAGTTGAAGAACACCAGCGCGATGGACCGGCCCTTGAGCTGGTCGCCCAGGCGGTTGCGCTTGAACATCGCGGCCTGGGTCAGCAGCGCGTCGAGGTCAGGACGGGACCAGTCCTGGGTATTGAGGAAGTGCTTGGGGGGCATGACGGTCTCCGGAGGCGAAAAACGGGTGGAATCCCTGGGTTTTCGCTGGACCGGAAACGACAAAGCCCAGCGCGATGGCTGGGCTTCGTGTGGAACACGAACAGGCGGTGGCGCCCGTTACCCAACCAGGATTGGTGGCAACGGTCGGCGCGCGCGCGAGGTCATGCCCGCCGCCATCCAGGCGGAGGTCATCACATCGGCGTCGGCGCGGTTCGGGTTCATGAGGGCGCGAATGCTCGCATGCATGGCTCCCGGGCGCAACCCGCGCGGCATCACGCGCTCAGGGCGCCGGGCTGGAGGCGACGACCGGGCTCACGGCGATACGGACCCGAAGGCGGTTGCCCGGATCCTCCGGGAGCCTGGACCGGTACTTGGCGCCCTTGTAGACGTAATCGACGTCGTAGGCGATGGGGCGCCGGAACTCGCGTTCCACGGGCACGTTGCGGCAATTGGCGGCAGCGGCCTGCTGCTGTTGCTGTTCCCGCCGCAGCGCCTCCTTGAGGGCCCCGACGGCGCGCGTCAGGCGGTTGGGCTGCGCCGGGGGATCGCAGCGCTGCTCCATCCGGGTGGCGGTCAGCGTCTGGTAGACGGGCGTCACCCGCAGCACCTGGGCGTAGTCGAAGCGGACGTTCTCGGCCTGGATGACCGTGTTCTGCGCGTACGCCTGCCCGGCCAGCAAGGCCCAGGACCACGGTCAGCGAGGGCAGAAAACAGGAACGGGGCATCGCGCGCAGGTCGGGCTCGTGTCGAAGGATTGTAGGCGACAGTCCCGCCCAGGCCCTGAATCTCCGCTAAGGCCGGCTAAAATGGCGGCAGGACAGTCGCGACACCCTACATGACCCTGCATCTCTTCAACAGCCTGACGCGACGCGTCGAGCGCTTCGCTCCCCTCGATCCCGCACGCGTGACGATGTATCTGTGCGGGCCGACGGTCTACAACTTCGTGCACATCGGCAACGCCCGCGGCCCGGTCGTGTTCGACGTGCTGTCGGGTCTGCTCCGCAGACGCTACGGGGGCCTGGCGTACGCGCGCAACATCACCGACATCGACGACAAGATCAACAACGCCGCCAGCGAGCAGGGCGTTCCGATCGCGACCATCACCGACAAGTTCGCCGCGGCCTATCTGGAGGACATGGACGCGCTCGGCGTGCGCAGGCCGGACCTCCAGCCCACGGCCACGGGCCACGTGTCGCACATCATCGCCATGATCGCGCGCCTCATCGAGTCCGGCCACGCCTACGAGGCCGAGGGCCATGTGCTGTTCTCGGTCGCCAGCTTCGACGGCTACGGCAAGTTGTCACGGCGCGATCCGGAGGAAATGCTCGCCGGCGCACGCGTCGAAGTCGCGCCTTACAAGCGCGATCCGGGCGACTTCGTATTGTGGAAGCCATCGACGGGCGATCTGCCCGGTTGGGATTCACCGTGGAGCTACGGCCGCCCCGGCTGGCACATCGAATGCTCTGCGATGGCGCAGGCCCACCTGGGCGAGACCATCGACATCCACGCCGGCGGCGTCGACCTGCAGTTCCCGCACCATGAGAACGAGATCGCGCAGAGCGAGTGCGCCCACGGCGGCAAGCCGTTCGCGCGCTGGTGGCTGCACAACGGCATGCTCAATTTCGGCGGGTCGAAGATGGCCAAGTCGGTGGGCAACATCCAGCGCGTGCACGACCTGGTGCGCGCCTACCCGCCCGAGGCGCTCCGCCTGGCGCTGCTCTCGGCGCAGTACCGGCAGCCGCTGGAATGGTCGGACGCGCTGATCGAGCAGAGCATCCGCACGCTCGACCGCCTGTACGGGACGCTGCGCGACCTGGCCGACGTTCCCGCTTCCCCGGCCATCCCCGTCGAAGTGGATGCCGCACTGGACGACGACCTCAATACGCCGGCCGTGCTGGCCGAAATCGCCCGCATCGCGGGCGAAGCGCGCAAGGCCGAGGCGCCGCAGGAGCGCGCACGCCTGAAGGGCGAACTGCTGGGCGCCGGCCTGGCCATGGGCCTGCTGCAGCAGGCGCCCGCGGACTGGTTCGCCCGCGGCGCCGCCGACGACGACGATGCGCGCATCCAGCTGCTGATCGACGAACGCAACGCGGCCAAGAAGTCGCGCGATTTCGCGCGCGCCGATGCCATCCGCGAGGACCTGTTGGGACAGGGGATTCTCCTGGAGGACACGGCACAGGGCGTACGCTGGCGTCGCGCGTGAAACACCGGCGCGCACCTTCATCCCCCTTCAACCCAGAGTTGCCTTGATCGCCTCGCCGTTCCCCCTCGAACCCACCGCCGAGCAGGCCCAGGCCGCGATCCGCGAGGAGTTTGCGTTCTTCGGCGACTGGGCCGAGCGCTACCAGTACCTGATCGACCTGGGACGCAAGCTCCCGGAATTTCCCGACGACTGGAAGACCGAAGACAACCGCCTGCGCGGCTGCCAGTCGATGGTGTGGATCGTGGGCGAAGGCGATGCCGATCGGCTCGACTTCCATGCCATCAGCGATTCGGCCATCGTCTCGGGCCTGATCTACCTGGCCCTGCGCGTGTACGCAGGCCGCAGCGCCAGCGAGATCCTGGACACGCAGGCCGATTACATCGCCGACATCGGCCTGGCCAAGCACCTGTCGCCCACGCGCAGCAATGGACTGACGGCACTGCTGGGCTTCATCCGCGACCGCGCCCAGGCGCTGGCGTGCACCTGACCCGGAGCCGCCCGGACAGGATCCAGGGTGCGACGACTGCGTCGCACCGGCGTTGCTCCAGCGGGCCCGCTGCCGCGTGATGACTCCAGGGCCTGCGGACGCCGCTACGCCCGTCACGGTGCGCTCGATCCTGCGCAACCGCGGATTCGTTGGACTGCTGGCCTATCGCATGCTCGCGATGCTGGCCTATCAGGTCATTGGCGTCACCGTGGGCTGGCATGTCTACCAGATCACCCGCGATCCCCTCGCGCTGGGGCTGATCGGGCTGGCCGAGGTCATCCCCTACTTCATCTGCGCGCCCTTCTCGGGATACGCCGTGGACCACCTGCCGCGGCGGAAACTGGGCATGGCCGCATGCCTGGGCCTGGCCGCGACCGCGCTGCTGCTGGCGGGCATCGCCAGCGGCGTGGTTCCAACGTCGGGCACGGCGATGATCTACGTCGCGGTGGGACTGGGCGGCCTGGTGCGCACGTTCTTCGGCCCCGTCAACATGTCGCTGCTCGCGCGCGTGCTGCGCCGCGACGAATTCGCCCGGGCCGCCGGCGTGTCCAGCGTGAACATGCAGGCGGCGCTCGTCATCGGACCGGCGCTGGGCGGCGTGCTGGTCGCGACCGGCAAGACGACGGCTTACCTGACCGCCGCCGGGCTCGCGTTGCTGGCCGCCGTGGCCGTCATCCTGGTTCGCGTGACCGAGCCGCCAGCGGCGGCCACGCGGGCGCCCATCTTCCGCAGCATCGGCGAAGGCCTGCGCTTCGTCTTCAACCACCAGGTGGTGCTGGGCGCGCAGGCCCTGGACATGTTCTCGGTGCTGTTCGGGGGCGCGGTGGCGCTGTTGCCGGCGTTCATTGCCGAGGTGCTCCACGGCGGTCCCGAGGCGTTCGGCATCCTGCGCGCGGCCCCCGCCGCGGGCGCCGTGCTGGTCGGCATCTGGATGGCGCGCCACCCACCCAGCCGCCACGCCGGACGCCTGCTGCTCTTCTCGGTGGCGGCCTTCGGCCTGTGCATCATCGCCTTCGCCCTGTCACGCTCGTTCTGGCTCTCGGCCTTCCTGCTGATGCTGTCGGGCGGGTTCGATGGCGTCTCGGTCGTCCTGCGCTCCACCATCCTCCAGCTGGCCACGCCCGACCACATGCGTGGGCGCGTTTCGGCGATCAACGGCATCTTCATCGGCTCGTCCAACGAGCTGGGCGCGTTCGAATCCGGCGTCGCGGCGCGTCTGATGGGGCTGGTCCCCTCCGTCGTGTTCGGCGGTTGCATGACCCTGCTGGTCGTGGGCGTCACGGCGCGGCTGGCCCCGAAGCTTCGTCGCCTGGACCTGCGCGAGTTGCATTGAGCCTAACCGTCGGTGCCGGTGGCCGAGCCCCAAAAAACGAAGCCCCGCGGATGCGGGGCTTCGTGGAACACTTGAACGGACCGGGTCAGTCGCCCATCTGCTTCTGCAGGTGCTCCCAGCGCTCCTGGGCGTCGAGCGTGCGTTCGGCGGTCAGGCGGGCTTCCATGCGCTCCAGGCCGATTTCCTCGCCGGTATCGACGCAGAAACCGTAGTCGCCCGAATCCACGCGCTTGAGCGTGCTGTCGATCTTGCTGATGAGCTTGCGGTAACGGTCGCGGGTACGCAGTTCCAGGGAGTTTTCCGTCTCGCGGGTGGCGCGCTCGGCTTCGTCGCCCACGTCGCGCACTTCATCCTTCAGGTTCTCGATGGTCTGCTTGGATTCCTCGACCAGATCCGCACGCCAGTTCAGCAGGCGCTGGCGGAAATACTCGAGTTGCAACGGGCTCATGTACTCCTCTTCCGAGGAGGGGACGTAGCCCTTGGGCAGGATGGGGCGGCCGGTGGCGTCGTCAGTGCTGTACTCGACGACTTTCACTTTCTCGCGGGGCGCGGGCGACTTGTCCTTGCTGGCCGCGACAGCGACGGCGACCTTGCCGGCGGGACGCTGGGCAGGCACCGGGCGGGCAGGAGTGCCCACGTCCGGTGCACGGGTTGGCGATGTCTTGACGGTTTCTACCGACTTGCTCACTTCTGACTTGCTCACATGGGGCTTGCTGGCTGCAGGGGCAGACGGCGCGGGGGTGGCCGGCGCGGGGCGGGCCGCCGGACGATTGCCCGGAGACTTGGCCACGCTGGGCTTGGATTCCTGCCTGCCCGTGTCCTTCGCCGGCGTGGCTGCTGCCTTGACCGGGGTGGATTTGGAGGGCGCGGGCTTGGAAGGTGCGGTTCGGGACGCGGCCTTCGCCGGAGCGGCGGCCTTGGTGGGGGCGGCCTTGATGGGGGCGGATCTGGCGGGCGCAGACTTGGCCGGCGCGGGCTTGGCCGACTTCGCCGGCATCGCCTTGGAGGCGACGGCCTTGGAAGCCTTCTTGGCAGCTACGGCCTTGGATGCGGACTTGGCAGGCTTGGCGACCGGCTTCCTGGCTGGCGCAGCCTTTTTCGCCACGGGCTTGGCCACCGGCTTCTTCGCAGGCGCAACCTTCTTCGCGACAGGCTTCTTGGCCACCGCCTTCTTCACCGCCTTCGCGGCGGCGGGCTTTTTGGCCGCGGTCTTTTTCGGGGCGGCCTTGGATGCCGGCTTCTTGGTGGCCTTGACGGCCTTCTTCGCGGGTTTCTTCGCTGCCACGAGCGGCGTGTCCTCTGGTTACTGCTGGGTTGTCCAACTCGGTGAGTCCGGACGGCGAGCACCGATCCGCGGGACAGATTTGGGCCATTGGCTGAAAAAAGCAATGTGCCCCTTGGCCCGGCCTTTCCGTTGCAACCCTGTAACTGGAAAGCGCGCTGTTATACCCTGCCCCGGGGACCGCGGCAACCGCGCTTCACCCACGCAATTCACACGACGAAACCGGCATCCCCGTCGTCGCGCCAGTAACTGCCTGCCCGCATGAAGGAACCGTGATCGACCGACTGCTCATTGCGATGCTGCGCGGCTACAAGCGCTGGATCAGCCCCATGATCGGTCCGGCCTGTCGGTTCCATCCCACCTGCTCGGTCTATGCGATGGAAGCCATCGCCCGGTTCGGCGCGCTCAAGGGCAGCTGGCTGGCGACCCGGCGCCTGCTGAAATGCCATCCTCTGCATCCGGGCGGACACGATCCCGTGCCGCCCGCCCACTGACTCCCACGGATACCGCGCGCATGCCGAGCCAGCAGAACTCTCCCGCGACCCTCATCGTCAACGCGCGCCTGGTCAACGAGGGGCGCGAGTTCGACGGCGACCTGCGCATCGAACAGGGACGCATCGCCCAGATCGGAACGGGCCTGGCCGCGCGCGGCTTCGAAACGGTGATCGATGCGCGCGGGCGCCGCCTGCTGCCCGGCATGATCGATGACCAGGTGCATTTCCGCGAACCCGGCCTGGAATACAAGGCCGACATGGCCACCGAATCGGCCGCCGCCGTGGCGGGCGGGCTGACCACCTTCATGGACATGCCCAACACCAACCCGCCGACGCTGGACGCCGCCGCGCTGGAGGACAAGTACCGCCGCGCGCACGGCCGCGCATGGGGCAACTACGGCTTCTACCTGGGCGCCAGCAACGACAATCTCGAGGCGATCCGCCAGCTCGACCCGCGCACCGCGCCGGGCATCAAGGTGTTCATGGGCGCATCCACCGGCAACATGCTGGTCGACGACCCGGCGACCCTGGACAGCATCTTCCGCGAAGCGCCCACCCCGATCATCACGCACTGCGAAGACACACCGATGATCGACGCCGAGCTGGCGCGCTACAAGGCCCAGTACGGCGACGACATCCCCGCGTGGTGCCATCCGGACATCCGGTCGCGCGAGGCCTGCATGAAGTCCACGCAGCTGGCGCTGTCGCTGGCGCGGCGCCACAACACGCGCCTGCACGTGCTCCACATCAGCACCGCCGAGGAGCTGGCGCTGTTCGAGCCGGGCCCGCTGCGCGACGCGCATGGCCTGCGCAAGCGCATCACGGCCGAGACCTGCGTGCATTTCCTGCGCTTCGACCGCGCCGACTACGACCGCCTCGGTCACAAGATCAAGTGCAATCCGGCGATCAAGGATGCCTCCGACCGCGAAGCCCTGATCGCCGCGCTGGCCGCGGACGTGATCGATGTGCTCGCCACCGACCACGCGCCGCACACGCTCGAGGAGAAGGCCCGGCCCTACACGACGGCGCCGTCGGGCCTGCCGCTGGTGCAGTACGCCCTGCTCGCCGCGCTGGAACTGGTCCACGAAGGGCGCCTGACCACGGCCCAGGTCGTGCAGAAGTTCGCGCACGCACCGGCAGAACTGTTCGATGTCCGCGGCCGCGGCTTCCTGCGCGAGGGCTATGCCGCCGACCTGGTGCTGATCGAAGACACGCCGCTCACCGTCCACGCGGACGACGTGCTGTCCAAGTGCGCCTGGTCTCCGTTCGAAGGTACGACCTTCCACTCGCGCGTGGCCTCCACCTGGGTCAACGGCGTGCTTGCCTGGGACGGCGACCGGCTGGTGGGTGATGCCATGGGCCAGCGGCTGGAGTTCGACCGTTGAGGTATCTGCGGGCCCTGCGCGCCCTTCTGCCGGCCTTGCTGCTGGCGGGGTGCGCCGGAGCGCCGCAGGCCCGCACGCCCGGCACGACAGCACCGGCCCCCTCGGCGGCACCCGTTTCGGCTACCGCCATATTCCCCGCCCGCGTCTCCCAGGGCGCGCTGGTGTTCGGCCGGCTGCCGTCGGGCAGCCAGGCGACGTACAACGGGAGGTCGCTGCGCGCCACGCCTTACGGCACGGTGGTGTTCGGCGTCGGCCGGGATGAAGCCGGCCCCCTGCGGGTAGCGGTGCGGCATGCCGATGGGCGCGCGCAGGATGTCGTCATTCAAGTGACACCGCGCGACTGGCCCGTGGAGCGGATCGACGGAGTCCCCCCGACTACCGTGGACCCGCCACCGGCGATCGCCGAACGCATCCGCCTGGAACAGGAACGCGTCGCGGCCGCGCGCCTGCGCGATGACGATCGCACCGGCTTCGCGCAAACCTTCGCCTGGCCGGTGAAAGGCCGGATCAGTGGCCGGTTCGGCAACCAGCGGGTCTACAACGGGTCACCGCGGGCGCCGCATTCGGGCATGGACATCGCCGCGGCACAGGGGACACCCGTGCTCGCACCGGCCGATGGCATGGTCAGCTTCGCCGACCCCGATCTCTACCTCACCGGTGGCACCGTGGTGCTGGACCACGGCTACGGAGTGAGTTCCAACTTCCTGCACCTGTCGCGCATCGACGTGAAAGTCGGCGACAGCGTGGCGCAGGGACAGCCGGTGGGCGCGGTGGGCGCGACGGGCCGGGCGACGGGACCGCACCTGCATTGGGGGATGAACTGGTTCGACGTGCGGGTGGATCCGCTGCTGGTGCTGGAGCGGGCACCTTAGCGTGTGGCGTCGCCGCGCGCGGCGGCGCGTTCGTCATAGCGGCAGTCCAGGATCAACCTCTGGCGCGGAGCGCGGTCAGTAAAGCGATTTCGTCCCTACGTCGACATCGTCGTGCGCGGCGGCGCGTTCGTCATCGCAGTTGCTTTGTATCAACCTTGCGCCCCTTCTCCGCTGACCCTTGCCACCGCATCGTGCGCGTGCAGGCTTTCGAAGTGCGAAACCTGCGCGTCGAACCGTTCCACGCGGGCGTCGGCGGACAGCGCCGCGGCCACGCGCCGCGCGGCGTCCTCGCAGAACATCAGGTTTTGCGCGTTGAGCTGCGCGAAGGCCTGCTCGTCCTCGCGCTTGACGGCCGTCTGCACCGGGGTGCCCAGCGCCTGCTCGATGGCATCGATCAGGGCCGTCAACGGCAGCTCGTTGAAGGCCGGACGCAGCTCGACCCGAACATCGGCGCGGCTGCGCTGGGCATGCGGCGTGGCCGCGAGCCCGCGTTCGGACACCAGCCACTCGTGGATGGCCGCGGACAGCGGGCGCGCGTCGGCGAAGTCTTCGACGAAGCGCTCGGCATTGAGCTGGCGCGACAGCGCGGCCGATGCCGGACAGGTGCTGGAGTATTCGACCGCGAAGCGCAGCGCCAGGCGCAGGTGGCCGTCGATCAGGCCGGCATCGATCTCGACCGGGTAGCGCTTCCACCCTGCGTGATCGCTGGCCAGCGCGGGGCGCAGCAGCAGGTGCTCGTAGCGCAGCACCAGCCTGCCCTAGGTCGACAGCCCGCCCTGGGTGTCCACGAGCGTCTGCAGCACGCGGCGCAGCCCGGCCGGCGTGACGGTCTCGCTGGCGAAGGCGTGCTGCAGTTCCAGATACAGGCGGGACATGTGGATCCCGCGCGCGTTCGCGTCGCGCAGGTTGACGCTCACGTCGACCGATGCCGGCACCGTGATGGCCTCGCCCGAGGCACTGGCCACGCGCAACGGCAGGGCAATGTTCGACATCCCGACCCAGTCCAGCGGCCGCGCCATCGCGGCCGCATCGAAGGCGACATCGGGCAGGCGGCGGGATTGGGGATCGGGGCGAGGCGTCACGGGGTCGGGTCCGGGCGATGGGGGAATCGCGGTGCGGGCCATTCTACCGGCCCGCGTCCGATCGCCGGGAGAAAGCCCCCGGAACGGAACGATCCGCCGGCGGCCTCAGCCGCGCGCGGCGCGCCAGGCGGTGAGCAACGCCACCGCCGGCGACAGCGGCCGGGCCGGTTCCGGGCGCCGCAGGCGGGCCAGGGCCAGCGCGGCGAGGATGCGGCGTGGCCGGGGGACACCTGCCCCCGGGCGCTCGCGTCCGCAGAGCTCATGTCGCCAGGCCTCCAGTGCGCCGCCGGCGTCGCGGGCCATTACTTCCAGCGGCACGGCTTCGCCCGGATGGTGCGCCAGGCGCAGGTGGAGCAGCGTGGTGAGCGCGGCCTGCTCCGCCGGCTGGGGATTGGACCCGTGCGTGGGAAACAGCACCGGCTCGATCGCCGCGATGCTTTCTGCCAGCCCCTGCAGCTGCGACTGCGCCTGCCCGGCATCCATCGGCCGCTCGCGGCTGGCCGGCAGATCCGCCAGCACCGCGGCCATTCCACCCCATGGCGCCTGCTGCTTCTGCAGCAGCAGGCCCAGCGGGTGGCGGCGGGCTCCGCGGCTCCAGCCGTGCAGTTCCTCCATCCACCAGCCCAGCTTGGCCTCGCCAGGACGACGGTCGCTGCCGCCCCAGGCCGCATCGGTGAGTTCCTGCAGCAGGCTGGCGAAGGCCAGCACCAGGGGCCGCTGGTCCTTCGGCACGAAGACCTGCGCCACGTCCCATTCGGGCCAGCGCGCGCGCCACTTCTCGAGGAAGCTGTCGACGCCGTCCGGACCGCGGTCGGCCGCGCGATCGGCCGCATGATCGATCCCCTCAGGCGGGCGTTCGCCCTCTTCGTGCAGGCCGTTCATGCCGGCCCCGCGTTGACCGTATCCGGCCACGCCGATGCCAGGCACAGCGCCGCGGGATCCTCGACCAGCACATCGCCCTGCCAGGCATCGGGGCGGTCATCGGCCAGCCGATAGCCCCAGAGCGCCACCACCGAGGGCATGCCGGCTGCACGGGCAGCGACGATGTCGCGCTCGTCGTCGCCGACGTACACGGCCTCTGCAGGCGTGAAGCCCAGCTGTCGGGCGGCGTGCACCAGCGGCAGCGGGTCAGGCTTCCGCACAGGCAGCGTGTCGCCGCCGATCAGCACCGCGCAGCGCGCCTGCCAGCCGAGCAGCGGCATCAGCTGGCGGGCCAGGTATTCGGGCTTGTTGGTGACGATGCCCCAGGTGCAGCCATCGGCCTCGAGCGCGTCGAGCATCGCCGGTACGCCCGGGAACGGTTCGCCGTGGCGTCCGAGTTCGCGTTCGTAGTGGGCCAGGAAGTCCGGCACCCAGGACTCGCGGATGGTGGTGTCGATGTCCGGAAAGGCCGCGGCCAGCATCGCGCGCGCACCTTTGGAGACCACCGGCCGCAGTGTCGACAACGGCATCGGCTCCCGGCCGTGCAGGGACCGCATGTGGTTGACCACCGCCAGCATGTCCGGCGCGCTGTCGAGCAGGGTGCCATCGAGGTCGAACAGGGCCAGGCGCGGAAAGGACATGGGCTCGCGGATATCAGGTGATCGGTGGAAGCGCGGCTGGCCGCGCGGAAAGGACGTCTGCGAAGGCGGGGCACGCTGGAGGGATCAGTCCCCGTTCCAGCCGCCTTCGGACTTGCGCGCGCAGACCAGGTAGTTCACGTCGGTGCGCGAGACCAGCCGGGCCGCATTGCGCCAGGGTTCGTACATCAGGCCGCTGACGTCTTCCACCACCAGCCCGCAGCTGCGCAGCCAGGCGGCCAGTTCGGACGGACGGATGAAGTCGCGGTACTGGTGCGTGCCGCGGGGCAGCAGCCGCGCGAGGTATTCGGCGCCCACGATGGCCAGCGCGAACGCGGCAGGCGTGCGGTTGAGCGTGGACAGGAACAGGCGGCCGCCCGGCTTGAGCAGGTCCGCGCAGGCGCGGATGATCGCCAGCGGATCGGGCACGTGCTCGAGCATTTCCATGCAGGTGACGGCGTCGAAATGGCCCGGCATTTCCTGCGCCAGCGACTCGGCCGACTGCAGCCGGTAGTCCACGCTGACGCCGCTTTCCAGGCGATGCAGGCGGGCCACCTTGATCAGCTCCGGCGCCAGGTCGAGCGCGGTGACCTGGGCGCCGTTGCGTGCCAGCGCCTCGCTCAGCAGGCCGGCGCCGCAGCCCACGTCGAGGACGTGCGCGCCCTGCAGCCGCGCGCGCTCGGCGACGTAGCCCAGGCGCGTGGGGTTCAGTGCATGCAGCGCCTTCTGCGGGCCTTCCGGGTCCCACCAGCGCTGCGCCAGCGCGCCGAACTTGTCGAGTTCGGCCTGGCTGAAATTGTCGTCCGGTGCCTGCGCGCTCATGCCGCGATTGTCGCAGATTGTCGGCGCGCGCACCCGGACACGCCACGCGCGATGCGAGTGAGCCGAGATCCCGGGCAGGCCGGCATCAGCTCAGGCGGATGGCCGCGATGCGTTCGCGCCACTGCCTGGCGTTGGCCAGCAGGGCAGGCACGTCCATGTCGACCAGGACGCGGTCGCGCAGGCGTGGACGGCCGGCGATCCAGACGTCGCTGACCTGGTGGCGCCCGGCCGCGTAGATCAGCTGCGACACCACGTGGTGCAGCGGCTGGGTCTCGAGCTGGTCGAGGTCGACGCAGACCAGGTCGGCCTGCTTGCCCGGGACGATCGACCCGATGCGCGACTCCCACCCCACCGCGCGCGCGCCGCCCAGCGTCGCCGCGCGCAGCGTGCTGGCCGCGTCGAGCACCGAGGCGTCTTCGGCCACGGCCTTGGCCAGCAGGGCGGCGGTGCGGGCTTCGCCAAACATGTCCAAGTCGTTGTTGCTCGCGCAGCCATCGGTGCCCAGGGCCAGCGTGACACCCGCGCGCTGCAGGCGTCCGGCCGGGCAGAACCCCGAAGCCAGCTTGAGGTTGGACTCGGGGCAATGCACCACGCTCACGCCGCGCTGCGCGCACAGCTCGATTTCGCCGTCGGTGAGCTGGGTCATGTGAACCGCCACCAGGCGGTCATTGACCAGGCCCAGGCGGTCCAGGCGGGCCAGCGGACGCTGCCCGTGCTTCTCCTGCGACTCGGTGACTTCCTGCGCGGTCTCATGCGTATGCAGGTGCACCGGCAGGTCCAGCTGGTCGGCCAGCATGCGGATCCGCTCGAAATTCGCGTCGCTGACCGTGTAGGGCGCGTGCGGCGCGAAACTGGTCGCGACCAGGGGATCGTCGCGCCACTGGTCGTGCACCTGGGTGGCGCGGTCGAAGTATTCCTCCGACGTCCTGGCCCAGGCCGTCGGGAAATCGATGACCGGCAACCCTACCCGCGCGCGGAAGCCATGGCGCCGGTACACGGCGGCCTGCACGTCGGGGAAGAAATAGTTCTCGTTGGCGCAGGTGGTCCCGCCGCGGAGCATTTCGGCAATGGCCAGGGTGACGCCATCCTCGACGAACGATGGGGAGATCACCGCCCCCTCGATCGGCCAGATGTGGCCCTGCAGCCACTCCATCAGCGGCAGGTCGTCGGCGACGCCGCGCAGCAGCGTCATCGGGTTGTGCGTATGGGCGTTCACCAGGCCGGGAATCAACGCGGCGCCCGGGCGCGAGACGGTCTCGCGCGGTGCGTAGCGGGCACGGGCGTCGGCGATCGGGAGCACCGCCAGGATCTCGCCGTCCCGGACGGCCACGGCGTGCCGCTCCAGCACGACGGCGTGGGGTTCGACGGGAACGACGAAGCCGGCCTCGATCAGCAGGTCGCAGGCCTCGGGGAAGACGTCAGTCATGTGCGGCAGTCATCTCGCGTGGGGGCGTCGTGCGCCCCACCCTAACCGATCCGGGCGCCGGCCCGGTGACAGGTCGGGGCGCCATGGCCACCCCGTTCCGGTACCGCGGCCGCCATCGTCGGCGGCGCGCCGGGCGAAGCTCGCCGGCCCATCCGGCCGGCCGATCGCGGGACGCGATCGACCGACCCGTGCGGCCGCAGCGGCCGCGGTCGTGCTTTACCGTTGCGTTACTTGACGCGCGAGACGTATTCACCCGAGCGCGTGTCGACCTTGATCATCTCGTCCTGGCCGACGAACAGCGGCACGCGCACCACGGCGCCGGTCTCCAGGGTGGCCGGCTTGCCGCCGCCGCCGGAGGTGTCGCCGCGCACGCCCGGGTCGGTCTCGACGATCTTGAGCTCGACGAAGTTCGGCGGCTGCACGGCGATCGGGGTGCCGTTCCACAGCGTGACCACGCACTCCTCCTCGCCCTTGAGCCACTTCTCCGCGCCGGCCATGCCGGCCTTGTCGGACTGCACCTGCTCGAACGACTCCTGGTTCATGAAGTGCCAGTACTCGCCGTCGGAGTACAGGTACTGCATGTCGGTGTCGACCACGTCGGCCTGCTCGACGCTGTCGGTCGCCTTCATGGTCATTTCGACCACGCGGCCCGACTTGATGCTGCGGTACTTCACGCGGGTGAAGGCCTGGCCCTTGCCCGGCTTGACGTATTCGGTCTCGGTGATGATGCACGGGTCGTTGTTGACCAGGATCTTCTGACCGTTCTTGACGTCGTTCATGCCCAGGGTGGCCATGCTGGAACTCCTGCAGATAGTTGATCGTTGACGCCACTGCGCCACGGGCGGCGGGCGGCTAGAATGTCGGGCTGCGCCGGAGCCATGGGCGCCAGGTCACAACCGAGTCCGACATGATACCTGCCTCCCCCTTCCCCGCGCAGCCCGCGGCCCCGGCCGAGGGAGCTTCGCCCCCTTCCGCCGGCGCGCGCTGGCAGCGGCTGTGGCGCGAGGCGATCCGCGATCCGCGCGAACTGCTGGACCTGCTCGGGCTCGACCCCGCGGCACTGGGCGTGGACGCCGCGGCGGCCGCGCAGTTCCCGCTGCGGGTCCCGCGCGCTTTCGTGGCGCGCATGCGGGCGGGCGACCCCCACGATCCCCTGCTGCGCCAGGTCCTGCCCCTGGGCGAAGAGCTGCAGCCGATGCCCGGCTTCAGCCTCGATGCGGTCGGCGACAGCGCCGCGCGGGCCGGCGATGGCGTGATCCGCAAGTACCAGGGCCGGGCCCTGCTGATCACCACCGGCAGCTGCGCGGTGAACTGCCGATACTGCTTCCGCCGCCATTTCCCCTACGCGCAGGAGACTGCCGCGGCCGGGCAATGGGCGCAGGCGGTGTCGCTGATCGCCGAGGACCCGTCGATCGACGAAGTGATCCTGTCCGGTGGCGACCCCTGGTCCCTGGCCACCCCCAAGCTGGCCGAACTCACCCGGGCCCTGGCCCGGATCCCCCACCTGCGACGCCTGCGGATCCACACGCGCCTGCCCGTCGTCCTGCCCGAACGGGTGGACGAGGAACTGCTCGGGTGGCTGGGCGCGCTGCCGTGGCCGGTGACCGTGGTGCTGCACGCCAACCACGCCCGGGAATTCGACGCCAGCGTGGACGAAGCGTGCCGCCGGCTGCGTTCGGCCGGCGCGGTACTGCTCAACCAGGCGGTGCTGCTGCGCGGGGTCAACGACAGCGTCGAGGCGCTGGCCGAGCTGTGCGAGCGCGGCTTCCAGGCCGGCGTGCTGCCCTACTACCTGCACCAGCTCGATCGCGTGCAGGGCGCCGCCCACTTCGAGGTCTCCGACGATCGGGCCCGGCAGCTGCACACCACGCTGGCGTCACGACTGTCGGGCTATCTGGTACCCAGACTCGTACGCGAGGTGCCCGGTGATCCCGGCAAGCGGCCGCTCTGATCCGGCAGCGTCCGCCCGGCGGCCCCTGTCGCGTTGGAGGGATCATGCCCGCCTCGCGTAACAAAAATGCACATCCCGGCACAGCAGACGATCGTGCACATGGACGGCCACCGCGCCTTCATGTCATAAACCCGGCCTACGGTGAGCGCCACCAGGACGTCGCGGAGCCGCCTGGCCTGGAGGTATGGGGAATGCAATTCGGTAAAGACGTGGCCTTGAAGCTGCTGCTGGTCGACGACAGCGTCGAGGCGGCGGAGGCCATTGTCAGTGGTCTGCGCAACGCCGGCGTCGCGGTCCGTCCGTCACGGCCCGAGGACGAGGACCAGTTGCAGTCCCTCATCGACGGCCCCCCGCAGGACCTGGTGCTGGTCGCCCAGAATTCGGGGCTGGTGCCGCTCAAGCGGGTCATGGAAAAGATCGACGCGAGCGGCAAGGACCTGCCCGTGATCGTCCTGGTCGACCGCCTGGACGAGACCCAGCTGCTGCAGCTGATGAACATGGGCGCCCGCGCCGTCGCCCTGCGCGAGCACATGGACCATGTGCTCAAGACCGTGCGCACCGAATGGATCGACCTGGAAGCCCGCCGCTCCTACCGCCGGCTCGACGCGCAGATGCGCGAGCTCGAGCGCCGCTGCGATGCCCTGATCGACTCCTCGCGCGACCCGATCGCCTACATCCACGAAGGCATGCACATCCGCGCCAACGCGGCCTACCTGGAGATGTTCGGCTTCGAATCCTTCGAGGACATCGAAGGCATGTCGCTGCTGGACCTGGTCTCCCCCAAGAAGGTCGACGAGTTCAAGAAGCTGCTCAAGCAGCTCTCCAAGGGCGAGGCGCCGCCGCCCCGCTACGAGACCGAAGCAGTCACCCCCGAGGGCGGCCACTTCCCCGCGGTCATGGAGTTCACCCAGGCCACCTACGAGGGCGAGGCCTGCCTGCAGGTCGTGCTGCGCAAGCAGGAAGAGCTGGTCGACCCCGAACTGGCGCGTGAAGTCGAGGCGCTGCGGCAGCGCGACCCGCTCACCGGCCTGCTCAACCGCCAGACCTTCCTGCGCGCCCTGGAAGACGCGGTGTCCGACACCGCCCAGAACGCGACCCCGCACGGCCTGCTCCTGCTGGAGCCCGACCATTACGCCCGCCTGCTGCAGGACATCGGCCTGGACGCGGCCGACGACCTGGTCGCCGCCGCCGGCCAGCGCCTGGCGTCCGCGGTCGGGCCCGACGACATCGTGGCCCGGTTCGCCGAGCACAAGTTCGCCGTGCTCAGCCGCAACAGCGACCACGAAAAAACCTCGCGCCTGGCCGAGAGCCTGCGCAAGGCCTTCGCCGACACCGTCGTGGCGGCCCGGGACAACTCCCTCAACGTGACCGTCAGCATCGGCGGCGTGCAGGTGGGCGAGAAGATCGCCAACGTCGCCGCCATCCTGTCCAAGGCCAGCCAGGGGCTGCAGTCCTCGATCGGCGTCGGCGGCAACCGCTACGAGCTGTTCGACCCCAGCGCCACCGACCGCGCCGAGGAAGAACGCGTGGCGGCCTGGGTGCAGCGCATCCGCGAAGCCATCGCCAACGACCAGTTCGTCATCCATTTCCAGCCGGTCGTGCCGCTGCACGGCGCGCCCGAGGAAATGTACGAGACCCTGCTGCGCCTGCGCGGCGAGGATGGCAGCCTCGTGCAGCCGATGACCTTCCTGCCGATCGCCGAGGAGCACGAGCTGCTGGGCGAGATCGACCACTGGGTGATCGGCCGGGCCATCCGCCTGATCGCCGACCGCCAGCGCGTCAACCGCCGCACGCGCCTGCTGGTGAAGATCACCCAGGCCTCGCTGCAGGACGACAAGCTGGTGGAATACGTCGGCGAGCAGCTGCAGATCCACGGCGTGGACGGGCGGCTGCTGGTGCTGCAGATCCCCGAATCCAAGGTGTTCACCAACCTGCGGGCCGCGCAGCAGGTCCAGCAGGGCGTGGCCCAGTTCGGCGTGCGCGTGGGCCTGGAGCAGTTCGGCATCGGCCTCAACCCGTTCCAGCTGCTCACCCACTTCGACGCGAGCTTCATCAAGATCGACCGCAGTTTCATGAACGACCTGGGCACCAGCGCGGAGAACCAGGCCCGCGTGCGCGAGTTCGCATCCAAGGCCCAGGAACTGGGCAAGCAGACCATCGCCGAACACGTGCAGGACGCGGGCAGCATGTCCACGCTGTTCAGCGCGGGCATCGACTACGCCGAGGGCCATTTCCTCGCCCCGGCCGGCCCGGAGATGGACTACGAGTTCCAGTAACCGCCGGTCCTGCGCGACAAGAAAAAGCCCGCCGGAAGGCGGGCTTTTTCGTTGCGGCCACGCGGCCTGCGATGTCGGCGGCCGATGTCGGCGGCGTCGCGCTCAGGCGCCCAAGGCCTAGCCCACCGGCTCGGGCTGGGCATCGCGCAGCGCCTGGATGCGCTCCTCCAGCGGCGGATGGGTGAGGAACAGGCGGCGCAGACCGTGGCCCACCGCGCCGCTGATGCCGAAGGCCTGCACCTGCGAGGGCAGCGTGCTGTGGCCCTGGTTCTGTCCCAGGCGCTGGAGCGCGGCGATCATCTTCTCGCGCCCGGCCAGGTGCGCGCCGCCGGCGTCGGCCCGGAACTCGCGGTGCCGCGAGAACCACATCGCGATCATGCTGGCGAAAAGCCCGAAGATCATGTCCAGCACCATCACGCTGACGAAGTAGCCGATGCCACCGCCTTCGCTGCGGCCACCGCTGAGGAAGCCGTCGATCACTCGCCCGACCACGCGCGAAAGCACGATCACGAAGGTGTTGAGCACGCCCTGCACCAGCGCCATGGTCACCATGTCGCCGTTGGCCACGTGGCTGACCTCATGCGCGAGCACGGCTTCGGCCTCCTCGCGGCTCATGGCGCGCAGCAGGCCGGTGGACACCGCCACCAGCGCGTTGTTGCGGTTCGCGCCGGTGGCGAAGGCGTTGATCTCCGGCGCTTCGTAGATGGCCACTTCCGGCATGCCGACGCCGGCGGCCTGGGCCTGGCGCTGCACCGTCTGCAGCAGCCACTGCTCGGCTTCGTTACGCGGCTGGGTGATCACGTGGGCGCCGGTGCTGCGCTTGGCCATCCACTTGGACATCAGCAGCGAGATCAGCGAGCCGCCGAAACCGAACACCGCCGCCATCACCAGCAGGCCGCCCTGGTTCCCGAGCCGGATGCCGAACACGCCCTGCAGGATGGACATCACCGCGCCCAGCAGCACCAGCACCGCCAGGTTGGTGGCGAGGAACAACGCGACGCGCTTGAACATATCGATACCTTCCGGGCAACCGGCCCCTTGTCAGCAGGAAATGTGGCAGGCTCGCGCGGAATTCAAGGCAATGGCCGGCTTCGCGCTGATATGCACACTCGCCCCGACGCCGCGCCCGACCGCTCCGCCACCGGGGCCGGCTATCGCGGACGCTTCGCGCCCTCGCCCACCGGCGACCTGCATCCCGGATCGCTGGTCGCCGCGCTGGGCAGCTGGCTGCTGGCTCGACAGTCCGACGGCGCCTGGCTGGTCCGCGTCGAGGACGTCGACCCGCCGCGCGAAGTCGCCGGCGCGACCCAACGCCAGCTCGACGCCCTGGCCGCCTTCGGCCTGCAATCGGATGAACCGGTCGTGCGGCAGAGCGAACGCGGCGCCCTCTATGCCGCCGCACTGGACCGCCTGCTGGCGCAGGGCGACGCCTTCGAATGCCACTGCAGCCGCACGGACCTGCGCGCCACCCATGGCATCCATCGGCATTGCGTGCCGGGCCGCCGGCGTCCGGACCCCGCGATCCGCCTGCGCGTCCCCGACGGCGCCGTGATCGCGTTCGACGACGCCCTCCAGGGGACGTACTGCCAGGACGTCGCCCGCGAGGTCGGCGATTTCGTGCTGCGCCGGACCGAGGGCCTGTGGGCCTACCAGCTGGCCGTGGTCGTCGACGACGCCGCGCAGGGCATCACCGACGTCGTGCGCGGCGCCGACCTGCTCGATTCCACGCCCCGCCAGATCCTGCTCCAGCAGCGGCTGGGCCTGCCTGTGCCCCGGCATGCGCACCTGCCGCTGGTCGTCGACGCGCTCGGGAACAAGCTGTCCAAGTCGGAGGCGGCCGCCCCGGTCGATCCGGCACGGCCCCTGCCCGCGCTGCAGTCCGCGTGGGCGGCGCTGCGCCAGGATCCGGCCGCCGTCGATGGCATCGGCGACGTCGCGGGCTTCCTTGCGCATGCGCGCGCGGCCTTCGATGCAGCACGCCTGCGCGGCGCGGCGCAAGTTGCCTTCGCCGCGTCGCAACATACGGGGTTCACAATTGCCTCCTAGAATGCCCGGACGTTTCATCCATAGCGGTTCTTAAGGAGAAGAATATGCAGTCACGCGTCGCCCTCGTTACTGGCGGTACCGGTGGAATCGGCACCTCGATCGTCAAGCGCCTGGCCGGGATGGGCCACAAGGTCGCCACCAACTACCGCAACGAGGAGAAGGCGAAAGCGTGGCAGGCGCAGTTGCGCGAGCAGGGTTTCGACGTGGCCCTGGCCCGCGGCGACGTCTCCAGCGCGCAGGAAGCGCAGGCGATGGTGCAGGACGTGGAGCGCCAGATCGGACCGGTGGAGATCCTGGTCAACAACGCCGGCATCACCCGCGACACGACCTTCCACCGGATGACGCCCGAGCAGTGGAACGAGGTCATCTGCACCAACCTCAACTCCTGCTTCAACGTCACCCGCCCCGTCATCGAGGGCATGCGCGAGCGCAAGTGGGGACGGATCATCCAGATCAGTTCGATCAACGGCCAGAAGGGCCAGTACGGCCAGGCCAACTACGCCGCCGCCAAGGCCGGCATGCACGGCTTCACCATCTCCCTCGCGCAGGAAAACGCGAAGTTCGGCGTCACCGTCAACACGGTGTGCCCGGGCTACATCGCCACCGACATGGTGATGGCCGTGCCCGAGGAAGTCCGCAACAAGATCATCACGCAGATCCCGACCGGCCGCCTGGGCTCGCCCGAGGAAATTGCTTACGCCGTCGCATTTTTCGTTCCCGACGAGGCGGCGTGGATCACCGGCGCCAACCTCTCGGCCAACGGCGGCCAGTACATGGGCTGGTAGTCCCACGGCGCGCGGGCGCCTTCCCCGGCGCCCGCGCAGCCGCCACACCCCGTCAATCGCCGGGTGAGCGACGGCACGCGCCAGGCAAGTTGCAAGCCAACCTGCAGTGGGCCATGCTGCGCAGCATCACGATTGGAGTGCGGTGCTGGATGAGCTCGATCCGCGTCATCAAGAAGTACCCCAACCGTCGTCTCTACGACACCGAAATCTCCAGCTACATCACGATCGAGGATGTCCGCCAGCTGATCGTGGATGGCGAGGACTTCGAGGTCCGCGATGCCAAGTCCGGCGACGACCTCACCCGCCAGGTACTGCTGCAGATCATCGCCGAGCACGAGTCCGACGGCGAACCTGTCCTGTCCACCCAGCTGCTCAGCCAGATCATCCGTTTCTACGGCGATTCGCTGCAGGGCTTCATGGGCAACTACCTGGAACGGTCGATGCAGATCTTCATGGATCAGCAGGCGCAGTTCCGCAACCAGATCGGCGGCCTGCTCGGCCAGACGCCCTGGGCCATGATGAACCAGCTCACCGAGCGCAACATGGCGATGTGGAAGGAGTTCCAGCAGAACCTTTCCGGCAGCGTCGGCACCCCGCTGCAGCCGGGCAAGAACAAGAACGAATCGGGCAAGCGCTGAGGCGGCCAGCGTTGCCGCGGAGCGTGGCCAGGCCACGCCGGCTGCTACCGCCCCGATCGCGCAAGCACGTACCGCGCACGCACTGAACGACCAGGAGCCGGGCTTGCCCGGCTCCCTGCGTTCTGAACCCGTCAGATTCCTTCATGGCCGCCGGCGCGACCCGCGCCATGCCGCGCGACCGCTTACTTCAACGGCGGCGACCCCTGGCAGTACTTCGCGTAGAACTGCTCGGCCTGCGGCATCAGCGACTGCAGCGTCTGGATGCGGTTGGCCGGGTCCGGATGGGTCGAGGCGAACTCCGGCGGCCGCTCGCCGCCACCCAGCTCGGACATGCGCTCCCACAGCGGGATCGCCTCGCGCGGGTTGTAGCAGGCCGCGGCGGCGAGCATCAGGCCGACCTTGTCCGCCTGGGTCTCGTGGTTGCGGCCGTACGGCAGGATGAAACCGTACTGCGCGCCCGCGCCCAGCGCGGCCATGACCGCCTGCTGCTGGCCGGGATCCATTCCGCCCAGCGCCATGCCGGCGGCCATCTGCCCCACCTGCACCAGCTTCTGCTGCGCCATGCGCTGCGAGCCGTGGCGCAGCAGTGCGTGCGCGATCTCGTGGCCCATCACCACCGCCATCGCGTCCTGGTTCTTCGCCAGCGGCAGCAGGCCGGTGTAGACCGCCATCTTGCCGCCCGGCAGGCAGAACGCATTGGCTTCGTCGGACTGGATGACGCTCACGTCCCACTGGAAGTTCTGGTAGCTGGTGGGCGCGGCCTGCTGGTTGGTCGAGGCCAGGTCCGCGGTGACCTGCGGCACGCGGTTCACCAGGCGGCTGGCGATCTCCCGGATCTGCTTGCTGACCTCGGTGTTGTCCGGCATCAGCGCGCCCTGCGAGGCGGCATCGCTGCGCACCTGGTCGTAGGCCTGCGCGCCCAGCTGCACCTCCTCCTCGGGCGACGCGCCGTAGTGCGCCGTCTCGCCGGTGTAGGGGTCGGTCTCGGCGCTGCCGAACCAGGACCACGCCGCATAGCCGGCGAACAGGATCAGGATCCACCAGCGGATGCCACCGCCGAATCCACGGCGGCGACCGGTCTGCTGCTGGGTACCGCCGAGGGGATCAACGCGCATGGGTCCGCTCCAGAGGTGGGGATGAGGCCGCCAGAATCCTGCGGGCCGCGTGTAGGCGCGGCGATGCCCGCCGCCCCGCCGCGTCGGGCCCAGGATCAGATGTCCCGGACCACGCGAAACCCTACACGCGCGTTGGTGTTGTTGACGTCGGTGCCCTGACGCCAGGCCGAACGGCTGTTGGCCGGCGAGCTGGCCCAAGAACCGCCGCGCACCACCTGCGTGCGGCATCCGGGGTTCACCCAGGGCCGGCCGTCCTTCGGCGCGCGTCGGTAGCTGCTGTGCCAGCAGTCGGCGACCCATTCGCTGACGTTACCGGCCAGGTCGTGAACGCCGTGGCGATCGGCGTCATAGCGCGCCACCGGCGCCGGTCCCCAGGCGCCATCGCCATAGTTGCCGAACGCGTTGCTCCAGCGCCGCCCGCTGGGCGACACGTCGGCCGCGCCGGTGAAGTTGCCGGTGGCCCGCGGCGGCGAGGATTCGCCCCACGGGAACCGGCCCCGGCTGCCGGCACGCAGCGCGTATTCGAACTCGGCTTCACTGGGCAGGCGGTAGCGGTGCCCGGTTTGGTCCGACAGCCACTGCGCGTAGGCCATCGCATCGCCCACGCTCACGTGCAGCACCGGCATGTCGTCCGCGGCGGGACGGCCGACGTAGTCCGAACGCCAGTCGACATTGCCGGCGCGGACGAAGTTGCCGCTGCGCTCGTCGTAGATCGTGGAATAACCGCGGCGGACGGCGCGCGCGCGATGGCCCGTCGCCTCCACGAACCGGCGGAACTCGCCCACCGTGATCTCGGTCCGCGACATCGCGATGCCACGATCGAAGCGGATGTTGCGGGTCGGGCGCTCGGCGTCCGTCGCGTCGGCCTCGCCGTCGGCCGCGCCCATGCTGAAGGCGCCGTGCGGGATCACCACCATCCGCGGCGCGCGGCTGCCGCCGGGCAATGAATCGGTGAAGACGGCGCCGGGCGAGAACAGGCCGTAATGGCTCGCGCGCTCGATGCGCGTGCGCAGTTCCATCGTCGCCGCATCGCCGGTCGGGGCGATGCGCAGCAGTTCGGCCAAGTGCTCGCGCGCGCGCCGCAGCGCCGGCGCGGTGGGCGTGCCGAGCTCGGCGATGCCCGCGTCGCGCAGGGCGTTGACGCGCATCGCCCGCTGCAGCGCGATGCGCTCGCGGGCCTGCGGGACCGTGTCCGCGCCTTCGCGCACCTGGGCGGCGCGCACCAGCCAGTAGTCGGCGCGATCGTAGTTGTCGACCGCGGCCGAGCGCTCGGCGCGGCGGATCAGCGCGCTCTCGGCCGCCGCCAGCCCCTGGCGCGCGCGCGCATCGCCTGGCCGGCGTTCCAGCGCCTCGCGGAAATACCCGATCGCCCCGCCCGCCTGCCCCCGCTCGCCAATGCGCGCGGCCGCCAGGGCGGCTTCACCCAGACGGTTGGCGCGGGCCGCTTCGTCGGCGCGGTCCAGGCTGTCGAGGAAGGCGTCCACGGCGCGATCGCTGGGCGCCACGACGCGCGCCACGGCGGCCACCTCGTGCGCCCGCCGCAGCTGGGAGCGATCATGGTCCATCGACACCAGCGCCTGGCGGCCGGTATCGAGCAGCGCACCCAGGGCCTGGGTCAGCGCCTGCGCGACGGACTCGTCCTCCGGGTCGTAGCGCGACAGGGCCAGGTACAGCGGGATCGCCGCCGTCGCGTCCTCGTGCAGCCGTCCTGCTGCCAGCGCCGCGTCGGCCTGCTTGCGCAGCGCGGCGGCATTGTCCTGGGTGACCTCGATGGCGGGCGCCCGCCACGGCGGCACCGGCGACACCGACTGGTCGGCGCCGATGGTCACCTTGCCGGTGTCGAGCTCGCCACCCTTCTCCTTCCTGCCATCGGGCGTGCAGGCGGCCAGCAGCAGCAACAGCACGACCAGCAGGCCGCCGGGGCCCTGCAAGCGACCGGCCCGGCCCCGTACGCGGCCCGGCCCGACCGGATCGGACGGGAAGCGTGCGCAATCGGGGTGGAACTGGGTCAAACGGCGCTCCTGATCAACCGGCGCTCCTGTGAGACGCTCCCATGGGGCCCGCGCCTGTGAAGCCGGGCACGGCGAAAGTAGGCTATTGTCGCCCGCCCCGGCAACCTCGCCGCGTCGACACGGAACGACTCCTCCGCATGTACGTCTGGATCGCCGACCCCGCCGCGCTGACCGCGCATTTCCTCGCGAAGCCCGCGCGCATCGGCCTGGACACCGAGTTCATCCGCGAACGCACCTACTGGCCGCAACTGGCCCTGGTGCAGATCGCCGTCGGCGACACCGTGCTGATCGTCGACCCGCTCGTGCCGGGCATGTGCGAGGCGCTGGCCCCCATCCTCGCCGACCCGGGCATCCTCAAGATCATGCACAGCGCGAGCGAGGACCTGGTGGCGTTCCGCCATGCCTGCGGCGTGGTGCCCGCGCCGCTGTACGACACCCAGCAGGCCGCCGCGCTCGCCGGCATCGGCGCCGGCCTGGGTTACCAGAAGCTGGTCGAACAGCTCACCGGCGTGGCGCTGGCCAAGGGCGAGACCCGCTCGGACTGGCTGCGCCGGCCGCTGTCGCCCGCCCAGCTGGAATACGCCGCCGACGACGTGCGCCACCTGGCCCAGATGCACGAGACCCTGGACGGCATGCTCGGCCAGCTCGATCGCCGGGCGTGGCTCACCGAGGACGCGCAGCGCACCGTCGCCAACGCCCAGGCCGAAGCCCCCGAACGCTGGCCGCACATGTCGCTGCGCAGCGCGCAGTTCCTCGACGCTCCCGCGCAGCGCCGCCTGGTCCGCGTGCTGCGCTGGCGCGACACCTACGCGCGCGAGAACGACCGCCCGCGCGGCTGGATCCTCGACAACGAACTCGCCGTCTCCATCGCCCGCACGCCGCCGGCCGACCTCGCTGCGCTGCAGGCCGCCTTCGACGCCCAGCCCAAGGCCCCGCGCAAGCTCGCCGGCACGGTGTGGAACGTGCTCAACACCCCGCTGGAAGACGAGGCCGACACGCCCGACGCCGGCGCCGGCGAAACCCGCGACAAGAACCGCCTGCGCAAGCTGCAGGACGCGGTCAGCCAGCGCAGCACCGAACTGGGCCTGCCCGACGGCGTCCTCGCCTCGCGCCGCTGGCTGCAGGCCCTGCTCGACGACGGCACCTGGCCCGGCGCCCTCGCCGGCTGGCGCCGCACCGCACTCGAACCGGTCCTGGCCCCGCTGCTGGAAGCGCCCGAGCGCTGAGATTCAGCCCCTTCCCCCGCTCCCGGCTCAGCCCCTTCCCCCGCTCCGCGGGGGAAGGTTGGGATGGGGGCCAACGATCGCCGCGCGTCAGCTCCTTCCCCCGCTCCGCGGGGGAAGGTTGGGATGGGGGCCACCGATCGCCGCGCACCAGCTCCTTCCCCCGCTCCGCGGGGGAAGGCTGGGATGGGGGCCAACGATCGCCGCGTCCCTGATAGCCCCTTCCCCCGCTCCGCGGGGGAAGGTTGGGATGGGGGCCGCCGATCGCCGCGCACCAGCTCCTTCCCCCGCTCCGCGGGGGAAGGCTGGGATGGGGGCCAACGATCGCCGCGTCCCTGATAGCCCCTTCCCCCGCTCCGCGGGGGGTGAGAGGACGCGCTTGCGGACCACCGGTCCGCGCGTCATCGAACGCCAGCAGGCTGTGCCTGCTGGCCGGGACGGTTGGAATGGGGGCCGCCGATCGCCGCGCCCCCACCACGCGCATTCAATTCCGCTTCTTCACCCCCACCGAATAACTCCCCGTCGACGCGGCCTGCTTGTGCCGCACCGTCAGCCAGTACTCGCCCGCCTGCAGCTTGCGCACGATGCGCGCATTGCGGCCGCGGCCACGATCATCGTCCCAGGCCAGCACCGCGCCGCGGTCATTGGGCCCGTGCAGCGTCAGCACCGTATCGGTCGGCCCTTCGGTGGTCATGATGAACGTGGCCGCCTGCGGCACGCTGAAGTGGTAGGCATCCACCTCGCCCGCGCTCGCCAGGTCCGCCGTGACGCGCGGCCCGCCCACGGTGAGTTCCGTCATCGCCGGCGCGTTCTTCGGATACTGCCGGCGCATGAAATCGGCGTCGGTCGGCGAGAACGTCGTATTCCAGCCGATGGCGAACGAGCCCACGGTCAGCGCATCGGGCACCGCGTACTGCATGATCGAGGTCGGGTCGAACGTGGTGTGGTTCGTGCTGTCCTCGTCGTACACCTGGAAGATGTTGAAGTCGACGTCGTCCTCGTCCCAGCCCTGCTGCGCGTAGTAGGCGTACACCTTCGGCCGGTCCCACGGAATCTTCCCCAGCGCGGCCGGGTTCTGGTGTTCGTGGATCATGCCCAGCGCATGGCCGAACTCATGGCGGACCACGCGTTCGTACTCGCGTTGCGAGGTGTCCGGCTCCAGCCAGCCGTAGTTCATCGTCGCCTCGCTGGACCCCACCGTCAGCGCGTCGGTGCCGACCGTCGACCAGGAGAAGCCCTTCTCCTCGAAGCTGATGCGGATCTCCGCGCGCCCGGTGTCGACGAACTCCAGGGTGAGGTTGGCCAGGCTCTCCCACTCCTTGGCGATGTCGCGCACCTTCGCCTGCACCTCCGGCAGGCCATCGAGGAAGCGCACGCGGATGGTGCGGCTGTTCTCCCACAGCTTGAGCTTCTCCACCGCCGCGCTGGCGCGCAGGCCGCCGACGCGGATCGGGGTGACGCGCACGTTGTCGACGCGCTCGAGCGAGGCGGCTTCGTCGCTCGCGGCCTCGTCGCCCTTCCTCAGTTCGGACACGTAGGGCGAGCAGATCTTGCAGGTGTGTGCCATGACCATCTCCATTGTCGGCGTAGCAACCCTCAAGCGCGACCGAGCGGCCGCGGCGTTTCGAAAGCAGGAGTGACCGGGCTCGCGCGACCGGCATCGCGCGCCCGACAGCAGCGCGCGCGTCGTGCGGTCGAGGCGCCGGGCGCGAAAGCACGCACGCTCTCGGAGCCCGGCGCGGCGAGGCGCGGACCGCATCGGGTCCAAAGAAGTCGACGGGGGTGTACAGCTGCCATCCCTAGCGTCCTCGGTGGCCATGGCCACGGGTCACGAGCCTGCGCAGGCCGGACAGCACCGCATCCGGCAGGGCTCTGCTGAAGTCAACGCAGGCCTCGCGCGCGGCCGGTCAGCCGTTCGTCAGTGGTGGAGACGTGCGCGGGTTGCCGCCGAGGCTTCCGGCAGCACTCCAGGCGTTCGGCTTGACGAACCGAGCGCGCAGACAACGCCCCGGCCGCGCCCTACCCCAGATGCCCCCGTACCCAGGCCACGATCTGCGCGCTGCCCATCGCACCCGACTGCCGGGCCAGCTCCCGCCCACCGCTGAAGAGCACCAGCGTGGGGATGCTGCGGATGTTGAACCGCCCGCCCAGCGCGGGCTCGGCTTCGGTATCCACCTTGGCCAGGCGCACCTGCGGTTCCAGCATCCGCGCCGCGGCCTCGAACTGCGGCGCCATCGACAGGCAGGGCCCGCACCACGGCGCCCAGAAATCCACCACCACCGGCAGCTGGCCCTGCACCGCGTGCCGCTCGAAACTTGCCGCCGACAACGCGATCGGCTGCCCGGTGAACAAGGCCCGGTGACACTTCCCGCAGCCGGGCGCCTGGCCCAGCCGTTCGCGAGGCAAACGGTTCATGGCCCCGCAATGCGGGCAGGGCAACAGGATCGCGGCGTCGTTCATGAGGTCCCCTCCGGGCAATGGCAGCCGCCACCCGTGGGACGTACCCGCCCGGGCCTGCGCGGCAGACCCGGGCAGTGAATCAGGACGCGGGTGGAAGCGGCGTTGTCGAGGCGGCCACTACCGGGCCTACGTCGAGACCGATCCTGCGCCACATCCGCGACGCCGTGCCGGCGTGCCCGCGTGCATCCCGCAGACGCGGGCCGACTCAGCGCGGCTTCGGGTACCACAGCGCGTTGACGATGATCCAGCGGTCGCCGAACCTGCCCACGTGGAAGAAGTCCACGAACCACGGGGTTTCCGCGCGGACCACCGCGGCATTGCCGGCGACGTCCAGCACGCGGCACGAGCGATCCCACTGTTCCTTCGGCGTCTTCAAGGCCCCCTGCCGCGTGAGCTCGACCAACTCCTCCTTGCCCATGCGACGCAGACCCAGGCGTTCGTCGGGGGTATCGCCCAGCACGGCCCGCTTGGCCAGGTCGGGGTGCAGCGCGCGTGCGACCCGCGCGGCGTCGCCCTCCAGTTGCCCGTCCAGATAGTCGAAACAGGTCGCTTCGATCGCCGTGCGGGTGGCCGGTTCGATCGCCGCGGGCGATGCGGCGGTCGTGGCGGCGACGGCGGCGAACACCAGGCTCATTACGGACACGGTGACTCCTTGCAGTCGGATTGTGGAACGGCCGCCAGCCTAACGTCTCCCGACCCCGGCCGGGCAGGCGGACGCTGGCGCTTTCCCTCTCCAGGCGGACGATCGACGTAACTGGTGGTGTTCACTGCGCAGGCCGACACGGCTGCCCGAACGACGCACCGGCACCGGCGCCGGCACCGGTACCGCGAATGACCGTTCCGATGGGAACCATCATCCGCCGCCGGCGTGCGTGGGGCTACTTGCCGAGTTCATACACCACATCGAGGCTGAGACCGAGGACATTCTCGCCGGGCGCGATCGGCGCGCTCGCATTGCCGGCCGCCGCCTGCTCCATCATCACGGCGCGCGCGTACACCGGACCAGGCGCATTCCGCCCCCCGGTTTCATCGACGCTGATGACGCGGCGGACGCGCAGCCCCAGCCGCTTCGCATAGCCCTCGGCGCGGGCGCGGGCCTTGTCCAGCGCCTTGCCGCGCGCTTCGTCCAACACCGCGTCCTTGTCCTCGATGTCGAACGTGGGCCCGTTGATCTGGTTGGCGCCGGTCGCCACGAGCGCGTCCAAGATGCCGCCCAGGCGGCCGATGTCCCGCACCGTCACGTTGACCGTGTTGGACGCGTAATAGCCCTTGATGCGCGGCGGCCGGTTCGCCAGGTACTGGTAATCCGGGTTGAGACTGACCCCGCTGGTCTGCACATCCTTGGCCGCGATGCCCGCGGCGCGGATGGCGGCCACGACGCGGGTCATCTGCTCCGCGTTGCGGCGGATCGCGCCATTCGCATCCGGGGCCAGCGTGAGCACGCCGGTCGACAGCGTCGCGATATCGGGCGCGCGCCGGGCCTCGGCGGCGGCCGACACCGTCACCAGGGTGACGCGGCGGGACTCACTCTCGGCGGCGTCCTGGCGGCTGCAGGCGGTGTTGGCGAGGAGGGCAAGGCCCAGCAGGGATGCCGCTGCGGTACGGGAGAGAAGCTGGACTCGGGTGGCCATGGGGATTCCGTGGAAGGCGGTAGACGTCTTCAACGGCGCAGGCCCAGGCACGGGGTTACGCGGCGGGCGGCGGGCGCCCGCCGTTCACGGACGCGCGTGCTGTGCGAACCGCGGCCGAAGCCGGCTGGGACATGGGGCGGGTCTCGACCCGCCGCCGTCCGATCCGGGTGAGGTGATGCTTGCCCCGCGGCTGTGGCATGGCGATGGCGGGTCGAGACCCGCCCTATGCGTGACGTGGGTCGAAAAGGTTCGCGAAAGGCTCAGGCCATAGGGCGGGTCTCGACCCGCCGCCTACCGTCAGCGCGCGCTCAGCGCGCCCGCATCTCCAGTTCGGTCAGGTACAGCCGCGTATCGAACTCCAGCTGGTGGTAATCCGGCTCGATGTGCGCGCACAGCCGGTAGAAGTCCTTGTTGTGCTCGGCTTCCTTCAGGTGCGCCAGCTCGTGCACCACGATCATCTTCAGGAACCCGGCGGGCGCATCGCGGAACACGGTGGCGATGCGGATCTCGCGGCTGGCCTTGAGCCGGTCGCCCTGCACCCGGGAGATGCTGGTGTGGGTGCCCAGCGCGTGCTTCATCACCTGCAGCTTGCCGTCGTAGAGCACCTTGCCCAGCGGCACCGACTTGCGCAGGTGCCGGTCCTTGAGCGCCTGGACGTAGTCGTACAGCTGGGCGTCGTTGCGCACGGCGTGCAGCTGGCCGTAGCGCTCGTTCAGCATCGCGCCCAGCCGACCCTCCTCGATCAGCGCATGCACCCGCGCCAGCACGTGGGGCGGGTATCCGGCGAGGTATTTCAGCGGTTGCATGGGCAGCGGGGGACGGGAGGCCGGCGGAGGACGGGAGGTATGATGGGCCCGAATTCCCCCATACGAAACCGCGACATGGCCAAGGCGAACCCGCTCCAGGAACAGCTGCTCAAGGCCGGCCTGGTCAAGAAGTCCAAGGTGGCCGAGGTGGCGCGCGAGCAGGTCAAGGCGCGGCACGGCAAGGGCGCGCCGGAACTTACCGAAATCCAGCGCGAGGCCGAACGCGCCCGGGCCGAGAAGGCCGAACGCGACCGCGCGCTGGCCGCCGAGCAGAAGGCCAAAGTGCGCGCGAACGAACTGCGCGCCCAGGCGCGGCAGATCATCCAGGACAAGAAGGTGCCGCGCGCAGGCGAGAGCGAATACCGCTTTACCGCCGACGGCGCCATCCGCACGGTGCTGGTCAACGACGAGCTGCGCCGGCAACTGTCCTCCGGCGCGCTGGTGATCGCGCGCCTGGGCGACCGCTACGAGCTGCTGCCGCGCGTGGCCGGCGACAAGGTCCGCGAACGCGACGCCAGCATGATCGTGCTCGACCACGGCCAGCAGGACGCCGCGCCCACCGCCGGCACGTCCGAGGACGACGCCTACTACGCGCAGTTCCAGGTGCCCGACGACCTGGTCTGGTAGTCGCGCCCGCTATAGCCCCTTCCCCCGCTTCGCGGGGGGTGAGAGGACGCGCTTGCGGACCACTGGTCCGCGCGTCATCGAACGCCAGCAGGCTGTGCCTGCTGGCCGGGACGGTTGGGATGGGGGCCGCAGATCGCCGCGCTCCAGACCCCGCGTAGTAGCCCGGGGCTTTCAACAGCGAAGCTGGTAAAGCGCCAGCGCACTCGGGGCTCTTCGACCATCGCCGACATCAACTCGCGGCGCCATCAGCTCCGCGGCAGATGCAGCCGGAAGCTCGTCTTGCCCTTGTTCGACTCGGCGCTGATCGTGCCCGCATGCGCCTGGGCGATCTGGCTCACGATGAACAGGCCCAGGCCTAGGCTGGCCTGCTCCAGTTCCCCGCCGGAGACGCCGCCGCGCCGCAGCGGCTCGAACATCAGGTCCAGGGTCTCGCGGGGGATGGCCTCGCCGGGGTTGTCCACGACGATTTCTGCGCTGCCGCCTTCCTCGCGCAGTTCGACCAGGATCTCGCCGCCGCGCGTCCCGTACTTGAAGGCGTTGATCACCAGGTTGGCGAGCGCTTCGCGGATGCGGGCGGCGTCGAACATGCCGCGCACCGCCGCAGGCGACTGGAAACGGATGCGAAGGTCGGGCATCGAGGTCTGCAGCAGGTCGATTTCCTCCCGGCACGCCTGCACCAGGTCGATGTCGCGCCGCTTGACCTCGAAGCCCATGCCCATCTGCGCGCGGTTGTACACCAGCAGCTTGTCCAGCAGCTCGCGCATGCGCTCGCCGCTGCGGATGAGCCGCTGCGCGGCGGCGGCGATCGGCGCATCGACCGCCATTTGGGCGATGGTTTCGGAAGTCATCACGATCGCGCTGAGCGGGCTGCGCAGGTCGTGGCCCAGCACGCCCAGGAAGATGTTGCGCCAGCGTTCCACTTCCACCGCGTAATGGCTGACCGACTCGGCGATGGCCTCGTCGATCGCCTCGTTGAACCGGGTGACGTCATCGGCCGAGGCAACATGGCCCGGCGCATCCGCCCACAGCCGCAGCACCGACGCGCGCAGGGCGCGGTATTCGGAGACCAGGGTGCGAGATGCTGTAACCGCTGTGGGCGCGATGCAGGGCGTGCGTGCCTGCCGCCGAGCGGGTGCTGCCGACCGCCGACACCGCGCGGCCGTGCGACTTCTCGATTTCCTCGGCACGCGTCTGCGGCCTGCGCAAATCCGCCACGATCGCCTCGACGATGTCGGGCAGGTGGTCGCGCAGGGCGACGTCGTCCAGCGGCGTGCCGACCTCCACCGACCGGGCGAAGGTGATCGCGTCATCGATGATCGTTTCGGCGTGTCCTTCGATGAAGTCCGCCAGCCCGCTGCCCATGTGCGTCCATCCGGTTCGCCGGGAAATCCCTCGAGCATCCTAGGCCATTCCCCCTGGCCCGGCCGGCGGGCATCGGCCAGGGCCCGGCTGACTGGCGCCCACCTCAGGCCGGAAACACCCGCTCGCCCCGCTCGTAGGCATCGCGGAAGCGCGACATGCCGTGCGTGCCGCCGTTGACGCACTTGCGGGCCTTCTCCAGGTTCCGTTCGGCCAGCGCCGCGCGCGCGCGGCCTTCGCAGTTCTTGAGGAACTGGCCGAGGATGCGCCCCGCCAGTGCACTGTCGTTGGCGCGCTCCGGGTCGTCGAGCAGGTTCACGCCCAGCTGGCCGCCGACGCGCCGGTAGTTGTCGCGGCCGGTCAGCTGGACGAAGCCGCGGCCCTTGAAGCGCGCGCCATCCCCCGGCTGGGTGTTGCCCAGGATGCGGGCGACGTTGGTGCCCGGGTCGTACAGGTCGAAGGGATGCGTGCGCGTGTTGAAGCCGCTGCGACCTTCGGAGATCGGGCGGAAGCCCTCGGTCTCGGCGCGGATGGTGGCCAGCGCCATCAGCACCATGTCGCGATCGCCCAGGCCCGCCGCGCGCAGGCCGGCGAGCACGGACGGCAGGTGGGTGGTGATGTTCGACTTGCCGGTGTTGGGGAACATGCGCGACACCAGCGCGGGGGTGACATCGCCGGTGATGTCCGCGCGGCCGCCGACGATCACCACGCCCACGCCGCCGCCCGCATCGGGCTGCACCGGCGTCGGCGCCTGGTCGAGCGGGCGCAGGAACGACAGGCTCATGAAGCCGTCGGCCAGGCCGTCGCCGATGAAGTCGACCTGCGCCCAGCCGTTCTCGCGACGCAGCACGTTCACCTGCGTGCCCGCCGGCACGACGCGCTTGATGTCGCTGTCGGCCGACGGTCCGCTGCGCAGGCGCAGGCCGTCGCGGGCGATCACCACGTGCGGGTCGAACACCGCCGGCGCGACCGGCACGGTGACCGGTTCGACCACCGGCAACGGTTCGCCGCCGGTGGCCCGCAGCGCAAGCAGGTAGGCCTCCAGGCCGGGCACGGTCGCCGGATCCAGCCCCGCCGCCAGTTCCTGCGGCGAGACGTCCAGCTCGAAATGCATGCAGTCCTTGACCGAATTCCAGCTGCCGCCCCACTCGAAGATCGGCCGGCCCTCGCGGGTGCGGATGTTGCGCACGTCGGCGATCATCGCCTCGGTCATGTCGGTGTCGGCGTGGTGCGCCTTGACGTCCAGCGCCCGCTCGTCCTGCGTGTCCTTGTCGGAGAAGCGCACCGCGCGCGTGCCCTCGTGGTCGCGGTATGGATTGGTCGTCCAGTTCACGTCCAGCGCGATGCCGTAGGCATGCAGGCTCTTGCCCGAGCCGCCGGTGATCTTGCGGCAGTTGTAGCTGTCGGTGTCCTTGGGGCGGATCTCGTAGCCGTGGTGGTGCATCACCGCGGCCAGCGCCTCGAAGGCTTCCGCCGCCGGCGGCACCACCCGGATCTTGTCCGGCCCGAAGGGGATGAGCATCATCGAGTCCTCGTCGCACTCGAACTCTTTCCAGGCGCTACGCAGTTGGGGCGTGGTCTTCGACATGGCACGGCTTCCTTTTCGGCGATCGAAGCGGTGGCCGGCGAAACCGGGGTGGACACAGTGCGGCGGCCCTATCTGGGAAGAACGCCGGGGTCGAAGGATTGCGGCCGGTTCGCGTTGAAATGGCCGACGAACGGGCGCGCGGGCGGGCGCAACTTCCGCCCAGTGCTGGGGGCGGCCGTCGTGATCAGGCGCATGTGGTGGCCGGACGCAGCGAGTCAGGCCCGTCGCGCACGCCCGCGCCCTGGAGGCAAGGGCTGCGTCAGAAACAGGAAAGGGCCGCATCTGCGGCCCTTCCGGCTGGCGGGTAGCGCGGCGGCGATCGCACTGCTGCCGACGCTCGCCCTGCGTGCAACACAGCCACGTCATCCCGACGCGGAGTGCTCTCCGATCACGGGGACGACGGCCGGTTCGCCTTCCAGCGTGTCCGCGTCCGTGTCCGCGACGTCCCCGGCGCGCAGCGTCAGGCCGGTGTCCTGCCCCGGCTGGTCGGAGTAATCCCCGGGCTTGCGCAACTCGCCTCGTCCGAGGGGGTGAAAGGCATTTCCATGGAGTGTGCTCATGAGCTTGGGCCTGAAAAGTGGCGGCAGGGGTGAAGCCGCCTGGGTGAAGGGTGGCGTCAGCGTGCCGTAATGAAGTTGTCCGGCTTCCAGCAGGACCAGCCCCAGGACTTCGGGCACGCAGGCGAAGGGCTGCGATTCCCACTCGGACCAGATGCGCGACCAGATGTCCGACGGCATGAGGTGGGAGTGGATGGTGCCTTCGAAAGTCAGCGGTCCGTATTCGGCGGCGGCCTGCGACGGTTCGACGCGGACCGGCACGACCACCCACGACGCGAGGCTGGAGTAAAGCGAGACAAGCATGGGAATGAACCTCGGCAGCGGAGTGAGCTGCACGGAGGCCCGCAAGAGCACGACGAAAAGCGGACATCGCCGAGTGCAGGTTCCAGTATTCGCGCGCCTGCATCAGCGCAGGATGAAAGGTCCGCGTACATCAAGCGGGCGCGATGCGTCGGCATGGTGTATCAGCGCGGTCTGTCAGCGCGGTCTGTCAGCGCGAATCGTCTGCAACGCCGACTCGTGCGCAGGCAGCGCCGGCCACTCCGCTGCGGGCGGAGAGCGGACTGAGCGCCTGGAAATACCCGGCGGGCCGGGCTGTCGCTGCCTACTGGACGCAGAGCAGCGTTACTTTCTCGACGGGTTCCGCACCCAGCGTATGACGGGGCCTCAGGCCTTCGGCGACCTCGCCACGCGGTGGATCCGCAGGCCAGCCTTCATTCTCGGCCGACTCGATCGCCGAGACAGGTTGATCGTTGTGCCACCCGCCGATGACGCCCAGGCGGACCGTGCGATGGAGCTTGATGGGATTCATGGCGTCCCCTGGCCGTATACCGGGAGCTCCCGCGAAAGGGTTGCATCGCAGCCCTGGAAGCTCCCAGCCAAGCTAGCACCGATCTCCGCCTGCCCCGCCCCTCCCGGACCGGCGGTCGCACCGCCCCCCTGTGCGGCATCCACGGCAATCCACAACACCGCGTGACGACGTGCGCGTTCCGCGCGCCGTGGATAACACGCAACTAACAAGTCAAAGCGCACTCTGCCCCGGCACTACGACGCACAGTCGTAACGGCCACTCAGCCGCGCTGTACTTCCCCCCTTTCCTCTCCGCACTGAGCCCCGCGTTCCTGCCACCGGCAGGGCCACGGCTTCGGCCGCTCTCGATTTCGCAATCTGCGGATCGCATCAAAAGGCATCAAATTCCATGGACACCGTCACCCGCACCCCGAGCCCGACCAAGACCATCCTCGACAACGCCGCCGCCAACGGGTCGTTCAAGACCTTCGGCAAGGCGATCGAACGCGCTGGCATGGGCGAGACCCTGCGCGGCGCAGGCCCGTTCACCATCTTCGCCCCGACCGATGCCGCTTTCGACAAGCTGCCGGCCGGCCGCCTGGACAACCTGCTCAAGCCCGAGAACAAGGAAGAACTCGTTGCGCTGCTGAACTACCACGTGGTCAGCGGAAACACGACGGTCGCCGCCGTCGGCAAGTGGGATACCGCCAAGACCATGAACGGTCAGTCGGCACCGATCAAGCTCAACGGTGACAAGGTCAGCATCGGCGACGCGAAGGTCACCTTGGCCGACATCGCCTCCAGCAACGGCGTCATCCACGGCATCGACACGGTCAACATCCCGACCAAGCAGTAACGGTCAGCGGTAACAGTCGCTGCGGCGCAAGCAGCGAAGCGGCGGGGCGAAAGCCCCGCCGTTTTTTTGTGCGGCGGTCGATCGCGACGTGTTGCGACTAATGCGACGCACTGCTCGACCGCATCACCCGCCCTGCGTCGCGCTACGCGACGATCGCCTCCAGCTCGCCTTCCTCCGGCTCCGTGCCCGGCAGCCAGTGGCGCGGCAGGTCCAGGCTGAAGACGCAGCCCAAGCCAGGCAGGTTGCGCACACCCAGCGTGCCCAGGTTGGCCTCGGCGCAGCGGCGGGCGATCGTCAGGCCCAGGCCGAGACCGCTGGTGTCCTCGCCCGCCTGCGTGAAGGGCGTGAAGAATCGCTCCGCGTCACCTGGAGGCAGGCCGCCGCAGCGATCCTCGACGTCGATCAGGATCCGGTCGGCCGCGGCATACGCGTTGAGGGAGATCTCGCTGTGCGGGTGCGAGAACTTGAAGGCGTTCTGCAGCAGGTTGCCCACCGCGGACAGCAACAGGTCGCGGTCCGCATCGACCGCCAGCGAGGGATCCACGTTCGATACCGCCAGCGTGCATTCCCGCACCCCGGCCTCGAGCGAGGCGGAAAGCTTGACCTCGGCGATGAAGTCCGCCAGCGAGAACAGCCGATGCTGCACCGGCATGCCGGCGGACGTACGGACTTCAGCCAGGGACCGGTCGATCAGGTTGGCCAGGCCCACCAGGGCCCGGTCCAGCACGCCGCCCGTGGCGCCGTTGACGCCGACGTCGCCCAGCTTGATGACGGACAGCGCGAGCGTCGCCGTCGAGAGCAGGTTGCGCAGTTCGTGCGCGAAGAAGCCCAGCCTGCGGTTCAAATCGGCCGCATGCACGCCCGCCATGGCGAAGTCATGCTGGTAGCCGAACTCCGTCACGGCATTGGCGATGGCATTGTCCAGGCATCGGTTGAGCGTGCGGAACTCGCTGGCCTCGATCTGAACGCCGCGCTCGAACGCCAGGTCCGTGATCGCCTTGGCACACGTCGCCGTAATCGTGGACGACCTCTTCGATCGTGTAGCCCCGCTGCAGCAGTTCACGGCCATGCTGGGAGGCCGATTCGCCGATCTCCGACAGCGCCGGCTTGCCTCCGCCCGCCGCGCCGGAAACCTTGCGGCTTTCCGACGGGTGCGAGGTCTGTTCCATCCGCAGGGTGCGGATCAACTGCTCCAGGAACACCGTGACCCCGTGTTCGAGTTCTTCCTCGCCCACGCCGGCGGCCCGTCGCGCCACCTTGGCCCTGCAGCGTGCGATCAGTTCTTCCTGGTTGTTGGTAAGGAACTCGTGCAACATCCCCTCACCATACGCCGATTCAGCTGGATAGCGCCTCCTCCGGCCGGAGTCGCGGCGAGCCGTACAGGCGCCGCGTGGGCGAGCAAGCGCGTTCACGCCGCGAAGATCCACCGACCGCCATGCGCGAACCATGCATTCGTCGCCTGCCAGCCAAGTGAATGCGTGTATTCGCGCACGGCTGGTTGATTTCGGCGACGCGATCGAGCGGCTGCGTTCTCGCGCCTCGGCAGCTCAGGTCGCCCGCATCAACCGCGCGGCAGGCGCAGCTGAAAGGTCGTCCTGCCCCCCTGACGATTCCGCGCGGATGGTCCCCTGGTGGGCCTGCGCGATCTGGCTGACGATGAACAGTCCCAAGCCCAGGCTGGCCTGCTCCAGGTCGCCGCTGGATACGCCGCCGCGCCGGAGCGGTTCGAACATCAGCTCGAGCGTTTCCGGGGCGATCGGGTCGCCCTCGTTGGTAACGTCCAGCGCGACGCCGCCGTCGTCGTTGCGCAGCACGACGCGGATCTCGCCGCCGCGCTGGCCGTATTTGTGCGCGTTCACCACCAGGTTGGCCAGGGCCTGGCGGATGCTCACGGCATCGAACTGCCCGCGCACCGATTCGGGGGAGTGGAACTGGATGCGCGCTTCGGGCGTCGAGGCGCGCAGCAGTTCGATCTCTTCGCGGCACGCGGTGACGAGGTCGACGTCCTCCTTCTGGATCTCGAAACCCAGCCCCATCTGCGCCCGGTTGTACACCAGCAGCTTGTCCAGCAGCTCGCGCATGCGCTGGCCACTGCGGATGAGCCGCTGCGCGGCGGTCGCCGTCGTGGCCTCGCCCGTGGTGCGCGCGATCAGCTCGGAGGTCAGGACGATGGCGCCCCAGGGGATTGCGCAGGTCATGGCTGAGCACGCCCAGGAAGATGTTGCGCCAGCGGTCCATCTCCTCCGCGTAGTACGCCACCGACTCGGCGACCGCTTCGTCGATCGCTTCGTTGAACCGGGTCACCTCATCGGGCACGGCCGGCGCCTTGTCGGGCGCGGAGGCCCACAGGCGCAACACCGATGCGCGCAGGGCGCGGTATTCCGACACCAGGTGGGAGACGCTGTAACCGCTGTGGGCGCGATGCAGCGCGTGCGTGCCCGCGGCCGACCTTGTCCGGCCCTCCTTCGCGCGGCTCTCCGACCTGTCGGCTTCCCCGGTTCGGCCCTGGGACCTGTCGGCCTTCTGCGCACCGCCCAGGGATTTGTCGCCATCCTCCCCACCGCCCCCGGAAAAATCGTCGCCCTCCTCCGCGCGGCCCTCGGACTTCTCGACTTCCTCCGCGCGGGTCTGCGTCGTGCGCATGTCCGCCACGATCGTCTTGATGATCTCGGGCAGGTGATCGCGCAGCGTCACCTCGTCCAGCGGCGCCCCGACATCCACGGTCCTGGCGAACGTGATGGCGTGCTCGACGATGGTTTCAATCTCACGCTCGATGAAGTCCGCCAGCCCGCTTTGCATGCCGTTCATCCGGTTCGGGGAATCCCCGCCCAATCCTAGGCGATCGCCCGGGTAGGGCTTGCGAAGACGGCATCGCTGCGCTGACATCCCGCCCGGCGCACCTGCCGTGCAGCCGGTGATCCGGGATGGGTCGGACGCGTTCACGCAGGCTCAAACTGGCGCTGGCACTCCCCGAGCTACTGCGCCGACGCGCGAGGCGACGGCGAGCCATGTGCGAAGGTCATGTTCAGTCGCGCCAGGCTTCAAAGACATTTTTTCACTCGGCCTGGAGGGTGTGGGCCGCAGTCCTCGACTGGTCCCTGAGGAGCCCCCAGATCCGGGCGGTTGACTTGCTGGTCAAACTGACGTCCTCTCACACGACCACGCATCATTACGCAAGAGGGAAGATGAGCTTCGTACGGCAGCACCGCCACGAGTCGCGTAAGGCTCTCGTCCCCAGCCTTCTCTGTTGTTCAATCGCGGTGCTTGCGACCAGTGCGGCTGTCGCCTGCCCGGCCCCACCGGCGCGTGCCGGCGGCGCCGTCAATGCGCATACCCGCTTCGTCGAGCAGAACCTGTTTCCCGCCGTGATGGAGGCTGGCGCCAAGCCGCTGAGCCTGTCCAATCGCATGCAGGCGTACGGCGTCCCGGGCGTCAGCGTGGCCGTGATCCACAAGGGCAAGGTGGATTGGGCGCGAGGCTGGGGTGTTCGTGACGCGACCCGATGCAAGCCGGTGACCGCGGACACGGCCTTCCAGGCGGCTTCGATCAGCAAGGTCGTGACGGCGGTCCTCGCCCTGCGGATGGTCGAGCAGGGCAGGATCGGTCTCGATCGCGATATCAATGCCTACCTGCGTTCATGGCAGCTGCCGGACGCTGGCACCACGTCGGCCGCACCCGTCACTCTGCGTCGATTGCTCAGCCATACCGCCGGCCTCAATGTCCACGGATTTCCCGGTTATCAGGCCGGCGCAGCCGTCCCGACTGCCGTCCAGGTGTTGAACGGGCAGCCTCCCGCGAACACCGAGGCTGTCCGGGTGATTTCCCCGCCCGATCCCGAATGGCGCTATTCCGGCGGTGGGTACGTCATCGCACAGGTCGCGCTGGAAGATGTCGCGCGGACGCCGTTCGCGCGCCTGGCCGAAAACGAAATTTTCCGGCGCGTCGACATGCCACACAGCGCCTTCTCCCAGCCGCCGTCCCCTGCCATTGCCGCGAACGCTGCCAGTGGGCACATCGATGGCAAGGTCGTCGCCAACGGCTATCACGTCTACCCGGAACTCGGCCCGGCCGGTCTGTGGACCACAGCGGAGGACCTCGCCCACATGCTGCTGGACCTGCAGGCCGCGGCCGATGCGCGGCCCGCGCGCCTGCTCTCGCCTGCCATGGCGAAGGCCATGTTGACGCCGGTAAAGGGCCAGTGGGGCCTTGGCCCCGCGCTGTCCGGAACGGGCGCCGGCCGGCGCTTTGGTCACGACGGCGTCAATGAGGGCTTCCAGTCGACGATGGTGGCCTATGTCGAAAAGGGCGAAGGGGTGGTTGTCCTGACGAATGGTGCGGGCAAGCGCCTGGCCGACGAGATCGTTCGCGCCGTCGCCACCGACTATGGCTGGACCGAACTGGCCAGCAAGCCAACGATCGAAGCGCATCTGCCCACGGCGGCACTCGCGGCGCTCGCGGGAAGATACGAGGGTGGGGGCCTTTCCGTTTACCTGGACCTGCGCGACTCCCGCCTGTATGCCAATACCGGAGGCCCAGAGCCGGAGCGCCTGATCGCGCTCTCCGCGGATCGTTTCAGGACATCTGCGAGCGGGATAGTAGTGGAGTTCGACAGAGCGCCCGACGGAAGCCCACTCGGCTTCAGGATCGTCGAAGGCGGACCTCCCATTAGCCTGGCGAGGAGCGCGGCGCCCACGTCGGACCCGCTGGCGCAGCCTCTCTTCATTCGTGGCTCGATGAACGACTGGGGTACGTCGGCGCCGCTCATCAAGACGGCGGACGGCCAGCTGATGGCGGACCTTTCCCTCGGCGCCGGCGAGCATCAGCTGAAGATTGGATCGGGTGACTGGCAGACGGCCGATTTCGGCCTCGTGGGCGCCACTGCGGTGCAGGAGCCCTTCGGTGTCCTGCCTCTGGTTCCACGCGGTGGAAACATCCGCTTGCAGCTTGCCGCGCCAGGCACGATCCGATTTCAGCTGAAGCAGGCTCCCACCGGATTGGTCCTCGAGATCCGCCGGTTGGAAGGAGACTGACCGGCACAGCGTCCGCGTGGGGGCGGGAGCGGCCGACATTGGCCACGGCGAACGCCTGCCGCCCCGTACGCAATCCCGCCCGCCCGGCACGCCGCACCCGCCAAAAAGAAAAGGGCCTGCTTGCGCAGGCCCTTCGGATACGTGGTGGAGCGGAGGGGGATCGAACCCCTGACCTTCGCGATGCGAACGCGACGCTCTCCCAGCTGAGCTACCGCCCCACGTAGGGGCGCAAGTTTAACGGGGTTGGCCGGGGGATGCCAGCCGGGCCGCGGCACCTCCCCCGCCCCAGCCCAGCGCTCCGGGAGGCCGTCTTCCGCGCGAAGGCCGGAAGCGAGGTTCAAACGCAGTTGGCCATCCAGGGATATTGGGCTGGCTCCGCCAGGTCCTGGTCGGCGCAGGTCAGCGTCGTGGCTTCGCCGCCCGCCATCGGGAGCAGGTGGAGCTTCGCACCGCTGTTGTCGCGAGGGGACAGGAAAGCCAGCGTGCTTCCGTCCGCTGCCATGAAGGCCAGCATGCGTCGAAGTCGACGCTGGAAGCAGCGCTGTGCACGAGTGCAATCACCTCGCAGGCAAGCATTCGCATGGAGCGTTCCCACGTGTTTTCTCCACGCAGCATTCAGCTTCCGTCGTTGCTGCCATGGAACGACACGAAGTGAATGGGGCTATGGCGCTACCTCACCGCAGTGTCATTGCCGCCCGCGTAGCGTCAGCGAACCGGCGACCTGTCGGAACATATTTGGAGAAACAGAAATGGGTAACAACCAGAATCAGCAAGGCGCCGGCAGCCAGACCGAACGTAAGGAAGGCGGCAACCAGATGCAGGACCAGAAGGGCGGAAGCCAGGCTGTCAATGCTGCTGGTCAGACCGACAAGCAGGAAGGCCGCAGCGCCGCCGGACAGAATGAAAAGCAGGACAGCCGCAGCGGCGGCCAGAACGAAAAGCAGGAAGGCCGCAGCGCTGGACAGACGGACAAGCAGTCCGCCAGCAGCGATGCCAAGACCGAGCAGAAGCCGGCCCGTAGTGGCCAGAGCGATCGCCAGGACACCCGCGGCGGGCAGAACGCCCAAGCGTAATTTTGTCGGGCTGCAAGGCCTTTGACTCCCTGGGAAGGGAGGGCTCATGCCCTCCCTTTTTTGTTGTGGCCGCCGCGCGGCTGGGCGGGCTGATATGTGGCACGCCAGCCCGCGTGCTGTCGGAACCGTGGTGGGAACCTCACGCCGGGCTGCGCGACCCAGGGCGCGAAAATTGCATCCGTTGCAGCGCAAGCCGCTGGTCGCCTACCCCGCCGGCGATGCCGCGCCGCTGGACGCCGCGCGTAAAATGCGACCACGGGTACGAGGTCGCGCCATGAACATGCCGCAGGGAACGGATCCCGGGCTGATCAACCTGTTCGCCGCACTGGCCCAGGCACCGGCTCATGCTCGCGCCGTGGGAAGAAGTCGAACCCGACCTTGAACAGGGCTGGACGGAACTGGCGAACGGCTCCCCGCCCTGGGACCGGGTGGCCGAACTGATCCGGCAGGCCGCGACATCGAAGACCCGTGAGGGCTGACAACCGGTGCGACGACCGGGCGCCCGCGCACATGCGGCAGGTCCGGAGCGGCGGCGATCATCGCCCGCCCGGAATCGACGGCGCGGCGCCGCTACGCCGACTCGGCGTATTTCCTGCCGCCCACCCCGTCCGGGTCGGCCCGCTTTCTCCGTATCCCTCTTTCAACGCAGATCGTGGCGGTGCCCCGCGCACCGACCCAGACCCACCCGCGGTCTGCGTTGCTTCGCTGTTTGCCGACGCATTTCGGTAGATGAGCAGTTACGCCGCACGGACCGCGGCGAAGCATGGACATCCGGCCAAACCCGGACTTGCAGATGGACAACCACGGAAGACACGCAGATGCAGAATTTGATTTCAATCACCCTGACCGACCAGGACCTGGCCGACTTCGACGAGGCCCTCGCCACCCTGCGCCGGCTGATGGCGCCAATGGTGTCGCTCCAGGCCGCCGACCGCCGGGAACTGAGCAAGATGGGCCCCAAGTCAGAGGCCTTCTGCAGCCAGACCCTCGCGGTCCTGGCCAACAACCCCGGCATGGTCCCGCCCAACCTCGGCTTCCCCGAGGCGCAGGCGGACTACAAGACCCTGCAACAGCTCCGCCCCCGCTTCGCCCTCCTCCGCCAGCTGGCCGAAAAGTCCGACGACAGCGAACTGGCCCTGGGCAGCGACCTCATGGCCTGCTGCCTGGAGGGCTACCGCCTGATGTCCGGCGCCGGCCAGGCCGAGTCCCTGAAGGCCGCCCGCCGCGCGCTGTCGCAGCGCTTCGCCCGAAGGGCGGGCGCCGGGGAGCCGGAGGTGCCGCAGTCCTAGTCGTGGTTCCGTCTGATCGCCTTTCACTCCTGATCGTCTTTCAGTCCTGATCGTCGTTCAGTCCTGATCGTCATTTCAGCCCTGATCGTCATTTCAGCCCTGATCGTCATCCCCGCGAACGCGGGGATCCAGTGACTTTGCAGTCCCAGTGAGCCCGGCGGATCGGCCAAGCGCCTGATCCGCCGGGCTTTTTTATTGCGCCGAGCTCGGAGCTCGGCCCGTGGGGATAAGTGCTCGGCCCGTGGGGATAAGTGCTCGGCGGGTGGGGATAAGTGCTCGGCGGGCCGAGCGAAAAGCTCGGGGCGCCGAGTAAATTGCTCGGGCTGCCGAGCGAATTGCTCGGGGGGCGGAGCTTTTTGCTCGGGAGGCCGAGCGAAAGGCTCGGGGTGCCGAGCTCAGAAGGCGGGGGGCCGAGCGATTTGCTCGGGGCGCGGGAAGTTTTGCTCGGGGCGCCGAGTAAAAAGGGCGGCGGTCGGGAATTTGAGCTCGGGGGGCCGAGCACTTATCCCCAACAGTGCAGAAGTTATCCCCACGGGCGAATCCGCAGCCCAAGTTGCACGCCGATCAGACTGAAGCACTCACTTTGCCCAATCAGTCCCGCCGGTAGCTCCCCGCCTCCAGTACCCAGAGCGGCTCGCGCGCCGCGGCGCCGGCAGGCATGATCAGCGTCCAGCACTGCGAGGGGGACGCAGATGACCGTGGCCGGCATCGCGGGAAACCAGATCGACAAGAAGTCACTATCGGAGCGTGACATCTGCACGCAGTTCATCGTGCCGGCTCTCAACCGGGCGGGATGGGACTTCGAGCTCCAGGTCCGTGAAGAGGTCTCGTTCACTAAGGGCCGCATCATCGTCCGCGGCAAGCTGCATACCAGGGGCGAGGCCAGGCGCGCCGATTTCGTCCTGTACCACCGGCCCAATCTGCCCCTCGCCGTGATCGAGGCGAAGGACAACAAACATTCGGTCGGCTCGGGCATGCAACAGGCCCTAGGCTATGCAGACGACCTGCAAGTGCCCTTCGTGTTCTCCAGCAATGGCGACGGGTTCCAGTTCCACGACCGCACGGGCCTCTCCGATCCGGTCGAGCAAGAGCTGACGCTGGACCAGTTCCCAACCCCGCAGGAACTGTGGCGGCGTTACTGCCAATGGAAAGGACTGGCTGACGGCGCGGCCGAGCGAGTCGAGGCGCCGTACTACGACGACGGGTCCGGCCGCAGCCCCCGTTACTACCAGGTCAACGCCATCAACCGGACCGTCGAGGCAGTTGCCCGCGGCCAGGATCGCATCCTGCTGGTCATGGCCACTGGCACGGGCAAGACCTACACCGCCTTCCAGATCATCTGGCGACTTTGGAAGTCCAGGCAGAAGAAGCGCATTCTGTTTCTGGCCGACCGCAACATCCTCGTCGACCAGACGCGCAACAACGACTTCAAGCCGTTCGGCGCGCCAATGACCAAGATCGCCAAGCGCCAGATCGACACCTCCTACGAGATCTACCTGTCGCTTTATCAGGCGGTCACGGGCAACGAGGAGGAGAAAAACATATACCGGCAGTTCTCGCGGGACTTCTTCGACCTGGTCGTCGTGGACGAGTGTCATCGCGGCAGCGCGGCCGAGGATTCAGCTTGGCGCGAGGTGCTGGAATACTTCTCCGGTGCGACCCATATAGGCCTCACGGCCACGCCCAAGGAAACCCGCGAAGTCTCCAGCACGCTCTATTTTGGCGATCCAGTCTACAGCTACAGCCTCAAACAGGGCATTGAGGACGGCTTCCTGGCGCCCTACAAGGTCGTGCGCATCGACTTCGACCGCGACCTGCAGGGCTGGCGGCCGCCCAAGGGCATGAAGGACAAGCACGGCAACGAGATCGAGGACCGCATCTACAACCTGAGCGACATGGACCGGAACCTGGTCCTGGAGGCGCGTACCCATGCCGTTGCCCAGAAGGTCACCGAATACCTGGCCACCGATCCCTACCAGAAGACCATCATCTTCTGCGACGACATCGACCATGCCGAGCGCATGCGCCAGGCGCTGGTCAATCTCAACCCGGAACGCGTCCGCGAAAACCGCAAGTACGTCATGCGCATCACCGGAGACGACAAGGAAGGCAAGGCCGAGCTGGATAACTTCATCAACCCGGAAGAACGGTATCCGGTCATCGCCACCACCAGCAAGCTGATGACCACGGGGGTCGATGCACAGACCTGCAAGCTCATCGTGCTCGACCAGCACATCAAATCGATGACCGAGTTCAAGCAGATAATCGGCCGTGGCACCCGCATCAACGAGGACTACGGCAAATACTGGTTCACGATCATGGATTTCAAGAAGGCGACCGAGCTGTTCGCCGATCCCGCCTTCGATGGCGATCCAGTGCAGATCTACAGTCCCGGCCCTGGCCAATCGCCTGTCCCGCCGGATGAGGGCGTTGAAGTGGATGGAGGTACGGGCAGTGCGGACGTGGAAGGTGGCGTGGACGCGGATGGCCGGCGCGGCGAACCGCGCATCCGCTACGTGGTCGACAACCTCCCCGTCACCGTCGTAGCCGAGCGCGTCCAGTATTACGGGCCGGATGGCCGTCTCATCACCGAATCGCTCAAGGACTACACCCGCGAGCGGGTCCGGCGCCAGTTCGCCTCGCTCGACGAGTTCCTGCGCCGGTGGTCCGATGCAGCGCAGAAAAAGGCCATCATTCAGGAGCTGGCCGAACAGGGCGTGCTGTGGGAGGCGCTGTCGGAAGAGGTGGAAGTCAAGCTTGGCAAGCAGCTAGACCCGTTCGACCTGGTCTGCCATGTCGCCTTCGACCAGCCCCCGTTGTCGCGCAGGGAACGCGCGGACAACGTGCGAAAGCGCAACTACTTCGCCCGATATGGTGGCGCCGCGCGCCAGGTGCTGGAAGGCCTGCTCGACAAGTATGCCGATACGGGAGTCGAGCACATCGAAGACATCCGCATCCTGCAGCTGGATCCTTTCCGCCGGCTGGGTGCACCAATGGAACTGGTGTCCAGCCTTGGCGGGCGTGACGGCTACCTGCAGGCGGTGCGTGACCTTGAAGACCAGCTGTACACCGCGAGCAATGACGGCGCCGCAGCCTGATCATTCCGCAGAATTTTCTCATCCCTGACCATCGCGCGGTGACCAAATCCCGCGCCCAGAAGAAGAAGACCGCATGTCTATCGGCTCCACCATCAAATCCATCCAGGACATCATGCGCAAGGATGTCGGCGTCGACGGCGACGCCCAGCGCATCGGCCAGCTGGTCTGGATGCTGTTCCTCAAAATTCTTGACGACCGCGAGCAGGAATGGGAGTTGCTCAACGAGGATTACCGCTCGCCATTGCCGCAGCGGTTGCGCTGGCGGACTTGGGCAGCCGACCCGGAAGGCATCACCGGCGACGAACTGAAGGAGTTCATCGACAACGACCTGTTCCCGTCGCTGCGTGAGCTGGCGCCGCGCCAGAACAAGCCGCTGGGCTACGTCGTACGGGACGTGTTCCAGGACGCCTACAACTACATGAAGTCAGGCCAACTGCTGCGCCAGGTCGTCAACAAGATCCAGGCCGGTGTGGACTTCAACAAGGCGCAGGAACGCCATGCCTTCGGCGATATGTACGAGCAGTTACTGCGTGACCTTCAGGCGGCCGGCAATGCAGGTGAGTTCTACACGCCGCGCCCGGTCACCGAGTTCATGGTGCGCATGGTCGACCCAAAGCTGCACGAAACGGTGATGGATCCGGCCTGCGGCACCGGCGGCTTCCTGACCTGCACTATCGAACACAAGCGCAAGAATTACGTCCGAACCGCCGAGGACGAACAGGTTTTGCAGGCCAGCATCCTGGGCGTCGAGAAAAAGCCGCTGCCGCACCTGCTGGCCACCACCAACATGGTCCTGCACGGGATCGAGGTGCCCAGCCAGGTCCGGCACGACAACACCCTGTCCCGACCGTTGACGAGTTGGGGACCGGGCGAGCGGGTGGACTGCGTGGTCGCCAATCCCCCGTTCGGCGGCATGGAGGAAGACGGCATCGAGAACAACTTCCCGTCGGCCTTCCGCACGCGCGAAACGGCCGACCTGTTCCTCGTTCTGATCATGCAGGTGCTCAAGTCGGGCGGTCGCGCGGCGGTGGTCCTGCCCGACGGTTTCCTATTCGGCGAGGGCATCAAGAGTCGGATCAAGGAAAAGCTGCTAACGGAGTGCAACCTGCACACCGTCGTCCGCCTACCCAACGGCGTGTTCAACCCCTACACCGGCATCAAGACCAACCTCCTTTTCTTCACCAAGGGCACACCGACCCGCGAGGTGTGGTTCTACGAGCACCAGTATCCTGCCGGCACGAAGAGCTATTCCAAGACAAAGCCCATGCGCGTCGAGGAGTTTGCGGTCGAGGCAGCTTGGTGGGGTAGCGAGACCGACGGCTACGCCGCGCGGGTGGAGAACGCATTCGCTTGGAAGGTCGGTGTCGATGATCTTAAGGCGCGGAACTGGAATCTGGACTGCAAGAACCCGCACGTGGGTGAACAAATTAGTCACGATCCCGACGAACTCCTCTGCCAGTATGAAAAGCTGCAGGGCCAAGTCAGCGAGCTGCGTAATCAGCTCCGGACCATGCTGGCCGAAGCGCTGGAGCGAGGCCAATGACTGCGCAGCTCGTCGAGAATATGCCGCTGCTGGCGGGCGCCCCCAATGGCATTCAAAGGCTCCGTGAGTTAATTCTTGAGCTGGCAGCGCGCGGGAAGTTGGTGCCGCAAGACCCGAGGGATGCACCGGCTCGTGAGTTGCTGAGGGATATTTCCAAAGAAAGATCGAAGCTGATGGCGGAGGGAAAGATCCGCAAGCAGAAGGCCCAAGCAGAAATCAATGATGAGGGGAAGCCGTACGAGTTGCCTGCTGGATGGCAATGGACGCGACTTGCAGAGGTTGGTCATGATTGGGGGCAGAAAACTCCGAATCGGGATTTCACCTATATCGACGTCGGCTCCATTGACAACGCCGCCGGCGTGATCAAAGACCCACAGATTTTGACGGCAAAGTCGGCACCTTCGCGGGCACGAAAGCTCGTCAGGCGTGGAACGGTCATCTACTCAACGATCCGTCCGTATCTTCTGAATGTGGCGGTCATTGATCAAGATTATGCGCAAGAGCCCATCGCGAGCACTGCGTTTGCAGTTGTTCACCCCTATCTGGCCATGCCGTCAAGGTACTTCTTTTGGTACCTGCGGAGCCCTGTTTTTGTTCGTTACGTTGAATCAGTACAGATGGGCATTGCCTATCCGGCAATCAACGATGGCCAATTCTTCAGCGGGCTGATTCCGCTCCCTCCCCTCGCCGAGCAACACCGCATCGTCGACAAAGTCGATGAGCTCATGGCGCTATGCGACAGACTGGAAGCCCGCCAGGAAGGTGCCGAAAGCGTGCACGCGCAACTGGTTCGTGCGCTGCTCGACAGCCTGACTCAAGCCGTCGATGCCGAAGACTTCGCTGCTAGCTGGCAGCGTTTGGCCGAACACTTCCACACCCTGTTCACCACCGAATCCAGCGTCGACGCTCTCAAGCAGGCAGTGCTGCAATTGGCCGTGATGGGCAAGCTGGTTCCGCAAGATCAAGGCGATGAACCAGCTAGTGAGTTGCTCGAGCGAATTTCTCAGAGAAAGGCGCAACTAGTGGCTGAGGGGAAGGTTAGAAAGCAAACCGCATTGCCCGAGGTTGAGACTAATGAGTGGCCCTACGTACTGCCATCGAGCTGGAGATGGGTACGGTTTGGCTCGATCTCAGAAACACGCCTCGGAAAGATGCTCGATAGCGCAAAGAACAAGGGGACGCTGCGGCCTTACCTCCGAAACACCAATGTTCAGTGGTTTACGTTTGAACTCGATGACCTCAAGAAGATGCGATTTGAAGACCAAGAGCGTCATGAGTACCGGGTTAGTCCGGGAGACCTGGTTATTTGCGAAGGGGGGGAGCCGGGGAGGTGTGCTGTCTGGCAGAGCGACGTTGAAGAAATGTTTATTCAGAAGGCTCTACATCGCGCTCGCCCTTGGCTGGGCGTTTCACCATTCTTTATTCAGTTTTGCTTGAAGGTAGGCGCTCAATCAGGGTTGCTTGATCGGTACTTCACTGGGGCAACCATCAAGCATTTGTCTGGCGAGAAGCTGGCGCGGTATCCCATACAGCTTCCCCCAGTAGCTGAACAACATCGAATCGTTGCCAAAGTGAATCAACTGATGGCCCTCTGCGACCAACTCAACGCCCGCCTGAGTCAGGCCCGCCAGATGCAAGAGCATCTGGCCAACGCCTTGGTCGAGCAGGCCGTAGCCTGACCGAGTTTGCTGATGCCCATCCGCACCCAGATCTTGACCGTCGCCGCTCAGCCGGCTTACCCATACCACTGGAGATGATTCGCCAGGCCATTTGGGAGGGGTCCGATGAGGAGGGCTGGGCGCAACTCGGCGCCGCCGGTCATTACCTCAACAAGATTCGTCCGGACTTCGACCCGCGCCTGTACGGGCAGAAGAAGCTCAGGCACCTGTTACGCGAGCATCCTCGACATTTTACCTTGGAAGAACGCATCCCGCCGGGTGCCACAGGGAAGACCCTTTATGTGCGCGCACTCGAATAAGCGGCACATAGACGGATATGCAGCCTCCGGCCCAAATTCGTATTGCTGATCCGGGAATCGGCCGGCAAATCAAGGCCGATCTACAAGACTCACCAAATCCACAGGGGATTCCATGAAGAAGTTCGCATTGGCGGCAATGTCCATCGCTGCGCTTACCGCCTGCACTGCCGTGCAGGTCAAGCCGGTCACCGGCGTGGCGGAGCTCAAGAAGGTCTGCGTCGTCAGCAACCCGAAGGTGATCGTCGAGGACTTCGTGGATGTGGTGCGGGACGGGTTCAGCCGTCATAGCATCGCGACGGACGTGGTGAGTAGCGAGGCGGCTGGTGGTTGCGATGTCACCCTGACGTATACGGCACTCAGGTCCTGGGATATGGCGCCGTATCTGTCGCATGCGGAGTTGCGCTTGTGGCGGGGTGGCATGCAGATCGGGTACGCGGAGTACCACCTTCGCGGGAAGGGTGGGTTTGCGCTGACGAAGTGGCAGGGGACGAAGGCGAAGATGGATCCGGTGATTGATCAGTTGTTGGCGCAGTGAGGTAGGCGCTGGGCGGAAGTCGCTGGATCCCCGCGTTCGCGGGGATGACGAGGCTGGGGGGGGGACGGGCCTTTTCGTGGACAAGGCGGACGTCCATGGACGACCAGCTTCGCGAGGCGCTTCCCGCCTTCGCGGGGATGACTAGCCTCAAGAATGACGCGCCTCCCCGCCTCGCGGGGATGACGGCGGTAGGTGGGGCACCGGGCTGGGAATCGGAGGGGGCGCGGGGATGGGAAGCTGGATCGATGTGCATCGCTGGATGCTGGTCATGCTTGCTCGGCTTACCTTCAACCCGGTGAAGGAGGCCTGGTATCCCGTCGATCGCTCGGGGCGGCCGGATCTGCGGTACTACCGCGATGACTTGGCCCACTACGTGCGCTTGTACGAGATGTATCTCGATGCGTTGCGGGAGCGGCGCTCGCAGGGGCGTCGGTTGTGGACGTTGCGGACGCATGCGCAGTGGGGACTGATCGCCAAGGGCCCGGCGGCGGCGGGGTATGCGGCGGCGCTGTTGCGGCATGCCGAGGCTTCTGCGCGTGAGGATGGTGCTGCGATTCTCGGGGCGCTGGTGGGCGATGACGCGGCGGTGGACGTGCTGGTGGGGGCGTTGCAGGTGGAGCAGGACCTCGAGGCGCGCGATGCGATCGTGGTGGCGTTGGGGCGGTTGCGGAATCGGCGTGCCCTGCCCGCGCTTGCTGCGCTGGTTGAGGATGAGGACGGCGACGGGGATACGCGGTGGACGGCGGTGGAGAGCGTGGGGCTTATCGCGAGGCGGCGGTTTATTGGGCAGGTGGATCCGGTGGGGGCTGCGCGGGAGTGGTTGCGGGGGCGTGAGGTGCGGTAGCTTCGCTGTGGTCGCTGCGGAGAGCGAAAGTCGCTGGATGACCAGCTTCGCTGTTGAAAGGCGCTTCCCGCGTGCGCGGGGATGACGAGGTTGGTGGAGGCGGCTCTTAGCGCCTTCCGTGAAGTCGCTATGACATTGCCAAGAAGAGGAGGTCACTAACCATGCCCGCAAAGGCTACAAGGAAGCCCAGTGCGCCCGAGACCACTCATGAACTACGTGCGAAGGCTGTTTTCAACGCCCACTTGAAAACGCCCGGGCTCGTGGATTGGCGAAGGTTCGTAAAATCTCCGCACTTCGAATTGCTGGCAGCGTCGGCTACGGACCACTACAAGCAACACGGGGACTCTACCCTGATTGCGCGGCTCGTGAAGCCACTTCAAAGCAACCTCGCTTACAAACCTGTTCTCTTGTGGTTTCTTGACAGCTGCCAATTGGAAAGTGAGTTTGTTGGACTCGACTTGCGCCTGCGGCGAACCTCGGCACCCCGCGCGCTCGAAGGCAACTTGGCGCACTACCTGCGTTCTTACCGGGGAACCGCGACTGCGATGGGCGCCAAGCAGGACAAGGCTCCTACACCAGACCCAGAGCGTGGCCGAGGTGGCAATCCCTTCTTGCAGGGCGGCGCACCAGGCTTAGGTAAGAGGAGCTAAGGGTCCGACGGGACTCCTGACTTGGATCGCGATCGCGACCGACGCTCCCAGCATGAGCAAACCAGGGCCCGGCCCCGCAGTCACAGCTCGGTGTACTTCGTGATCCTGCCTTTTGCCTTTTCGACCGGGTATTTGGCGGCGTTCTTGGCGAGCTTGTCCCTCGCTGCGGCCATGATGTCGACGTCGAGCTTGTCGGCCAGGCGGATCAGGTAGAAGAGGACGTCGGCGATTTCGTCGCCGACGGCTTGGCGCTTGGCGTCGGTGAGGGACCAGCTTTGTTCCTCGGTGAGCCACTGGAAGTGTTCGAGGATTTCGGAGGCTTCTACGGCGAGTGCGGAGGCCAGGTTCTTGGGGGTGTGGAACTGGTCCCATTCGCGCTCTGCTGCGAAGGTGCGGAGGGTGGATTTCAGGGATTCGATGTCGGTGGGCATGGGTGGCTCCGTGGGGCTGGGGGAATGCTACATGCCGTTGCAGGGGCGTCGCTTGGGTGCGCCTTGCTTGCCCAGGGGCCACAAGTCCGTTGGTTGTGGTGGAAAGCGGAAGTCGCTGGATCCCCGCGTGCGCGGGGATGACGGGGGTGGGGGATTGCGAAGGCTTCGGGGACGGGACGAGAGCGGAAGTCGCTGATTGCGAAGGCTTCGGGGACGGCGCGGGGAGCGGAAGTCGCTGGATCCCCGCGTGCGCGGGGATGACGGGCTGGGGGATCACGAAGGCTTCGGGGAGGGACTGGAGCTAACGTCCATGGATCCCCGCCTTCGCGGGGATGACGGGCTGGGGATTACGAAGGCTTCGGGGGGACGGCACTAGAGCGGAAGTTGCTGGATCCCCGCGTGCGCGGGGATGACGAACTCGGTGATCTGTATGACCAGCTTCGCTGTTGAGAGGCGCTTCCCGCGTGAGCGGGGATGACGGACTGGGGGGTGCACGAAGTCTTCGTCGACTGCACAAGGCTAGCGTCCATGGATCCCCGCCTTCGCGGGGATGACGGACGTGGTGCCTTCGCGGGGATGAGTAGGGCTTGCGCAGGGATTGACGTGCGGCGGTGCGTGGATCACGAGCGAGGCGTCAGCGCTTGTAGACGAAGCAGGCGCGTACGAGGTCCTCGTGTCGCTAGATCACCGCAGCCGCCCCCTCCCCCACCCGGCCCCTATCCAGCTCCAACTCGAACGCCCCCGCCGACAGCGGGCGGGCGAACAGGAAGCCCTGCATGTTGCGGCAGCCCATGTCGCTCAGCGCGCCGGCCTGCGCCTCCGTCTCTACGCCCTCCGCCACGACCGAGCACTCCAGTGATTCGGCGATGCCCAGGATCGCCTGGATCACGGCGCGGCCTTCGTTCTCGTCGGGGAGGCCGTGGACGAAAGCGCGGTCGATCTTGATGGTGTCGAAGCGGAAGTCGGCGAGGTAGCTGAGGCTGGAGTAGCCGGTGCCGAAGTCGTCTACCGCAAGACGCACGCCGAGGGCGCGGATGCGGTCGACGAGTTGGCGGGAGCGGACGTTCTGGCCGAGCATCTGGCTTTCGGTGAACTCCACTTCCAGCAGCGATGCGGGCAGGTGGGCGTCGGCGAGGGCGCGTTCGATGTTGTGGACGAGGCGGTCGACGTCGGCGCGGGCCAGGGACATGTTCACGGCGACGGGGACGGGCTTGAGGCCGGCTTCGTGCCAGGCGCCGACCTGGCGGCAGGCTTCGCGCAGGACCCATTCGTCGATCGCCATGACCAGGCCGGTTTCTTCCGCCACGGGGATGAAATCACCCGGCGGGATGTCCATGCCGCGCGGATGGTGCCAGCGGACCAGGGCTTCCATGCCGACCAGGTCGCGTTCGGGGTAGCGGACCTTGGGCTGGTATTCCAGGAACAGCTGGCCTTCCTTGATCGCGGTGCGCAGTTCGGTCTCCAGGCGCAGGCGCTGGTCGGCGCGTTCGCCCATGGCGGCGGTGTACAAGCTGAAGCGGCCGCGGCCGGCCTGCTTGGCGTGGTAGAGCGCGGTGTCGGCCTGCTTGATCAGCAGCTTGGGGTCGGTGCCGTTCTCGGGGAACACGGTGATGCCCACGCTGGCGGAAACGTGCAGCGTGCGCTTGCCGTATTGCAGGGGCTGTTCGATGGTGCGGATGAGCTGTTCGGCGGTGCGCTCGAGCTGTTCCTGGCCGGCCACGCGCGGCAGCAGCAGGACGAACTCGTCGCCGCCCTGCCGGCTCACGACATCGGTTTCGCCGACCGCGCGCTCGAGGCGGTCGGCGACCTTGCGCAGCACCCAGTCGCCGGCGTGGTGGCCCAGCGAGTCGTTGATGTGCTTGAACAGGTCCAGGTCGACGAACAGCAGGGCGCCGTTGCAGACCTCTATGGCCTTTTCGCAACTGAGCAGCCATTCGGCCAGGCGCTCCTGCAGCAGGCGGCTGTTGGGCAGGCCGGTCAGGTGGTCGTGCTGCGCCAGGTAGGCCATGCGCTGCGCCATCGCGTGCGTCTGGCTGATGTCGCGCACCACCATCACGCCGCCGATGACCTGGCCGTCGTCGTCGCGCAGCGGGGCATCGGAGACTTCGACCTGCAGGCTCTCCTGGCCGGGGCGCCGCAGCAGCAGGTCGGCCTCGTAGATGTCGTCGCCCGGGCCGCGCCGGGATTCGATGTGCACCGCTTCGGCGCCCGCCTCGTCGGAATCGTAGAGGCGCACGATCTGCTCCAGCGGTTTGCCGACGGCTTCGGTGCTGGACCAGCCGGTGATGTCCTCGGCGACGCGGTTGAGCGAGGTGACGGCGAGCGCGATGTCGTAGGTCAGCACCGCATCGCCGATCGACTGCAGGGTCACGCGTGCCTGCTCGCGCTCACGGCGCAGGTCGTCCTCGGCCTGCTGGCGCCGGCTGACATCGCGGATGCCCGCCACCACCTGCGAGGAGGCGGCGCCGGCGAGCCGGCTCAGCACCACTTCCACCGGGAACCCGCGGCCATCGGGCCGGCGGCCTTGGAAGGCCAGCACGTCCCAGGTGCGTCCATCCGGGTCACTTTCATGCGTGGCGGCCATCGCCTCGGCGAGGCGTTCGGGATCGTCGATGAAACGGCCGATCGGCTCGCCCAGCATGGCGTCGCGCGACACGCCGAAGATGCGTTCGGCCTGTTCGTTGACCAGCACGATGTGCCGGGTCGGCACGTCCACCACGACCATGGCGTCGGGCGCGGACTCCAGCAGGTTGCGGAAGCGGCGGTCGGCCTCGTGGCGCCAGGTGACGTCATGGCCGAGGACCAGCACGCTGCCGGCGCTGGGCAGCGGTTCGTACACCGCTTCGAGCAGCGTGCCGTCGCCCATGGTGACGTCGAAGCGTTGCGGGTGGCCTTCCAGCGCGCGCTCCAGGTGGGGCTGGATCTGTTCGGCCACCTGGTCGCCCAGCAGGTCGCGCGGACGCTTGCCGATGATGGCTTCCGGCGGCAGGCCGTAGGTGGCCTGGTATTTCGCGTTGACGAAGCGGTAGCGCAGGTCCTTGCCGATTTCCGCGACGAACGCAGGCATCGCGTCGGTGAGGATGCGCACGCGTTCGCCGGCGCGGATGGCGCGATAGCGCTCGCGGTTGCGCTGGCTGCTCATGAACGCGACCAGCAGCGGGCCCACGGCGCAGATGCAGCTCGACAGCCACATGTCGACCAGCGCCACGCCCTCGCCGGCCGCGCGCAGCACAGGCAGGTAGCCGCGATGGTGGGCGTCGACCACGAACAGCACACTGGCGATCATCAGGGCGTTGCACAGCGCGGTGCCGAGCACGCCGGTGCGCACCGCCACCATCAGCAGCGGCAGCGAAATCAGCACGAACGGATGGCGCGCGTAGACCAGGCTGGCAATCACCACCAGCACCGTCATCGTCGCCAGGGACCAGAACTCGGGCGCCTGGGGGCCGATGGTCAGCCGTTTCAACTTCGTTCGGTCCAGCGCCCAGAGCAGCGGCAGGCCGACGAACATGCCGAAGGCGTCCGCGCGCCACCAGTCGACCCACAGCCGCGTCCAGGGCACGTCGGTCACCAGCCAGCGGGTCCAGGCGCCAAAGGCCGCCGCGAAGGCAGGCACGACGAGCACGCACAGCACGAGGAAGGCGAACACGTCGCGGTCGGCCAGCGGCTTGCCCGGGCGCAGGCCGAGGCGCCGGATCACCGCGCAGACGGCGTAGATCTCGAAGGCGCTGGTCAGGCCGCCGAGGAAGGCCAGGTCCACCCGGCGCTGGAGCGCCACGCCGTTGAGCGTCACCGCGAGCACGACCGCCGCCAGCAGCCACGGCAGGCGGACATGGGGGCGATGCACGGCGTAGCCGATGACCAGCGCGTTGGCGATCCAGATCGACGCGACGCCCCCGCTGGCCAGCTCGATCTGGAACGTCGACCACGCGACCACCCAGTAGCAGGCCGTAACGATCGCAAACCGCATCAGCTGCTGCATGCCGGCCGCCATCCCAGGGAGGGGGTCCAGCGGAGGAGTGTGCCGGGCTTACTGTTGTGAAGGTGTCGTTGGGGGGCGAGCTCCCTCCCCCGCTCTGCGGGGGAGGGTTGGGGTTGGGGCCGCAGGTCGCGGTGCTCCTGTTGCGTGCGACATATTGATTCACCCAGATGCGGTAGCTGCCGTTGCCCGGGCTACGAACAGGTGGCGCGGTTCGCGGCGATCGTCTGCCCCCATCCCAACCTTCCCCCGCGAAGCGGGGGAAGGGGCTGATGCGCGGCGATCGTTGGCCCCCATCCCAACCTTCCCCCGCGAAGCGGGGGAAGGGGCTGATGCGCGGCGATCGTTGGCCCCCATCCCAACCTTCCCCCGCGAAGCGGGGGAAGGGGCTGATGCGCGGCGATCGTTGGCCCCCATCCCAACCTTCCCCCGCGGAGCGGGGGAAGGGGCCAAGCGCAAGCGGGGGAAGGGTCACGCCCAGTCGCAGCCGATGAGACGCCCTCGCCCTACATAGAGCGCTCCTGCTGGAGCCCGCGATGTCGTCCGCACTGAGTCTGTTCGCCCCGCCGCCCCTGCCCGCGCCCAAGGCCGATGGCGGTGCGCTCGCCACGCGCCTGGCCGGCAAGCACGCCGGGCTGGTCACCGGCCATTTCGTGCTGCCGGGGCGCGAGGGCGTCTACGCCGACCTGCCCGCGGACCTGCCGGAGGCGCTTGCCGCGGCCCTGAGGGCCCGGGGGGTCGGCCGGCTCTATGCCCACCAGGCCCAGGCCTGGGACGCCGTGCAGCGCGGCGGGCACGTCGTCATCGCCACGCCCACGGCCTCGGGAAAGTCGCTGTGCTACACGCTGCCGGTGGTGGCCGGGGCGATGACGCGGCAGGCCAAAGCGCTTTACCTGTTCCCGACCAAGGCCCTCGCCCAGGACCAGGTCGCCGAGCTGCTGGAACTCAACCGCGCGGGCAACCTGGGCCTGCGGCCGGCGACCTTCGACGGCGATACGCCCGGCGACCAGCGGCAGGCGATCCGGCTCAATGGCGACATCGTGGTGAGCAACCCGGACATGCTGCACCAGGGGATCCTGCCGCACCACACGAAGTGGGCGCAGTTCTTCGAAGGCCTGCAGTACGTCGTGATCGACGAGATCCACAGCTATCGCGGCGTGTTCGGCTCGCACCTGGCCAACGTGCTGCGGCGCCTGCGGCGGGTGTGCGCGTTCTACGGGGCGTCGCCGCAGTTCATCCTGTGCTCGGCGACGATCGGCAATCCGCAGGCGCATGCGGAGGCCCTGCTGGAAGGCGAGGTCACCGCGATCACCGAATCCGGCGCGCCGACCGGGGACAAGCACGTGCTGCTGTGGAACCCGCCGGTGGTGAACCCGGACCTGGGGCTGCGGGCGTCGGCGCGCTCGCAGAGCAACAAGATCGCGCGCACGGCGATCCGCGCGGGCCTGAAGACGCTGGTGTTCGCGCAGTCGCGCACGATGGTCGAGGTGCTGACCAAGTACCTGAAGGACGTCTTCGACAGCGACCCGCGCAAGCCGGCGCGCATCCGCGCCTATCGCGGCGGCTACCTGCCCACGGAGCGGCGCGAGGCCGAACGCGCGATGCGGGCCGGCACGATCGACGGGATCGTGTCGACCTCGGCGCTGGAGCTGGGCGTGGACATCGGCAGTCTCGATGTCGTCGTGCTCAACGGGTATCCGGGCTCGGTCGCGGCGACCTGGCAGCGCTTCGGGCGTGCGGGCCGGCGGCAGCAGGCTTCCGTGGGCGTGCTGGTGGCCAGTTCCGATCCGCTGGACCAGTACGTGGTGCGGCATCCGGAGTTCTTCAGCGCCGCCACGCCGGAGCAGGCGCGCATCGCGCCGGACCAGCCGGTGATCCTGCTCGACCACATCCGCTGCGCGGCCTTCGAACTGCCCTTCCTGAAGGGCGAGCGCTTCGGGCCGGCGGCGCCTTGCGGGGTCGACCCCACGGTGTACCTGGAACTGCTGGCGCAGGACGGCGTGGTGCATGGCGAGGGCGACCGCTGGGAGTGGATCGCCGACAGCTATCCGGCCAATGCGGTGAGCCTGCGCTCGGTGGCGGACGGCAACTTCGTGGTGGTGGACCGCACCGATGGGCGGCAGGTGATCATCGCCGAGGTGGATTTCTCGTCAGCGCCGCTGATGCTGTACGAGGGCGCGATCCACATGGTGCAGTCCACGCCCTACCAGGTGGAACGGCTGGACTGGGAAGGCCGCAAGGCCTACGTCACGCGCACGCACGTGGACTACTACACCGACGCGATCGACTACACCAAGCTCAAGGTGCTGGAGCGATTCGACGGCGGCATCGCCGGCGCGGGCACCTGCCACCACGGCGAGGTGCATGTGGTGCGGCGTGTGGCCGGGTACAAGAAGATCCGCTACTACACGCACGAGAACATCGGCTACGGGCCGGTCACCCTGCCCGACCAGGAGATGCACACCAGTGCGCTGTGGTGGCAGCTGCCGCAGGGCGAGCTGGATGCGCGCTTCGCGTCCCGGCAGGACGCGCTCGACGGCTTCCTGGGCGCGGCGTACGCGCTGCACGTGGTGGCCAAGGTGGCGGTGATGGCCGACGCCGCCGACCTGCAGAAGGCGGTGGGCAGCGGCGATGGCGCGTGGTCGGCGCATACCGACCGCAACGGCCGCGGCCAGCTGCGCGCCACGGATGGACAGGCGATGGAGCTGGCGGGGATCGACGCGCAGGAGCGCTTCGTGCCGACGGTGTACCTCTACGACAACTACCCCGGCGGCGTGGGCCAGAGCGAACCGCTGTGGCATCGCCAGCACGAGCTGATCGTGCGCGCGCGCGAGCTGGTGGAGCGCTGCGACTGCAAGGCGGGCTGCCCCGCCTGCGTGGGTCCGGTGCTGGCGGCGCAGGAGGATGTGGAGACGACGCCGCGGGCGCTGGCGTTGCGGGTGTTGTCGGCGTTGGAGGGGGCGTGAGGGCCAGGCGAGAGAGCCCAGGACATTCCGTAATGCCCGCGCAGGCGGGCATCCATGGACGTAGGTTTTTCGGGAGGAGAAACGCGTGGGCTCAGACATCTCGTCATGCCCGCGCAGGCGGGCATCCATGGACATGGGGGTTTGCTGGAAGGAAAACGAGTGGGCTGACACCCCTCGTCATGCCCGCGTACGCGGGCATCCAGTGGCGTGGCTCTTCGGGGCCCACGCAAAAGTCACTGGATCCCCGCGTTCGCGGGGATGACGACCAAGAAGCGTTCGCCTACGCGGGGACGACCAGCAGAACAACGTCCATGGATGACCAGCTTCGCTGTTGAGAAGCGCTTCCCGCCTGCGCGGGGATGACGAGCAAAGGGACGTAGGTTTGCGAGGGAAGCGAGCGGGCCTAAACCTCCCGTCATGCCCGCGAAGGCGGGCATCCATGGACGTAGGTTTTTTCTGGAATAGAAGCGGGTGGCTCAGACATCTCGTCATGCCCGCGAACGCGGGCATCCAGTGGCGTGGCTCTTCGGGGCCCACGCAAAAGTCACTGGATCCCCGCGTACGCGGGGATGACGACCAAGAAGCGTTCGCCTACGCGGGGATGACCGGCAGAACAACGTCCATGGATCCCCGCCTGCGCGGGGATGACGAGCAAAGGGGCGTAGGTTTGCGAGGGAAGCGAGCGGGCCTAAACCTCCCGTCATGCCCGCGAAGGCGGGCATCCATGGACGTAGGTTTTTTCTGGAAGAGAAGCGGGTGGGCTTAGACATCTCGTCATGCCCGCGAACGCGGGCATTCAAACGGCTCGTCATGCCCGCGCAGGCGGGCGTCCAAATGGCTCGTCATCCCCGCGAAGGCGGGCATCCATGGACGTGGGGGTTTGCTGGAAGGAAAACGAGTGGGCTTACACCCCTCGTCATGCCCGCGAACGCGGGCATCCAGTGGCGTGGCTCTTCGGGGCCACGCAAAAGTCACTGGATCCCCGCGTACGCGGGGATGACGAGCAAGAACAACGTCCATGGATGACCAGCTTCGCTGTTGAGAAGCGCTTCCCGCCTGCGCGGGGATGACGAGCAAATACAACGCCCCGCCTGCGCGGGAATGACGAATACGAGGTAACGCGCACCGCATGACACTCACCCTCGCCAAGCTCCAGCAACTCAAGCGCCAGGCCGGTGGAATGGCGGGGGCAGTGGGCGGGCCTGCGCCGAGCGAAGTGACGCCGGTGACGGCAATCTCCCCGTTCGACTCGCTGCCAACGGCACCGGCCCCGACCACCCCGCCCCTGCTCGGCCTCGACAACCTGCGCCAGTTGCTGCGCCTGCGCACGCCGGCGCCGTTGCGCGTGCGCGTGCCGCAGGACCGCTCGCTGCCGGGGGAGGAGATCGCGCCGGGCCTCCATCTCACCCAGGCCACGCTGCCCGAGGACGCCCTGCCCGCGCACCTCGACGGCAGCTTCGACCGCAAGGAGCCGATCGCCACCGCCCACCTGCTGTTCTTCGACACCGAGACCACCGGCCTGGCCGGCGGCACCGGCACGCGGGCTTTCATGATCGGGGCGTCCGACTGGCACCAGGGCGCGCTGCGCATCCGCCAGCTCACCATCGCCAACACCTCGGCCGAGCGCGCGATGCTCGAGGTGTTCCGCACCTGGCTGACACCCGACACGGTGCTGTGCAGCTACAACGGCAAGTGCTTTGATGCGCCGCTGCTGGCCACGCGCTACCGGCTGGCGCGCATGCGCAATCCGCTCGCCGACCTGCCTCACGTCGACCTGCTCTATCCGACGCGGCGGCGCTACCGCGGCGTCTACGAGAACTGCCGGCTGGCCACCATCGAACGCCAGGTGCTGCGCGTGGTGCGCGAGGACGACCTGCCCGGTTCGCAGGCGCCGGCCGCGTGGCTGGACTACCTGCGCGGGGGCGGCAGCGGGATGCTGCGGCGCGTGCTGGCGCACAACCACCAGGACGTGGTGTCGCTGGCGGCGCTGCTGCGCCATCTCAGTGCGGCGACGGTGGCCGACGCGCTGGCGGCCGCGGCAGCGGCAGAGGCGGAGGCGGGCATGCAGGATGCCGGGGCGTTGCGACTGTGAATGGGGGGTTCCTGCGGGCTTGGGTTGCATCCAGGGCTCGGTGGCGTCGTGGTTTGCCTTCGTCGCGCGTTGCGACGCGTTTGGGCTACTCGTTGCTGTGTTTTCATCGGGGCGCGCTACCATCTTCTCAGGCCCCCGCCGGCATCTCCCCCATGTGCTATTCGGCCCGGATCGAAGCGGACTACCACGAGTACACGCGGCTGTATGGCGCGGACATCTCGATCGGTGACTTCGTCAAGCTGTACTGGAACCGCAAGGAAGGCGCGAAGCTGCGCATCCCCAAGGCGGTCGACGCCGCCTTCGCGCGCGACGGCTCGCAGGAGGCGCGGCAGGTGCGCGAATGGATCGCGCAATACGACGCGCAGCAGGCGACGAAACTGGAGCAGGACCTGTTCAAGCAGCGCAAGCGCCTGGCCGACGCGCAGCGCACGCTGCAGGTGAAGACCACCAAGGCCGCGCAGGAAAGCCAGCGCATCGCCACCGACAAGATCGCCTGGACGCTGGGCAAGCTGGCCGACCTGCGCCGCACCGCGTTGACGGGCGAGGACGCACGCATCTTCCCGGGCTGGTACGCGCCGGTGCTGGTGGTCGAGAACGGGCGGCGCGTGGTCAAGCCGATGCGCTACCAGTGCCGGCCCGCCGGCAAGCCGGCCTTCTACGACAGCAAGTATCCCGGCTGCTACAACGCGCGCCGCGACAACCTGCGCGGCTTCTGGAAGGAACAGTTCGGCCATACGCACGGCCTGGTGGTGATGGACGCGTTCTACGAGAACGTGAGCCGGCACGCGGTGGAGCGCCGGGAACTGCGCGCGGGCGAGACGGAGGAGAACGTGATCCTCGAGTTCAGCCCCACTCCGCCGCAACCGATGCTGGTCGCCTGCGTGTGGTCGCACTGGCGCCAGGGCGATGAGGAACTGCTGTCATTCGCCGCCATCACCGACGACCCGCCGCCGGAGATCGCCGCCGCCGGACACGACCGCTGCGTGATCCCCATCAAGCCGGCGAACATCGACGCGTGGCTGAATCCCGACCCGGCGAACCTCGATGCGGCGCTGGCGATCCTGGACGACCGCGAGAGGCCGTATTACGAGCATCGGCTGGCGGCGTAAAGACCGCGGGACGCAGACTGATCCCGCGCGACGTCCGCCAGACCCTCCCTGCCTTGCTGCCGTGCGAGCACCGACGATCATTCCAGGGCGCGGGGGTGAGTGCCGGACAAGGTGCATCGTCCAGGATCACAAGGACCATCCACGGCAAGAATCTGCTTTTCCCGCTGAGGGAAATTGCTAGAGTAATCGCCGACCGCGGCATGTGGTCGACCAACCTACACAAGGAAAAATGGATTATGTGGATTCGTGTTGTACTGGGATGCATCCTGCTCGCCGCCAGCTTCGGGGCATCCGCCAAGACCATCAATTGCTCGGCCTGCACTTCCGTCCAGCGCATGACCAAGGCCAAGCAGGCCGGGCCTCGCACGCATTACATGTTCGACCTGGCCAAGCCGTCCAACACTTTCAAGGTGACGGTTACAAACGTCTGTGAAGTCCAGTGGGACGGCAGGCGCGTTTGCCACCTGGAAACCTGGTTCGCGGCTCCCGAGCCGGCTGTACGCGATTATTTCAACCGAATCGCACAGGGTTCCGAGCGCTACGTGTCGATCAACGGGAATCTGTTTCCGCAGGACGGATACGAGATGCTCGAGTTTCCTCAGCTGCAATCGAACATCAACCTGTATCTGAGAGATTCGGGCACCATCTATTTCGCGGACATGTGGAATTTCGTGACTTCCGTCGCGCCGTTCGACCTGGAGATCCAGAAGACGGTCCTCTGGACGATGCCAGACGGCAGTACTTCGCTGTATGTCTATGACAAGGCAACAATGACCTGGAAGCTGGTTCCGGAAACCACCAAGGATTCGGAGGGGAATCGCATTCCGGACACTCTGCAGTCTGTTGCAGGCGGCGCGGGATCAACGATGATCTACACCTTCCAGGACCCCAACAACTGGCGCAATTTCACGGTTCGCATCGTCGACCTTGGAGCAAGCGTTCAGGGCACCGTTACCGTCGGCCGCATAATCACGGTTTCTTGCAGCCAGACCACTCAGGGAATCATCTGCACGATCAAGCAGTCCTGACGGTCGCCTGGACCTGACCTTCGGACGCTGGGTTGACGGAGCCAACCCAGCGTCCGATTTCGACAAGCGCCAGGCATCGCAACATGGTTCCCTTCTGCTGGCTGTCCAAGTCAGCACGGCAGAACCTTCGTCGAGGCGCGGCGATTGCCCTGCCCCCTCCCCAGCCCTTCCCTGCGAGCGGGGTAGCCGATGCGGGAGAAGGAGCTACTCCTCCGGTCTGATCGTCAAGCCGGCTCCGCCACCGGCGCCGCCGCCACGATCGCGCTGCCCTGCTTCCAGAACGCCTGCAGCTGCTCCGCCGTGCCGTTGAACTGGTCGCGGTCGCAGCGCCCCACGCCGGGCACTTCATACGGGCCGCTGCCGGCGGCGCCGTCGGTGTACTGCCACAGGGTCCAGCTGCTCCAGGCCTTGGCCACCAGCGGTGCGGTCGCGTACTGCGCCACCCACAGCCAGCACTTGGACAGCTCGGTCTGCGCGGGGCTGGTGATGCCCGCGGCGGTGAGCGCCTGCTTGATCGTGGCGCCGGAATACAGGCCCGGATAGCGTCCGGTGGCCTGGTGGATGTGGTGCACGAACTGTTCGGCTTCATCCAGCGTCATGCTGCCGCCCTGCGGGTTGGACTCGAAGTCCAGCACCAGCAGCGCGTCCTTGCCGGCGACCGACAGCAGGTGTTCGGCCTGCGCATCCGCGTCGCCCGCGGTGCCGAAATGGTAGGCGCCGAACAGCAGGCCGGCATCGAGGATGCGCGTGCGGTTCTGGGCGAAGGTCGGATCCACGTAACCGGGGCCCTGGGTGGCCTTGTGGAACACGCCGAGGATGCCGGCCTGTCGCACGGTGTCGAAGCTGGACACCTGGTTGTGGTGCGAGATGTCGATGACGGCGTTGAGCATGTGCGCCTCCTTGCGATGGTGGATGTGGGGCCCTGTGTCCTGCGCCATCCCTGGGCCGTGCGTCTTTGTAGCACCGGGACGTGGCGGGCGGAATGGTGGCGTCGACGCGGGCTGGGTCGTGGATGCGATGGAGGTTCGAACGCAGCGCCCTCCCCTGCCTCAACGCGCCACGCGGCACGCCGTGAACCCGGCGCGACAGGCGGCTTTCATCCGCGCACCGCGCCGGGTGCGCTATATCGGAGCCTCCCCGGCCCTGGACGAACGTCGACGCGTGCACCCTGCCCCGCTCCCCGCGGACACCCGTGGCCAGCACGCCGCAACGCGGCTGCCCGGGCTGACGATCGACAACTGCAACCTGACGGTGCGCGATCCCGACAGCGGCGGCTTCCTGGGCGACCGGGCGAGCCAGACCGCCTTCCGCGAGCTGCTGGCGCAGGCCCGCCAGCAATGCACCGGGCCCGACCCGTTCGGCGATACGCCCAGCGAGGAGATCCCGAAGAAGACCCTGGACCTGGTGCTGGTCGGCGGCGACGCCGATGCGGCGCACCTTGGTCCACGTGGCGGTGGAACGCTACGCGATGCGGCTGGCGGAGGTGACACGTGGCTTCCTCGCGCAACCCGAATGGCACGGGGTCAGCGCGATCGTGCTGGGCGGCGGTTTCGTGGAGAGCCGCTTCGGCGGGCTCGCGATCCGGCGTACCGCCTGCCTGCTCGCGCAGGACGGTGCGGGCGTGACGCTGCGCATCCTCCAGCACGACGCGGACGAGGCGGGCCTGCTCGGCTGGGTGCACCTGCTGCCCCAGGGCCTGCACGACGCGCACGAGGCGTTCCTGGCGGTCGACGTGGGCGGCACCAACCTGCGTTGCGGCATCATCGAGCACGGGCTGCGCGATGCCCCCGACGGCTCGGCCGCGCGCGTGCTCGAGCACATGCAGTGGCGCCACGTGGAAGACGAACCGCGGCGCGACGAGGCCGTGCTGCGGCTGGCCGGCATGCTCAACGGCCTGGCCGCGCAGGCGCGCACCCTCGGCATCGGCCTGGCGCCCTTCATCGGCATCGCCTGCCCCGGCATGATGCAGCCCGACGGCCGCATCGCCCACGGCGCGCAGAACCTGCCCGGCGACTGGGAGTCGCCCTTCAGCCTGCCCGAGGCGCTGGATGCGCGCCTGGATGCGATCGGGGGCGAGCGTGCGTCGGTGGTGATGCACAACGACGCGGTCGTGCAGGGCCTGAGCGAACGCGCACGCATGCAGGGCGCCCGCCGCTGGGCCGTGCTGACGATCGGCACGGGATTGGGGAATGCGAGTTATACGACGGGGTGAGGGTGGCCGAGCCAATTCCCCGCCTTGCGGGGAGGGAGTTCATGGCCCGCCGCCGACATGCGCCCCACTTCTCACACCAGCCGGAACGCATCCCCGTCCAGCATCGCGGGGAAACGCGCGCGGTGTTCGAGCAGCGGCGCGGCCTGCAGCAGCATGGTGGAGACGACTTCCTCGTCGGTGGCTTCGGTCAGCGGGTGGCCGAGGAAGTCGATGATCGCGCTGTCGCCGGAGTACTCCAGGCCGTTGCCGTCGGTGCCCACGCGGTTGACGCCGGCGACGAAGCACAGGTTCTCGATGGCGCGCGCGCGCAGCAGGGTCTTCCAGGGATAACTGCGCGCGGCCGGCCAGTTGGCGACGAAGATCAGCAGGTCGTAGTCGAGACCGTTCTCGACCTCGACGTTGTAGCGGTTGCGAGCGAATACGGGGAAGCGCAGGTCGTAGCAGACCAGCGGGCAGATGCGCCAGCCTTTCCACTCCACGGTCAGGCGCTCCTGGCCGGCGGCGTAGCGCTCGTGTTCCTTGGCGTAGCGGAACAGGTGGCGCTTGTCGTAGTGCGTGAGCTCGCCGTCGGGCTTCACGAACAGCAGGCGGTTGTAGACGCCCTGCGCGGTGCGCAGCTGCACGCTGCCGCAGATCGCCGCGTCGATGCTGGCGGCGCGTTCGCGCAGCCAGTCGACGGTGGGGCCTTCCATCGTTTCGGCGCTGTCGATCGCCTCGTTGGAAAAGCCGCTGGTGAAGGTCTCCGGGAGGATGACCAGGTCGGTGAGGTTGTGCAGCGGCTCGATCAGCCGCGCGTAGTAGTCGCGGTTGCCGGCGGGATCGTGCCAGCGGGTCTGGCCCTGGACGAGGGATACGCGGAGGTTCTTCATGGGGCAACTCTAGCGCCGTCGCGTGAAAGCGTCATGGGGTGCTTCCATGACGTTGCGTTCTTTTACCGCGCCGCCGGCAACCAAGGGCTCTTCGGACAGATCGCCGTCGGTGAGGTCGGCCTGTCCGGAAGGTCGCAGCGCGCCGCGGCGCGTTCAAGGCTCCCGCGGGCCCGGGTTCCCCGGAGGCGCGATGCGCTATCGCTGGACCAGCTTCGCTGTTGAAAGCCCCGGGCTGCGGGGCTGGCCCCGAAACGCAGCGGGCGCCCCATGGGGCGCCCGGCGTGGTCTGGCTGTGCGGGGCGCGGATCAGGCGCCGAAGGCGTACTTGCACCAGGCCATGATCGGGCTCCAGGTGAAGCCCAGGGCCAGCAGGGCCAGCGCGTTGACGCCGAACACGACGGCCAGCGGGCGGTCGCTGTTGGCCGGCCGCGCGTCGCCCTGCGGCTCGTCGAAGTACATCGCCTTGACCACGCGCAGGTAGTAGAAGGCGCCGACGACGGCGAACACCAGGCCGACGATGGCCAGCCACCACAGGCCGCCCTCGAAGGCCGCGCGCAGGACCGCCAGCTTGGCCCAGAAGCCCAGGAACGGCGGCACGCCGGCCAGGGAGGCCATCACGCACAGGATCAGGCCGGCCAGCCACGGGTTGCGGGCATTGAGGCCCTTGTAGTCGTCGATGTTGTCGGCCTCGAAGTCCTTGCCCGCCAGCATCACGATCGCGCCGAAGGCCGCGGCCGACATCACCGCGTAGCTGATCGCGTAGAACAGCGCCGCCGCCATGCCCTGCGGGCCGCCACCGGCCAGGCCCATGAACAGGAAACCGACGTGCGAGACGGTCGAGTACGCCAGCAGGCGCTTGAGGTTGGTCTGCACCAGCGCGCTCAGGTTGCCGATGACCAGCGAGGCCACGGCCAGGGCGGCCAGCATCAGGCGCCAGCGGTCGTCGAGCGGGCCGGCGCCGGTTTCCAGCAGGCGGTACGCCATGCCGAAGTACGCCAGCTTGGGCGCCGAACCGATGAACAGCGTGATCGGCGTCGGGGCGCCGTGGTAGACGTCGGGCAGCCACATGTGGAACGGCGCCGCGCCGAACTTGAAGGCCAGGCCGGCCAGGGCGAACACGACGCCGGTGATCAGCATCGCGCCCTGCGTGGTCGCGTGAGCCGAGGCACCGATCGTGGCCAGGTCGAGCGAACCGGTGGCGCCGTAGATCAGCGACATGCCGTAGAGGATCAGGCCCGAGGCCAGCGAACCCAGCACGAAGTACTTGATCGCCGCTTCCGACGCGATCGGGCTGTCGCGGTCCAGCGCCACCAGCGCGTACGAGCACAGCGCCAGCATCTCCAGGCCCAGGTAGATCATCACCAGGTTGCCGGCCGACACCAGCAGCATCATGCCGCCGACCGCGAACAGCATCAGCACCGCGATCTCGCCCTGGTACAGGTTGCGCTGGCGCAGCCAGGGCCAGCTGTAGATCAGGGCGAAGATGCTGGTGATGCAGATCGCCAGCTTCATCACGTCCGCGGCCGTGTCGCGGATGAACATGCCGGACAGGACGGTGCCCTGCCCGCCGATGCCCATGCCGATCATCACCACCACCGCGCCGAGCGTGGCGATGGCCGCCACGTGGGTGACGATGCGGTGGCGCGCGTCGAGGAACAGGTCGAGCATCAGCCAGACGAAGGCGGCGCCCACGAGCACCAGCTCGGGGAGCAGCGGCATCAGTTCGGCGGCGGTGGGCATGTTCATCATCAGGCGGTCTCGGGCGGCAGGAGCGCGGTGGTGCGTTCGGCCTCAGCGGCCGACGCGTCCTACAGCTTGGAAGTGGCGATTTGGGTGGCGAGGTTGGCGATCGACGGTTCCATCAGGTCGGTCAGCGGCTTGGGCCAGATGCCCAGCGCCAGCACGCCTGCGGCGAACACGCCCAGCACGATCGCCTCGCGGAAATTGATGTCCTCCATCTCGGCGACGTGGGCATTGCCCACCTCGCCCCAGATCACGCGCTTGACCAGCCACAGCGTGTAGCCGGCGCCGACGATCAGGGTGATGGCGGCGGCGAAGGCGATCAGCGGGTGCTTCTGGAAGCTCGACAGGATGACCATGAACTCGCCGACGAAGCCCGACGTGCCCGGCAGGCCGGAGTTGGCCATCGCGAACAGCACGAAGAACGTGGCGAACCACGGCATGACGTTCACCACGCCGCCGTAGTCGCGGATCATGCGGCTGTGCATGCGGTCGTAGAGCACGCCCACGCAGGTGAACATCGCGCCGGAGATGAAGCCGTGGCTGATCATCTGCACCATCGCGCCCTGCAGGCCGAGGCGGGCGGCGTCGGCGTTGCCGAAATCGCGCACCAGGGCGAAGGAGATGAAGATGCCCAGGGTCACGAAGCCCATGTGCGAGACCGACGAATAGGCGATCAGCTTCTTCATGTCGTCCTGCACCAGGGCAACCAGGCCGACGTACACGACGGCGATCAGGCTCAGCGCGATCACCAGGCCGGCGTACTCGGCGCCGGCGTCGGGGACGATCGGCAGGGTGAAGCGCAGGAAGCCGTACCCGCCGATCTTCAGCATGATGGCGGCCAGGATCACCGAGCCCGCGGTCGGCGCTTCCACGTGCGCGTCCGGCAACCAGGTGTGCACCGGGAACATCGGCACCTTCACCGCGAAGGCCGCCAGGAACCCGAAGAAGATCCACATCTGCTCGGTTGCGGTGAGCTGCAGCGCGTACATGTCCGTGAGCTGCCAGCTGCCGCCCTTGAGGTACATGTAGATCAGCGCGGCCAGCATGAAGACCGAGCCGAGGAAGGTGTACAGGAAGAACTTCACCGCCGCGTACACGCGCCGCGGGCCGCCCCAGACGCCGATGATCAGGAACATCGGGATCAGCATGGCCTCGAAGAACACGTAGAACAGCATGGCGTCGAGCGCGCAGAACACGCCCACCATCAGGCCTTCCAGGATCAGGAACGCGGCGTAGTACTGGCTGACGCGCTTGTCGACCGAGCCCCAGGCCGAGATCAGCACCAGCAGCGAGGTCAGCGTGGTCAGGCCGATCAGTGCGATCGAGATGCCGTCCACGCCCAGGGCGTAGCGGATGTCGTAGGCGGCGATCCAGCTGTGTTCCTCGGCGAACTGCATGCCGGGGAAGGTCATGTCGACGCCGGTGAACAGGGGGATGCTGAGCAGCAGCGTGGCGGCGGCCACGGCGATACCGAACCAGCGCGCCGCGTTGGGGCGTTCGTTGCCGAAGGCGAGGGTCAGCAGGCCGCCGACGATCGGCAGCCAGATGAGCAGGCTAAGCAAGGGCCAGGAAGTCACGTTGCGAGGTCCTTTAGCGCCAGTAACGAATGAGCACGGCCAGCAGGGCGATCAGGCCGAGCAGCATCGCGAATGCATAGTGGTAGAGGTAGCCGGTCTGCAGGCGGCGCACCAGGCCCGCCGACAGTTCGGTGACGCGGGCGCTGGCGTTGACCAGGCCATCGACGATGTAGGTGTCGAACCAGCGCGAGGCGCGGCCGACGGCCACGCCGCCACCGGCGAAGCCGCCGATCCACAGCGCGTCCATGCCGTACTTCTCTTCGAGCACGCGCACCGGCAGCGACAGCGTGCGGCGGATCTTGCCCGACAGGCCCGGCCTGAGCAGGTACAGGAAGGTCGCCAGGGCGAAGCCGCCGAAGGCCAGCCAGAAGGCCGGTGCCTGGAAGCCGTGCAGTGCGAACGCAATGGGGCCGTGCCACTCCTCCTTGCCCACCGCGGCGATCGTGTCCTTGGCCGGGGCCAGGTCGATCGCGCCCAGGAAGAACGGCAGCTGCGGGTGGTGGCCCATCATGTCGGTGCCGAACAGCATCGGGCCGATGGTCAGGAAGCCGATCACGATCGAGGGGATCGCCAGCAGGATCAGCGGCAGGGTCACCACCCACGGCGACTCATGCGGTGTGTGCGCGTGGCCGTGGTCGTCGTGGCCATGCGCATCGTGCGCGTGGTCGTCGTGTCCGTGCTCGCCATGGGCGTGCACGTCATGGGCAGCCGGTGCGTGGTGCTCGTGCGCCAGTGCCTGCTCGTGCTCGGTCGAGTCCGCTTCCGGGGCGACGTAATGGTCCGGAATCGGGTCGTGGAAGTGTTCCTTGCCGTGGAAGGTCATGTACAGCAGGCGGAAGCTGTAGAACGAGGTCACGAAGGCGCCCAGCAGCACCGCCCAGTAGCCGTACGTGGCCACCCAGTTATGCGCCTCGTGCGCGTGGTGCGCGGCGGCCTCGATGATCGTGTCCTTCGAGTAGAAGCCGCTGAAGAACGGCGTGCCGACCAGGGCCAGCGTGCCGATCACCATCGTGATGTAGGTGATGGGCATGTACTTGCGCAGGCCGCCCATGCGGCGCATGTCCTGCTCGTGGTGCATGCCGATGATCACCGAGCCGGCGCCCAGGAACAGCAGCGCCTTGAAGAAGGCGTGGGTCATCAGGTGGAAGACGGCGGCGGAGTATGCCGACACGCCCAGCGCCACGGTCATGTAGCCCAGCTGCGACAGCGTGGAGTACGCGACGACGCGCTTGATGTCGTTCTGCACGATGCCGATCAGGCCGGTGAAGAAGGCCGTGGTCGCGCCGATGAACAGGACGAAGTTCAGCGCCGTCTCGCTCATCTGGAACAGCGGCGACATGCGCGCGACCATGAAGATGCCGGCGGTCACCATCGTCGCGGCGTGGATCAGCGCCGAGATCGGGGTCGGGCCTTCCATCGAGTCGGGCAGCCACACGTGCAGCGGCACCTGCGCCGACTTGCCCATGGCGCCGATGAACAGGCAGATGCAGATGGTGGTGGCGATGGACCACGTCCAGGGCGAGGACAGCGAGAGGCTGCCCAGCGTGCCCGACCACACGGTCATGTCCTTGCCGGCGATGGTCGGCGCGTTGGCGAAGACGGTGCCGTAGTCCAGCGAGCCGAAGAACATCAGCACGGCGGCGATGCCCAGCAGGAAGCCGAAGTCGCCCACGCGGTTGACCAGGAAGGCCTTGAGGTTGGCGAACACCGCGGTCGGACGCTTGAACCAGAAACCGATCAGCAGGTACGACACCAGGCCCACTGCTTCCCAGCCGAAGAACAGCTGCAGGAAGTTGTTGCTCATCACCAGCATGAGCATGGAGAAGGTGAACAGCGAGATGTAGCTGAAGAACCGCTGGTAACCCGGGTCCTCGTGCATGTAGCCGATGGTGTAGACGTGCACCAGCAGCGAGACGAAGGTCACCACGACCATCATCATCGCGCTGAGCTTGTCGATCATGAAGCCGACATGCGCGTCCAGCCCGGCCACCTGGAACCAGGTGTAGACGTTCTCGTTGAACGGCGCGGCGCCCTGGGACACCAGCTGCCAGAGCACGTACATCGACAGCGCGCAGCTCACCGCCACGCCGCCGATGGTCACGCTGTGCGCGCCGACGCGGCCGATGCGGCGGCCGAACAGGCCGGCCAGGATCGCGCCCAGCAGGGGCGCGAGCACGATGATCAGCAGATGGGTTTTGGACAGTGCCATCGGTTTTCCAATGCTTGCATTGCGACCAGCCGCGCCGCTGCCGGCGCGCATCCGTCGTGGAGCGAAAGTGCGTGCCGGGCCTTGCGGCTCAGCCCTTCAGCGTGTCGATCTGGCCCACGTTGATCGTGCGTCGGTTGCGGAACAGCGTGACCAGGATCGCCAGGCCGATCGCCGATTCGGCGGCGGCCACGGTCAGGATGAAGAACACGAACACCTGCCCGGCGGGATCGCCCAGCTGGCGCGAGAACGCGACGAAGTTGATGTTGACGGCGAGCAGCATCAGCTCGATCGACATCAGCAGCACGATCACGTTCTTCCGGTTGAGCACGATGCCGGCGACGCTGATGCAGAACATCACGGCGCCCAGCGCGAGGTAATGGCCCAGGGCCACGCCTCCAATCACGCTTTCAGGGGTCACGGCAGCGTCTCCTCACCGGCGGCCGGGGCCGGCGGCTTCACGGCGTCCATCTGGACGATGCGGATGCGGTCGGAGGCGCGCACGCGGGCCTGGGCCGACGGATCCTGGTGGCGCGCGCCGACGCGGCGGCGCAGGGTAAGCATGACGGCCGCGATCACCGCGATGGTCAGGATCACCGCCGCGACCTCGAAGGGCAGCATGAAATCGGTGAACAGCGCCTGCGCCAGCCATTTCGTGTTCGGGATGCTGCCCGCGTCGGCGAACGGCACGGTGATGGCCGCCTTGACGCCGATCAGGGTGAGCATCTGCGCCAGCATCACCACCGCCACGATCAGGCCGAACGGCAGGTAGCGGACGAAGCCCTCGCGCAGCGGCGCGACGTCGATGTCGAGCATCATCACCACGAACAGGAACAGCACCATCACCGCGCCGACGTAGACCAGCACCAGGGCGATGCCCAGGAACTCGGCGCCGGAGATTATCCAGGTGCAGGCCACGGAGAAGAAGGTCAGCACCAGGCACAGCGCGGCGTGGACCGGGTTGCGCACGGTGATCGTGCCCAGGGCCGCCATGGTGGCGACGGCGGCGAAGGCCAGGAAGGCGAATTTCACGAAGTCCATGGCGGCCTCAGCGGAACGCGGCGTCGGTGGCGCGGCGCTCGGCGATCTCGGCTTCGAGCCGGTCTCCGATCGCCAGCAGCTGCGTCTTGGTCACGATGTTCTGGCCCCGCTTGTCGAAGTGGTACTCGTGGATGTGGGTTTCCACGATCGAGTCGACGGGGCAGGATTCCTCGCAGAACCCGCAGAAGATGCACTTGAACAGGTCGATGTCGTAACGCGTGGTGCGGCGCGTGCCGTCCTCGCGCTTTTCCGAGTCGATGGTGATCGCCAGCGCGGGGCACACGGCCTCGCACAGCTTGCAGGCGATGCAGCGCTCCTCGCCATTGGGATAGCGGCGCAGCGCGTGGATGCCGCGGAAACGCGGCGACTGCGGCGTCTTCTCCATCGGGTACATCAGCGTGTACTTGGGCTTGAACAGGTACTTGAGCGTCAGCCCAAGGCCCTGCAGCAGCTCGATGAGCAGCAGGCTTTTGAAGTAGGAAACGATGCGGTTCATAGGGTTCTCGGCGTTCCCGGTCAGACGTTCGGCAGGAACACTTCGTAGTACGCCAGCAGCGCAGTGACGCAGATCCACGCGATGGTGATCGGAATGAACACCTTCCAGCCCAGGCGCATGATCTGGTCATAGCGGTAGCGCGGGAACGAGGCGCGGAACCAGATGAAGCAGCTGGCGAAGAAGAACACCTTGACCAGCAGCCACCACCAGCCGTCGACCGACAGCAGCGGGATGCCCAGGCCCTCGAACGGGCTCAGCCAGCCGCCGACGAAGAACAGCGAGACCAGGAAGCTGATCAGGATCATGTTCGCGTATTCGGCCAGGAAGAACAGCGCGAACGCCGACCCCGAATACTCGACCATGTGGCCGGCCACGATTTCCGACTCGCCTTCCACCACGTCGAACGGCGCGCGGTTGGTCTCGGCGACGCCGGAGATGAAATACACCACGAACAGCGGCAGCAGCGGCCACATGAACCATTCGAAGGCGCCGGCATTGCCGGCCTGCGCCATCACGATGTCGGTCAGGTTGAGGCTGCCGGCGGCGATCAGCACGCCAACCATCGCGAAGCCCATCGCGATCTCGTAGCTCACCATCTGCGCCGCGGCGCGCATGGCGCCCAAGAACGCGTACTTCGAGTTCGAAGCCCAGCCGGCGAGGATGATGCCGTACACGCCCATCGAGGTCATCGCCAGCAGGTACAGCAGGCCGGCGTTGGCGTTGGACAGCACCAGCTTCGCATCGAAGGGAACGACGGCCCAGGCCGCGAAGGCCGGCGCCAGCGCCAGCAACGGCGCGAACTTGAACAGGAAGGGCGCGGCCCGCGTGGGCTGGATGACTTCCTTGAACAGCAGCTTGAACACGTCGGCGAAGGCCTGCAGCACGCCGCGGCCGACATACATCGGCCCCCGGCGGACATGCATCCAGCCGATCAGCTTGCGCTCCCACACCACGTAGAACGCCACGGTGATGATCACCGGCATGGCGATCAGCAGAATCTTCAGGATGATCCAGCCCACGCTGCCGGCGACGCCCAGGCCGAGCATCCAGTCGCGGAAACCATCCACGCCATTGGCAAGGAATTCCATGCTCACGCCCTCCCCGCCTGCACGCGACCGGCGCCCAGCGGCGTGGTCGCGCCGTGGCCGGTCTCGATCCACACCGCGCCGCGCGCGACCTTGTCGCTGACCACGACGGGCAGCGTCGCGGTGCCGGCGGCGGCGGTGAACCTGCCGACCATGCCCTCCTCCAGGCCCAGCGACTGCGCGTCGGCCGGATGCAGGATGGCGCGCGCCTGCGCGTTGAGCGGATGGGACTGCAGGTTGGCGGCACGGCGCACGGTGGCGTCGCTGCGGTAGACACCGACGCTCAGCGCCAGCTCCAGGCCTTCGTTGCCGGCGACAGGCGCCGTCGAGGCCGCGGTCGCGGCCGCGTCGCGCGGCTGCAGGCCGGCACGCAGGCCCCCCAGGTCGGTGAACTCGAAACCATCGGCGCCCAGCTGACCACCCAGTGCACGCAGGACGCGCCAGCCGGCACGCGCGTCGCCAGGCAGCTTGCCGCCGGCGATGGCGGCCTGGTCCAGGCCTTCCAGGTTGGTCAGGGTGGCGTCGATCTCGGGCAGCAGGCCGATCGGCAGGATGACGTCGGCGACCGCGCGCGTGGAGCGGCAGGCGTAGTGGCTGAAGGCCACGACCTGCGCCGACTTCAGCGCCTGGTTGGCCGCGGCGGTATCGGCGAAATCCAGGCCCGGTTCGATGCCGTAGAGGACATACGCCGAGCGCGGCTGCGCCAGCATGGCCTGCGCGCCGCGCGTGCCGGGCAGCACGCCGTGGCGGGCCAGGCCCACCGCGTTGGCGCCCTGCGGGATGCGGCAGACGCGGGCGTTGGTGGCCTGTGCGAAGTCGGCCGCGGCCTGGCGGATGGCCGAGGCGTGCACGCTGTTCTCGGCGACGCCGCCGACGATCACCACCGCACGGGTGGCGTCCTTGAGTGCTTCGCGCAGGCCGGCGTCGGCGAGGGCGCCGGCCAGCTGCGACGGCGCGACGATGCGCGCACTCGCCGCGGTGAATGCGAAGTCGAAATCGACCGGATTCACCACGTGCACCTTGGCGCCACGCGTCCAGGCCTTGCGAACGCGGGCATGCAGCAGCGGCACTTCGTGGCGCAGGTTGCTGCCGACGATGACGATGACGTCAGCCTTGTCCAATTCGGCGACCGGCATGGCAAAGGGCTGCGCGACCGCGCCATCGGCGAGGTCGTGCTGACCGATGCGGTGGTCGATGTTGGCGGTGCCCAGCGCCTGGGCCAGGCGGGCCAGCAGCGCGCCCTCCTCGTTCGAGGTGGCCGGGTGGACGAGCACGCCCAGGTTGTCGGCGGCGTTCTCGCGCAGGATGTGCGCGGCCTTGGCCAGCGCTTCCTCCCACGAGGCCTCGCGGAAGTCTTCACCGTCCCGGATCAGCGGATGGGTCGCGCGGTCCTGCGCATACAGGCCCTGGTGCGAATAGCGGTCGCGATCGGACAGCCAGCACTCGTTGACCGCTTCGTTCTCGCGCGGGACGGTGCGCAGCACTTCGCCGCGACGAACATGGAGGAACAGGTTGCTGCCCAGCGCGTCGTGGTAGCCCAGCGATTCACGGGCGGTGAGCTCCCACGGGCGCGCCTTGAACTGGAACACCTTGTTGGTCAGCGCGCCCACCGGGCAGACGTCGATGACGTTGCCGGACAGTTCGGTGGTCAGCGGCTTGCCGTCGTAGGTGCCGATCTGCAGGTTCTCGCCGCGGTACATGCCGCCCAGCTCATACGTGCCGGCGACTTCCGCGGTGAAGCGCACGCAGCGCGTGCACTGGATGCAGCGGGTCATCTCGGTGGCGACCAGCGGACCGATGTCCTCGTCAGGCACCACGCGCTTGCGCTCGGCGAAGCGGCTGACCGAGCGGCCGTAGCCCAGCGACAGGTCCTGCAGTTCGCACTCGCCGCCCTGGTCGCAGATCGGGCAGTCGAGCGGATGGTTGATCAGCAGGAACTCCATCACGTTGCGCTGCGACTTCAGGGCCTTTTTCGCTGCGCGTGGTGACCTTCATGCCATCCATCACCGGCGTGGCGCAGGCCGGCGCGGGCTTGGGCATCTTCTCCACTTCGACCAGGCACATGCGGCAGTTGGCCGCGATGCTCAGCTTGTCGTGGTAGCAGAAGCGCGGGATCGCGATGCCGGCCTTGTCGGCCGCACTGATGATCATCGAGCCCTTGGGCGCGGCGCACTCGACACCGTCGATGAAGACGGTGACGTGGTCGGGCGGAAGATTCGGATTGATGGGCTGTGCGCTCATGTTATGCGGCGACCTTTTCCACGACGGTGCCGGCGCGCTGGTCGTCGACCAGGAAGCGGCGATTCACGATCGCGTATTCGAACTCATCCCAGAAATGGCGCAGGAAGCCCTGCACCGGCCATGCGGCGGCTTCGCCGAAGGCGCAGATGGTGTGGCCTTCGATCTGGCCGGCCGCGGCGCGCAGCATGTGCAGGTCGTCCAGCGTCGCGGTCTTCTCGACGATGCGGGTCAGCATGCGGTACATCCAGCCGGTGCCTTCGCGGCACGGCGTGCACTGGCCGCAGCTTTCCTTGAAGTAGAAGCGCGCGATGCGCTGGCAGGCGCGCACCATGCAGGTGGTCTCGTCCATCACGATGACCGCGCCCGAACCCAGGGCCGGAACCGGCCTTCTGGATCGAGTCGTAGTCCATCGTCAGGGCCATCATCACCTCGCCCGGCAGCACCGGCATCGAGGAGCCACCCGGGATCACGCCCTTGATCTTCCGCCCATGGCGCATGCCGCCGGCCAGGTGCAGCAGGTCCGCGAACGAGGTCCCCAGGCGGATTTCATAGTTGCCCGGACGCGCGACATGGCCGGAGACCGAGAAGATCTTCGGGCCGCCGTTGTTGGGCTTGCCCAGGTTGAGGAACCACTCCGCGCCGTTGCGGATGATCGCCGGCACCGAGGCGTAGGTCTCGGTGTTGTTGATCGTGGTCGGCTTGCCGTACAGGCCGAAGTTGGCCGGGAACGGCGGCTTGTAGCGCGGCTGGCCCTTCTTGCCTTCCAGCGACTCCATCAGTGCGGTTTCTTCGCCGCAGATGTAGGCGCCCGCGCCGAGCGCGTTGTACATGTCGACGTCCACGCCCGAACCCAGGATGTCCTTGCCCAGCCAGCCGTTCTTGTAGGCCTCGGCCAGGGCTTCTTCCAGGTGCTCGAAGGGCTCGTGGTGGAACTCGCCGCGCAGGTAGTTGTAGGCCACGGTCGAACCGGTGGCGTAGCAGGCGATCGCCATGCCCTCGATCACCGAGTGCGGGTTGTAGCGCAGGATGTCGCGGTCCTTGGCGGTGCCCGGCTCGGATTCGTCCGAGTTGCACAGGATGTACTTCTGCGTGCCCGAGCCCTTGGGCATGAAACTCCATTTCAGGCCGGTCGGGAAGCCCGCGCCGCCACGGCCGCGCAGGCCGGACTGCTTGACCATCTCGATGACCGCGGCCGGATCCATCTTCTCGGTCAGGATCTTGCGCCAGGCGCTGTAGCCGCCGGTCTTGAGGTAGTTCTCGTACGACCAGGGCTTGTCGAAGTGCAGCGTCGTGTAGACGACGCTGTGCTCCTGCGGAGCAGGACCGACCGGGCCGGAATGTTCGTGTGCCATCGCGTCCGGCCTCACTTGAGCTCGTCGAGCAGCTCGTCAACGCGCTGGGCGTCGAGCTTCTCGTGGTAGTGGCCGTTGATCACCACGACCGGGGCGCCGCAGCAGGCGGCCACGCACTCTTCCTCGCGCTTGAGATAGATGCGCCCGTCGGCGGTGGACTCGCCCAGGCGGCAGCCGAGCTTCTTCTCGGCGTGCGCGACCAGGTCCTCGGCGCCGTTGAGCCAGCAGCTGATGTTGGTGCAGAAGGCGACGTTGTGGCGGCCGACCTGCTGGGTCTCGAACATCGAGTAGAACGAGGCGACCTCGTAGGCCCACACCGGCGGCAGGTCCAGGTACTTGGCCACCGCGGCGATCAGTTCGTCGCTCAGCCAGCCGCCGTTCTGTTCCTGTGCGGCATGCAGGCCCTGCAGCACGGCCGAGCGCTTGCGGTCCGGCGGGAACTTGGTCAGCCAGTGGTCGATGTGGGCGCGCGTCTTGTCGCTGAGCACGACCAGCGGGTCGACGTTGCGCGCGTTTTCGAAATTGCCAGTGGCTTTCATCGATCGATCTCACCAAACACGATGTCGTAGGTGCCGATCATCGCCACCACGTCGGCCAGCATGTGGCCCTTGACGATCTCATCCATGGACGACAGGTGCGCGAAGCCCGGCGCGCGCAGCTTCACGCGGAACGGCTTGTTGGCGCCGTCGGACACCAGGTAGCAGCCGAACTCGCCCTTGGGCGCTTCGACCGCGGCGTAGGTCTCGCCGGCGGGGACGCAATAACCTTCGGAGAAGAGCTTGAAGTGGTGGATCAGGGCTTCCATGTCGTCCTTCATCTCTTCACGGCGCGGCGGCGCGACCTTGAAGTTGTCGACGATCACGGGGCCGGGATTGGCCTTCAGCCACTTCACGCACTGCTGGATGATGCGGTTGGACTGGCGCATCTCCTCGACGCGGACCAGGTAACGGTCGTAGCAGTCGCCGCCCACGCCCACCGGGATGTCGAAGTCGACCTCGGCGTACTTGGCGTAGGGCTGCTTCTTGCGCAGGTCCCAGGCAATGCCCGAGCCGCGGATCATCGGGCCGGTCATGCCCCACGCCAGCGCCTGCTCCGGCGTCACCACGCCGATGCCGACGGTGCGCTGCTTCCAGATGCGGTTGTCGGTCAGCAGCGTCTCGTACTCGTCGACGCGCTTGGGGAAGTCTTCCGTGAAGCGCTCCAGGTAGTCCAGCAGCGAACCTTCGCGCCATTCGTTGAAGCGCTTGAGCTGCGCGCCCTTCTTCCAGGGCGATTCCTTGTACTTGGACATGCGCTCGGGCAGGTCGCGGTACACGCCGCCCGGGCGGTAGTAGGTCGCATGCATGCGCGCGCCGGAGACCGCTTCGTAGCAGTCCATCAGCTCCTCGCGCTCGCGGAACGCGTACAGGAACACGGCCATCGCGCCGAGGTCCAGCGCGTTGGAGCCCACCCACATCAGGTGGTTCAGGATGCGCGTGATCTCGTCGAACATCGTGCGGATCCACTGCGCGCGTTCCGGCGCCTGGATGCCCAGCAGTCGTTCGATGGCCAGCACGTAGGCGTGCTCGTTGCACATCATCGAGACGTAATCCAGGCGATCCATGTAACCGATCGACTGGTTGAACGGCTTGGATTCGGCCAGCTTCTCGGTGCCGCGGTGCAGCAGGCCGATATGCGGGTCGGCGCGCTGGACGATCTCGCCGTCCATCTCGAGGATGAGGCGCAGCACGCCGTGCGCGGCCGGATGCTGCGGGCCGAAGTTCAGCGTGTAGTTGCGGATCTCGGCGTTGAGCACGCCCGAGCCGGCCGAGTCCCTGTGCAGGCTGGTGGCGCGCATGTCGGAGGCAGTGCTGCTCACTTCTTCACCTCGTTGCGCTGGGCCGTCTCGCCCGCCGCGGTCTCGTAGCGCGCGTCGTCGCGGATCACGCGCGGCACGAGCACGCGCGGCTCGATCGAGACCGGTTCGTACACCACGCGCTTCTTTTCGGCGTCATAGCGCACTTCGACGTTGCCGATCAGCGGGAAGTCCTTGCGGAACGGGTAACCGACGAAGCCGTAGTCGGTCAGGATCCGGCGCAGGTCGGGATGGCCTTCGAAGACGATGCCGTACAGGTCGAAGGCTTCGCGTTCGAACCAGTTCACACCCGGCCACACCGACGTCAGCGACGCCACGACCGGGAGCTCGTCGTCGGCGGCGAACGTGCGCAGGCGAACGCGCTGGTTGTGCTGGTAGGACAGCAGGTGGGCGACGGCGGCAAACCGGCGCTGGGGCGTTGCGGCGACGCCGTTGGGCGATTCGCCCCCAGGCGAAGCGGCCGGCGCCCTTGCCTTCCACGCCGCGGGAGAAGCCCTCGGAGGACACGTCGGTGTCCCATTCGTCGCTGCCGAAGCTCAGGTAGTCGACGCCGCTGACGTCCACGCACTGCTCGAAACCGAAATCGTCGTGCAGCGCGTTGGCGGCCGCTAGCCACTGGTCGGGGGCGACCTCGAGGGTCACCTCGCCGCGCGGCTGGGCGACCGTGACGGCGGCATCGCCGAAGCGCGCCTGCAGGCGCGCGACCAGGTCGGAAACGGACATGTTGCTGGAAGTGGCGACCATGTCAGCGCACGCCCTGCTTGTTGTCGCCGAAATTGGTGCCGCGACGGATCTTCTTCTGCAGCTGCAGGATGCCGTAGACCAGCGCCTCGGCCGTCGGCGGGCAGCCCGGCACGTAGATGTCGACCGGCACGATGCGGTCGCAACCGCGGACCACCGCGTAGGAATAGTGGTAATAACCGCCGCCGTTCGCGCAGCTGCCCATCGAGATGACCCACTTCGGGTCGGGCATCTGGTCGTAGACCTTGCGCAGCGCCGGGGCCATCTTGTTGACCAGGGTACCGGCCACGATCATCACGTCGGACTGGCGCGGCGACGGACGGAACACCACGCCGTAACGGTCCAGGTCCAGGCGCGCGGCGCCGGCGTGCATCATCTCGACGGCGCAGCAGGCCAGGCCGAAGGTCATCGGCCACATCGAGCCGGTGCGCGCCCAGTTCCACAGGGTGTCGAGGTTGGTGGTGACGAAGCCCTGCTGCATCACCGGGTTCTGGTCCTCGGGCAGCAGCAGGTCGTCGAGCCGCCCTTCCGGCAGCGGGTTGTGCATCAGGCCCGAAACAGTCTGAAGAATGCTCACAGACTCACTCCCATTCCAGCGCGCCCTTCTTCCAGACGTAGACGAAACCGATCACCAGCAGCGCGAGGAACACGCCCATCTCCACCAGGCCGAACACGCCCAGCTCCCGGAACACCAGCGCCCAGGGGAAGACGAAGGCGATTTCCAGGTCGAAGACGATGAACAGGATGGCGATGAGGTAGTAGCGCACGTCGAACTGCATGCGCGCGTCTTCGAACGCGGCAAAACCGCACTCGTAGGGCGACAGCTTCTCGACAGTAGGGCGCTGCGGACCGAGCAGACGGCCCACTACCAGCAGGGCGACGCCGATGCCGCCGGCGACGATCAGGAACAGCAGGGTCGGCAGGTATTCGGCCAGCACTCGCGTTCTCTCGCTTGAAGGCAGGCGTGAGCGGAGAGGCGTGAAAGCAAGGAGAGGCAAGGCCCCGCCCCGATCTTTCGACCTACCGCCTTGAACCTGCGCTTTGGCTCAAAAGCAAGGAGCGAGTGAAGAGCAGTAGGAAAAGAGAGGAAGCACGAACAGATGTTCCGCTCTTTCTCTTTTCTTACTCCTCTCCACTCACTCCTGTCGGTTTTTTTGGTGCCCAAGGGGGGACTCGAACCCCCACGACCTAAGTCGCTACCACCTCAAGGTAGTGCGTCTACCAATTCCGCCACCTGGGCTGAAACTCTGTAGCCATCCTGGCGGCCTTCCCGTTCGTGAAGACCGGGACTGCCTGCGGACCCCGCCGACGCGTCGGCGCTGCCCGTCACCCGACATCCGTGCCGGGCTGGAAAAGACTGCTAATGGTACCGCGTTTGCGCCGTCAGCCCTGCGGGGGCGTCGTCGCCGGAGCGTCCTGGGAAGCCGGAGCCGGTTGCGCCGCGGGGGCGGGAGCGCCTTCACCGACCGGGGCCGAAGGCACCGTCGCCGGCGCGCTCGCCGGGACTGCGGGCGCGGCTGCGGGCGCCGTGGCCGGTGCCGAAGGCACGGCCGAACCGCTCGCCGGCTGCGCCGGAGCGGCCGGGATTTCCGACATCAGGCCACCGGCGGGCTTGGCGCCGGCCTGCGGGCGGTTGCCCACGCTGGCCTGCCAGGCCATGAAGAGGCTGATGGTGAAAAACGCGATGGCCAGCCACTTGGTGGACTTGGACAGGAAGTTCGACGCGCCGCGCGCGCCGAACACCGTGCCGGACGCACCGCTGCCGAAGCCGGAACCGGCCTGGGCGCCAGCGCCGCGCTGCATCAGGATCAGCGCGATCATCGCGATTGCGATCAGCACGTAGATAACGTTGAGGAACAACATCATCGCTTGGGAACTCGAAGTTATGCCGCCGCAGCGGTAATGGCATTGAAGTAGGCGGCCACCAGGGAGGCTCCGCCGATCAGGCCGCCATCGACGTCGGGCTGGGAAAACAGCGCAGCGGCGTTGTCGGCGTTGACACTGCCGCCATACAGGATGGGCAGCAAGCCAGCGATTCTAGCATCGTGCTGGGCGATTTCGCCACGGATGAATGCGTGGACCTCCTGCGCCTGCTCCGGCGTGGCGGTTTTGCCGGTGCCGATGGCCCATACCGGCTCGTAGGCCAGGATGGCTCCGTCGAACGCCTGCGCCCCGCCCTGCTCGAACACCGGGGCCAGTTGTTCCTGAATGCGCCAGGAGGTCTGTCCGTTGTCGCGCTCGCGCAGGGTCTCGCCGATGCACAGGATCGGCGTCAGCCCCGCCTCCTTGGCGGCGAAGAACTTCCGGGCGACCAGCTCGCTGGTCTCGCGGTGGTACTGGCGGCGTTCCGAATGGCCCACCAGGCCGTATTTGGCCCCCACGTCGACCAGCATGGCGGCCGACACCTCGCCCGTGTAGGCGCCCTTCTGGTTGGCGCTGACGTCCTGCGCGCCGAACTGGAGCCCCTTGTCGCCGTAGCGATCCACCAGCTCGCCCAGGTAGGTCAGCGGCGGCAGGATGATCCGCTCCACGCCAGGGGCGGCCGGCGCCGCGATCAGCGCGTCGAGCAGCTCGCGGGCAAAGGCGCGGTTGCCATGCAGCTTCCAGTTTCCGGCAGCGATCTTGCGGCGCATGGGGCGGTCCCGGTGGGGTTCGAAGGGCGCGCAGTTTATCAGTGGTCCTGCGCGGCGAGGAGCGGTGCGCCGCCGAACATGCCGCCAGGCACGGTTGTCCCGCATGGCGGCGCGCGCGGCGGCCGGGAAAGGCCTACTTCAGCTTGATTTCCGCCAGGCGCTCTTCCAGGTAGCCGTGCGCGGTGATCGGCTCCGGATAGCGGCTGGGATTGTCCGGCGTGATGCACGAAGGCAGCACGTCGATCAGGAAGTCGGGGTTGGGATGCAGGAAAAAGGGCGTCGAGTAGCGCGGCAGGCGTGCCTTTTCGCCCGGCGGGTTGACCACGCGATGCGTCGTCGACGGGTACACGTGGTTGGTCAGGCGCTGCAGCATGTCGCCGATGTTGACCACGATGGTGTCGGCATCGGCGGTGAACGGCACCCAGTCGCCCTTGCGCGACTTCACTTCCAGGCCTTCCGAGCTCGCACCGACCAGCAACGTGATCAGGTTGATGTCCTCATGCGCGCCGGCGCGGACATTGGGAATGTCGTCGGCGGTGATCGGCGGGTAGTGGATCGGCCGCAGGATCGAGTTTCCCGAGTCGGTCTTGTCGGCGAAGTAGTCCTCCGGCAAGCCGATGTGCAGCGCCAGCGCCGCCAGCACCTGCGAACCCAGGTGGTCCAGCGCGTCGTACAGGCCGTAGGCCATCTCGCGGAAATGCGGGACTTCCGTCGGCCACAGGTTGGGCGGCATCACGTCGGCGTACTTCGAATCCCGCGGGATCTCGCGCCCGACGTGCCAGAACTCCTTGAGGTCGAAGTACTTGGAATCCTTCGCCGTCTCGATGCCGAACGGCGTGTAGCCGCGTGCACCGCCGCCGCCGGCGACGTGGTACTTGCGCTTGGTCTCGTCGGGCAGCGCGAAGAACTGCTTGAACACATCGTAGGAACCGTCGATCAGCGACTGCCCGATGCCATGGTGGCGGATGCCGGCAAAGCCCCATTCGCGATAGGCCGCGCCCAGTTCGGCGATGAAGGCCTCACGGTCGGCGCGGCTGGACGGATGGGTGAAACGGCGGATGTCGAGGGTCGGGATCTGCGACGCCATGGGGTTCTCTTTCGTAATGCCGGTTGCGTTGGGAAAAATCATTGCGCCGCGTCGCGCACGGCCTGGGCCAGCGCGTCCAGCGTGTTCTGCATCAGGGCGTCGTCATCGGCCTCGACGGTCACGCGGACCACCGGCTCGGTGCCGGAAGGACGCAGGAAGGCGCGGCCGCGGCCGGCCACGGCGGCCTGCGCGGCGTTCAGCGCGGCCAGCACCGAAGGCGCTTCGGCCGGCTGCACCGCACCCACGGCATAGCGCACGTTGACGGTCTTCTGCGGCACGCGGTCCAGGCCTTGCAGGGCTTCGCCCAGGCCGATGCCGCGGCGGCGCAATACTTCGAGCACCTGCAGCGCGCTGACGATGCCGTCGCCGGTACCGGTACGGTCCAGGCACAGCATGTGGCCCGAGGCCTCCCCGCCCAGGACGCCGCCGTGGGCGACCAGCTGCTGGTGCACGTAGCGGTCGCCGACCTTGGCGCGCACGAAGCCGATGCCGTCGCGCTCGAGCGCCTGCTCGAGGCCGAAGTTGGTCATCAGCGTGCCGACCACGGGCCCGGCCAGGCGGCCGGTCTGCTTCCAGTCCCGCGCCAGCACGTAGAGCAGGTCGTCGCCGTCGCGTACCCGGCCCTCGCCGTCGACGAACATCACCCGGTCGCCGTCGCCGTCGAAGGCGATGCCCAGGTCGGCGCCGGTTTCGCGCACGCGCTGCGCCAGCGCTTCGGGGTGGGTCGAGCCGACGCCGTCATTGATGTTCAAGCCGTTGGGATCGACACCGATCGCGTCCACGCGCGCGCCCAGTTCGCGCAGTACCAGCGGACCGAGCTGGTAGGTGGCGCCGTTGGCGCAGTCCATCACGATGCGCATGCCGCCCAGGTCGAACCCGTGCGGCACGGAATTCTTGCAGGCCTCGATGTAGCGGCCCAGCGCGTCGCGCGTGCGCACGGCCTTGCCCAGCCGCTCGGACGCCACGGTGCTGAAGGGCTGCTCCAGCGCGCTCTCGATGGCCAGTTCGGTGGCGTCGTCGAGCTTCTCGCCGTGGGCGGAGAAGAACTTGATGCCGTTGTCGTAATGCGGGTTGTGCGAGGCGGAGATCACGATGCCGCCGTCGGCGCGCATCGAGCGGGTGAGGTGGGCCACGGCCGGCGTCGGCATCGGGCCCATCAGCTCCACGTCCACGCCGGCGGCCACCAGCCCGGCTTCCAGCGCCGCCTCGAACATGTAGTTCGAGATCCGCGTGTCCTTGCCGATGATCACGTGCGGCTTGCGCCAGTCGCGCAGGCCCTCGTAGGCGCGGTGCAGCGCGTAGCCGTAGGCGTTGCCCAGGCGCAGGACGAAGTCGGCCGAGATCGGGCCCTCGCCCACGCGGCCGCGGATGCCGTCGGTGCCGAAGTATTTGCGGGTCATGGGCGGGCGAACCAAAGGCGGGAGGGAACGGGGAACACGGAAACGCGCAAGCGGGGGACGCGGGACTGCGGGAAGCACGGTCCGGGAGGATCTTCAGCAGACCACGCCGCTTCCACGCTCCCTGCTCCCTGTCCCCGCTTCACCGCAGGCCTCACGCCGCTTCCACGTCTTCCGGTGGCGCCGGCTGCCGCATCATCATCGCCAGCAGGTGCGCCAGGCGATCGCGCAGTTCGCGGCGGTCGCAGATCTGGTCCACGGCGCCGTGGTCGACCAGGAACTCCGAACGCTGGAAGCCTTCCGGCAATTTCTCGCGCACGGTCTGTTCGATCACGCGCGGGCCGGCGAAGCCGATCAGCGCCTCCGGTTCGGCGATGTTGATGTCGCCCAGCATCGCGAAGGACGCCGACACGCCGCCGGTGGTGGGGTGGGTCATGACCGAGATGTAGGGCAGACCCTTGGCCCGCAGGCGGCCCAGGGCGGCCGAGGTCTTGGCCATCTGCATCAGCGAGAACAGGCTTTCCTGCATGCGCGCGCCGCCGCTGGCGGAGAAGCACACGAACGGGCAACCCACTTCCAACGCGCGTTCGGCGCCGCGGGCAAAACGCTCGCCCACAACCGAGCCCATCGAGCCGCCCATGTAGGCAAAGTCGAACGAGGCGGCGACCAGGTCGCGGCCCTTGAGCGTGCCCTGCATGGCGATCAGCGCGTCGCGCTCGCCGGTGGACTTCTGCGCGGCCTTGATGCGGTCGGAATAGCGCTTCTGGTCCTTGAACTTCAGCACGTCCGTCGGGCCCAGCTCGGCGCCGATCTCGCTCATGCTGTCGGCATCGAACAGCGCCTTCAGGCGGGCGCGGGCCCGGATGGGCATGTGGAAGCTGCACTTCGGGCAGACCTCGAGGTTTTCCTCGAGCTCGGGCCGGTACAGCACCACGCCGCAGCGATCGCACTTCTCCCACAGCCCCTCCGGGACGCTGCGCCGCTTGGCCGTGGCCGAATCGGTGCGGATGCCGGACGGCATGAGTTTCTTCAGCCAGGACATGTGTTGCGTCTACCCCTGTTCAGGCCTTGATGGCGAACGACCAGTTTACCGCGACACGGGGAAAACCCGCTCCTCGGCGATCGTGAGGGGAAAGTGTGGCAAACGTCGCGGAATTCAAGGTCCGGGGCCATGACCGCCGGGGAGCGTCGAGCGGTCAGAGCAGACCGGCAATCCGGGCGAAGCCCAGGGCGCGGCTGCCCCGAAGCGATCAGCCAGTGCCCGGCGCGGGGAAATCAGGCGTCCAGCGCCTGCCGCAACTCCCGCAGGAATTCGCCGGCCCGGGCCACCGGGTCCGCTGCGCCGTCCAGCGCGGCCACCAGGGCGCTGCCGACGACCACCCCGTCGGCCTGGGCGGCCATGGCCTTCGCCGAGGCGGCGTCCTTGATCCCGAACCCGGCCGCGACCGGTACCCGGCTGCGGGCACGGATGGCTTCCAGGCGGCCTGTGGCGGCGGCCGTGTCCAGGTGGTCGGCGCCGGTCACGCCGGCAAAGCTGACGTAGTAGAGATAGCCGCTCGCCTGCCCGCACAGCAGGTCCAGGCGGTCGTCGGTGGTGGTCGGCGAAGCCAGCAGGATCAGCGCCAAGCCGTGCTCGGCGAAGGCCTGGCGGAACTCGCCGGCTTCTTCCGGCGGCAGGTCGACGAGCAGCACGCCGTCCACGCCCGCCTCGACCGCCTCGCGGGCAAACCGCTGGGCGCCGCGGATCTCGATCGGGTTGAGGTAGCCCATCAGCACCACGGGCGTATCGGCGTCATCGCGGCGGAACGCGCGCACGCTGTCGAGCACGAAACCCAGGCCGGCCCCGCGGGCCAGCGCGCGTTCGGAGCTGCGCTGGATGGTCGGACCGTCGGCCATCGGGTCGGAAAACGGCACGCCCAGTTCGATCACGTCCGCGCCGGCGGCCGCCAGTGCGTGCATCACCGGCACGGTGGCTTCCAGCGAGGGATCGCCCGCGGTGAAGAACGGCACCAGCGCCTTGCGGCCCTGCGCTTTGAGACGGGCGAAGCGGGTGTCGATGCGGGTCATGGCTAGGTCCGGAGCCACGCGGGCTCGCGCAGGTGGAATGTGGGAGCGGCAACGCGAACCGCGATGATCAGAGCTTCTGCAGCCGCTCGATCGCCGCGTCCAGGGTCTGCGCGTTCTTGGCGAAGCACAGCCGCGCCAGGCGCTGGCCGGCCGGCGCGGACTCGTAGAACGGCGACAGCGGGATCGCAGCCACGCCCTTTTCCACCGTCAGCCAGCGGCAGAAGGCGACGTCGTCCAGGTCGCTGACGTCGGAGTAGTCCACCAGCTGGAAATAGCCGCCCGGCACGGGCAGCGGCCGCAGGCGCGTGGTCAGCAGCTGCTCGCGGAAGTGGTCGCGCTTGGCCTGGTAGAAGGCGCCCAGCTCGTCGTAGTGGGCCGGCTCGGCCTCGATCATTTCGGCGAAGGCCCATTGCGCCGGGGCGAACGTGCAGAAGGTGTTGTACTGGTGGACCTTGCGGAACTCGGTGGAAAGCGCCGGCGGGGCGATGCAGTAGCCGACCTTCCAGCCGGTGCAGTGGTAGGTCTTGCCGAAGCTGGACACCACGAAGGCCCGCTGGCGCAGCTGCGGGTAGCGCAGCACCGATTCATGGCGGGCGCCGTCGAAGACGATGTGCTCGTAGACCTCGTCGGACAGCAGCCACATGTGGGTGCCTTCCAGCAGCTCGGTGAGCTGCTCGATGTCCTGGCGGGTGAACATGGCGCCGGACGGGTTGTGCGGCGAGTTGATCATCAGCATCCGCGTGCGCGGCGACACCGCGGCGCGGATGGCGGCCCAGTCGGGGGCGAAGGTGGCCGGATCCAGCGGCACGTGCACGGCGCGGCCGCCGGCCAGGTCGATGGCCGGTTCGTAGCAGTCGTAGCAGGGGTCCAGGACGATGACCTCGTCGCCCGGGCGGACCACGGCCAGCACCGCGGCGAAGATCGCCTCGCTGGCGCCGGAGGTGACGGTGACCTCGGTGTCGGCGTCGGGCCGGTGGCCGTAGCAGCGCTCGGTCTTGGCGGCGATGGCCTGGCGCAGTGCGGGGATGCCGGTCATCGGCGCGTACTGGTTCTTGCCCTCGCGCATGGCACGGTCCAGGGCCTGGACCAGCCGCTGCGGGACATCGAAATCCGGGAAGCCCTGCCCCAGGTTCACCGCGCCGTGCTCCATCGCCAGCTGCGACATGACGGTGAAGATGGTCGTACCGACCTTGGGGAGCTTGGTTTCCGGGGTCATCGAGGGGGCGGTCATGGGGGAAAATCCGGAGTGTAAGGAATCGTGCTTCTGCGGCCTAATGACTTCACTGTCATGGACCGGACTGGAGACTCCCACATGCGCGCGCTGCGGATCGTCGACGCCCTGGAACTGGCCGCCGCCTACGCGGGGGCCGAATACGCCGTCGTGATGGACGGCGACGCCCTGCCCCTGCGTGTGGGCCGCCCCGCCAGCGACCTGGAGGCCTACCTGCCGGCGCGCAGCTACGCCCTCATCACCGCCTGGAACCCGGCGTCCATCCCGCATTCGGACGCGGCCAACGAATCGGCCAACGCTGCCCTGGTCGCGCGACTGGATGCGGCCGGCATCGCGCGCCAGCCGGCGCAGGGCTACTCCAGCGACGGGCAGTGGCGCGAGCCGGGCTGGCTGCTGTTCGATGTCGGCGAGATGGGCCTGGACCTGCTGGCGCGCGAATTCGGCCAGGCGGGCGTGCTGGCCTGGTCGCATGGCCAGCCGGTGCGCCTGCGCATGCAGCTGTCGCGGCCCGAGCGGGCGGACGAACTGAGCTGCGTGGACTGGGCGCTGGACTGATCCAGGGCAGGTCGTCCGGGGTGGCGATCGCTTAAACTCGCCGGCCTCGCGGCCGTGGCCGCCTGATCGGTGGCCACACGCCCGCGCCATGACCACCCCCGCGCATCGGTCCGAATCCGCCGCCACCCCGGAACGCGCTGCGTTGCTGGAGGTGCGTGGCCTGCGTTTCAGCCGCAACGACGAACCGGTGTTCGGGCCGCTGGATTTCGACGTCGACGCGGGCGAGGCGCTGCTGGTGCAGGGCGACAACGGCGCCGGCAAGACCACCCTGCTGCGCGTGCTGGCCGGCCTGCTCCGGCCCGATGGCGGCGATATCCGCCTGGGTGGCCATGCGCTGATGGGCCGTGCCCGCGACGCGGCCGAACGGTCCCATGCCATGGCCTACCTGGGCCACCTGCCCGCCCTGAAGGCCGACCTGAGCGCGCTGGAGAACCTGGAATTCCTGTGCGGCCTGCATGGCCGCCGGCCGACCCAGTCGCCCGAAGCCGCGATGGCGGTGACCGGCCTCGCCGGCTTCGAGGACGCGCTGGCCCGCCAGCTGTCCGCCGGCCAGAAGAAGCGGCTGTCGCTGGCCCGGCTGTGGCTGTCGCCCGCCCCGCTGTGGCTGCTCGACGAGCCCTACGCCAACCTCGACCTCGAAGGGATCGAACTGGTCAACCGGATGATCCAGGCCCACCTGCACGAGGGCGGCGCCACCCTGGTCACCACCCACGGCGCCTACGCCGCGCCGCCGGTGCGCACGAAGATGCTGGTCATGCGCAGGCCCGCCCATGCGTGAGCCGCGGGGTGCCGCCAGCGGTCGGAGCCTCGTATCCGCGGGCCCTCGGGTGCGTCTCCAGTGCCCCCGACCGCACCACGCGGCTGCGGCGTACCGCGCCGACGACGCCCGCGTCCCGCCCGTTGCCTGCCGCGCCGGGGCCCATCCATGACGCCCGGCATCGCCCCCACCCTGGCCGGCGCCGCCCGCGCCCTGCTCGTCCGCGATGCCCGCCTGATCTGGCGCCGCCGCGGTGATGCGCTGCAGCCGGCTCTGTTCGCGTTGCTGGTGGTCACCCTGTTCGCGCTGGCGCTGGGCGGCGAGCGCGAGGCGCTGGGCCGTTCGGCCGGCGCCGTGCTCTGGCTGGCCGTGCTGCTCGCCGGCCTGCTGGCGCTGGACACCCTGTTCCGCGGCGACGCCGAGGACGGCTCGCTGGAACAATGGATGCTGGCGCCGGTGCCGCTCCCCTGGCTGGTTGCGGTACGCACGTTCATGCACTGGGCGACCACCGCGCTGCCGCTGCTGATCGCCACGCCCGTGCTGGCGCAGATGCTGCACCTGCCCGCCGCGCAGCTGCCCGCGGTCATGGTGTCGCTGGCGCTGGGCACGCCGCTGCTGAGCCTGCTGGGCGCGGTGGTCGCCGCGCTGACGGTCGGAATGCGGCGCTCCGGTATACTTGTGGCCCTGCTGGCGCTGCCGCTGTACGTGCCCGTGCTGGTGTTCGGCGCCGGCAGCGTGGCCGCCTCGGCACAGGGACTGGATGTCACCGGCGCCTGGCTGATGCTGGGAGCCGGCCTGATCCTCGCCCTCGTGCTGGCGCCGCTGGCCGCGGCGGCGGCGATCCGGATCTCGCTGAACTGACCCAACCACACCCTTCCGCCGGCTGCGCGGCTCCCTGTTCCACCAGGGCCTGGTTCCCGCAGGCCTGATCCTTGAAAGCCCATGGGGCAACGCCACGAGCGCATGAATCCGATCGTCCGCTGGTTCCACCAACTCGGCTCGCCCCCGTACTTCGACCGCTTCGCCGCGCGCTGGGCGCCGTGGGCCTACGGTTGCGGCCTGCTCGTCATGGCCGTGGGCCTGTATCTGGGCCTGTTCCGGGTGCCGGCGGACTACCAGCAGGGCGACAGCTTCCGCATCCTCTACATCCACGTGCCCAGCGCGTGGATGAGCATGGCCGTGTTCGCGCTCATGGCCGTCTACGCCGCGATCGCGCAGATCTGGCGCATCAAGCTGTGCGAGATCCTCGCCATGGCCTGCGCGCCGATCGGCGCCGCCTTCACCGTCATCACCCTGGCGACGGGATCGATCTGGGGCCGGCCGATGTGGGGCACCTGGTGGGACTGGGACCCACGCCTGACCACGGAACTGATCCTGCTCTTCATGTACCTGGGCGTGATCGGCCTGTACAACGCCATCGACGACCGCCGCGCCGCCGCGCGCGCCGCCGGGTTCCTGGCCATCGTCGGCGTCGCCCTGCTGCCGGTGATCCGCTATTCGGTGGTCTGGTGGAACTCCCTGCACCAGGGCCAGACGATCCGCCTGCTGGGCGATTCGACCATGGACTCCAGCATGATCGCGCCGCTGGTGCTGATGATCGTGGGCACCAAGCTGTGGTTCATCGGCGCCCTGCTCGCCCGTTCGCGCGCCGACAACCTCCGCCGCGAGGCGGGCAAGGCCTGGGTGGCGCAACAGGCCACCGGAGCGCGTCCATGAGCTACGCGGGCTACCTGATCGCCGCCTACGCGGTGTTCGTGCTGGTGCTGGGCTGGGATTTTGTCGCCACGCACTGGCAGATCCGCCGCGAACTGCGCAATGCGCGCATGCGCGCCCAGCGCGAGGCGGCACGCAAGTCGGCGCCGGGCACGACGCCGGCACGCACCACCGATCCACGCACCGAACTGAGCCGATGAATCCCGTCCGCCGCAACCGCCTGCTGTTGATCCTCGCCCTGGTCGTCGCCGCCGGCATCGCCGCCACGCTGGTGACCTGGGCCATCCAGCGCAACATCACCTACCTCTACACGCCCAGCGAAGTGCTGCGCGGCGAGGCCGGCCAGCATGCGCGCTTCCGCCTGGGCGGGATGGTGGCCGCCGATTCGTTCAAGCGCGCGCCCGGATCACTGGAAGCGCACTTCCGGGTCACCGATGGCGATGCGCAGATGCCCGTGGTCTACAACGGCATCCTGCCCGACCTGTTCCGCGAGAAGCAGGCAGTGATCGCCACCGGCCGCATGGAAGGCGACCGCTTCGTCGCCGAGCAGGTGCTGGCCAAGCACGACGAGACATACATGCCCAAGGAAGTCGCCGACAAGATGGGCATGGCGCACAAGAAGCACGACGTGCAGGCGCCCGGCGCGGCGCCCGCCACGGAAATGAAGTAAGCCATGCTGCCCGAACTCGGCCAGTTCGCCCTCGTCCTGGCGCTGCTCATTGCCGCGCTGCAGGCCGTGCTGCCCCTGCTGGGCGCACACCGGGGCATCGGCGCCTGGATGGCGGTGGCGCGGCCGGCCGCGTACGCGCAGCTGGCGCTGGTGGCGATGGCCTTCGCCATCCTGACCCACGGCTTCGTCACCCAGGATTTCTCGCTGCGCTACGTGGCCACCAACAGCAACAGCCTGCTGCCCGTGGTCTATCGCTATACCGCCGTGTGGGGCGCGCACGAGGGCTCGCTGCTGCTGTGGGCGCTGATCCTGGCCGCGTGGACGGGCGCGGTGGCGCGCTTCTCGCAGCGCCTGCCCGCCACCGTGGTGGCGCGCGTGCTGGGCGTGATGGGCGTGGTCGCGGTGGGCTTCCTGGCCTTCCTGATCTTCACCAGCAACCCGTTCGAGCGCCTGCTGCCGGCGGTGGCCGAAGGCCGCGACCTCAACCCGCTGCTGCAGGACCCGGGGATGATCATCCATCCACCGATGCTGTACCTTGGGCTACGTCGGGTTCTGCGTGCCCTTCGCCTTCGCCATCGCCTCGATGCTCGAAGGCGGCGCCATCGACGCGCGCTGGCTGCGCTGGACGCGGCCGTGGACGAATGTCGCCTGGGCGCTGCTCACCGTAGGGATCGCGCTGGGGTCGTGGTGGGCGTATTACGAGCTGGGCTGGGGCGGCTGGTGGTTCTGGGATCCGGTCGAGAACGCCTCGTTCATGCCCTGGCTGGCCGGCGCGGCCCTCCTGCATTCGCAGGCGGTGACCGAGAAGCGCGGCAGCTTTGCCGGCTGGACGGTGCTGCTGGCGATCGCCACCTTCTCGCTGTCGCTGCTGGGCACCTTCCTGGTGCGTTCGGGCGTGCTGACCTCGGTGCATGCCTTCGCCTCCGATCCGGCGCGCGGCCTGTTCATCCTGACCTTCCTGGGCGTGGTGATCGGCGGCTCGCTGCTGCTCTATGCCCTGCGCGCACCCGCCCGCGACGAGGGCAAGCCCTTTGCCACGGCATCGCGCGAAACGCTGCTGCTGGCCAACAACCTGCTGCTGTCCACCGCCTGCGCGATGGTGCTGCTGGGCACGCTCTATCCGCTGCTGGCCGATGCGCTGGAGCTGGGCAAGATCTCGGTCGGCCCGCCCTACTTCGCAATGATGTTCCTGGTGCTGATGGCGCCGCTGGTGCTGTTGCTGCCCTTCGGGCCGGTCACCCGCTGGCAGCGCGAACAGGTCGCGGTGCCGATGGCGATGCTGCTGCCGTGGGCCGGCCTGGCTGTCGGCGCGGCGATCGCGGCCTATTTCCTGGCGCCGTATTCCTCCTGGAAGGTGGCCGCCGGCGTGCTGGGCGCGTTGTGGGTCGCCGTCGGCACGGCGCGCTTCGTGTGGACGCGGCTGGCCGGCGGTGGTCGCCAGTTCACCGCCGAGATGCTGGGCATGACGCTCGCCCACCTGGGCGTGGCGGTGTTCCTGATCGGCGCACTGCTGACCGAAGGCCTGAGCCAGCAGCGCGAACTGGCCGTGTCGCAGGGCCACAGCGTTGAGCTGGGCGGCTACGAATTCCGCTTCGAGGGCGTGGAGCGCTACCAGGGCCCCAACTTCCAGGCCGATCGTGGCGAAGTCACCGTGTTCCGCAACGGCGCGCCGCAGGCCGTGCTGCATCCGGAAAAGCGCGCCTACGCCAGCGGCGGCCAGGTGATGACCGAGGCCGCCATCGACCCGGGGATCACCCGCGACCTGTACGTCGCGCTGGGCGAACCGCTGGGCGACGGTGCCTGGGCGCTGCGGGTGCACGTGAAGCCCTTCATCCGCTGGATCTGGGCCGGCGCGCTGCTGATGATGCTCGGCGGCCTGGTGGCCGCGACGGATCGCCGCTTCCGCGCGGCACGACCGGCGGGCGCCCGCGATGCGGCGACTGGCGACATTGTTGTCGACGTGCCCGAAATGCTGCCCGTGCAAGCGGCCGCCACGTCAGCGCGCCACGCGATGGGCGACCACGATTTCGACTTTGCCGACGCCCAGGGAGACGCCGACTGATGAAGCAAGCAACCCGCTGGCTGCCGCTGGCCGTGGTCGCCGTGCTGGGCGTCCTGCTGGCCGTGGGCGTCTGGATGAGCCGGAATCCGAACCGGGAAGCCCTGCCTTCGCCGCTGATCGGCAAGCCGGCGCCCGAATTCCACCTGCCCGTGCTGCACGAACCCGAGCGCCAGTTCGGCACCCGGGACCTGCGCGGCGCGCCCTACCTGCTCAACGTCTGGGGCAGCTGGTGCCCGGGCTGCCGCGACGAACATCCGGTGCTCACCCGCTTCGCCGAGACCCGGCGCGTGCGCGTGGTCGGCTTCAACTGGAAGGACGAGCAGGCCGACGCGATGGCGTGGCTGGAGCAGTTCGGCAACCCCTACTGGGTGATCGTGCGCGACTACGACGGCCAGGTCGCCATCAACTGGGGCATCTACGGCGCGCCGGAAACCTTCCTCGTCGACGGCAAGGGCATCGTGCGCTGGAAGTTCGTCGGCCCGCTGACCGACGAGGTCGTCCAGTCGCAACTGCTGCCTGCGCTGGCGCAGCTGGACGCAACGAAATGAAGGCCTGGATCCTCGCACTGCTGATGGCGTGCTGCGCCGTGGCGACGCCGCCCGTGTTCGCGCAGGCGGGCCAGGCGGAGGCGCCGCTGACCTTCACCGACACCGCCGAGGAAGCCCGCTTCCACGCCCTGGTCGCGGAGCTGCGCTGCGTGATGTGCCAGAACCAGTCGCTGGCCGATTCCAACGCGCTGATCGCGCGCGACCTGCGCCGCGAAGTGCTGGAGCTGATGCGCCAGGGCCGCAGCGATGCGCAGATCAAGGACTTCCTGGTCGAGCGCTACGGCCAGTTCGTCCTGTATCGCCCGCAGGTGCGCACGAGCACGTGGCTGCTGTGGTTCGGCCCGCTGGTGGTGCTGCTGGCCGGCGGCGTCCTCGTGGCCCGCATCGTGCGGCAGAAGGCGGCCGCCGCGCCCGCGCGCGACGCCGACGACGGACAGGAATGGTGATCGCCGCATGACCGCTTTCGTGATTGCCGCGGCGCTGGTCGCGCTGCTGGCCCTGGGCTTCGTGCTGCGGCCGCTCTGGCGGGAAGGCCGTGCGACCGGCGCGGCGCTGATGGTGTCGTTCGGCGCGGTGGCCAGCCTGGTCTATGTGCTGGTGGGCACGCCGCGCGCGCTCGATGCGACCCAGCTGACCGAACCCAGGACGCTGGACGCCGCGGTGGCGCAGCTGGAGCAGCGCCTGCGCGACGACCCCGACCAGGTCGAGGGCTGGCGCCTGCTCGGACGCGCGCTGTCCACGCAGGGGCGCGCCGCCGAGGCGCGCGATGCGTTCGGCAAGGCGGCCGCGCTCGCCCCCGAGGATGCCGACGTGCTGAGCGAAGCCGCCGAGGCCCGCGCCCTCGCCGCGGCGGACCGCAACTTCGATGCGAGCGCCGTGGCGCTGCTGCGCCAGGCCCTGGCTCGGCAGCCCATGCACCAGCGCGCCCGCTGGTTCCTGGGCATCGCCCAGCGACAGGCCCGGCAGCCGGCGGAAGCCGCGCGCACCTGGGAACCGCTGCTGGCCATCGTGGACAGCCAGACGGCCGTGGGTCTGCGCGAGCAGATCAACCTGGCGCGCGCCGAGGCCGGCCAGGAGCCCTTGCCCGGCGCCGCACCGGCGGCGGCGACCGGCGGCCTGCGCGTGACCATCGCACTGGATCCCTCGCTGCCACCGCCGGCAGGCGCCACGCTGTTCGTCATCGCGCGACAGGCGGGCGGCCCGCCGATGCCCGTGGCGGTGGAAAAGATCGCTGCGCCGAAATTCCCGCTGGAGGTCGTCCTCGACGACAGCGACAGCCCCATGCCGACGATGCGGCTGTCCGCGCTGAAACAGGTCGAAGTCATCGCGCGCCTGTCCAGCACCGGCGATGCGACGCCGCGGCCCGGCGACCCGGAATCCAGGGCCTTGCCGGTATCCTTGCCCGCCAAGGCGCCGGTCGCGCTCACGATCGACCACGCGCGCGACTGACCGCGCGCGCCAGGACCAGGGAAGGCCCATGCATCCACCAACACGGCAGCCGCCTGCCCCGGCGCACCACAACGTTGCGCGGCGGGTTCGGTGCACGGATGCGGCGCGGCCGATGATGCAAGCGCGTCCGTGCAACCGGCGCGGCGCGACCACCACCGCGCGCACGACCCGCCCCTTACGCCCAGGCCTCACGCTGACGCAATGACCGAATTCATTCCTCCCGGCACCCGCTTCCATCCCCTGCCCTCGCCCTTCCCGATGAAGCGCGGCGGCGCGCTGGTCGGCGCGCACGTCGCCTTCGAGACCTGGGGCGAACTCAACGCCGCGCGCGACAACGCCGTGCTGATCGTCACCGGCCTGTCGCCCGACGCCCATGCCGCGGCGAACGAGGGCAATCCCGAGGCGGGCTGGTGGGAGCCGATGCTGGGGCCGGGAAAACCCATCGACACCGATCGCTGGTTCGTGGTGTGCGTCAATTCGCTGGGCAGCTGCAAGGGTTCCACCGGGCCGGCCTCGATGAACCCGTCCACCGGCGCGCTCTACCGCCTGGATTTCCCCGACCTGTCGGTCGAGGACGGCGCCGATGCGGCCGCCAGCGTCGTGCGCGGCCTGGGCATCACGCGCCTCGCCTGCCTGATCGGCAACTCGATGGGCGGCATGACTGCGCTGTCGCTGCTGCAGCGCCATCCGGGCATCGCCCACGCGCACATCAACATTTCCGGCGCGCCGCGGGCGCTGCCGTTCTCCATCGCCATCCGCTCGCTGCAGCGCGAGGCGATCCGGCTGGACCCCAACTGGAACCACGGCCAGTACGACGAGGTGACCTATCCCGAATCGGGCATGCGCATGGCGCGCAAGCTGGGCGTGATCACCTATCGCTCGGCGCTGGAATGGGACGGCCGTTTCGGCCGCGTGCGCCTGGAATCCGACCGCCCGGATGAGGAGCCCTTCGGCCTGGAGTTCCAGGTCGAGAGCTACCTGGAAGGCCACGCGCGCCGCTTCGTGCGCCGCTTCGACCCCAACTGCTACCTCTACCTGAGCCGTTCGATGGACTGGTTCGACCTGGGGCCGGACGGACTGCGCCAGATCCACGTCGACAAGGTGCTGGCCATCGGCGTGCACACCGACATCCTGTTCCCGCTGCAGCAGCAGCAGGAGATCGCCGACGGCCTGCGCGAAGGCGGCGCGGACGCCACGTTCCTGCCGCTGGAATCGCCGCAGGGACACGATGCGTTCCTGGTCGACATCGCGCGCTTCGGGCCGGCGGTCGCCGGGTTCCTCGCCACCCTGTGACCCCGGCACCGGCCGCCCGGACGGGCGGGCCGCGCGTCCGGCGGGTGCAAATCGGGCAACGGACCGCTTTCCCCGCGGTCCGGCCGGGCTAGAATCGGCATATGGACATTACCAGCGCTCATCAGTCCGATCCCTGTCCGGATCTTGACTTTCCCGGCCACGACAAGCTGATCGCCGCGATCGATGCCGCCGTCGTCGCCGGCGACGAGCACGAGGTCACCGCGTCCCTGCGCAACGCGCTGTGCCGGATGATCCGTGACCGCGACGTCCAGCTGCCGGCCTGCGTCTACGACCGGATCGAGGACCACTACGCGCGTCGCGAGCTCTACCGCAGCCCGCAGCACGGCTACAGCGTGGTCGCCATGACCTGGGGCCCCGGCCAGGGCACGCCGGTGCACGACCATTCGGGCCTGTGGTGCGTGGAAGGCGTCTGGGACGGCGAGCTGGAGATCGTCCAGTTCGAACTGCTCGAACGCGACGGCGACCAGTTCCACTTCCGCGCCGCCGGCGGCATGCATGCCGGCCCCGGCAGCGCGGGCAGCCTGATCCCGCCGCACGAGTACCACACCATCCGCAACACCAGCGACAGCAACGTCGCCATCTCGCTGCACATCTACAAGGCGCCGATGGAGTGCTGCTCGATGTTCGTGCCGCGGGAAGGCGAGTGGTTCGTGCGCATGGACAAGACCCTGTGCACGGATACGACGGATACGGCGGAGTAAATCTTCGCGCCTGGCCGGATCGCGCCTGACGCCCGCGTCCCACCTGAAAGCCGCCTCCGGGCGGCTTTTTTGCTGCCCCCGGTAATCCGTCGCATCTCCGGCACGCGCGATGGCGGGTTGAAACCCGCCCTATTGCAGCGCCATAGGGCGGGTCTTGACCCGCCGCCCGATAATCCGTCGCATCTCCGGCGCGCGCGATGGCGGGTTGAAACCCATCGCACCCCATAGGGCGGGTCTTGACCCGCCGCCCGATGATCCGTCGCATCTCCGGCGCGCGCGATGGCGGGTTGAAACCCGCCCTATTGCAGCGCCATAGGGCGGGTCTTGACCCGCCGCCCGGTGATCCGTCGCATCTTCGGCGCGCGCGATGGCGGGTTGAAACCCGCCCCATCGCAGCCCCATAGGGGGGGTCTTGACCCGCCGCCCGGTGATCCGTCGCGTCTTCGGCGCGCGCGATGGCGGGTTGAAACCCGCCCTACACGCCACGGCCTCGCAACTGACTTCCGCCACTGGAACTTGCCGCGCGCGTCACGCAGCATCGCCGCTCCCTCCCCGCCGTGATGCCCGCATGCTGACCGACCTGACGCTCGCCAGTGTCCACCACCTGCTGTTCTTCGCCATCATCGCGATGCTGGCCACCGAATCGGTGCTGCTGCGCGGACGTATCGACGCGGCCACCATCCAGCGCCTGGCAGGCGTCGACCTGGGCTACGGCTTGAGCGCGATGGCCCTGATCGGCGTCGGCATCGCCCGCCTGGCCTACGGGGTGAAGGGTTCCGACTTCTACCTGCACAACCCCTGGTTCCACGCCAAGATGGGCACGTTCCTGCTGGTGTTCGCGTTCTCGATCAAGCCCACGATGATGTTCCTGCGCTGGCGCAAGACCCTGCGCACCGACCCGGCTTTCGAACCCGATCCCGCGCTCGTGCGGCAGCTCGCGCGCCTGGTCCGCATCGAACTGGCGCTGATCGCCCCGATCCTGGTCTTCGCCGCGATGATGGCGCGCTACGGCGGCTTCTGAACGGCATGCTCTGAAAGCCGCGCTCTGAACGCCATGTCCACGCCCATCGGCCTGCGCCGTCCCCCACCCCCGCCGTGCCCGCGCGCAGCCCCCTCGGCTATACTGCGGCCCCGCGCCGGAATGGCGGAATCGGTAGACGCAGCGGACTCAAAATCCGCCACCCTTAAAAGTGTGTGGGTTCGAGTCCCACTTCCGGCACCACCCCCTCCTGAGGCTTAAAAATCAGGCACTTACTAGGCGATGACCCATGCCGTCTAGTACACCTCTCTAGTACACCGAGACGAAGGCCTCAGGCGATCCCTGGGGCTTTTTTCGTATTGCGTATGCTCTCCCCACATCCCGGGGGAGTGAGCGCATGAGTACAGCAATGCTGGCCGTCTTTGAAGCTGCCGAGGGCCTCAAGCTCGCTGCGGACCTAATCAAGAGCGCGATGGCTGCGGGCGACGCGTTAGACAAAGCCGAAATGAGGTTCAAGTTGGCGGACGCGCTGAACGCCCTTGCAGACGCCAAGAACAGCGTCACGGACGCGAAGGAAGAACTTCAGCAGGCCTACAAAGAGCTGGATGAGATGCACGAGAAGCTCAAGCTCAAGGCCAAGACCGTCAGGTTCAAGGACGGGTATTACGAACTCGATGGAGAGGGCGCAGCATCGGGAGACCCGTACTGTTCTAAGTGCTGGGAAGTCGACCACCGGCTGGTACATCTTGTGCGCGGTGACCGGACCGAGCAGTTCACCTACTGCCCTAGTTGCAAACAGAAGTACTCGCGATGGGCCACACCGTTTGAGCTGGATGCCGAGATCAGAAAGAAGTACGAACCGGCCTAGCGCTTGCGCCTATAGGATGTCCAATTTCGCGTGCGAAAGGGTGATGACCATGGACGTCACGGCTGCGATACGCCCGGTAACTCGAACGGGCTTGCGGCTATGGAGTACTTGAAGCTGCGGGTACAACTTCGATGGAACGTCGCATATGACGGCCACAATAGGTGCGCCAGGTTTCTGTTCTGGCCCCATGGTCACCGATAGGGTGCCGAAGCGTTCGGTGCCTGAACCGAATTCCAAGTCCCATTGGACCCCCACACCGACCAGCCCCTTCTCAACGTGCTTGCGCTGTAAGGGCGGTGAAGCTTTGAACAGTTCCACCACCTCGGCCAACGTGAGCTTGCTAATCGCGGGCTCAGGCTCAGGCCCGGCTGACGGGAAGTACCGCTTTGAGAGGCGGGTGTAGCCATCTTTGGCGGCTTCTTTCAGAAACGCACCGAGGAGCGTTCCCGCGAAGCCCGCAACGAGAACCGATTTCCAGTCCATCGCCAAGAAGAAATTCTTCCAACCTTCCATGCCAAACGCCCCCCATCCCCTTGAAGTCGGCCTAGAGTAGGTTGGTCGCCGATTCTTCGCAAAGTGGCCGCAAGCAGATCCAGAGTGGGGGGCTTCATGCCACACGCCAAAGTGCGAGAGTCCGGCACGTAGCGAATACGATCAGCAATTCGGGCAGTCACTACCAGATCGGCTCAGCTCGCATTGCCGATAGGCTGAGACTGTAGTCCTGCACGAACTGGTCGCAGAAGAGTTCGTCCAGAATAACTTGCTCCTGTGGGACTCGAACAACCTGTTCCAGTTGCTGAGTTACGAGCGCCCGGCTATGCCTAGACAGTCCGGCAGCGGTCCCAATTACTGCACGCCTCTTGTCGAAGCCTCCGCCACCGCCAGAGGCAAGCAGCTTCAAGTTCAGACGGTCATATCCAAACCCCATAAAAACAACAGTCTGACAACTACGAACCAGTTGCTTGATCTTTGCGGTTTCAGGACTAGTCTTCGAGCTCTCTGTAAACGTTTTGATCTCTCCGGCGAGCTCAAGCAACACGTCGCCCGCAACTTCATCGCCAAAGTGCACCCGACGACGGTCTCCGGACTGCCAATCCAAGCGCCCAATGCTGCCGTACGGGTGATAGATCTCTACATGACTCAATAGATCGACTGTTTCTTCGTCCCCCAGGGAAAAGTAGTCGCGAATCCAATTGAATAATTGATGCTCAACGCACCTGTCGTAGTTGAATACGATGAACTTGAGCGAGGACAACCGATCCGCCAGGCCGGCCCTTTCCCTCTTTGTGCATCCGATGAAATAGTTCCTGCAAAACCGGTTGAACCACCCTTCTTGCAGACCCTCGTGATTCATGCGGTTGCAGGAATCTGAGCGCGAAACGAAGAGCGTACTCTTCGACTCTGCCAGCAAGATTTCACGGACGATAGCAAGCTTTCCACAGAGTTCGATTTCCGAATCGCCTTTGTGAGCATGGATGTAGTTGTCGATTGACGGCGCCTGCGCCATGCCGTTTGAAATTCTCTCAGCAGCCCTGACATGAGTGTGCAGGCTGTTTCCTGGGCCCAACTTGTGTCGAATGGCCGACAAGATTGGCCGGTCGCCGAGAGGATGACCGAATGCGTCAACCGTGAATCGGAGCCGATTGGCGATGTTTGCCATCAGTTCCTTACCGGTTGGAAGCCCGTATTCCTTGCTCGCTCCGGCGCCAACGATAAGGACAAGATCCCCGCGGTCTGTCAAAGACTATCCTCCACTGTGATATTCCTGGGTGGCTACATCTGCCAACCAGCCCGCCTCACCCACAAGGTACAACACGAGCCGCGGGAGCGGGCTAGGCCATGTTGGGCGGGGGATTTGAAAGGACACGCGAATCAGAACCGGCGACCAGCGCCCCCCCAGCCCCTCCCGAATTCGTAAAAGCTTTAGGTCTGGCGCTCAAGGGACTGTCCGCTTCATCCCCTGTCCTCGTCCAGTCGATCTAGATTTCGCCCCTCCTCACGCTGGTTAGCAATCTCCAGCTCCGCATGCTTTCGCAGATCATCAAAGAGCTTGAACGCGGGGTCGTGCTTGCCCAGCCCGGCCAGGACTTGCTGTGCGCGATCGAGCAGCCTCAAGTCCTGCGGGAAGGGTTCGCCTGGCGAGCCCATGCGCATCCCCGAAACTGACGCCGCATAGAGCGCCGATGACAGAGTCCGGTTCGCCTGCGGCCCAAAGCTTCGTGAAGCGCGTAGCAGTCGAATCACAAACTCCTGGTGTTCAAACACAAATCCATTGGGAGCCTCGCGCAACACGGTGGACACAACCTCATAGTGGCGTTCGGTCCCCGCAGATAGCCATGAATCCATGAACGAAACTAGGTTGGCATCGAACGTGCAACAAGACTCGATCATGTCGCCGAACAGGTACAGCACTGAGTCATCCGCAAGAGCCCAGTCAAACAGCTCGCGAAGATGTATGCCCGCTTCCGGGATGGCCATGAGACCGAAGTTCCCATGGGATGGTCGGCGGGGAATTGCCCTGTACTCCCAGTCGCGCTCACGCTCGGAGCCGCGGATAACTCGCCGCTTCAGGAAGTCCAAAACCGAGCGCGGATAAACGCGCATGGACTTTCTGAGAAATTCCTCAATCCAATAGTCACCAATTGATTTCAGACCTTCGATTTTGCTGAGGAGCGTCTCGACCTGCTCTAAAGTTAGGCGCTCAAACTGGATCGACTTCTCGCTAGTCAGCCACAACAAATATTCGTGAGCTACGCGCGAGGATACGGCCAAATTTGCATGCAGGAGCAAATCAATCGCAAGGTCCATATCCACGCGGGAAACTTGACGGACCGCCCCAGCGGCCATGATGTGCACTCGCTCTTCGTCAGACGCAGTAATGGCGCGGAGCGCGGTTATGTCCACTGCTTCAAACACTGAAAGCGACACCCGGCTATAGGCTTCAGCCAGAATACCGACTTGCGCACTTTGATGTGCCACCAAAATGACCTCAATCGCCGACATCGCAATCGGTGAGTCTTTGGCGCGAAGATGGGCGAGCGCCATACCCGCGAAGTCCGAAAGCTGGGTTCGCGAACCGTGCAGTGCTTGATCAAGGACCAAAGATGCAAGGTCGGCGGAGCGACCAAGAATCGCGTCCATTAGGATGTGCGAAGAAGTGCTCTTAGCTACCTGAATCTCCTCAAGGCAACTCTCAAGCAGATCAGCCAACCCATCAGCAGGGTAGGTATCAACAAGCTTCTCAGCGAACTCCGCCAATTCGCGCTGTGAATCCTCCCAGCCTCCTGTGTACCGTTCGCGCGTGAGATGCCCCCAGCCATCTACCAACATACGAACGGTGCTCGTTCGCATATCCCTATTCAACGATTCGAGGATGGCCTGGGCGTTCTCCCGGATTGCACCTTGGCCGTACTGCGAAAGCCAACTAACTACACTTCCTAGCCTCGTTAACACAGTGGATGCCAATTCGCCGGACTCAATCGTGCTTCTAATCCGTTGAAGGGTGCTCAAAAACTCAGCGTTCCAACTCTCTCGCGCCTCTTCTCCCGGGGTCGCACCGAGCAGGCCTCGCGGAGCTTGTAATGCCTCTCCAAGCGCACCGGCGGCGGCATGGGCCTTCGCCACGTCCGTGTGCGTGAGGAGTGCAATGCAAGCATCGATAACCTTTGCCCGGACTCCAGCGACCGCCGCTTGCCGGACCGAGAATGGCACCATGGATATGGCTCGTGCAGTTGCCGAGGTTGTGTACCCCTCCGTAGATAGTGCCGAAGTCAGCACGTCCAAAGGCGTGTGCGCACCCGTCCAACTGCTCTCATACGGAAGCAACGAGAGCATGAAATCTACGACCTGTTCCATGTAATAGACCGACTTGTCAGGCTCAGGTGCAGCTAACTCCGAAAGCAGTCGTATCGCATGGTTTGGATGCTGATTCGTCGGCCTACTGTCATTCTGCCCAATTTCCCACAGCAGCGCGAAGGCGTCAGCCATACCCTCTTCGTTGTAAGCCGCGTTTCGAGCAATGACAGCGAGCTGGTCATCAAGGTGGCCATTGCTAATCATTCTTCGTACGAATGCGAGTGCCTGGGACGGCTGATAGAAGGCCGCCGCCGCAGCTGCTCGAAGATGAGGATTTGCATAAGGGCTCGACCACCGTAGCCTTCCCCACAGGTCGTCGAGCAGCTTGGACTGCTTCATGCCACTCGACCGCCGCCAATCAAGACGGCCGAGGTTTGCGAGAACGTGCCCCGCATAGCCGGCCGGCGCAAGATCAAACACCTCTTCTGCGAAGCCGTTGGACCCGCCACCGGCCGAAACAATAGCGTCCTCGATGAGGAAGTCCGCCAAGAGATCTGGCGCGATGCGACTCCCAGCACCGCGTTCGAACAAGACCCCTGCGTCGCGAAGCCGCTTGATGATCCGATTGACTTCGGGCACTGGGAGTTCTGAGATCTTGCTCAAAGTTGATGCAAGCTGCGCATCTAGATCGGTAATAGGCTGTAGCAGCGCAATAGCAGCGAGTGTCGTTCGGACATGCGACTCATTGAGGGACAAGCTAATCCCGCGAACAGTTGAGTCGATCAGGCGCGCAAACAACTCGGAGCGAAAGCGCTCTTCATCGTGAAGAAACTCCGGAAGAGCCTCCCCCTTACCCAAAACCTGCGCTGCCAATACCGTAGCGAGGGGGCAGTCTTTCGTGTACTCGGCCACCCTCCGTGCGTATGCCTTGTCGGCACCAAAGTGCACCAGCGCCGAACAGGCCAACTGCTCGGCTTCGGCGGCGGAGAGTCGCCCCAATTCGTGGGTGGGTAGGTCAGCGAGAGGCGTCGACTGCTCGCGAACCAGACGGAGCCCGTACGGCCTAAGGGCCAATATGAGCTTCGCGCGGTTGGATGGGTGCGCGACGTAGCTCGCGAGGAGAGCAATATCCTCTCTCTCATGCGCGTCGTCGCAAATGAGCAGTTTCTCGCCCGCCCCGAGTGCTTCCAACTCGCGCGAAGTTAGGGGCTCGCGAGAAAGAAAGTAGGTGCGCCGATCGGCCGTGCTTTCGTCTTCGGTGAGCTCTTTCAGGAGGCGAGTCTTTCCAGCGCCCCCTGCGCCCAGCACCGCTATGGCGCAAGAATTTGGGGCGCGGACGAAGTCGATGAGCGCTTTTGTGTCGGCTTTTCGACCAACGAGCTTCCACGCATGAGAGAACCCTGGACCAAAGTCCGACATAGCGGCGAAGAACTCTTCAGGCGTACGCCACACCGAAGGCTCAGTCTCTCCCAACAGTGCAAGGCGTTGGCCAGGAAAGTAGGAGTCTACAAGCCGCCTGAGGTCAACCTTGGAGAGGTTTAATCGAGCCTGCCGAGTGATGTCCTCCCTGTCCCATAGCTCCCAACCTGGGTAGCGCCGGATGTGCTCACGCGCCCGAGGGCTTGCAAGTCCGGTGAAAAGAATGACTTTGCTGTCGGCAAGAGCCGTATGCGCGGCAACGGCCTCGTCAATCTTGCCTTGGCCGAACGTCGAATGCCGCTTGCATTGGTATGTAATGCGAGTGCCATCTGCGAGGTCAGCGATAACGTCTAAGCCCTCTTGCTTATGGCCGCGGTCTCCGTAGCGAGACACCTTCGAGGACTGGCCGTGAAGCAGTTTCGCGAGGTCCGCAGAGAACCGCTCAAGGGAATCTGGGGACAGGGCATCCAAGGGCCACGGCGCGTCAATCGGCCGTTGAGCAGGCGACTTGGCAGCCGGAATGCTCGGCCCGTAGCCAGACGAAAGCAGGAGCTGATCTAGGTCTGCGCTTACGGCCGCAGCGACTTGAGGCATTTGCGTGAGCCTTGGCCTGGACTGCCCCAACTCCCATCGACTGACAGTCTGCTGAGCCACACCCAACTGAGAGGCGAGCTCTGCTTGACCCAGGCCAGTCGCCTCCCTGGCAGAAGCCAACGCTTGGCCGAAAGCTATCCACTTCATGGCGCTCGTCACTCACAATGTGTGTGTCACAAGTATGGCACACATTTCATGTGTAACGAAGAGCTAGGCCGCCCGGATTCCGTGCGGGAATTTTTTGATAGAAATTTCCGAGGCAACTCCATAGAGCGACGCCGCAGCAACCCCCCGCACCCCCTTCCAGGCGCCTGCGTCAAACCGCCCCCTTCTGCCTCCCTCTGCCCCCATCTCGCGCGCCCCTCGCCGACACGAAGGACAACATGGTAAATGACAGGAGCACTTTTGCGGCTTGTATTTACCATCTCGAAATGCTGCATTTTCCCTCCGAAATAGCGGCCTAACTCCATTTTGCCCATCTCGTGCGCGTCGCTCGCTCTATACTATCTCCGCAGGAGCAGCTAGATTTGGCGCATCCCCGCCCTCGGAGCGCCAGGCATGATCGACCTCACCCCCCTCATTTCGATGATCAGGGACGCGCTGCACGCTGACAGCGCCACCTTGGCCTACGTCGTGTGTCTCGGCGCCCTTGGTGTTGCGCTCTACGCGTTGCATGTCGCCTTGGTCGCGCTCCGCCGCGAGAGGAAGTAGGCCATGAGGAAGGCAGCTGCGTTCCCGAACTGGTGGATTCGCGACATGCTCCTCAAGCGCTTAGGCGCTGGCGAATCCACGACGGGACGGAGCATCGCGGCATTGAAGGTGTACCTGGCGATCGCACTCTCGGCGGATGAGCTGTTCGCCAAGGTGCAGGTGTCGCTTACCCAGCTTGAGGTGCTGACAGGCTTGTCGCGCCCGATGGTGATCGCCGGTATCCGTGCGCTGGAGGAGCTCGGTGCGCTGGGGGTAGATCGCCACGGGTATCGAAGCACCTACCGGCTCATCGAGTCAGAAGATCGGAAGCAGTTCTCGAAGCTCCCGCGCGACATCGTCCGCGCACGCCTGAAGAACGTGCCCAATGGAAGTGCAGAAGCCTTGGCTGCCCTCAAGGTCTACCTGACTCTCCTCACGGTCAGGCAGCGCAACTCTCACTTGGCGCCTGTGTCACACCGTCGAATTCAGGCGTACACCGGCATCCGGCCGGCGACGATCGCCAAGGGCACCAGCATCTTGATTGAGCACGGCTTGGTCCGGCACTCCAATCGGCCGAGTTTCACGGGTCCTGACGGCCACCCTGTTAACAACTACTACGTAATCGGCGTGCTTGGCGAACACGATCAAGCTGATGACGTTGATCCACTCACCGGGGGCGCGGCTGTGACGGCCACCTCCGGGCTGGAACACGAGATGGTGTCGGAGTTCGAAGCTGAACGCGCGACTCCCGAGCCTCCCCAGGTCGCCACCCCCTTGGACCTCACCAGCGATGAGATGGAAGAGATCATTGCGATGTACAATTCCACCTAACGTCGGTTAGGAGGATTTGGTCTATGACCCTCCCCAATCTGTCGCTGCCACCTAACGCATAGAAGACCGCTTTGGTCAGTGCCACCTCTCGGTAGAAGCCCTTGAATTTGTCACGGCCACCTAGAACCGCTCTGCGCCGGCATTCGGGCCAGGGGGGACCTAAGGCCCACTCCGACCTTCCTCACCCTCCAGCTCTTTGGAGCCCCCCCATGGCGACCTCACCCAAACTCGTTGCGTACTACCGGGTGTCTACGGCCCGCCAAGGCCGATCAGGACTCGGGCTGGCCGCCCAGGAGGCCGCGGTCAAGGAGTACGCCAACAACGCTTCTGGCGCTGTGCTGGCCTCGTTCACTGAAATCGAGAGTGGCAAGCGCGACGACCGCCCAGAGCTCACCAAGGCGCTGCAACTTGCGGACGTTACGGGTGCAACGCTCGTAATCGCCAAGCTGGATCGACTCAGCAGGGACGCGGCCTTCCTCCTCCAACTGCAGAAGTCGGGAATCCGGTTTGCCGCGGCCGACATACCCAATGCGGACAACACGACTATTGGCGTCCTGGCTGTCATCGCCCAAACGGAGCGAGAAGCCATCTCTAGGCGCACCAAGGAGGCCCTAGCGGCCGCCAAGGCCCGAGGCGTGAAGCTGGGTAACCCCAACGGCGCGGAGGCCCTCAGGCGCGCTGGCAGGGGCAACCAGGCAGGCACCGCAGCTGCCGCCCGAAAGGCCAAAGAACATGCCGCAAAGGTGAAGCCGATCGTCGATGCACTGGGGGAAAGCGGGTTCAAAACCTTTGGAGCCATTGCGGGGGCATTGAACGCGCGGGGCGTCCTCACCCTGCACGGAAAGAGCTGGCATTCCTCCAGCGTTCGCAATCTACTTGCGCGCAGCTAGTAGCACCCAGGACCAGGCCAGGAACACGGCGGCGATCTGCCGCATACCGTTCTACCTTGTTTCGCGCCCTGCCTGCTCTGGCGGATCATCCCCGGCGCCCAACCCACCCCCACCCTCTCTAGTGACGCCTGCGGATGCACGCGTGCTCCCACCCATTGCCTTTTTGGCTCCCGCGCTTTCCGCGCCCGTGTGCCCCGGTGTACCTCCCCGAAACTGACTAGGAGAAATGAGAGAAAGTCGATATCAGCAATGCGCAGCCCCTGGCTGCTTCCAGCATCCCCGGCCGTGTAGCAGGTACTGCGCGGCCCACTACAGGCGCCTTGAGCGCACCCGGGACCTCCGCGGACGCGTCCTCAGGAAGGGCGAATTGAAATACCCGCGTGCCGAGTGCCTAGCCTTCATCGAAGCGCACGAAAGCCACCCCGCCGTAGCCGCGGCCCTCGAGTACATGGACGACTTGATCAGGCCTTCTGAGAAGGCAGGCTTCCTGCGACGCGAGTTCGCAAGGCTTCGAGCGGCAGGCGCCACACCAAAAACGATGCTCGCGTCGGCCATGGGGCTGTTCTTCTGGGCCGAATGCAACGGCCACTGGGAGCCGGGTCTACGTCCCTTCAACGACAGATGCTTCGACCTCAACCTAGGCCGAGCACTCCTCGGAACCGTCCCGGCCCAGACCCGCATTACGTCCAGCGGGAAAACCAGCTACGTGCGGGTGCGCCCAAGTCACGCGGAAGCCCTAGGGCAGAACCTAAGGGTCTCTGTGGGGCTCCTCTGCCTTACGTCCGCACGGAAGATTCTCAAGGATTCTGGCTGGTACGCACCCGACGAACGAGGGCGCTTGATCCTCGAAGCAATGAAAAGCGCCCCCTTTGACCGTAACGATGAGGAGTAGAACGACAACGACACAAGAGCAACGAATGCAAACCAGTGCTTTTCGGGCCGATCGAGCCCATGCGGCCCTCATCCAACGCCGGGGCGAACTGCACCGCCTATTGGAACTCAGGGGTGAAATTCGGCCTAGCGAACCAGAGCGTTCGCGAATCGAAGACGAACTCAGGTTCGTTGAAGCAACGCTCGCCCTCTTCTCGGAATAGGCGAGCCAACCCCGCACGGGTCAGGCGCAGATGCCTTGTGCGGATTCTAGAGCTGCGCAAACTCCGAACAGGAGAAGGAATCAACTTTGAGTGACAAAACAAACCGCCCCGAACCCGGGACCGACGAGTACGACTTGGCGATGGTTCGGAAATTCAGGGCTCAACAGGGTAGCGAAGAGGCGCCATTAGCCGACCTCGGCATTGGAATCCGTCAGACGCCCAACGGGCCCATTAGCGTCCAAATGCGGCCGAACGAGTCGGTCACCCATGGTGACCCCACAGGAGGTGCGGCGGGAATTTCGCCGGCAGCGGCCGCCCATCAGGTGGAGCTGATCAGGTCTGAGATCGCGAGGCTTCGCGAGGAACTGGAAGAGCGCAGCACGATTCTGGACCCCGATACCGGCCAGGCCCGCTTCTACCATCAAGGCGGCAATCGGACATTCCGCGAGGTGCGGCTGCGCCAGCTGGAAGAGGCAACGTTGCCCCACGCGTTGATGGTGCATCAGGCAGCGATTGAGGCCCAGGCTGCGCAGCCGACGCTCGAAGAATCGCTCCTGGCCGAGAAGGATCGACAGGCTGCGAAGAGGGTTCGTGCCGAGGAGATCGTGGCGGACCAGGAAGCTGTGGATTCAGCAACGCGCATTTACGAGCAACGAAGGAACAGCAGGCGCGGCTAAGGCCGCACCGCGTCAGGAGGACAGCCCGCGTCGCAATGAGCTGACGCGGTAAACCGAGGGAGACCCGGTCCAACCTCGGTTCCACTTCGGGCCCGAAACGTAATGTCGCCACGGCGCGTTGCGCAGTATGGAGAACCCGGAGGGGGACTGAGGGAGGGCCGTCAACCATCAGGAAAATTTGCATGCAATGAACACCCCAAATGGCCGGGTGCGGGAAGCGCCCTACGTCTATCGCATGATCAGCTTTGAGCTTGCGTGCTTCGATCGACTCAAGGAGGAGCAGCGCCGACTGCAACAGCAGTTTGGGCGCACCGTCACGAACTCCGAGGCGTTGTGCAGTTTGATCAAGCGTGCCCCTCGGTGGGATTGAGGGGATGCGAATGGAGAAGATGCAATCCAAGCCCCACCAGGACCAGCAAACGGCGCCCGAGTGCACACCGCAAGCACCGCCCAGCGCCCCACCTCCCAGGCCACCTCAGGGGCCACCTCAGGGGCCAGCGAAAGAGCACCCGAAGGAGGTCGTTAGGGTGAAGCTGGACCAGATCAAGACGCACAAGGCACTGCAGCCACGAAACCTGCTATTGCTCAAGGCGCGCGACCAAGTCAGACAGGAACAGTCCTCCCAGTCCCACATACACGACATGTGTCTGTACTTGAAGGCGTCCTCAAATGTGGATTTGATCCCTTTGCATTTGGCGAGCGTGGACGGCGCGCTGTATGTGGTTGACGGACACCACCGGCTAGCCGCGTACAAGCGCGCGAAGAGGGCCGACCTCCCCGCACAGGTGGAGACGATGACGCTTCGACAAGCCAGCCACGCTTCCAAGTTGGCGAACGTCAAGTACACGAAGCTTGAGATGAGGCCGGAACAGAAGCGCGACGCTCTCTGGCAGCACATGGCCTTCATTACCAACAACGGTTCTTTGGGTCTACCCAAAGGAGTCAGCCAAAGGTCACTTCAGGGGCAGTTTGGGGTGGCCTTAGATACGGTGCAGAGGATGTTGGCGAGGCTCCCCAAGGTGGAACCGGGTGAGTTCCCAAAGGAGCACTGCGACGCCATTACGGGGTTCCCTCATTGGAAGTTCGTGCGTCAGACAGTGGTGAACGACATGTACCAGCAAATGACTCCAGACGTTCGGCTGGATTGGCAAGCCCGCAAGTACACCCAGCGCCTAGTGAGGCTCTGGGACAAGACGACGCCGGAGGCCGTTGAACTGGCCCATAGGAGACTGAGGGAGGAGGCTGAGCGCGAGGAAGCGGCGGAGCGGATTGAGGAGCTAGACCAGGCCTACCTAAAGACCATGGAAATCAAGAGCGATGAGTTCTGACCGACATAGAGACCGTGCATGTCGGTCGATTGGGCGACCGATTCGGTCACAGGGATCGCCGAAGTGTCCGAACTAAGGGGCCGCGGGCCGTTGGTTCCACGGCTCAAGAAAGGGACTCCAGAAGCGCGGCGACGGGTAGAGGCCGAGGAGCCGGACCGGCATACCAAGCCAAAGACCCCCGAGCAACGCCGCCGCTCTGCTACTAGGCGCCGGCTCGCGAGAGTCCAGGAAAAGTTGGACTGGTACATCCACAGTCTGCTAGTCACGCACATGGACCGAAGCGGCCTCTGGCACTGGAACTGCCCGCCATTAATTTCGGACGCTGCTTGGCGAGGCACCCCTGCGAAGCCAGGCATCGCCTTGCTCATGGAGAGAATCGAGACGGACGCTCAAGCAGGATGCGACCTATCCGCCGAATTTCTTGCGCAGTGGCAAGAGGCCTTCGAGCTCTGTGACTACTGGAGAAACCAGCGCCCGCCGCCTCGGCACCAGGACTATAGACACCCGCAATGGCGGCTTCCCGCCGATGACGATTTTGACGACCTTGCCGAGCACATCGACTGACATGGACCAGTCAAGTGCAACGCCCTGCGCACAACTACGCATTCATTAGTTGCCTGCCGGAAACTACGCCTACCGCTCGTCGTCTCGTCCCGGCACAAGAATGATCGCAAGCCAATGAATTCCAATCACCTTCCACGCTGCTCACGGGATATTGAGCGAATGGGAAAGTATGCGAATCGGTAGGCGCCCATTAGGATGATCGCGCAAGGGAGACCAATCCGTCGCAGGCCCAGAGTGATCACTTCCAGGCTCTTCAGAGAGGCAAATTGAAATGAAAGTCGATGCCGCGTTTGAGAAACTCCTGCCGCGCGAAGTCTCAAGGACATGGACCATCACCAAGGGCGAGAAGTCAATCGAAGTTGAGATTGTTCTGCTCCGCCGCAGGTTGCTGATCGGGATTTGCACCCGCTAAAGCAACGAAACGTACCGGGGGCGCCCCACTGAGGCGCCCTCTTTTTTGTTCTAGGTCTGGCCGGATTCTATTTGCTCCAAGCCCCCTTTGCGTCCGCGAGGCCTTGCCGAAGCTTTGACACGAACGGTGGCGCCATGCGCCGCCACGAACGAATCAAGCGATTTTCCATAGGACACGTGCGCGATTGCATCCCGCTTGGCCTTGTCCGGCACACCTGCGGAGTACACACCCAAGGTCATCCCCTGCCGCTTGTGCCCCACGATTAGCTGAATTGTCGATTCGGGGACGCCTGCGCCTTCGAGCTGCGTGATGACGGTTCCGCGCAAGGCATGGAAGTCGAGCGCGGGATCATCAATACCCAGCGCACGAATGGCGCGTCCGAAGCGCTTGCCCACGTACCAAGCTCGCTTCTGGTCGGGCCCACCACGAAGAAGTCCCGGAATCAGGAAGCCATCAGGGCTCGCCTTAGCTAAGTGCTTCACCAAGGGTTGGATCGTCGGGTGGATCGGCACCCGACGCACGGCCGCGGCCGTCTTCCCCTCTTTGACTTGGAAGACTGTGCCATCCACGTCGGACACCGCGAGTTCTGCGACCTCCTCGCGCCGCATTCCGGTGTGCGCGGCAATGACCGTCAGGACCCAAACGGGGTCGGCCGTATCTATGCCCCTTAGGACCGTAGCCAACTCCGCAGGCTTCCAAGGCCGGCGGCCCCTGGCCTTTCCGCGCGTGGATTCTTTGATGCTGGCGGACATGCGATCGAACGGGTTCGCATCGATCACGCCGCGCGTTGTGAGCCACTCGAAGAACGCCCGGAGATCACTGACCTCCTTCTTGCGCGTTGTCGGGGACAGGGCCACCGAGGCGCCCTCTGCCGTCTTCCGTGTGCGTCGCTGGATCACGTCGGACACGTAACTCCCGGCCACCTTCCGCGACACCTCGCTGGCCTCTCGGTCGCCCCCAAACCAATCCCGGTATGCCCCGAGGTGCCGCCGCTTGTCTCCGAGGGTCTGGGCCGTGACGCTAGGCGCGCTCTCCTCCAAGTGCCGCTCAATCAGGCGCTCCAAGGTGTACTCCAGGCGACCTCGCATGGCCTTGTATGCCCTGCGGACAGTCTCGGTGGCCTCGGGGGAAAGATTGGGGTCACCCTCGGGGTCAAGGCCCAATGCCTTGGCCTGCCCCTCAAGGAAGTTGTCGGCCGCGGCTTCAAAGGCCGCCTCTGCTTCCCCTTCTGCGCGCGTCCCGCTTTCGACCGCGGCGCGCTCCTCTTTTGCATAGTCCAGCAACGCACGCGCCGCCTCCTCAGGGTTGGCAGCCTGGGCCCGTTTACCAGCCGCCTCCGCTATCTGCGCATGCAAGTCGGCAATGACAGCGTGCTTGCGCTTGCCGGCCTCGACCTTGTCCCGGGTGCCAAGGGATCGAACCAGGACCTTGGCGCCAACAGCGACTTGATGCTCCCGGGGTACGGCCAGTTGCACGTACCACCCCTGCTTTCTTTGCTTCAGGTAGGATGGCGCGGCCACGCTCTAGCACCGGAAGTTAGTACACTTCTCTAGTACACCATGTGGCACCGAAGGCGCAAATGCCTCGGGGAAAAGCCATTTATTGTATTTTGGGTTCGAGTCCCACTTCCGGCACCAGCAAGAAGGCCACGCCCACGGCGCGGCCTTTTTTGTTGGGGGTTCCGGCGGCGCACGTTCCCGCGTTCCCAAGCCGATCCGGGCTCCACCGTTGCCGATTCAGCCGTGCGGCCGGGCGGCGGTCGCCACGAGGCCACCGGCTTGTCTAAGATGCTACCGGCCCCTCGCCGCCAGGCAGGGATTGATCAGGCGCAAGGGCCCGCCGGATGTCACCGACCCGCAGCGTGCGACCACTCGCCGCGGTCCGCTCGCGCAGCGGTGCGCCCCTTCCCCTTGCCCCACCATGCGGACCCGGAGGTCCAATGTTCAGCACCATCGAAATCCACCAGCAGCTCAGTGACCGCTACGCCGCGGACGAGCAGATCTCCCTCGAGTTGTTCGAGGGCGCGGAGCCGGCGATCAACCTGACCCTGCACGAGTTCGGCGACATGCAGGTACAGCTGGCCGCCTACGGCCACCAGATCCTCGTCTCCACCGTGCTGGCGCCGGCCGAGCGCGTCCGCGATGCCGCCGGGCTCAACGAGGCCTGCCTGCTGCTCAATCCGCTCAACCCGCTGTCCAACCTGGGCATCGTCGAGCGCGACGGCAAGCGGGAGTACGTGGTGTTCGGCGAGCTCTCGGCCGCCTCCGACATCGACGCCATCGACGAGGAGATCCGCACGCTCGCCGCCAACACCATCGATGCCGCCGAATCACTGCGGCATTTCTTCGCCTGAGGCCTGTCCATGAGCATCATCAACAAGCTGTTCACCCTGTTCCGCGGCACCGCCCACGAGGCGGGCCAGGCGGTCGTCGACAACAACGCCATCAAGATCCTGGACCAGGAAATGCGCGACGCCGGCACGCAGCTGGCGCGCTCGCGCGATGAGCTGACCAAGCTGATGGCGCAGAGCAAGCTGTCGCAGGGCAAGCTCGACGCGCGCGCCGCCAAGATGGCCGAATTCGGCCGCTACATCGAGGGTGCGCTCGGCAAGGGTGACCAGGCGCTGGCGCTGGAAGTGGCCGGCAAGCTGGCCCCGCTGGAAACCGAGCAGAAGGCCGAAGCGGCCTCCAAGCAGGCCCTGGACCGCTCGATCGCAACGCTGAAGGACACGATCAAGAAGACCGAGCTCCGCCTCAACGGCATGCGTACCCAGATCGACCAGGTCAAGGCGACCGAAGCCGTGCAGCGCGCGCAGGCCGCGATCGCCCAGCGCCACGCCGGCACCAACAGCCAGATGACCTCGGCCCTGGACTCGCTCGCCCGCATCCAGGAGCGCCAGGCCGAGAAGGCCGCCCGCATCGAAGCGGCCGAGGAACTGGAAGCCGACGCCGGCGATGGCGACCTCAACAAGCGCCTGGCCGCCGCGGGCCTGCTGACCGACAGCAGCGACGCCCATGCCGTCCTGGCGCGCTTCTCGCAGCCCAAACAGCTGACCCACGAGAACACCACCACGGTGCACGCCCTGCCGGCGCCGGACCACACGTCCAGGTAAGCCGGCCAGTACCAGGGGAAGTTCCGTGATCGTGATCGGCCGACTCGTCCGCTCATTGCGCCGCCACATGCGGCGCGTGAGCTGGACCGCCGTGTTCCTCGCCTACCTGGCGCACCTGCTGCTGACCTGGGCGCTGCTGGCGCTGGCCGGGGAATCGAAGCTGGTCGCGCCCGATGCGTTTCCCTACTACTACATGACCACGGCGACCACGATCGGTTACGGCGACCTGTCGCCGTCGACGACCGCGGGCCGCTACATCGTGGCCTTCCTGCTGATGCCGGGCGCGGTGGCATTGTTCGCCGCGATCCTGACCAAGACCAGCGCCTCCCTTCTTCTGTTCTGGAAACGCCACCTCATGGGAAAGATGAGCTACGACATGCAAGGGCACACCGTGCTCGTGGGCTGGCGCGGCGCGGAGTCCGTGCGCCTGGTGCAGCTGCTGCTGTCGGACACGGCGACCGACGATGAAGGCATCGTGCTGGTCGCGGAGGGGCTGAGCGAGAACCCGCTGCCCGACCAGATCCGCTACATCGCCGTCCCCTCGTATGCCGACGGCGCGGGCTACCAGCGCGCTTCGCTGCCGCAGGCCGGGCGCGTGATCGTGCATACCGCCAGCGACGACCAGACCCTGGTCGCCGTGCTGGCGATCAAGGCGCTCAAGCCGACCTGCCATGTCGTGGCGCACTTCGATTCGACCTCGGCGCTGAACCTGGTGCAGGCGCATCATCCGGACGTGGAATGCACCCGCCCGCTGACGGTGGAGATCATCGCCCGCGCGGCGCAGGACCCGGGCTCTTCGCTGGTGACGCTGGACGTGCTGTCGGCGTCCGACGCGGGCACCACGCAGTTCAGCATCGAGGTGCCCGCGGGCGTCCAGGGTTCGATCGGCGAACTGGCGACGGCGTTCCGCAACGAGGGCGCCATCCTGCTCGGCTACCGCGCCTCCGGCAGGGTGCCCCCGCAGATCAATCCGCCCGCCGACACCCGCATCGGCCCCGGCGCGACGCTCTACTACCTGCGCGACTGCCGGCTCGAGCGGAACCGCATCTTCGCCGCAGCCCAACGGGTGCCGGCATGAGCCTGTTCGACCGGCTGCTGGGCCGCAAGCCCGCGGCGCCGGCGATGCCCGCGTCCTTCGAACGTGGTGCGATCGGGCACGAACTCCCGCTCGGCCTGCGCATCGGCGGCCGCGTCAGCTTCGACCGCACCATGTACCGCGTCGCCCCGGACGCGATGACCGCCGAACTGCCGGACGGATTCCAGGGCATCCCCTGCTACGGGTACATCAATCTCGGCGACGGCTACGCCCTGCATCGCTTCTACCTCGACGACGACGCCTTCCTGCAGGTGTCCACCTGCGCGGGCGAAGTGGAGGCGGTGAAGGCCTTCGTCTTCCATGAGACGGTCAACCCGCCCAGCAAGCAGGCCTTCCAGCAGTTCGTGCTGGAGCACGCCCACCTGGGCGCGCCGCAGATCCAGTACGCCGGCCGCCAGTGGTTCCGCAGCACCCAGTCGACCGATGAAGCCGGGCGGATCCCCGCGATCTGCTACGACGAGGTGCTCTACCGGCACACGCCGCCGCGGCGCGACGACGACCTGACGCACTACGCGATGCTCTATCGCCGCGACGTGCCCGAACTGGAGCGCGAGGAGTTCCTGCTGGTCACCGCCGAGGACTCCGGCCCCAACGAGTTCTGCATCACCTATGCGGTCGGCGTCGACCTGGGCCAGGCGGACTTCGACGTCACCTGATCCAAACCGCTTCAACAGTTCAGTCGCGGTCGCCACCGCGCCATCTCACCCCACCCATCCTTCAATCCACCCTCAAGGGACATCCATGCAAGCCGCAATCTCCGCGCAGTCGTTCCTGGCCTTCCTGGCCTACTTTGGCCTGGGACTGGCTGTTCTGATCGCCGCCATCGCGATCGTCACGCTGATCACCCCCCATCGCGACATCACCCTGATCCGCGAGGGCAACGTGGCCGCCGCCACTGCCTTCGCCGGCTCGCTGATCGGCGTGGCGCTGCCCCTGCACGCGGCGATCAGCCACTCGGTCAGCCTGGTGGATGCGCTGATCTGGGGCGTGGTCGCCGCCGTCATCCAGGTCATCGCCTACCTGATCGCGCGCGCCATCTCCGGCCGCATTTCCAGCCAGATCACCGAGGGCGTGAGCGCCGCGGGCGTGTTCTCCGCCGGCGTGGCCATCGCCGTGGGCCTGGTCAACGCCGCCGCCATGACGCCCTGAGGCCCCGTACGAACATGAAGCGATCAAGTAATCTCCGCCTCACGCTGATGGCGGTCGCGATTCCGGCGGCCCTGGCCGGCTGCGAATCGGCCCCGACCGGCCAAGTCCTGGCCGACGCGCACGACTGCGACCTGCAGACCGAAGTGGCCCCGCTCGAATGCCGGGCCGAGTACGACAGGGCCCGGCTCGAGCATGAGCGCATCGCCCCGCGCTTCGAGAGCTCGTCCCAGTGCAACGAGCAGTTCGGCCAGTGCACCGAAATCACCAACGAACTCGGCCAGCCCAACTGGATCCCGCCGATGACGGGCTTCCTGCTGGGCTATGTCGCCAGCGACCTGGTGAACTCGCGTCGCGAAGACTGCCGCCGCAACCCGGATCAGTCCGACTGCCGTACCGGCGGTGGTGGCTACTACCGGATCGGGGGCAGCTCGCCGCTGTATCGCGATTACCGCTCCGGCGACTACCTCAAGCCGAACGGGGACGTCGCTTCCGACCGCCTGGGCAAGGTGACCGGCAAGGCCGGCAATACCGCGCCACCGGCGCGCGCCATCACCATCTCGCGCTCCGGCTTCGGCTCCTCCTCGGCCGCGCGCAGTTCCTTCGGCGGCGGCGGCCGCTTCGGCGGCTGAGCCTGCGGGCCCCGCCGCCACGGCGGCGGGTTCTGCATCCGCACCGCAACTTCATCGAGTACACCGTGCAACGCATCCGCATCGCGCCGCGCCCCGACTGGAAACAACAGGCCGAACGCCTGGGCTTCCATTTCCACACCATCGACGGCGAGGCCTACTGGGACGAGTCGGCCTACTACGCCTTCACCCTGCGCCAGATCGAGGAGGACATCGAGCCGGCCACGCAGGAAATCCACGACATGGCGATGGGCCTGGTCAACGACATCGTCGGTTCGGAAGAGCTGCTGTCGCGCCTGAACATCCCGGCCACGCACTGGGACTGGATCCGCGACTCCTGGCGCACGCGCGAGCCGCATCTTTACGGCCGCATGGACCTGGCCTACGACGGCCGCGGCCCGGCCAAGCTCTACGAACTCAACTACGACACGCCCACGTCGCTCTACGAGTCAGCCTATTTCCAGTGGGTCTGGCTGGAGCAGCAGATGGCGGCCGGCCAGCTGCCGGCGACCGCTGACCAGTACAACATCATCCAGGAACACCTCCTGGAAGCGCTGGCCACGCTGGCGCGCGGGGGCCTGATCCACAAGCGCATGCATTTCGCCGCCGTCCGCGACAGCGTCGAGGACCGCGCCACGGTGACCTACCTGCGCGACTGCGCCCACCAGGTCGGCATCGAGACCCGCGAACTGGCGATCGAGGACATCGGCCTGAGCCAGGACGGATGGTTCACCGACGTCGACGACACCGTGATCCGCACGATCTTCAAGCTCTACCCGCTCGAGTTCATGATGGTCGAGGAATTCGGCGCCGCGCTGACCACCGGCAAGCTGCAGCTTATCGAACCGGCATGGAAGTCGGTGCTCAGCAACAAGGGCGTCCTGCCATTGCTGTGGGAACGCCACGCGAACCATCCCAATCTGCTGCCGGCGATGTTCGCGTCGAGCGCTGATGCCACACCGGCAGGCTGGGTGCGCAAGCCGCTGCACTCGCGCGAGGGCGCCAACATCGAGATCGTCACCGCGCAAGGCCAGGCGATCCGGTCAGACGGCCCGTACGACGACGGTCCGGCGATCCTGCAGGCGTTCCATCCCCTGCCGGAGTACGAAGGCAACCATCCCCTGGTCGGCAGCTGGGTGATCGCCGACCAGCCGGCCGGCATCGGCATGCGCGAGGACGCGCATCTGATTACGCAGAATACGTCGCGGTTTTTGCCGCACGCGATTATTGGGTAATTGGGCGATCCGGAGTGCCCGTCCCGTGAGGGCGCGAGATCCACTTCCGGAACCTGATACATCGAGGATCGGACTAGACGTGGGTCGACAGCCCCATGGCCAACTTCCGGCACCTATAAAAAATGAAGGGCTCGCGAGCAATCGCGGGCCCTTGCTTATGGGCGACCCGAATCCGATTTGAGTGCGAACTGTCGGGCCTATAGCCCGAGCACCACCCGGATGTATTCGCCTTCCGCCGAGAACACGTAAGTTTCAAAGCCACCTTCAAGGGGCGTGCAAGCAGGTGGGTCGCCCGCAACCAATGCCCTGGAGGCGATCACCTCGATCTGATCGTTTGCCCCATGGCGCAACTGCAAGTTGCACTCGACGTCGGTTGGTCGACAGGTAGCCGCGACGCGGCGCTCCACAAACTTGACCGCCTTGATCTCGCCGGCGCTTGTCGGGTTTACCGGTGGGTTGTCGCTGAAGCACAGCTGCGGCTTGCTGGACCACGAGGCGCAGCCAGACGTCGCGATGACCATGCCTGCAATGGCGAGGCATTTGATCATCTTTGAGACACCGTCTTCTCGAGCATTCGTCATCGTAACTGCTGGCGGCTCAGGACTTCTGGCGTTGCCGGTCCCCACTCTGCGGCAGCCTATCCAACCGCTCCTGCTGCCCGGCGGGATCTTCCCGCAGGCCGCCTTGCCTGCCCGAATACCTGGTTCGCCTTCGCGAAGCCGAAAATGGTCTTCCCGAATCCAATTCCGGTCTTCCCGAATCCTTTTTCGGTCTTCCCGAATCCAATTTCGGTCTTCCCGAATCCGTTTTCGGTCTTCCCGAAGCCTGCAGAGGACTCGCGAAGACCAAATCAGTATTCGGGAAGGCAAATTTTGTATTCCGGAAGACGAAATCCGGATTCGCGAATCCAATTCCGGTCTTCCGGAATCCCTGGCGGCTTGCGGGAGTCCTCCACAGGCTTCCGGAGTGCTCCCAGCTCTTCCGGAGTCCTCGACAGCCTTCCGGAGTCCTCGACAGCCTTCCGGAGTCCTCCCCAGCCTTCCGGAGTCCTCCACAGCCTTCCGGAGTCCTCCCAGCCCTTCCGGAATCCTCCGCAGCCTTCCGGCAATGTCTCCCGCCCGTCCGGGGGCCCTCGCCCGTCGGCACTGGCACCCCCCAGAACAAAACAGGCCACCCGAAGGTGGCCTGCCCGATCACATCCAGTGGTAACGCCGCGCGGTCAGCTCTGCGGGTCTTCCTCCACCCGGCGCGACTTGCTCCAGCGTGCGGCCAGTTCCTTGCGCAGGCCTTCCAGCCCGTGGGCGGCGCTGGCGATCTTGATGTGGTTGTAGCCTTCCAGCGCCGCTTCCATCGCGTCGCTGCCCAACGCGCCGACGGTGTCGTCCAGGCGGGTCATCAGGCGCCGCATCTGCTCGAACACGGGGCGCAGCTTGTCGTGCGCGTCCATGTCCTGCTTGGCCGCCGCCAGGTCCAGGCTGGCCGGCACGATCTGCGGGTTCTGTTCCAGTCCGCGCAGGGCCAGCCGCACGAACACTTCCGACTTCGGACCCATGTGGCTGAGCGAGCGGCGGTCGGCCGGGTCCAGCGAGATCAGGCCCGGCAGGGCCGCCTCGATCTGCGCCAGGCCGGCCAGGGCCTGCGCCACCTGCGCCTCGGATACCGTCAGGGAAACCAGGTTCTGCATGACTTTCAAACTCCATTTGAATGCATGGATCGGTCCAGGCGTCCGCCTGGCCGCGCCCCGGGTGTCGGGGCGGCAAGGAGTTTGGCATCTGCAAAGCGCGTGGGATCGCCCGGATACAAAGCGGTACACGCTGGGACAATTCGATACAAATGGCCAGGGGGTGCGGCTGGCCGCTGGGGGGGTCGGATCCAGCTAGCGTCATTGCTGGACGATGCGCGCGCCGATCGATCAGGTGCGCGGCGATCGGCGGCCCCCATCCCAACCTTCCCCCGCAAAGCGGGGGAAGGGGCTGATCCACGGCGTTCCTGAGTCGGTCCGCCAGACCAAATAGAGAAGGCCCAGTTTCGATGAGGTTTGACCCTCACGCGACTGAGCCTTCCGTGCCGGAGCGGTTGCAACTGGTTTTTCAACTCCAGTTACTTGTTCTCCGACGCCTGCGAGAGTACGCGATGGTGCGTTAGCGCAAAGTCAAGGCGACTGGAGAAATTCCGCAAGCCGCGCGCTGCAAGTGGCTGTGCGGTGGTGCCCGGTCGCACACCGTTCACCGGCGCCTGCATTCAGCCGCGCCGTCCGTCCGCCGGACGGCTCCACGGCCACCACCCCGAGCCCGTCATCGCGTAGCGGTCGGCCGCGCGCTCGAAGCGGTTGCGCACGCTCACGCCGCCACTGAGCAGGTACAGCGGCAGGAACAGCACGCCCAGCGCCATGTACTGGTAGACGTGCGCGCGTTCATGGTCGGCCAGCAGAATCGGATCGTCGACGCAGTGGCCGGCGCGATGGGCGTAGGTGACGCAATGCTGGTCGAGCGAGTCGCCGGTATGCAGGATCACGTTGCCCAGCGTCAGCGCGCCGCCGGGGCCCCAGGGCCAGCGATGGAAGACCAGGGCCAGGTCCTGCGGACGCCAGTGGCAATGTGCGCCGAAGCACATACCCACGCCGCCGGCGATCAGGCCCAGCAGGGTGTTGGGCGACGCCCACAGGATGCCCAGCGCGTTGATCAACGGGCGCGGATTGGAATTCAAAACCCCTCGTCGGGCATCAGCAGCCAGAGGATCAGGTAGACCACGATGCCGGGGAAGGCGACCGACGCGATCGACAGGAGCACGAACGCGATGCGCACCAGGGTGGAATTCCAGCCGAAGCGGCGGGCGATGCCGCCCATGACGCCGGCCAGCAGGCGATCGTCGCGGGAACGGGACAGGGAACGGGTCATGTAGGTCATACGCCCAAGGTGCCGCGCGGCCAGTCTAGCCCGCGTCAACGGCCGGTGGGCGGCCGGCGCAGGGCCTGGAGCCGGTCGCGCAGCCACCTCGCCGAGGGCTGCGCGGCCTGGCCGGGACAGCGCACCTGGTAGGCGCGGCCGGTCATGCTGCTGCGGCTGGCGCCGTCCTCGATGAACTGCTCGGCCGAGACGATGCGGTCGTGGTCGCGCAGCCACTCGTACTTCCGGCGCAGGTGTTTTTCGGCCTCGGCGGCGTCATGCCAGCTGCCGTTGCGCTGGAAGCTGCAGCCCGAGCGGCCGAGCTGGGCGATGAGGTGTTCGATTTCGCTGCGTGCCGCCGCGGCCGGCACCGGCGCGGCGGTCGCGGCCTGCGCTGAGGCGGCCTGCGATGGCGGGGCGTGCGCAGGACCGGCGTGCGCCGACAGCGCCAGCAACCCGCCCGGCAACGCGGCCAGCAGGAGCCACGTCGGGAGGCGCCTGCGCCCGTCGCGGCCTGGACGCATCAACGCCCCGTCTTCTGGTAGGTGCCGACCAGTTCGGCGCGGGCCAGCACGTGGCCTTCCATCGCCCGCTCCAGGCCGGCCTTGTCCAGCACCGGCTCGGCGGGCAGCTCGATGTCGAGGGCGTAGAGCTTGTGGAAGTAGCGGTGCCGGCCGACCGGCGGACACGGCCCGCCATAGCCCGTGCGGCCCCAGTCGTTGCGGCCATCGCGCGCGCCGGTGGGCAGCTGCGTGCTGGCGCCTTCCTCCAGCGCGGCGACGTCGGCCGGCAGGTTGTAGACCACCCAATGCACCCAGGTGCGCTGCGGCGCGGCCGGATCGGGGGCGTCGGGGTCGTCGACGATCAACGCGAAGCTCTTGGTGTCGACGGGCACCACGGACCACGCCAGCGGCGGCGAACGGTCGCCGCCTTCGCAGGTCAGCTGCCTGGGCATGTCGCCGTTGGCGACGAACGCGCTGGATGTCAGTTGCAGGCTCATGGCAGGACCTCCATCGGTGGAACCGGACGAGCACGCGGACAGCATCACGGCCGCAAGCATGAACCCGCCGGCGCGGACGGCGACCGTCGCGCGCCGCGCCATCAGCTCGAGCGCTGCGCCAGCCACTGGTGGATCGCCTCGGGCACTTCGCGCTGCGCCCGGCTCGACACGTAGATGCCGATGTGGCCGCCGCGGAAGGACAGTTCGCTGTAGTCGTCGCTGCCCACCAGGCCCTTGAGCGCGCGCGAGGACGCCGGCGGGACCAAGTGGTCCTGCTCGGCGAAGATGTTGAGCACCGGCATGTCGACGTGGGCCAGGTCCACCGGACGGCCGCCGATGCTGATGCCGCCGTTGACGAACCCGTTGGCCTGGTAGAACTGCTTGGCGAACTGGCGGAAGGCTTCGCCGGCCTGGTCGGGCGAGTCGAAGATCCACTTCTCCATGCGCAGGAAATCCTCCAGCGCCTGCTTGTTGTCCAGGATGTCGACCATGCCGACGTACTTCTGCACGAACAGCCGCCACGGCTTGAGCGTGAGATAGGTCCAGTTCATGACGTCGGCCGGGACATTGCCCAGGGTGTCGACGAAGGTGTCCACGTCCACGCCGCGCACCCAGTTGGCCAGCATGTTGTCGCCGACGTGGAAATCCACCGGCGTGACCATGGTGACCAGGTTGCGGACCTTCTTCGGGTTGAGCGCGCTGTAGCACAGCGCGAACGCGCCGCCCTGGCAGATGCCCAGCACGTTGACGGCGTCGAGCCGGTACTGGCCGCGCAGGTAATCGACCGCGCCGCCGAGGAAGCGCTGGATGTAGTCCTCGAGCTCCAGGTACCGGTCGGAACGGTCCGGGTAGCCCCAGTCGAGCACGTAGACGTCCTCGCCGCGCTCCAGCAGGCCGCGCACGATCGACTTGTCGCTCTGCAGGTCCACCATGTAGGGACGGTTGACCAGCGCGTAGCTGATCAGCAGGGGTACCTTGGCGGTCGGCGTGCGTTCGCCACGGAAGCGGTACAGCGCCACCTTGCCGTCGCGCCACACTTCCTCGCGGGCCGTCGCGCCGTAGGTGACGTCGTCCACCTCATGCAGCGTCTCCAGGCCGGCGCGCAGCTTGGCCTGCACGTTCATGGCCTCCTGCGCGAGGGCGTCGGGCGAGAAACCGAACGGGCCGTACAGATCGCCGCTGCTCATCGTGCGCTCCCCTTCCTGGCGGCGGGCTTGCCGTTGGACTTGCCGGCGGACTTGCCGCCAACCTTGTCAGTGGACTTGCCGGTGGACGGGCCGGCGGCCTTGGCGGGCTTTTCAGCGGGACGCGCGGTACCGGACGGCGATGCCGACTGCGTGTCCGCTGCAGTGCCCGCACGCGCGGGGGCCTCGCGCTGCAGGGCGTCGCGCATCCGCCGCACTTCGCGCTCGAGCTGGACGATCTTGCGGTGCGCCGCGTCGATCTCGGTGCGCGTGGGCATGCCCAGCAGGTCGCAGGTCTGCTCCACTTCGCGCTGCAGGGCGCCGCGCACGCGCATCTGCGCGTTGACGTACTCGCCGTAGGTCTCGCGGAAGCGCGGCGACAGGGCGATTTCGGCGTAGGCCTCTTCGGCCGCGTCGATCCACAGGTCGAACAGCGCGCGTGCCGAGGTCAGCTGCCGGCCCGGTTCGCTGCGCTCGGCCAGCTTGTCCTCGAAGCGGCGCAGCGCCAGCTGCATCGTCTCGGCCATCAGGGCGTTGTAGGCGTTGGTTTTGTCCTGCAGCTCCAGCTGCGCCTGCGCCAGCGCCTGCAGGCGCTCCTGGTGCTCGCGGGCGAAGCCGAAGGCCGGCAGGCCCAGCCAGCTGCGGCCATCGCGCTGCATCGACTGCAGTAGCGGGGCCATCTGCTGCATCCACTGGTCCACGCCGTGCTGGCCCGGGCCGGACATGCCCTTGAACAGGTCGGCCATGCCCTGCCCGCCCAGCATCTGCTTCCACGCCGAGGCGATGTCGGCCGGCGCCGCGTTCTGGCCGGCGAAGCGCGCGGCCAGCTGCTGGATCTGCCCGTACCAGTCGCGGGCCTGGGAGTTGAACCGGTCCACCGCGTCGTCGACGCCGGTGTTGGGGAAGCTGCCGGCGCCCTTGGCCATCTGCGACCACCAGGACATGGCGTCGTTCCAGTTGGGCATGGCGGGTTGCGCCGGCGCGCCGGCGGTGCGCATCGCATCCCCCCAGGCAGTCCAGTACTGGCGCGTGAGGTTCTCGAAATCGTTCTGGGCCATTGCATCCTCCGTGGATACGGAATGATAGCAATGCGAATGTTGCGGTCCGTGCAGGGGCGCCTGGCCGCACGGGGCGGCCGGCCTCCGGGGCGTCGCTTCAGGGCCTTCTTTTCAGGCCCGTCGCGTCAGGGCCATCGCTTCAAGGCCGTCACTTCAAGGCCATCTCTTCAGGGCTTGGGAATGTGCAGCGTCTTGCTGATCATCAGCGAGCCCGAAAGCGCGAACATCAGCACCAGCGGGTGGAACTGCCAGGGGCCGAGCTGGATCATGCCCAGCCACACCTGGTCGCCGATCGCGCCCTGCATGGCGGCCACGGCCAGCACGACCACCAGCAGCAGGCTGGTCGGGATGGGCGTGCCCTCGAAGTACTTGACCTTGTCGCCGCCGCCGGACAGCTGCTCGGCGGTGACGTTGTAGCGCGCCAGGCGGCTGACGCCGCAGCCGACGAAATAGCTCAGCACCGCCCAGTCCCAGCCGCCCTGCAGGCCGCACGCGTAGGCCAGCGCGGCCGGGGCGACGCCGAAGGAGATCACGTCGGCCAGCGAATCCAGTTCCCGCCCCAGCGTGGAGGAGGACTGCCGCCAGCGCGCCACGCGCCCGTCGAGCGCATCGAAGATGAAGGCCGCGGGGATCAGCGCCATGCCGATCAGGAGGTCGCGCACCACGCCATCCTGCAGGAAGCGCATGGCCGAGAAGATCGCGCCCGTGCCGCAGAACGCGTTGGCCAGCGTGAACCAGTCCGCGAGATGGAAGCCGCGGATCATGGAGAAATGGCGCGACTGCCTGGGCGTTCCGGAGGGCTCGTTCATGGACCGATCGTGCCAAGGCGGCCCCGCCGCCGCAAGCGGCCGCGCACCTGCGTGCCGTGACAGGCACCCGTGCGGGCACCAGGGCAGGCGCAATGGCAGGCGAGTTGGCAGGTGAGATGGCAGGCACGATGTCGTCACGCCATGCACACTTGGGGCCGGCGCCCGGGGTGGTTCTGTGACGCGCCGCACGCCGGTCCTTTCGCACCGGTTCTAGCCTTCGTGGCGCAGTTGGGGATGAACCCCTCGGGATGGATGCACCTTATGGATTCGATGTCTGCGTGGGACCGCGCGCGCATGCGCGACCTGCTCCGCAAGCGCTACGGCACGCTGGGCCGGCCGTTCTCCTCCACCCCGCAGGCACGCGACGGCCAGGTCGTCACCGCCACCGGTGAGCTGCTGACCACCAAGCGCGACACCGGCGGCGGCCTGCGCCCGGACACGCTGACCCTGCCCGTGGCCCCGGTCGCCGTCCGCGCGCTGGGTCACCTGAGCTACGGCGCCACGCCGGCGTCGATCGCCCAGTTCAACGCGCTGGGCGGCACCGACACCGACCGCGTCGCCAATTACGTCGAGTGGCAGCTGGACTGGTCGTCCATCGACGACAGCGCGCTGGACACGCGCCTCGCCAATGCCGGCTACACCACGCTGGGCAAGAACCTCACCCAGCTGTGGGCCGACCATGTCGCCTCCGACCCGGCCTAGGAAGTCCGCATGCGGCCGGCGGTGGAAGTGCAGCGCGCCTCGTTCGTGCGCGCGGTGCATTCGCAGCGCCAGCTGCGCGAGCTGGCGGTCAACTTCTGGCACGACCACTTCAACGTGACCGCGACCGAGGGCGAGGCCGGGCCGGTCTACGTCCACTTCGACCGCGACGTGCTGCGCCAGCACGCCTTCGGCAATTTCCGGGCGATGCTGGAGGCCGTGGCCCGCAGCACCTCGATGCTGTACTACCTGGACAACGCCGACAACACGCGCGCCGGCCCGAACGAGAACTTCGCCCGCGAGCTGCTCGAACTGCACACGATGGGCGCCGAGCACTACCTGGGCTTCACCGACCCGTTCGACATCCCGCCCTGCCCCGAAGACCCGACCTTCCCCTCGGGCTACTGCGACATCGACGTCTACGAGACCGCCGCCGCGTTCACCGGCTGGACGGTCAAGGACGGCCACTGGGAATTCCCGTCCGAGAACGACGGCAACTTCGTCTACCGCCAGGCCTGGCACGACGCCGGGCCCAAGTTCGTGCTCGGCAAGCTGCTCAATCCCGAGCAGCCGGCGATGAAGGACGGCCGCGACGTGCTCGACCGCCTGGCCGCCCACCCGTACGTGGCCCGCTTCATCTGCACCAAGCTGGTCCGCCGCTTCGTCAACGACACGCCCGACCCGTCGCTGGTCACCAGCGCGGCGGCAATCTTCCGCCAGCACTGGCAGTCGGCCGACCAGATCGAGCGCGTGCTGCGGCACATCCTCACCACCGGCGCGGTGATGAACAGCTGGGGGTACAAGCGTCGCCGTCCGTTCGAGGCGATGGTCGCGGCGATGCGCGCGATGGGTTGCGACTGGACGCTGCGGCTGGGCCACGACAAGAGCAACGAATTCATGTGGCGCATGGGCTACACCGGCCACCTGCCCTACGAATGGCCCGCGCCGAACGGCTATCCGGACATCGCATCGGCCTGGTCGGGCTCCAACAGCCAGGCGATGACCTGGAAGATGCTCAACTGGCTGACCGAAACCAGCGACACCGGCACGCCGCTCGCGCCGATCCTCGCCGTGACCCGTGCCAACGTGGCCTCGTGGACCGCCAACAACCTGGTCGACTACTGGTGCGGCCGCCTGCTGGGCCGCCTGCCGACGCCGGCGCGGCGCCAGGCGCTGGTGGCCTTCATGGCGCAGAACGGCGCGGCGGCCAGCTACGTCATCGAGGACACCGACGCCTGGAACGGCAACGACCTCAAGCGCCACTACAACCACCAGCGGCTGCGCAGCATGGTCTCGCTGATCCTGATGTCCCCCGAATTCCTGGGTCTCTGAGAGGACCGCCACGATGAGTTTCAGTCGACGCGAATTCCTCAAGGGCTGCTGCGCCAGCACGGTGCTGGGCGCCGGCGGCAAGCCGCTGATGATCTTCGCCGGCGACGCCGGCAAGCTGGCCGCCAACCCGCACGACACGATCGTGCATGTCTTCCTGCGCGGCGGCATCGACGGCCTCAACCTGGTCGTGCCGATCGACGGTGTCGATCGTGGCCACTACGAGCAGGCCCGCCCCAACCTGGCCATCGACGCCAGCGGCACCTACGGCGCCCTGCCCCTGACGCTGGCCAACGGCGCGGCCACCGGCTTCGGCCTGCATCCGTCGGCCACCGGCCTGCGCGACCTGTGGGCCGCCCAGCGCATGGCGATCGTGCACGGCTCGGGCCTGCCCGAAGCCACGCGCAGCCATTTCGACGCCCAGCTCTACATCGACCTGGGCACGCCCGGCGCGAAGGGCGGCAACAGCGGCTGGATGACCCGCGCCTGGAACATGCAGCCCGGCGCGACCGGCACCGAGAACATGCCCTCGCTGGGCGTCAACAGCCGCCAGCCGGTGTCGCTGCTGGGCTCGACCAAGGCCCTGGTGATGGCCGACCCGGACGATTTCGCGCTCGATTCGGGCGCCTGGGCGTGGCAGCGCACGCGCGGCGACTCGCCCGCGGGCCTGCGCGGCGTCAACGAAACCCTCGCCGCGATGTGGGCGGGCCAGACGCCGCTGGAAATCAGCGGCCAGGGCGCCGACCGCGCCCTGAAGGTGATCGCCACCCAGCCCTACGGGACTCTGCCGGCCGGCTGGCCCACGGGCGGTTTCGCCCAGCAGTTGTGGACGGTGGCCCAGTCGATCCAGTTCAACCTCGGACTGCGCTACGCCACGCTCGACCTGGGCGGCTGGGACACCCACGACGGCCAGGGCACCGCGGGCTCGGGCTGGAACTACTACCAGAACAAGATCAGCGAACTGTCGGCCGCGCTGACTGCCTTCCACGCGGCGCTGGACGCGAGCGGCCACATCGGCCGGGTGACGGTGGTCGTGCAGTCCGAGTTCGGCCGCCGCGTGCGCGCCAACGCCGCCGGCGGCACCGACCACGGCTACGGCAACCCCTTGCTGGTGCTGGGCGGCCCGGTCAACGGACGCCGCTTCTACGGCACCTGGTCGGGACTGGATCCGGAAGTGCTGTCGCCCTACTACGGCGACGTGCCGGTCACCACCGACTACCGGCGAGTGCTGTCGGAACTGCTGGTGCGCCGCATGGGCAATCCCTACCTGGGCCACGTGTTCCCCGGCTACGCGGGTTATTCGCCGCTGGGCATCGTCCAGGGCACGGACCTGGCCATCAAGTCGGGGCTGCATCCGGCCACCGCCGCGCCGTCGGCGATCGCACGGCCGGGGCGGCGCGCGCTGCCGGTGCATCGCGACGATGCGCTCGAGCGGTTCTGGAAGTTCCTGCAGTTCCTGATGTCGCGGGTGTAAAGCAGTCGATCCGGCTCGTCATCCCCGCGAGCGCGTGCGTGGAGGCGGGCTTTAAGCAGCAAAGCTGGTCACCCGTGGAGAGGAAGTCCCTGGATGACCAGCTTCGCTGTTGAAGAGCGCTTCCCGCGTTCGCGGGGATGACGAACTGACCGCGAGCCTGCGGCCAGCCTGTTTGCGACGGCGGCCTCACGCACGCCACGTCGCGCCTGCTGCGCCGGCAAACACCTAAAATGCCCTGGTGGACTCCCCGCCCCGCAAGATCGTGCACGTCGACATGGACGCGTTCTACGCGTCAGTGGAGCAGCGCGACGACCCGACGCTGCGCGGACGCCCCGTCGTCGTGGCCTGGCGCGGCGCCCGCTCGGTCGTGTGCGCGGCCAGCTACGAGGCGCGGGTCTTCGGCGTGCGCTCGGCCATGCCGGCCATCCGCGCCGAGCGCCTGTGCCCGCAGGCTGTGTTCGTGCCGCCGGACTTCGTGCGCTACAAGGCCGTCTCGCGGCAGGTGCGCGAGATCTTCGCCCGCCACACCGACCTGATCGAACCGCTCTCGCTGGACGAGGCCTACCTCGACGTCACGACGACGAAGACCGGCCTGGCGACGGCGACGGAGACCGCACAGGCCATCCGCGCGGCGATCCGCGAGGAAACCGCGCTCACCGCCTCGGCCGGCGTGGCGTCCAACAAGTTCCTGGCCAAGATCGCCAGCGACTGGCGCAAGCCCGATGGCCAGTTCGTCATCCGTCCGCACCAGGCGCTCGCCTTCCTCGAGCCGCTCCCCGTCGGCCGCCTGCCCGGCGTGGGCAAGGTGACCGAGGCGCGGCTGGCGCAACTGGGCATCGCCACCGTCGGTGATGTGCGTACGATCGCCCTCGAAGTCCTGGAAGGCCACTTCGGCCGCTGGGGCCGCCGGCTGCACGAGCTGTCGATGGGCATCGACGAGAATCCGGTCGAAAGCGAGCGGCCGACGATGCAGATCTCGGCCGAGGACACCTTCGAGCACGACCTGCCGCTGGAGGAGATCGAGCCGCACATCCGCCGCCTGGCGCAGAAGACCTGGGCCGGCTACGAACGCGAGCGGCAGTCCCGCGCCGGACGCATCGCGCGCACCGTCGTGCTCAAGCTCAAGACCGCCGACTTCCGCGTGCTCACCCGCAGCCTCACGCCGGCCAGCGTGCCCGCCTCGGAACTGCAGCTGGCCGACATCGCCTGCGAACTGCGCGCCCGCGTGGACCTGCCGCACCGCACCCGCTATCGCCTGGTGGGCGTGGGCCTGTCGGGCTTCATCGATCCGGACAGTTCGGCCGAGCAGAGCGACCTGTTTGCGGGCTGAGCTGGCGGTCGACGCCGCTACAATCCAGGCAGACACTTCGACCGCCCCTGCCATGCCGACCCTCGCCCCCCCGTTCTCCCGTCCTGCGCGTGCTGCGCAACCTCGTGCTGGCCTGGGTGGCCCTGTCGCTGCTCGGGCTGGCGGGCGCGATCGCGCTGTCGGTCTACGCGATGGGCTGGGGTTGCACGGGCGAGGCGCCGCTGGCCGCCGGCGCGTCGTGGGGCGTGTGCGCGCTGGGCTGGTCGGTGGGCATCCTGGGTGCGCTGGCTTCGCTGTTCTGCGCGGTGGTGACGCTGTTCTTCGTCCAGTTGTTCTACTGGGCCGGCGCCGACATCAAACAGGTGCACGGTCGCCCACGGCGCCGGTGGTTCAGCCGCGAGGCCTTGTTCGACGAGGTCGTCGACGAAGCCGTCGACGAAGCGCTCGACGTGCTGGATTAACCGGCTGCCTGGCCGGACGGCGCGCGGCGGCCGGCAGGGTCGAGCGCCAGGAAGCGCTCGCGCGCGGCGACGCCCTCGTCGGGCTGGTCGATGAAAAAGCCCTGCACCCCGAGGCCGTACAGCTGCATGGCTTCGTCCCTGGACCAGCTGCGGGCCCGTGGCCGTCTGGTTGAGATAGCGCGCTTCGGCGCGCAGCGTGTAGGGGTGGACGAGCAGGCCCAGGGCCAATGCGTCGGCCAGCATCGGGTGGACCCGATCGGCGTGACACGACGACACATCGACGCCGCCGCAGCCATCGGCCACGATGACGGTGGCCCCGTGCGGCAGCAGGTTGCCCTTCCACGGCCCGATGCCGCTGGCGTAGTGCTTCTTCAGCCAGTCCAGCGCCGGCGCGGTGGCCAGGTGCGCGTAACGCGTCGCCGGCCCCAGGCCGCCTCCGACGGCATCGACCAGGGTGCCGTACACCGCGCGCAAATCGTCGCCCTGCGCCAGGTGCCAGCGCAGGTCATGCGGCATCGACGACGCCAGCTCGCCATACAACTGCACCAGCGGAAACCGCACGCCCGCCGCGGGCATCAGCGTGCGCTGCAGTTCCAGCAGGTTCTCGATCTCGAAGCTCTGGATGTAGACCTGCGCGGGGTCGGTGAAGCCTTCCTCGACCAGTGTCCGGATCAGTGCCGCGCCCAGGCAGATCCCGATCGGCGTGCCGTCAATATGGCGCCCTTCGCGGGCGAAATACGTCGGGTGCTTGGTTTCCGGATACACCCCGATGCGTCGGTGTGGGCTGCTGTGCGCCCTGGCGAGGCGGACGATCTCGGCGAACGTGGGTATCGGGTACAGGCCGTCGAAGCGCGCGTTGGCGGACCGCACGTCGGGAATGCGCTCGCGCGCCCGCAGCGTGCGCAGTTCGGCCAGGGTGAAGTCTTCGGTGAACCAGCCGGTGACCGATCGGCCGTCGACCGTCTTGGTCGTGCGCAGGTGCGCGAACCGCGGATGGCGCGCGACGTCGGTGGTGCCCGATATCTCGTTCTCGTGGCGCGCGACCAGCACGCCGTCGCGCGTGGCCACCAGGTCGGGCTCGATGAAATCCGCCCCCTGGCGGATGGCCAGCCGATACGACTCCAACGTGTGTTCGGGCCGATAGCCACTCGCACCCCGGTGACCGATGACGATCAGGCCATGCGCATCCGGGGCGTGCGAAGCGGCGGTCACGGGGCGCGATTCCTCGTCGACAACGGGGTTGGCGGCAGCACGCATGTCGGCCGGGCCATGGCGGCACGGGCTCGACGCATGATGAACCTGCATCGGCCATCAGGGAACGCCGCGCGGGCTCCGGCTGCTGCCGGCTGTTCCGGTCATTGCCTGGCTGGCCCGGCTCCGGACCCGGGCCGCCAAGTCCGCCGCGCAGCCGGCATGCATCGCCACGCCGCGCGCTCTTGGAAGTTGGCCAGCAGGCGCCGCCATCGGGCAGCTACCGTGGACCGCTTTCGCGCAGGGGGCTTGCCGGCTTGCGGACGCCGGCCCGCGACCGGCCCGCGCCGGTCAGGTGCTCTGGAACAGGCCGCGGTACTGCGGCGCCACGTAAGGCAGCAGCGCCGCGGCAGGTACCTCGACGGTCTGCGTGCCATCGGAATACGGACCCACCTGGTAGGGCGGGAACACGAAGCGCATCGCGCGGATGTGGCCATCACTGCCCACCACCGGCTCGAACTGGCTGTAATGCGCCGGGTCGGGCTGGGTGCCGTCCTCGATCATCTTGCTCGCGCTCTTGAGCACTTCCACCCGTTCGCCGGCCGGCAGTTCATCGGCATCGACGCGCTGGGACAACGCCGTGTGCAGCTGCTCGCGCACCAGGCCGGCGATGGCTTCCCAGCCTTTCGCATCGGGCACCAGGTCCTGCGCGGTGAGCAGGCGGTTCTGCGCCGGCAACCACACCCAGCGTCCGATCAGCGGCGCGCCATGCGCACCGCCGGTGTAGCTGCTGCCGTCCACGGCCACGACCACCAGCTGGGGCGATACGTGCAGTTCGCTGAAGGGCAGCACGAGCTCATAGGCCGCTTCGCTGCCCCCCTTTTCACGCCCCTGCACCGCCTGCATCAGCTCGGCGCGCGCGGCGTCCGAATAGCGACGCAGTTCCGCGGCCAGGCCGGGGTACCGGGTCGCCACGGCCGGATAGCTGATGCCGATGATGTAGTCGGGCGTGTGTTCGGTGACGTCCTTGAGCTCCATCGCGGGTGCGGCGGCCGGAGCGGCAGGCGCGCCCGAGGTCGCCGGTGCCGGAGCCCCGGGCGCCTGCGGTTGTTCCTTGCGGCACGCCGGAAGCGTGCAGGCCAGCACCAGCACGGCCAGGACAGCCGCGGGGATGCGCCGCGCGGCGGCTGCCGGCAGCGGGTTGGAATGGGGGTGGGAAGCAGTGCGTGTGCGCGGGATTCGGCGCATTGGGATCGGTCCTTGTTTGAGCGGCACGGTATCGCCGGCCGCGTGATGTCCTTATTCACGTAAAAGCGCGTCGCAGGCAGACACGGCGCGCGATTTCGCCCGCTGGCGGGCGACTACCACTCCGTGCGTTGCGGCAGCAGGCCGCGCAGCTCGGCGTCGGTGAGGTTGCGCCATTGTCCGACCTTGAGGTGCGCGAGCTTGACGTTGCCGATGCGCACGCGGATCAGCTGTTTCACGCGCAGGCCGAAGTGCGCGGCCATCAACCGGATCTGCCGGTTGAGCCCCTGCACCAGCACGATGCGGAACCCGAAGCGCCCCAGCTTGCCGGTCCGGCACGGCAGCGTGGTCTGGCCATGCAGCGGAACGCCGCGGCTCATGCCGCGCAGGAATTCGTCGGTGACCGCGTGGTTGACCGCCACCAGGTATTCCTTTTCCAGCTTGTTCTCGGCGCGCAGGATCTCGTTGACGATGTCGCCGTTGCTGGTGAGCAGGATCAGGCCTTCGGAATCCTTGTCCAGCCGTCCGATCGGGAAGATCCGCTTGTCGTGGCCGACGAAGTCGACGATGTTGTCCTTCACACCCGACTCGGTCGTGCAGACGATGCCGACCGGCTTGTTGAGCGCGATGTACACGTGCTTGCGCTGGCCCTTGGCCGCGGTGCGCACCGCCAGCTTCTGGCCGTCGACCAGGACCTCGTCGCCCTCGCCGACCTCGGCGCCGACGCGGGCCCGCAGGCCGTTGACCGTGACCCGGCCCTCGGCGACGAGGCGGTCGGCCTCGCGCCGGGAGCAGAAACCGGTGTCGCTGATGTGCTTGTTCAATCGCATGGGCGCGCATGCTGGCACACGCCAGCCGGTTTGTAGAGCCGCCGATGCCGGGACCGGGCCTTCGGCGGCCCCGCAGCGGCCTCAGGCCAGCAGGTCGGCGTACTGGACGTGCTTTTCGATCCACCCGGCGGCGTAGGAACAGGCCGGGCGCACGCGCACGCCGGCCTCCCGGGCGAACTCGAACACCGCGCGCACCAGCGCCGAGGCGATACCCCGTCCCTCCAGGGGCCGGGGCACGCCGGTGTGGCTGATGACCAGGACGTCGTCCTCGTAACGGTAGGCGACTTCGGCCTCGAGCCCGTCGACGACGGCGGTGAAACGGTGGCCTACCGGATCGTGGTGGATTTCAGGGGAAGCCATGGTCGGGGCCGGATCGGAACTGGTGGACGCGTGCTCAGTGTCGGGCATCGCGCCGCCCCTGGTTGTGGCGATCCTCGGTGCTGATGCTGCCCTCCAGGGCCGGCTTGCGGCTTTCCTGGGCGTGCAGGACTTCCGCGCTCGCCATGGCGGAGGCTTCGGCTTCGCTGCCGTGGTAATCCGAGCTCAGCGGCTGGCCGTGCGGCGTTTCCATCTGGCGCCACGCCGGCGTCTGCCGGTCGCGCTCGTGCTTGGCTTCCAGCAGCTCGCGGGTGTTGGCCAGCGCCTGCTCCGGGGTGATCTTCTGGCGGGCGCGCCGCGGCTGCGCGGTGGTGCCGGCGCGCTTGGCCGGGGCCTTCCCGGGCCGGGTGGCCTTGACGGCCTTCGGCGCCAGGGTGCCGGTCGCCTTCATGCTGGACTTGATTGCCTTCGTGGCTTTCGTGGCTTTCGTTGCCTTGATGGCCTTCGTGGCCTTGGAGGCTTTCGTGGCCTTTACCGCATTGACGGCCTTCGTAGCCTTCGTAGCCTTGGTGGCCTTCACGGCTTTGGTGGCCTTGGTGGCCTTGGTGGCCTTCGTGGCCTTGGTGGCTTTCACAGCCTTGGTCACCTTCGGCGCCTTGGAGGCCTTGGTGGCCTTGCTGGCCCTGACGGTCTTCGTTGCCCGGCCCTTGGTGGCGGCCGTCGCCTTGGCGACCTTGCGGGCAGGCGTCGACTTCTTCGCCGCCTTCCGGGCCGTCGCCCTGGCCGGTGCGGCCTTCTTCGCCGCGGCGGAGCGCCTCATGGAGGCCTCCCCCGGACGGGTGGTCGCGCTTGCCGCGGTCGCCCGTTTGCGGGTGGCCGTCTTGACGGCCTTCTTGGCCGAACGGGTCGCCTTCTTCGCGGTTTTGCGGGCTCTAGTCGCCATGTTCTCTCCCTTCGTGTCGAAGCGGACGGCCCAGCAGCCGCCCGGTCTTGGCCTGCGGCGATCGATAGCACGGGCTGCATTCACGCCAAGTGAGCGGCGGACAGTGACCGTACGCGTCATTTCGCCCCGTTCGATTGGGGACGGTGACCTCGACCGTCACTGTTCCAGGCAATTCGGGGAATTTCTGGCTGGCACGGAAGCTGCTTGGTTTCTCGTCAATCCGTTGTCCGTTATCCAGGTGAGGGTAAGCCCATGTCCGAGATGTCGACGGCGCCGATCGAGCAGTTCAGCGACGAAGCCCTGATGCACCGCTTGTTCGAGCTGTACGAACACCCCGAGGACCATGCGGCGGAGATCGCGGCCCTCGACGCCGCCATCCTGGCGCGCCTGGCCGCCACCTATACGCCCGATCCGGGCGGATCGCCGCGAATCCGCTTCGCCGCGTAGCTGCGCACGGCCACGTTCGGCGACCCGACGGCAAGCGCCGTCGCGGTCAGCCCGCACGATCACCCCGCACGATCACCCGAAGCTGGGATTCATCAGCCGGTTGAGGAAGTGCGTGCCGATGCGCTGGTCCATGGCCAGCATGAAGAGCACGCCATAGATCGCACCGGACAGGTGCGCGCTGTGGTTGATGTTGCCGCCGCCCTGCCGGTCCTTCCAGAACGAATAGGCGACGTAGCCGATCGCGTACAGCACCGCGGGCACCGGCACGGGGATGAAGATCAGCGACCAGGGTTCCAGCAGGATGAAGGCGAACAGCACTGCCGACACCGCGCCGGAAGCGCCCAGGCTGCTGTAGTGCGGATCATGCCGGTGGCGCAGGTAGGTCGGCAGGATCGCGACGACTATCGCCGAGAGATAGAACAGCGGAAACACCACCGGCCCGGCCACGGCGGTCATGAACTGCTCGATCATGCGGCCGAAGAAGTACAGCGTGATCATGTTGAACAGCAGGTGCGACCAGTCCGCATGCAGGAAGCCGTGCGTGAGCAGGCGGTCGTACTGGTGCTGGCGATCGATCGCCGGCGGCCACAGGATCAGGCGCTGCAGCAGCCGGGGCCGCTCGAAGGCCTGCCAGGACACGACAACGGTCAGGACGATGAGGGCGAAGGTGAACATGTCGGGCGGATTCTCGTTGCGCGTGCGCCGGACCGGGCGTGCGGGGCGGGCCTGCCCGCCGGGCCATCAGGAATGCGTGGGCTGCCGTTGCGTCAGCGCGCGGCGTTGAATCGCGCCGCGATGGCCTGGGCACGCAGTTGCGCCAGTTCGTCCTGGCGCGTCTTGAACGCACCGGCCAGGTCGGCGGCCATGCCCTGCCAGGGGTCGCCGAGGGATGCGTCCATTTCCGCGCGCCCGTCCTCGACCTGCTGGCGCTGTTCGGGCGGCAGGTCGGACGCCTGGGCCTGCGCGCCCATCGCCTTGAGCGCCTTCTGCATTTCCGCCTTGCCCAGCACGGTGTCGACGGCATTCTTGACGAACAGGTAGCGCGCCGGCGTCAGGCCCGACGCCCTGGCGCCTTCCACCTCGGTATCCAGCGTGGCCATCTCCATCATCGCGGTGGCCTCGGCGTCCTTGTCGGCGCGGCTGCGCGCCTGGGCGACCTTGTCGCCCGCCGCCTTGAGCAGTGCGATCTCCTGCTGCATGCCGCGGGCGTAGGCGTCCAGTTCGGCCACGCGCAGCGGGCCGTCGTCGACGGCGGGCGCCGCGGCCTCGGCCGTGCGGCCGTTGGCCGGCGCCTCGATCCGGGGGGCGGCGACGTCGGCCGCGGGCTCATCGCCCTTGCCGCAGGCGGCGAGCGTGGTGGTCAGGGCAAGCGCGAGGGCGACGCGCGCGATGGAGGCGATCTTCATGGAAAGTCCCGTGGACAGGTCAGATGGAAAAATGTGCAGGGCGGTCACTGCGTCCGGTAGTTGTCCTGCATCGGATAACCGCGCGCATAGACCGCGAACGCCGCGGCGGCCACGAAGGCGAACGCGGCGAAGAAGAACATCAGGAACGCGTTTTCGCTCAGGCCGGTGGTGGCGATCTTGGCGATGACCGCTTCATTGCGGACCGCGGCATTGGTGATCAGCACCCACAGGCTGCCGAAGGTGCTGGTGAGGTACCAGAACGCCATGATCACGCCCTTCATCGACTGCGGCGCCTGGCTGTAGGCGAACTCCAGGGCGGTGGCCGACACCAGCACCTCGCCGAAGGTCAGCAGCAGGTAGGGCACGCCCTGCCACGCCAGCGAGGTCGGCGCACCCGAATCGATCTGCAGCTGGATGAGGCCGGCGACCACCCAGGCCAGGCCCGAGAAGCCGATGCCCCAGCCCATGCGGCGCAGCGCGGTGGGGGCGATGCCTATGCGACGCAGCGCCGGATACAGCAGCAGGTTGTTGAACGGGATGATCAGCATCACCAGCAGCGGATTGAGCGCCTGCATCTGGCTGGCTTCCTTGACCAGGAAGCTGGGCCACCAGGCCAGGTCATGCGGCACCACCATGGCTTTGCCCTGCAGCACCCAGGTCGAAGCCTTCTGGTCGAACAGCGACCAGAACGGAGTGGTCAGCGCGAACACGATGATGATGCGCAGTACCGCGCGCACACCGTCCACCGCCTCGGCGGGATGATCGGCGCGGGCGCGCTCCAGCTGCATCCAGGTGCCGATGCCGCCAAAGGCGATGAGAGAGCCCAGGGCCAGGCAGGCGGTGATGACGAACCCGAAGTCCTCGGGCCAGAAGGCCAACTGCGCACCGAACAGCAACGGCATCGATATCAGCAGCAGCACCGCCGCCAACGCCAGGCCGAACATGAATACCACCAGGCCTCTGGCCGGCCCTGCCCGCCTGCCTGCGCCGTCAGCGCCGTGCGGGCGACGTTGAAGAACGAATGCGGGTCCTCGCCGCGCGTCGGAGGCACGCGGACGTACTGCTTGCGGCCGAGCCAGAAGATCAGCGTGGCCAGGAACATCAGCACGCCCGGAATGCCGAAGGCGACCGCAGGGCCGAAGTTGCGCAGGAACAGCGGCATCAGCAGCGAGGCGAAGAAGCTGCCGAAGTTGATCGTCCAGTAGAAGAAATCGAAGACGATCTTGGCCAGGTGCTTGTTGGCCTGGGTGAACTGGTCACCGACGAAGGACACCACCAGCGGCTTGATGCCACCCGAGCCCAGCGCGATCAGGAACAGGCCGGTGTAGAAGCCGGTGCGGTTGTCCTCGAACATCGCCAGGCACGCGTGGCCGGCGCAATAGATCAGCGAGAACCACAGGACGGTGTTGTACTTGCCGAAGTAGCGGTCCGAGAGCCAGCCACCCAGCAACGGAAAGAAATACACGCCGATGACGAAGCTGTGGAAGACCTCCTTGGCCATCCCCTCGCGTTCGGCCTCGGGCAGGTAGGCCAGGATGACGCTGCTGACCAGGAACTGCACCAGGATGTTGCGCATCCCGTAGAAGCTGAAGCGCTCGCAGGCCTCGTTGCCGATGATGTAGGGAATCTGCCGGGGCAGGCGTGCCGCCGGCGCGGCGGAGGCTGCAACTTCGCTCATGAAAACGGCTCGCTGGTGCGGATGTCGCGGAAGGCCCAAGCCTACCCGATCGGGCCCGGCGGATGCCCGTCGCGCCCAGGGCGCCGCTTCGCGCGCGGGCGGATCCGATGCGGCAGCGCCGAAGGCCATGTTCGGCAAGGCGCCGCACCGGCCATGGCGAGTGGCGTGGAGTGGCGGCGCCTGGCACTGGCCGCACTTGCCTGCCCGACCTTCCCCGCCGGACCTTCCCTGCCGATCGCGCTTTCAGGCGCCCGCGGGACGCGTCCGGGCGGGATGCCTCACGACCACTCGGTCAGCCCTTCGGCCTCGTAAAGCGCCTGGAAGGACGGCCGCATCTTCATGCGCTGCGCCAGCGCGGCCAGGTGCGGCCAGGTCGTGGCGGGCTGGGGCATGTTGCGCGACCAGCGCATCAGCATCGTCAGGTAGAAGTCGGCCGCGCTGACGTGGTCGCCCAGCAGGTAGGGGCCATGTGCGCCCAGGTGCGTGTCCAGCCGGTCCCAGGCGGCGTGGATGCGCGGGGCCACCTGCTCCAGCACCCGTTCGCGATGGTCCTCACCGGCCAGTTCATGCGGGTACCACCAGATGCGGAACAGCGGCTGCACCACGTTGGCCAGGTGGAACATCCACTGCAGGTAGGCCGGACGCAGGGCGTCATCCGCAGCCGGGGCCCAGGCCCGCGTCCGCATGCCGCTCGGCCAGCAGCATGCTCAGGGCCGAGCATTCGAAGCGCGGCACGCCGTCGTCGATCAGCGTGGGCACCACGCCATTGGGATTGAGCGCGAGGTATTCCGGCGACTTCTGCTGGCCGGCCTTGGTGTCGACCAGGCTGAGCTCGTGCGGGACGCCAAGTTCGATCAACAGCCAGTGCACGACCATGCTGGCGGCGCCGGGGGCGTAGTAGAGCCGATACATGCCGCGTCTCCGTGTGGAATGCGCGCATGATCGCACGCGGGCCGACGTGCCCGCGCCGGCCACGTCGCCGTCGGCAGGTGCCGTCGCCCGCTGTCTTGCATGGCGCTCGGCAGCGTCCCATCGGCGCCACGCCGGCTTCGCGCCGCGCCCCGTTACCATCGCCGGTCCCGGAGCCGCTGCACCCGGGATTGGCCCAGCGCCACCGGCCCCGTCCGGTCGGCAACCCCGGACCCCGCCGGGCCGGCACCCGTCATTCGCCAGGAACCCTCCATGCCCCTGCGTCCCTCCTTCGTCGCCCCGCTCGCCGTGCTGCTCGCCACCGTCCTTCCCGCGCTGCCCGCCGGCGCGTACACCCAGTCCGCCCCCGCGGCCGATGACCTGAGCACGCTCGCCCAACGCACGGGCTACCAGCAGACCGGCCGCTACGACGAAGTCATCGCGCTGTGCGAGGCGTTCCAGCAGCGCCATCCCAAGGCCGTGCGCTGCTTCGATTTCGGCACCACGCCGCAGGGTCGTGCGATGAAGGCGATGGCCGTATCCACCGCCGGCGCGCTGGATCCGCAGGCCGCGCGCGGGGCCGGGCTGCCGGTGATGCTGGTCCAGGGCGGCATCCACGCCGGGGAGATCGACGGCAAGGACGCCGGGTTCGCGCTCATCCGCGAACTGCTGGACGGCCGCAAATCCAATCCGCTCGACCACGCCGTGCTGCTGTTCGTGCCGGTGTTCAACGTCGACGGCCACGAACGCTTCGCGGCCTGGAGCCGGCCCAACCAGCGCGGGCCGCGGGAAATGGGCTGGCGCACCACCGCGCAGAACTACAACCTCAACCGCGACTACGTGAAAGCCGATACGCCGGAAATGCAGGCGATGCTGCGCCTGGTCGGGCAGTGGGATCCGCTGGCCATGATGGATCTGCACGTGACCGACGGCGCGAAGTTCGAGCACGACGTCTCGATCATGGTCGAACCGCTGGACGGCGGCGATGCGGGCCTGCGCAAGGTCGGCCTGGCCTGGCGCGAGGGCGTGCTCGAGCGCCTGCGCAAGCTGGGATCGCTGCCCCTGCCCTTCTACCCCTCGTTCGTGGAAAACGACAACCCCGCCTCGGGCTTCGAGCACGGCGTCGCGCAGCCGCGCTTCTCGCAGAGCTACTTCGCCATGCGCAACCGGCTGGGCATGCTGGTGGAAACGCACTCGTGGAAGGATTACCCCACCCGCGTGCGCATCACCCGCAACACCGTGCTGGCCGCGCTGGAACTGGTGGCCGGCAACGGCCCGGCGTGGCGCCGCGAAGTGCAGGCGGCCGACGCGCGCGCGGCGGCGTTGGGCGGCCAACCCGTCGCGCTGTCGTGGAAGGCCACGCCCAAGGCCCGCACCATCGCCTTCCGCGGCTACGCCTACACGCGCACGCCATCCGACGTGTCCGGCGCGCTGATGACCCGCTATGACGAAAGCCGCCCGCAGGTCTGGAACATTCCCCTGCGCGACGAGATCGTCGACAACCTGGTGGTGACCGCCCCGCGCGCGGGCTACGTGGTCCCCGCCGCCCACGCGCCATGGGTAGGCGCCAAGCTGCAGCAGCACGGCATCGGTTTCCGCCGCGTGGACTTCGCCACGCCCGTCGTGGCCGCGCAGGAATTCCGCGCGGACAAGGTCGAGTTCGCAGCGCGCTCGTTCGAGGGCCGGCAGACCGCCACGGTCACCGGCGCCTGGAGCGCGCTGCCGCTGGACATCGAGGCCGGGGCCCTGTTCGTCCCGATCGACCAGCCGCTGGCACGGCTGGTGATGACCCTGCTGGAGCCGCAGGCCGAGGATTCCCTCGTCGCCTGGGGGAGCTTCAACACCGCCTTCGAACGCAAGGAGTACATGGAGGACTACGTTGCCGAGGAGGTCGCGCGCGAGCTGCTGAAGGACCCCGCCGTGCGTGCGCGCTTCGAGCAGCGCCTCCGGGACGACGCCGCGTTCGCGAAGGATCCGGCCTTGCGCCTGGAGTTCTTCGCGCGGCTGCATCCGTCCTGGGACCGCGCGTACAACCGCTATCCGGTCCTGCGCGTGGACGAGGCGCCGTGACGCGCGGCCACGCTCCGGCGCATCGACTGGCGACCTGCGCCCCGGCGGACCGCTGGCCGGCGGTGTAGCCTTTGCGCGCGCCCGACCCTGCGTGCCCGACCCCGCGCGCCCCTGACCTGGATCTCCTGCCCGTGAATGCCACCCGCCTGCTGCCCGTCGCCCTGGTGCTGTCCCTGCTGGCCTGCAAACCCGCCGGTCCCGGCGACGCCGCGCAACCGTCCGCCACGCCGGGCGCGCCCACCGCGGGCACGCCGTCTTCCGCGGAGCCGGCGCAGGCGCGCCTGCCGGCACCGCCGATCGAGCATTGGCAGTGCGGCGACCAGCGCATTGCCACGCGCTTCGAGGGCGCGGCGCTGGACGCGATGAGCCTGATGTTCTCCGGGCGGCGGCTGCCCTTGCGCGCGGCCACGGCCACCGAGGGCGCCCGCTTCGCCGACGCGGCCGGCAACGAGTTCTGGAGCCGCCCGGGCAAGGTCACGCTGACCCTGGCCGGAAAACCGGCGACCTCCTGCACCAAGACCGACACCGCCTCGCCCTGGGTCGACGCCACCGTGCGCGGCATGGCCTGGCGGGTGGCCGGCAGCGAGCCGGGCTGGTTCGCCGAGGTGAGCGACAGCGACACCCCTGCGATCAAGGCCACGGTCGACAACGGCAACCGCAGCTACGCCGTCGCGCGCGCCCAGCGCCTCCCCGCCGACGAGATCACCTGGAGCGGCGCGGCCGACAACGGCGCCGCGCTCACCCTGATGATCGAGCGTTCCTCCTGCACCGATCCGATGAGCGGCGAGGAGTTCGAGGCCACCGGCACGCTCACTGTCTCCGGCCAGACCTGGCGCGGCTGCGCGGCCTCGCTGAAGGACTGACCGGGCCGGGACTTCCGCGAAGGCAGGCTGCCGTGGTGACGGCACGCCGCGCGGCTCGGCGCGCTGCAGCTCACCGGGGTTTCAGCTGCCGGGCGCGCGCTCGTACTTCCAGTGGCGTCGCTTGCCCTGCGCCAGCCATTCCACCGACTGGGCCAGCCGGCGCTGCCGCGTCGCCGACTGCCTGGCCTCGATGATCCATTCGACGTAATCGCGCCGGGCACTGGGCGGGAATGCATCGAAATGCATCCGGGCCTGCGCATTGCCGGCCAGCGCCGACGCCAGGTCGGCGGGGACGGTCAACGGGGCCCGTGCGCTCTTGGGGCGGCCGGGCACGCCCGCGTCCACCCGCGCCATCGCCTGCCGCAGCAGGGTGGCGAACTCGCGCTTGCCGGGCAGGTCACGGACGCTCGTGAGCCGTCCGAACTGTCCCATGCCCTCGCGTTTGGCCGCCCCCGCGCCCGTTGCCGGTCCGGCGCGCCACAGGGCGACGCTGGCGTGCTGCCTGAAGGCCGCCGTCGAACACAGGATCTTCCCGCGGTACAGGAAGCTGGGCATGCCCCACTTGAGCGCCTCGCTGCACTCCGGGCAGGCCCAGTGGGCCCGTTCGCGCACGTATTCGAGGATTGGTCGGGCAAATTCCGCCGCTTGTCCGATGTAATCGTCCACACGCGGGTCGCGCGCACCCATGCGGGTTCCCCCAAGGCCGGTTGGCCCTATTCTGCACCCCGGTTGCGTATTCCTTGGGGGGAAGGGCTCAATCATGGTCGACCGCGAACGCCGGCAGGACAAACCTGCCCTCCTGGTGTCGTTGCGCGCACAGCTCAACGACGACCAGCTGATGACACTGCGAGACCTGGAACGCTTCGGCTGGGAACTGAAGTTCGTGCGGCGGCCACCCTTCCAGGACTCGATCCCGGTGGTGTTCGACGGCGACCGCCGGACCTTCGCCGTGCTGCGGCCCGACGGCACGCTCGACGACGAGCATCCGGACCTGGTCATCCGGTAGGAATTCCAGGCAACCCACGCGGCGGGCCCGGCCCGTCGCACGGCGTCGCTCGCCTCACGCCAGCGGCCAGGCCCGCAGCGGCTCGTAAGGCTGCCCACTACCCAGCCGGCTGCGCGCGAGCACGAGTTCCGGCACGCGCCAGGTGATCGGCGGGAACGAGCGGCCGGGCCAAGGCTCGCGCACGTCGCGCAGCACGGTGACGTGGGGCGCATACGAGGGGGCGGCATCGCGCGGCACGCCGTGGGCGTCCAGCGCCTGCCCCAGCGCCCGCCAGAGCGCGGTGAGTTCCTCGGGCACCTGGCTGCATCCCAGCCAGCCGACCCGGCTGCGGGCGAACGCGCCGGTGGTGTCCAGCTGCAGCTCGAAGGCCCGGACTCCGGTCCCGTCCGCCGCCCGCTCAGCCGCCGCGAAGATGGCGGGCATCGGCGCCGGCGCGGCCTCGTCGAACCGCCCCAGGAACTGCACGGTCAGGTGATAGCGGCGCGGGTCGGTCCAGCGTCCGCGCACCGGCGCCGCCGCGCGCAGGCGGGCAACCTGCCCGGCCATCGCATCGCGCACGGGCGCGGGCGGAAACAGGCCGAAGAACAGGTGGCAGGCCGCGGAAGCGGGAGGCAGGTCGCGCGCGCCGGTGGGCATGCCGCGAGTGTAAGGCGCGGCTTCATGCAGTGGCGACGATGCCGGCGCGAGGATTCACGCGCATCCCGCGACCGGAGGCACCATGGCCAAAGCGAAGAAGTCCCCCGTCAAGGGCATCACCACGCCCGGCAAGCAGCAGTCGATGCGGCCGCAGCCCGACACCATCCGCGACGGCTACCGCGGCAGCGGCAAGCTCGAAGGCAAGGTGGCGCTGGTCACCGGCGGCGACAGTGGCATCGGCCGCGCGGTGGCCGTCCATTTCGCCCGCGAGGGCGCCGACGTCGCCGTCCTGTACCTGTGCGAGGACGCCGATGCGGAAACCACGAAGGCGATGGTCGAGGCCGAAGGCCGCCGCTGCCTGCTCATCCGCGGCGACGCCCGCAGGGAAGCGTTGTGCCGGCGCGCCGTGGAGGCCACGGTGAAAAAACTGGGCGCGCTGGACGTACTGGTCAACAACCTCGCCGACCACGTGCAGCGCGAACGCCTGGAGGACATCAGCGCCGACCAGCTGCGCCTGACCTTCGAGAACAACGTCTATCCGTTCTTCCACATCACCCGGCACGCGCTGGAACACCTGCGCGAAGGCGGCGTCATCATCAACACCGGTTCGGTCACGTCCTTCCGCGGCAGCAAGCACCTCATCGACTACGCCTCCACCAAGGGCGCGATCGAAACCTTCACCTATTCGCTGGCCAGCAATCTCGCCGAGCGCGGCATCCGCGTGAACGGCGTGGCGCCAGGGCCGATCTGGACCCCGTTGATCACGTCCAGCAAGTCGAAGAAGGAACAGAAGGAATTCGGCCGCGACACGCCGATGAAGCGGCCCGGCCAACCCAGCGAAGTGGCGCCGGCGTTCGTATACCTGGCGTGCGAGGACAGCAGCTACGTGACGGGGCAGTTCCTGCACGTCAATGGCGGGGGGTTCATGGGTTGAGGCGTGCCCCCTTCCCCGCTGCGATCAGCCCCTTCCCCCGCTTGGCGGGGGAAGGTTGGGATGGGGGCCGACGATCGCCGCGACCTCAACCCACGCCGCACACCCCGCCTCTCAAAATCAAAATGCAACAGAGTGGACAAGCCAGTTCCAATGCTTGACCAGCTTCGCTGTTGAAAAGCGCCTCGCCTGACGGCGGGTTACTTTCTTTGCTCGCACACGCACGAAGTGCGAACGGCGAAGCCGGCCCCGAAGGGGTGAGCGCCAAAGGCGCTCATCAAGAAGGTAACCAAAGAAAGTGCGAGTAGGTTCACTTCTAACCGGCCGCATCGTTGACGCGGGGATTTTCCGACGCGCCATCCATGGCGCTACGGAAAACGTCCGGCATCCATGCCGGCCGCCCTCCGGGTCTACGGTTGGCAAGACGTGCCGGCTTGCGTGAAAGCAAAGACCACGTGTTGGGGGCCGACGATCGCGTCGATTTCGCACCCTGCCCCCAAACCGTCACTCCTTCTCCGCGCGACTCCGCAGCAGCCCCACCAACCCACCCAGCTGCTGCCCCTGCACCTGATCCACCACCGGGGCGAACTTGCCGATGTCGTCCGGCGTGTACCCGCCGGCGCGATACCACAGGGTGATCTTCGTGCCGCCCTCGACCGGCGCGAGGCGGAACTCGAGCGCGCCGTCCAGCCCCATGCCCTGCAGCGGTCCCAGTCCGCCGAGCATGCGCAGCGTCCGGCCGGGATCGACGAAGGCCACGGTCATGTGCTGCGCCTGCTGGGCGCCGTTGCGCTCGCAGAAGCAGCCGCCGGCGCGTGCCTCGATGGACAGGTGGCTCGCGGCGCCCCACCAGGTGTGATCCCGCGGCCACCAGCGGCCGACGTCGTTGACCAGTGCGCGCCAGGCGGTGTCGGCGTCGACCGGCACCACCTGTTCGTTCTCCACGGTGAAGCCGGTCGGCGTGGCGTCTTTCACCACGGCGTGGGCTGCCGACGGCAGCAGAAGGCAGGACACGGCGGCCGCGAAGCCGGCCAGCAGGACGTGGCGCATGGGATTGCCCCGTGAGCAAGGAAGGACCGGTCGGATTAAGGCCCGCCATCGCGACCGCTGGCAAGGGCGGATGCTGGCGAAGTTGCTCTGGCAAGCTGGCGCCACGCCTCAGGGCATCGGCTCGGCATCGGGACGCACGCGGAAGGCCAGGCTGATCCGCGGACCGACCTCCTCGCGGGTCTTCGGGACGCCGTGGTCGTAATGCTTCTGCGAGTCGTAGCTCATCACCAGCAGGCTGCCCGGCTCCAGGTCGATCGGCATCGCCCGCCGGGGCGGCTGCTTGGCGCGGATGATCATCCGCCGCGTCGATCCCACCGACAGCAGCGCGATCGGGTGCGGTGGGACCAGGATGCGCAGCTTGTCGTTGTGCGGGGCGACGCTGTCCTGGCCGTCGCGATAGTGATTCAGCCCGACGGCGTTGAACGGCACGCCGGTGTGCGCGCGCACCACCGCGGCCGCGCGGGCCAGCACTTCGGGCAGCTCCGGGCTCGACAGGCGGTAGGAGGCGACCAGCCGCGGCACCTCGACGATGCGGTCGTACATCGGCCGGCTGTAGGACTGCCAGGCGACGCCGTCGCGAAGGCGTTCGAACCAGGCCTGCGCGGTGGCGCCATCGATCAGCGCGGGGGTGTAGACGATGCCGCCCTGCGCGTCCTGCGCGAGCACGCGCGGGCCGGTATCGAACAGCGAGGGTTGGCGGACGGATGCGGCCATCCTTTGAAGGATGGGGGCGGGATGTCGCAGGGCACGAGACGTGGGCGGTGGGTGGGGTGAATGGTTCAGTGGTGGCCCCCGCGCCGCGATCGGCGGCCCCCATCCCAACCTTCCCCCGCGCAGCGGGGGAAGGGGCTGATACGTCGCGATCGTCTGCCCCCATCCCAACCTTCCCCCGCTGAGCGGGGGAAGGGGCCGATACGTCGCGATCGTCTGCCCCCATCCCAACCGTCCCGGCCAGCAGGCACAGCCTGCTGGCGTTCGATGACGCGCGGACCCGTGGTCCGCAAGCGCGTCCTCTCAACCCCCGCAAGCGGGGGAAGGGGCCAACACCTCAGCCGTCCAGCTCCGCCCAGCGGGCGTAGGCCAGATCAAGCTGCGCCTGGGCTTCGGCCAATGCGGTGTTGTGGGCCGTGATCGCGGCGCTGTCGCGCTGGTAGAAGGCCGGGTCGTTCATCTGCGCGGTCATCGACGCGACCTGCTCTTCCAGCGAATCGATCCGAGCCGGCAGGGTTTCCAGTTCGCGGGCGTCCTTGTAGCTGAGCTTGCGCTTGGCCGGGGCCGGGACCGCCGCGACAGGGGGGGCGGCCGCGGGTGCGGACTTCACCAGTCCGGTCGCGGTGGCGGTACCCGCGGGGCGCTGCCGCAGCCAGTCGCTGTAGCCGCCGACGTATTCGCCCACGGTGCCGTCGCCTTCCATCACCAGCGTGGAGGTCACCACGTTGTCGAGGAAGTCGCGGTCGTGGCTGACCAGCAGCAGCGTGCCGGGATACTCGCCCAGCAGTTCCTCCAGCAGCTCCAGCGTCTCCACGTCCAGGTCGTTGGTGGGTTCGTCCATCACCAGCAGGTTGGAGGGCTGGGCGAACAGGCGCGCCAGCAGCAGGCGGTTGCGCTCGCCGCCGGACAGGCGGGTGATCGGCGCGCGCGCGCGTTCGGGGGTGAACAGGAAATCCTGCAGGTAGCCGATCACGTGCTTGTGCTTGCCGTTGATCTCCACGCTCTCGCGGCCCTCGGCCACGTTCTCGATCGCGTTCCAGTCCTCGCGCAGCGTCGCGCGGTACTGGTCGAAATACGCCACCTGCATCTTGCTGCCCAGTTTCATCGTGCCGGTGGTCGGGGTCAGCTCGCCGAGCAGCAGCTTGAGCAGGGTGGTCTTGCCGCTGCCGTTGGGGCCGATCAGGCCGATGCGGTCGCCGCGCATCACCACGGTGGACAGGTCGCGGATCACGGTGCGCGCGCCGTAGCCGAAGGACACGTCCTTGGCCTCGATCACCTTGCGGCCCGACGACTCGCCCTGCGCCACTTCCATCCGCACGTTGCCGGTGAGCTCGCGGCGCTGCATGCGCTCGCTGCGCATCGCCTTGAGCCGCCGCACGCGGCCCTCGTCGCGCGTGCGCCGGGCCTTGATGCCCTGGCGGATCCACACTTCCTCCTGCGCCAGCAGCTTGTCGAAGCGGGCGCTCTCCTGCGCCTGCGCGTTGAGGCGTTCCTCGCGGCGGCGTTCGTAGTTCGCCCAGTCGCCGGGCCAGCTGGTCACCTGGCCGCGGTCGATCTCGACGATCCGCGTGGCCAGCGCGCGCAGGAAGCGGCGGTCGTGGGTCACGAACACCAGGGCGCCCGCCCAGCCCTTCAGGAAACCTTCCAGCCAGTCGATCGCGGCGATGTCCAGGTGGTTGGTCGGCTCGTCCAGCAGCAGCACGTCGGGAGCCGACACCAGGGCGCGCGCCAGCAGCACGCGGCGCTTGAGCCCGCCGGACAGGCCGGCGAACGGCGCGTCGCCGTCCAGTTCCAGCCGCGTCAGCGTCTCGGTGACGCGCTGGTCCAGCGACCAGCCATGCGCGGCCTCGATCTTCGCCTGCACCGCGGCCATCGCGTCGGTATCCACGTGTTCGGCATGGGCGAGGTGGTGGTACTGGGCCAGCCAGCTGCCCAGTTCGCCCAGGCCGGCGGCGACCACGTCCCACACGTCACCCTCCGCGCCGGGCGGCACCTCCTGTTCCAGGCGCGCGATGCGCACGCCGCCCTCGACGCGGATCTCGCCGTCGTCGGGCCGGATCTCGCCGGCGATGAGCTTGAGCAGGGTGGATTTGCCGGCGCCGTTGCGGCCGATGAGGGCGACGCGCTCGCCGGGTTCCAGGCTGAGGGCGACGTCTTGCAGCAGCAAGGGGCCGCCGACGCCGTAGTCGACGTTTTGCAGGGTGATCAGGGGCATCCGGCCATTGTACCGGCCCCACCCTGCCCGGCGCCGAGTGCATACTCTTGGCCAGCGCGCGGCACACCGGCCGCCGCCTCCACGCAACGAGGGGACCCGCCATGGCCAAGAGTCTGGACAAGAAGAAAGAAACGAAGAAGAAGCCGGAAAAGACGCTGAAGGAAAAGCGCGCGCAGAAGAGCGAAAAGAAGGCCACCCGCTCCTAAGCGGTCCGCTGTAGGCGGTCCCGGGCCCGCGCGGCAGTCATTGTCCGCGGGCGCCGCAGGCCCACCCGGGAGACCCGGCCCGAACGACCCGCGTCAGGAACTGCAGGAAAGCATCGAGCAGCCCGCCTTCTGCCGGGCCCACTCGGGACGTTTGCCGGCGAAGGCCTCCCGGCCCGGCTGCTCGTCGTACGGCCGCCGCATCACTTCCAACAGTTCCGATACGCCCGCCGGGTCGCCCTGTTCGGCCCGGTCGATCGCCTGCTGCGCCAGGTAGTTGCGCATGACATATTTCGGATTGACCGCATCCATGCGCGAGCTGCGCGCCGGCAGGTCCGCCTCCGGATCCTGGCGCACGCGCGCGCCGTAGCGGTCCAGCCAGGATTCCAGCGCGGGAGCCACCGCCGCCTGCCGGTCCGGGTCATAGAACGCGTCGGCGAACGGCGCCGCCGAAGGCGCGGCGGGATCCACCCGCGACAGCGCGCGGAAGAACAGCGTCATGTCGGCCTGGCCGTCCTGCATCAGCGTGTGCAGCGCCTGGATCAGCTCGACATCCTCGTCCCGGCATTCGCGCAGGCCCAGCTTGCCGGCGATATGGCCGCGGTCGGCCCGCGTGTAGGCGTCGGCATAGCGCTGCAGGCCTTCGTTGAGCCGGTCGACGCCGTCGAACAGCGGCGCCAGCGCGGTGGCGAGCCGGGTCAGGTTCCAGAACGCGATCTTCGGCTGCCAGCCGAAGCGATACCGGCGGCCCTGCGCGTCGGTGGTGTTGGGCGTCCAGTCGGGGTCGTAATCGTCGATCCAGCCGTACGGGCCGTAGTCGATGGTCAGCCCGAGGATGGACATGTTGTCGGTGTTCATCACCCCGTGGACGAAGCCGACCCGCATCCAGTGCGCGACCATGACCGCGGTGCGCTCGCAGACTTCGCCGAACCACTGTCCGTACAGGGTCTCGCCCTCGCCGGACAGGTGCGGGAAATCGCGGCCGATGCAGAACTCCGCCCACTGGCGCAGCAGCGCGACGTCGCCGCGCGAGGACGGCAGCTCGAAGTTGCCGAAACGGATGAACGAAGGCGCCACCCGGCACACGATCGCGCCGGGCTCGGCCTTCGGGTGCCCGTCGTAGAACATGTCGCGCACCACGTCGTCGCCGGTGCCCACCAGGCTCAGCGCGCGCGTGGTCGGCACGCCCAAGTGGTGCATGGCCTCGCTGCACAGGAATTCGCGGATCGAGGAGCGCAGCACCGCGCGGCCGTCGGCGGTGCGCGAGTACGGGGTCGGGCCGGCGCCCTTGAGCTGCAGTTCCCAGCGCTCGCCCGCCGCGTTGATCGCCTCGCCCAGGGTGATCGCCCGCCCGTCGCCTAGCTGGCCGGCCCAATGGCCGAACTGGTGGCCGCCGTAGTTCACCGCGAAGGGATCCATGCCGGGCAGCAGGGCATTGCCGCCGAAGACATCCGCGAAGGACCGCGCGGCGATGTCGTGCTCGTCGATGCGCAGCCGCGCGGCCATCTCGCGCGAATGCGCCAGCAGGCGCGGCCGCGCCACGGGCGTGGGTTCCACGCGTGACCAGGCCTGCGCGACCTGACGGACGCGCGGGCCGGATTCGGGGTCACCCGGAAGTTCGCGCAGCAGCGCGTTGTCGAAGCGGAATTCCAGCATGGGGCCATGGTACGCGGCGGGGTGTGGAAGGCCCACCGCGCTGGCCGTGAAGCATCGCGACCTGGTCCGCGCGCGCTGCCGGCGCCATCGGGATCACCACAGGTCGAACGTCAACCCCTCGCGCTCGTTGTCCCAGATCGTGCTCACCACCCACCAGCGGTCCTGCTCGAAGCACAGCTGGATGCTGTTGGCCCCGCGCTTGAGCAGCACGGACGAATCGGGCGCGGGCCGCGCCTCGTACAGGCTCCAGACGTGGGCGACCTGGCCGAAGCGTTCGATGCGATGGCCGATGTCGATCTCATGGAAGTCGTTCGCCGCGAAGAACGGCGTGACGTCCTCGATGTAGCGGTCCTGGGTGAACACCTGCGCGTGCGTGCCACCGTCGGGCTGCACCACCGTGCGCAGGCTCAGCGCCTCGGGCCGGTGGAGGAAGCGGAAGCGCGCCCAGTCGCGCGGCGCGCCGGCCGGCCCGGAGATGCACGCGTAGATGGCGCGGACCAGGCGGGGGATATCGCGGACATCGTCGATCCATTCCTGCGGGATGGCGGTGTTCATGGCACTCCTTGAGGTGATGAAAAGGGCGTCGAGTCTTCGCTCGGCGGGGTGCCGCTACAATACGGACCCAGACCGGCCATCGCCGGCGCCAGCCTGAGGCCGCCATGAGCGACCAAGTCCCCGCGGACGCAACGTCCGTCAAGTTCACCGACCTGTCCCTGCCCGAACCGCTGCTGCGGGCACTGACCGACGTCGGCTACGAGTCCCCCTCCCCGATCCAGGCCGCGACCATCCCGCCCCTGCTGGCCGGGCGCGACGTGCTGGGCCAGGCCCAGACCGGCACCGGCAAGACCGCCGCCTTCGCCCTGCCGATCCTCGCCCGGATCGACCCGGCCCAGGCCAGGCCCCAGGCCCTGGTGCTGGCACCCACGCGCGAACTGGCCATCCAGGTCGCCGAGGCCTTCCAGAAATACGCCACCCACCTGCCCGGCTTCCATGTGCTGCCCATCTACGGCGGCCAGAGCTACACCCCCCAGCTGGCGGCGCTCAAGCGCGGCGTCCAGGTCATCGTCGGCACGCCCGGGCGCGTGATCGACCATCTCAACCGCGGTTCCCTGGACCTGTCGCAGCTGCGCTGCCTGGTGCTGGACGAAGCCGACGAGATGCTGCGCATGGGCTTCATCGACGACGTCGAGGCCGTGCTGAAGAAGATCCCGGAGACCCGCCAGGTGGCGCTGTTCTCGGCCACCATGCCGCCGCAGATCAAGCGCATCGCCACGACCTACCTGCGCGATCCGGTCGAAGTGGCGATCAAGAACACCACCACCACCGCCGCCAACATCCGCCAGCGCTACTGGGCCGTGAGCGGGGTGAACAAGCTCGATGCGCTCACCCGCATCCTGGAAGCCGAGCCGTTCGACGGCATGATCGTGTTCTCGCGCACCAAGCTGGGCACGCAGGAGCTGGCGGACAAGCTGTCCGCCCGCGGCATCTCCGCGGCCGCCATCAACGGCGACCTGGACCAGAAGGCCCGCGAGCGCACCATCGCCCAGCTCAAGGACGGCAAGATCGACGTGCTGGTGGCCACCGACGTGGCCGCCCGCGGCCTGGACGTGGAACGCATCAGCCACGTGCTGAACTACGACATCCCCTACGACACCGAGAGCTACGTCCACCGCATCGGCCGCACCGGCCGCGCGGGCCGCAAGGGCGAGGCGATCCTGTTCGTCGCCCCGCGCGAACGCGGCATGCTGCGGGCCATCGAGCGCGCGACGCGCCAGCCGATCGAGCAGATGTCCCTGCCGACGGTGGAGACGGTCAACGAGCAGCGCGTGTCGAAGTTCCTCGGCCGCATCACCTCCGCGCTGGAAGCCCCCGACCTGGCGATGTTCCGCGACCTGGTCGAGCGCTACGAGCGCGAGAAGAACGTCCCCGCGGTGGAGATCGCCGCCGCCCTCGCCAAGCTGGTCCAGGGCGAGATGCCGCTGCTGCTGCAGGCCATGGCCGAACAGCTGCGGCCGCCGCATCGCGAGAGCGGTGCCTACAGCGGCGCCCGCGAAGGCGGCTTCCGCGAAGAAGGGCCCCGCGGCGGCTCGCGCGACGGCTTCCGCGAGTCCGGCCGCGACGGCGGTTTCCGCGACAAGGGTCCGCGGGACCGTCCGGCGCGCGACGCCGACCGGCCGCGCGGCTTCGACCGCGACGCCGAGCGCCCGCGCCATGCCGACCGCGTGCCGCCGCGCTCGCCCGATACCTTCGCGCCACCACCCCGGCAGGACGCACCCCGCTACGACGCCCCACGGCACGACGCACCCCGCCATGACGCGCCGCCCGCGCAGTTCGCACCCAGCGGGCACAACGCCGGCGAGGGCTTCTTCGCCGACGACGCGCCGCCCGGCCCCAGCCGGCCGCGCGAGGAGCGCGCACCGCGTGGCGCGCCGGAAGCCGGCATGGAGACCTTCCGCATCGAGGTCGGCCACGTGCATGGCGTGAAGCCGGGCAACATCGTCGGCGCGATCGCCAACGAGGCCGAGCTGGAAAGCCGCTACATCGGCCGCATCGACATCCGCGACGACTTCAGCCTGATCGACCTGCCCGAAGGCATGCCGCGCGAAGTCATGGAGCACCTCAAGCGCGTGCGCGTGGCCGGTCAGCCGCTGCGCATCAGCCGTCCGGGCGAGGACGGCGGCCCGCGCCGGGCGCCCGGCATGGGCGGCCCGCGTCCGCCGCATCGCGGCGGGCCGCGCAAGCCGCGCTGAATCCTGCGCGCCCTCCCGCATCGCGGGCGGGCGCCTTCCCGGCGTTTCTACTTCGCCGGCGCGGCCGGGCCGGCCAATGCCGGCACCCGCCGGCCGGCCAGGCCCGTGCGCATCACCGCTGCCGAACCGGTGACCTCACGCCGGCCAGGGCAGCCCCAGGTGCGGCGCCAGCAGCCAGTACAGGCCGAACAGCACCAGCGCCCACATCGCCAGCTTGAGCACGAAGCCGGCGACCTTGAAGGCGAAATACAGGCCGAGAACGATCAGGATGATGCCAAGCCAGCTCATGCGGACTCCGTTGCCCATGCGATGTCCGGGAGCGTAATCCGCGGACGGTGAAGTTGCGCTTGCCGCGCTCAGGCCGCCGCTTCGGCGAACACCAGGCTGCAGCAGGTGGTGGCGCCCTCGGCCTTCTGCAGTTCCGATACGTCCACCGTCACCACGTCGATGCCGGCATCCACCAGCCGCTGGTGCGTGCGCGGGAAGCCCGCGGGCATCACCACGCTGTCGCCGATGCGCAGGATGTTGGCGGCGTGTTCCTCGGACGGATCCACCTCGATGACGGTGAAGCCGGGGAACGAGGCGGCATCGACCCAGGCCGGCTGCAGCAGCAGGGTGTCGTCGCGCACCGCGGTGACGGCCGACTTCAGGTGCAGGCAGCCGCGGATCGGCACGGCGCGCACGGCGTAGCCGGACTGGCCCGCGAGTTTCGCCAGCTGCGCGATGCCGTCGGCGTTGCTGCGGCCGGACTGGCCGACGAACAGGGTGTGCCCGACCCGCAGGACGTCGCCGCCATCCAGCGTGCCGGGCGCCTCGATCGAACGCAGCGGGCGGTAGCGCGCCAGCAGCTCGGCGACGCTGGCGCCCTCGGCGCGGCGCGAGGCGGCGCCCGGCCGGGTCATGATCGCCACGTCGTCCAGCACCACCGCCACGTCCTCGACGAAGACCGCGTCGGGCATGTCCGGCTCGGCCTCCAGCGCCAGCACGCGGCACCCCAGGCTGGCCAGGGCGCGCTGGTAGGCGCGGTGCTGCGTCTGCGCACGTTCGATGTCGATGGGACTGCGCGCCACGTGGGTGAGCTGGCAGTCGGCCAGCGTGGGACTGACGTCGCGGGTGATGGCGATGGGCATGGCGGGGACTTGAATGGAGGGAGCCGGCGGCGGATGCGCGCGCCGGCCGTTCCACGATAGTGCCGGCTGCGGGCGCTGGGAAGCGGCCCAGGGCCTTCCGGAATGTTCCCCGGTCTTCCGGAATCCACTTCGGGTGTTCCGGAATCCATTTCTGGTCTTCCCGAATCCTCTGCGGTCTTCCGGAATCCGTTTCTGGTCTTCCCGAATCCTTTTCCGGTCTTCCGGAATCCACTTTTGGTCTTCCCGAATCCTCTGCGGTCTTCCGGAATCCATTTCTGGTCTTCCGGAATCCATTTTTCGTCTTCCCGAATCCGTTTTTGGTCTTCCCGAATCCTCTGCGGTTTTCCGGAATCCATTTTTCGTCTTCCCGAATCCTTTTTCGGTCTTCCCGAATCCTCTGCAGCCTTCCGGAATCCTCCCCAGCCTTCCGGAATCCTCCACAGCCTTCCGGAATCCTCCACAGCCTTCCGGAATCCTCCACAGCCTTCCGGAATCCTCCACAGCCTTCCGGAATCCTCCCCGGCCTTCCGGAATCCTCCCCAGCCTTCCGGAATCCTCCACAGCCTTCCGGAATCCTCCCCGGCCTTCCGGAATCCTCCCCGGCCTTCCGGAATCCTCCCGGGTCTTCCGGAATCCTCCGCAGCCTTCCGGAAGCCGCCCCGGTCTTCCCCTACCCCCGCACGCCTCCAGCCCGGCCCGCGCGCCCTCCTCGCCCTGCCCGCCCCCGGCTCGCATAATCCCCACCCCATGTCGCCCTCCTCCCCCGCGCTCCACTCAGTCGCCATCGTCGGCGGCGGCCCCGCCGGCCTGATGGCGGCCGAGGTCGCGCGCGCGGCCGGGCTGGAGGTGGACCTGTTCGAGGCCAAGGGGTCGGTGGGCCGCAAGTTCCTGATCGCCGGCAAGGGCGGTTTGAACCTGACCCACGGCGAGGACCGGCCCGGCTTCGATGCGCGCTATGGCGCGCGTGCGCCGGAGGTCGCGGCCTGGCTCGACGACTTCGACGGCGCCGCGCTGCGTGCGTGGGCCGCCGGCTTCGGCATCGACACCTACGTGGGCACCTCGGGCCGCGTGTTCCCGATGGATCGCAAGGCCGCGCCGCTGCTGCGCGGCTGGGTGCGCCGCCTGCGCGACCAGGGCGTGCGCTTCCATGTGCAGCACCGCTGGACGGGCTGGAACGAGGACGGCAGCCTGCGTTTCGAAACGCCTGACGGCGCCCGCGCGGTGCACGTCGCGGCGACCGTGCTCGCGCTCGGGGGTGGCAGCTGGCCCGAACTGGGGTCGGACGGCGCCTGGGTGCCATGGCTGCGCGACGCCGGCATCCAGGTCGCCGCGCTGCAACCGTCCAACTGCGGTTTCGACATCGACTGGACCGCGCACTTCCGCGATCGCCACGCCGGCGCGCCGCTCAAACCGGTCGTCGCCCACTGGCAGGAGCTGGACGGCCAGTGGCAGTCGCTGCAGGGCGAATGCGTGGTCAGCGCGCACGGCATCGAGGGCAGCCTGGTGTACGCGCTGTCGGCGACGCTGCGCGAACTCATCGAGCGCGATGGGCTGGCGCGCCTGGAACTGGACCTGGTGCCCGGCCGCGAGCTCGACCGGCTGCAGGCCGACCTGGCGCAGCCGCGCCGCGGGCGCAGCCTCAGCGAACACCTGCGCCGGCAGGCCGGCGTGACCGGCGCCAAGGCCGCGCTGCTGTACGAAGTGCTCGCCCGTCCGCAGCTGGAGGAGCCCGGCCGGCTGGCGGCGACGCTCAAGCGCCTGCCGCTGGTGCTGCGTCGGCCCCGTCCGATCGAGGAAGCCATCAGCAGCGCCGGCGGCGTGCGGCTGGAAGCGCTGGACGACACGCTGATGAGCCGCACGCGTCCCGGCGTGTTCTGCGCCGGCGAGATGCTCGACTGGGAAGCGCCCACCGGCGGCTACCTGCTGACGGCGTGCTTCGCCAGCGGCCTGCGCGCCGGACGCGGTGCGGTGGCGCTTCTGCGTCGCTGAGCCGCCGCGTGCGCGGCGTGGCAAGGCGTCGGGCGTCGCGACAGGAAGAGAACTTCGGCCCGCGCGGCTTCGCTACGCCGACCGCCGCCCCGACACCACCGGCACATGCCACACCGCGTAGTGCGGCGGCGTTTCGATGGCGTGGATGATGCTGTCGAAATCGCGGCGCACCGCGGCTTCAGGACGCTGTGAGGCCTGCGCCAGCACGCCGGTGTAGCCGTCCCGCCATGCACGCAGGATGCCGCCGAAGGTCGGGCGCGCGACGCGCAGGGTGTCCACGGTCAGGAAGTCCATGGCGATGTCGGTGAAACCGGCCGCTTCCAGCAGGGCCGGTGAATGCCGGCCGACGCGGCCATCGCAGCCGATGGAATCCAGGTACGCAACCGCGTTGCGGTTCCAGAACGCGTCGGGATCGAACGGGCCGTCCTCGCGCGCGATCACCGGCATGTGCAGCATGCCGTAGTCCTCCGAGAGCAGGTGCAGCCAGCCCGCGGGCCGCAGCACGCGGCGGATTTCCTTCAGCACCAGCGGGAAATCCGGCACCGCCTGCGACATGTGGCGGCAGACGACCAGGTCGAAGGACGCGTCGGAATACGCCAGCGCGAAGGCGTCGCCCTGCGCGTACTCGATGCGCTCGGCGTACGCGGTGCTGTCGCGCCGCGCCAGCGCGAGATTGCCCTCGAGGATGTCGACGCCCACCAGCTGCGCCTGCGGATAGCGCTGCGCCAGGCGGCGGGTGATCTCGCCCGTGCCGCAGCCCAGGTCGAGGATGCGCAGCGCGCCGTCGAGACCGTAGCGGTCGAACAGCGGCGCTTCCTGCGGCCAGATCGCCTGCGCCTGGTGGGCCAGGTTGCGGGCCATGGACTCGTCGCCCATCTGCTCGGCCTGCGGATTGCGGTCCTCGTGCATGGGGGACTCCACCGGGGCATCAGGACGATGGTAACGCCGCCCAAATGGCGCCGCCCGCGAACACGGTGCGGCGCCGCCGGGTGGCGGCCGGTCGCGCCGACCGCCCACCTCATAGGGCGGGTCTTGACCCGCCGGCCCTGGCGGCGCCGCGCCAACCCGCAATCCATAGGGCGGGTCTTGACCCGCCGACGGTGGCGGCGTCGCGGGGTGGCGGGTCAAGACCCGCCCTATGAGCACCAGGCCCTCGCGCCGTGGGCGATGCCGCGGGCGCACCGGCGCGATGTCAGCATCGCGGCCGGTCGCGCCGACCCGCGCAATCCATAGGGCGGGTCTTGACCCGCCGACGGCGGCGGCGTCGCGGGGTGGCGGGTCAAGACCCGCCCTATGACTCCGCGAGCGGCCGCAGGGCCGGGTCGAGCGCGATGCGCTCATCGAAGACGAAGCAGTGGCCGTCGTAGCCGAAGCCGCCGACCTGCTCGAAGTAGCCCAGGATTCCACCGTCGAGCTGCAGCACGTTGTCCATGCCCTGCGCGTGCATCCACACCGCGGCCTTCTCGCAGCGGATGCCGCCGGTGCAGAAGCTCACCACCACCGCGTCGGCCAGCGCGCTGCGATGCGGGGTGAGGGCTTCGGGCAGGTCGGTGAAGTTGTCGATCGGCAGCGTGAGCGCACCGGCGAACGTGCCGTGGGCGAACTCCTCGCGGTTGCGCGTGTCCAGCAGCACCAGACGGCGGCCCTCGTCGTCGTGGCCCTGCCCGATCCAGCGCGCCAGTTCGTGCGGCGACACGGCCGGCGCGCGGCCCGGCAAGGGCGAGGCCCCCTCGCGGCGGAAGGCGATGATCTCGCGCTTCACCTTCACCTTGAGCCTTGCGAACGGCAGCGACTGGCTGTGGCTTTCCTTGACCTGCAAATCGGCGAAGCGCGGATCGGCGCGCAGGGTGTCGAGGAACTGCCCGATCGCGCTGGCCGCCCCGGCGAGGAACAGGTTGAGCCCTTCGGGCGCGACCAGGACGGTGCCGCGCAGCTCGCCCGCCTCGGCCAGGCTGCGCAGTTGCGCGGCCAGTGCGGCGGGGTCGTCGACGGGGGTGAAGTGGTAGGCGGCGATATTGAGGATCACCGCGGAATTTTAGCGGGTCGGATCGGACCGGGCTGCGTCGATTCGTAGGCTGGGTTGGCCCCATCAACCCAGCCCGGCGCGGAAAGCGCTGGGTCGATGAAGCCGACCCAGCCTACGCAGCTGGCTGGCGATGAACGCATGGCGCTCGCGGGCGATTCGTAGGCTGGGTTGGCCCCATCAACCCAGCCCGGCGCGGAAAGCGCTGGGTCGATGAAGCCAACCCAGCCTACGCAGCTCGCTGGCGATGAACGCATGGCGCTTGCGGGCGATTCGTAGGCTGGGTTGGCTCCACCAACCCAGCCCGGCGCAGAAAGCGCTGGGTCGATGAAGCCGACCCAGCCTACGCCGCTGGCTGGCTATGAACGCATGGCGCTCGCGGGCGATTCGTAGGCTGGGTTGGCCCCATCAACCCAGCCCGGCGCGGAAAGCGCTGGGTCGATGAAGCCGACCCAGCCTACGCCGCTGGCTGGCGATGAACGCATGGCGCTCGCGGGCGGTTCGTAGGCTGGGTTGGCTCCATCAACCCGGCACGCGCGAGCAGCACTGGGTCGATGGGGTCGACCCGCCTGCGGGTGGCGCGGCCTCTAGGGGCCATCGGATCGCGTTGGCCGACGCCGTGAGCAGACGCGACAGGCGCCAGTGCTCGCGTGTGCGCGCTTCAGCCGCCCGTGGGCGTGCAACGGGCGGCGCGTTCGCGCAGCAGCGTGGCCTCGCGCGCATTGCGCGTGAGCTGTGCGGCGCGTTCGAACTCGCCGCGGGCCTCGTCGAGCCGGCCCAGTTTCTGCAGCAGGTCGCCGCGGACACTGGGTAGCAGGTGGTAGCGCTGCAGTGCCGGTTCACCGGCGAGCGCATCGACCAGGGTCAGGCCGGCCTGCGGTCCGAACAGCATGGCCAGCGCGACCGCCCGGTTGAGCTCGACGATCGGCGAACCGGTGAGCCGGCCCAGTTCGCCGTACAGGCCGACGATCCGCGCCCAGTCGGTCTCCTGTGGCGTGAGTGCGCGCGCATGGCAGGCGGCGATGGCCGCCTGCAGCTCATACGGGCCGGACGCGCCGCCCAGCGCGCGTGCGCGTTCGAGCGCCGCCAGGCCGCGGTTGATCAGCAGGCGGTCCCAGCGGCCGCGGTCCTCGTCCATCAGCAGGATCGGTTCGCCCGTCGGCCCGGTGCGGGCGCCGGCACGCGAGGCCTGGATTTCCATCAGGGCGACCAGGCCGTGGACTTCGGCCTGCGCGGGCATCAGTTCGGCGACGATGCGGCCCAGCCGCAGCGCGTCCTCGCATAGCGCCGGGCGCAGCCAGTGCTCGCCGGCGGTGGCCGAGTAGCCTTCGTTGAAGATCAGGTACAGCACCGCCAGCACCGCTTCCAGGCGCGCGACCAGTTCCTCGCCGCGCGGCACCTCGAAGGGCACCTGCGCCTGCGCGAGCGTGCGCTTGGCGCGCACGATGCGCTGGGCGATGGTCGGCTCCGGGACCAGGAAGGCGCGCGCGATCTCCTCGGTGGTCAGGCCGCCCAGCAGGCGCAGCGTCAGCGCCACGCGCGCCTCCATCGACAGCACCGGATGGCAGGCGGTGAAGACCAGGCGCAGCAGGTCGTCGCCGATCGGATCGTCGAGCGCATCCAGCAGCGCGTCCTCGTCGTGCGCCTGCTGCAGCTCGATCTCGTGACCCAGTTCCTCGTGCTTGCGCTGCTGCAGCTGGCGACGGCGCAACCGGTCGATGGCGCGGTTGCGCGCCGTGGTCATCAGCCACGCGCCGGGGTTGTCGGGGACGCCGGATAGCGGCCACTGCTCCAGCGCGCTCACCAGCGCGTCCTGGGCCAGCTCCTCGGCCAGGCCCACGTCGCGCAGCATGCGTGCGAGCCGGCCGATCACCTTGGCCGACTCCATGCGCCATACCGCGTCGATCGCGCCCTGCACATGCGGATCGGCGGGAGGACGGGGGCTCGTCATGGGCGGCGATGACACCATCGCCGCGCATCCGGCGCAAGCGCCGTCATGCCGGGGGCGGCCCCGCCGACGCAGCGCGGCGGGACCACGGGGCATCCTGGCGGTGTTGAGGCCATCCATCGCGGGGACCCTGCCGGCAGACCTGCAGCCCGGCGCGACTCAGAAGCCCGGCTTGGCGCAGTTGATCATCCACGCCACGCCAAACTGGTCCTTGAGCATGCCGAAGCTGCGCGCCCAGAAGGTTTCGGCCAAGGGCATCTCCACCTTTCCGCCGCCGGCCAAAACGTCGAAGACGCGCTGGGCTTCTTCGGGGCTGTCCACGTTGAGCGAGATCGAGCAGCCCTTGATGCCTTCGTAGGGGAAGGCGGGATGGTTGTCGGAGGCCATCAGCACTTCGTCGCCGACATTCAGGCGGGCGTGCATGATGAGGTCGGGCGGCAGCTCCTCGCAGCCGGGCGAATCGCGGAAGCGCATGAGCATGCCGAGCTCTCCGCGCAGTGCTTCGGCGTAGAAGCGCATGGCCTGTTCGCAGGTGCCGTCGAAGGTGAGGTAGGGATTGATCTTCATGGGTTGGACCTGTGGAGATTGAGGTGGAGGAGCGATCAGCTGCGGGCGGCGATCTGCGCGCGCTGCCGCTCGCCCTGCTCGCGCAGTTCGGGCGTGAGTTCCGCGCCGAAATCCTCGGCTTCGAACACCGGACGGATCTCCACCTCGTCACCGTCCTCGAACGGCGCACGCTTGAGCCACTGGATGGCCTCGTCGAGCGAATGCACCTGCCAGAGCCAGTAGCCGGCCACCAGTTCCTTCGTCTCGCTGAAAGGACCATCCACCACGGTGCGGGTGCTGCCCGAGTAGCGCACCCGGGCGCCCCTGGAGGTGGGGTGCAGGCCGTCGCCGGCCAGCATCACCCCGGCCTTCACCAGCTCTTCGTTGAACTGCCCCATGCGGGCCAGCATGTCCTGCGAGGGCATGACGCCGGCTTCGGACTGGGGGCTTGCCTTGACGAGCACCATCACGCGCATGTCGATTCTCCTGTTCGGGGGGCGCTGCCACCGGCGACGTGCCGGTTTCCAGCAGGGGCCCTTGGGGAGACGACGAACCGGCAGGCGCCGGATCGACATCCGGCCGGAAATATTTTCGCGGCCGGGTTCCGGGCGCTCCGGGCGGCTGGGCCGGAGGCAGCACCGCCCGGCCCGGCCCGACGTACCGGGGGCTATTCGGCCTGCAGCTGGACCGCAGGCTTGAAGCCGCCCCAGAACATGCGCTTGCCGTCGAACGGGGTCTTCTTCGGATGCATCATGTCCGCCAGCCGCGGGTCCTCCATGACTTTCTTGTTGATCCGGTCCCGGTCGCGGCGCGACTTGTAGACGATCCAGGAAAAGAACACGACCTCGTCGGCCTTGAGCTTCACGGCCTCGGGGAACGAGGTCAGCTTGCCCGGCTTCACATCGTCACCGATGCATTCCATGACCTGCAGGGCGCCGTGCTCGAGCCAGATCTTGCCGGCCTTGCGGGCCATCTTCTTGTAGGCGTCCACGTTCTTCACCGGCACCGGCACGACATATCCATCGACGTAACTCATCGCATCACTCCTTCGCGTGGTGGTGGAGCGGACCTGCGCGGTCCAGGGCGCACGTTGTGCCCGTCGTACACCCCCGTCAAGTGCTCGCGTTGTCCGAAACCTGTCCGGGCTATTGCGCGGCTCGAGCATGGGCCGTCTCTACGCGACGTGCACACCGGTGAACGCCACCTGCACCGCGGGTCTGCTTTTCACGCGCAATGGCCGCTGCTCTAACGTCTGCGTGCCTAAAGTCTGGTCGTCCGTATCGCCGCGGGGACGGCGTCGGACCGGAATCGACGCGCCGCGTCGACAAGCAGACAAGGAGCCACGATGGCGAACGACAACCTGAGCCACGATCAGATCCCTCCCCGCCCCTCACGGCGCGGATTTGCGGGCATGGACGCCGAGAAGCGCCGCCTCATCGCCCGCAAGGGCGGACAGGCGGTGAGCCGAAACCGCCAGCACATGTCCGAGATCGGACGGCGTGGAGGCGTTGCCTCAGGCGGCACGAGCCGTCAGGTCGGACCGGAAGAGTCCGTAGACAGCAGCAGCCTGCAATAACCGGCCAACGCGAACGGGATGCGGACGAGGCGCGCGGCGTCTCGTCCGCGGTCGTGTGAGCGGTGCGCAGTTCGCGCAGCAGTGAGCAGTGAGCCGTGGACAGTGGGCAGCGCGCCCGCGGCGTGGGGGACCGTCAGCCCGTGGCCGCCATCTCGTCTTCCTCCGCCGTGGAACTGCGTCCGCGCCCCGCGGCCTTGGCCCGGTAGAGCGCGCGATCGGCGCGGAGCATCGTGGTGGCCAGGTTCCCGTCCGCCGCCCGGATCGCGGCGATGCCGATCGAGACCGACAGCGGTTCGACCTGGCGGACCTGCAAGGCACGGCATCCGGCCATGATCGATTCGGCGAACCGCTGCGCCTCCGCCAGCGGCATTGCCGGCAGCAGCAAGGCGAATTCCTCGCCGCCGATGCGGCCGAACAGGTCTTCTTCCCGACTGGCCGCCTGGATCATCCGTGCGAATCCGACCAGGGCCTGGTCGCCCGCGTCGTGGCCGTGCCGGTCGTTGAGGGCCTTGAAGTGGTCGATGTCGAGGATGAGCACGCAGCCACCGGCTCCGCCCGCCAGCGTTTCCCATGCGGCATCGGCGTGCTGGAGGAAGCTGCGCCGGTTGAGCACCTCGGTGAGGTCGTCGCGGAAGGCCAGGTCGCGCATCGCCTGGCTGAACTCGCGTTCCCGGGCCAGCGCCTCGTACATCCTGCGCCGCGAGAGCTTGAGCTGGCGCGACACCATCACGCCGACGAGAAAAGCGATCGCGTAGCTCAGAGCCACCTGTACCAGCATCGGCGTCGCCATCGGCACCCGCAGTTCCAGCAGGGCGAAGCAGTCGGCCGCCACCATGATCAACCCGGCCTGCATCTGCAGGCCCAGGCGGTTGCGGAAGAAGGCGAACACCAGCAGCAGCTGGATGGGCGAGGTGACCAGGAAACCGAAATGGTCGGCCGGGCGGTGCGAGATCGTATAGAACGAACTGACCACCACCAGCAGCACCCACCCCAGCACCAGCGCGTCGTACTGGCCGGACCGGCGCACACGGACCATCAGGGCCATCGTCGCCGCGCATGCGGCCACGAAGGCGAACCGGAAGAACAGGATCCGCGAAAGGCCTGCCGGTGGCTGGACGAGCACGTCGACCACGGCGAATGACGCTTTCAGCAGCGCATACACGCCGATGGCGATGATCGCGTGGCGCTTGTCGGTTTCAAGGAAGAAGGCGCGGTAGGCGTTTTCCAGCTGCGCCGCGGCGAAGCGGGGATCGAGCGCGCCACGCAGGTGATAGTGCGCCTGGGCCGAATGGACCGGCGTGGCTGGTGTGCGTTTGGCGTCCGTGCCTGATGCATCGGCCTGCGTCATCGCTTCCCCTGCCCCTCGATGCGGTGGACAGTATGCATGCGGATACGAGGCCACCCCAACCGTTGCGCGCCCGGATGCGCCGCCCGGGGGATGGCTGCCGGGTCCGCGAGCCGGGACTATGATGGCCGTGACCGGTTATGGAGACAGGGCATGACCGTCGACGGCCGCCCCAAGGGCGCAGCCAATGACCGCCTGCTGGGCGTCATCCAGACCCAGACCGACGTGGCGCGTCTGGGCCTGGATCTGGGCTCCGTGATGACGCTCGTCGTCGAACGCGCGCAGGCGCTGACGCATGCCAATGGCAGCGTGATCGAACTGGCCGACGGCGACGAAATGGTCTATCGCGCGGCCAGTGGCGTGGCCGAACGCCATCTGGGGATGCGCCTGAATCGTTCAGGAAGCCTGTCGGGGCGCTGCATCCTGGAGGGGCGGTCGCTGGTCTGCGAGGACTCCGAAACCGATCCTCGCGTCGACCGCGAGGCCTGCCGCCGGGTTGGACTGCGCTCGATGATCGTCATGCCGTTGCGGCACCACGACCAGGTGGTTGGCGTGCTGAAGGTGCTCGCGCCGGCACCGCGCGCGTTCGACGAGACCGACGTCCAGGTGCTGGAGCTGATGTCGGGCCTGGTCGCCGCGGCGATGTTCCATGCCACGCGCCTCGAGTCGCACGAACTCCTGCATCGCGCCACCCACGACCCGCTGACCGGGCTGCCCAACCGCGCGCTGTTCTTCGACCGGCTGCGCCACTGCATGGCGCTGGCGCAACGCCAGCGGCAACGGCTGGCGGTGCTCAGCGTCGACATGGACGGACTCAAGCCGATCAACGACTGCCATGGCCATCGCTGCGGCGATGCCGCGCTGTGCGAACTGGCGCGGCGATTGCGGGAAGCGACGCGGACGGACGACCTGGTCGCGCGCCTGGGTGGTGACGAATTCGCCGTGCTGCTGGTCCGGATCCCGGACCGCGAGGCCCTGACCACGCATGTGGCTCGCGTCGGCGAGCGCGTGTGTGGACCCTTCGAGTTCCGACAGGCCACGATCGCGGTGGAGGCCAGCGTCGGCATGGCGCTGTATCCGGATGACAGCGATGCGCTCGATACCCTGCTCGACATGGCCGATGCGGGGATGTACGCACGCAAACGCGAACGCCGGCCGGCGGTGAGCTGACACCGGGCGCAGGCGCGCCCGGTGCCGGGGTGGATCAACTGCTCTGGATCACACCGATCTGGATCAACCGCTCCGGATCAAACGCTCCGGATCAACCGCTCCGATTCAACCGCTCTCGATCAGGCGCGCTGGTCGCGGCGGGCGCCGGGCTTGGCGCTCTGGCCACCCCGGTGCTGCTTGGGACCGGCGTGGGCATGGCGGGGCGCCGGCTTGCCATGCGGACGATGGCCGCGGCTGGGCTGGCCGCCACGCGGCGGCATCTTCGCCGTTTCGATCTGCAGCGGACGGCTGGGCTCGAAACCGGCGACGACGTCCAGCTTCACTTCGGCCTTCAGCAGGCGCTGGATCTGGCGCAGCAGCGCGGCTTCGTCCGGCGACACCAGCGACAGGGCTTCACCCTGCGCGCCGTTGCGGCCGGTGCGGCCGATGCGGTGCACGTAATCCTCGGCAACCATCGGCAGGTCGTAGTTGATGACCAGCGGGAGGTTGGTGATGTCCAGGCCGCGCGCGGCGACGTCGGTCGCGACCAGCACCCGCGCCTTGCCCGCCTTGAACTGCGAGAGTGCCTTCTGGCGCTGCGCCTGGCTCTTGTTGCCGTGGATCGCCACGGCCTGCAGGCCGGAGGCTTCCAGCTGTTCGGCCAGGCGGTTGCAGCCATGCTTGGTCTTGCCGAAGACCAGCACCTGTTCGGTGTGGCGCGAAGCCAGGATCTGGGTCAGCAGCTCGCGCTTGCGCGAGGCATCCACCGGATGGGCGCGGTGCACGATGGTGTCGGCGATGGCGTTCTGCGAGGCGATCTGCACCTGGCGCGGGTCGCGCATGAACTCCAGGGCCAGCGACTTGATCTGCGCCTCGAACGTGGCCGAGAACAGCAGCGTCTGGCGCTGCGCCGGCAGCTTGCCCAGCACGCGCTTGATGGCCGGCAGGAAGCCCATGTCGAGCATGCGGTCGGCTTCATCGAGCACGAGGATCTCGACGCCATCCAGCTTGACGGTGCCGCGCTCGAGGTGGTCGATCAGGCGGCCGGGGCACGCGACGAGGACGTCGACGCCGCGGCGGAACTGGTCGATCTGCGGCTGCATGCCGGCGCCGCCGTAGATGGCGGTGATGCTCAGGCGCAGGTGGCGCGAGAAGCCGCGCAGGCTGTCGCAGACCTGCATGGCCAGCTCACGCGTCGGCGCCAGGATCAGCGCGCGCGGCTTGCGCGGGCCGTTGGGCGGCGTGGCCTTGGACAGGCGGTTGAGCAGCGGCAGGCCGAACGCGGCGGTCTTGCCGGTACCGGTCTGGGCGCCGCCGAGCACGTCGTGCCCGGCCATGGCCAGCGGAATGGCTTCGGCCTGGATCGGCGTGGGGGTGTTGTAGTTGCTTTCGGCAAGCGCGCGCAGCAACGCGGGCGCAAGCCCGAGCGATTCAAAGGACATTTGTAGCTCCGTGAGGATACGCAGTCGACGGACGACTGCGAACTCGAAGCTTTCCTTGGAACCGCGCTGCGAGTGTTCTGATTGGACGGCCCCGGAAGCTCCGGAACCGTGTCTGCGCGACGAAAGTCGTACGGGATATGGGCCGCGGGACCAGCGGCACGTGGGCCGGGATCGGAGCGGCGGGCTTACCTAGGAAAACGGATCAGCCGTGCGCGGAACCGGCGAACTGTACGCGAAGCGGCCACCCGATGCCATCCCCGGATGGCGCGCGTCGTTCAGATACGGACGAGCCAGGTCGCGCTGCGCGACGGTTGGGTTCCGGACGAAGCGTGGCGCTGCAGCCTCATGCCGGTCGCGCCACCTTCGCCTCGGGGCCTTCCTGCGGTCACTCCTGCCCGCGGAAGGCTCGAATCGATATCGGCGCAGGGCTTGGGGACTTGAGGGATTCCCCATTCAGGCCGGCGACGCCGCCAAGCACCTGAATTCGTCGCCGCGACCGGAGCCCAAGGCGACTCGGACCGCGTCGGACACCCATGACCTGGGCCCTCAGGCCTTGCGCAGGAAGCAGGTCTTCAGGACCAGCCCCTTGATCTTGTCCGAATGGCCTTCGATGTGTTCGGCATCGTCCTCGACCAGCCGGATGTTTCGGATCACCGTGCCCTGTTTGAGCACGATGGAGGAGCCTTTGACTTTCAGGTCCTTGATCACCACCACGGTGTCGCCTGCGGCGAGCACGTTGCCGTTGCTGTCGCGCACGGTTTGGCCGTAGGCCGCCACGGCCTGGACGGGCCACTCGTGGCCGCAATCACCGCAGACGAACTGATCGCCATCCTGCCAGGTGTTTTCGAGGGTGCATTGCGGACACGCGGGTGCGGTGGACATGGGACGACTCGACGGCGGGGGCACCCATTGTGCCGCAGCGTGCCGCGTGGCCGCGCGCCGGGAACAAAGCCGTTTCCGCAAGAAACCGGGCAATTCCGCCACGCGATCCACTCCGCCCGTGCGCACAGGCCCTGCCCCGCTCGTGATCGCCATCCTGGCCTGCCCCGAGGCAGGCGCATCCGCGCTGTACGGCATGTTCGACCTGCTGGCGAGCGCCGGGCAGGACGGCGAGCCCTCCGTCAAAGGCACGCCGGCTGCGGGCCCGCTGCGTCCGCGCATCCTCTCCCGCGATGGTGAACCGACCACGATGGCCCATGGCGTGCGGCTCACGCCGGACGGCAGCTTCGCCGACTTCCCGGACCCGGATCTGGTCTGCATCCCGGAACTGGTCGTACCGCAGGACCTGGGCCGGCTGGGCGGGTTGCTTGGAGACGAAGTGGACTGGCTGCGGCGCGGATACGCGCAGGGCGCCACCCTCGCCGCGGCCGGCTCCGGGGCCGTGCTGCTGGCCGAGGCCGGCCTGCTCGATGGCCAGCCTGCCACGACGCACTGGACCTGCTGCGAGCGGATGCAGAAGCGTTACCCGCGCGTGCGGCTGCAGTCGCAAAAGGCGCTGGTGGTCGCCGGCGAAGGACAGCGGCTGGTGATGTCGGGCGGCGGGGCGACATGGATGGACATGGCGTTGTTGCTGATCGCGCGGTTGCTCGACGTCGATGCGGCCATGCGGGTTGCGCGACTGAACCTTATCGATTGGCGCGGCGTGGGCCGGCAGCCCTTCGCCAGCTCGGGCCACGCGCGCCAGCAGGACGATGCGCTGATCGGCCAGGTGCAGGCCTGGATCGCGCAACACTACGACGTGCCCCGTCCGGTCGCGGCGATGGCGGCGCACAGCGGGCTGCCCGAGCGTTCGTTCGAGCGACGCTTCCACAAGGCCACCGGCATGACGCCGCTGGAATACGTGCACACGCTGCGCCTCGAGCAAGCCAGGCAGCAACTGGAAACGTCCGCCTGGCCGATCGAGGCCATCGCAGGCGGTTGCGGCTACGGGGATGCGGGCTATTTCAGCCGGCTGTTCGCCAGGCGCATGGGGCTGACGCCGTCCCAGTACCGGCGCCGCTTCGGCGCGCTGCAGCAGGTGCCGGCGCCCTGACCGCAGCCAGCCGACGTGCCGGACCGGCGACCTGCGCTATTGCGCCAGGTCGTAGTAGACCATCACGCGGAAGTCGCTGAGGTCGCTTGCATCCGCCGGGTTGTCCTGGTCGACGCGCGCATAGCGCAGCCGGACCATCAAGCCCTTGAGCGCGCCTTCCGTCGGCGCCCACTGGACGTTGAAGTCGGTCTCGTCGCGCTCGAATGCCGTCGGCGAGTCGGGATCGCTGCCGGTGACGTGCAGCGCGTACATGCTCAGCCCGTCCATCCACTTGGGCGTGTAGCCCAGTCGCACCAGCCAGGCATCCTCGCCGTCGCGGTTGAAATCCTCGACCTGGACGCTGGTGTACCCGGGATAGCCGCTCCAGGGGCCACGCATGTCCGCATCGCCGTTGGCGCTGGTGTAGGCCACGGTGAGCAGCGTGCTGGCCCATGCCAGCTCGGACTTCAGGCCCCACTGGTGCGCCGAGAAGTCGGTGCCGGTGAGCAGCTCGTCGCCGACGCTCTGCTGGTCGGTGAACTGCAGCCCGAAGCGAAGCTTCATGGTGTCGGTCAACGAGAAGCCGTACTTGGCCTCGGTATAGAAGATGTTGATGATGTCGTCGCTGTAATAGTTGATGGCGCCGATCGACAGCTCGCCCAGCTTGTAGTTCACGCCGGCCGCGAACACGCCGTGGTCGACGTCGTCGGGTGCACCGGCGTCGTCCGACATCGAGACGAACTCGTCGGAATTGCGTTCCTTGATCTTGTCGACATAGGCCGCGCCCCAACGCCACTGGCTCTGGTCGGTGCCGTTGCCATGCTGGCCCTGCACGAGCGCCAGCAGGAAGGTGTTGGGCGTCATCCGCGAGTCGTTGCGGTTGATGAAAGGCGTGTCGATGCCGCGCGCGCCCACGGTCGCCTTGATCTGGTCATTGAACTTGAACTCGCCGTAGAGCTCGCCCAGCACCGTGTAGCCTTCCTGGCCGGGCGCCAGCAGCAGGGTGCCGTCCTTGTCATCGGGACCGTCCAGCTTCTGCGAGGTGTACACGGTGGCGCCGATGGAAAAGATGTCGCGGAAATAGCCGGTCTTGAAGCCCAGCGATCCGCCGATGGCCCAGGCCTCGCTCTCGGAATCGTCGTATTTCTCGCGATCCAGGTAGTAGGTGCGCAGCTGCGCCTTCAACTCGGTGTCCGCCCATGCCTGCCGGCGGGTCTCGCGCACCCACTCGGCGTGCGAACGTGGTCCGAAGCTTTCGTCCAGCGGCGTCTGCCCCTGCTCGGTCGAACTGAGCGCGGCATCGACCGGCGCGGCGGCTTCCTCATCCTCTTCCTTCACCGGTGGCGGCGTTTGGGAGGACGGGGTCGCCTGCGCCACCTGAGTAGCCGGTTGCGGGGCCTGCGCCTTCGGGACCAGCCACGCATCCAATGCGGCCGGGGCCGCCGTCGCGGCTGGCCACGTCGAAGAAGCCGGCGCCGCCGGCGGCGCGGGCTGTTGGGCCCGCGCCGGCATCGAGGCCAGGTACGCCATGCACGCAAGCGCCAGTGAAAGCCGGACGCCGGGGCGGCGCCGCGAATCATCAACCCTGCTGACTGCGTCCATGTGACCTCCTGGCGCCCTGGTTGCGGGGCTTACTGGGAAAGCAACATCGCGAAGTAGCCAAATACGGTGTACAGCACACCCGAGACCGCGTAACCGACCGGGAAACCCACCCACGGCACGCTGCTGCCGATCTCCTTGGAGGCCTCGCGCGCCGGGCCGGAGTGCGAGCGCGAGCCCGCGACGCCGCCCATGAGAACCGCGGGATTGATCTTGAAGATGTGGTAGCCGATGGCCCAGGGTCACGAACGGCGGAATCGTGCTGGCGACAAAGCCGGCCACGAAGATCTTGACCGCGATGGCGCCGGTCAGCTGCTCCAGCAGCGTGGCACCGGCGTTGATGCCGACGATCGCGATGAAGGTCACCAGGCCCAGATCCTCGAGAATGTTGCGGGCCGCGTTCGGCGTGCTGCCGAAGAAGCGCAGGCGCGACACGATCGACGACACCAGGATGCCCGACAACAGCAGGCCGCCTGCATTGCCCAGGCCCACCGAGAAGTCCCCCACCGGCACGGTGATCTTGCCGATCAGCAAGCCGATCACCATGCCCGCCGACAGCGTGAGCAGGTCGGTCGATGTGCTTGGGCGCGCGATCTTGCCCAGCACCTCGCCCGCCTTGTCCACGGCGCTCTTGAGGCCGGTGACGTACAGGACATCGAAGCGCTTGAGCGCCACCTCGGTACCCAGGGGCAGCACCTCGCCCGAGCGCTCGATGCGGCTCAGCCCGATCTGCCCGCCCACATCGGTTGCACCCAGCGACTTGAGCGGCTTCTCATCGAAGTCCTTGTTGGTGAGCAGGATCTCGGCCTGGTCCAGCGGGATGCTCAGCACCTTGGCGTTGGGCACTTCCTCGCCCAGCAGCCCCAGGTTGGCGGTGAGGTCTTCCAGGCGACCGCCGAGGGCGACGAGATCGCCTTGCCGAAGGACCACGTCCGGCGCGGCCCCCAGCACTTCATCGCCGCGCATCACGTTGACGATGCGGTATTGCGGGTAGGTCTGACGGAACTGGGAAATGCTCTTTCCGGCCGACGCCGGGTTGTCGAGCCGATAGGCCCGCAGGCCGCCGGCGCGATAGCCGCTGAGCGCTGCGTCGTCGACGTTCTGGACGCCGTGCTCGAGCTCGTACTCCTTGGCCGCCTTGCGCGCATCCACGCCCCACCAGCGGGGCAGGTACTTGCAGATCAGGATGATGCCGACCGTGCCCCAGATGTAGGTCACGCCGTAACCCAGCGCGATCATGCCCGAGACCTGCTCGGCAGTGCCGCCGGCAGGAATCTTGTAGGCGCCCTGCTCCACCGCCATCTCGGCCGTGCCGATCGCCGCGGACATCGTCTGCGAACCGGCCAAGATGCCGCCGGCCGAGCCTGGCGGCAGCGCGAAGACCTTGGTCATGATCACGACCAGGGCCAGACCCAGCACCGAGCAGATGACCGCAAGGATGGTGAAGGTGATGCCGTCCTTCTTCAGGCTGTTGAAGAACGCCGGTCCGACACGCAGCCCGACGCCATACATGAAGAGGTAATAGAAGAGCGACTTGGCAAAGTTGTCGAGCTGCAGCTTGACGCCGTAGGTCGACGCCCAAGTCGCCAGCGCCGCGCCGACGACGACCGCCGCGGCCACCATGCCCAGGCCATAGCCCTTGATCGAGAACTTGCCGACCCAGACCGCCATGCCTACCGTGAAGAACAGCAGGATGTAGGGGTTTTCCTGCAGGAACGTGAAGAACGCTTGCATGGCAGCCTCCGCATGTTGACGGTGCGTGGTCTTTCAGTGAGTGGACGAGGCCTTGCTGGTGGTCAAGGTCGAAGGCTTGAGCAGCTTGAGACCCTGCGCGGCCTGGTAGCCGTGGATCTCCTTGACGTCGAGCTTGCGCATGTAGGTGATCGTGTCGGCGGTGATCACCTGCCCCGGCACCATGATCGGGAAGCCGGGCGGATACGGGATCACGAAATTGGCCGACACCATGTCCGGACCGTCGGCCAGGCGCTTGTCGATGTCATTGCTGGCGAGCTTGATGAACTCGCAGTTGGCCTCGTCGTAGGCCATGAAGAACGCCGGCCGCATGTGGCCTTCGTTGCTGCCCGACCGGGGATCCTCGCGGAAGGCGTCGTTGAAGCGGCTGAAGTTCGGCAGGTCCGGCACGTCGACCATCAGCGACTTCACCCGCGCGTCGAAGACCGCCTGGGCCGCCGAGTCATGCTGGGACAGGCGGGAATCAATCTCGGACGACAGGTCGGCCAGCGCCTTGATCAGCAGCGCGGCATCGCTGTGCGTGTTGTTGATGTTGGTCTGAACCAGCACGCTGTTGCGCGAGGTCTTGTTGATCTGGATGTCGAAGCGCTCGGCCAGCATGCCCTTGAGCTGCGTGCCGTCGAAGCCCGCGGCCCCGCAGATCAGCGTCAGGCGGGTGGGGTCGAGTGCGAATTCGTCACGGTCCCAGGCATCGATGATCTGGTCCCAGGTCGCATTGGGTTCGCCGTAGTCCTTGATGCCCGACTCGCGGAACTCGGCCGGGATCATTTCTTCCGGCGTCGCGACGCGGAAGTACTTCGAGATCAGCGGATGGGTGTTGATCGCCTGGCGGATGCGGATGGCCAGGTCGGTCATCTGCATCGTCATGGCGTAGCCTTCCAGCTCCATCTGCCGGCGCGCCAGGTCGAGCGATGCGATCAGCTGCAGGTTCGGAGAAGTCGAGGTGTGCGCCAGGAACGCCTCCTGGAACGTGCCCTCGACATGGTGGAAGTCCTCGTCCCAGATCAGCATCATCGAACCCTGGCGGAACGCCGACATCGACTTGTGGGTCGAGTTGGTCTGGTAGACGCGGATGCGGACCTTGTCGGGGTCGGGCATCAGGCGCTTGTCGAGCAGAGAGGCATCCTTGGGGTCGAGTTCACCGCCGGCATTGGCCTCCTTCCACTTCGCGTATTCATCGCGATAGGCCTTGCTGCGATAACGGGCGGTCAGCGCGGCCGCCGCGCCCATCGCGGTGCGACGGCGGTGCAGCGGATTGAAGCGCGCGAAGCCGAACCACGCCTCGTCCCACAGGAACACCAGGTCGGGCTTGATGCCCAGGCATTCCTCCATCACCCGCCGCGGGTTGTACATGTGGCCATCGAAGGTGCAGTTGGTCATGTCGATGACCTTGACCCGGTCGAGCTTGCCTTCGGCCTTGCACTGGAGCAGTGCGTGCTTGATCGTGCGCAGCGGCACGGCGCCGTACATCGAGTACTGCGTGAGCGGGAACGCCTCCACGTAGTAGGGTTGCGCGCCGCTCAGCACGAAGCCGTAGTGGTGCGACTTGTGGCAGTTGCGGTCGACGACCACGATGTCGCCGGGCTTGCAGATCGCCTGGACCACGATCTTGTTCGAGGTCGAGGTGCCATTGGTGCCGAAATAGGCCCGCTTGGCGCCGAATGCGCGCGCGGTGGCCTCCTGCGCGCGCTTGATGTTGCCGGTGGGCTCCAGCAGGCTGTCCAGCCCGCCGGTCGTCGCCGACGACTCGGCGAACAGGATGTTCGAGCCGTAGAACTGGCCCATGTCCCGGATCCAGTTCGAGGAGAACACCGACTTGCCACGCGCGATGGGCAACGCGTGGAAGGTACCGATCGGACGCAGCGCGTACTTCTTGAGGTTGTCGAAGTACGGCGTCTCGTAACGGTCGCGTATGCCTTCCAGCAGCGCCAGGTGCAGCTCCATCGGTTCCTCGACGTGATGGAACAGCCGGCGGATGGGGGCGGCTTCCTCACTGCCTGCCAGCTTCTCCGGCGAACGGTCGGACAGCAGGTAGAGGTCGAGTTCGGGCCGGGCCAGCTTGATGGCGTGCGCCAGCTTGGTCGCGAGCCTTCCGGGCTCGATGTCGTCGCGGTCCACGTCGAAGTAGCGCGCCAGGAAGGCCTTCATGTCGGGGATGGCATGGGCCGAGTCGTAGCCGAAACCATCCACGATCACGACCGCCTGCAGCGAGCTGTTGAGCATGGCCGCAAGCGCCGCGTCCTCGAACGAGCCCACGTGCACCGGCGCGTACAGGAACTGGTCATCGCTGCGCCGCATGCGGCGCATGTCGTCGGAGGAGCGCTGCCAGCTCGCAGGATCGGTCGGCGTCACCACCAGCACTTCGAAGTACGGTCGCGCCTGCGCGCCACCATCGGCATCCGGCGGCAGCGCGTCGAGCAGGCTGACCTCGCTCTCGGCGCCTGCCTGCCAGGCCGATTCGTGCTGCCGGTAGTCACCCGAGAGCATCGCGCCGGAAACCTTCTGCACCAGACGGGCGAACGCCGCCGCATCGCCGCCGGCGTGCGCCGCGCGGATGGCTTCCAGCAGGCGGGCGCCGGGATAGGCCCAGCAGTATTCGAACCGGTTGATGGATTGCATCAGCCGCCCGCACTGGTCGCGGAGCTTCGTGGCTCGGGCGCCCTGCCCGCCCGCCCCGGCCCAGGCACGCGCCAGGGCATTGAGATGGCGCCACTGGTCCGCGCGGGCGGAGGCGGCAGCGAAGACACTGGTCAGTTCCATGCCCTTGGATTCGGCTACGTCGTTCATGGAGCGCTCCTGGAGTACCGTTCGGCGGGCGGTGTGAGGGGATCGCCGACGCGATGCCACGCGGACCACGCAAAGGGTCTCCACGCGCGGCATTGGCGTGACCTCGACGCTAGCCCCCTTCACGCGCAGCCCACAATTGGCCCTTGGCCCTATGCGCACAGCCCGTGGCGCTGAAATCCGCGTGCGCGCGTCACCGGCGATCGACGGCGCGTTCGATGGCTGCGCAGAAATATCCAGATGCCGATGGGCGGCCGCGGGGGGAGCAGGGCATGGGGACGCCAGGGCTGCGCCAGGCTGGCACCGTTCGTGCGATGCCTCGCCCCATGGCCGGGCTAGCGCGTGATTCTTCGGAGGGCGTGGCGCCGCACGAGTCGTCCATTGCCAGGCCGAGGAGTCCTGGGGCGCCCAAGGCTGGTGGAATCACCAGCACGAGCTGTGGCGACCGCGCAGATGCGGCAGCCACCAGGTCCGGCGGACCTGGAGGAGTGGTGATGCGTTGCGGGGACGGCGACGGGACGCGCGGCGACGGCACACGCTGGTTGCATCGACACATCCGGCCCATCTGGGGATCGCCGGCGGCTCTCGACGCTGGACATGGGCAGCACGCAGGCGGGCACGCCCGCCCACTGGCCGGCACGCGGGACGCAGTCGTTCGTCACCTGAGCGGGAAACAGGACACCCGGCGCCACTGCCAGGTCGCATCCGGTCCGATTCCCTGTGCAGCCGGATCGCCGAACTGGCACAAACCGGGATGGATAACGGACAAAAAAAACCCCGCCGGAGCGGGGTTTCAATCTGGAGGCCGAGGTCGGAATTGAACCGGCGTACGCGGATTTGCAGTCCGCTGCATAACCACTCTGCCACCCGGCCGGATGACGTTTTCGATTCTGACAGCGCGCGAACCATTTCGCAAAGCAGCTCGATCGCAAAGAATCCTGATCGCAGACAAGCTCGCGGCTGATGAAAAAAACGAAGCCCCGCGAGCGGGGCTTCGTCTGAAACTTGGAGCGGGAAACGAGACTCGAACTCGCGACCCCGACCTTGGCAAGGTCGTGCTCTACCAACTGAGCTATTCCCGCAGAGGAACCGACATTTTAGGCATGAATTTTTTGGTGTCAACTGTTTCGTGAATCTTCCCTCAGGGTCGGCCAGGCCGCATGCAGGTAGGCCAGACCGGACCACAGGGTCAGCAGCGCGGCGGCCGCGAGAAGCCATTCGCCGATGGTGAACACGGGGATCCGGATGACCCCGCCCGACCACCGCAGCAGCAACGGCTCGAAGTACAGCAGGAAGGCCAGCGCCACCATCTGCACGATGGTCTTGATCTTGCCGATGCTGGCCACTTTCACCCGGGCCCGCTGGCCCAGTTCAGCCATCCACTCGCGCAAAGCCGACACGGCGATCTCGCGGCCGATGATCACCGCCGCCCACAGCGCCATCCAGGGCGTCGGGTGCTTCTGGACGATCAGCAGCAGCGCCACGGCCACCATCAGCTTGTCGGCGACGGGGTCCAGGAAGGCGCCGAACGCCGAGGACTGGTCGTAGCGGCGGGCGATCCAGCCATCGAGCCAGTCGGTGACCGACGCCAGGACGAAGACGAACGCGGCCGCGAAGTTGGTCCAGTTGTTGGGAAGGTAGAACACCAGCACCAGCACGGGGATCAGCAGGATCCGCAGCAGGGTGAGCAGGGTCGGGACGGTCAACTTCATTCGCGCAGGTTCTCTTACGTTTGCAGCCCGTGCAGGGTCGCATAGATGCGTGCGGCCAGCGCCTCGTTGACGCCGTCCACCCGCGCGATCTCCTCCACCCCCGCCGCCTTGAGCCCGCCCAGGCCACCGAAATGGCGCAGCAGCGCGGCACGGCGCCGCGGGCCGATACCCGGGATGTCCTCCAGCCTACTGGTGCTGCGCGCCTTCTGGCGACGGCCCCGGTGGCCGGTAATGGCAAAACGGTGCGCTTCGTCACGAACCTGCTGGACCAGCTGCAGGGCCGGCGACTGGGGGCCCGGATGCAGGGTCCGGCCGTCGGGAAGGAGCAATTCTTCCTCGCCGGGCCTGCGCTCCGGCCCCTTGGCGACGCCGACCAGGGCCACGCCATCCACTCCCAGGTCGGCCAGGGCGGCGCGTGCCTTGGCAACCTGCCCCGCCCCGCCGTCGATGAGCAGCACGTCCGGCAGGACGGTCTGCTCCTCCACGGCGCGCCGGAACCGGCGTTCGATCGCCTGGTGCATGGCCGCGTAGTCGTCCCCGGGCACGATGCCGGTGATGTTGTAGCGCCGGTACTGACCGCGCACCGGCCCTTCGCTGTCGAACACGACGCAGGAGGCCACGGTGGCCTCCCCCATCGTGTGGCTGATGTCGAAGCATTCGATGCGCGCCGGCAGCGCCGGCAGCCCGAGCAGGTCACGCAGGCCTTGTGCGCGGGCCAGCTGCGCGGCGTGGCTGGTACGTTCGCTGGCCAGGGACAGTTCGGCGTTGCGGCGGGCCAGGTCGAGATAGCCGGCTCGTTCGCCGCGCACGCTGGTGCGGATCTGCACCTTGCGTTCGCCGGTGGCCGAGAGGGCCTGTTCGATGAGTTCGCGATCGGGGATGTCGCGGTCGATCACAATCTCGCGCGGCGCGGCCTGTTCGGCGTAGTACTGGGATACGAAGGCCGCCAGGACCTCGGCTGCGTCGGTGCTGCCGCCGGTCCTGGGAAAGAAGGCGCGCGTGCCCAGGTTGCGGCCGTCGCGGAAGGCCAGCAGCAGTACGCAGGCCGCCGCGTCCTGCATGGCGATGGCCAGCACGTCCAGATCGGCGGCGCGTCCGTCGACGTACTGGCGTGCCTGCAGGCTGCGGATGGACTGCATGAGGTCGCGCAGGCGCGCGGCTTCCTCGAAGTCCAGCCGCCCGCTGGCCGCTTCCATGGCGGCGCCGAGTTCCTGGCTGAGTTCATCGCTGCGACCGTCGAGGAACAGGCCGGCCCGCCGCACGCTTTCGGCGTATTCGTCGGCGAAGACCAGATTCACGCAGGGGGCGCTGCAACGACCGATCTGGTGCTGCAGGCAGGGCCGCGAACGGTTGCGGAAGACGCTGTCCTCGCAGCTGCGCAGGCGGAACAGCTTGTGCATCAGGTTGAGCGTCTCGCGCACGGCGCCGACGCTCGCGTACGGGCCGAAGTAGCGGCCAGGCACCGCGCGCGGGCCCCGGTGCATCGCGATCCGCGGCCAGTCCTCGTTGGTCAGCAGCACGTAGGGGTAACTCTTGTCGTCGCGCAGCAGCACGTTGTAGCGCGGCTTGAGCGACTTGATGAGCTGGTTCTCGAGCAGCAGCGCCTCGGTCTCGGTGCGCGTGACCGTCACCTCCATGCGCGCGACCTGCGCCAGCATGGTCATGATCCGCGGCGACTTCGGCGTGGCGTTGAAGTAGCTGGCCACGCGGTTCTTCAGCGCGCCGGCCTTGCCGACGTACAGCACGCCCTCGTCGGCCGCGATCATCCGGTACACGCCGGGCGCGGTGTTCAGGCCCTTGACGAAGGCCTTGCCGTCGAAGGCGGGCGGTTTTGCGGTCATCGGGGCGCGGATCGGACGCGTAAAAAGGACTGGGAGAACTGGGGCCGATTATGCGTCAGGGCAAGGCGGCGACCGGTGCGGAGGCGGGATCGCCAGCACGGGGCACTCGCGGCGACGCAGGCCGGGACACTTGTTCAGGCGCCTTGTTCAGTCCCCACGCGACGGCCTGCGCGCCGGGCTTCAGCCTTGGGCCGCCATGCGCGCCTGCGCCCGCGCAAGGTCCTCGGGCGTATCCACGCCAGGCGGGAACGGCTCCGGCGTGGCGGCGACGGCAATGCGATATCCGGCCTCCAGGACGCGCAGCTGTTCCAGGGATTCGACCTGCTCGAGCCGTCCCGGCGGCATCGCGGCGAACTGCTGCAGGAAACCCGCGCGATAGGCATAGATGCCGATATGCCGCCACCAGTGGCCGCCGGTGGGCAACCGGGTGCGATCGTCCGCGAACGCGTCGCGCGGCCAGGGCAACGGTGCCCGGCTGAAATAAAGCGCGTCCCCGTTGTGGCCCTGTACCAGCTTCACGGCATTGGGATCGAACAGGGTCGCGGCGTCGTCGATGGGTGCGGCCAGCGTGGCCATGTCGGCGCCGCTGCGCACGAGCAGGTCGGCCACGGCGCGAATCCCCTGGGCCGGGGCGAAAGGCTCGTCGCCCTGCAGGTTGACCACGACGGTGTGGGCGTCCCAGCCGGCGATGCGCGCGCACTCGGCGAGGCGGTCCGTGCCGGAGGCGTGCGAGGCCGAGGTCATCGCAATCCGTACGCCACTGCCCTCCAGTGCGTCCGCGATGCGCGAGTCGTCCGCCGCCACCCAGACTTCGGTGGCGCCTGCCGCCAGCGCGCGACGCGCCACGTGCAACACGAGCGGTTCGCCGGCGAGCAGCTGCATCGGTTTGCCCGGCAGCCGAGTGGCGGCGTAGCGGGCGGGAATGGCGACGACAAAGGACGTGTGATCGCTCATGCGGAGGCGCTCATGCGGTGGCGGTCATGCCGCAGTCGTGGATGGCGTCGTGGAGAAAGCGGTCCAGCGATGGAGCGGAATCGGCGACAACTGGGGTTGGCGCCTGTCCGCACGCGACGCGCCGGCACGGCTGAGAACCCGCGGGCGATCACCCTCGCTGGACCCGGCTGAGCAGTGCAACCCAGAACGCCTCGGGCAATTCGGCGCGCACCGGCACGCTGTAGAAATCATCGTTCGCCAGCGCGCCGCACTTCACCGCGTCCTTCTCCGTCATCAGCACCGGCAGGCGGCTGCCGAACTCGAAGTCGGCCGCCTCGTAGCGATGGTGGTCGTCGAAGGCATGCGGCACGACCGCGATGCCGAGGCCGCGCAGCATCGAGAAGAAGCGCTCCGGGTCGCCGATGCCGGCAACCGCGTGCACGCGCTGCCCGGAGAACGAAGCCAGCGGGCGCGCCCGCCCGGAAGTCAGGGGCAGCGCCAGGTCGCCGTGCAGGCGCATCGGCCATTCGCCGAAACCGGCGCCCACATGCCCCGGCGCCGGCACGCCGCCCAGGTTCACCACGCGGAAATGGCATTGCTGTGCCCGCTCCACCGGCTCGCGCAATGGTCCGGCGGGCAGGAGTTCGGCATTGCCATAGCGGCGCCGGCCGTCGATGACTTCGATCTCGACGTCGCGGGCAAGTGCGTAATGCTGCAGGCCGTCGTCGCAGACGATGATGTCGCAGCCGGCCTCCTTGAGCGCCAGCGCCGCGTCCGCACGGCGACGGTCGACGCGCAGCTTCACGCCGGTGCGGCTTGCGATCAGCGCCGGTTCGTCGCCCACGTGCTCGGGCGCGCTGTCGCGCTCGACCCACAAGGGGACGCGTGGATTGTCGCGGCCGTAGCCGCGGCTGGCGACACCGGGATTCCAGCCTTCGGTGCGCAGGCGTTCGACCAGGGCGATGGTGAGCGGCGTCTTGCCGGTTCCTCCCACGCTGATGTTGCCTACCACGATCACCGGGATGCCGGGATGCCGCGCGCGCTTCCAGCCGCGGGCGAACGCGCGCCGGCGCAGGCCGGTCAGCGCGGCGTACAGGGCCGCCAGCATGCGCATGCCGATCGGGCTGCGGGCTTCGCCGTACCAGTACCCCGGCCATTGCTTGCGCGACAAGCTCATTCCTCCCGGAACTGCATGCGGTGCAGGTGTGCGTAAAGGCCACCGGCTGCGAGCAGTTCATGGTGGGTGCCGCGTTCGACGATGCGCCCGTGGTCGAGCACCAGCACCTGGTCGGCGTGCTCGATGGTCGACAGCCGGTGGGCGATCACCAGCGTGGTCCGGTTGGGCATGAGGTGGTTCAACGCGTCCTGCACGAGCCGCTCGGACTCGGTGTCGAGCGCCGCGGTGGCCTCGTCCAGGATCAGCACCGGCGCGTCCTTCAGCATGGCCCGGGCAATGGCCACGCGCTGGCGCTGGCCACCGGACAGCCGGCCACCCTTGGTGCCCAGGCTGGTGTCGAGGCCTTCGGGCAGGCGTTCGACGAACTCCATGGCGTTGGCGGCGCGCACGGCACGCTCCAGCGCTTCGGGCGAGGCATCCTGCATCTCGCCATAGGCCACGTTGGCGGCCACCGAACCGTCGAACAGCATCACCTGCTGTCCGACCAGCGCCAGCTGCCTGCGCAGGTCGGTCAGGCGGTATTCCTGCAGTGGATGCCCATCGAGCCGGATCTCACCGGACTCGGGGTCGTAGAAGCGCGGGATCAGCTTGATGAGCGACGACTTCCCGCTGCCGGAGCGCCCGACGATGGCGGTCACGGTGCCCGGGCGCGCGGTGAAACTGATGCCGGCGATGGCCGGCTCGGTCTGGCCGGGATAGCGCGCGGTGACGTCGCGGAACTCGATCACGCCCTGTGCGCGCGTGAGTTCGCGCGTCCCGATGTCGGCCTCGTCGGGTGCGTCGAGCACCTCGAACAGGCGGTCGGCCGAAGCCACGCCCCGCTGCAGCATGCCCTGCACGTTGGTGAGCTGCTTCAGGGCCGGGATGATGGCCATCATCGACATCATCAGGGCCACGAAGCCGCCAGCGGAGAGACGGTCCGCCATCGCCTCGCGCCCAGCCAGGAACAGCAGCAGGGCCAAGGCCACCGAGCCCATCAACTGCACGACCGCCGACGAGATGCTGCGCGTGGATTCGACCTTCATGCTCAGGCCCAGATGGGTATCGGCCTGGCTTTCGTAGCGCGCCAGTTCCACGCCCTGGGCGCCGTACACCTTCACTTCCTGCTGGTTGGAAAGGGCCTGGTCGGCGGCCTGCATCAGCTTGCCGCTGCTTTCCTGGATGCGGTGGCTGATGCGCCGGTAACGCTTGCCCACCTTGTCCATCATCCAGGCCAGGGGCGGCGCCATCAGCAGGATCGCCACGGTCACCTGCCAGCTGGTCAGCAGCATCACGATCAGCGCGGCGATGACCTGGAAGGACTGCTGCAGCATGACCTTCATCGCGTCGATGGCGGCCTGCGCCACCTGGTCGCTGTCCGACCCCAGGCGCACCAGCATGCCCGGCACCGGTTCGACGTCGAACCGCGATCCCGGCAGGCGCAGGTACTTGCCCAGCACCTGCACACGCAGGTCGCGGGCGATGCTGCGGCCCGAGCGGCCCATGTTCATGTCGGTCAGGTAGCCCGCGATGCCGCGCACCACGAACAGGCCGATGATGGCCAGTGGCAACAACGCGCTGCGGCTGGCGTCCTTGTCGATGAAGGTGGTGTTGATCACCGGCTCCATCAGCTTGGTGAAGGCGCCGCCCGCGGCGGCCTCCACCAGCATGCCGACGAAGGCGATCGCCAGCAGCGGGCGGTAGGGCCGCGCAAACCCGATCAGTCGCCGGTAGACGAGCCACGGCGCGACGCGGTCGGTCACTGCGTTTTTCCCTGCGGCCGGACTTCCGGGGCGGTGGCGATCATGACCTGGCGGAAGCCCAGCTGGCCGAGCGCGTCGTAGGCCGTCACCACCGCCTGGTGCTGGGTGCGGGCGTCGGCGCGCAGCAGGACCTTGCGGTTGCGGTCGCTGCCAGCGACTTCGGCCAGCGTGGCCTTCAGCGACTCGATGTCGTCGCGCAGGACTTCACGGTCATCGACGAAGTAGCGGCCATCGGCATTGATGAGCACGCTGAGCGCGCGGGAGGAGTCCTTGGCGTCTTCGCCCGTCGCGCGCGGCAGCTCGAGCTTGAGCACCGAACGCGCGTCGAAGGTGGCGGTGACGACGAAGAAGATGATCAGCACCAGGATGACGTCGATCAGCGGGATCATGTTGATCTCCGGTTCGTCGTCCTTGCGGTGGTCGCGGATTCTCATGGAAGGCCGGCCGCCGCTCAGCCGCCGCTGACCGGGGGCGTGATGCCGTGCGCGCCGGCCGAGACTTTCGCCGAGGCAGGACGCAGGTCGATGGTGTCCAGCAGCTGCATGGCCTCATGCTCCATGTCGACGATGTACTCGGCGATGCGGCCCCGGAACCAGCGATGGGCGATCAGGGCGGGAATGGCGACGATCATGCCAGCCGCGGTGCAGACCAGGGCCTTGCCGATACCGCCGGCCAGCTGGTTCACGTCGCCGATGCCGTGGTCGAGGATGCCCAGGAACATCTGGATCATGCCGACGACGGTGCCGAACAGGCCCAGCAGCGGCCCGGCGGCAGAAATGGTGCCCAGCGTGTTCAGGTAACGCTCCATCCGGTGCACCAGGTGCCGGCCGACGTCCTCGATCCGCTCACGGATCTGGTCGCGCGGACGCAGCCGGACGTCCAGAGCCGCCGCCAGCAAGGCGCCCAGGGGGGACGTAGCGCGCAGGGACTCGATGTGGGCCGGGTCGAGCTTGCCGCCCGAGGCCCACGCCCGCACTTCCTTTCCAAGGCCCGGAGGCAGCACGGACCGCCGGCGCAGGGTCCAGGCGCGTTCGACCACGATCGTCAGCGCCAGCACCGACAGCAACAGCAGCGGAATCATCGGCCAACCGCCGGCCTTGACCAGTTCCAGCACTCGCTAACTCCCGGCCCGCGGCCGCGTGAAGGACAGTACGACCGATAGCATACGTAGCGGGCCGCATGGTGGCGACATATCCGGGCGCGGCGGGGTCGATTCAAGGCGAACGGCTGGCATCCCAGAGACGGGGCTGTGCGCCGCGTCGCGTTTCCAGCACCGTCCCGCGCGCCCGCAGGCCGATCCGCAGCGCGCCACCGTCGGCCGTGCTGGTCACCTGCGCACCGGCGATCCGCCAGCGCCGAACCACTTCGGGCCGGGGATGACCAAAGCGGTTGCCATGGCCGCTGGACACCAGGGCGTAGTGGGCGCCAGTGGCCGCGATGAAGCCGGGATCCGAGGAACCGTTGCTGCCGTGATGGGCGACCACCACGACGCGCGCGCGCAGCTGAGAGGCGCCGGCGCGCAGGAGGCGCTGCTCGATCACCTCGCCGATGTCGCCGGTCAGCAACGCCGCGCCATGTGCCGTCTCGATCCGCAATACGCAGCTGGACTCGTTGGCCAGATAGGGAAAATGCGCTGGAGGGTGCAGGAAGGACAGGCGCACGCCGTCCCAGTCCCAGGTCTGACCACCCTGGCACCGAAGGCTTCCAGGCGGCAGCGGACTGTCTTCCGGTGCCCAGGTGGCGGTGATGGGCATCTCCTGCGCCACCGTTCCGTAGCCCCCGGCGTGGTCGTTGTCGGCATGGCTGACGATCGCGCGGTCGATGCGTCGCACGCCCAGCGCGTGCAGGGCCGGCACCACGGCGCGTTCGCCGGCATCGAAACCGTCGCGGACCGACGGGCCCATGTCGTACAGCAGCGCATGGTGCGAAGTGCGAACCAGGACCGAGAGCCCCTGCCCCACGTCGATGACGACCAGTTCGGCCTCGCCCCGGCGCGGGAGGTCGCGATCGGGCCAGAGCAGGGGCAGCCACAGCAGCAGCGCCAGCGCCTTGCCGGGGACACCGCGCGGCAGCAACAGCCAGAAGGCGCCCAGCAGGGCCAGGGGCAAGGCCAGTCCATGGGCTTCAGGCAGCCACCAAAGCGACAGGCCACTGCGCGCCAGGTATTCGAACAGGGGCCAACTCAGGTCGAAACACATGCCGGCAAGCCGCCATGACGCGGCGCCGGCGTCGGCGCTGGCCGCATCGACCAGGAGTCCAAGCAGACTCAAAGGCACGACAACCAGACTCCACCAGGGAACCGCGAGCAGGTTGGCCATTGGCCCGGCAAGGGAGGCCTGGCCGAACAAGGCCACTCCCAGGGGAAGCAGGCCCAGGGTGGCTACGCCCTGGGCCGACAGGAAGTCGTGCAGAACGCGTCCGGAAGCTCGCGGCAGGCACCACAGGAGCCACGCCACGCCGGCGAAGCTCAGCCAGAAACCTGCGCCCAATACCGTCAAGGGATCAACCAGCAGCACCGCGATCAGGGCCAGCGCCAGCGCAGCCTGTGCGGGCAACGCGCGGCGCCAGGCGCGGGCACCGGCGACCACCGCGATCATGAGCACGGTGCGAAGCGTCGGCAGGGCGAAACCGGCGACCGCGGCGTACGCGCCGGCTCCCGCCACCGCTGCCAGGGCAACCGCTATCGGCGCCGGACATCGTCGCGCCAATGGCGCCCAGACCCACCAGACCAGGCGGACGAGCAGTGCAGCGAATCCGGCGACCAGTCCGACATGAAAGCCGGAGATCGCGATCAGATGCGTGAGGCCGTTGGCGCGCAGGACGATCCAGTCGGCGTCAGACAACGCACGCGTGTCGCCAAGGGCCAGCGCCCGCACGAAGCGGGAAGACGGCGCGGGCACGGCGCGGGCGATGCGCTCGGATCGCGCTTCGCGCCACGCCGCCAGGCCGCGGGCAGGCGCAATCCGCTCGGCAAGACGCGGCGCACGGACGTACCCCGTGGCGGCGACGCGTGCCGCCAGCGCGTACATTTCGCTATCGGGACTGCCTGGATTGCGCAGCCCCCGCGGCGGACGCAGACGCACCCACATCGACCAGCGTTCGCCACCCCGCAGGGTCACCCGTACGGGGTCAGGCCTTCCGGGCGCACCCTCGTCGTACCAGGCCAGGCGCAGCGTGCGGCCACGCAGCGCGGGCTCCCCGCCGCTGGCGTCCACTCGAAAATGAAATCGCGTCCGCCGGGGTTCGTGCGTCGGCAGGTCGACGATGTGCCCGGTGACGTGGACTTCCGCCTTTTCCCGTCGCACGGGCAACTGCTGCGACAGGGCCCACGCGGCATGCAGACTGGCCAGGGCGAAGCCCACCGTCACACTTCCGGCGAGGCGACCGATTGCCCGCGGGGAAACGTCGGGGCGGATCAGCCTCCGGCGATTCCAGCGTGCGCCGCTCCAGAGCCAGAGCCCGGTCAGCAGCAGGGGCGCAGTGAGCCACGTCGGGGTCAGGCGCGGCGACAGCAGAGCGAGCATGACTCCGCCCAGCAGCGCCGCGGCCACGCCCAGTCCGAGCGGCGCCGGCAGCGGTGCAGGAGGGGATGTCGGTGGCGTCCTTGCCACGGTATGCATGAGTGCCTAGACCTCCTGTCGCGGCAATTCCCTGAGCCGGCCTTCGTGGAGTTCCAGCACACGGTCCATGCGTCGGGCCAGTGAGCGGGCGTGGGTCACCAGCACGAGGCTGGTGCCCTGGTCGCGGTTGAGCGCGAGCATCAGTTCGAACACCGTGGCGGCGGTCTTCTCGTCGAGATTACCGGTGGGCTCGTCACCCAGCACGCAGGCGGGCTGGTTGACCAAGGGCCCGGGCGACGGCGGCGCGCTGACGCTCGCCACCGGACAGTTCACCCGGCTTGTGTTCCAGGCGATGCCCCAGGTTCACCGACTCGAGCAGGGCCTTTGCCCGGCGCGTGGCTTCCGGCACGGCGGTGCCGTTGAGCAGCACGGGCAGCATCACGTTTTCCAGCGCCGTGAACTCGGGGAGGAGGTGATGGAACTGGTAAACGAAGCCCAGCGCCTTGTTGCGAAGCGCGCCACGGGCAGCGTCGGACAGCGCGCTCATCTTCTGCCCGGCGACATAGACCTCGCCCTGCGTGGGCGTATCGAGCCCGCCCAGCAGGTGGAGCAGCGTGCTCTTGCCCGCCCCCGACGCGCCGAGGATGGCAACGGTCTCGCCCCGCTCCACGGCCAGCGAAAGGTTGTCGAACACCGGCGTGTGCATCTTGCCTTCGTCGTAGGTCTTGCCCAGACCCTCGGCGTGGATGACGGCCTCACTCATAGCGCAACGCCTCTGCCGGAGCGGTGTGGGCGGCGCGCAGCGCCGGGTAGATGGTGGCGAGGAAGGCCATGATGAGGGCGACGGCCGCGATCACCACGACGTCGCTGGGCTGAAGTTCGGTGGGCAGCCCGGTGATGTAGTAGACCTCGGGCGGCAACAGGATGATGCCGAAGACGTGCTCGAGGAACTGCAGGATGTGCTCCAGGTTGAGGGTCAGCACGATGCCCGACACCACCCCCAGCACGGTTCCGATGAAGCCGATCATCAGACCCTGCACCATGAACACCTGCATCACACCCCGGGGCGTGAGGCCGAGCGTGCGCAGGATCGCGATGTCGGCCTGCTTGTCCGTGACCAGCATCACCTGGGAGTTCACCAGCGTGAAGGCGCCCATCAGGATGATCAGCGACAGCAGGATCGCCATGATGGTCTTTTCCATGCGCAGCGCGCGGTACATGTTCGCGTTCTCGCTGGCCCAGTCGCTGACGCGGTAGGCGCCTCCCAGCTTGACCGCCAGCTCCCGCGCGACGTCGAAGGCGATGTCCATGTCATGCAGCTTCAGCCGCACGCCGGTGGCACCCTCGCCCATGCGCAACACCTTCTGCAGGTCGCGCATGTTGACGATGGCCATGCCCTTGTCGAATTCGTTGTAACCCGCCTCGAAGACGCCACTGACCGTAAAGCGCTTGAGCTGCGAGACGGCACCCACCGGCGTGCTGCGGAAATTGGCCGTCGTCACCACCACGCTGTCGCCGACCCCTACCCCGAGCCACAGCGCCAGCTCGCGGCCCAGCACGATGTTGAAACTGCCGGGCGTGAGGTCAGTGAGCCTGCCCTCCACCATCTTGTCGGCGAGGACCGATACCCGGCCCTCTTCCGCCGGCAGCACGCCGCGCACCATCGCAGGCTGGTTGCGGCTGCCCGTCAGCAGGGCCTCCTTCTCGACGTAGGGCGCCGCGCCGGCGACGCGCGGGTCGGCCGTCGCGATGGCGACCGCATGAGGCCAGTTCTCCAGCGGCTCGCCGTAACCGCTGACGGTGGCATGCGCCGCCATCTGCAGCATGCGGTCGCGGATCTCGCGCTGGAAACCGCTCATCACCGCCAGGGTGGTGATCAGCGCCGCCACGCCCAGGGCGATCCCTAGAATCGATGCGAAGGAAATGAAGGAGATGAAACCATTGCGTCGTTTGGCCCGGAGGTAACGCAGGCCAATGGCGACAGGTAGGGGTTTGAACATGCGTGGGGCCGGGGAGCGAGAAGGTTATGGTGCCACCGATCGCGGCACCCGCGCCGGCCCCCGGGCGGCAAGGGCCAGCCGGAGTTCACGACGCACGGGACGGCGCAGGGTGTCGGGCCAGCCGTGCAGGCGGTGTCGTCGTCCGTCCGGGCCCCGCCAGACCAGCACCGCCAGGGGACCCCGCCAGTAGACCTGCAACCCGTCCATGTCGACTCCGTCGATCGTGGCGGGCGCCGCCGAATGCGGCACCACCAGCCGGCGCAGGGGCCGCTTCCACTGGGTGGCGGACAAATGCGCGGCGTGGATGAGCGCCAGCGCGGCCAGCGGGACTGCCAGGTAGGTCGGCATCTCGGACATCAGGACGCAGACCGCCGCCAGCATGCCCAACACCAGCAGCGTCACGCACAGGATGCGTGACGCACCCAGCTCAAGGCGGCAGGGTGCGGATGTGGTCGACCAGTGCCTGGAGTTGCGCATCGTCGGAACGCTCATGGCCCATGAACCAGTGCCAGAGCTTATCGTCCTGGGATTCCAGCAACCGTAGGAAAACGTCCCGCTGGGCAGGGGAAGACTGCCGCCAATCACGATCCAGGTAACGGCCGAACAACTGGTCGAGCTCGCGCATCCCGCGCCGGCACCGCCAGCGCAGGCGGCTCAGTTCGACTTCGTCCGCATCGCTCACTTCAGCAGACCCCAGGCAATGACGCCCCACATCGTCCACAGGGCGGCCCCGCCGGCAATGTACGCCTTGAAACGGTGCATGACCTTGTTGTAGGTGCACTGGATCCAGCTGTGCAGCACGCGCATCAGCACGAATGCCCACGCCAGCCCAACCGTCACCGGCGTCACCAGATCGGCCTGCGCAGCCACCACGACGGCGAGGTAGAACAGCACGGGCAGTTCGAACAGGTTGCGGAAGTTATCCGCCGCGCGGCTGTCGGTCAGCTTCGACGCCGCCTGCGCGGACGTCGCCACGGCCTGGGGGTGGATGCGCTCGCGCTTCATCTGGCCGACGCGGGTAAAGAACATCCGCCACCAGACCACGAAAGTCAGGCCGGCCATCACCAGTACGGGGTAGAAGATCTGCTGATCGGACATCGGGCGTGGATCCCTGGACGAAGCCGCGCTTCAAAGGCCATGGAGCCCGGCCTTCCGGGTGCGCTGCGCCGACCCGGATCACGTGTCGCACGCCAGCGGCTGCCAGACGCAGCGCGTCCGGCCTGGATCAGACGCGGCGGGCCAGCATCAGCTTCTTGATCTCAGCGATCGCCAGCGCGGGGTTCAGGCCCTTCGGACAGGTCCGCGCGCAGTTCATGATCGTGTGGCAGCGATACAGCTTGAAGGGGTCTTCCAGGTCGTCCAGTCGCGCCCCGGTGTCTTCGTCGCGCGAGTCGACGATCCAGCGGTAGGCCTGCAGCAACACGGCCGGGCCGAGGTAACGCTCGCCGTTCCACCAGTAGCTCGGGCAACTGGTCGAGCAGCAGGCGCACAGGATGCATTCGTACAGGCCGTCGAGCTTCTTCCGATCGGCCGGGGACTGCAGGCGCTCGCGGTCCGACGGGGTCGGGCTCTGCGTGCGCAGCCAGGGACGAATCGACGCGTACTGCGCGTAGAAGTGCGTCATGTCCGGCACGAGGTCCTTGACCACCGGCATGTGCGGCAGCGGGTAGATCGGTACTTCCCCCTTGTCCGAGCAGTCCGCGATCGCCTTCGTGCAGGCCAGGGTGTTGGTGCCGTCGATGTTCATCGCGCACGAACCGCAGATCCCTTCGCGGCAGGAGCGGCGGAAGGTCAGCGTCGGATCGATCTCGTTCTTGATCTTGATCAGCGCGTCCAGGACCATCGGACCGCAGGTCGCCATGTCCACCTCATAGGTGTCCACGCGGGGATTCATGCCGTCGTCGGGGTTCCAGCGGTAGACCTTGAAGGTGCGCGGCTGCGAAGCGCCAGGCGCGGCCCAATGGCGGCCCTTCTGGATCTGCGAGTTCTTGGGAAGTTGGAATTCGGCCACGGTGCTCGCTCCGGATCAGTAAACGCGCTTCTTGGGCGGCACCACGGCGACGTCGTCGGTCAGCGTGTACATGTGCACCGGGCGATAGTCGATGCGGGCGTTGCCCGCCTCGTCCAGCCAGCACAACGTGTGCTTCTGCCAGTTCGCGTCGTCGCGGTCGGGGTAGTCCTCGCGGGCGTGTGCGCCGCGCGACTCGGTACGGTTGGCGGCCGACACGATCGTCACCAGCGCCTGGTCCAGGAGGTTGGACAGTTCGAAGGTCTCGATCAGGTCGGTGTTCCAGATCAGCGAACGATCACTGACCCGAACGTCGCCGAACGAGGCGTGGATCTCACGCATCTTCGCCACACCTTCAGCCAGTGTCTCGCCGGTGCGGAACACGGCGGCATCGGCCTGCATGGTGCGCTGCATCTTGTCGCGGATGATCGCCGTGGGCGTCCCGCCGCTGGCGTTGCGCAGGCGGTCCAGGCGCGCGAGTGCGGGATCGCAGGCGTCCGTTGACAGCTTGGCGTGCTCGCCACCGGACCGGACCGTTTCGGCGGCGCGGTTGGCCACCGCGCGACCGAACACCACCAGGTCAAGCAGCGAATTCGAGCCCAGGCGGTTGGCGCCGTGCACCGATACGCAGGCCGCCTCGCCGATGGCGTACAGGCCCGGCACGACCGCATCGGGATCGCCACCGCGCAGCTGCACGACTTCGCCGTGATAGTTGGTCGGGATGCCGCCCATGTTGTAGTGCACGGTCGGGATCACCGGGATCGGCTGCTTCTCCACGTCCACGCCGGCGAAGATCCGTGCCGATTCGGCGATGCCCGGCAGCTTTTCGTGGATCACTTCCGGTCCGAGGTGGGTCAGATCCAGCAGGATGTGGTCCTTGTGTTCGCCCACGCCGCGGCCTTCGCGGATCTCGATGGTCATCGAGCGGCTGACCATGTCACGTGGGGCGAGGTCCTTCACGCTGGGCGCGTAGCGCTCCATGAAGCGCTCGCCATTGCTGTTGCGCAGGATGCCGCCTTCGCCGCGGACGCCTTCGGTGATCAGGCAACCCGCGCCGTAGATGCCGGTCGGGTGGAACTGCACGAACTCCATGTCCTGCATGCCCAGGCCGGCGCGCAGCGCCATGCCGCCGCCATCGCCGGTGCAGGTGTGCGCCGACGTCGCGCTGAAGTAGGCGCGGCCGTAGCCGCCGGTGGCCAGCACCGTGCCCTGCGCGCGGAACAGATGGAGCGTGCCTTCGGCCATGTCCAGGGCGAGCACGCCGCGGCAGGCGCCGTGCTGGTCCATGATCAGGTCGAGCGCGAAGTATTCGACGAAGAACTGCGCGTCATGCGCCAGCGACTGCTGGTAAAGCGTATGCAGGATCGCATGGCCGGTGCGGTCGGCGGCGGCGCAGGTGCGCTGGGCCGGCGGGCCCTCGCCGAAGCGGGTGGTCATGCCACCGAAGGGGCGCTGGTAGATCTTGCCGTCATCCGTGCGCGAGAACGGCACGCCGTAGTGCTCGAGCTCGATGATGGCGGGGATCGCTTCCTTGCACATGTACTCGATCGCGTCCTGGTCGCCCAGCCAGTCCGACCCTTTCACGGTGTCGAAGAAGTGGTAGCGCCAGTCGTCCTCGCCCATGTTGGCCAGGGCGGCAGCGACACCACCCTGCGCGGCGACGGTGTGCGAGCGGGTCGGGAAAACCTTGGTGATGCAGGCGGTCTTGAGCCCCTTCTGCGCGAGGCCGAAGGTGGCGCGCAGGCCGGCGCCACCGGCGCCGACGACGACCATGTCGAACTTGTGTTCCTGGATCTGGTAGGCAGCAGCCACGTTCTTACGCTCCCAGCGCAATGCGGACGACGGCGAGCACGCTGGCCAGTGCCGCAATGACGTTCACGAAAATGTTGAGCAGGTGCAGCACGGTGGCGGACCACGGAGTGTGCACGTAGTCCTCGATGATCACCTGCATGCCCAGCTTCGAATGCCAGAACGTCGACACCAGGAATGCGATCAGCAGCACGGCGTTGAGCGGACGGGCGACGGTGTTGCGCACGGCGAGGTAGTCGTCGCCGATCAGCGACACCACCAGAGCGACGGCGTAGATCGACAGGAAGATCAGCGCGATCGCCGTGATGCGCTGGAGGACGAAGTGGTGCGTGCCGTCCTTGGCCGATCCCAGCCCGCGGGCGACCTTCAGCGGGGCACGCAGGCGCTTGTTGTTCGTGCTCATGCGGCACCCCACTGGAGGATCGCGGCCAGCCAGATCAGCGCGGTCAGCAGCAGGCTGCCCACGACCGAGACCCAGCTGCTGCGGATGAAACTCTCGATCGCGTAGCCGAAGCCGGCGTCCTGGACCAGATGGCGGATGCCGTTGATCAGGTGGAACGCCAGCGCCCAGGACCACCCGAACAGGACGAGGAAACCCAGCGGCGAGCGGGCGAGGCCGCTGAAGCGCGCCCATTCCTGCGGGCCGGCGGCCAGCGACAGGAACGCGCACACCAGCAGCAGGCTGCCCAGCGCCAGGACCACGCCCGTGGCCCGGTGGAGAATCGAGGTCACCATCTGCACCTGCCAGCGATACACCTGCAGGTGGGGCGACAAGGGTCGTTCGCGGACGCGGGGTTGATCGGCCATGGGGGTGCCGGGTCTCTTGAGCTGGGCGGCGAGGCCGCGTGGCGGTGGTTGTTGCAGCTTGGGATCGGGCAGCTAGAAATCGATGCAACGGCCGTTCTTTTCCCAGTCGCCGTAGCGGGTGGGCTCGGGGCCCTCGCGTCCGCCCCACTCCTTAGGGGGCGTTGGCGGGTGTGTACCCTAGGACGTCTGGGGTGCCGGGGTGACGGGCCCGGAACCTGCGTCGGCCTGCGCACCGGTGAGGTCTTCGGGCGGGGCGTCCTGGGGCGATTGGCCTATCATCACAGCGAGAAAGCTTAAGTCCCGACCCCATGCATGACAACCCGCAGGCGTCTCCGGGCGCCGCCTTCGCCCTGCCCGACCACCGCGCGGTGAGCCTTTCCGGGCGTGATGCCGCGGCTTTCGCGCAGGCGCAGTTCATGAACGACCTCACCGCGCTGGCACCCGGACAGTGGCAGTGGAGCGGCTGGTTGACGCCCAAGGGACGCGTAATTGCGCTGTTCGCGCTGCTGCGGGTGGAAGCCGAACACGTCCTGCTGGTGCTCCCCGACGCCGATCCGGTCACCTTTGCCGCCGCCCTGCAGCGGTTCGTGTTCCGCAGCAAGGTGACCATCGCGGTGCGCGAGGACCTGCGTGCGGAAGGAGCCTTCACAACGCCCGCCATGGCCCGAGGTGCGCAAATGGGCGGCTCGCCCGGCGCTGGCCTGGAGCTGGACGCGGGAGCCGATGGGGGCGCGCGGACGCTGCGCCTCGTCAGCACGTCCACTGCCGGGCACGATCCGGCCGAAGTGGCCGCGTGGGCGGCGTTCGACCTCGAGCACGGCCTGCCCCGCCTGCCGTCTTCGCAGAGCGACCACTGGACGCCCCAGCAGCTCTCGCTCGAAAGGCTCGCCGCTTTCAGTGTGAAGAAGGGCTGCTACCCGGGCCAAGAAATCGTGGCCCGCACGCATTTCCTGGGCAAGGTGAAGCGCGGCCTGATGCTGCTCGAATCCGATGTATCCCTGGCGGCAGGTTCGGACGTGCACGGTCCCGACGGCATGCTCGGCCATCTGGTGGCCGCCGCGCCGGGACCGTCGCACCTGGCGCTGGCCGTCGTGCCATTGGAACATCCGCACGAGGCGCTGACGGTCGACGGCGCGCCCGTGCGCGAACGGCCGTTGCGCGCCGGGCTGGCGCGCTGAGGGTGTCGCGCGCACCGCCGCGGGGCGGTGCGCCAGGTCAGGCCAGGCGCCCGGCCGCCGCGACGATGTCCTCTTCGCCCGGAATGACGAGGAAAGCGGCACCGGCGAGCGGCGTGTAGGTGTCCACGCCCACGACGCGCTGGAACGGCCGCGATCCGAAACCGCCCTCGGCGATCGCCGTGATCACGCCCTCGCCCACGCCGGCGCTGTGGCGGCCTTCGTCGACGATGATGATCCGCTTGGCGCTGCGGGCCTGCTCGACGATGTAGGCCGCGTTGAGCGGCACCAGCCATCGCAGGTCCACCACGCGCACCTTCCATCCATGCTGCGCCTCGATGTTGCGGGCGGCGCGCAGGCTCATGGGCACGCCATTGCCGTAGCTGAAGATCACCAGGTCGTCGTGGCCTTCGAAGTACACACGACCTTCGCCCAGCGTCATTGCTTCGGACGGGGCGGGATAGGTCGTCAGCCAGCCGCCGTCGCCGGGCTCGTACAGGTCCTTGGTCATGTACAGCGCGATCGGCTCGAGGAACACGCTCACGCGCCCGTCCACCTTCGACAGCGCGGTGAGCGTGCGCAGCATGGTGGCCGCGTCATCACCGCGCGACGGACAACCCACCACCAGGCCGGGGATGTCGCGCAGTGCGGTGATCGAGTTGTCGTTGTGGAAATGCCCGCCGAAGCCACGCTGGTAGCCCAGGCCGGCGATGCGCACGACCATCGGGTTGGCGAACTGGTTGTTGCTGAAGAACTGCAGCGAAGCCGCTTCGCCGCGGATCTGGTCGCAGGCGTTGTGGAAATAAGCCAGGTACTGGATCTCGGGAATGGGCAGCATGCCCATGTTGGCGAAGCCCTGGGCCATGCCCAGGATCATCGTCTCGTCCAGCAGCGTGTTGAACACCCGGCGCGGCCCGAAGGCCTTCTGCAGGCCCTTGGTGACCGTGTACACGCCGCCCTTCTGGGCCACGTCCTCGCCGAAAAGCAGCGTGTCGGGGTACTTGGCGAACGTGTCGTGCAGCGCGTTGTTGATCTGGATCGCCATGTGGCGCGCCGGCTGCTTCTCCGGCAGCTTGGCTTCACCACCGAACACTTCCTCGCGGCGCGCCGAATAGTCGGCGCGCTGCGCCTCGGCCTGCACCTTCTGCGGCGAATAGGGCGCCAGCGGAGCGATGACTTCGTCCAGGCGGTCGAGCTTCGGTCGGCGGTCGGCTTCATCGGCGGCGGCGAAGCACTTCTTCCGCGTCGCTTCGTACAGCGCCAGCACTTCATCCTTCGACATCAGGCCCGATTCCAGGGCGATCGCGGCCGAACGCAGCAGCGGGTCCCCCGCCTCGACGTTGCACAATTCCTCGACCGAACGCCACTCGATCTCGAAGTCGGTGCCGGCGTGGCCCATGATCCGGTTGGTCTTCAGGTGCAGGAAGGTCGGGCGGCGCGTGCGGCGGCAGTGCTCGACCGCCCGCTGCACATCGCCATAGCCGCTGGCCAAGTCCAGGCCGTCGGCGAAGAAATAATCCAGACCGTCCATCTGCCGGAACCGGTTGGCGATCCACCCGCTCGGCGTCTTCACCGAAATGCCGATGCCGTTGTCCTCGCACACGAACAGCACCGGCGCGGGCAACTTCTGGTAAGCCGTCCACGCGGCGGCATTGAAGGCCGTTTGCGCAGTGGCATGGTTGGCCGAGGCATCGCCGAACGAACAGATCGCGATGCTGTCGTCCGGGATCGGCAGCGCATGACCCAGGCGGCGGCCGGCCTCGATGGCCACGGCCGTGCCGAGCGCCTTGGGCAGGTGCGAGGCGATGGTCGAGGTCTGCGGCAGCACCCACAACGGCTTGCTGCCCCACACCTTGTGGCGGCCGCCTGAGGCCGGGTCGTCCTTGCTGGCCGCGAAGGACAGCGCCGAATCCATCACCGGGTCCATGCCCGGCAGCTTGCGGAAGCGCTCGGCCATGAAACCGCCGGAGCGGTAGTGGAGGAAGGCCGGGTCGGTATGCCGCGTCAGGCGGGCGACCATCGCGTTGCCTTCGTGGCCGCTGGAACCGATCGTGTAGAAGACCTTGTTCTGCACGCGCAGCACGCGCGCCATGAGGTCCAGGTGGCGGCTGACGAGCTGCGACTCGAACAGCTCGCGGAAGCCCTGTGCGTCCAGTGCGCTGCCGTCGAGAATGGCCTCATGGGCCGCCGGACGGGCATCGGCGCGTCCCTCCCACGCCTTCACGAACTCGCTGAAGTTGACGTCGCAGATCTCGGCCCGGTTGAGGCCTTTCATGCGCGCGGGGATCGGGTTGGGAATGGCGGCGAACATGGTCGGTGCGGTGCTCCGCTTCTCGCGGCGAGAAGCTCAGGATGTGGGAAGGCGGGACTGCGCGATGAGCGCAGCCGCGGCCGTGTCGGGTTCGGGCATGGGCACGAAGCCGGGCGTGCGGACCACGCGGGCCAGCCAGTCACGGATGGCGGGATAGGCCTCCAGGCTGACGCCACCCTGGTCGGCGACATGCGTGTAGGCGAACAGCGCGATGTCTGCGATGCCGTACACGTCGCCGGTGAACCAGGGGCGCGTGCTCAGGTGGCGCTCCATCACGGCCAGTGCCTGGTGGCTGCGCTCGCGCAGGCGGGGAAGGTCTTGCCGACGGGGCGAGTCGATCGGCGTCCAGCCGCAGATGAAGCGCGCGACGGCGATATAGGGCTCGTGGCTGTACTGCTCGAAGAACATCCACGCCAGCGCCTGGGCGCGCTGCCACGGGTCGGCGGGCAGGAACTCGGTAGCGCCCGCGGGGGCGGTGTCGGCAAGCCAGTGCAGGATCGCGTTGGACTCGGCCAGCGTGCGGCCGTCCTCGAGTTCGATCAGCGGCACCTTGCCGTTGGGGTTCCTGGCCAGGTATTCGGGGGTGCGGGTCGAGCCATCGTCGCTGCGGACCTCGACCCACTCGTACCGATGGCCCAGTTGTTCCAGCAGCAGCCGCACCTTGTGGCAGTTGCCCGAGGGCGAGAAGCCATAGACCGTGATCACGCCGTCACCCCGCGGCGATTGGCGATCCATTCTTCTCGCGTCTGGCCCCAGATGTCGACTGCGTGGGTGTCCAGCGGCGGCGGCAGCGTACCGGGACCGCGATTGCGCGAACCCAGGCGGCGCGCAACGGACTGCGAAGCGATGTTGGCCGGAGAAATGGAATGGATGACCTCGTGCCAGCCCAGCACGTCGAACGCCCAGTCCATGGATGCGGCGCAGGCTTCGGTGGCGTAACCCTTGCCCCAGGCATCGTGGTGGAACGAGTAGCCGATCTCGGTGCCCGGCCAGCCGTCCGGCTGCCAGGGCCCTGCCTGCCCGACCCACAGGCCGGTGGACTTCTCCAGCACCGCGAACATCCCGAAGCCCTGCAGCATCCAGGCGCCGGGCATCTGCAGGAACTTGCGCCAGGCCTCGTGGCGGTGCATCGGACCACCGATGTGCTGCGCCGCCGTGGGATGCATGAACAGTTCCGCGTAACGCGGAAAGTCCTCGAGCCTGGGCAGGCGCAGGATCAGGCGGGGCGTTTCCAGCTGGATTTCGGTGATCAACAAGGGCTGCTCCTGATCGGGGAAACCTGGCGAGGGTGGGACGAGTCCCCACGCCCCGCAACCATCCGGGTGTAACGCATCGTTGCCCGGGTGTGGCGCCGACGGGCTACCCACACCGCCCACCTTCAACGCGGCGGCGGCACCCCAGGGCGCCGCCGCCGGGCGCATCAGAACGCGCTGATGCCGGTCAGCTCACGCCCGATGACCAGCTGGTGCACGGTTTCCGTGCCTTCGTAGGTGATGACCGATTCGAGGTTGAGCGCATGGCGGATCGCGCCATGCTCGGTGGTGATGCCGGCGCCGCCCAGCAGGTCGCGACATTCGCGCGCGATGTCGATGGCCATCCGGCAGTTGTTCCACTTGGCCAGCGACACCTGGGCCGGCTGCATCGCACCGGCATCCTTCAGGCGGCCAAGCTGCACGACCAGCAGCTGCGCGAGCGTGATGCGGCGTGCCATCTCGGCCATCTTGATCTGCGCGCTCTGCGTGGCCGCCACCGGGCGATCGAACAGGATGCGCTCCTTGGTGTAGGCCAGGACCTCGTCCAAGCACGCGATCGCGGCGCCGATCGGGCCCCAGGTGATGCCGTAGCGGGCCTGGGTGAGGCAGCCCAGCGGGCCCTTGAGACCCTTCACGTTCGGCAGGCGATTGGCCTCCGGCACCCGGACGTTGTCCAGGTAGAGCGCGCTGGTCACCGAGGCGCGCAGGCTCATCTTGTGCTTGATTTCCTGGGCGGCGAAACCGGCCATGCCCTTTTCCACCACGAAACCCTGGATGCCTTCATCGGTCTGCGCCCAGACGATGGCGATATCGGCGAGGTTGCCGTTGGTGATCCACATCTTGGAGCCGTTGAGGACCCAGTCCCCACCGTCGCGGCGGGCGTTGGTCTTCATGTTGGCCGGGTCGGACCCGCCGTGCGGCTCGGTCAGGCCGAAGCAGCCGATGGTCTCACCGCGCGCCATCGACGGCAGCCAGCGCTCGCGCTGCTCTTCGGTGCCGTAGGCAAAGATCGGGTACATGCACAGCGAGGACTGGACGCTGACGAAGCTGCGGATGCCGCTGTCGCCGCGTTCCAGTTCCTGGCAGATCAGGCCGTAGCTGACGGCGTTGAGGCCGGCGCAACCGTACTTCTCGGGGAGCGAGGAACCCAGCAGGCCCATCTCGGCGATTTCCGGCACCAGTTCACGCGGGAAACGGCCTTCGTCGAAGGCTTCGCCGATGATCGGCAGCACGCGCTCGTCGGTGAAGCGCGCGACCGCGTCCTGCACGGCACGCTCCTCTTCGGTGAGCAGGGAACGGACGTCGTACAGGTCGTAGGGGTGCAGGGCCATCGGCGTGCTCGGGCGGGCGGGAAAGATTCCCATTGTATCGGCCCGTGTTGCGGTGCGGGACCCCGGAAACAGCACTCCGGCGAACTGTCAAATCCACGCCGACGGGATCGTCGCTTTCACGGTTGCGTCGTCGTTTCAGACACAGCCGCAGGCCCCGTCCCGTCGAAACGAAGAGGGGCCGGTTCGACCGGCCCCTCGGGGTGATGCGGAAAACGCGTTTCAAGCTCAGCCGCGGCTGTCATCCGACGGGGCGGCGGCGGTCTGGGTGACCACCTGGCCATCGACCACCGGGAGGCGGTCGCCCGGCTTCTCGTCCATCCGCACGGTCTGCTCCTGGCCGGCATAGCGGTAGGTCACGTCGTAACCGACCACTTCGTTCTCACTGCCCAGGCGGATCTGGTTGCCCGGCTTGCTGCCCGTGCGCATCGAACCGGTGGTGCCATCGGGATTGCGATAGGTCACGTTGTAGGCGACGGTCTTGCTCGAAGTGCTGGTATCGGACACCGTCTTGCACTGGCGCTCGGTACGGGTCTGCACCTGGCCGCCGACATGGTTGCGGTCGACGCGGTTGCCGATCACGCCGCCGGCCACGGCTCCGGCTGCGGTAGCCGCCTTCTTGCCGTTACCACCGCCAATCTGGTTGCCGAGCAGGCCACCGATGACGGCGCCGGCCACCGTGCCGCCCACGTTGCCGTCGCGTTCGGGCGCACGTTCCTGCACGACCACGTCCTCGCACACTTCGCGCGGGGTGGAGGTCGAGCTGGTCTCGCGCACCGGTTCGGTGCCGATTACCGTCGCGTACAGCGGCTTCTTCTCGGTGATCTCCTTGACGTTGATCACCTGGGCGTATTCGAGGCGGTTGCTCTGGATGGCGCCGTCGTCGAGACGGTCACCCGCCAGCGCGGCGGCATCCTGCGGCGCGCCGGTGGTGAACTCCGGCGCGATGGGCGCATCGCTGCGGAAGCTGTTGTATGCGGCAACGGCGACGCCGCCGACGAGCAGTGAAGCCAGTGCGACCGCGAGCATGTTCTTGTTCATTGGGGCCTCCTGCTGCGGGATGTCCCGCGGATTGGGTGGATGGGCGCATTCCAGCACCCGCAACCTGAACGAGTGCCCAGCCGGAGCAACGAAATCGTAACGACGTGCAGGCGATCGTTCACACCGTGATAGCGTGCACACATCGATGGTCCGGAGGTCGCCATGCCCAGTCCCCTGCTTGCCCCGCTCATCGGCTGGGCCCGCAATCTGCGCCATCCGACGCTGTTCAAGCTCATCGCCGCGCTCTTCCTGGTCGACCTGCTGATCCCGGACGTCTTCCCCATGATTGACGAGCTTCTGCTCGGATTGGCGACCCTGTGGCTGGCGAACTGGAAGAACAGGAAGGACCCGTCGGCCCCTGCCGGGCAGGACGATGACCGCGTGATCGAAGGATCCTCACGACGCTGACGGCGCATGGACCTCGTCGACAGCCACTCCCACTTCGACCAGGCCGAATTCGACGCCGACCGCGAGGCGGCGCTGGAGCGTGCGCATGCGGCCGGAGTGGCGCGCCAGGTCGTGCCGGCCGTGGACGCCGCGGGCTGGCCCAAGCTGCGTGCGGTCTGTGCGTCGGCGTCGGGCCTGCACCCGGCCTATGGCCTGCACCCGATCTGCCTGGCCAACCACCGTCCGGAACACCTGGACCAGTTGCGCACCTGGCTCCGTCACGAACAGTCGTCGATGCGACCACCCGTCGCCGTGGGCGAATGCGGCCTGGACTTCTTCCTGGATACGCTCGATCGCCAGGCGCAGCAGTTCTACTTTGATGCGCAACTTCGCATCGCGCGCGAATTCGACCTCCCGGTGATCGTCCATGCACGCCGTTCCGTCGATGCGGTGATCGGCTCGATCCGTCGGATCGGCGGTCTGCGCGGCGTGGTGCACAGCTTTTCGGGCAGTCCGGAACAGGCTCGGCAGCTCTGGAGCCTCGGGTTCCTGATCGGTCTGGGCGGCCCGGTGACCTACGAACGTGCCAACCGCCTGCGGCGACTCGCCGCTTCGATGCCGCTGGAACAGCTTCTGCTGGAAACCGATTCCCCCGACCAGCCCAATGCAGGCCACCGCGGCGAGCGGAACGAGCCGGCCCACCTGCGGGAAGTTCTAGCCACCATCGCCCAGCTTCGCGGCGTCGATGAGACGAAGGTCGCCGAAGCGACGACGGCGAACGCGCTGCGCCTGTTCCGCCTCTGACGCGCCGGCGGGCTACGCCTTCTTCTTGAGCAGCAGTTCGAGCGCCCGCCCCACCGCCGCGAAGGCGAACGTGCCTGTGATGTGCGTGGCTGCGCCCAGGCCCGCGCCGCAATCGAGTTTCAGGGCAGCCTCGCCGCTGACCTGCGGTCGCACCCCGCAGACGCTGCCGTCCGGTTGCGGGTACTGCACGTTCTCCAGCGAGTAGATCGCCGAGATTCCGAAATAGCGATCCTTGTTTTTCGGGAAGTTGAACTCGCTGCGCAGCTTCTTGCGGACCAAGGCCAACATCGCGTCGTGTTCCGTGCGCGACAGATCGCGCACGCGGACGAGCGTCGCATCGGTGCGCCCGCCGGCCGATCCCACGACGATCAGCGGCAGCTTGCGACGACGACACCAGGCGACAAGCTCGACCTTGCTCCGGAAGCTGTCGCAGGCATCGATCACCAGGTCGAAGCCGCGGTCCAGCAGCACCTCCACGTTGCCGGCGGTGAGGAAACTGGCAATGGCCTCCACCTCGATGTCCGGGTTGATCGCGCGGCATCGCTCGGCCATCGCGTCGACCTTGTTGCGCCCGTACTGGCCTTGCAGCGCCGGGAGCTGGCGGTTGGTATTGGACACGCACAGGTCGTCTGCATCGATCAGGCACATGTGGCCGACCCCGCTGCGCGCCAGGGCTTCCACCGCCCATGACCCGACCCCGCCCATGCCGATGACGGCTACGCGGCTGTGCGCGAAGCGCACCAGCGCGCCGGTTCCATAAAGGCGGTCGATGCCGCCGAAGCGTTCGCTCCAGCGCGGGTCCAGTGCAGGGGTCGTCATGCGCGCTAGTTTACTTGCGCGATGTGCGCGATCGCCTAGGGGCCGTCCCGGGCCCGCCGCATCTGGTCGAGGGGTCGGTGCGGCTCTGCGCCCGGACCAACGCGCTCCGCGGACCCATCCAATGGCTTTCCAGTCAGTCTTCTGGCGAAGTCGACACGAGCGCTGCTATGGTGCCGCCCATTGTCCAGGAGGCCGCCATGAGCAACCCCAGTCCCGTGACCCCCACCCGCGGCGGCAACGCCTCGCGCTACCTGTTCGTGTTCCTGCTGGGCCTGGTGCTGGGTGTGGTGGCCGTGGTCATGGGGATGCGCGCATGGGACGCCCGGCGCGACCACTTCCACGGCAGCGTGATGCAGGTGCAGCAATGGCACCTCAAGCAACTGGACCAGGCCGTGACCCGCAACCGCTGCTCGGCGACCGACACGCTGCCCCATCTCAAGTCGCTGCGGGTCATGGCCGACGACCTGGAGCCAGCCTTCCCCGACCTGGCCGACGACCAGCGTTTCGCCGACGCGGCGAGCAAGCTGCGGGAGACACTCGACGCCGCGCTTGCCTCGCCGCCGATGCAGTGCCAGGGCGTGGGCGTGGTGGCGCAGAAGGTGGGCGAGGCCTGCAAGGCCTGCCATCAGGATTTCCGTTGAGTCGTCCCGTCTGATCGTTCCGGTGCAGCTCGCCTCCTAAGGCGACTGCCCCCTCGCGCGTGGTCGCGGCCGCATGCAGCGACCAGCCCATTGCGTCAAGCAGCCGGGATGCCAGAACCCGCAAGCCCTATACGGCGCGTCCACGCGCGCCGAAACATGGGCTGAATCGCTGATTCGCATTTGATCATCAGTTCACGGCGCGCCGCCTAGGTTGGCAGCGCGTGGCAGCCCTGCGGCATGCCACGACGTCTTCCCGAACACAGGAGCGTCGCATGATTACCCGTCATTCCCTTCCGCTGCTCGGCGTGGCTGCCGCCGCATGTGTGGCCCTCGCTGGCTGCACCAGCTCGCCCACCTACAGCGGCAATGGATACAGCAGCCCGAGCTATGGCAGCAGCACGGCCACCTGCTACGACTGCGGCACCGTCACCCGTATCGAAACCGTTGGCACCGGCACCCGCAGTGGCGCCACCGGGGCCGTGATCGGCGGTCTGGTCGGTGCGGCCGCGGGCCGTGAGCTGGCCGAGGACGAGAGCAAGGGTCGCCAGAACACGGCGACCGTGGCCGGCGCCGCGGCTGGCGCCGTCGCTGGCGCGGCGATCCAGCGCAACGTCGGCAACCACCCGAGCTACAACGTCACCGTGCGTCTGGATGACGGGCGCTTCGTGACGGTTTCCCAGAGCGACCTGGGCGGAATCCGCGAGGGTTCCTATGTCCGCGTCGCAAACGGCCGTGCCTGGGTTCGCTGACCCGAGTTGGTGAGAACCTGGCCGGTCCTCGTGGCCTGAGCCAGGCCTTCGCCTGATCCGCCCCGGGCAGGATGCCAGGTAGGGGCCAGGGGGCAGGAAAGCCCCGGCAGCATCCCGCACATCCCGAACGGCCCGCCTTGGCGGGCCGTTCGGTTTTTCCGCGATGCACCATGGAATCCGCGCCCAAAAAGAAACCCGGCCGGGGCCGGGTTTCGAATTCTCCTGGCGGCGGACAGCCCGCGCCGGGAAACAAAATTACATCGGCTCGACGGCGTCGGCCTGCAGGCCCTTCTGGCCCTGGACGACGGTGAACGAAACCTTCTGGCCTTCCTTCAGGCTCTTGAAGCCCTGGCTCTGGATCGCGCGGAAATGCACGAACACGTCTTCGCCGTTTTCACGGCTGATGAAGCCGAAGCCCTTGGCGTCGTTGAACCACTTCACGGTACCGTTTTCGCGGGACATTTACTTGCTCCTTGGAACGTTGCTGGTTGAGACACGGCCGATGCCGTGTGCTGGTTCGCAAGGAGGAAGCGAGGTGCAACGATGTAGCGATCGGTGGATCAACCGCATCGGGCCACGATTCACGGTGACCCTGGCAAACACAGCGCCCGCAACGTAACAAGGGATCGGTCAAAATGCAACGACACGGGCAGCCGCCCGGAGGGGGCCGGAACGGCCCACCAAATCGGGGATGAGGATGACGCCTGAAACAGTGTTTTATGTCCTGGCCGTGGTGATGATGCTGGTCGGCATCGTGGGTACGATCCTGCCGGCCCTGCCCGGCCTGCCCCTGGTCTTCGCCGGCATGCTGCTGGCGGCCTGGGCCGGGGATTTCCAGGAGGTCGGCGGCTGGACGATCGCGGCCCTGGCGGTGCTCACCCTGCTCTCGCTGGGCATCGACTTCCTGGCCACGATGATGGGCGCCAAGCGGGTGGGCGCCAGCAAGCCGGCGCTGGTCGGGGCGGTGATCGGCACCTTCGCCGGGCTGGCCTTCGGGCTCGTGGGGGTGTTCATCGGCCCCTTCGTCGGCGCCCTGATCGGCGAACTGTTCTGGCTGCGCGGGGTGGGCGGCCAGGAGTTGGGCAAGGCGACCAAGGTGGGCCTGGGTACGTGGCTGGGTATCGTCGTGGGAACGGTGCTCAAGATGGGACTGGCCTTCGTGATGGTCGGCGTGTTCGTGATCGCCTGGCTGTATTGAACGTTCCCTGCTTGACACCGCCTCGCGATCCGGCACCCGCCGACGCAGGCAGGCACGCCACCCCAGGGTGCAATCCTGCCTGCGCGCAATTCAGGCTTCACGCTTCCTGCGCGCGCGGCGCGCCAACCTGCCCGCTCTATGCTCAAGCGCTGGAGCCGTAAAAGAATGGTATGGACTGTCGTCATCGCCGTGGCGATCTCAGTGCTGGGCGTCGTCCTGGCCATGAATTTCGCGACGCCAGAGAAAAGCCTGGAGCGCAAGATCGAACACCGCTACGCGGTCGCCGACCCGCAGTTCCGGCGGGAAATGGGCGTCCTGCTGGGCCCCGGCATAACCCAGGGGAACACGGTCAAGGCGCTGCAGAACGGGAACGAAATCTTCCCCGCCATGCTCGAGGCCATCCGCGGCGCGCAACGCACGATCACCTTCGAGACCTATATCTACTGGTCGGGGAAGATCGGCGAGGAGTTCACCCAGGCGCTGTGCGAGCGGGCCGCCGCCGGCGTGGCCGTCAATGTCACCGTGGACTGGGCCGGCAGCATCAAGATGGACCAGGACCTGATCGAGCGGATGGAGAAGGCGGGGGTGCGGGTGTACCACTACCGTCCGCTGCGCTGGTACAACCTGGGCCGCATCAACAACCGTACCCACCGCAAGCTGCTGGTGGTGGACGGGCGCGTGGGGTTCACCGGCGGCGTGGGCATCGCCGACCAGTGGATGGGACAGGCCCAGGACCCGGACCACTGGCGCGAGTCGCACTTCCGCATCGAAGGCCCGGCCGTGGCCCAGATGCAGGCGGCCTTCAACGACAACTGGATCAAGACCACCGGCCAGGTCCTCAATGGCGCCGACTACTTCCCGGCGCTGAAACCCGTCAACGGCATGGATGCGCACCTGTTCATCGCCTCGCCCGCCGGCGGCAGCGAGAGCATGCACCTGATGTACCTGATGGCGATCGCCGCCTCGGTGCAGAGCATCGACCTGGCCGCGTCCTATTTCGTGCCCGACGACCTGGCCGTGCGCGCCCTGCTCGCCGCCCGCAAGCGCGGCGTGCGGATCCGGATCCTGCTGCCGGGCGAGCACATCGATTCGGACGCCGTGCGGATGGCCTCGAAAGCAGAATGGGGCCCGCTGCTGAAGGCCGGCGTGGAGATCAGCGAATACCAGCCGACCATGCTGCACACCAAGCTGCTGATCGTGGACAGGGAAATGGTGTCGGTGGGCTCGACGAACTTCGACATCCGCTCCTTCCAGCTCAACGACGAGGCCAGCCTGAACGTCTACGACCACACCTTCGCCGAGGCGATGACGCAGGTGTTCGAGACCGACCTGAAACAGTCGAAGCAGTACACCTATGCGTTGTGGGAGAAGCGTCCCACGCGCGAGAAGTTCGCGGAGAAGTTCCTGCTGCCGATCAAGTCGCAGCTTTGAGGCCCGGGTCAGCCGAACGCCGTGCGGCCAACCCGATGGAGGCTGCGGGACCCACTGACCCGCCCTCCCCTGGACGGGCCGTGCCCTACCCGACCACCACGGGGATCTTGCCGATGCGTGCCTGCCATTCCTTCGGGCCGGACTGGTGCACCGATTCACCGCGCGAATCCACCGCGACGGTCACCGGCATGTCCTCGACCTGGAATTCGTAGATCGCCTCCATGCCCAGGTCGGCGAATCCGACCACGCGGGCGGCCTTGATCGCCTTCGACACCAGGTAGGCCGCGCCGCCCACCGCCATCAGGTAGGCCGACTGGTGCTCGCGGATGGCCTCGATGGCCGTCGGGCCGCGCTCGGCCTTGCCGACCATGCCCATCAGGCCGGTCTGGGCCAGCACCTGACCGGTGAACTTGTCCATGCGCGTGGCGGTCGTGGGGCCGGCCGGACCGACGACTTCGTCGCGGACCGGGTCCACGGGGCCGACGTAGTAGATGAAGCGTCCACGCAGATCGACCGGCAGCGGTTCGCCCTTGTCGAGCATCTCGACGATGCGCTTGTGCGCCGCATCGCGGCCGGTCAGCAGCTTGCCGTTGAGCAGGAGCACTTCGCCGGGCTTCCAGGAGGCGACTTCCTCCCTGGTGACCGTGTCCAGGTTGACCCGACGGCCCTTGGAGGCGTCGTAGGTCAGCTGCGGCCAGTCCGCCAGCGACGGCGGGTCCAGCATCACCGGGCCGCTGCCATCCAGGGTGAAGTGCGCGTGGCGGGTGGCGGCGCAATTGGGGATCAGGGCGACCGGAAGGTTGGCCGCGTGGGTCGGATAGTCCTTGACCTTGATGTCGAGCACCGTGGTCAGACCGCCAAGGCCCTGTGCGCCGATGCCCAGCGCGTTGACCTTCTCGAACAGTTCCAGCCGCAGCTCCTCGGCGCGATTGGAGGCGCCGCGGGCTTGCAGGTCGGTGATGTCGATCGGCTCCATCAGCGCTTCCTTGGCCAGCAGCATCGCCTTCTCGGCGGTGCCGCCGATGCCGATGCCCAGCATGCCCGGCGGGCACCAGCCCGCGCCCATGGTGGGCACTGTCTTCAGGACCCAGTCCACGATGGAGTCGGAGGGGTTGAGCATCGCGAACTTGCTCTTGGCTTCCGAACCGCCCCCCTTGGCGGCGACGATGACCTCGACGGTGTTGCCCGGCACGACCTTGACGTTGACCACGCCCGGCGTGTTGTCCTTCGTGTTGGTGCGCCTGCCCGCCGGATCGGCCAGCACCGAGGCGCGCAGCTTGTTGTCAGGGTGGTTGTAGGCCCGGCGAACACCCTCGTGAACCATGTCCTCCACCGACAGGGTCGCGTCGTCCCAGCGCACGCTCATGCCGATCTCCAGGAACACGGTGACGATGCCGGTGTCCTGGCAGATCGGCCGGTGGCCCTCCGCGCACATGCGCGAGTTGATGAGAATCTGGGCGATGGCATCGCGGGCCGCCGGCGACTGTTCGCGCTCGTAGGCAGCGGCCAGGCTCTTGATGTAGTCGACGGGGTGGTAGTACGAGATGTACTGCAGCGCGTCGGCCACCGACTGGATCAGGTCTTCCTGGCGGATCGAGACGGGGGCGAAGTCGGCGGGGGAAGCGGAAGTGGGCTTGGCGACGGACACGGCGGCAGGGCTGGCGAGGGGAAACGGCCATTCTACCCCTCCGCCCTCGCCGCCCCGCCCGGGGTTCGCCACCGCGGCCCCTAGTGGTCGGCGAGGACCGCTACGACGAGCAGCACGAAGGCGCACGCTGCCAGCAACGCGTGTACCGCCACCAGCCACGCCGGCAGCAGCCGGTGCCGCCACTTGTAGACCAGGCTGAGGATCGCTCCGCCGCCGGCGGCGGCGATGAAAAGAACCATCGACAGGATGGCGGCCGGCGGCACCGCGCGGGTGAACACATCGAAGATCAGCAGGCTCAGGCCGGCCGATGCCAGCAGGCCGTGGAGCATCGCCAGCCAGGCCGGCGGGTTGACGGCGCGAGTGAAGCGGATGGCGGCCATCACCAGTCCGCCCAACGCGGTCAGCGCCAGCAGTACGGTTGCAGTCAGTAGCATGGTATTCCCCCGTCGTTCGTCGCATCAGGCTAGGTTCCGCCAAGTGATGCGCCCGTCTATTCGGAGCAGCGCGCAAGCCCGGATGACTTGCAGTCGCAACGCCTTTCGGGATGCGTTCAGCTGGGAGCGATGCCTGGCACGAAGCGGCCAGTGCGATCGGGCATCTGGCGCACGCCTTCATCGGATACGACGGCGCGTGGCCGGGCGTCGCGGCGAGCCCTGCCGGGTTCCCGCGCGTATCGTTCCAGCCGCGACGAAGGGATTTCTGGCTAGAGGAACTGGGCGAGCGTCATGGCGCCGACGCCCAACCCGACCAGCGTCGCCACTCCCACCGCAACGGGCCAGATCGCCTTGCGCGACGATCGAACCGCAGCGGAGCGCTCGGTTGCCACCGGCGACGTCTTGCCCGCCTGCAACGCGCACGGAGCGGCGCTGCCTCCCAGCCGGAACCGGACCTGGTCGAACCGGATCTCGTCGCCGATCCGCGCCGTGGCGTGCGATACGCGCTGGTCGTTGAGGAACGTGCCGTTGGTGGCGCCCAGGTCGTGGATCTCCACGCCGTCATCGACCGGCACCAGACGCGCGTGCAGTCGCGACAGGCCCGGCTCGGGCAGGTAGACGTCGCACTCGGGCGATCGGCCGACTGACAGCGGCCCTTCCAGCGGATAACTCCGGCCGAAGGCTCCGCCGCCGACGCCTCTCAGCACGAACATCGGCAGGACGGGGCGTACGCGCGTAGGTCCGGGGTCGTCATTGGCCGCCGGGCCACTGGCGGCCTCACGCGCAGCCTCACGGGCGGCATCCAGGGAGGCCAGCCGCGCCACCACGTGGTCGAACCCCACGGTGTCGCCGGCGCGCAGGGCGATCACGCCATCGACGGGACGTCCATTGACGCTGACCGACGTGCCGTGGGGAACGTCGAGCACCACGCCGGTGGCGTTGACGTGCAGCTGGCAGTGCTCCGGCTGCACACCCGGGCGGTCAATGACGATGGTCGCGTGGGGATCGGAACCGACACGATTGACGCCGGGTCCCAGCAGCACCTGGGGATGCTCACCGCCCGGGAAGACCAGCTTGATCGACATGTCATGCCCCTGTGTGCCGCACGCAGCGGCGACCGTGGTCCGGTACCGAGCCGCGACGCTAGCGGCGGTGCCGCATGGAGGATGTGAAGCAGCGGCTCCGCCACCGCGCCTGGAGCCGGGCCGTCATCCGCGACGAGCCGGGCCCTGCTCTGCAGAAGAGCAAACGGCGAACCGGCACGCGGGCGGACGTCCAAGCGGTGAACGGTTGGCCCCGGCTGCCGGCGGGCGACGCGATCCGGGTTCTTGCGCACCGGTCGACGCCGGCCCGGCGATCGCGGCACATCCCATGCACGCGAGAAACGGGGCGACCTCGTCCGATGATGCCTGGGGCCGGGTGCTGGAAGACCTTGGTATGCGGCGACGGCCGGGGCCAGGCGAACGTTGACCGAGGTGGCCGCCCCACACCCGCGACTCCCGCCACTGCGACCCTTCGTCCGCCGGGGCGGCCCGGTCCGTACCGGTTTGCGCCGGCGCCGAAGCCGCGGCAGTCTGGATGGTCCCTGCACACGCGGCAGGCACAATGGATCGATGTCCACGCCTGCCCCCTCGCGCCCCGACGCCCTGCGCAACGCGCGCAGCACCCAGCCCAGCCTGCGCGAGCGCTTCGACGCGCTGCGCAACCTGCCGCCGTTCCTGCGCCAGATCTGGGCCACCAGCCGCTGGCTGACACTGGGCACGCTCGGACTGCGCATCGTGCGCGCCTTCCTGCCGGTGGCGATGCTCTATGTAGGCAAGCTGATCATCGACGAAGCCGTGCGGCTGGTCGGCACCGGCCTGGGCACCACCACGCTCCAGGCCGCCATGGACAGCGGCGCGCTGGAAACGCTGATGGGCCTGCTGGTGCTCGAGTTCGGCCTGGCGATCGGCTCCGACCTGCTCGGGCGCCTGACGACCTACGGCGACACGCTGCTGTCGGAACTGTTCACCAACGCCACCAGCGTGCGCCTGATGGAACACGCGGCCACGCTCGACCTGGAGGACTTCGAGGACCCCGACCTGCAGGACAAACTCGATCGCGCGCGTCGCCAGACCATGGGGCGGATGAACCTGATGAGCCAGCTGTTCGGACAGCTCCAGGACGCGATCACGGTGGTCAGCTTCGCGGCGGGCCTGGTGGTGTACGCGCCGTGGCTGATCCTGCTGCTGGCCATCGCCCTGGTGCCGGCTTTCGTCGGCGAGGCACACTTCAACGCCCTGGGCTACTCGCTCAACTTCCAGTGGACCGCCGAGCGCCGCCAGCTCGAATACATCCGCCAGATGGGCGCGAGCGTGGAAACGGCGAAAGAGGTGAAGATCTTCAACCTCAACCGCTTCTTCATCGCGCGCTTCCGCGAGCTGTCAAGCCGCTTCTACCTGGCCAACCGCACACTCGCCGGCCGCCGTGCATTGTGGGGCACTCTGCTGGCGGCACTGGGCACGCTGGGCTACTACATCGCCTATGCCTACATTGCCTGGCGCACCGTGCGCGGCGATTTCACCATCGGCGACCTTACCTTCCTTGCCGGCAGTTTCAACCGGCTGCGCCAGCTGCTCGAAGGCCTTCTGGTGGGCTTCTCGCAGGTGGCCGGCCAGGCGCTGTACCTGGACGACCTGTTCTCCTTCTTCCGGATCGAGCCGGAGATCCGCTCGCGCCCCGACGCGCTGCCGGTTCCGCAGCCGATCACGAAGGGTTTCGAATTCGAGAACGTCGGCTTCCGCTATCCCGACGCCGAGCGCTGGGCGCTGCGCGGACTGGACTTCCAGCTGCACGCCGGCGAGGTCCTGGCGCTGGTGGGCGAGAACGGCGCCGGCAAGACCACGCTGGTGAAGCTGCTCGCGCGGCTGTACGACCCCGACGAGGGGCGCATCCTGCTCGATGGCCGCGACCTGCGTGACTACGACCTCGACGACCTGCGCGCCAACATCGGGGTCATCTTCCAGGACTTCGTGCGCTACCACCTGACCGCCGGCGAGAACATCGCCGTCGGCCAGGTCGATGCGATGGGCGACATCGAACGCATTCGCGACGCCGCGCGCCGCGCAATGGCCGACAAGCTCATCGAGTCGTTGCCGCAGGGATACGACCAGCCCATCGGCCGCCGTTTCAAGAACGGCGTCGATCTGTCCGGCGGCCAGTGGCAGAAGATCGCCATTGCGCGCGCCTACATGCGCGATGCGCAGGTGATGATCCTGGACGAACCCACCGCGGCGCTCGACGCACGCAGCGAGTTCGAGGTGTTCCAGCGCTTCAAGGAACTCTCCCACGGCAAGACCGCGGTCCTGATTTCCCACCGCTTCAGCAGCGTGCGCATGGCCGACCGGATCCTGGTGCTCAATGAGGGCCGGCTGGAGGCCAGCGGCACGCACGAGCAACTGCTGGCACAGGGCGGGCGATACGCTGAACTGTTCGAACTGCAGGCGGCGGGGTATCGCTGAACCCGCGGGACCGCCCATGGCCGCTGCCGCTCGGGCCCTGCGGCACTTGAAGCCGGGGTTGTAATTGCCTACACCAACGCAACCGCACCACGGAGTTGCCGCATGAAGCGCGCCGCATCGCTCAGCCTGGTGGCTGGCTTGCTACCACTCGTGCTCTCGGCCTGCCAGGCGCGCGAGCCGGCAGGTCCCAGCAGCGCGTCAACGGCGCCGGAAGCACCCTCGCCGGTCCGCCCGGCGACCCCGGAGGGTGAACCGGGCGTCCGCGTCATCGCCTCCGGCCTCGACCATCCCTGGGCCGTGGCCCTGCTGCCCGACGGCGGCTTCCTGGTCACCGAAAGGCCCGGCCGACTGCGGCGCATTTCGGCCGACGGCACGCTGTCCGCCCCCCTCACCGGCGTTCCCGACGTGTTCGCACAAGGCCAGGGTGGCTTGCTCGACGTGGCGCTGGCCCCGGATTTCCCCACCAGCAAACGCATCTACCTGAGCTACGCCGAACCCGGCGGCGACGGTACCGCCGGTACTGCCGCCGCCATGGCCACGCTGGGCGAATCCGCGATCACCGGCGTGCGCGTGATCTACCGCCAGGAACCCAAGCTGGAAGGCGGCAACCATTTCGGCTCGCGATTCGCCTTCGACAACGCGGGCCACGTCTTCATCAGCCAGGGCGAACGCAACGACCGGCCCACGGCGCAGAAGCTGGACATGCTGCAGGGCAAGCTGGTGCGGCTGAACCTGGATGGCAGCGTACCGGCCGACAATCCCTTCGTCGGCCGCAAGGATGCGCGCCCTGAAATCTTCAGCTACGGGCACCGCAACATGCAGGGGCTGGCCATCGACCCCCGCACGGGCACGCTGTGGGAGAGCGAACACGGCCCGCGGCGGCGACGAGATCAACCTCCCCCGCGCGGGACGCAACTACGGCTGGCCGGTGATCACGCACGGGATCAACTACTCGGGGTTCCCGATTCCCGAGTCCACGGGCCGGTCGGCGCCGGGAATGGAGCAGCCGCATCACGTCTGGCTGAAATCGCCCGCGCTTTCGGGCATGGCCTTCCTTACCGGGCATCCCGGCTCGAAATGGAACGACAGCCTGTTCCTGGGGTCGCTGGTGGAGGGCAACCTGATTCGCCTGTCACTCGACGGCGACCGCATCACCGGCGAGGAGCGACTGCTGCAGGAGCGCGGCGAACGCATCCGCGACGTGCGCGTGGGGCCGGACGGGCGCGTGTACGTGCTCACCGACCAGGATGACGGCGCGCTGCTGGAGCTCGCGCCACCGCGCTGAAGGGCCGATCGCCGCGGCATGAAGACCCGTTGACAGCCACCGGACTAGGCTGGGTGCATGAATGCCCAGCCCTCCCCGCTTTCGCGCAGCGCCCAGATCCTCCAGTTCCTGCTGAAGTACCGCACCGCAGGCGTGTTCACCGGGCTCGACCTGGACGCGGCCGCTGCCGCGGGCGAGCCGGCGGCGGCGGGGAAACCCGAGGAATTCACCGCAGACCTGGAGGCCCTGGGGCCGACCTTCGTCAAGATCGGGCAGGCGCTGTCCACCCGTCCCGACATGGTGCCGCCGGAATACATCGATGCGCTCGAGCGCATGCAGGACGACGTGGCCCCGATCGACTTCGACCAGGTGCGCGAGGTGGTCGAACAAGCCCTGGGCGTACGCATCACCAAGGCCTTCCTCGAATTCGACGAAACCCCGCTGGGCTCGGCGTCACTTGCGCAGGTCCATCGCGCCGTGCTGCGCGACGGCCGGCACGTGGCAGTAAAGGTGCAGCGACCCGACATCGAGAACACCATCCGCGCTGATCTGGATGCGCTCGCCACCGTGGCCGGCCAGGCAGACCGGGTCACCGACCTGGGACGCCGGGTGCACTTCGCCGACTGGGTGCACGAGTTCCGCAAGACCCTGCTGGGCGAACTGGACTACCGCAGCGAAGCGGAGAACCTGGAGCGATTCGGCGAGCACTTCGCCGCCTATCCGCAGTTGTTCGTCCCCGCGCCGGTATGGGACCTGACCTGCAGCCGGGTGCTGACGATGGACCTCGTGGAAGGCACCAAGGTCACGCGCGTCTCGGGCCTGCGGCGCACCGAGCAGAAGATGGGCGAGCTGGCCGCGACGCTGATGCGCGCCTATCTCGACCAGACCTTCGTCCACGGCGAGATCCACGCCGACCCTCACCCCGGCAACCTGCTGGTGACCAACGACGGCCGCCTGGCGCTGTTCGACCTGGGCATGGTCGCCCACGTCCCGCCCAAACAGCGCGAGCGCCTGCTGAAGCTGCTGTTCGCGGCGGTGGATGGCCGCGGCGAGGAAGTGGCCTACGAAGCCATCGCGCTGGGCACGCGGCTGGAGGACTTCGAGCAGGAGCGTTTCCTGCGCGAGATCGGGCAAATGGTGGCGCGCTACGCGGCACACTCGGGATCGCAGTCGCTCTCCGAGGGCCGGCTGATGCTGGACATCGTCCGCCTGGCCACTGCCTGCAACCTGCGCACGCCGCCGGAAATGAGCCTGCTGGGCAAGACGCTGCTGAACCTGGAGCGCGTGTCCCGCGTGCTGGACCCGGAACTGGACGTGAAGTGCGTGGTGGAGGAACACCTCAACCAGGTGATGCGCCAGCGCATGCGCAAGGCCTTTTCCCCGGCCAACATGGCCAGCGAACTGATGGAAGTGCAGTCGCTGTTGCGCGAGGCGCCGCGCAAGGTCTCCGACATCCTGTCGCTGCTGTCGGAGAACCGCCTGCAGGTGCGGATGACCGGGCTGGAGGAATCGCACCTCATGGAGAACCTGCAGAAGATCGCGAACCGGATTTCCACCGGCGTGATCGTGGCCGCGCTGATCATGGCCTCGGCGCTGCTGATGCGCGTGGAGACCGGCGCGCGGCTGTTCGGCTATCCGGCGCTGGCGATCGTGCTGTTCCTCATCGCCAGCGGCCTGGGCCTGGCGATCGTCATCAGCGCCCTGCTCAGCGACCGCAAGGCCAAGCCCAGGGAAGAACCCGGTCCGCGCTGACGCCCCGAAAAAGCGCGCTGCGGCCGGGACCGCTAAACTACGGATCCCCACGCAGCACCCACCCCAGAATGTCCTCCGCCTTCGGCACCGAGACCGTGCTGGACGTCCGTCACTGGACGGACGACTACTTCAGCTTCACCACCACCCGCGACGACGGGTTCCGCTTCGACAACGGCCAGTTCGTGATGATCGGCCTGTCGGTACCGCAAGCCGACGGCAGCAGCCGCCCGTTGCTGCGCGCCTATTCGATCGCCAGCGCCAACTGGGAAGAACAGCTGGAGTTCTTCAGCATCAAGGTACCTGGCGGTCCCTTGACCTCGCGCCTGCGCGACATCCAGCCCGGCGACACCGTGCTGATCGGCCGCAAGCCCACCGGCACCCTGCTGGTCCATGACCTGCATCCCGGCCGCAACCTCTACCTGCTGGGTACGGGCACCGGGTTCGCCCCGTGGCTGGCCATCATCAAGGACCCGGCGACCTACGAGCGTTTCGAACGCGTCGTCCTGTGCCATGGCGTGCGCAGCGCGCAGGACCTCGCCTACCGCGACTACATCGTCAACGAACTGCCCCGGCACGAATTCCTCGGCGAGCAGATCGCCGCGCAGTTGCTGTACTACCCCGCCGTCACCCGCGAGGACTTCCAGTTCGCCGGCCGCGACCATCGCGGTCGCCTGACCGACCTGATGGCCTCGGGCCGGATGATGGAACAACTGGGCCTGGATCCGCTGGATGCCCGGCACGACCGCGCGATGATCTGCGGCAGCCCGCAGATGCTGGCGGACTTCCGCGCGCTCCTTGATGGGCGGGGCTTCACCGCCGCCCCGCGCATCGGGACGCCGGGGCAGTACGTGTACGAGCGGGCGTTCGTGGAGAAGTGAGCCGGGCGCGCGAGAGCCGCGCGCCTAAGCCGCCCGTCGTTCCGGCCGCAGCGCATCCCGGTAGGTGCGGCTGCACGGGATCGGCGTGCCGTCGCGCATCGCGATGCGGGCGTCGCCCGTGTCCAGCGGTTCGATCTCCCCGACGCAGTCCAGGTTGACGATGAAACTGCGGTGCACGCGCACGAAGCGGGCCGGATCGAGCTGCGCCTCGATGGCCGCCATCGTGGTGCGCAGGGGATAGTCCCGACCGCGCACATGCAGGTTCACGTAATTGCCGGATGCCTGGAGCCATTCGACGTCCCCCGCCGCGACGAGGAACTCCTTGCCCAGCTTGCGGACCAGGAAGCGTTCGGGCCGGTCCATCGGCTCCGCGGCGGGAGCGCCCTCCGGCGCCGCCAGCACACTGGCCTCGCCCTGCAACCGGCGCACGAGCAGCCGGTAGCCCTCGATGGTGACCACCATGCCGGCGAAGTGGCGGAAGTCCTTGAGGTACTCGTACACGAACTCGAGCAGCCAGGGACTGAAGTTGTACTGGTCGCCCTGGGCGGCGTAGATCACCTTGCGCAGGGCCACCATCCCCGCCACGTGCAGGGCCGACCAGGCCACGCTGCCCAGGGCGAGCCAGGGGAGGCTGCGGCGCCAGGTGTCCACGTGCAGCGGAAAGCGGCGCGTGTACCAGAGCACCGCCGGCACCAGGGCCAGGGCAACCCCATGGCTGGTCCACTCCCAGGCCGCCGGTTCCCAGGCCTCGAAGCCCAGGTCCAGCCGCCGGATATCCATCAGCGTGGTCAGCGAATGGGTGATGGCCCCGACCAGGTAGCTGACGATCCAGAACCCCCACTCGAAGCTGCGGCGAAATGGCTGGTAGCGGTCCCAGAGGCTGGCGTCGGGGGCGGAGGGACGGGCGGTCGATGACATGGGACGCATTGTCGCCCAGCCGCCGCCGCGGCAGCTCCCGGTTCGTCCCGCCGGCCCGCGACTCGTCCCCGGGCCAGCCCGATCAATCACTTGCCGCTGCCCACGGGCCGGTCCGCCCGCGCAGCATCGTCGGCACGTCCACTTCCCCTGCCCCGCGCCCATGGCTCTCGTTCCCGCCCGCCGCCACGATATCGACGCCCTGCGCGCCCTCGCCTTCGGACTGCTGATCCTCTACCACTGCTGCATGCTGTGGGTGGCCGGGGAGGACTGGGACTGGCACCTCAAGAGCACCTACCAGGGTGAATGGCTCCAGTTGCCCATGCTCTTCGTCAATCGCTGGCGGATGGACCTGATCTTCCTGATCTCGGGCCTGTCGGTGCATTTCCTGCTGCGGGACACGGCCGCGTGGCGCTTCATCGGACAGCGCAGCCTCCGGCTACTGCTGCCCCTTGTGTTCGGCTGTCTGCTGATCGTGCCCGTGCAGCCGTATCTGCAGGGCATGGCCAACGGCGTGGTCGAACCGGGCTACCTGTCGTTCCTGGCCGACTACTTTGGCGGACGGTCCTGGCCGGTGGGCGCCTTTGACGGGTGGCAGCACTCCTTCACCTGGAACCACCTGTGGTACCTGGCCTACCTGTGGTGCTACACGCTGGCCTTCGCTGTGCTGCTGCCCGTGCTGCGCCGGCTGGGCAATCCGCTGACCCGCCTGCGCGGGGCCTGGCTGCTGACCGTACCCGCGTTGCCGCTGGTGCTGTGGACCTTCACCCTGCAACCGTTCTTCGAGGACACCGGCGACCTGGTCCACGACTGGTATCGCCACGCGCTGTACTTCACTGTCTTCCTGTACGGCTGGTGGCTGGGCACGCACGAAGCGCTATGGGCCGAGCTGGTGCGCCTGCGCCGGTACGCCCTGGGCTCGGCGCTGGCGCTGTTCGCGGTGTACGCGTGGATGGTGTTCGTCCTGCCTGACGATTCGCCCGAGTGGCTGTATGCCGTGGGGCGCACGATCCGGAACTTCTACAAGTGGATGGCGCTGTGCGCGATCCTCGGCTGGGGCAAGGCGCTGCTGGACCGGCCGATGCCATGGCTGCGCTGGGCCAATGAAGCGGTCTACCCCTGGTACGTGCTGCACCAGAGCCTGATCCTGGTCTTTGCGTGGTGGCTGATGCCCATGCACCTGGGCCCTGTGCTGGAGCCCCTCGCGGTGATCACCTCCACGGTGCTCGGCTGCTGGACTCTGCATGCGGCGATCCGGCGCGTGGCGTGGCTGCGGCCGTGTTTCGGGCTGAAGGCACGCAGGCAGGATGTGGCCGCACCGACGGCGACGGGTATCGAGCCGGCGGGCGCGTAGGTTCGATCAGCACTCCCCACCCCCGCTTGCGGGGGAAGGCGGGGATTCGGGCAGCGCCATCCGGCCCTAATGCCGCCGCGCCACCCAGTCGATCACCGGTCGCGCGCGCGAGAACAGGAAGCCCTGCCCCATCTCGCAGCCGATCTCCAGCAGCCATTGCCGCTGTTCTTCCGTCTCGATGCCCTCGGCGATCACTTCCATGCCCAGCGTGTTGGCCAGCGCCAGCACGGCGCGCACGACGGCGGCGCTGCCCCCGCGGTCCCCCGGCTGCAGCGCGCTCACGAAGGAGCGGTCGATCTTGAGCGCATGCAGCGGGAAGCGGTGGAGGTAGCTCAACGAGGAATATCCGGTCCCGAAGTCGTCCAGCGCAGCGAGCACTCCGGCCGTGCGCAGGGCATCGAGGGTGGCGAACACTTGGTCGGGGTTGTCCAGCAGTGCGCCCTCGGTGACTTCCACGCGCACGTTCTGCGGCTTGATGTCGTGCTCGCCCAGCAGGTCGAGCAGCTGGCGCGCAAGGGCCGGCGAACGGAAATGCCGTGGTGACACGTTGAGCGTCACATAACCGCCGTTGGCCTGCAGCGCCGGGATGTCGCGACAGGTGCGCTCGAACATCTGCCAGTCGATCTGTTCCACGCTGCCGCTGTCTTCGGCGACCTTCAGGAAGTCGGCCGGCAGCAGCACGCCGCGGCCAGGATGACGCCAGCGCAGCAGCGCTTCGTAGCCCAGCACGGCCCCATCGCGCAGGCTCACGATCGGCTGGAAGTGCGGTTCGAACTCGGTGCGCTGGATCGCCCGGCGCAGGTCGCTTTCCAGGTCCAGCAACTGCAGCGCCTCCTGGTGCAGGCGCTCGTCGAAGATCTCGAAGCGCTGCCGGCCATGCGCCTTGGCGCGGTACATCGCCACGTCGGCATCGCGCAGCAGTTCCTCGGCCTTGCTGTAGCGGGCATGTCCCAGCGCGATGCCCACGCTGGCCGAGGTGAACAGTTCCTTGCCGGCGATGTACATCGGCTCGCTGAGCGAGGCGATCGCGCGTTGCGCCGTGTGGCAGGCGTCCTCGGGCACCTGGATATCCTCCATGAGGATGGCGAACTCGTCGCCACCCAGCCGGGCCACGACGTCGCTTGAACGCACGCACGAGAGCAGCCGCTCACCGGCCTGCTTGAGCATCTGGTCGCCCGAAAGATGGCCGACGCTGTCGTTGATCACCTTGAAGCGGTCCAGGTCCAGGAACAGCACGGCGAAGCGATGGCTGGAATCGCGATGCAGGCGCGCGAGCGCACGTTCGAGTGCGCCGTACAGGAAGTTCCGGTTGGGCAGGCCCGTGAGCGAGTCGTGCAGGTTCTCGTGCACCAGCTGCTGCTCGGCGCGTTCGCGCACCAGGATCTGCTCGCGCAGCTCCGACACGGCCGCGGCCAGTTCATGCGTGCGGTCCTGCACGCGACGCTCAAGCTCGGCCTGCACCTTCTTGCGCGCGAGCGCGGTCAGGATGTGCTGGGCGACGTAGCTCAGCAGCGCGCTGTCCTCCTCGGTGTAGTGCACGGTCGGGTCGTAGGTCTGTACGACCACCGCGCCGCGCACCTCACCCTCGGCGACCAGCGGCACGCCCAGGAAGTCCTCTGCCGGCGTGCCCAGGCCGATCCCGCCGGGCACCTGCAGCAGTTCGGCGACGTGGCGCGCGCTGCCGCGGACGGCCTGGCCCCGGCGAATCAGGCCCAGCGTCAGGCTGCTGCGCATCTGCTCGATCGGCACCTCGAGCTCGGTGTTGTACATGTTGGTGTCTTTTTCATCGGCGAAATAGATGAAGCGCAGGGTGTTGCGCTGCGCGCTGTACAGCGCGATGTAGAAATTGCGCGCATACATCAGCTCGCCGACGACCGCGTGGATGCGCCGCAGCATCTCGCGCATGTCCAGCTCGCTGCTGGCCAGGTCCGCGATGCTGTAGAGCGCGGCCTGCAGCCGTTCGCCGCGCTGGCGTTCGCGCACTTCCTCGGTCAGCTCGCGGGTGCGTTCCTCGACGCGCTGTTCCAGTTCGTCGTGCGCCTGCTTGCGCATCAGCGCGGTGAGGATGTGCTGGGCGACGAACCCGAGCAGGGCGCGATCCTCCTCGGTATAGCGCCCGGCCCGGTCATAGCTCTGCACCACGATCGCACCGCGGACCTGGCCGTCGCCCATCATCGGCACGCCCAGCCAATCGGCGCTGTCCGGGCCGTACTGGTTGGCGTCGGTGAGCAACCCGAATTCCTCGCGCAGTCGCTCCGAGGGACCCAGTGCCCCGCGCCCCTCGCGGATCATCGCCAGGGTGAGGCTGTTGCTGATCTGGATGGCCGGCCACTCCTGCTCGGGGTCGACGGCGCGCCGATCCTTCTCATCGGCGAAGTAGATGAAGCGCACGCTGTCGGTCACCGCGTTGTAGAGGGCGATGAAGAAGTTGCGGGCATACATCAGTTCATCGACGACGGCGTGGATGCGGCGCAACATCTCGGGCATGTCCAGTTCGCCCGCCGCGAGGTCGGCAATCGCATACAGCGCGGTCTGCAGCTTGGCGGTCTTCTCCAGGCGCTTGGCCGCCATCCGCTGCTCGGCGATGTCCAGGGCACTGCCCATGCGCGCGGCGACCACGGCGCAGAATGCGCGCCATTGGGTGCAGGCCGCATCGGCGGGCAACTCGGCAGGCGGCCAGTCGGCGAGCATCACCGCGCGGTGCGAGGGTGGCCAATGGCCCAGCGAGGTGGTCAGGCAGATCCCGTCCGACCCGGCGCCGTCGAGCGGCGGCAGCACGCGGGTGTCCAGCGCCGGGGCGTCGATGAGTTCCGCTTCGCGCCCCGGGGCGTGCGCCAGTTCGTCCAGCAGCGGCCGGCAGGCGACGTCGGGCCAGCCTGTCCAGGCAGGGCGACCACCGTCATCCTTCCCCAGCGACCACAGCAGTCGGAGCTGGCTCGCGCCAAAAGCGGTCTGCGCGTGGCGCGCGGCGGCAGCCGCGATTTCCTCGAGGCTGGACAAGGCGAACAACGCGGACACGAAGTCGGTCGCCGATTCGGTCCCTGCCCCGGTGCCGGACGCGCCGCGCGGCTCCAGATCCTGGGCGCGCGTGGCCATGGGACCGGAGTGTACGCCGATCGATCAGGTGAGTAGATGCTCCCGGGTGCCGCCCATGCGGGCAGGACCGCCGGGCTTCGGCTGGCCCGGCGGCATGTCCGGTCCCGTCAGCCTTCCCCGTATCGCAGCCACAAGCGGGCGGTGACTTCGCTGTCGAACACCCGCGACTGGAAGCCCGCCTCGCGCGCATACAGTTCGCAGTACTCGATCTGCTGCAGGCCACGTGGCTTGACGTGCGCGATGCGGACCGCTTCCAGGCCATGTCCGCTCAGGGCCTCGACCAGACCCCGCCAGTGCTCGGCGGTCAGTTCAGGACCGCGAAGGTTGTCGATCAGCATGATGGCGGGCACCGGCTCGCGCCGGACCTCGTCCTCGATCGCATGCCAGTAGTTCACCGTGTTGGCCAACGAACTGTGGCCTTCCACCTCGACGCGGAGGATGCCCTCCCGACGCTGGAAGCTGACAAAGGGTTCTGCGGTCATGGCTCAGCCCAGCGCCGCCTCGATGTCGCCTGCGATCGCTTCGGGCTTCTCGGTCGGCGCATAGCGCTTGAGGACGCGTCCATCGCGCCCGACCAGGAACTTGCTGAAGTTCCACTTGATCGCGTCGATGCCCAGCAGGCCACCCTTCTCGTCCTTGAGCCACTTCCACAGCGGATGCGCCTTGTCGCCGTTGACGTCGACCTTGGCGAACAGCGGGAAGCTGACGTCGTAGTTGAGCGAGCAGAAGTTCTTGATCTCCGCCTCGTTGCCCGGCTCCTGGTGGCCGAACTGGTCGCAGGGGAAGCCCAGGACCACCAGGCCGCGCGGACCGTAGTCGCGCCACAGCTGCTCCAGGCCGGTGTACTGCGGCGTGAAGCCGCATTGCGAGGCGACGTTGACGATCAGCATCACCTTGCCGGCGTAATCGGATAGTGGGCGCGCCTGGCCGTCGATGTCGGTGGCGGAGAAGTCGTAGGCAGTGGTCGGCATGGTCGTGCTCCCGGGGTTTGCGCCCACGAGGATAGCGCGCGACCGGCGGCTCGTCCTGCCATCCGGAAACGACGACGCCGGGCAGGGCCCGGCGTCGCGTTGGCGTGACTGCGTTGGTGCGATCGCGCCGGCGTGATTGGCGCAGGCGCGCGGCTGCCTCAGAAGCTGGCCTTGAACTCCACGCCGACCGTGCGCGGCTCGTTGATGAAACCGGTCAGGTTGTTGAAGTCGATGCCACCGACCACCTGCACCTCGTCGGTGATGTTGCGGCCGAACACGGCCACGTCGTACCGGCCCTGCCCCCAGTTGTAGCCCAGGCGCAGACCGCCCTCGACCAGCGACTTGCCGGTGAACTCGACCGAGTCGTACAGGAAGAAGTTGACCTCGCTCCGGTAGACCCAGTCGGTGAAGACGTAGAACTCGCCGCCGTCACCCACCGGCATGCCCCAGCGCAGGGTGAGGTTGTGGGTCCATTCCGGCGCCTGCGGCAGCGAGTTGCCGTCGATGTTGGCGCGCGCGGTCCAGTCCCCGGTCACCGGATCCTGCTCATACACGTGCGGATCGCGGATCGTGCAGTTGGCCTAGGGGTTGGGGAAGTTCTGGCCGGTGCCGCAGGCCGACACCACCAGGTCGGAATCCTTGATCTCCGTGTCGTTGTAGCTGCTGCCCAGGGTGAACAGCAGCGAGTCGGTCAGGTAGGCCTGGAAGTCCAGCTCGAAGCCCTGGCCCACGCTCTTGTCGGCATTGATCAGGATGTTGGCGTTGGCCGAGCCGCCCACGGCGGTGAGCTGCTGGTCCTTGACCTGGTAGTAGAACAGGCCCGCGTTGATGCGCGCGCGCTTGTCCCACAGGTCCGCCTTGACGCCCGCCTCGTAGGCGGTCGAAGTCTCGGGATCGGCGACCGACTTGCCATTGAAGGCGCCGGCGGCCTGGATGCTGCTGCCGCGATAGCCGGTGGCGACGCGCGCGTACAGGTTGACGTCGTCGTTGATCTCGTAGGTGCCCGACAGGTCCCAGCTGAACTTCTTGTCCTCGGGCGAGGCGGACAGGTCGCCGTCCGGCTCCTGTGCGGCCAGCTGCGTGATGTTGCACTTGGCCAGGTCGGGACGGCCGAACACGAACAGGTAGCGGATGCACGGGGCGAAGCCGTTGGCGAAGTATTCCTCGACGTTGAGGTCCTTCTTGTCCCACGTGTAGCGCGCGCCGGCACGCAGCTCGAGCCGGTCGGTCGCCTGCCAGGTCGCCGCACCGAACACGGCCCACGAGTCGTTGGTCTGGTTCACCCGCTCGTAGCCGTCCAGGGCACCGCCGTTGAGCGAGTCGTAGCTGAAGCTCTCGACGTCGTAGTCCTCATTGAAATAGAACACGCCGGCCTGCCAGTTCCAGTCGCCGTCGAAGTTCGATTCCAGGCGAACTTCCTGGGTCCACTGCGAGTGCTCGGGGATGCCATCGGCGGTTTCCGAGGCGAAGGGAATCACGCCCGGGCCGGATACCGGGAGGAACACCGCGCCAAAGCCGCCGTCGATGTCGCCGCGGCTGTAGGTCTCGACCGACTCGTAGCCCGTGATGGAGTGCAGGCGGTACTGGCCGAAGTCCCACGTGAGGCGCGCGCTGGCGCCCTGGCTGTCGAGCTCGGAATGGTTGTAGCCATCGACCGAGACTTCGTCCTCGTCGAAGCCGTCCACGAAGTCATTGGTGCCCGGCTTGATGATGTTGGCCCGGAACAGCCGCGCGGTGCCATTGAGGTGGCGCGCGTGCACGTTGAGCAGTGCTTCGAAGTTTTCGCCTTCGAACAGGGCCTGCACGCGCGCGGCCGCTTCGTCGTAGCCCTCGAAGCCATCGTTCGGACCCGGATAGGTGTTCTTCACCCAGTCATCGCGGCGCTGGAACACGGCCGACGCGCGGCCGGACCAGCGATCGCCCAGTGGACCGCCGACGGCGCCTTCGACATTCCACATGTTGTCGCTGCCGAGGGCGACCTTGCCGTAGCCGCTGAGTTCCTGCGACGGCCGCACGGACTCGAACTTGACCACGCCGGCCGGGCTGTTGCGGCCGAACAGCGAGCCCTGCGGGCCGCGCAGCACTTCGACCTGGTCGACGTCGAACACCGGGAAGCCCTTGAGGATCGGGTTCTCCTGCACGACGTCGTCGTAGACCAGCGACACGGGCTGCGAGGTGTTGAGGCGGAAATCTGTGTTGCCGTAGCCGCGGATGTAGAAGCGCGGGAACGCGCGGCCGAACGACGACTCGATGTTGAGGCTGGGCACGCGACCGGAGAGGAACCGCACGTCGTTGCCGCCGGAGGCGAGCGCGTCGAGCTTCTCGCCGCTCACGGTGCTGACGGAAACCGGCACGTCCTGGATGTTCTCGACCTTGCGCTGGGCGGTCACCTGGACCGAGTCCAGGGTGGTCGCGGCCTTCTCCGCCGGGGCCTGGGCGGCGTCCTGTGCCGGGGCGTCCTGGGCGACGGCCAGCGGGGCGGCCAGCGACAGGGCGATCGAGACGGCGAGAAGGTGGCGACGGGCGTGGCGGTTGCGCGACATGGCGGGCTCCGGAGCGGACGGAAGGCAGGGTGACCGGCGGATGTTAGCCCATCGTTAACCGCCCGTACGCCCTGGTACGCCCCGCACGTCGCCCGGGGGGCCGGAACCCTGCCCCGGACCGGCGGCCGCCGGCCCGGTCCGCCATACGGCGGCGGCCACCCGGGTCAGCCGGGTGGCCGCGCAGGGGACCGTCGGACGCGGGCTCAGCGCGCCTTGCCGGTCTCGGCGCCCTTGTCGGCGGCGACCAGCTTCACCGGCGTGCTGAAGGGCGCGATGCCCATGGCGTCGAAGATCTCGCTGGGGTAGTAGGCGGTGTCGCCCTTCAGCACCAGGGCGACCTTGCGCACGTCCGCGATGTCCTTGGTCGGGTCACCGTCGACCAGGATCAGGTCGGCGCGCTTGCCGGCAGTGATCGAACCGCGGTCATCGAGCATGCGCGAATACTTGGCGCCATTCCAGGTGGCCACCTGCAGCGCCTGGGACGGGGTCAGCCCGGCTCGGACCAGCCATTCCAGCTCGCTCTGCACGGTGAAACCCGGCAGCGCGTCGGTGCCCGCCACCAGCGGAACCCCGGCCTTGTACATGCGGCCGACGAACTCGACCATCTTGGCGTACGACTTGGCGTAGCGCGCCGCGGTGGCGTCGTCCGGGATCTTCATCTCCGCCACCTTCAGGCCACGCTGGATGTCCGGCGGCATGTGCGAGGCGACCGGGGCGTAGCTTTCCTGCACCTGGCCGGCGCGCTGGCGCAGGAACTCGAAGGTGGACATGGTGGGATCGATCACGATCTGCTTCTTCGCCAGCAATGCGATGAAGTCCTGCACCGGCTTGCTGTCGAAATCCAGGTCGGCGACCTTCTCGGCCGGCAGGTAGAAGCGTTCCAGCGTGCGGGTATCGGTCTTCTCGTCGACCAGGAAGTTCAGCAGCACCTGGTTGATGTGCTGGATCTCGTCGTAGCCCTGCTCCACCACGTCCTGCGCGCGCATGAAGGCCGGCACGTGGCCGCTCACCCGCAGGCCCTTCTCGTGGGCGTACGCGGCGGTCTCGCGGAGCAGCTCCTTGGGGAAGGAGTTGTAGATCTTGACCTGCACGTAGCCATTGGCCGCATACCAGTCGACGGCCTTCTTCGCCTGCTCCAGGTTGCTGACGACGAAGCCGTTGCGGGCCGACATCTTGCTCTCGCCCTCGATGAAGCCGGCGGTGACCACGCGGGTCGACAACAGCGTGCCCGCCTTCTCTTCCGCGATCAGCTGCTGGAGGGTCGTATTGTCGTTGCCCATGTCGCGGACGGTGGTGACGCCGGTGGCGATGTTCAGCCCGCCGTCCCAGCGGCCCAGGTGGCCGTGCATGTCGAACAGGCCGGGCAGCAGTACGCGGCCCGCGGCGTCGACGACCTGGTCGGCGGCGCCACCGCTGCCGGCGGCGCCCACGGACACGATGCGACCGTCGCGCACGAGCACGTCCGACGCCGGGCCGAGCATGGCCTTTTCGCTGTCGAACACGCGCGCGTTCCGGATCAGCGTGGCTCCCGCCAGCGGATGGGCCACGCGCTGGTTCAGATCGACCAGCGCCTCGCCTTCAGCCTGCTTCTGGCGGGCTTCCAGCGCGGCGGCATTGGCATTCCAGCCTTCCTCGATCAGCTGCAGGAAGCCGGGGAAGATGAAGGCGAACAGGCGCGGCTCCGCTCCGGATGTCGCCCACACGAACTGCGGCGTCAGGCCGACACCGGTGATGGCCAGCAGCTGCACCTTGCGCTTGTCCTTGCCGCGCGTGACGTCCATCTCGGTGACCTTGCGCATGCGCAGCGCGCCGCCGGGGATCAGGGGCAGCTGGCCGTCGCCGCGCTTGGCCAGCGCCGCCAGGGCGACGGAGTTGCCGGCGGGCGTGCCGTTGAGCGGTGAATAGAACGCCGTTCCCGAGACGGTCTGCGCGCCCTCGTCGGAAGTCGACTTCCATTGCACCTGATCGCCATCGCGGGAAAAGGTCTCATCGACCGGGGCGCCGAAGGTCGTGGTCCCCTTGACCTGGTAACGGGTGAACGTGCCGTCGGGCGCGAGCGAGAATTCTTCCTTCAACTCCGGCCCGCGGCCGTTGTCCTTGAATATGAAGTCCACATGCGTCACCCCGTCGTCGCCGGTGGTGACGGTCTGGTGCCCGGCCTGCTTGCCGTTGTCCACCAGGGCGACGTAGCGCAGGGTCTGCGCGGCGAACGCGGGCCCGGCAATGAACAGCGCCAAAGCGCCGGCAAGCGCGGTACGGGTCAGGGCAGTCTTCATGCAGGGATCCTTGTCGAGGGTTGCGCCGGGAGCGGGGCGGAGGCAGAACCCGCAGCATCGCCCCGATCCGCCGGAGTTGCTGTAGGCCAAAGGTTGGGTCCGGCCGTCGCCGGACACGAAAAAGCCCCGCGCCAGCCGGCGCGGGGCCCGGAAGTGCGCCGGACCGGGAGCCCCGGGCCGGCCGCGGCTCAGTGGCGCGTGCGCTCGGAGACTTCCTTGACCACCTCGGCCGTGGCCTCGTCCTTGCCGGCCAGGGCGATGTCGGCGATGGACACGATCCCCGCCAGCTTGCCGTCCATGTCGACCACCGGGACCCGGCGAATCTGGTCGGCTTCCATCGCGCACACCACGTCTTTCAGGGAGGTCTGCAGATTCACCGTGCGCACCGGCGTGCTCATGGCGTCGCTCGCGCAGGCGGTGTTCGCATCGCGGCCCTGCGCGACCACGCGCGTGGCGATGTCGCGGTCGGTGACCACGCCGATCGGGCGCTGCGCCTCGTCCACCACCGGTATCTGGCCGCAGTCGTTGTCGACCATCATCCGGGCGACATCCCGCAGGGGCGTACTGGCGGTGCAGCACGCCGGGTTGGAAGTCATAACCGAGCTCACGTTGGCCATGGAAGATCTCCTGAAGGGGTTCATTCTGCGATGGGGGCGATCGGGGCGGCCGCGGCAGGCCTGCGGCCGGTTTGACACCACGCTGCGGCCCGGGAAGGCAGTCTGCGTTCGTCCCGGTGGGGCTGGCGTGAACCTGCCGGCCCCTGCGACCGCCTCCATGAACGGCGGCCGCCCCCTGTCTTTCGTCAGGGGTGGCGCGCGCTGCCATGGGTTAACCTCCGGCTCCCGCTCGCAGAGATCCGCCCGATGAAGCACCCGCTCGCGCTGGCTGTTGCCCTCGCCCTGGCCACCGTCGCCACCCCGGTCCTCGCAAAGGACGCCACTCCGACCGCCACCACCGTGAACAAGGCCAATCCCTTCTCAGCCGACAGCCCGCTGCCGCTGAACTATCCGCAGTTCGACAAGATCCACGACAGCGACTTCGCCCCGGCCTTCGACGCCGGCATGGCCGAACAGCTGAAGGAAATCGATGCGATCGCGAACAACGCGGACGAGCCGACCTTCGAGAACACGATCGTGGCGATGGAGAAGACCGGCCAGACGCTGAACCGGGCCACCAATGTCTTCTTCAACCTGGTGGGCACCGACAAGAACGACGCGCGCGACAAGCTGCAGACCGACTATGCGCCCAAGTTCTCGGAGCACGGCGACGCGATCTCGCTCAATCCCAAGCTGTTCGCCCGCATCAAGGCCCTGTACGACAAGCGCACCACGCTCAAGCTCGACGCTGCCGACCTGCGCCTGCTGGAGCGCCGCTACGACGACTTCGTGCGCGCGGGCGCGGCGCTCTCGGAAGCGCAGAAGGTCCGAATTCGCGAGATCAACACCGAGATGTCCAAGCTGGGCACGCAGTTCACCCAGAACGTGCTGGCCGAAGTGAACGACTCGGCCGTCGTGGTCGACAGCCGCGACGAGCTCAAGGGCCTGAGCGACGAGCAGATCAATGCCGCCGCCGAAGCCGCCAAGGCCCGCAAGCTGGAGGGCAAGTACGTCCTCGCCCTGCTCAACACCACCGGCCAGCCGGTCGAGTCGCAGCTGGAGAACCGCGCCCTGCGCGAGCGCCTGCACAAGGCCTCGGTCAACCGCGGCAGCCGTGGCAATGCGTGGGACAACACCGCCATCGTCTCCAAGGTCGTCAAGCTGCGCGCCGAACGCGCCAAGCTGATGGGCTTCGATACCGCGGCCAACTTCGTCCTCGCCGACGAGACCGCCGCCAACCAGGACAACGTCAACAAGATGCTGCGCCAGCTGGCGCCGGCCGCCGTGGCCAACGCCAAGCGTGAAGCCGCCGACCTGCAGGCGATGATCGACGCCGAGCAGAAGGCCAAGGGGCAGCCGACCTTCAAGCTCGAGCCGTGGGACTGGGCCTACTACAGCGAGAAGGTCCGCCAGGCCAAGTACAACTTCGACGAATCCCAGCTCAAGCCGTATTTCGAGATGAAGAACGTGCTGGAGAACGGCGTGTTCTTCGCGGCCAACAAGCTCTACGGCATCAGCTTCAAGGAACGCACCGACCTGCCCAAGTACCACCCGTACACCTGGATCTACGACGTCCTCGACAAGGACGGCAAGCCGCTGTCGATCTTCATCTTCGACCCCTATGCGCGCGAGTCCAAGCGTGGCGGTGCGTGGATGAACACCTACGTGGGCCAGTCGGCGCTGGACGGCCGCAAGCCGGTCGTCGCCAACCACCTGAACATCCCCAAGCCGTCCGCAGGCAAGCCCACGCTGATGACCTGGGACGAAGTGACCACCGCCTTCCACGAGTTCGGCCACGCCCTGCATGGCTTCTTCTCGGACGTGAAGTACCCGTACTTCACCATGAACGTGCCGCGTGACTTCGTCGAATACCCGTCGCAGGTCAACGAGATGTGGGCGGACTGGCCGGAAATCCTCGCCAACTACGCCAAGCATCATGAAACCGGCGCGCCGATGCCGAAGGAACTGCTGGACAAGGTACTGGCGGCCTCGAAGTTCAACCAGGGCTTCGCCACCACCGAGTACCTGGGCGCGGCGATGCTTGACCAGCGCTGGCACCAGCTGCCGGCCGACCAGCTGCCCGACGCGAGCGGCGTGATGGCCTTCGAGGCCGCCGCGCTGAAGGCAGACGGCCTGGATTACGCCCCGGTTCCGCCGCGTTACCGCACGCCCTACTTCAGCCACATCATGGGCGGCTACGCGGCCGGCTACTACGCCTACATCTGGTCGGAAGTGCTCGACGCCAACACCGTGCAGTTCATCAAGCAGCACGGCGGCCTGACCCGCGAGAACGGTGACCGCATGCGCCAGTACGTCCTGGCGCCCGGTGGCCAGATCGCGGCCGGCAAGCTGTTCCCGAACTTCGCCGGTTACGAAGCGAAGATCGGCCCGCTGCTCGAGAAGCGTGGCCTGGCCGAAGCGCCGAAGGCAGACGACTCGGCCCCGCCGGCGGACGCAGGCCCCGCGCAGGACAAGGCGAAGCAGAAGTAAGGGCCTCCAGGTCCTGATTGCGAAAGGCGCCCGGAGCAATCCGGGCGCTTTTCTTTTGCGCGTCCGCCACGGTCAGGCGGGTGCCATGCGGCGGTACCTGCTTCGCACCCCAGCGCTGACCCGGGCCCAGTCCGATGACCCCGAGCCCTGGATGGGGGCCGCTGGCCGGGGAATCCCGCCCCACCTGACCCGCCCGGGACGCGGCAGGCTGGACCGGCGATGGCGGCCGCTCCGGTGGGCCGGATACAATTGCGGGCCGTCACGCGGGCCTTCCGACTTCCGTACGCGCGCCTGCCGCCCTCCGGGGCCAGGGAGGCGCGGGACAAACCCGGTCGCGGCCCCATGCAGGACCACTGGCCCCGTAGCTCAGCTGGATAGAGCGGTCCCCTCCTAAGGGACAGGTCGCACGTTCGAATCGTGTCGGGGCCGCCAACACGCCCAGTGCAGAGGCAGAGGAGTGAGCAACGAGGCTGCCCCTCCGCTTCTCCCTTCTCTGCCCTTCCCCCAATTCGATCCACTTGGAGTTTCCATGACCCACCCCGTCCTCAGCGCCCTCGGCCTCACCCAGAACGAGTCCGGCACCTACCTTGGCAGCGACCAGTGGTCGACCACGCAGGACGCGGGCGTGCTGGAGCCTGTCAACCCGACCACGGGCGAAGTGCTGGGCCGCGTGCAGGCCTCCAGCCAGGCCGACTACGACCTGATCATCGAGCGGGCCCAGGCCGCCTTCAAGGTGTGGCGCACCACCCCGGCGCCGCGTCGCGGCGAGGCCATCCGCCTGTGCGCCGACGCGCTGCGTACCCACAAGGACGCGCTGGGTTCGCTGGTCGCGCTGGAGATGGGCAAGTCCAAGCCCGAGGGCGATGGCGAAGTGCAGGAGATGATCGACATCGGCGAGTTCGCCGTCGGCCTGTCGCGCCAGCTGTACGGCCTGACCATGCACTCCGAGCGCCCCGGCCACCGCATGTACGAGCAGTGGCACCCGATCGGCATCGTCGGCGTGATCTCGGCGTTCAACTTCCCGGTCGCCGTGTGGGCGTGGAATGCCTTCGTGGCCGCCATCTGCGGCGACATCACGGTGTGGAAGCCCTCGCCCAAGACCCCGTTGTCGGCCATCGCCGCGATGAAGGTCTGCAACGAGGCACTGAAGAAGGGCGGCTTCCCCGACATCTTCTTCCTGTTCAACGACGCCGGCAGCGAACTGGCGCAGCACTTCGTCGATGACAGGCGCGTGCCGCTGATCAGCTTCACCGGTTCGACCAAGATCGGCCGCAACGTGGGCGAGCGCGTCGCGCGTCGCATGGGCCGTTCGCTGCTGGAACTGGGCGGCAACAACGCGATCATCGTCGACCAGACCGCGGACCTGAAGCTGGCCATCCCGGCGATCGCCTTCGGCGCGGTCGGCACGGCCGGCCAGCGCTGCACCACCACGCGCCGGCTGTTCGTGCACGACTCGATCTACGACGACGTGCTGGCCAAGCTGATCGCCGCCTACAAGCAGGTCGAGAAGAAGATCGGCGACCCCACCGACCCGGCCAACCTGATGGGCCCGCTCAACAGCCGTGACGGCGTCGACGCCTACCTTGACGCGGTCGAGAAGGCCAAGGCGGCCGGCGGCAAGATCGAGACCGGCGGCGCCGCGATCGAGGGCAAGGGCAACTTCGTCCTGCCGACGATCGTCACGGGCCTGACCAACGATTCGCAGATCGTCCAGCACGAGACCTTCGCGCCGATCCTCTACGTGATGAAGTTCAAGACCATCGAGGAAGCCATCCACCTGCAGAACGACGTCCCGCAGGGCCTGTCCTCGTCAATCTTCACCGCCAACCTCAAGGCGGCCGAAGCGTTCCTGGCGGCGTCGGGTTCGGACTGCGGCATCGCCAACGTCAACATCGGCACCTCGGGTGCGGAGATCGGCGGCGCGTTCGGCGGCGAGAAGGAAACCGGCGGCGGCCGCGAGTCGGGCTCGGATTCCTGGAAGGCCTACATGCGCCGCCAGACCAACACCATCAACTACTCCGACGCGCTGCCGCTGGCGCAGGGCATCAAGTTCGACCTGTGACCGGGCCGGGAGCCGCCGCGATGATCCGCCGCGCCATGCAGGCAATGCGTCCGGGCCTGGTGGCCTGTGTGCTCGTCCTGGGCGCGCCGGCCCTCGCGGCCGAGCCGCCGACGCCTTTTCAGGGGACGCCTGGGCATCTTCACCAAGGCTCCCCGCTCGACGCCGCCACAATGGGCCCGATCCTCCAGACCCTGGGCGTGGAGCGCTGACGTGTACGGATTCGCCCGCCCCTTCCTGTTCGGCATGGACCCCGAGCGCGCCCATGGGCTGACCCTGGACGCGCTGGAGACGGCCTATCGCACCGGCCTGAACCCGCTGTTGTCGCGCAAGCCCGCCCCGCTGCCGACCAAGGCCTTTGGCCTGACCTTCCCCAACCCGGTCGGGCTGGCCGCCGGCCTGGACAAGAACGGCAAGCACATCGACGCCCTGCTCTCGCTGGGCTTCGGCTTCGTCGAGGTCGGCACCGTCACGCCCAAGCCGCAGGCCGGCAATCCGAAGCCGCGGATGTTCCGCCTGCCGGAACACGAAGCGATCATCAACCGCCTGGGCTTCAACAACGAAGGCCTGGAGGCGCTGGTCCGCAACGTCGAACGCGCGCAGCGCCGCACCGGCCTGCTGGGCATCAACATCGGCAAGAACAAGGACACGCCCAACGACGCCGCCGAAGGCGACTACATGTACTGCCTGTCGCGCGTTTACGCGCTGGCCGACTACGTGACCGTCAACATCTCCTCGCCCAACACCGCCGGCTTGCGGGAGCTGCAGGAGGAACAGGCGCTGCGCCGCCTGGTCGGCACACTGCGCGAGGAACAGGAACGCCTGGGTGCCAAGCACGGCCGCCGCGTGCCCATGCTGGTGAAGGTCGCGCCCGACCTGTCGGAAAGCGACGTCGACGCCGCGGCGCGCGTGCTGGCGGACCTCGAAGTGGACGGTGTCATCGCCACCAACACCACCGTCTCGCGCATCCATGTCGAAGGCGCCGAGCACGCCGATGAAACCGGCGGCCTGTCCGGCCGGCCGTTGATGGGCAGTTCCACCACCATCCTGCGCATGCTGCGCACGCGCCTGCCCGAGTCGATCCCGCTGATCGGCGTCGGCGGCATCCTGGCGGGCGCCGATGCGGCCACGAAGATGGCCGCGGGCGCGACCCTGGTCCAGCTTTACACCGGCCTGGTCTACCGCGGGCCGTCGCTGGTGCACGAATGCGTGGAATCGATGCGCCGCCGCAAGGAAGCGCCGAGCCGCGGCAACCTGCCGCCGGAAGACTGAGCCCACGGCCCTACATGACCGACGCCATCCGCATCGCACGCGACGCCTGCCTGCAGTCCCGCAACACGTTCGGCGTCCCGGCGAGGGCGAAAGTCCTGGTCGAGGTGGCCGATGCCAGCGCACTGCCCGCGCTCTTCGCCGATCCCGACTTCGCGGCGAACCTCTCCCTGGTGCTGGGTGGTGGCAGCAACCTGCTGTTCGCCGGCAACCCCGCCGGCGTGGTGCTCGCCCTGACCGGACACCGGGTCAGCCAGCTCGACGCCGACGACACGGCCGGAGCCAGCGACATCGCGATCGTGCGCGCCGACGCCGGCGTGGAATGGCACGACTTCGTCATGCGCACGGTACGGCAGGGCCTGTGCGGCCTGGAAAACCTGGCCTTGATCCCCGGCACCGTCGGCGCCGCGCCCATCCAGAACATCGGGGCCTATGGCGTGGAGGTGCGCGAGTTCATCCACGCGGTGGAAGCCTTCGAACCGGCCACCGGTGAAGTGCACCGGCTGCCCGCGCAGGCCTGCGCCTTCGCCTACCGTGACAGCCTTTTCAAGCACCAGCCGGACCGCTACATCGTCACCGCAGTCGAGTTCGCGCTGCCACGCACGCCGGCGGTGAAGCTCGATTACGCCGGCCTGCGCGAGGAACTCGACGCGATGGGCGTGACCTCGCCGGCCCCGCGCCACGTCGCCGACGCCGTCATCGCCATCCGCCGGCGGAAACTGCCCGACCCGGCCGTCATCGGCAACGCGGGCAGCTTCTTCAAGAACCCGATGGTGCCGGCGGCGCAGGCGCAGGCCCTGCAGGCCGAGCACGCGGCGCTGCCCGTGTTCCGCGGCAACGACGCCGATTCGCGCAAGCTGTCGGCGGGCTGGCTGATCGACCAGTGCGGCTGGAAGGGCCATCGCGACGGCGATGCCGGCGTGGCCGCCACGCACGCGCTGGTGCTGGTCAACCATGGCCAAGCCACCGGATCGCAACTGCTGGACCTGGCGCGCCGCATCGCCGCCTCGGTGTACGCACGCTTCGGCGTGGCGCTGGAACCCGAACCGCGGGTCATCGGCGCCACATGGTGACCGCACGCGTGACGGCCGCCGGCCCCTGCGGCCCTCGCGCGGCCGACCGACCCGCCCACCGGCCGCACCCCGACCGATGAGCAACCACACGCGCGCCGCGCTGCTGATGCTGGGCAGCACCGTGTTCTTCGGACTCATGGCGGTGGTGGTCAAGCTCGCCTCGCAGAGCCTGCACACCTTCGAGATCGCGTTCTTCCGCAATTTCTTCGGCGTGATTGCCGCGCTGCCGCTCCTGTACCGACACGGGCCGGGGCTGCTGCGCACGACGCAGCTGCCGCGCTACCTGGTCCGCTGCGTCATCGGCGTGTTCTCCATGCTCTGCGGATTCTGGGCCATCGGCCACCTTCCGCTGGCGCAGGCCGTGTCGCTGTCGTACTCCACGCCGATCTTCGTGACGATCGCCGCGGTGATCTTCCTCGGCGAGCAGGTGCGCGCCCGCCGCTGGGCGGCGGTGGCGCTGGGCTTCGTCGGCGTGCTGGTGATCGTGCGTCCCGGCACGACGGGATTCAGCGCCGGCACCCTGATCGCGCTGGCGGCGGCCGTGCTCAGCGGCATCGTCTCGATCCAGATCAAGCAGCTCTCGGCGACCGAACCGGCCGACCGCATCGTGCTGTGGACCACGCTGCTGTGGGTGCCGATGTCGCTCCTGCCGGCCCTGTTCGTCTGGCAGTGGCCGCAGGGCATCACCTGGCTGTGGGTGGCCGCGGCCGGCCTGATGGGCACTGGTGGGCACATGCTGTGGACGCGCGCCCTGAAGCTGGGCGATGTGTCGGCGCTGACGCCGATCAGCTTCATGCAGCTGCCTTTCGTGGCGGTGATGGGCTACCTGCTGTTCAACGAAGACCTGGACCGCTGGACGGTCATCGGCGCGGGCATCATCTTCGCGGCCAATGCCTACATCGCCCATCGCGAGGCCCAGCTGGCGCGGCGCCACGCCACCAGCGCGCCCGTGGAAGCGGCCAAGCCCGGCGAGTAGCCGGGTCAGCCGGCCAGGGCGGGGCTCGGCGCGCCCAGGTAGTGCTCGATGTCGATCTCGTCGATCTGCTCGGGACGCATGAACCGTTGCGCGTAATCGCGGAACACGCCCGAGCGCAGGAACAGCTCGAACAGGTCCGGGTCGATGTGCTGCTCGCGGCGCATGCGGGCCATGATGGTCAGCGCCTGCGATAGCGTCTTGCCCGACTTGTAGGGACGATCGGCGGCCGTCAGGGCCTCGAAGATGTCCGCGATCGCCATCATCCGCGCCACCGGACTCATCTGCTCGCGCGTCAGGCCCTTCGGGTAGCCGGTGCCATCCATCTTCTCGTGGTGGCCGCCGGCGATCTCCGGCACGTTGCGCAGGTGCCGCGGGAAAGGCAGCTGCGACAGCATCACGATGGTCTGCACGATGTGTTCGTTGATCTTGTAGCGTTCCTCGGACGACAGCGTGCCGCGGCTCACCGTGAGGTTGTGCAGTTCACCGCGGTTGTAGAGCAGTTCCGGCACCTCCATGCGGAACCCCCACGGGTTTTCCGCCGCCACGCCCTCGCCCGGCGGCCGGGCGATGCGGTGCTCGGGCTTGTCGGCCAGCAGGGGTTCGTCGACAGGCAGCGGCGCCGGCGCGTCGGTCCTGCGCGACAGCTCGTCGCGCGACAGCCCCAGCCGGTCGTCCAGCGTCCGCAGCCAGGTCTGCGCGCCGATGCGGCGAAGCCGCTCCTGCTGCTCGGGCGGCAGGTATTCGCCGCCCACGTTGCAGCGGGCGACGAAGGCGAACTCCTCGTCCAGCTGCATGCAGCGCGCATCGCGCTCCCGCCGCAATGCCGCTTCGTCGCCACCTTGCGCCACGGCCCGCCAGAAATCCACGTGGGCGTCGCGCTTGAGTACTTCGAAGCGCATGCGCACCTCGTGGATGCGGTCGCAGATCGTCTCCAGCTTGGTCGCCTTGTCGACGACGTACTCGGGCGTGGTCACCTTGCCGCAGTCGTGCAGCCAGCTGGCGATGTGCACCGCCTCCCACTGGCGCGCGTCCAGGTCGAAGTCCGCGAACGGGCCTTCGCGCGTGGCGCAGGCCGCGCGCGCCAGCATGAAGGTCAGCTCCGGCACGCGTTCGCAGTGCCCCCCGGTGTACGGACTCTGCGCATCGATCGCGCCGGCGATCATGCGGATGATCGCCTCGAGGAGGTCCTTCTGGCCGCGCACCAGTTCGCGCGTCTCCAGCGACAGCGCCGCGCCGGCCGACACGGCGGTCAGGAAGCTCAGGCGCATGGGCTCCAGCGCGCGCTCACCGAACAGCAGCAGCGCACCGACGAGCGCGTCGTGGCGATTGAGCAGGGGCAGCGCCACCGCGGCCTGGTCGGCCATCGCCGGATCCAGCCCCGTCGCGAGCAGCTCGCGCGCCGACAGGGCACCGACGGCAGGGCGCTGCAGGCGCAAGGCCGTGCCCAGCAGCGCCGGTGCGGTATCGAACGGAACGTCCGGAATTCCCGGCCGGGCGGTGCTCACTTCGGCCGCGCGCAGTGCGCCAGGCACCAGCGCGTCGCCACGCGCATTGACCAGATACAGCACGCCCGCGTGCGCCGCGCCGGCGCCCGCCATTTCCGTCAGCACCCGCGGGAGCAGCGCTTCGAAATCCTCCTCGCCTGCCAGCGCGAGGTTCAGTTCCAGGAAGCGCCGCAGCGCATCGCGCATGAGATCGACGCTTTGCGCCAGTTCGTTGATCTCGGTTACCGACGAGCGCAGCACCGCGCGATCGCTGAAATCGAAGCGGCGCACCGCCTCGGCCTCATCCGCCAGCTGTCGCAGCGGCCGGGTCAGCCAGTGCGCGATGGCCAGCGCGATGAGAATTGCGACCCCGAACAGGGCCAGGAACACCGAGGGCGTTTCGTATCGCGCGGCCACCCAGCGCATCGTGCCGCCGAGCGCGAGCACCAGCCCGAGCGACAGCGCGGTGATGTGCAGGTACAGCGGCAGAATCGGCCGAGCGGCCATGGGATACCCCCCGGTCTGTGTCCCGTCGCCAGTGTATGCCCCACTCAGGCCGACCGGGGAATCGCCTTGCTTTCCCACGGGTGGCGGTTATGGCGGAAGACCATGAAAAAACAGGTCACCGTCCACACGCTGGCCGCGGTCCAGCCGGCCAGGATGTCGGACGGGAAATGTACGCCCAGGTAGACGCGCGACAGTCCCACCATCACCGTGAACGCGATCACCAGCACCGCCACCGGCCACCGCCAGCGCGTGCGCCAGCTCAGGAGCAGCAGGACCCAGGCCAGGGTCATCGACCCCATGGCGTGGCCGCTGGGAAAACTGAAGGTGTGCTCGGGCGCGATCGAATCCCACAGCGAGGGCCGGTCGCGCGCGAAGACCTGCTTCGTGGCCAGGTTGAGCAGGGCCGAACCGCCCAGTGCCAGCCCCGCGAACAGCGCCTCGCGCGCGCGGCGCCGCAGGCCCAGCACGACCACCAGCAGGACGTCGAAGGGCACCACGCCCCACAGGTAGCCCAGCCGGGAGAACAGCAGGAAGGCGCGGTCGAAGCCATCGCGCGCCATCGCATGGGCAAACAGCAGGATCGGATCGTCGAAGGGAAAGGGGTCGTGTTGACGCACCTCTTCGATCAGTTCGGCCAGCGCCCACAGCGGCAGCAGCAGGCCGGCAAACAGCAGCAGCAGGCGCAACCCGAAGCGCCGCAGGAAGGCCGCGCCGAAGCGCGCCTCGCGCGCGACCGTCTGTGCGACGGCCGGTGCAGGCGCGCGGGCGGTCGCCGCCCTGGTGCGTTGCGCGCGCTCAGGCCTGTGCGGCTGCGCCATAACGCCGTTCGACGTAGCGGTCGATCAGTTCGACGAACTCGCGGGCGATGTTCTCCCCGCGCAGCGTCACCGTCTTCTCGCCGTCCTCGAACACCGGCGCGGAGGGCGCCTCACCCGTGCCGGGCAGCGAGATGCCGATATTGGCGTGGCGCGATTCGCCGGGCCCGTTAACGACACAGCCCATCACGGCCAGGGTGAGGTTCTCGGCGCCGGGGTGGGTGACCTTCCATTCGGGCATCTTGGCCCGCACGTGTTCCTGCACGGCCTTGGCCAGTTCCTGGAAGAACGAACTGGTCGTGCGCCCGCAGCCCGGGCACGCGGTGACCATCGGGGTGAACGCGCGCAGGCCCAGCGTCTGCAGCAGCTCCTGCGCGACGATGACTTCGGTGGTGCGCGACTGGCCCGGCTCGGGCGTCAGCGAAATGCGGATCGTGTCGCCGATGCCTTCCTGCAGCAGCACCGCCAGCGCGGCACTGGAGGCGACGATGCCCTTGCTGCCGATGCCGGCCTCGGTGAGGCCCAAGTGCAGCGCGTAGTCGCCGCGACGCGCCAGTTCACGATAGACCGCGATCAGCTCCTGCACGCCACTGACCTTGGCGCTGAGCACGATGCGCTCGGCCGGCAGGCCCAGTTCCACCGCGCGCGCCGCCGAATCCAGCGCCGAACGGATCAGGGCCTCGCGCAGCACCTCGGCCGCCTCCAGCGGCTGCGGCAGCAGGTGGTTCTCGTCCATCAGGCGCGTGGCCAGCGCCTGGTCGAGCGATCCCCAGTTGGCGCCGATGCGCACCGGCTTGCCGTGTTCGATCGCCAGCTCGATCAGCGTGGCGAACTGGGTGTCCTTCTTCTTGCCGAAACCGACGTTGCCCGGGTTGATCCGGTACTTGGCCAGCGCGCGTGCGCAGGCCGGCTCGCCGGTGAGGAGCTGGTGCCCGTTGTAGTGGAAGTCGCCGATGATCGGCACGTCCAGCCCCATCATCGCCAGCTTGTCGACGATGCGCGGCACGGCAGCCGCGGCCTCGGGCGTGTTCACCGTGACCCGCACCAGTTCCGACCCCGCCCGCCAAAGCTCCGCCACCTGGCGGGTGGTGCCGGCGATGTCGGCGGTGTCGGTGTTGGTCATGGACTGGACGACCACCGGGGCGCCGCCGCCGAGGTGCACGCCACCGACGATCACTTCACGCGTCGCGCGACGGGGTTGGGGGCCGAAGGCCAGGCCCGCACAGGGCGGCGGAAGGAGCGAAGAGGCTGAATTCATGGGGCCATTGTACCTCCGGCCCCCTGACTACCCCGCAGTCGGGGGCCGGCCTGGATGCTGTTGCGCGCCGGCGCAAATCGGTAGGGTGAGCTGCCCGCCATCCCCATCGCGCAATGACCCCCGACGACTCCGCCCACGTCCTCACGCCCAGCCAGCTCAACACGCTGGCCCGCGATCTGCTGGAAGACACCTTCCCGGCGGTCTGGGTCGAGGGCGAACTGGGCAATGTGTCGCGGCCCTCGTCGGGCCACCTCTACTTCGTCCTCAAGGACGAGCGTGCGCAGGTCCGCTGCGCGATGTTCAAGCCCAAGAGCTCCTGGCTGAAGTTCGTCCCCCGCGAGGGGCTGCGCGTGCTGGCGCGCGGGCGGCTCACGCTGTACGAGGCGCGCGGCGAATACCAGCTGGTGCTCGACCACATGGAGGAAGCCGGCGAAGGCGCGCTGCGGCGGGCCTTCGAGGAGCTCAAGGCGCGCCTGGCCGCCGAAGGCCTGTTCGAGGCGGCCCGCAAGCGTCCCCTGCCCGCCTTTCCGCGCCGCCTGGCCGTGATCACCTCGCCCACAGGCGCGGCGGTGCGTGACGTCCTCAGCGTGCTGGCACGGCGCTTCGGACTGGTCGACGCCGAGGTGCTGCCCGTGCAGGTGCAGGGCGCCACCGCCGCGGCGCAGATCGTGGCCATGCTGCGGCGCGCGGCCGCCAGCGGCCGTTACGACGTCATCCTGCTCACCCGCGGCGGCGGCTCGCTGGAGGACCTGTGGTGCTTCAACGACGAGCGCCTGGTGCGCGCGATCGCGCAATCGCCCGTCCCCGTGGTCTCCGCGGTCGGCCATGAAACGGATTTCAGCCTGTCGGACTTCGTCGCCGACCTGCGCGCGCCGACACCCTCGGTCGCCGCCGAACTGCTGGTGCCCTCTCGCGACGACCTGCAACGCCGCCTGCGCGCGCTGCACGCGCGCCTGGCGACCCTGCATGCGCAGCGCCTGCGCGGCGCCATGCAGCGCGCCGACCGGGCCGGACTGCGCCTGAATGCGATGCGGCCGCAGGCCCGCCTGGAAGCGCTGTGCCGGCGCCAGGCCGAAGCCCTGCGGCGTCTGTCGGCCGCCTGGCAACGGCGGCTGGAGCAGGAGCGTGCGCGCCTGCGCCACGGCGGCGCGGTGCTGCGCGCCAGCCATCCCCGCCACCGGCTGGGCCGGCTGCGTGAACGTCTCGCCGCGATCGGGCTGCGGCCGCAGGCAGCCGTTGCGCGGCGCGTCAGCCACCACGCCCTGCAACTGCGCGGCCTGGCGCGTTCGCTGGAGACGGTCAGCCCGCTGGCCACGGTCGCGCGCGGCTATGCGATCGTCCAGCACGAGGATGGCCGCGTCGTGCGCAGCGTGCTGGATGCCGCGCCCGGTGACCGGCTGCGCGCGCGCCTGGCCGATGGCACGCTGCCGCTGCGGGTGGTCGATCCCGACGCGGAAGACCCCACGTGATCGCATCGCAAGGCCCCGTCGGGACCGGCTGAGCGGGCCGCCGGCCCGCATTGCCAGTCGGCGTAGACTCGAGCCACCAGGAGGGTGCCATGCTCGCCAAGAAGTACCCCTACTACCTGGCCAACCAGCCAGTGCAGGCCAATACCGACCTGGAAGTCCGCGACAAGTACACCGGCAGGATCGCCACGCGCGTCGCGCTCGCCGATGCCACCGCGGTGCGCAAGGCCATCGTGGCTGCGCACAAGGCCAGGGCGGCCATGGCCGCCTTCCCGCCCGATGCGCGCCGCGACGTGCTCGAGCACTGCGTGCGCCGATTCGGCGAGCGTGCGGAGGAGCTGGCCCAGGCGCTGTGCATCGAGGCCGGCAAACCCATCCGCGATTCCCGTGGCGAAGTCACCCGCCTGATCGACACCTTCCGCATCGCCGCCGGCGAGGCCACGCGCATCGGCGGTGAACTGATCGAGCTGCAGGTCTCGCCCCGCGCGCGCGGCTACCGGGGCATGGTCAAGCGCGTGCCGATCGGTGCGTGCAGCTTCATCACGCCGTTCAACTTCCCGCTCAACCTGGTGGCGCACAAGGTCGCCCCGGCGATCGCCGCCGGCTGCCCGTTCGTGCTCAAGCCCGCGGACAAGACGCCGGTGGGCGCGCTCATCATCGCGGAGATCCTGGCCGAGACCGACCTGCCGCGCGGCGCGTTCTCGGTGATGGTGTGCAGCACCGACGACGCCGCGCAGCTGGTGCAGGACGAGCGGATCGCCCTGCTCAGCTTCACCGGCGGCATGGTCGGCTGGGACCTCAGGGCGCAGGCCGGACGCAAGAAGGTGACCCTCGAGCTGGGTGGCAACGCGGCCTGCATCGTCGATGCCGATCCCGGTGCGACGCTGGACCACGTCGTCGAACGGCTGGTGTTCGGCGCCTACTACCAGAGCGGGCAGAGCTGCATCAGCGTGCAGCGCATCTACGCGCATCGCGACGTGTACGAACGGCTGCGCCGCAAGCTCAAGGCCGCCGTCGGCAAGCTGCGCATGGGCGATCCGCGTGACGAGAAGACCTTCATCGGCCCGATGGTCAACGAGGAATCAGCGCAGCGCGTGGAACAGTGGATCGCGCAGGCGCGCAAGGCCGGTGCGAAACTTCGTGCCGGTGGCGAGCGCCAGGGCAGCATGGTGCCAGCCACGCTGCTGGAAGACGTGCCCCACCACTGCGACCTCTACCGCAAGGAAGTCTTTGGTCCGGTCGCCGTGCTCGAGGCCTTCGACGATTTCGACGACGCTTTGGCGCGGGTCAACGACAGCGACTTCGGCATGCAGGCCGGTGTGTTCATCGGCACGCTCGCCCACGCACTGCGCGCCTGGGATGTGCTCGAGGTCGGCGGCGTGATCGTCGGCGACGTGCCCAGCTTCCGCGTCGACAACATGCCCTACGGCGGCGTGAAGAATTCCGGCGTGGGGCGCGAGGGCGTGCGCATGGCGATCGAGGACATGACCGAGCCCAGGCTGCTGGTCATCCGGGGCTGACCGGCGGGCGCGGCAAAAAAACTTCACGCCGGCCAACCCCGTTCGCGCGGGCGGCGCGTTTCCACAGGCAACCTGCCACGGAGACGCACCATGCACCGCCTCGTCCGCCCGCACCGCCTCGCCCTCGCCCTAGCCCTGTCGCTGGCCGCCTGCAATACCACCCAGCCCGAGTTGTCCTCCGCCGACGACAAGGCCTCGGCCGAGGCCGGCACCGCCGACGAGGCGCGCCAGGCCGAGCGTGCGGCGCAAGCCGCCGCCATCAGCGCCGCCGACGCCGCCGCCGCGGTGGACGCGGCGCCCGCCGCCGCGTCTCCACGCACGGATGCCTACAAGCAGGCTTCCCAGCCGCGTCCGCGGGCCGAAGGGCTCATGGCACGACGCTCTGCATCCAGTGGAAACGTCGCCGGCCATGCCGTGGCACCGCCGCCGCCGGCACAGGTCGCGCAATTCGCGCCACCCCCGATGGAGGCCGAGGCCGCCGCGGAACTGGATGCAATCTCCGTCACCGGCTCGCGCATCGACGAACCGGCGCTGAGGTACCTGCAGGCCGCCGCGCCGCAGTCACCGGCCAATACCGAGAAGTACGCGCACAAGGATGCCAATCCCGTCCATCGCACCAGTGAGCAGCCGGTGTCGACCTTCTCCATCGACGTGGACACCGGCAGCTACAGCAATGTGCGCCGCATGCTCGCGCAGGGTGTCCGCCCGCCCGCGGACGCCATCCGCACCGAGGAGTTCCTCAACTACTTCGACTACGGCCACCCCGGCCCCGCATCGCCCAGCACGCCGTTCCGCGTGACCACGCAGCTGGCGTCCGCACCGTGGAACAGCCAGCGCCAGCTGCTGATGGTGGGCATCAAGGGATACGACGTGCCCAAGGCCACGCTGCCGCCGGCCAACCTGGTGTTCCTGCTCGACACCTCCGGCTCCATGCAGGACGAGGACAAGCTGCCGCTGGTCAAGGCCTCGCTGCGCCAGCTGGTGAACCAGCTGCGTCCGCAGGACCGCGTGTCGATCGTGGTCTATGCGGGATCCGCGGGCCTGGTGCTGCCGCCGACATCCGGCGAAGACAAGGACGCGATCCTGGGGGCGCTCGATCGCCTGGAAGCCGGCGGCAGCACCAACGGCGGCGACGGCATCCGTCTGGCGTACGCGATGGCGCGGCAGGCCTTCGTCGAGGGCGGCGTCAACCGCGTGATCCTGGCCACCGACGGTGATTTCAATGTCGGGACCATCGACCAGAACGCGCTGGAGACGCTGGTGGCCGACCAGCGCAAGACCGGCATCGCACTGACCACGCTGGGCTTCGGCCAGGGCAACTACAACGACCAGCTCGCCGAGCGGCTGGCCGATGTCGGCGACGGCAACCACGCCTACATCGATACCGAGCGCGAGGCCCGAAAGGTGCTGGTCGAGGAGATGGGTTCCACGCTCATGACCATCGCCCGCGACGTCAAGATCCAGATCGAGTTCAACCCGGCGGTGGTGGCCGAATACCGGCTGATCGGCTACGAGAACCGGCTGCTCAACCGCGAGGACTTCGCCAACGACAAGGTCGATGCCGGCGACATCGGCGCCGGGCATGAAGTGACCGCGCTGTACGAGCTCACGCCCGTCGACTCCGGCGCGCCCCGGCTGTCCCCGCTGCGTTATGGCGGCACGGCGGTGGCGTCGAAGGACGCGTCGACCAAAGCCGAAGTCGCGCACCTGCGCCTGCGTTACAAGCGCCCGGGCGAGGGCAGCAGCCGCCTGATCGAAACGCCGGTCCTGCGCTCGCAGCTCACCGCCACGCCGGGACCCTCCTTGCGCTTCGCCAGCGCGGTGGCGGCCTTCGCCGATGCGCTGCGCGGCGGCACGAACATCGGCACCTAGGACTGGACGCGCATTCGCGCCGAGGTGAAGCAGACGCTCGGCGAGGACCGCTGGGGCCAGCGCGCCGAACTGCTCGGCCTGATCGACCAGGCCGACCACCTGATCGCGACGCCCGACAGGGCGACCGCCCAGGGTCAGCGAATGACGGTGGGCCCCTGACTGCTGGCGGACCAAGGCAACGTCCTGCCTGGCGACCTCTTCCCGCGGCGTGCGGGAAGAGGTTTTTTGTTGGAGTTCGTCGCTGGGTGACGTTCCGGCCGGGCTGCGGACGCGGGACGCGGGGACCAGGAATGCATGCGTGGGCTACAGGCCCCGCGAAACCCTCAGAGCCGCGACGGCGCCAGCGGCATCAGCTGCGCCATCGGGCGGCCGAACAGGAAGCCCTGCCCCATCTGGCAGCCGAGCTCGCGCAACAGCACGCGCTGCGCTTCGCTCTCGATGCCCTCGCCGATCGTGTGGATGCCCAGCGAACCGGCCAGGGCCTGGATGGCGCGGACCACGGCCATGCTTTCCGGGCGCGTGTCACCGACCAGGCCGGCGACGAAGCTCTGGTCGATCTTCAGGCATTCCAGCGGGAAGCGATGCAGGTAGCTCAGCGCGGAGAACCCGGTGCCGAAGTCGTCCAGCTGGGCCAGCACGCCGTTGCTGCGCAGCGTGCGCAGCATGCGCAGCGCGCGCGCGGTGTCGTCGAGCAGCGCCCCTTCGGTGATCTCGATGCGCAGCTTGTGTGGATCGGCGCCAGCCTGGTCGATCAGCCGCAGCAGGCGGTCGGCGAAATCGGCCGAGAGGAAATGGCGCGGCGAGACATTGACCGAGATGTAGCCCCGAGTTTTCCTTCGCAAGCCGCTGGGCGACCTGCTGGTACATGATCCAGTCGACCTCTTCGATCAGCCCGCTGTCCTCGCCCAGGCCGATGAACTCGCCGGGCGTGAGCAGGCCGCGGCGTTCATGGCGCCAGCGCAGCAGGGCTTCGTGGCCGATGACCTGGCGGTCGCTCAGGCGCACGATCGGCTGGTAGAAGGCGACGAATCCCTCGCCGTTGATGGAGCGGCGCAGGTCGGCTTCCAGGTCGAGGATGCGCATGGCTTCCTCGCGCATGGCCTCGTCGAACACCGCCGAGCTGCTGCGGCCGGCGGCCTTGGCGCGGTACATCGCGGCATCGGCGTCGCGCAGGAGTTCGGCGCCGTTCTGGTAGCGCGGGTGCCACATCGCGATGCCCACGCTGGCCGACGGGAACACCTCGCGGCCGGCGACCCAGAAGGGTTCGTTGAGCGAGAGCAGCACGCGGCGCGCGAGGTCCTCGACGATGCCCAGCCCGTCGATGTCGGTGATCAGGATCGCGAACTCGTCGCCGCCCAGCCGCGCGACCGTGTCGCCGCCGCGCACGGTGGCCACGATGCGGCGCCCGGCTTCGATCAGCAGTTCGTCGCCGGCCGAGTGGCCGACGCTGTCGTTGACGAGCTTGAAGCGGTCCAGGTCGAGGAACAGCACGGCGAAATGCCGCGCGCCCGGGCCCTGTGCCGGATCGGACTGCGCGCGGGTGATCGCCGCGGCCAGCCGTTCGAGCAGCTGGGTGCGGTTGGGCAGTCCGGTCAGCGCGTCGTGGCGCGCCTGGTAGGTGAGCTGCTGCTCGGCGCGCAGGCGTTCACCGATCTGCGAGAGCAGTTCGGCGTTGGCCTCGGCCAGCTCGCGCGTGCGCGAGGTCACGCGCTGCTCGAGCTCGCCGTGGGCCACCAGCAGGCGGTCCTGCGCCTGCTTGCGCACCAGGCCGATGCCGATGTGGTGGGCGACGAAGGTGAGCAGTTCCTGGTCGCGCGAGGTGAAGGCGATGGCGGGCGAATAGCTCTGCACGGCGATCACGCCGACCACGATCTCCTCGCGGAACAGCGGCACGCCCAGCCAGCAATGCGACAGGGTGCCCAGGCTGCGCACCTTGCCTTCCTCCTCCAGCCGCTGGATGAAGGGACGGTCGGCAAGCAGCGCGTGGCCTTCGCGGATGACGTACTCGGTCAGGCCGGCGGCGAACTGGCGGGTGTGGCGGGTGACGTCGCGTTCGTCGATCGAGTACGGGAAGTGGATCATCCGCCCGTCTTCGGAGACCAGGGCGATGTAGAAGTTGCGGGCGTAGAGCAGCTCGCCGACCACGTCGTGGACCTGCGCGTAGAAGCGCTCCAGCGTCTCGGAGGTGATCGACAGCTCGGCGATGCGGAACAGCGCGCGCTGCAGCCGCTCGGCGCGCTGGCGTTCGATGATCTCGGCCTGCAGGTCGCGGTTGCTGTGCTGCAGGGCGCGGGTGCGTTCCTCGACCCGGCGTTCGAGTTCCTCGCGCGCCTGGCGGCGGTCGAGCGCGGTGAGGATGTGCTGGGCGACGTAACTGAGCAGCGCACGCTCATCGTCGCGGTAGACGCCGGGGCGGTCGTAGCTCTGCACCACGATGGCGCCGCAGACGCGGTCCTCGCGGCGCATGGGCACGCCCAGCCAGTCCTCGCTGTCCGGGCCGTGCTGCGGATCGATCACCACGCCGAAGGATTCGCGCAGCTGGGACGAGGGCCCGCGCAGCGGTTCGCCGTGGCGCAGGAGGGCGACGGTCATGCTGTTGGGCATGTCCGAGGCGACCGTCTCCACCGAGGGATCGGCCACGTAGGGGTCGCGCCGGTCGGCGAAGTACAGGAAGCGCAGCGTGTCGCGCTGGTCGTCGTAGAGGACGATGTAGAAGTTCTCGGCGTACATCAGGCCGGCGACGATGGCGTGGATGCGGCGGAGCATGTCCGCCATTTCCAGGTCCGAGCCGGCCAGGTCGGCGATCTCGTACAGGGCCTGCTGCAGGCGTTCGGATTTTTCCAGCTGTTCGGCGCGGGCGCGGGCCTGGGCGGCGGTCAGGTGCGCATCGACCAGCATCTGCGCCATAGACAGCCAGCCGCGGCGCGCGGACGCCGGCAACGATTCGGGCAGGTCGGCCAGGACCACGGCGCGACTGCTGTCCTCCCCGTCCCAGACCAGCGCCAGCAGGCGCGGGTCGTCCTTGGGCGGATTGCCGGTGGCCATCATCTGCTCGGCCAGCTGGGTCATCCGCGGCGAAACGTTGCCGGTGAGGGAGAAGCCGGGCAGGCCGGAGCCGTCGCGCCAGCGCACGAGAACCTGGGCGCCGGGCTGCAGTCCTTCCTGCAGCGCGCCTGCCAGCGCGTCTCCAAAAGCCTCGGACGTGTCCGAAGGCATCGACATCGTGCCCAACCGTTGCACCGGAACTTCAGCCTCCCCCTGACCGTGCCCTGAGCATAACGCGCCCCGGGGGGCCCGATGCCAACCCCGCCGGCCCAGCCCGACCGTTCATCCAGTCATGGAACTGGTTGCTCGATTTGATGGATGCTCCGATTGGCCGCCGGCCCGCGACCCCGACCGTTGCGGGCCGATGGGCTGGGGCTGGCCGCCACCTGCCCCGGAGGGCTCCACGGCCGGCGGCCGGGCGGTCGCGGCGGTGTCCACGGTGGCCAGGAGCGAAGCCGACCGCTTCCCGCCGCCGGCCGCAGCCCGTACGCTGCCGCGCATGAATCCGGGCGCGGACGCCAATGACGACCTGCTGATGCTTGCCTGGGCAGGCGGGGACGTGGCCGCGTTCGAGATCCTGTACGCGCGCCACCGCGGGCCGCTGTACCGGTTCCTGCTGCGGCAGCTGCGCAACCAGGCGCTGGCCGACGAATTCTTCCAGGATGTGTGGCAGCGTGTGATCGCCGCGCGCGAAAACTGGAAGCCCGATGCGGCTTTCTCGACCTGGCTGTTCAGGATCGCCCACAACCGCCTGAACGATCATTGGCGCGCGGCGAAGCATCGCCCTGCCGCGCCGGACGATGGCGACGAGCGCGCCGCGCGCGTGCCGGACCCGTCCACGCCCGAACGCGAGCTGTCGCAGTTCGAACAACGCCGGCGCCTGCAACTCGCGCTGGAGGAATTGCCTGAGGAGCAGCGCGAGGTCCTGCTGCTGCGCCTGGAACAGGAACTGAGCCTGGAGGAGATCGGCGCCATCACCGGCGTCGGCCGCGAAACCGTCAAGTCGCGCCTGCGCTACGCGATGGACAAGCTGCGATCGAGATTGAACGAGTGACCGCCGGACATGACTAGCCACGACCCCCGCGAACCGCTGGACGCCGACGAGCGCGAGCTTGCCGGGCGCCTGTCGCGCCTGGGACCGGTCGACGGCCCCTCGCCCGCCCTGGACGCCCGCATCCTCGCCGCCGCGCATGCCGCTGCCGCGACCCGCACCCGTCCGGCGCGCCGCCGCTGGGCGGCCTGGGCCGTGCCGCCGGCGGCCATCACCGGCGTCGGCGTGGCCGCGGCCTGCGTGCTCGCCCTGGGCGTGGTCTGGCAGATGCGGCCGCGCGTCTCGATGGCGCCGGTTGCCGCCGAATCGACCGAGGAGGTCTTCATTGCCGCCGAACCGGCCGGCTCGCGCGCGCCGGTCGACAACCCGCCGCCATTCGAAGCCGCCGCCGATGCCGCGACCGCCGCCGCGCCGCCGCAGCCGCAGGCGCGCGCCCGTGCTGGTGACGAATACGCGCAGGCCAAGGCCGCGACGGAGGCCGCCCCGGCGGTTGCGCAGGAAAGCGATGCGGCGGCGGCTCCCTTCGCCGTCGCGCCATCGGGGTCGGCTGCCGCTGCGGCGCCGTCCTACGAGGGCTTCAGCGGCAATGCCGCGGCGAACGCCCGCGCCGACAAGGCCCTGGCCGACGACGCAGCCGCCAGCACCGGCGCGGCCGCGGCCGTCGAAGAGGCGGCCCGCCAGGAACGCCGCGCCACCTACACCTCAGCGGCGCGTGCCACCGCCGAGCGGGGGCTGCGAGCGCCCCCGGCCGCGCAGGCCGCGCCTCCCGCCGCGCCCGCGCCCGCGCCGGCGCGGGAGGCCGCTGCGTTCCCGCAGGACGAAGCAGAGGCTCCGACCGAGCTGGATGCGATCTCGGTCACCGGCAGCCGCATCGCGGCGCCTGATCTGGCGGCCATTCCCGCCCGCGACGACGCCCGCCTGAAGCGCGAAGACTGGCTCGATCGCATCCGCGCGCGCCGCGACGCCGGCGACCGGGTTGCCGCGCGCGAGAGCCTGCGCCTGTTCCGCCGCGCCTATCCGCAGGTGCGCCTGCCCGAGGACCTGCGCAGCCTGGCGACCGACGCCGCGCCATGACCGACACGCTCGCGGCGCCCGTGGCGCACGAGCTGGAGGTGAAGCACAGCCGCTTCATCGTCCATGCCGCGCCGGCGCCCTCGCCGGAAACCGCACTGGCCTGGCTGGCGCAGGTAAGCGATGCCGCCGCCACGCACAACTGCTGGGCGTACCGCATCGGCGGGCAATACCGTTTCAGCGACGACGGCGAACCGGCCGGCACCGCGGGCCGGCCGATCCTGGCCGCGATCGACGGCCAGGGTTTCGACCAGGTCGCCGCCGTGGTCACGCGCTGGTACGGCGGCATCAAGCTCGGCGCCGGCGGCCTGGTGCGCGCCTACGGTGGTTCGGTCGCCGAATGCCTGCGCCTGGCGCCGCGGCAGCCGTTGATCGCGTGGAGCGAACTGGCCGTGGCCTATCCGTTCGACGCGACCGGTGCCGTGCATGCCGCGCTTGCGCAGTTTGGCGCGGAAAAGCGCGGCGAGGACTTCCAGCCGGACGGCGTGGTGACGCGCCTGCGCCTGCCGTCCGATCGCGTGGACGCCTTGAAAACCCAGCTGCGCGACGCCACCCGTGACCGGGTGCGCTGGCCCGACGGCTGACCGCACGCTTTGCCCGACCGCGCGGCGCGATACGCTGCCCGGACTTGGCGAACCCGCGGCGCCCCGCGCCGGGCGCCCTCCCTCCTCCTGCCGCGTCCCTCCATGCCCGACCCCGCAACCAAAGCCCCCGTTGGCAGCCTGCGCACGCTCTGGCCCTTCGTCCGGCGCCACAAGCCCCTGTTCTTCGCCTGGCTGGTGGCGCTGATGTGTTCGAGCGCCGCGACGCTGACGCTGCCCTCGGCGGGCCGCCGCATGATCGACGAGGGCTTCGCCTCCGGCAGCGGCGCGGCCATCGACCAGTCCTTCCTGTTCCTGTTCGGCGTGGCGCTGATGCTGGCCTTCGCCACCGCGGCCCGCTACTTCTGCGTGACGCTGCTGGGCGAGCGCGTCGTGGCCGACCTGCGCGAGCGATTGTTCGGCCACCTGATCGGGCTGGATGCGGGCTTCCACGACCGCAATCGCAGCGGCGAGCTGATCTCCCGGCTCACCGCCGATGCCGAACTGCTGCGCAGCACCGTGGGCTCCACGATGTCGGTCGCGCTGCGCAGTTCGATCACGGTGATCGGCTCGATCATCATGATGTTCGTCACCAGCCCGCGGCTGGCGGTGTTCGCGCTGGTGGGCATCCCCGCTGACGGTGCTGCCGATCGTGGTCGGCGGACGCCGCTTGAGGAAGATCTCGCGCGCCAGCCAGGACCGCGTGGCCGACGCCAACGCGCTGGCCACCGAAACGCTGGGGGGCGGTGCGCACGGTGCAGGCGCACGCGCGCGAACCCTACGAGCGCGGCCGCTTCGCCTCGGCGCTGGAAACCGCGGTGCGCACCGCGCGCAAGCGCATCGGCGCGCAGGCCGTGGTGACGGCGGTGGCCATCACGCTGGTGTTCGGCGCGATCATCGCGGTGCTGTGGTCGGGCGCGCACTCGGTGGTGTCGGGGCAGATGAAGCCGGGCGTGCTGTTCGAGTTCCTCTTCTATTCGCTGATCGGCGGCGGCTCCATCGCCGCGCTGGCCGAGGTCTGGAACGAAATGCAGCGCGCCGCCGCCGGCATGGGCCGGATCAGCGAACTGCTGGAAGAAACCCCGGCGGTCGTGGCCCCGGCCAATCCCCGGCCCATGCCGCCCAAGCCGCAGGGCGAGCTGGTCTTCGACCATGTGACCTTCCACTACCCGCAGCGCCCCGACCAGGCCGCGCTGGCCGATTTCAGCCTGCGCGTGCGTCCCGGCGAGACCGTGGCCCTGGTGGGTCCGTCCGGCGCGGGCAAGAGCACGGTGTTCTCGCTGCTGCTGCGTTTCCACGATCCGGAACAGGGCCTGGTGCAGGTCGACGGCAACGACGTCCGCGACCTCGACCCGGCCCAGCTGCGCGAGGCCATCGCGCTGGTGCCGCAGCAGCCGACGATCTTCGCCACCACGGCGCGCGAGAACATCCGCTACGGCCGGCTCGATGCCGACGACGCGCAGGTCCAGACCGCCGTCGAGGCCGCCCATGCCGCCGACTTCATCCGCGTGTTGCCGCAGGGCCTGGACACCGAACTGGGCGAGCGCGGCGCGCGCCTGTCCGGCGGCCAGCAGCAGCGCATCGCCATCGCCCGCGCCCTGCTCAAGGACGCCCCGATCCTGCTGCTGGACGAAGCCACCAGCGCACTGGACGCGCAGAGCGAACGCGCCGTGCAGCAGGCGCTGGAAGCGCTGATGCAGGGCCGCACCACGATCGTGATCGCCCACCGCCTGGCCACCGTGCTCAAGGCCGACCGCATCGTGGTGATGGACCACGGCCGCGTGATCGCCGAAGGCACGCACGACCAGCTGCTGGCGCAGGGCGGCCTGTACGCGGAACTGGCGCGGCTGCAGTTCCTGGATTGAGCTTCCAGCTGCTGACAGGGGCGTGGACCCTTTGCGGTTCCGCCCCCTGTCCGGCGGTCACTCGGGGAGATGGCGCCGCCTGGCGCGAACTCGTGCGGGGGTTTCCACGCCGCCGCGCGAGCTCGAATTTCTGGCCCGATGCCGGGCCACGGCTTGCCACGCGTTCGACTTTCCTGTCCCGGCGTGTCCTCGGGTTCGACTTTTTGTCCCGGCGTCGGGACCCGGCGTGTCCTCGAGTTCGACTTTTTGTCCCGGCGTCGGGACCCGGCGTGTCCTCGAGTTCGACTTTTTGTCCCGGCGTCGGGACCCGGGTTGCCCTCGCGCGGGTCTTTTTGGTCCGGCGGAGGGCCAAAAAGTCGAACGGGAAGGTGACGAATTCGAACTGGCGGGCGACGTCGCGGGCCGCGGGCGCGGCAGGAGGCGGCGGCGCGGCGCCGCCTCAGCCCGGTAGCGCGCGTGAAACCAGCGCGGGCAGATCCAGGGTGGTTGGCAGCGTGCCCAGTACGAGCCCGTGCTCGCCACCCAGCCGGCTGCGGCAGAACGCTTCGGCCACCGGGCTGCCCGCGCGCAGCAGGACGGCCGCCTGCAGGGCCAGGGCCATGCGTTCGACGAGCAGCCGGGCGCCGGCTTCGGCGGTGTCGCCGGCCAGCAGCGTCTGGCGCAGGGCCGTGGCGTGCGCGTCGAAGGCGCTTTGCAGCCCGGCGGCGGACTCCAGTTCGGTGAGGAACGCCTGCAGGGCCTGCGGTTCGCGCGACAGCGCCCGCAGCACGTCCAGGCACTGGATGTTGCCGCTGCCTTCCCAGATCGAGTTGAGCGGGGCCTGCCGGTACAGGCGTGGCAGCAGCGATTCCTCTACGTAACCGGCGCCGCCCAGGCATTCCTGTGCTTCGTTGACGAAGGCCGGCGCGCGCTTGCAGATCCAGTACTTGCCGACCGCCGTGGCGAGGCGGGCGAACGCGGCTTCTCCGGGATTGCCCGGCGCGGCATCGACGGCGCGGGCCACGCGCATCGACAAGGCGAGCGCGGCCTCGGATTCGATGGCCAGGTCGGCCAGCACGTTGGCCATCAGCGCATGGGCCACCAGCGGCTTGCCGAAGCTGCGGCGGTGCCGCGCATGGTGCACGGCCTGCGCCAGCGCCATGCGCATCAGGGCCGACGACCCGAGCATGCAGTCCAGCCGGGTGAGCATGACCATCTCGATGATGGTCGCCACGCCGCGGCCCTCCTCGCCCACGCGCTGCGCCCACGCCTGCTCGAATTCGACTTCCGACGAGGCGTTGGACCAGTCGCCGAGCTTGTCCTTCAGCCGCATCAGCCGCAAAGCGTTGCGCGTGCCGTCCGGGCGCCAGCGCGGCAACAGGAAACAGGTGAGCCCGGCCGGGGCCTGCGCGAGCACCAGGAAGGCGTCGGACATCGGCGCCGAGAAGAACCATTTGTGTCCGACCAGCGTGTAGGCGTCCTCGCCCACGCTCGTGGCGGTGGTGGCATTGCTGCGCACGTCGCTGCCGCCCTGCTTTTCGGTCATGCCCATGCCGATGGTGACGCCCTGCTTGTCCTCCATCGGCAGGTCGCGTGCGTCGTAGCGCCGGCTGGCGGCCTTGGCCGCCCAGTGCTCCAGGCCGGGCTCACGACGCAGCACCGGCACGGCCGCGTGCGTCATCGTCAGCGGACAGCTGGTGCCCGGCTCGGCCTGGTTGTGCAGGTAGCTCAGCGCGGCGCGGGCGACGTGTGCGCCGGCGCCCGCCTGACCCCAGGACAATCCGGCGACACCGTGTTCGATCGCCGCGCCCATGAGTGCGTGGTAATGGGGATGGAATTCGACCCGGTCGATGCGGACGCCAAAGCGGTCGTGGGTGCGCAGACGCGGGCGGTCGCGGTGGGCCTCGCCACCGAGGGCGAGCAGTTCACCGCCGGCCAGGGCGCCGTACGCGGCGACGGCGCTGGCGTGGACGCCGCCGCCCTCACGGCCCAGCGCTTCCCGCAGCGCGATGTCGTCGGCCCACAGGTCGCGCGGGCCGAACTCCGGCGGCTGGTTGTCGACCGTGTGGGTGGCGAAGGCGTCGGGCATTGTCGTCGGCGCGGCAAGGGACCGGCCCCGACTCTACCCGACCCCTGGCGGCGCGGCGCCGCTGATGCGCGCCAGGAACTCCGGTTCGAGCGGCCAGACACCCAGCCAACCGGTGCGTGTCCCGGTGAGGATCCGCAGCATCTGCCGGCGGCCGATCGGCAGGCGGCCCAGCGGATGGAACACGCGGTCGCGCACGGCGGCCAGCGTGTCGCGTTCGGACTGGAACAGCGGCGTCAGCCAGCGGCTCCAGAAGTGGTAGGCCCGCACGTGTCGGCGACGCTCGCGTTCGAAGCGATCCAGTGCCGCGGGCAGGTCGGGGGCATCGCGCAACGCGTCGCACAAGGCGAGCGCATCGATCAGCGCCATGTTCGCGCCCTGCCCCAGCTGCGGGCTCATCGCGTGCGCGCTGTCGCCCAGCAGCACCGCGCGGCCGCCGTGCCAGCGGCGCACCAGCGCGTCGCGATAGCGCGCGGCCGCCAGGCCCTGCGGCACCGGCGTGTCGTGCAGGCGCTGGGCGGCCTCGGGCCAGAGCGCGGCCACGTCCTCGCGCCACTGCGCGGGATCGGCGGAGGCCTGCAACGCGTCGGTGCGCAGGCTCCAGAAGAAACTCAGCCGGGGCGTATCGTCGCCCGGGCGCGTGCCTACCGGCAGCATGCCGATCATCCGGCGTGCAGCGGCGTAACGCTGTCGCAGTTCATTGGGAAACGCCCAGTCCCCCTGCGGCACCAGGCACCATTGCGCGCCCCAGGGATAGGGCCGGTCCAGGGCCACCTCGCCCACCTGGCCGCGCAGGCGCGAGGCCGCGCCATCGGCCACCAGGACCAGGTCGAAAGGTCCGTGCGTGTCGCCCTGGGCATCGCGCAGCAGGCCACGCTGCACGTCGACCTCGTCGATGCGGCGGCCGCAGTGCACCTGCCGGCCTTCGCGCCAGGCCGCGTCGAGCAGCGCGAACAGCGCGCCGCGCTGCATGCCCAGGCCGAACAGGCGCGGGTCGAGCTCGCGGTAGCGCATGTCCATCACCGCACGTCCCTGGTGCGAGTGGCCGATCAGGCGGTCCACGCGGGCGCCATGCGCAAGCGCCGCGTCAAGCAGGCCCAGGCGCCACAGCGCCACCATGCCGGTGGGCTGCAACAGGAACCCCGCGCCGACGGGCCCCAGCGCGGGGGCCTGTTCGAACACCTCAACCCGGTGGCCGGCGCGCGCCAGCAGCAGGGCGCTGGTCTGCCCGGCGGTGCCATAACCGACGATGGCCACCCGCAGCGATTGCTTCATGTGTCTGTGTGCTCTTGCCGCCCTGCTCCATCCATCGCCGGCGGGCGATGATGCGGAACAAGAAAAAGGCCCCGCCGGAGCGGGGCCTGGGAAAGTCGTTCAAGGCGGGCGCCTGCGCGCCGCCGGATCAGTCGGCGTGACCACGTGGAGGTGCTCACGCTGCCGGAAGCTGGCGCTGCCGGAAGATCACGCTACCGAAAGATCACGCCGCCGGCGTGACTTCGGACGCCTGTGCGCCCTTCGGACCCTGGGTCAGCTGGTAGCTGACGCGCTGGCCTTCGGCCAGGCTGCGGAAGCCCTTGGCATTGATCGCGGAGAAGTGCACGAACACATCTGCGCTGCCGTCCTCGGGCGAGATGAAACCGAAGCCCTTGGCGTCGTTGAACCATTTCACGGTGCCGTACTGCATGTCCTGGGTGACCTCATGCTGGAGTGCGATGACAAGCGCCGGCCCCTGACGGCGCCAAGCGAGTATGCCCAAAACCTGAACGAGCGCAACCGGCAAAATGTACCGTTTTGTATCGACTCGCCAGCCGCGCGGGCATCCCCCTCGCGGTCACCCGGCGAGCAGGGCGCGCAGCAGCGCGGGCAGTCCCGCCGATGCCGCCGCGACGTTGTCCAGGACGTCCTGCAACGTAATGACTTCGTCCACGTCGGGGCCCGCGCCGGCCGCCCAGTTGGCCACGATGGCCAGGCAGGCGTAGTCCAGCCCGAGTTCGCGGGCCAGCGCCGCCTCGGGCATGCCGGTCATGCCCACCAGGTCACAGCCGTCGCGCCGCATGCGGGCGATCTCGGCACGCGTTTCCAGGCGCGGCCCCTGCGTGGCGCCGTAACAGCCGCCATCCACCAGGTCGACGCCGGCCGCACGCGCGGCGGCGAGGACGCCGGCACGCAGCTCGCGCGTGTACGGCTCGCCGAAATCCACGTGCAGCACCTCGGTGCCGGGTTCCTCGCAGAGCGTGGAGATGCGCCCCCACGTGTAGTCGATCAACTGGTCCGGGCAGGCGAGCACGCGCGGACCGAAACGCCCGGTGATGCCGCCGACGGTGTTGAGCGCGAGCACGCGCCGGGCCCCGATCGCCTGCAATGCGGCCAGGTTGGCGCGGTAGTTGATCAGGTGCGGCGGATGCGCGTGGCCTTCGCCATGGCGGGCGAGGAAGGCGACGCGATGCCCGTCCAGCATGCCCACGCGGATCGGACCGGACAGCGCGCCGTAGCGCGTGACCGGCTGGTGGGCCTGCGGGCCCTGGAGTTCGGCCAGCTGGTACAGGCCGGTGCCGCCGATCACGGCCAGGGCGATGTCGTTCATGGGAGCTCGTCCTCCTGTCTTGCGGCCGCGTCCATGATCGGATCAGCGGCGTGGGGTCTGGGCGTGGCGGCGGTCGGCCTGCCTGCGAAAAACTTCGCGACGATGCGGCAGCGCCTGGCGCTCAATCCCGCAGTGCGTAGATCGCCGGCAGGGCGCGGCCCTGTTCGTGGAAATCCATGCCATAGCCGTAGACGTAGCGGTCGGGCACGTCGACGCCAAAGTAGTCCGCATGCAGGCCGGGGACGCAGCGGTCGTGGCGCTTGACCGCCAGCGCGGCGATGCGGATCTGCGCGGCGCCCTGCTCGCGGCACCAGTCGCGGACCGCCGCCAGCGTGTGGCCTTCGTCGACGATGTCGTCGACCAGCAGCACGCGGCGACCGCGCAGCGAGGTGGCCGGACGGTGCTTCCAGGTCAGCGTGCTGCTGCCGGTGGTCGCGCCGCGGTAGCGCGTGGCGTGCAGGTATTCGAACTCCAGGTCCTGTCCAAGCGCGCCCAGTTCCAGCGCGAGCTGCCCGGCGAAGGGCAAGCCGCCGTGCATGACGGTCACGAACAGCGGCACGCTGCCGGCGAAATCATTGCGGATGGCCACGGCCATCCTGGCGATGGCGGTTTCCAGTACCTGCCGGTCGTGGATGAGGTCGCTGCTGGCCAGCGCGGCCTGCAGGTCCGGGCGCGATGCGTCGTTCATGCCAGGCCTTCCTGGCGGCTGCGGGCCTCACCGTAACGGGCATCGGCAAGCAGGCCTTCCCAGGCCACGGCGCCGCGTCCGATCAGGTTGGCCAGCGCCATGGTGTTGAGGTTGCGGTCGGACACCGCGGCCAGCGATTCCTCGACCAGTTCCGGATGGCAGACCAGGACCACGTCGCAGCCGGCGTCCAAGTGCGCATCGACGCGGGCCTTGATGCCGCCGGCGGAGAACGCTGCGGCCATGCCGATGTCGTCGCTGAAGACCACGCCGCGGAAGCCCATCTGCGCGCGCAGGATGTCCTGGATCCACACCTTCGAATATCCGGCCGGTTCCGGCGACACGGCCGGGTACACGACGTGCGCCATCATCACCGCGTCGGCCTTGGCCTGGATGCCGGCAACGAAGGGCACCAGGTCGAGCGCCTGCATCTGTTCCAGCGTGCGCGGGTCGACCGCATCGTCGAAGTGCGTGTCCTCCAGGACCGAGCCATGGCCGGGGAAATGCTTGAGCGTCGCCGCCATGCCCGCCGCGTGCATGCCGCGCACGTAGGCGCGGGTGAACTCGGCGACGACCTGCGGGTCCTCGGAGAACGCGCGGTTGCCGATCGCGCGGTTGCCCCGGCCCAGGTCGACCACGGGCGCGAAGCTCAGGTCGACGCCGGTGGCGCGCACTTCGCTGGCCATCAGCCAGGCGTGCTCCTCGGCCATCTGCAGCGCGGCCTGCGGGTCACTCGCGTACAGGCGGCCGAACGGCTCCAGTGGCGGCAAGGCGCTGTACCCCTCGCGGAAACGCTGCACCCGGCCGCCTTCCTGGTCCACGCAGACCAGTTGCGGGCGTGGCGCGGCCTCGCGGATCGCCTGCGACAGCTCGGCGACCTGGGCCTTGGAGGCGAAGTTCCGACTGAACAGGATCACGCCGGCGCAGGCGTCGTTCTGCAGCCAGTCGCGCTCCTGCGCGGTGAGTTCGGTGCCGGCGACGCCGATGACGAGCATGGGAGGTTCCTCGGGAGTTCTGGGAGTTCTTGCAGTTCCGGGCGCCCGCCGGATGGGCGGCGCCGGACGGCGAAGGCGTTACGTTAGCCGATCGGAGGTCGCTGCCGCGTGGTCCGCGTAGCAGTCCGGAACCGTCCGCCGAAGCGGCTGCGCGCTGTCAGCCCGCGTCGGTGGCCGCGCGCTCCGGATCGGTCCAGGCCGCGTAGGGGCGCGTGGCCAGGGCCAGGTTGTAGTAGCGCTTGAGGTGGGTGACCTCGGCGCCAATCCACGCCGGCGGGTCGAAGGCTTCATCGGCACTGTCCAGCTCGATCTCGGCCACGACCAGGCCGGCGTTCTCGCCCAGGAATTCGTCGACTTCCCACAGCCAGCCACCGACCTCGACGTAGTGCCGTCGCTTGTCCACCACTCCGCCCACGCTGAGCGCCATCAGGCCTCGGGCGTCGTCCACCGGAATGGCGTAGTCGAACTCCTGCCGCGTGTGGCCCAGTTCGCGTGACTTTAGGTTGAGGTAGGCCTCGTCGCCCTGGATGCGCACGCGCACCGATGCCTTCATGGCGCCGGTATCCATCGCGGCCAGGTCGTTGAGGTAGCCCTGCGTCATGGGCACCACTTCGCGCGCGGCCGCGCGCCAGGCGTCGCCGGTGACGAGGAATTTGCGTTCGATTTCGATGGGCATGGGGAGGCCGGGGGCAGGCGGAAACGGGGAAGAAGAATCAGGAACGCAAACGGGGGAGCAAATACGGGAGCCAGGCAAGAACAAGAAGGAGCCGCGCGGTGAGGATGGTGGGGACGAAACCGCAATCGCTGGAATCTTCCGCTTTCCCGTTCCCTGCTCCCCGTTGCCGGTTCCCCGCCCCGCCTTCGCTTACCTCTCGAACATCGCGATCGATTCCACGTGCGCAGTGTGCGGAAACATGTCCATCACGCCCGCGGCACGCAGTTTCCAGCCGTGCTGGTTGACCAGGTAGCCCGCGTCGCGCGCGAGCGAGGCCGGGTGGCAGCTGACGTAGACGATGCGGCGGAACTGCTTGAGTGGCAACTGGGTGAGGACGAAGTCGGCGCCCGAACGCGGCGGGTCGAGCAGCAGGCGATCGAAGCCCTCGCGCATCCACGTGTGGTCGCTCAGATCCTTGCCCAGGTCGGCGGCATGGAACTGGGCGTTGGCGATGCCGTTGTGCTCGGCGTTCTCGCGCGCGCGGCGCACCAGGCCGGCCTCGCCTTCCACGCCCACCACCTCGCGCACGCGGCGCGCCAGCGGCAGGGTGAAGTTGCCCAGGCCACAGAACAGGTCGAGCACGCGGTCGCCCGGCTGCGGATCGAGCAGGTCGAGGGTGGACTGGATCATGCGGGTGTTGAGCCCGGCGTTGACCTGGATGAAGTCCAGCGGACGGAACAGGAACTCGACGTCCCACTCGGGCAGCCGGAACGCCAGGCGCGGATTGGCCGGCCACAGCGGGTGCACGGTGTCCACGCCGCCGGGCTGCAGGAAGATCGCGAAGCCCTCGCGCTGGCCGAAGGCCGTCAGTGCGTCGCGATCGGCGTCGGACAGCGGGCTGAGGTGGCGGAAGGTCAGCGCGATGCCGCTGAAGCCATCGGCCTGCGGGTCGCCGGCGATGAACTCGATCTGCGGGATGTCGCGGCGCGCCTGCAGTCCGTCCACCAGTTGCGCCAGGCCGGTGATGCGGCCGCCGATCTGCTCGATGACCGTGTGGCACTGGCTGAGGTCGGCGACGAAGCGTGGGTCGTTCTCGCGGAAGCCGACGAGGGTCTTTTCCTTCTTCTCGACCCGTCGCACCGAGAACCGTCCCTTGCGGCGATAGCCCCACTGGCGGTCCACCAGCGGCGGCAGCACGCGTTCGGGCGTGACGTGGCCGATGCGTTCCAGGTTTTCCATCAGCACGCGCTGCTTGGCCAGGATCTGCTGGCTCTCATCCAGGTGCTGCAGCGCGCAGCCGCCGCAGGTGCCGAAATGCGGGCAACGGGGCTGGACGCGGTCGGGGCTGGCCTGCAGGACCTCCAGCGTGGCCGCTTCGTCGAAGTGGCGCGACCGCGAAGTCTGTTTGGCCATCACGCGTTCGCCGGGCAGCGCACCGGCGATGAAGATGGCCTTGCCGTCGCGGCGCGCGACGCCGCGGCCGTCGTGGGTCAGGCCGGTGATTTCAATTTCGAAGGGCGTCTGGTCGATGCGGGCCACGGGGACACTGCCGGGATTGCGAAGCCGGCTATTGTCGCAGAAGCGCCTGCGCGCCCTGCCCCGCGGCCGCCATGCACCCGGGCACCCCGCGGGAACAGCCCCCGAAAACGCGGACGGCCCGCGCAGGGCGGGCCGTCCGGAGGCGCAGGGCTGGCTCGGCCTTACTTCCGCTTCACTTCTGCTTCCAGGCCCCGCCGCTCTGGTACCACCAGCCGCTGCGGGCGCTGGCGATCCACTGCTTGGCGAAAACGTCGCGGATCTGGGCCTCCCATTCGGGGTGCCCGTTGGCCACGGCCACCTCGCGGTAGACCGCCTTGCGGTCGCGGTTGTCGTCGGCGACGGCCTGGTTGACGGCGACGCGGTCCTTCAGCGCCAGCTTGCCGGCGTCACGCACGACGATGGTGCCGTCGCCCGCGAAACCCAGCGCGCCCGCGTCGAAGCCCGCGCGCAGGTCCTTGTCGAAACGCCCGGCCATGCGCGCCTGGATGGCCTGGATGGCCGGCGTCTTGATGGTGATGTCCGGCTGCGACTGCGCGTGGGCGGAACCGATGCCGACCAGCGACAGCAGGTCCACGTGGGCCAGCAGATGCTCCAGGCCCTGCGCCGGCTGCATCGCCATGCCACCGCCCTCGCCCGGCTTGGCCGGCTCCTGGGCTTTGTCGGCTTCCTCGCCGATCACCTTCTCGACGAATTCCTTGGCCGCTTCCTTCGCCTCCGCGGCGGGAAAGTAGACGTTGATGGTGACGCAGGCCGTGAGTACGACGGCGGCGACGGGCAGTCCGAGGAGGCGGCGCATTGCAGGTTCTCCGAGAGTTGTACGGGCCGGACGTCGGCCGGAAATTGCGGGTGGGATCGGGAAGTGGGATCGGGGAATGGAATCGGGGAATGGAATCGGTCGCTGGAATCAGGAATCAGGAATCAGGAATCAGGAATCGGCGGTGGTGAAGCCGGACGCGGCCACTCTACTGGACGACGGGTTTCACCTCGCCCTGGCCGATGGCGCCCAGGCGCTCGACCAGCGTGGGCCAGTCGACCTGGCGGTTGAAACCCACCACCGTGAGCCGCGGCAGGCCCGAACCTTCGACGATAATAAATCCCTGTCCCGCTGAACCAAGCCCGTCCATGGCGCACACGTCGTCGGCGAGGTGGCAGTCGATCCCGATCCGGCGGTAGCCGAAATCGTCGAAGAAGCCGATCAGCCGTGACTGCAGCGAAGTGACGACACTGGCGTCGCCCACGCTCGACAGGTCCTGCACGGCGCGCTGGCTGATGCGCTGGCGCGTGCCCTTCGCGCGCGCGGCGGCGCGGTCGGTGCGCAGACTGGCGTCGAAGGCGACCGCCTGCCAGTCGACCATGCGCAATGCGCCGATGCGACCATCGAGCCGGCCCGAGACGCTGCCGAAGCCGAACACGCCGGTGAGGGATTCCATGTCCAAGTCGTCCAGTTCCACGTCGGCCGACAGCGTGGGCGCCACGCCGAAGGGCCGTTCCATCGCCAGGCTCGACACCGACACGCTGCCGTCGAAGATCTGCATGGACAGGCCGCCGTCGAAGACCAGCGTCTCGTTCACGTAATGCGCCTGCGGGATCGACCCGGTGAGCTGGCCGGTGAAGGCAGGCCATTGCAGGGCCTTGGCCAACTGGGCGACGTCCAGCTGCTCCAGGCTCATGCCGAAACGCACGTCCAGGCCCTGCCCGGCGGAGGGGGGACGCAGGCGCAGCTGGTCGAAGCGGATCTGGCCGCCGAGCATGGGCAGCACGATCGGCGCCCGCGAGCGCAGCTCACCCCCGCTGCTGTCCAGCGGAATCCGCGCGGCACCGAAATTGAGTCCGTAGAGCTGGCCCGATTGCCACTGCAGCTCCGATGTCGCGGTGCCTGAGGACGACAGGCGCACGTCACCCTCGAGCTGATGGAAGCCGAAGCGCTGCTGCGGATCGTCGATGTCCACCGCGCGCAGGACGACGTCGAAATCCGTCAACGCGCCGTCGCGCACGTGCAGTCCGGCGTCGGCCGCACCGCGCAGCGCGATGTCGGATACGCCGGCCACGCCCAGCAGGCCGGTCAGGTAGGCGTCGCGCAACGGCGCCAGGTCGGGAGTCTCCAGGCGCAGGTCGAGCGTGCGCAGGGAGGCATCCGGTCCGAGCGTGGCCGTGCCCTGCGCGGTGAGGATGCCCGGGTCGCGCCAGGAGAGCGTGGGCACCTGCCATTCGTTGCCCGCCTGCACGGCGTCCAGTTGCAGTGCCACGCGTCGCTGGCCCAGGGCGATGTACGCGTTGCCGAACAGCAGTTCTCCGCCGCGCAGGAAACCGTCCACCCGCACGCGATCGCGTTCTGCGAAGCTCAGGTCCAGGTTGAGGGAGGCGGCCAGGTTCTCCGCCGCGGTCAGGCCATCGGCCGTGTCGAGGGCACCACCGGCGAGCGTGAGCGGCCCGGTCACCCGCAACGGCGCGTTGGCCGCGGCGATGACCTGCATCCGGCCGTCCAGCGTGCCCGCCTTGAGGTTGCCCGCGGGCCAGGCCTGCGCGAGCAGGGCCTGGGTCCAGACCAGCGGCACGTGGGTGAGATCGATGTCGGTGATGTCCGGCGTGGCCGCGCTGCGATGCACGCCCAGTCGCGCGCCGCCACGGCGCAGCTCCACATCGGTGGTGGCCGGGCCCAGGGCCAGGTGCAACATCGCCGGCGCGCCGCGCCCCTGGCGTATCGCCCCATCGCAACGCCATCCGCCCTGGCCGTCGCGGTGCAGCGGACAACGCCAGTCCAGGTCGGTGAAGCGATAGCCCAGGTCGGCCGCCGCCACGCGCCGCGCCTGCAGCCGCAATTGCCCCTGCGCGGCCTGGGCGGGCCAATCCAGCTGCACGCGCACGCCTTCCAGCGTCGCCACCGGGGTGATGACGCGGCCGATGCGCGCCGTCATCGCGCGCGCATGCGCACCGCCGGCCAGGGCCAGCAGCAGGCATACAGCGGTGAGGCGTACCATCGCGCGCATCGGGCAAGGATACCCATGACGAAGGCAAGGACCGCATGACGACGACACGGCTGCTGCTGGTCGAGGACGATCCCACCAGCCTCGAGTTCCTGCGCACGGCCCTGATGGCGTTGCCTGCTTGGGTCGACAGCGCGACCAGCCTCGCCACGGCCGTCGCGCTGGCACGGACGCGACGCCACGACCTGTGGCTGATCGATGCCCACCTGCCCGATGGCGATGGCGCCCAGCTGCTGGCGTGCCTGCGATCGATGGACGCCTGCGTGCCAGCGCTGGCGCACACCGCCACGACCGATCACGGCATCATCCGCGGCCTGCTTGCACAGGGCTTCGCCGACGTGATCACCAAGCCCGTGACGGCGGCACGCCTGCGCGAGCGGGTGGCCCCGCATCTGCAGCGTGGCGGGCAGGCCGCAGCGCCGCGGCATCCGCACGTGGAGACGACCGACGACGGCGCGCCGGCGTGGGACGACACGGTGCCCGTATGGGATGACGCGGCGGCCGCCGCGGCCTTGAATGGAAACCTGGCCCACGTGGCCGCGCTGCGCGGCCTGTTCGTGGCGGAACTGCGCGGCGCCTGCGAGGCGGTGCTCGCAGCGGCGCAAGCCGGTCACACCGAGGCGATGGCCGCACAGCTGCACCGGTTGCGCGCAAGCTGCGGGTTCACGGGTGCCAGGTTGCTGGGCGACGCGGCGCGCGCACTGCACGCCGCCGGCATCACGCCGGAACGACTGGAGCGTTTCGAGTCCGCCACGCGGCGCACGCTGGCGGCGTCGGCGGAATTGCGGATCGAACGCACCTGGTGAGCGCCTGCGGTCTGCCTGGCCGATCGCATCCAAGTCCATCGGCGTGCGCACGTGGCGCAACGCGTCGTCACTCCTGCCGGGGCGGCGTCACGACGCGGGCAAGTTCGCCAAGCATGGTCCACGACGCCAGGCCGCGCGGGCCGAGGTGGTGGGCGATGACTTCGCGCAGGGGCCGCCGCAGGCTGGCCAGGTCGTCATCGGGTGGGCGCTCGTCGCTGCCCAGTGCCAGCAGCGCGCGTCCGGTCGCCGCAGCACGACGATCGGCCTCGCCACGATCGAGCAGAAGGCGGCGCGGGCCGTGCTCGGGTTCCAGCCGATAGCGCGCGGCGGGGTCGATGTCGGCGCCCTCGCCGTCGACCGTCCATTCGAACCCCAGGCCCAGGCCTTCGAGAAGATCCCGCTCGAAACGACGCAGGGTCCAGGCCAGCGATTCGCCCTGCCCCAATCGATCGCGCGCCTGCGCATAGGCGCCGAACACTTCGTCGGACGGGTCGCCGCGCGGCGCCATGCGCAGGGTCAGCTCGTTGAGGTAGAAGCCGGCCAGCAGCGCGTCGCCGGCGAGACGGGGAGCGGCGTCCAGGGCTTCGGCCGCACTGAGCGTGGCCAGTTCGCCACGCTGCACGGCATCGAACCGGATGTACTGCAGCGGCTGCAGGGCCGCACGCAACAGCTGCCGCTTGGGCCCGTGCACGCCGCGGGCGACCAGCCCCAGCCGTCCATGGGCGGCGCTGAGGACCTCCACCAGCAGGCTGGTTTCCCGCCAGGGCCGGGTGTGCAGGACGAAGGCGGGTTCGGCGGACAGGCGCATGGGGCGGGTGGACCGGGGACGGGGGAGAGGCGTGGATGGCAAGGAACGACGTGTTGATTCGTCCCTCAGTCCTGTGCCGGCTCCACTGTCGCCTCAGTCGTTGTAGCCGAACGCGCGCAGCGCGGCCTCGTCGTCGGACCAGCCTTCGCGCACGCGCACCCAGGTTTCCAGGAACACCTTGGAGCCGAACAGCCGTTCCATCTGGAGGCGCGACTTCATGCCGATCTCGCGCAGGCGCTCGCCGCCCTTGCCGATCACGATCAACTTCTGGCCGTCGCGCTCGACCCAGATCACCGCGCCGATGCGCAGCAGGTTGCCGTCCTCGACGAAACGCTCGATCTCCACGGTGGTCGCATACGGCAGTTCTTCGCCGAGCTGCCGCATGAGCTGTTCGCGCACCAGTTCGCCGGCGAGGAAACGCTGGCTCTTGTCGGTGATCTCATCCTCGCCGTAAAGCGCGGGTTGTTCGGGCACATGGGTGAGGACGGTCTTCACCAGCGCTTCCAGGCCGCTGCGCTTGAGCGCGGAGATCGGATGCACGCCGGCGAATTCGCGGCCCTCGCTCACCTTGGCCAGGTAGGGCAGCAGCTTGGTCTTGTCGGTGATGCGGTCGACCTGGTTGACCACCAGCACCACCGGCAGGCCCGCATCGCGCAGGGCGTCATAGGCCAGCGTGTCCTCGTCGTCCCACTGGCCGGCGCGCACCACGAGCAGGGCCGCGTCGACGCCTTCCAGCGCGCCGCGCGCGGCGCGGTTCATCAGGCGGTTCATCGCGCGCTTCTGCTCGCGGTGGATGCCGGGGGTGTCGACCAGCAGCAGCTGCCCTTCCGGGAAGGTCGCGATGCCCAGGAGCCGATGGCGGGTGGTCTGGGGGCGCGGCGAGACGATGCTGACCTTGGCGCCCACCAGGGCGTTGACCAGGGTCGACTTGCCCACGTTGGGGCGGCCGATGACGGCCACATGGCCGGCGCGGTGAGGGGCTGTATTCATGGACTGATTGTAGGCGATGGAGGCGCAGTCCCCGGCGAAACGCCGGATGCGCGCAATGGATCAGTCGACGGCGAGTTCGCGCAGGGCGGCGTCGGCCGCGGCCTGTTCGGCCGCCCGTCGGGAGTTGCCCTCCCCCTGGGTGACCAGGGCGGGGTGCTGCAGGGTGCAGGTGACCAGGAAGCTCTTCGCGTGCTCTTCGCCGCTCTCCGACAGCAGGGCGTAGGTCGGCAGGGGCTTCTGGCGGCCCTGCACCCATTCCTGCAGCCTTGTCTTGGCGTCCTTGCCCACTTTGTGCGGTGGCGGAAGGGCGGCCATCGCCTCTTCGAACCAGGGCAGCACGGCGGCGCGGCAGGCCTCGAAACCGGCGTCGAGGTAGATGGCGCCGATCAGCGCTTCCAGCGCGTCGGCCAGGATCGAGTCGCGCCGGTGGCCGCCGGACTTCATTTCCCCCGGACCCAACGTCAGCTGGGAGCCCAGGTCGAGCGTGCGGGCGATGGGGGCGAGCGCGGATTCGCGGACCAGTTCGGCACGGGCGCGGGTCAGGGCGCCCTCGTCAGCCTGTGGCCAGCGGGTGTACAGCGCCTCGGCGACCATCAGGTTGACCAGGGCGTCGCCCAGGAATTCCAGGCGTTCGTTATGCGGTGCTCCGGCGCTGCGGTGGGTCAGCGCCTGGAGCCGGAGTTCAGGACGGGAAAAATGGTGTCCGGAATGTCCCACTCACTCGCCTGCCCGACGCTGGATCACCTTCTCGGCGTGGAACTTGGCCACCACGTCCAGGTTCGCGATCATCTCGCGGCGGTTCTCGTAGTCGACGGTCAACTTATAACCCGTCTCGGCGCGTTCGATCTTCAGATGATCGCGCTTCACGTTCAGCGCGTAGCTCATGTTGAGGCGCTTGAAGAAGAGTTCCTGGATCTTCTGCGGGCCCTTGTCCACCAGGCCCGGTTCGGACTCCAGGCTGGCCAGCGCCTTCTTCACCGCATAGAACTCGGTGTACATCGGTACGAGCTTCATGCCGACGTAGATGAACAGACCGGCGACGGCCAGTACGATCACGAACCCGATGAGGGTCATGCCCCGTTGCTTGTGCTTCATGCCACTTCTCCCCGTTTGAGTGCGCTGGCGATTACCGGATGCTGGTCCCGATACGCCGGAATTCGAAGCCCCCGTCAAAACTCATCCAGATCATGAACGCCTTGCCCCTCAACTGGCGTTCCGGCAGGACGCCCCAGTATCGACTGTCGTCGCTGTGGTCACGGTTGTCCCCCATCACGAAATAGTGCCCCGCCGGAACCTCCCAGTCGCCCTCGCCTGAATCGAGGAACGGGGAACCGTCGGTTTCCAGGACGGCGTGGGGCCGTCCGGGGAGATTCTCACGCAATTCGGTCGCTCCGGTCATCTCCACGCCCTTGCCGCGGCCGGTGTAGGTCCCGACCCGCTCGTAGCTGACCACCTCGCCGTTCACGGTGACCTGGTTGTCGTGGTAACCGATGCGGTCGCCCGGCAGGCCGATCACGCGCTTGATGAAATCCACGCCCTTGTTCGGGTCGTCGGCGCCACGGCCGGGGAAATGGAACACCACCACGTCACCGCGCGCCGGTTCGCCGATGGCGACGAACTTGGTGTTGCTGATCGGCAGCCGCAGCCCGTAGGCGAACTTGTTGACCAGGATGAAGTCGCCCGTGAGCAGGGTCGGCATCATCGAGTTGGAAGGAATGCGGAAGGGCTCGGCCACGAAGCTGCGCAGGATCAGCACGATCGCCAGCACCGGGAAGAACGCCTTGGAATAGTCGATGACGACCGGTTCCTCACCCTCTTCGAGCAGGCCCGCACTGGCCTTGCGGCGCTTGGCCAGGAACAGCTTGTCCAGCAGCCACACCAGGCCGGTGAACGCGGTCAGGACGACGAGGATGATTTCAAACCACTTCATTTAGAGTCCCTTTGCCAGGAGCCGGAACGGATGCGTGTTGTGCGGGTACGTGGAGCGCGCCACGGCTGACGACCACCCCGGACACGATGACGGCGCCAGGCGCCGTCGCGCCGAGCATAGCGGGGCAACGGCGGGACATGGAACTGCCCCTTGGCATGGAGACGGGGAAGGCACGGCGGCCGGGGGGCGCCGTGCCCGGAAGCATCACTTGCTGTCGACCTGCAGCACCGCCAGGAAGGCTTCCTGCGGAATCTCCACCCGGCCCACCTGCTTCATCCGCTTCTTGCCCTCTTTCTGCTTCTCGAGGAGCTTCTTCTTGCGGCTGATGTCGCCGCCGTAGCACTTGGCCAGCACGTTCTTGCGCATCGCCTTGACCGTGCTGCGCGCGATGATCTGCGCGCCGATGGCGGCCTGGATGGCGACGTCGAACATCTGCCGGGGGATGAGTTCCTTCATCTTCTCGCACAGCTCGCGGCCCCGGCGATCGGCGTGGTTGCGGTGGCAGATGCTGCTCAGCGCGTCGACCTTGTCGCCGTTGATCAGCGTGTCCACGCGCACGAACGGACCGGGCTCGAAGCGCAGGAAGTGGTAGTCCAGCGAGGCATAGCCGCGCGACACCGACTTGAGCTTGTCGAAGAAGTCCAGCACCACTTCGGCCATCGGCAGCTCGTAGCTGATCTGCACCTGGCTGGCCATGTACTGGATGCCGACCTGCACGCCTCGCTTGTCCTCGCACAGCTTGATCACGTTGCCGATGTATTCCGGCGGCGTGAGGATGTTGGCGCGGATGATCGGTTCGCGGATCTCCTGGACCAGGTTGGCCTGCGGCAGCTTGGCCGGGTTGTCCATCGGGATCACGGTGCCGTCGGTCTTGAGCACTTCGTAGATCACCGTCGGCGCGGTGCTGATCAGGTTGAGGTTGTATTCGCGCTCCAGCCGCTCCTGCACGATTTCCATGTGCAGCATGCCCAGGAAGCCGCAGCGGAAGCCGAAGCCCATCGCTTCGGAGCTCTCCGGCTCGAACTTCAGGGCGGCGTCGTTGAGCCGGAGCTTGTCCAGCGCCTCGCGCAACGCGGGATAGTCCTCGGCATCGACCGGAAACAGGCCGGCGAACACGCGCGGCTGCATGGCCTCGAAGCCCGGTAGCGCAGTGGCGGCAGGATCGGAGGCCAGGGTGAGCGTGTCGCCCACGGGGGCGCCATGGACGTCCTTGATGCTGGCGTTGATCCAGCCCACCTCACCCGCACCGAGCCTGGCCAGCGGCTTGCGCTTGGGCGTGAAAACGCCCACGCCGTCGACCTGGTGGACGCGACCGGTCGACATGACGAGGATCTTGGTGCCGGGGACGATCTCGCCCTGCATCACGCGCACCAGCGAGACCACGCCCAGGTAGTTGTCGAACCACGAGTCGATGATCAGCGCCTGCAGCTTGGTGGTGTCGCGCGGCTTGGGCGGCGGGATCCGGTGCACGATGGCTTCCAGCACCTCGATCACGTTCAGGCCGGTCTTGGCGCTGATGGCCACCGCGTCCTCGGCGTCGATGCCGATCACCGCCTCGATCTCGGCCTTGGCGCGGTCGACATCGGCGGTGGGCAGGTCGATCTTGTTGAGCACCGGGACCACTTCCAGCCCCTGCTCCACGGCGGTGTAGCAGTTGGCCACCGACTGGGCCTCCACGCCCTGCGCGGCGTCGACCACCAGCAGCGCGCCTTCGCAGGCGGCGAGCGAGCGGCTGACTTCGTAGCTGAAGTCGACGTGGCCCGGCGTGTCGATGAAGTTGAGCTGGTAGGTCAGCCCGTCGCGCGCCGTGTAGGGCAGCGAAACCGACTGGGCCTTGATGGTGATGCCGCGCTCGCGCTCGATGGGATTGGAGTCGAGGACCTGCGCTTCCATCTCGCGGGCTTCCAGGCCACCGCACAGCTGGATGATGCGGTCGGCCCAGGGTCGATTTGCCGTGGTCGACGTGGGCGATGATGGAGAAATTGCGGATCAGATGCATACGGGCGGCGGACAGCCGTCTTCCGGAAAGTTAACGCGCGATTATCGCACAGGCGACTGCGCCCGCCTTGAGGCGGACGCAGTCGTGGGCTCGCTGGTTGTCACGGCCACCAGCGCAGCCGGGCTCCCTCGCGGGCGGCAAACCGGCCGCTGGGGACCCCGGGGTGGCCGGAGCGGGCGCCTGCGGGCTCAGCCCGCTTCGGCCTCGCCCGCGGTGACGGCGACGAACTGGGTCTGCTGGCCGCGACGCACGAGCAGCATGACCGTCTGACCTTGCCGGACGCCGTTCAGGGCGCGATCCAGCGCCGCCGCGTCGCCGACACTGGCCCGTCCCACCGACAGGATGATGTCGCCGGCCTGCAGACCGGCCTCGCCCGCGGCGTCCCCGATCTTGGCCAGGCGCACGCCTTCACCCGCCTGCAGCCCCATTTGCTGGCGCTCGGCGCTGGTCAGGTCGCGTCCCACCCAGGCCCAGCGGATTGCCCCGGCCCGTGGCCGGTGCTTCCTCACGGTCGCCCGGCGCGGGCGCATCCGCGGCACCGCCGGCAAAGGTTTCATCGAGCGCGTCCAGAGTGACGGTCACGTCGCGCGGCTTGCCCTCGCGCAGGATGCTCAGGCGCACCTTCGAACCCGGCGCCAGGCCGCCGATCAAGGGCGGCAGGTCGCTGGACACGATCACCGGCTTGCCGTTGACGGCCCGGATGACGTCCATCCGCTCCACGCCCGCGCGCCCCGCGGCGCTGCCGGGGAGGATTTCGAACACGAGCGCGCCGGTGGAATCGGGCAGGCCGAGGCCGCGCGCTTCGTCGGCATTGATCGCCTGGACGCGGACGCCCAGCTGTCCGCGGCTGACCTTGCCGGTCGCCTTGAGCTGGTCGACCGCGTTCATCGCCACGTCGATCGGAATGGCGAAGCTCACGCCCATGTAGCCGCCCGAATTGCTGAAGATCTGCGAGTTGATGCCCACGACCTCGCCGGAGGTGTTCAGCAGCGGGCCGCCGGAGTTGCCCCGGTTGATGGCCACGTCGGTCTGGATGAAGGGCACGTAGCGCTGGTCGGCATAGGGATTGGCGCGGCCGACGGCGCTGACGATGCCGGCGGTCACCGACTGGTCCAGGCCGAACGGGGAGCCGATGGCCACGACCCACTGCCCCGGGCGCAGCCGGGAGGAGTCGCCCAGCCGCAGGGCCGGCAGATTGGTGGCGGAGACCTTGAGCAGGGCGACGTCGGACTGCGCGTCACTGCCGACCACCTTGGCCTTCAGCTCGCGACGGTCGGACAGGCGGATGGTGACCGTGTCCGCGCCTTCGACCACGTGGTGGTTGGTCAGCACGTAACCGTCCGTGGAGATGAGGAATCCGGTACCCATCGCACGACCGCGCGGACCTTCGGGCACCTGCGGCGCGTCGGGCCCTTCGAACATGCCCGGCGGCAGCATGCGCCGGAAGATCTCGGGGATTTCCTCCCCGCCGGGCTGGGTCCGGCTGACGCGTTGCGGCGACGCCTCCGCACTGACATTGACCACGGCTGGCCCCACGCGGTCCACCAGGGCGGTGAAATCCGGCAGTCCGGTGACCAGGGGCGCCGCCGGCGCGGATGACTGCGCGGTGGTGGCGGCGGCAGCGGTCGCAGCGTTGCCGGGAGGCTGCGCGGTGCAGGCGACCGGAAGGGTGGCGGCGAGGACGCCGAGCACGGCCAGGGAGCGAAGCGATCGGTTCATGGGTGTGCGCGAGGTGTGGGGGGAAGGGAAAACGCGCGGCGGAGCCGCACGCAGGTGACCTCGAACGGATTAGCAGGAACCGGAACCGGTATGCAGGCACCGGCAGACACAAACGGGGAACCTCCAGCGATCCGGGGTATCCGGACGGGAACCGGGCCCGGGGACGTCGCCTGTCTCACGTCCCGTTCGTCAGGGCGGCGGAACATCCTCGTCCTGTGTCGCGGGCGGCTGCGTCACTTTCGGTTCGAAGGGATAGAAGGATGGCGAAGGCGCGGCACCACCGAGCCCGACCGTGAAGGCGCCAGCGGCCGCCGAATCCGGCAGCACGGCGCGGGGCCAGGGACGCGTGACGACGTCATCGACCGGCGGGTGGAAGGGCTGGGCCGGCGCGGCGGCGACGACGGTGACAGCCGGTGCCTCCGGCTGGGCCGCGCCTGCGGCGGCCGGACGGGAACGGGTGATGGTCCGGGCCGGGCGCGGTGACGAGGCCAACCGGGTCGGGACCGGCGCAGGCGCCGGCGCGACGGCAATGACGGAGTCATCGCCACCCGTGGTCGCGGGCGGGGGCGTCGCAATCGCGGGGAGGGTGGACGGCGTCACCTGCTGGGCTACCGCAGGCGGGGCCTGGGAACCGGACGGAGACGAAAACGGCTTGACCACCAGCACGGCCGCCAGCGCAACCGAGGCGGCCAGCGCCGCGCCACCTGCCCAGCGGCCCCACGCGGCGGGCCGGGCCCTGGCGGGGACGACCGGCTGCGCCTGCACCTGCCCCGCGGGGATCTGGCCCAGCGCCCGTACGACGCCCTCGGCGAAGTGCACGGGCGCCGCGGCGGTCGATTCCCCGCGCAGCAGGTCGCCGAGCATCTGCCAGCGGCCGCAGGTGTCCTGCCATTGCACGTCGTGTTCGAGTCGCTTCAGCGCGAACCGCGTGGCGTCACCCGGCAGCTCGCCGTCGAACAGCGCGCTGAGGGTCTCGCGATCGTCGCGCGGCTGGAGCGCCGGCGTAGGCCCGCCGACGCCGTGGGCTTCGTGATTGCCGCCGCCTTGGTTTGAACCGCCCGTCATCGGTGTGCTCGCTCCCGGATGTTCGCGTCCTGGTCCAGCAGGGGTCGCAGTTGCTGGTCGATGGCCTCGCGGGCGCGGAAGATCCGCGAACGCACGGTGCCGATCGGGCAGTCCATCCTGGCTGCGATCTCCTCGTAACTGAGCCCTTCGACCTCGCGCAGGCTGATGGCCATGCGCAATTCCTCGGGCAAGGCTTCGACCGCGCGCATCACGGTAAGTTCGATTTCCTGCCGCAACAGTTCATGTTCCGGGGTCGCCGTGTCCCGCAGGCGGCTTCCGGAGTCGTACTGCTCGGCATCGACGGCGTCGACGTCATCGGTCGGCGGCCGGCGGTTCTGGGCGACGAGGTGGTTCTTGGCAGTGTTCACGGCGATCCGGTGCAGCCACGTATAGAACTGGGAGTCGCCCCGGAAATTGGGCAGCGCGCGGTACGCGCGGATGAAGGCCTCCTGCGCCACGTCCTCGCACTCGCTCCAGTCCGAGACGTAACGCCCGATGAGGGCGACGATACGGTGCTGGTACTTGCGCACGAGCGCGTCGAACGCGGCGCCATCGCCACGCTGCACGCGCCGGACCAGCTCCTGGTCCAGGTCGGATTCCGGGGTCAACGCATTCTCGGCCATCACCGCGCCGGCACTCCTGTCAGCTCGGTGAGACCGAACCGTGGGACCACCCTGGGGAAGAAAAGTTTCATGGCATCAGGGTGCGGTTGCGGACCATACGCTTCAAGCGCCATGCGTCATGGTCGGACCATACGGTTTGACGCCGCGGAAACAAGCTTCCGATCATAGGCCTTCGCCGCCGGTCGCGCCGCCCTCCCCGGAGGCGGCCGGCAGCGGTCCCGGGTGCCCAGGCACCGTCTCCCGCCACGTTCCCCGCCCCATTTTTCCCCCATTCTTCAGGAAGGTTCCGCATGATCGCTGGCCTCGACGGTCTACGCCTCCAGCACTGGCAACTGCAACCGCGCGACGACGGCGTGGTGGTGCTGTCGTTCGATCGCGCCGGCGCGGCGGTCAACACTTTCGCGCAGGAAGTGCTGATCGAGCTGGACAGCCTGCTCGAACGGCTGGCGCTGGACCCGCCCAAGGGGCTGGTGCTGCGATCGGCCAAGACGTCCGGCTTCATCGCCGGCGCCGACATCCGCGAATTCGCGCAGTTCGACGCCAAGGGCAATACCGCCGACGCGATCCAGCGGGGCCAGCAGGTCTTCCAGCGCCTGGCCGAACTGCCCTGCCCCACCGTCGCGGCGATCCACGGCTTCTGCATGGGCGGCGGCACCGAGATCGCGCTGGCCTGCCGCTACCGCGTCGCCAGCGCGGATGCCTCCACGCGCATCGGCCTGCCCGAAGTGAAGCTCGGCATTTTCCCGGGCTGGGGCGGCAGCGTGCGGCTGCCGCGCCTGGTGGGCGCGCCGGCCGCCTTCGACATGATGCTGACCGGCCGCTCGCTGTCGGCCTCGGCCGCGCGCGCGATCGGGCTGGTCGACAAGGTCGTCGATCCGGCAACCCTCGTGGACGAGGCGGCACGACTGGCCCTGCAGGGCGCGCCCCGCCCGTTCAAGCAGCGCTTCATGGCCTGGGGCACCAACACCTGGATCGCCCGCAAGGTTCTCGCGCCGATGCTGGTCAAGCAGGTGGCGCGCAAGGCCCGGCGCGAGCACTACCCCGCGCCCTACGCGCTCATCTCCACCTGTGAGCGCGCCAGCGGCGGCGTGCAGGCGCTGCTGGGCGCCGAACGCAAGGCGGTGGTCAAGCTGGCGTCCACGCCCACCGCGCGCAACCTGATCCGCGTGTTCTTCCTGCAGGAACGGCTGAAGTCGAGCGGCGGAAAGGACCATGGCATCGAACGCGTGCACGTGATCGGCGCCGGCGTGATGGGCGGCGACATCGCGGCCTGGTCGGCCTACCGCGGCTTCCAGGTCACGCTCAATGATCGCGAGCAGCGCTTCATCGACAACGCGATGACCCGTTCGGGCGAACTGTTCGCCAGGAAGGTCAAGGACGAAAGCAAGCGCGCCGCCGTGGCAGCACGCCTGCGCGGCGACCTGGCGGGCGACGGCGCGGCGCAGGCGGACCTGGTGATCGAGGCGATCATCGAGCAGGCCCAGGCCAAGCGCGACCTGTACGCCGCCGTGGAGCCGCGCATGAAGCCCGGCGCCCTGCTGACCACCAACACCTCGTCGATCCCGCTGGTCGAACTGCGCGATCACCTCGCGCGGCCGGCGCAGTTCGCCGGCCTGCACTACTTCAATCCGGTCGCGCTGATGCCGCTGGTGGAGATCATCCGCCACGACGGCATGAGCCCGGAGACGGAACAGCGCCTCGCCGCCTTCTGCAAGGCGATCGACAAGCTGCCCGTGCCGGTGGCCGGCACGCCCGGCTTCCTGGTCAACCGCGTGCTGTTCCCGTACCTGCTCGAGGCGGTGACGGCCCTGTCGGAAGGCATTCCCGGCCCGGTCATCGACAAGGCGGCGGTGAAGTTCGGCATGCCGATGGGGCCCATCGAACTGGTCGACACCGTGGGCCTCGACGTCGGCGCCGGCGTTGCGGCCGAACTCGCGCCCTTCCTCGGAATCGAAGTTCCCGCCGCGCTGGCCGGTGGCGTGGAAGCCGGCAAGCGTGGCAAGAAGGACGGACAGGGCCTGTACAAGTGGGAGAACGGCAAGCCGGTGAAGCCGGCCGTCCCCGATGGCTACCGCACGCCCGATGATCTCGAGGACCGCCTGATCCTGCCGCTGCTCAACGAAGCGGTCGCCTGCCTGCACGAGGGCGTGGTGAGCGATGCCGACCTGCTGGACGCCGGCGTGATCTTCGGGACCGGTTTCGCGCCATTCCGTGGCGGCCCGATCCAGTACATCCGCGACACGGGCGTGGACGCGCTGCTTGCGCGTCTGGCTGCATTGGAAACCCGGTATGGCGCCCGCTTCGCGCCCCGCGCCGGGTGGGACCGCGTCTGAGATCCGCGCCTGGCGCAGTGGGAGCATCGGTTCTTAACCGTGCTCCCTGCTGCGCGTCGCGCATCGGGTGAGATCCGCATCGGGTGAGATCCGCACCGGGTGAGATCCGCATCGGGTGAGATCGCGCCGTGCGCGCCGGGAACGCGCGCAGTTGCATTGACCCCAGGTCCGCAAGTCGGCGCCGGCGCGCGCTGGTGCAAGGCAACGCCGCCCTCGGGCGGCGCTTGCCGGCTACATCGTATGCGTGGGTCGCTCGGCGGTCAGCGAGCCGGCCAGCAGTGCTTCGATGCGGCCCTTCACGGTTTCGCCTTCGGCTGTGTCGGGGAACTGCACACCGATGCCCGCGGGACGATTGCCCTGCGCGCCCGGCGGCGTCACCCAGACCACGCGTCCTGCCACCGGCAGGCGCTCGGTCGACTCCGGAAGCGTCAGCAGCATGAACACCTCGTCGCCCAGGAAATACCTCCGGGCGGTGGTGACGAAGATGCCGCCATTTTTCAGGAAAGGCATGTACGCGGTGTACAGCGCCGCCTTGTCCTTGATTGCATGGGTGATGATGCCCTGCTTGGCACCGCCCGCGCCCGTCACTCCGCTCATCCCCTGTTTCCTCCAGGCGCGCCCGGTTTCGCGGCGCCGTCGGCGGCGCGCCAGGCCATCAATAGTTCAACGAGTGCGAGGTCCGCTCGTACCGTCGTGCGAAGCAGGTCGCGCACCCGGTTGGCATGATCGAACCACGCGGCCAGACTGCGCGCTCGCGTCGGCTCGGTCAAGCGCCCGGCCTCCAGCAGGGCGAGGTCGGCCGCATGCCGCAGGCGAAGTTCCAGCTCCTCGTCGGCCGCCCAGCGCTGGGCGGTATCCGCGGCCGCGGCGGTGCCACGTGCGATCTTGTCCAGGTCCGCGGCCACGTCCCGGCGCAGCGCCATGCCGCCGCCACTGAGCCACTCGTGCGCCAGGCCCGGATGGCCGCGCGCCGCCTCGAGCGCCTCGCTGGCCGCCGCGGGCTTGTGGCCCTGCGCGGCAAGCCAGGCGGTGGCTTCATCGGCCGGAGGCAGGCGGAACTCCAGCTTCTGGCAGCGGCTGCGGATGGTCGCCGACAGGCGCGCCGGATGCGCGGTCACCAGCCACATGTAGCGGCCGGGCACGGGCTCCTCGAGCGTCTTGAGCAGCGCGTTGCTCGCCGAGTGGTTGATCGCGTCGGCCGGATCGATCACTGCGATCTGCGCCCCGCCGTACTGAGGCGTCAGCGACAGGCGCTCGGACACTTCGCGGATCTGGTCGATGATGATTTCGGTGCGCAGCTTCGTCCCTTCCTTGTTCGGGATGAACGAGACGAACTGGTAATCGGGATGGGTGCCGGCGCGGAACAGGTGGCAGCTGCGGCACGCATCGCAGGGCGTCCCGTCATCGCGGCGGGCGGTGCACAGCAGGCCCTGGGCCAGGTTCTGCGCCACCTCGCGCTTGCCCAGCTGCGCCGGACCGCAGAACAGCAACGCATGCCCCAGGCGGCCGGCCTCGAGCGCCGCGTGGACGCTGGCCTGCACGCGCTGCTGCCAGGGCGCGAAGCTCATCCTTCCACCCGCTCGGCCAGGCAGGCCACGGCCTGCGTGGCCACCGTCGCGATCGACTGCGTGGCATCGATCACGCGGAAACGTCCAGGCTCCTGCGCCGCGCGCTCCAGGAAGGCGTCGCGGACGCGCTCGAAGAATTCGTCGCGTTCGCGCTCGATCCGGTCCGGGGGCAGGTCGCGGCCGCGCGCACGCTCGCGGCCGTGCACCACGCCGATGTCCAGCAGCAGCGTGAGGGCCGGCTGGATGCCCACCACGCGCTGTTCGAGCTGCTCGATGAAGCCCGCGTCCAGGCCGCGTCCGCCGCCCTGGTAGGCATAGCTGGAGTCGGTGAAGCGATCGCTGATCACCCAGGCCCCGCGTTCCAGCGCCGGCAGGATGACCTCGCGCACGTGCTGCGCGCGGGCGGCGAACATCAGCAGCAGTTCGGTCTCCGGCGCGGGCGGTTCGTGGTGGGGATCGAGCAGCAGCGCGCGGATCTGTTCGGCCAGCGCGGTGCCGCCGGGTTCGCGCGTGGTCACGACCTCTTGGTCGCGGGCGCGCAGGTAGTCGCGCAGCGCCGCCAGCGTGGTCGACTTGCCGGCGCCCTCGCCCCCTTCCAGGGTGACGAACCGGGGGTGCGAGGTCAGTTTCATCGGGCCTGCGTCGCCGGGTCGGCGTTGCGCGCGGCGCGGTAGTTGCGCAGGTAGCGTCCGACGTTGGCCTGGTGTTCGGCCAGCGTGCGCGCGAACAGGTGGCGGCCGCTGCCGTCACCGATGGCGACGAAATACAGCGCCTCGCCAGGCGCCGGGTTGGCCACCGCCTCCAGCGCCGCCACGCCGGGCATCGCGATCGGCGTGGGCGGCAGGCCCGCGCGCGTGTAGGTGTTGTAGGGCGTGTCGGCCAGCAGGTCGGACTTGCGGATGTTGCCGCCGTAGCGCGAGCCCATGCCGTAGATCACCGTGGGATCGGTCTGCAGCAGCATCCCGATCTTCAGGCGGCGCTCGAACAGGCCGGCGATCTGCGGGCGTTCGGAGGCGATGCCGGTTTCCTTCTCTACGATCGACGCCAGGGTCAGCATCTCGTCGGGGCTCTTGAGCACGCTGCCGTCGTGGCGCTTGTCCCACGCGGCCGCCAGTGCCTCTTCCATCGCCTTGTGCGCCCGTCGCAGCACTTCCAGGTCGCTGTCGCCGCTGGTGTACAGGTAGGTCTCGGGCAGGAAGCGCCCTTCCGGATGCTGACCAGGCTTGCCCAGTGCGGCCATCAGGGCAGCATCGTCGAGCGTGGCGGTTTCCTGTGCGAGGGGCCGGGCGCGGGCGAGCGCGGCTCGCAGTTCGCGGATGTTCCAGCCCTCGACGATGGTGAAGCGGCGTTGCACCACCCGCCCGTCGCGCATGGCGCGCAGCAGCTGCCGCGGCGTGGTGCCGGCGTCGAGCGGATATTCACCGATCTGCAGCTTGCCTGCGGCCTGGAGCTGGCGGGCCAGCAGGCGCCATTGCAGGGCCTCGCCGGTCTCCACGTCGATCTCGCGCAGCTTGCGCAGCACGCTGCCCAGGTTGTCGCCCGAAGCCACCACGACCGATTCGCCGGGGTCGATGCCCGCCAGCGGTCGATCGGCGAACGCGGTGAAGCGCTGGTACGCCAGGAACCCGCCGACGGCGACGACGACCAGCAGGAGGAGGAGGAAACCACCGAAGCTGCGCTTGCTAGTACGACCCACGTCTTCTCCGTCTGTTGGCTATGTGCATTGGCGCGAACCGGCGGCCAGGCACCGGTGTGTCAGTGCCGGCCAAAGCCGGGATGGGCGTCGGCCAGCCGCGCCTGAAGTTCCGCCACGAGCGGGTGCGCAGGCCAGGTACGGGCCGCCCCCAGGCGGGCCACCGGCAGGATACCCCGCACCGCATTGCACAGGAAAACCGCCTGCGCGGTCTCGACGTCGGTCACGCTCAGGCGCTTCTCGCGGACGTCGGCGTGGGCCAGCAGCCAGCCGCGGCACACGCCGGCCACGCCGCAGCGGTCCACCGGCGGCGTCGTCCACCGCCCTTCCTGCAGCACGAACAGGTTGGCCGCCGTGGCGCAGACCACGTCGCCTTCGGTGCTGCGCATCAGGCCTTCATCGGCCGGATCCGGGTTTCCCGTCGAACCATTCCATTCGGCGCGCGCCAGCACCTGCTCCAGGCGGTTGCAGTGCTTGAGCCCGGCCAGCGCCGGCTGCAGCGACAGGCGCGTCTGGCACCAGCGCAGGCACAGGCCCTGGGCTGGCGCCGGTGGCAGGGAATGCAGGGAAAGCACCCAGGTCGGCGGGGTCGCCACACCGGGGGCATAGCCGCGCGCACCGCTGCCGCGGGTGACCAGCAGCTTGAGCACGCCGTCGCCGCCTTCCAGCATGGCCTGCGCCTGCTCCCGCACCAGCGCCTGGCGCGGTGCCGGAAAGCCCAGGCGTTGCGCGCCGTGTGCGAGGCGCTGCCAGTGCGCATCCCACCAGGGCAGCTCGCCGCCATGGGCGCGCATGGTCTCGAAGATGCCGTCGCCGTAGGCCAGTCCGCGATCGTCGGCCGGAATCGATTCGATCCGCTGGCCGCCGCTGAAGATGCGCACGCTCATGCGTCCAGGCCCAGGGCCCGCAGCATCCCGCGCGCCTTGGCGCGGGTTTCGTCCAGCTCACGCTGCGGCACCGAGTCGGCCACGATGCCCGCGCCGGTGCGGAAGTGCAGGACGTCGCCCGTCGCAGCGCCGCGTGCCAGTTCGGCGCTGCGGATCAGGATGTTGAGATCCATGTCGCCGTCGCGGTTGAGCCAGCCCATCGCACCTGTGTAGGCGCCGCGGCCTTCGCCTTCGAGCTCGGCGATGATCTGCATGCAGCGGACCTTCGGGCAGCCGGTGATCGTGCCGCCGGGAAACACGGCCCGGATCACCTCGCCCGGCGCCGTGCCAGGCCGCAGGCGGCCTCGCACGTTGCTGACGATGTGGTGCACGTGCGCGTAGCTCTCCACCGTCATCAGCTCGTCCACTTCCACGCTGCCCGCGGTGCAGACGCGGCCCAGGTCGTTGCGTTCCAGGTCGATCAGCATCACGTGCTCGGCGCGTTCCTTCGGGTGGCCGACCAGTTCCTGGATCCGTGCCGCGTCGTCGTCACCGGGAAAGCGCGCGCGCGTGCCGGCGATCGGACGGGTTTCGACCAGGTCGCCGCGCACCGACACCAGCCGTTCGGGCGACGCGCTCACCACCGCCCACCCGGCCTGGGCGAACACGCCGGCGAAAGGCGCGGGATTGTGCGTGCGCAGGCGCTCGAACAGCGCCGCCGGATCCAGGCCATCTTCGAACTGCGCGCGCCAGGCGCGCGACAGGTTCACCTGGAAGACGTCGCCCGCGCGCAGGTAGTCGATCACCCGCTGCACGCCATCGACATAACGCGAGGCTTCGTCCTCCTCCACGGCGCAGGGCCGGGACCAGGCCGGCAAGTCCGGCAGCGCGACGCCCGCCGGAACGTCGGCGGCCAGCGCGTCGAGCAGCGCGGCATGCGCGGGTTCGGCCACGGCGACGCATTCGCCCGTGGCGTGGTCGCGCAGGATCGCGGCGGGACAGCGCAGGGCCAGGGCCACCGGTGCGCAGCCGGCGGCCGGCGGCAGTTCCAGAACCGGCTCGACCTGGCGGGCCAGTTCGTAGCCCAGCCACAGCGCCCAGCCGCCGCGGAACGGCCAGCGCGGTTCGTCGCGGGTGGTCTGCAGCTGCCGCCACTGCGCATCGAGCAGGTCGAGGAAATCTCCTTCGAGGACCTGCCCGTCCTGGTCGCGCGTATGGCCGTCGCGATCCAGCCGCAGGCAGGGGCCGTCGGCAATCAGCAGCAGGTCCCAGCGGCCCTGCGCGGTGCCGTGGGCGCTGGACTCCAGCAGCAGCGGATAGCGTTGCGGCGCCAGGCGATGCAGGCGCAGCAGGTCGAGCGTGGGCGGCAGGGCGCGGGTCAGCAGCATGGGGGCCTGTGGGTCGTGAGCGTCATGCAGTGGCCCGATCCGCGGCAGGCAGCGGGCGCGCCGCTCCCGCTGCGTCGGCCGGCCCGCGCGCAGGGCGTGGGCCGGCCGCGATCGCGTCGATCACAGGCGCTTGAACACCAGCGTCCCGTTGGTGCCGCCGAAGCCGAAGCCGTTCGAAACCACGACGTCGACCTTGGCCTGGCGCGCCGTGTGCGGCACGTAGTCCAAGTCGCAGCCTTCGCCGGGTTCGTCGAGGTTGATCGTCGGCGGGATGATGCCGTGGTACATCGCGAGCACGGTGAAGATCGCCTCGACGCCGCCGGCGGCGCCCAGCAGGTGGCCGGTCATCGACTTGGTCGAGGACACCATCGTCTTGTAGGCGGCATCGCCCAGCGCGCGCTTGATCGCCAGCGTCTCGGCCAAGTCGCCCAGCGGCGTGGAAGTGCCGTGCGCGTTGAGGTAGCCGATCTGCTCGGGCGTCACGCCGGCGTCCTTGAACGCCATCGCCATGCAGCGGGCCGGGCCTTCGCCGTTCTCGCTCGGCGCGGTCATGTGGAACGCGTCGGAGGACGCGCCGAAGCCGGCCAGCTCGCAGTAGATGCGCGCGCCGCGGGCCTTGGCGTGTTCGTACTCTTCCAGGATGAGGATGCCGGCGCCGTCGCCGAGCACGAAGCCGTCGCGCTCGCGGTCCCACGGACGCGAGGCCCGCGTGGGATCGTCGTTGCGGGTGGACATCGCCTTCATCGAGCAGAAACCGCCGACCGAGGTCGGCGAGGAACCGCGCTCGGCGCCGCCGGCGATCATCACGTCGGCATCGCCGTACTGGATCATGCGCATCGCCATGCCGATCGAATGGTTCGACGTGGCGCAGGCCGAGACGGCGGAGAAATTGGGGCCCTTGGCGCCGGTGATCAGCGACACCTGGCCGGGCAGCATGTTGATGATGGTGCTGGGCACGTAGAACGGCGAGATCTTGCGCACGCCGCCTTCGTGGTACTTGATGGTCTGTTCCTCGATGCCCAGCAGGCCGCCGATGCCCGAACCGATCAGCGCGCCGACGCGTTCGGCGTTGGAGTCGTCGATGGTCAGCCCGGCGTCGTCCAGCGCCATCAGCGAGGCGGCGACGCCGTAGTGGATGAACTCGTCCATCTTCCTGGCGTCCTTCGGGTTCACCCAGCGGGTGATGTCGAAGTCCTTCACCAGGCCCGCGATGCGGGTCGTGAACGGGGCGGGATCGAAATGGGTGATGGGGCCGATGCCGGAGCGGCCGTTGACGATGCCGTCCCACGTGCTCGCCAGGTCGTTGCCCAGCGGCGAGACCGTGCCCATACCCGTTACCACTACGCGTCTTTTGGACATGAAACGCTCCAACCATGCCGGCAGTTCGCCGGCCATATGACCGCAGCCTGGGCTGCTGTTCGAATGCACGCCGCTGCTGCGACCGGACGCCGTCCTGGTGGCGGAACCCGTGTTAGCAAGCCAGCGGGTAAAGCAGCGTCAATGCGCGCCCCGCGTTGCAGCCGGCGATGCGCCGATGCAACGCTGCAGACTGGCGCGGCGCTGACGCCGCCTCATAAAGCGCGGGGCCGCATAGGCGGCCCCGGTTGTCGCGGTCACGCGCACCGGACGTCCCGATGCGCGCATGCTCCGCGAGGAGCCCGGCGTCGCCGGACCCCGCGACGGGCATCAGGCCTTGACGTGCGCCTTGATGTAGTCGATCGCCTGCTGCACCGAGGTGATCTTCTCGGCTTCCTCGTCCGGGATCTCGCACTCGAACTCTTCTTCGAGGGCCATCACCAGCTCGACCGTGTCGAGCGAGTCTGCGCCCAAGTCGTCGACGAACGAAGCGTTGTTGGTGACTTCCTCTTCCTTCACGCCGAGTTGTTCGACGACGATCTTCTTGACGCGCTCTTCGATGCTGCTCATTGGGGCTCACTCCTCCCGGGACGGGAAATTCGATGGAATAGTCTAAAGGGAATATCGGGTTGAATCACGGGCGTCCGCCATGCCGGCGAAAGCCCTTTTCCTTCAAATGGTTACAGGCGCAACCGGTGGCCGCGCCCGCCACCCTCACGGCATGTACATGCCGCCGTTGACGTGCAGGGTCTCGCCGGTGATGTAGGCCGCCGCCGGTCCGGCCAGGAAGGCCACCGCGCGGGCGATGTCGGCCGGTTCGCCCAGGCGGCCCAGCGCGATCTGGTTCATCAGCGCCTGCTTGGCATCCTCGGGCAGGTCGCGCGTCATGTCGGTGGCGATGTAGCCCGGCGCCACCACATTGACGGTGACGCCGCGCGAGCCGATCTCCTTGGCCAGCGACTTGCTGAAGGCGATGATGCCGGCCTTGGCCGCGGCGTAGTTGGTCTGGCCGGCATTGCCGGTGACGCCGACCACGGAGGCGATGTTGATGATGCGGCCCTTGCGCGCCTTCATCATCGCGCGCATGACGGCCTTGGAGGTGCGGTAGACGCTGGTGAGGTTGGTGTCGAGGATGGCCTGCCAGTCCTCGTCCTTCATCCGCATCAGCAGGTTGTCGCGGGTGATGCCGGCGTTGTTGACCAGGATCGAAATCGGGCCGACGTCCTTGGCCACGCCGTCGAGCAGCGCGTCGATGGACGCCGCGTCGCCCACGTCGACCACCCGGCCGTGGCCGCCGTGCGCGGCCAGCCGCGCGGCAATGGCCTGGGCGCCCGATTCGGAAGTCGCGGTACCGACCACGGTCGCGCCCTGCGCGGCCAGTTCGTCGGCGATCGCCGCGCCGATGCCGCGGCTGGCGCCGGTCACCAGGGCGATTTCGCCCGCCAAGGGAAGGTTGCTCATGCCTTGAACTCCGTCAATGCGTACGCGAAGTCCGCGCTCGTTCCGATCGCGCGCGCATCGAGCGACTTGTCGATGCGCTTGACCAGGCCCGCCAGCACCTTGCCGGGGCCGCACTCGACCACGCGGGTGACGCCGCGCGCCGCCAGCGCCTCCACGCAGCCGGTCCACTGGACGGGCAGGTACAGCTGGCGCACCAGCGCGCCGCGGATCGCGTCGGTGCCGTCGTGCACTTCGGCGTCCACGTTCTGCACCACCGGCAGCGTCGGCGCGCGCCAGGCGATGTCGTTCATGGCTTCGGCCAGGCGGTTGGCGGCTTCGCGCATCAGCGGCGTGTGCGAAGGCACGCTCACCGCCAGCTTCACCGCCTTGCGGACGCCGCGCTCGGCCAGCAGCGCCAGCGCGCGGTCGACGGCGGCCGCGTGGCCACCGATCACGATCTGGCCGGGCGAGTTGAAGTTCGCCGGCACCACGATCTCGTCGCCCGATGCGGCCTTGCACACCTCCAGCACCAGCGCGTCCTCGGCGCCGAGCACCGCGGCCATCGCACCGGTGCCGGCGGGCGCGGCTTCCTGCATCAGCTGGCCGCGCAGGCGGACCAGGCGCGCACCGTCGTGCAGCGTGAGCGCACCGGCCGCGACCAGGGCCGCGTATTCGCCCAGGCTGTGGCCGGCCATGACCGACGGACGCGCGCCACCCTGGTCGAGCCACACGCGCCAGGCGGCGACGCCGGCCGCGAGCAGCGCGGGCTGGGTGAATTCAGTGCGGTTGAGCTGGTCTTCCGGACCGTCCTGGGACAGCGACCACAGGTCGACCTGCGCGCCCTGGCTGGCTTCGGCGAATGCTTCGCGCACCAGGCCATGCTGCGCCGACAATTCGCCCAGCATGCCCAGCGACTGCGAACCCTGGCCGGGAAAGACGAACGCCAGTTGCGGTGAAGTGGATTCCGACACGGCGGCCCCTTCGTAAAAAGACGCGGAATGATACGGGCGAAGCACTCGATCCGTCTGTACCGGCGCGTATTGCGTGACCGCGGACGTTATCGCCCGCGGCTCGTGCTCAATAGCGCAGCAGCGCCGAGCCCCACGTGAAACCGCCGCCGAAGGCTTCCAGCAGCAGCAGCTGGCCGCGCTGCACCTTGCCCGAACGCACGGCTTCGTCCAGCGCCAGCGGCACCGAGCCGGACGAGGTGTTGCCGTGGCGGTCGACGGTCACCACCACGCGCTCCATCGGCATGTCCAGGCGCTTGGCCGTGGCTTCGATGATGCGCAGGTTGGCCTGGTGCGGAATCAGCCAGTCGATGGCGTGGCGGTCCAGGCCATTGGCCTCGAGCGTTTCCTCCACCACCGAGTCGAGCGCCTTGACGGCGTGCTTGAACACGTCGTTGCCGCTCATGTGGATGCGCACACCGGCATTCGGCTCGCCCGGCTTGAAGCCGACCGACACGCCGACCGGGTTCCACAGCAGTTCCTTCTTGCCGCCATCGGCGTGCATGTGCGTGCTGAGGATGCCGGTTTCGGTATCGGCCTTGAGGACCACCGCGCCGGCGCCGTCGCCGAACAGCACGCAGGTGGTGCGGTCGCTCCAGTCCACCATGCGCGTGAGGGTTTCCGCGCCGATCACCAGCGCGGTCTTCGCCGCGCCCGAACGGATGAACTTGTCGGCCACCGTGAGCGCGTAGACGAAGCCGGAGCAGGCGGCGTTGACGTCGAAGGCCGGGCAGCCGTCCGCGCCCAGGCGGTGCTGGATGAGGCAGGCGGTGGACGGGAAGATGAGGTCCGGCGTGGTCGTGCCGACGACGATGAGGTCGAGTTCCTTCGCGTCGACGCCGGCGGCTTCCAGCGCGCGCACGGCGGCGTGGTAGCCCAGGTCGCTGGTGAACTCGCCTTCGGCGGCGATGTGGCGCTGGCGGATGCCGGTGCGCGCCGCGATCCACTCGTCGCTGGTATCGACGAGCTTGGCCAGTTCGTCGTTGGTCAGGCATTTTTCCGGCAGGTAGCTGCCGGTACCTGCGATGCGCGCGAACACTTGCTGGGTCATGCCTGTCTCGATCCGGTAGGGCGGCGCGTCCGGCCCGGGGGGGGCATTGGTCGGCGACCGCGGTGCGATCCGGCGCGGCCGGATTGCGTGGGGGCAAACCGTGAATGCTACTCCGCTTGCGCGTCCGATTGTGCAGTGCGCAAACGCGAACGGGCGCTTACGCGCCCGCTTCGGTCCGGCCCACCGGACGCCGTGAAGGACGCCCGATGCCGGAAGTGCTGCTGTCCGGCGCGCGTGGCGCCGTGACGGGGTGCTTGCCTGCGGGTGATCACTGCAAGCGTGATCACGCCACCAGGATCACTCCTCGTCGGCCACCGTGGTCTTGGTGTCGATGACCTTCTTGCCACGGTAGTAACCGTCGGCGGTCACGTGGTGGCGCAGGTGGGTCTCACCGGTGGTCGGGTCGGTCGCCAACTGCTTGGGCGACAGGGCATCGTGGGCACGGCGCATGCCACGCTTGGACGGGGTAACGCGGGACTTCTGGACTGCCATGATCGTGCTCCACTAAAGCTTCAGTTGTTCGGTTTGGACTTCAACGCCGACAGGGCGGCAAATGGATTGGGCCGGTCCTGCGCCTGTTCTTCCTGTTCGGCCTGCGTGACGGGCCAGTCGTGCTCCACCGCCTCGCTGGAAGGGCTCACTGGCACCACCGGGACGGCGAGGATGAGTTCGTCCTCGACCAGGTCGGCGGTCCGCAGCATGCCGTCCTCCGGCACCAGCAATGGTTCGTAGCCTTCCGGCAGCGCGGCCTCGTCCGCCTCATCACGGATGAGTCCAAGACGCTGCACGATCGATACCGGCAGGAGGAAACGTTCCATGCTGCGCTGGCACACCAGCGGCAGCTGGGCTTCGATGCGCAACTCGACGTAGGGCACCTGCAGCGCGTCGCGGTCGAAATCGAGCGCGAAGCGGACATCGCCGTCCGAATCGAGGAGGCTTCCCCCCAACCTCGTCAGGGCCGACAGCGGCAGGCGTCCTTCGACACCGCGCCGCGCCGCCACCATGCGCCAGGCATCCAGAACGTCGGGTACCCGCTGCTGAGGTGGCAAGCCAGCTGACATAAGACGCGGAATGTTAGAGGGTCGCCCGGACCAGTGTCAAACCGTAAACCCTTGTGGCGGCGGGGAATTGCCGGCAGCCCGGGCGGGAGGTCAGACTGCGGTTCCGCACGCAACGGCCCGATCCGTGACCGCTTCCACCCTATTCTGGACCCTGGTCGCGGCTGTCGTCGTGATCCTCACCCTGCTCCTGCTCCGCCAGCGGCTCCCCAGCCGCCGCGCCCGGGCCGTGCGCGACCTGCTGGACGCCGCCGACGCCCTGGAAGCCCGCCTGCGCACCGCGCGGGCCGAAATCGAGGCGATCGCCGGTGAACAGGGCCCCGATCCGGTGGGCGACGCCCTGCGGGAAATGCTCCGCCAGCGGCTGTGGCTGCGAGACCACGGGCGCGAAGCCAGCCTGGAGCAGCTGGCCGAGGTCCGGGCCTCCATCGACGCCGCCCGGGGCCGGATCGAAGCCCAGCTGAACCAGATCGCCCGCGCCCGCCTCCCGGACCGGGGCGCCGGCGCCGTGAGCGGAGCCCCACCGCGGCTGATCCTGGCCTCCACCTCCCCCTATCGCCGCGAACTGCTGGAACGCCTGCGGCTGCCGTTCGAGACGGCGCGCCCCGAGGTCGACGAGACCCCGTTGGCCGGGGAATCCCCGCAGCAGCTGGTGCGGCGCCTGTCGGTGGCCAAGGCCGGGGCGGTCGCGGCCGACGCCGGGCCCGCCTGGGTGATCGGGTCCGACCAGGCCGCCGAACTCGACGGCCAGCCGCTGGGCAAGCCCGGCGACCGGGCCCGCGCCCCAGGCGCAGCTGGCCTCGATGTCCGGCCGCGTCGTCGCCTTCCACACCGGCGTGTGCCTGATCGCGCCGGGACAGGCACCCGCCCTGGCGGTGGACACCACGCGCGTGCGCATGCGCACGCTGGGTGCGGACGAGATCGCGCGCTATCTCGACGCCGAGGGGCCCTTCGACTGCGCCGGCAGCTTCAAGTCGGAAGGCCTGGGCATCGCGCTGTTCGAGGCGATCGAGAGCCAGGACCCGACGGCACTGGTGGGCCTGCCACTGATCGCAACGGCGCAGCTGCTGCGCCAGGCCGGCTGGCCCCTGCCCTGACCCGGCGGCCCCGCGCCGGCCCATGCGGGCAGGTCCTCAAGCGCATCTGCCGGGATATGCCCGGATATGTCCGGACAGTCCCGAAGTCTCTCCCGACATATGCCCGCATATGTCCGGACAGTTCCGCGGAGTCTCCCGACATATGCCCGCATATGTCCGGACAGTCCCGCGGAGTCTCCCGACATATGCCCGCATATGTCCGCACAGTCCCGCGGAGTCTCCCGACATATGCCCGCATATGTGCGGACAGTCCCGCCGAGTCTCCCGACATAGGCCTGCATATGTCCGGACAGTCCCGGAGTGTCTCCCGACATATCCCCGCCTATGTCCGGACAGTCCCGCGGAGTCTCCCGACACAGGCCTGCCCATGTCCGGACAGTTCCGGAGAGGCTCCCGGCATGGCCGCCCATGTCCGGCCAGTTCCGGCAACGCTTCCGGCACAGGCCGGATAGCGCTGGATCGCGGCCGGACCGCGCGGGCCGGCCGTGACATCGAAGGGCTCCCGGAAAAGCCGGCGCCGGAGCGCCGGCACTTTCAACGCAGCTGCAGCGGCTGCTCGGACCAGTCCTCGATGCTGCCATCGCGACCATGCAGGCGCAGGCCCAGCCAGTGGCGTCCGGGGCCGATGCTCTCCACTGCCTCCAGGTCCACCGGCGCGGCGAACCCGACGTAGGGGTGCTGCGGATCGTTGCTGGGCGGCCAGTCCTTCTGCAGGCCGGCGTATTCGCGGCCGTAGTCGGCGCTGGCGACCGGGCGCCCGTCGATCAGGATCTCCACCCGCTCCAGCCCCACGCCGTCCTTGAACGCCCAGCCGGTCACTTCGAACTTCCGGCCCACGGTGGCGGCGCCGGCGGGCGCATCGATCCAGGCCATGGCCGGGGTGGTGCACGGCCCCTCGCGGCGCCGGTCGAGCGCGAACAGCGCGAAACGCTGGCGCCCGTGGTCCACGTTGAGCATGGTCGGCGGCGGCAGCGGGCCGACCATGTCGCACAGGGCGTGGTAGCGGTCGAGCAGGTGCTTGTACGACACCTCGGTCACGCCCACGACCAGCAGCGTCGGCGATGCGCTCCAGTCGGTGCCGCCGCGGTGCGAAAGTCCCCACAGGTCCAGCTGCGGCGCGCGGCCGTGCTTGTGGTTGAGCGGATGGTCCAGCACCGGGATGTCCGCGTCCGACAGCGCGAAGCCCAGTTCGGCGCCCACCTTGAAGTTGTCGGCGATCACGCGCGTGCCCGGCGGCATGCGCTCGCGCTGGCGGCGCACCGCGTCGGCCAGTTCGTCCCAGCCGGCGAAGTTGGCCGGGTACCACTTCTCCGCCGCGGCCCGCGCGCGCGTCTGCGGCGTCGAGGCGGCCACGTAGTAGCCCAGCATGGCCAGCAGGCCCAGGGCGGCGAGCAGCCACGTTGCGGCGCGCAGCGGACGCGGCCACAGCGCCAGCACGCCAGGCAGCAGCGGGATCAGCGCCAGGTAGCCCGGCAGCGGCCAGTGGAAACTCACCCGCTCGGTGTCGGCGAAGAAGCCCAGGGTGAAGAACCCCAGCACCACCAGGCCACCCAGCAGCGCCAGGTAGCGCGTCGCCGGCAATGCACCGTGCCGGCCGCGCCAGCTAGCGTGCGCCAGCGCGGCGAACAGCAGCGGCGTCACCAGCAGGGCCTGGATCGCGATGAAGGCGATGCCGTCGGCATGGAACGCCCACGGATGGCGGTCGACCAGCTGGAAGCGCAGGCCCGCATCGGCATTGCCCAGGTTCCATGCCACCAGCGGCGTCCACGCCGACGCCCCCAGGGCGATGGCGATCCACACGCGCACGTCGCGCAGCGCGTTGCGTCCGTCGGCGAGCAGCAGCAGGGCGATGAAGCCCACGCCGATCACCGCGATGAAGCGGTAGTGGCTCAGTGCGCCCAGCGTCAGTCCCAGCGCCAGCTCCAGTGCGCTGGCAGCGCTGACCTCGCGCAGCAGTCGCGCGCCCGCGTCCACGCACAGCAGCGTGGCCAGCGCCATCATCGCGTCGGGCAGCGCCAGCAGGCCCAGCGTGCCGGCCAGTGGCAGCAGCAGGGCGAAGCAACCGGCCTGCCAGCCGTGCCGGGGACCGAATTCGCGCGCGGTGATGCGCACCATCAGCAGCGGCACCAGCGCGGCGATGACCAGGAACGGAGCGCGCAGCGCGAACGGGTGCTCGCCACCCAGCGCCACGCCCAGGCGCGTCAGCCACGCGGTCAGGCCCGGAAGATCGGAATAGGCGGCGGCCAGGTGCTGGCCTTCCTGCCAGTAGAAGGCCTCGTCGACGAACAGCGGCAGGCGCGCGGCGACGATCAGCTTGAGCAGCAGCACGCCGGCCCACAAGGCCCAGAACAGCTGCCGCTGGAAGCCGGCATCGTCGGTCAGCGCGATGTCGCCGGCGTGCCCGCGCAGCCCCGGTCGCGCGATGTCCGCCCGCCCTTCTTCCCGAAGTCCGCGCTGTCCCACTCCGTCCTCCCTCATGAATCCACGACCCCGCTACACTTCGACGACATTGAGGAGAAAGCGATGGCGGCATCCCCGACCGCGGCGAACATGCTACCCGATGCCCTGCGCAGCGCCCTCGACCGGGCCCAGGCCCAAGTCAACGGGCTGGTCCTGGGCAAGCCCAACGAGGTCCGCCTGGCCTTCGTCGCCCTGCTGGCCGGCGGCCACGTGCTCATCGAGGATCTCCCCGGCCTAGGCAAGACCACCCTCGCGCACGCGCTCGCCGCCACGCTGGGCCTGGATTTCCAGCGCGTGCAGTTCACCTCCGACCTGCTGCCCGCCGACGTGGTGGGCGTGTCGGTGTTCGATCCGCAGGCGCGCACCTTCCAGTTCCACCCGGGCCCGGTCTTTGCCCAGGTGCTGCTGGCCGACGAGATCAACCGCGCGCCGCCGCGCACGCAGAGCGCGCTGCTCGAGGCGATGGCCGAGCACCAGGTCACCGTCGACGGCAGCACGCATGCATTGCCCGATCCGTTCTTCGTCATCGCCACGCAGAACCCGATCGACCTGGCCGGCACCTATCCCCTGCCCGACTCGCAGCTGGACCGGTTCCTGCTGCGCCTGGCGCTGGGATATCCCGGCGAAGAAGCCGAGCGCGACCTGCTGGCCGGCACCGACCGCCGCGACCTCATCGCGCAGACGCGCCCGCTGCTGTCCAGCGCCGACGTGCTGGCCGGCCGCCGCGCCGTCCAGGCCGTCCACGCGAGCGAGGCCCTGATCGCCTACGTGCAGGCGCTGCTCGCACGCAGCCGCAAGCACCCGGGCGTGCGCGTGGGCCTGTCGCCGCGCGCGGGACTGGCGCTGCTGCGGGCCGGCCGCGCCCACGCGCTGCTGCTCGGACGCTCGCACGTGTTGCCCGAGGACATCCAGGCGCTGTTCGGCCCGGTGGCGGCGCATCGTCTGGTGGCCGATGCCCAGGCCGGCAGCGATGCATCGCTGGCCAAGTCCATCCTGCACGCCGTCCCGGTCGACTGATACGGGCGCCGTCGTGCAGGCCGCTGCCGCGCCGAAGCGAGCCGTACCCGTCGTCGGCCCACTGCTGCGCCGCGCGCGCGGCTGGGCGATGCTGCTCACCCGTCCGCGCCACGCCGAACAGCTGCCGGTGTCGATCGACCGGCGCCGCGTGTACGTACTGCCGACGCGCTTCGGCCTGTTCTTCTCCGTGCTCCTGCTGGCCATGGTGGTCGGCGCGCTGAACTACAACAACAATCCCGCGCTGATGCTGGGCTTCCTGCTCGGCGGCGCGGGCATGGCCAGCCTGCTGGCGGCGCAGATGCAGCTGACCGGACTGGAAATCGCCGCGATCGACGCCGAGCCGGTGCCGGCGGGCCAGCCGCTGATGGTGCGCGTGCACACGCGCGCCGAACCCTCGCGACGGCGGCGGGGCCTGCGCGTGGACGATGACGGCGCCGGGGGGGGCGGCGTGCCGGCGGGCGAGTCGGCTTTGCTCAATCTCGACCAGGGCCACGGCGAAGCCCAGCTGGCGCTGCCCACGCGGCGTCGTGGCTGGCTCGAACTGCCGCGCCTGCGGGTGTACACGCTGCGTCCGCTCGGGTTGGCGCGCGCCTGGGCCTACATCTGGAGCGACGCGCCGCTGCTGGTCTATCCCACGCCGGAAGAACATGGCCCGCCGCTGCCGACGGGCTCGGGCGAGAACGTGCAGACGCGCCTGCATGCCAGCGGCGACGACGTGCACCACCTGCGCGCGTACCGCACCGGCGACTCGCGTCGCGCCATCGCCTGGAAACCGTCCGCGCGACGCGATTCCCTGATCGTGCGCGAATACGAACAACCGCTCGGCGCCGACGTCGTGCTGGACTGGAATGCCCTGAGCGGCCTGGCGTGGGAGCCGCGCGTGAGCCGGCTGGCGCGCTGGGTCGACGAGGCCGAACGCGACGGGCGCCGCTATCGCCTGTGCCTGCCCGGGCAGGCGCACCTTGGCCCCGACCGCGGCGTGCAGCATCGCCATGCCTGCCTGCGCGCGCTGGCCCTGCTTCCCGATGCGACCGAAGCGACCGAAGCGACCGATCCGCGGGAGATCGCATGAGCGCGTTGCCGCCGCAGACGCTCGACGACGTCAGCCGACGCTGGGCGCTGGGCGCGGCGGCCCTGTGCCTGTTGCCGCTGCTGCTGCAGTTGCCCGGCTGGCTGGCCATGGTCATTGCGGTGGGCGGCATCGCGCTGACCGCCGCCGGGTGGCGCCGTCAGCTGCCGCTCGCCCTGCGCGTGGCCACGACGCTCGCCGTCGTCGGCATGGTGCTGGCCGCCTACCACTTCCGGTTCGGCCGCGACACCGGCTGCGCGCTGCTGGCGGGCATGCTGGCGCTCAAGCCCACCGAGACCGCGCACGCGCGCGACGCGCGCAGCCTGATCGGTTTCTCCCTGTTCGCGCCCTTCGCCACCTTCCTGCTCGACGAGGGGCCGGTGTCGCTGCTGCTGGGCCTGGTCGCCGCGCTGGTCGGGCTGGCCGCGCTGCAGCGCATTGCCGAACTGGAGTCGGGCGACAGCCGGTTCGCGCTGCCCATCTCCGCCCGCCTGCGCAGCGTGGGCCACCTGGCCCTGGTCGGCCTGCCGATCGCGCTGGTGGCGTTCTGGCTGTTTCCGCGGCTGGGCACGCCGCTGTGGGGCATTCCGCAGCGGGCCATGGGCTCGTCGGGCCTCTCCGACACGATGGAACCGGGCCAGTGGCTGGACATGTTCGTCAACGACGACCCGGCGCTGCGGGTGCGCTTCTTCGGCGCCGTCCCGCGGCAGGACCAGATGTACTGGCGCGGCCCCGTCATGTGGGACTTCGACGGCCAGGCCTGGCGGCAGCCGGCGTGGGCGCAGGCCCTGCCGCCGGCGCCGTCGCAGCCTTCGTCCACGCGCTGGGATTACGAGCTGGAGTTCGAACCCACCGAGCGCATGCAGCTGGTGGCGCTGGATATCCCGATGCAGGCGCCCGCGCTGGCGCGGCTGGGCCTGGACCACAACCTGCAGGCCGCCGCCCCGCTGACGTCGGTCACGCGCTGGCGCCTGGCCTCGTCCCCGCCCGCCCGCTACCAGGCCGACCTGCCGGACCGGTTCCGCGACGCCGCCCTGGCGCTGCCGGACGGGTTCAACCCGCGCACGCTGGCCCTGGCCCGGGAATGGCGGCGCGACGCGGGCGCCGACGACACTGCGATCGTGGACCGCGCCCTGGCCTGGGTACGCCGCGATTTCGCCTACACGCTCGACACACCCCCGTGGGGCCGCAACGCCGTCGACGAATTCCTCTTCGACACCCGGGCGGGGTTCTGCCAGCACTTCAGCGCGTCGTTCGTGGTGCTCATGCGCGGCGCGGGCATCCCCGCCCGCGTCGTCACCGGATACGCCGGCGGGTACAAGAACGTCTTCAGCGACTACTGGATCGTCCGCCGCTCCGACGCCCATGCCTGGGCCGAAGTCTGGCTCCAGGGGCGCGGCTGGGTGCGCGTGGATCCGACCGCGGCGGTCGCCCCGGAGCGCATCTACGACACCCTGGCCGACCGCATGCCGGGGGCCGGCGGCCTGTTCGGCGCGCTGGGTTCGCAGGCCTGGAACCTGCGCGACTGGATGCGGCGCGGCTGGAACAACCTCGCCCTGGGGTTCGATGCCCAGCGCCAGTCCCAGCTGTTCAAGCCGCTGGGCGTGGACCGCCTGCGCAGCCGCGACCTGATCATCCTGTTCGGCCTGTTCACGGTGCTGGCCATCACCTGGATGGCCTGGCTGAGCGCGCGCGGCCAGCGCGAGCCCGACCCGGTGATCCGCGCCTGGCACCGGCTGCAGCGCCGCTATCGCCGGCACGGCCTGGCCTGCGCGCCGCATGAGCCGGCCGGCCAGTGGGCTGAACGCGTCAGACTGGAGCACCCTGACCAGGGCGCGGCCCTGGCGCAACTCAGCGACCGTTTCGTCGCCTGGCGCTACGCTCCACTCAAGCCCGGGCCGCGCAGCGTCGATCAAGTGCGCCGCGAGCTTGTCCGCGACCTGCGCCGGCACCGACCCCTATCTCCCGGAGGACGCCCATGAAACCCCGTCTGTACATCCTGGCCATCGTGGCCTTGCTTGCATCCGCCTGTGCGTCCGCGCCGCGTCCGCTGCAGGGGACGTTCAACGAGATCACCCCGCGCGACGCGGCCGAGGCCGACATCACCGGCACCATGGTCCGCTGGGGAGGCCGCGTCGTCGGTGTGGAACCGCAGGCCAACCGCACCTGCTTCGAGATGATCTCCACCCGCCTGTCGGGCTATGCCCGCCCGTACTGGGAGACCGACGACACCGGCGGCCGCTTCATCGCCTGCCGCACCGGCTTCTACGACCCGGCACTGTTCGAGCAGAACCGCGAAGTCACCTTCACCGGCCGCGTGGACGGCTACGAGAACCGCAACATCGGCCAGTACGCCTACCGGTTCCCGCGCATGGAAGCCGATGTCGTCTACCTGTGGCCGATCCGCGAGCGCGTCGACGTGATCACCCGTCCGGCGCCGTGGCCGTGGTGGGGCTGGTGGTGATGGCGGGTTGACCGACCCGGACCGCAACGCAAACGCCCGGCCTGAGCCGGGCGTTTCGTTTTTGCGGAGTGCACTTGCTGGACCGCGCGCTCCAGCCGGGCGCCTTCCTTGCAGCGCGCGCCTCGCGCTCAGCGCGGCGTGCCGAAGCGTCCCAGCGGCGCACCGGCCAGCAGGTGCAGGTGGAGCTGGAAGACGGTCTGCCCGCCATGCGCGTTGCAGTTCATCACCGCGCGGTAGCCGTCCTGCGCGAAGCCCTGTTCGCGCGCGTACCGGGCCGCCGCCAGGTGCAGCCGGCCGACCACCGCGGCGGTGTCCGCGGTGAGATCGTCGAGCGTGGGAATCGTCGCCTTGGGCACGAACAGCACGTGCACCGGCGCCTGCGGCGCGATGTCGCGGAACGCGATGAGGTCATCGTCCTCGTAGACGATGTCGGCCGGAATCTCGCGACGGATGATCTTGTGGAAGATGGTGTCGGTCATGGGACGGTCCGCAGGCGGGGGAGTGGCCGTAACCTTCGCCGGAATCGGCCCCGCTGACAACGTGGCCACGCCGCGGGAGCGGTATGCCTCAGGGCATCTCGCCGCGCGATCCGAAGGCATGCGACAGGGTGCCGCGGTCGACGTATTCGAGCTCCCCGCCCAGCGGCACGCCGTGGGCCAGGCGGCTGGGACGGACCTTGTGCTGGCGCGCCAGGTGCGCCAGGTAGTGGGCGGTTGCTTCGCCCTCCACCGTGGGATTGGTGGCGATGATCAGTTCCTGCACTTCGCCCTCGGCCAGGCGTGCGGCAAGCCGGTCCAGCCCCAGTTCGCGCGGGCCGATGCCGTCCAGCGGCGACAAGCGCCCCTGCAGCACGAAGTACTGGCCGCGGTAACCGGTGGCCTGCTCGATGGCCAGCCGGTCGGCTGGCGATTCCACGGCGCACAGCAGGTGCGCCTCGCGCGAGGCGCTGGCGCAGGTGGCGCAGACTTCCGTCTCGCTGAAATCCCGGCAGCGGCTGCAATGGCCGATGTGCTCGACGCCGGCGGCGAGCGCGGCCGCCAGCCGCCGGCCGCCATCGCGGTCGCGCTCGAGCACGTGATAGGCCATGCGCTGGGCGGACTTGGGCCCCACGCCCGGCAGCACGCGCAGGGCTTCGATCAGTTGTTCGAGCAGGGGTGAGGACACGATCGCGAACGCCTGCAGGAAGGAATCAGGAAGCCGAAAGGAAAACAGCGCCGAGGCGCGGCGCGCCGCCGGCCGGAAGAGTCCGACCAAATTCGGATTCGTCCCTGCCCGTCCGCGCCTCCATCACCTGCATCGCCGTCAGAACGGCAGCTTCATGCCTGGCGGCAGCGGCATGCCGGCCGTCGCGGCGGCCATCGTCGCCTGAGACTGTGCGTCGATCTTGTTGGACGCATCGTTGAACGCGGCCGCGATCAGGTCCTCGGCCATCTCAGGATCCGACAGCACGCTGGGATCGATCCGCACCTTGCGGCATTCCTTGCGACCGGTGAGGGTCACCGAGACCATGCCGCCGCCGGCCTGGCCGACGGCTTCAAGCTTGGCGATCTCTTCCTGGGCGCGCTGCATGTTTTCCTGCATGCGCTGCGCCTGCTGCATCAACTGGGCGATGTTGCCTTTCATGTTCGCTACTCGTTCTGTCTCGGGGGGGGAATTACAAGGTCGCCGACGCCGCCGGACTGGCGGTCAGGGCTCGTCGAACGGCCGGATGGAATCGGCCACCACTTTCGCGCCGTGCTGCGACATCAGCCGCTGCACGTCGGGATCGTTGAGGAACGCGGTTTCCGCGGCGTTCTGGCGTTCGTCGCGCGCGCGCTCGTTGCGGTCGCGCAGCGAGGTGCCCTGCTGCGCCACGCCTTCGAACCGGATCTGCGGGCATCCGCCCAGCGCGGGCGTGAGTGCGTCGGCCATCATCCTGGTCAGCGCGCCCGACTTGAGGTGTTCCTCGTCCGACGGCAGCGACAGCCGCAGGATGCCGTCGTCGTAGCCGACGAACGTGGAGTGTTCGGCCAGGATGCGGGCCGGACCACGCAGGCCGCTGCTGGCCACCAGCGCATGCCAGGCATCGGCATCGACCAGGGTGCTGGCGGCGGCGCCCGGACTGGCGGTGGTCGAAGCCGCAGGCATCGACGGCGTTGGCACATTCGAGAACGGTGCCGGTTCGTTCGCGGCCTCAAACCGGGCGGGTGCTACCGGCGCGGACGCAATCGCAGCCACCGGCGCGGGCGCAGTTGGAGCGGGCGGCGCCGGAGTGCTGCTCATGGCCGAGGGGGCGATCAACGGCGGACGCTTCGCGGGCGTGGCGACGTCCGCGGCCGGCCACGGTGGCGAGTCCTTGCCGGCACCGGCATCGATCGGCGGCCGCGAGGCCACCGGACGATCCGCGCCGCGCTCCGGCGCCAGCAGTGCAGCCGCGGCTTCGCGCGCCAGGGCCGGACTGGTACGGCCCGGGCCGGTGGCACTGCCCGTGGCGGCAGCCGGGGCGCGGGCGCCCTCGCCGTCCGCCGGCCGGAACGCCAGCATGCGCAGCACGGTCATTTCGAAGCCCGCGCGGGGGCTGGGCGCGTACGCCAGGTCGCGACGGCCGTTGAGCGCCATCTGGTACCACAGCTGCACGACTTCGGGCCGCACGCGGGCGGCCAGGCCGTCCACGTCGACGCCCTCGCCTTCGCTGGGCACCTCCGGCACCAGCTGCCGGACCTGGATGCGGTGCAGCGCCGCACCGAACGCATCGAGCACGCCGCCCCAGTCCGGGGAGAACTCGGCCAGGGTCGCCACTTCGGCCAGCAGGGCCGCGCCGTCGCCGTTGGCCAGCGCCTGCAGCAGCGCATCCACGCGGGTGCGGTCCACGGTACCCAGCATCGCGGCCACGCCGGCGTTGTCCAGCTGCCCGCCCCCGGCGCTGGCGCCGGTGTAGCCGATGGCCTGGTCCAGCAGCGACAGGCCGTCGCGCAGGCTGCCGTCCGCCGCGCGCGCCAGCTGGGCGATCGCGCCGGATTCGGCGGCAATGCCCTCGGCCTGCAGGATGCGCGTGATCTGGCCGGTGATCTGCGCTTCGTCCAGCCGCTTGAGGTTGAACTGCAGGCAGCGCGACAGCACCGTGACCAGCAGCTTTTCCGGATCGGTGGTCGCGAACAGGAACTTCACGTGTCCGGGCGGTTCTTCCAGCGTCTTGAGCAGCGCGTTGAACGCGGCCTTGGACAGCATGTGCACTTCGTCGATCAGGTAGACCTTGTACCGCCCTCGCGAGGGCATGTACTGCGCGTTCTCGATCAGTTCGCGGACGTTGTCCACGCCGGTGTTGCTGGCTGCGTCGATCTCCAGCAGGTCGATGTAGCGGCCGGCGTCGATCGCCAGGCAGGTCTCGCACTGGCCGCAGGGATCGGCGGAGGTGCCCTGCTCGCAGTTGAGCGACTTGGCGAAGATGCGCGCGATCGTGGTCTTGCCCACGCCCCGGGTGCCGGTGAAGAGGAAGGCATGGTGGACGCGGCCCGAGTCCAGCGCATTGGTGAGCGCACGGACCACGTGCTCCTGCCCGACCAGTTCGGCGAAACGCTTCGGGCGCCACTTTCGGGCAAGGACGAGGTAGGACATGCCTGCCATTCTGACGCGACGCGGATCATATGGGCAGTCCGCAGTCCGGTTGGTTCAGCGGGACAGGCAACGCCGGGGGCGCCAGGGGTCCCCGGGCGCACCGGGTTTGAGGCGCCGCGGATGGAAATCCGCTCGCTCCACGGGCCATGCGGGTCGCCCGGCGCAGGCGCGGGCTACCAAGGTGGGGCGTTGCGCGCTAGAATCTGCGCCCCTGAAGACGGCCGGACGCCGCGTTCAGGCCTGCGGTACCAGGTGCGGAGAGGTGTCCGAGTGGTTGAAGGAGCACGCCTGGAAAGTGTGTAAGCGTCTAAACCGCGCTTCGGGGGTTCGAATCCCCCTCTCTCCGCCAGTATCGCTGTCTTGTCATTGTTCGTCGTAGTGCCGCAACAGTTCCCTGCAACCCGATCCATCGCCGGCGCGCAATGCGCTGGCGCAAAGCCACACCAGCAAGTCTCCATGGTGGCCCCGTCGGCCCCTCGCGACGCTAGGTCGAAAACCCCGCCAGGGCCGGAAGGCAGCAACGGTATCGATCGATGCGGGCGCCGAGGTCAGCCGGCGGGGTCATCGCCTTTCCGGGCTCCGCGGCATCCGTCCGCCGCCCCGGACTTGCCGTCCGTCACACTCGGTTGAACCCGCGCCCCGAGGGCGCCCGTCGGCGCTTGCCTTCAGGGGGCACCTTGTCCACAGTGCCGCCACGCAGTGACGTTCATGGGGGACTGCTGCGACAGGGAGTCATTGACATGGGATTGTTCAGTAACTGGTTCAAAGGACGGAAGTACGACACCGCAGCATCCTCGGCCGAGCCGATCACCTACGCGCGCCTGCCCGAACGCAACATCCGCTACGACCCTGGCCTGGTCGACAGCCTCAAGCACGACCACACCGAACTGGTATCCATGTACGGCCAACTGGGTCAGGACGTGAAGGACGGCCAGTTCCAGCGCATTCCCAACGCCCTGCTGGCGTTCAAGACGCGCCTGGAAGCCCATCTGCTGATCGAGAACGTGCGCTTCTACGTCTACCTGGAGCAGGCGATCGCCGGCGACAGCGACAACATGGCATTGATCCGCGACTTCAGACGCGAGATGAATACCATCGCGCGCGGCGTGGTCGAGTTCGTCCGGCGCTACCAGCAGACGCGCGTCACTCCCGAGAACAGCCTGAACTTCATCCGGGAATACGACGAGGTCGGCAAGCTGCTGGTCATGCGCATCGAGCGCGAGGAAGGCAACCTGTATCCGCTCTACGCGCCCTGAGGCGTCGGCGAAGGATGGTCGTGGGGTTTCACTGCTCTGCCCGCCTGCGGGGGGCGTGAACCCCACGGCCCTGCTCCGCGTCGGCACGTGCCGGCGCGCAGCGGCAGAACCCGCTATCGCGGCCGGGGGTGCAGCCAGCCGCTGTCACCTTCCAGATAGCGTTCCTGCTTCCAGATTGGCACCCGGGCCTTGATCTCGTCGATCACGAACCGGCACGCCGCGAACGCCGCGTCGCGGTGGGCCGCACTCACGCCCACCCACACCGCCAGTTCGCCGATCGCCAGCTCGCCCATGCGGTGCACGCAGCGTGCATCAATGATGTCGAAGCGGGCCAGCGCCTCGTCGAGCACGCGTTCGCCCTCCCTGAGCGCCAGGTCCTCGTAGGCCTGGTAATGCAGGCCCCGCACGCGGCGCCCATCGTTGTGGTTGCGCACCCAGCCCTCGAAGCTGGTGAAGCCGCCGACGCGGTCGTCGAGCAGCTGCGCGCGCAGGGCGGCCACGTCGAAAGGCGTGGCGGCCAGCTGGAACCGCGACTGGCTGGGGGTATCCATGTCAGCCCCCGCTCACCGGTGGAATGAAGGCAATCTCGCTGCCGGCCACGACCGCCTGCTCCCACGGCGCGAACTCGCCGTCGACCGCGACGCGCAGGCGGTCGCGCGCCAGCGCGAAGCCGTGGCGGGCGCGCAGGCGCTCGTACAACCCGGCCAGGTCGCCGCCCACCGGGACCTGCTCGCTGGCCACGCCGGCCGCGTCGCGCAGGCTGGCGAAGTACAGCACGGTGGCCACCGCGCTCATGCCCGCCCTCCGATGTCGCGCTTGCCACCGCGCTTGGAAACCAGCTTCGCCGGTCCGATCACGATCGCGTGCGAAAGCGCCTTGCACATGTCGTAGACCGTCAGCGCCGCCACCGTCGCACCGGTGAGGGCCTCCATCTCGACGCCGGTGCGGTGGGTGGTCTTCACCGAACAGCGGATATCCAGTGTCTGCGCACCATCCCAGTCCACGGCGATGCGGCAGCCGTCGATGGGGAGCGGATGGCAGAACGGGATCAACTCATGCGTGCGCTTGACCGCCATCGTCCCGGCGATCACGGCGGTCTCCACGATGCCGCCCTTCGCGCTCTTCAATCCGCTGGCGCGCAGCTGCGTGGCCACGGCGGCAGGAAAACGCACGCGACATTGGGCGACGGCTTCGCGCGCCGTGACGGGCTTGCCGGATACATCGACCATCGCCGGCCGGCCGGCGGCGTCGAGGTGGGTCAGTGGCGAGGGCTTGGCGCGGGCGGTTTTCTTCAGCACGTCGGGATCCAGTGGAGACCGTCGTCCGGCGACACCGGGACGAAGCGGAAAAGCAGCACGCGGCGACGGCAGGCCGTCAGCGTGGAATTCGATGGATGGCAGGCAGAGGGGCGCACGACTCACCCGCCGATCAGGTACATCTCGACGTGCCGCCGGGATGCCTGCGCGCTGCCGCGCAGTTCGCTGTAACGGTCGGCGCGTTGCGACCACAGGGTGGCGGCGTGGTCGGCCAGGGCGGCGTCGCCACCGGCCAACCAGGGGCGCAGGTCGTGCCCGCGCGCGGCGAACAGGCAGGTGAAAAGCAGGCCATCGGCGGAGACGCGTGCGCGATGGCAGTCGCCGCAGAAGGGCGCGCTCACCGAACTGACGAAGCCCACCTCGCCCTTTCCATCGACGAAGGCATGGCGGTCCGCCACTTCCCCCCGGTATTGCGCGTCCAGCGGGCGCAGGGGCCAGCGCGCGTGGATCCGCGCATGCACTTCGGACGACGGGACCACGCGATCGCGCCTCCAGCCGTTGCAGGTCCCGACGTCCATGTACTCGATGAAGCGGGCGACAAAACCCTGCGCACGTGCGAATTCGACCAGCGGCACGATCTGGTCGTCGTTGACCCCGCGCTGCACCACGCAGTTGAGCTTGATCGGATCGAAGCCGGCGGCGCGGGCGGCAGCGAGGCCCTCCAGCACGGTATCGAGCTGGCCGCGTCCGCCCGAAAGCTTATGGAACAGCGCCGGATCCAGCGCATCCAGGCTCACGGTGATGCGTTGCAGTCCGGCGTCGCGCAGCGCCTGCGCCTGCCCCGCCAGCAGCGAGCCGTTGGTGGTCAGCGCGATGTCATCCAGGCCGGGAATGCGCACCAGGCGGGAGATGAGTTCCGGCAGGCGGCGGCGCAGCAGGGGTTCGCCTCCGGTCAGCCGCAGCTTGTTCACGCCCAGGCGCACGAAGCCGCGCACCAGGGTTTCGATTTCGTCGAAGGTCAGCCGCTGCGCCGACGACAGGCCATGGTCGTCGGCCACCTGGTCGGCCGGCATGCAATACGGGCAGCGGAAATTGCAGGCGTCGATCAGCGACAGGCGCAGGTCGCGCAGGGGGCGGCCGCGCGCATCGCGCACGCCATGCAGGTCCGTCGCCGGCGCGGGGGCGTTCATGCGTCCTGGGCACGCTGCGCGGTGGGGGGCGCCAGCGCGATGACGTCGCCCGGCCGTGCCACGCGGTGCCCGCGCGCGGCCAGTGCGTCGCCTTCGCCGGCGTCGGCATAGTGGTAGAGCAGGCAGCGCGACAGCAGCGGCGCGGGGTATTCGCGCTCCAGGTCGTCGATGCCGCTGTGCGAGGGATTGCCGTGCAGTGCGCAGTCGTGCGCGATCACCTCGTCGGCGTCTGCGAAGCGGGCCAACTGCTCGGGAATCGGACGCGTATCGCCGGTCCACACCACGCTGCCGCGCAGGCGCAGGCCGAAGCTGGTGTCGGGCCAGTGGTGGCGCGTGGGGAAGACCTCCAGCCGCAGGCCGTCGTGCCAGAACGACGCGCCGACCGGGATCACGTGGAACGCGTCCCAGAAATTCACGCCGCCCTCGGCCAGCACGTTGGGGTAGTCGCCCACGCGCTGGTGCAGCAGCGGGACCAGCGGCGCCGGCACGTACACGCGCGTGCGGCCGCGGCGGTTGGCGTCGAAATACGAATCGACGAACAGCCGCTCGAAGCCGGCGACGTGGTCCAGGTGCGTGTGGGTGATGAAGATCGCATCCGGCGCGCCACCGTACTGGGCCAGGTAATGGGTGAGGCCTTCGCCGCCGCAGTCGATGGTGAGCCACGGTTTCCCGTCGCGCTCGATGGTCGCCATCGCCGATCCCAGTTCGACCGCCGAGGCGTTGCCCACGCCCTGCAATCGCAGTTGCCAGACCATCAGGTACCTCGTGCCCAGACGCGATCGTAGGCCGCGCGAAGCCGGGCGAAATCGGTTTCCACCGCCTCCACCGCGCGGGGGCCGCGCTGTTTGAGCAGCGAACGCTTGAGCCGGGCGAGATTGCGCTCGCGCCAGCCGGTGGCCGGGATGCGCGTCGCGCCACGATCCAGGTCGATCACCCAGCCGCGGCCCGTGGGATCGAAGAGCAGATTGTGCGCGTTGAGGTCGGCGTGATCGAGCCCCGCGCGATGAATGCGCGCGATCAGGCGGCCGGCCTCCTCCCAGGGCGCCCCGTCGCCGGCCACGATCGCGCGATCGGCCAGCGTCCGCACCTCGTCGATGCGCTCGATCAGGATCGCCGCGTTGTAGAACTGGCCGTCGCGCCGGTAGCAGGCGGCGATCGGACGCGGTACCGGCACGCCCTTGGCGGCCATCTCGCGGGTGAGGCGGAACTCGGCGAAGCTGCGGGTGAGGTTCGCACCACGCCACCAGTAGCGGTCGCGATTGAAGTGCGCGATCAGTCCGCCACGCAGGTAGCAGCGCAGCACGGCGGCGCCGAACGGGGCGTCGACGAACCACGCGCCACCGCGGCCGCCGCTGTCAACGGGTCGCGCCTGTTCGCCCCAGGCGCTGGGCACGAACCATTCGGGCTTGGGATGGCGGACGTGGGTGTTGTCGAACAGGATCGCGCCGTAGCCGCGCTCGTCGCGGAACGGCATCAACCCTTCGGCTGGATCGTAGGCTGCCATCAGGTTCCGGGCGCGCGCAGGTCGCGCGCCGCGCGGACCTTGCCGGACCGAACTGGGCACGGTCGACGCCGGGGCGTCGCTCGGGCGTGTATGGACATACACTTCCTCACTTTCTGCCTCATACGTTCTGCTCGGCTTTCGCCGGGACGATCCCCGCGCCACGCGTGCAGCCGCACAGGTCCATCGGAGTCTAGCAAGTCCCATGCCGCCCGCACCCGCCTCGATCTGCCTGCTGCGCCTGTCGGCGCTGGGCGATGTGACCCATGTCGTGCCCCTGGTGCGCAACCTGCAGGACGCTTGGCCGGACTGCGCGCTGACCTGGATCATCGGCCGCGGTGAGCACCGGCTGCTGGAAGGTCTGCACGGCGTCGAATTCATCGAGTACGACAAGAAATCCGGCCTGGGCGGCATGCGCCTGCTGCGACGCACGTTGCGCGGCCGTCGATTCGACGCCCTCCTGCAGATGCAGGTGGCCGCACGCGCCAACCTGCTGTCGGCCTTCGTCCCGGCGCGGCGCCGCATCGGCTACGACCGCTCGCGTGCCAAGGACCTGCACGGGCTTTTCATCAACGAACGCATCGCCGACCGGCCCGGCATCCATGTGCTCGATGCGATCGGCAGCTTCTGCGAACCGCTGGGCCTGGCGCCCGCCCGTCCCGTGCGCTGGGACCTGCCCGTGCCGGACGAGGCGCATGCCTGGGCCCGTGCGCAGTGGCCCGACGATGGCCGCCGGACGCTGATGATTTCGCCCTGTTCCAGCCACGCGGTGCGCAACTGGCGACCCGAACGCTACGCCGCCGTCGCCGACCACGCGGCGGCCCGCGGCTGGCGCGTCGTGCTCTGCGGCGGCCGCAGCGAACTGGAGCGCCGCACGGGCGACGCGATCATCGTCGCGATGCGCTCGCCGGTGCTCGACCTGATCGGCAAGGACACGCTCAAGCAGTTGCCTGCCCTGCTCGCCCGCGCCGACCTGCTCATGACGCCCGACTCCGGCCCGATGCATATCGCCAACGCGATGGGCACGGCGGTGCTTGGCCTGCATGCCGCGAGCAATCCCGCCCGCAGCGGTCCCTACACCACGCAGCGCTACTGCGCCGACCGCTACGACGCCGCCGCGCGCCGCTACCTGGGCCGGCCGGCGAACGAGCTCAAGTGGGGCACCAAGATCGAACATGACGGCGTCATGGACCTGGTGACCGTCGAGGACGGCGTCGCCGCGTTCGAGCGCTACGTGGCCGATTCGCTCAGTTGAGGCCGAGCGGGCGGCACGTCTGACCGCGGCCGCAGCTGCTGGCGCGAAGGGGGATCGGCCAGCACCTGGAGCCGGCGCCAGATCGACAGCTGGGTGCGCTGCCGCCGGCGTTCGCGATAGACCGCGGCGACCAGCGCCAGGACGATCACCACCACGCCCACGCCCACCTGCGACGGCGTCCATTCCCGCGCCCGGCCCATCAGCAGCTCGACGACGACGAAGACCACGCAGGCGGCGGCGCTGTTGCAGGCCAGGCTGCAGAGGACCTTCATCCGGTTGAGCGACTGTCGCGAAGACGGTTCGACGGCTTCCAGATACTCGCGCATGCGCCGGTCGGCGTCGTGGAAGACGGACGTGGACATCTGCGCGGCGTCTGGCAACACCAGACCTTCGCTGCGGGCCAGGCGCTGCCCCAGGAACGCGATCGCCGGCGCCCAGGCCTGGCGCAGGCGCGGCCAGACGATGGCCTGGGCGATGGCGTAGATCAGCCGGCCGAGCGGGCTCAGGGCCAGGCCCAGGACGTAGGCGCCGGCGAACCAGGTCGGCAGGGTCAGTTCGGGCGCCTCGGCCCGCAGCAGGTGCAGGCCCGCCGGGTATCGCAGCACCAGGGCCGTCAGCAGCAGGCCGCCCGGGCACAACCATGCCAACAGGTCGTCATACAGCCAGGACGCGGCCGACTGGGGGCGTTCGCCGCCGAGGCTCATCGTCAGGGCCCCGGTTACGGCGTGTTGCCCGTCCGGTAGTCCTGGTAGGACTTCTCCTCGACGTAGGCCGAGCCCAGCGCGAGGTTGATGTCCTTCTTGATCCGGGCGCGGTCGTCGTTCTCGAAATAGACGGCCCGGGCGAGCCGGATGAATTCCTCATCGAAGGCCTGGGCCTTTTCCTTGAGGCGGATGTCGTCCTCGATCTCCCACAGCCGCTCGTTCACGGCCTTGAGCTGGGCGCGCAGTTCGACGATGTCCTTGCCGGCGGCCGGATGGGCCATCCAGGTCTGCTCCAGCGCCGACAGCTCGTTGCGCACGTTGGCCAGCTTGGCGGGGTCGCTCATGCGCTCGGATTTGATCTGGAGGATCGCGATCTTGTCGAGCAGCTCGCCGAAGGAGACGGGGACCAGGATTTCGGACATGTCAGCGCCGTTGTTCGCAGGGGGAAGACAGTTTAGCCGCCCTGTCCCGGAAGGCCCGACACCTTGTCCCGGCGGCCCCGGCCCCGTATCATTGCCGGCCCACTTCAGGAGAGGTGGCAGAGTGGTTGAATGTACCTGACTCGAAATCAGGCGTACGTTTATAGCGTACCGAGGGTTCGAATCCCTCCCTCTCCGCCAGTTGCACGCAGACGCCCCCGCCAGGGGGCGTTTGTTTTTCCAGGATCCTTGCTCGGCAACGGCCGGCCGTGCGGGCGCGCCGGACCGCCCTTCGCTCTCCACTGGCTCGACCGCTCGCCTTTGCCGCGCTTGCGGCGCGCCACCTCCACCGCACGCTCCCCGACTGCACGCTCCTCGACTGCACGCTCCTCGACCGCATGCTCGCGGGTGGGCAGGCTTGCCCGGACTGCATCGTGTGGATGCTCGATTCGCGGCTGCGCTCCCGGCTGCACACCGCCTCGACCGGCCACCTGCTCTCCTGAGGGCCCGCTCGGCAACTGCCGGGCCGGCACCACGGGCGGCAGCCAATCGCCAACTCCGTCGCAATCCTGTGCTGCGACTGCCTTGCCACACGGCCGGTCCTTCACGATTATCTCGTTTGCTCCCACAAGCCCCTCCCCGCCTCCCATGCATTCAGGTCTCCAGATGATCGAGTTCGGACACCTGACGCACGTCGGCCTGCGGCGGGAGCTCAACGAGGACACCTACTACGGCGACAGCGAACTGGGGCTGTGGCTGGTGGCCGACGGCATGGGCGGGCATGAATACGGCGAAGTCGCCAGTGCTCTGGCGCGCGAGACCATCGTCCGCGAGGTCCGCGACGGCACGTCGCTGGCCAACGCGATCCGCATTGCCGACGAGGAGATCATCCGCATCTCCCGTCGCCGCCACGACGCACTGCCGATGGGCACGACCGTAGTGGCCGCGCGCGTCAACGGTTCGCGCTTCGAAGTGGCCTGGGTCGGCGACAGCCGGGTCTACCTGTGGCGCGACAGCCACCTGGTGCAGCTGTCGCAGGATCACAGCTACGTGCAGGAACTGATCGCCAACGGCGCGATCACCCATGAACAGGCGCGCAGCCATCCGCACCGCAATGTCGTCACCCAGGCCCTGGGCGTGACCGACCCGCGCAACCTCAACGTCGAGACGATGACCGGCGAACTGCGCCCGGGCATGCAGCTGCTGCTCTGCAGCGATGGCCTGACCGAGGAAGTCGAGGACCGCAATATCGCCCAGGTGCTGGCGCACAACGACTGCAGCGCGCAGGAATGCGTCGACGAACTGGTGGCCGCCGCGCTGGACGGCGGCGGTTCGGACAACGTCACCGTCATCCTGGTCCGCAATCACTGAACCCGGCTCCCCCTGGCGGGGAGCGGACGCTTCAGGCCGGGACGGCGTGCGCTTCTTCCGGCGCCGGGTTCCACGCATCCCACAACGCCTGCCCGGCCTTCTTGCGCAACTGCGCCAGGCGGCTTTCGTGCGCGGCCAGGTCGTCTTCGCCCACCAGCACGCGCGGACGAGGGGCGTGCACGTCGAACTGGATGGCCAGCGCATCGGCTGCCTGCTGGGCCGCCGCCTGCATGTCGGCGTCGAAGCCGATCTCGCCCTGACCCGAGGTGAGCGCGATGAAGACGTCGGACAACAGCTGGGCGTCGAGCAGAGCGCCGTGGAGCTGGCGGTGCGTGTTGTCGACGCCAAACCGGCGGCACAGCGCGTCGAGCGAGTTGCGCTGGCCCGGGAAGCGCTGGCGCGCGAGCAGCAGGGTGTCCTCGATCGCGCAACGCTCGGCCAGCGTGCCGTATTGCGGGCCGGCCAGGCGCAGTTCGTTGTCGAGGAAGCCGACGTCGAAGGCGGCGTTGTGGATGACCAGTTCGGCGCCGTCGATGAATTCCAGGAACTCGTCCACGACCGTCGCGAAGCGTGGCTTGTCGGCCAGGAATTCCAGCGTCAGCCCGGTGACTTCCTGCGCGCCGGCCTCGAACTGGCAGTCCGGATTGAGGTAGCAGTGGAACGTGCGCCCGGTGGGACGGCGTTCCACGAGTTCGACGCAGCCGATTTCCACCACGCGGTTGCCGCGTTCCCAGCTCAGGCCGGTGGTTTCGGTGTCAAGGATGATCTGGCGCATCGGCTACCTGGATGACACACGCGGCGCCGTGGGCGCCACGCACATGCAGTGGTGAAATGGGAAGACGCCCCGGGTCACAGCCTACACGGCCATGTGGGGGGCTTGAAGCGCAGCGCCTGGGCGCGCGCCAGTCCGTCGACGCGTTCATTGTCCGGATCCCCCGAATGCCCCTTGACCCACTTCCACACGATGGCGTGGCGGGCAGCCGCGGCGTTCAGGCGTTCCCACAACTCGCGGTTCTTCACCGGCTCGCCGCTGGCGGTCTTCCAGCCGCGTCGCACCCAGCTGGGCATCCACTCGGTGATGCCCTGACGCACATATTGCGAGTCGGTGAACAGCACGATGTCGCAGGGTTCGGTCAGGGTTTCCAGCGCCATGATGGCCGCCATCAGTTCCATGCGGTTGTTGGTCGTGGCCGGCTCGCCTCCGCCCAGTTCGCGCTCGTGGCGACCGAAGCGCAGCAGGGCGCCCCAACCACCGGGGCCCGGGTTTCCGAGGCAGGCGCCATCGGTGTGGACCTCGACGGCTTTTCTTTCAGGTGAATTCATCGGCGCATTATCGCCGCAGCAGCGGTCCGTCGCGCACTCCGCGCGCACCATTGGGTCCGGCCCATCCTGGACGCGCTCAACCGACGGCCGCGATGCCGCCGGCCTCGTCGTCGAGGCCTTCCAGCCGCGCGCGCGTCATCGCGCCGCTCTGGATCCGCGGGTGACCCACGCCATGCAGGCGAAGCCGACGCAACGGCGATGGCGGGGCGAGTGCGCGCACCCGCTTGCTCACGGTCAGCGCAACGCCCGCGCGCAGCCAGTCATTCATGCCCACGCCGACATCGCCCTGGTCCATGCGCCACCGCGGGCCGAGCCACTGCAGGTTCACCGAATCCAGCGCGAAGCCGGCGCGCCGCAGCCGGGCCTGCCACAGCCCGGTCACGCGGGCCCGCAGGCCGGTCCGGGCCCAGCGGGCGCGGTACGGACTCCAGGGATTTAGCGCGGCGAGCCAGAGCACGCCACCCGGCGCAAGAATGCGCTCGCATTCGCCCAGCAGGACGTCCGCATCGGGGGACTCGGCCGCGTCGTCGAGCGCGTGCTGCAGCAGGACCGCGCCGAAGCTCTCGTTCGCCAGCGGCAGGGGCACCGCGCAGTGTGCCGCGCCGGCAAAACGCGCGCCTTCGCGACGCAGCAGTACGCCGCGGTTCCGGGGATCTTCCGGCGGCGCGGCGCCGGGCACTGACATCCAGCACCAGGGCAGCGCGGGGATGCCCGCCAGCACCCGTGCCATGGCGGCGTTCTCCACCGCGAGCAGCCCCTGCCCCGCGGTGGTGGCGAACCAGGCCAGCGGCGGTGGAGTTTGACGGCCTGGCGGATGGGCGGGCATGGTCGCGATTGTGTCGGATTCGAGCCGCCCCGTGGACCTGCGCGCCCTGCCCGCCCTCGGCGACAACTACATCTGGGCCCTGGTCGATGCCCAGGGCCGGGTCCTGGTGGTCGATCCGGGCGAACCCGACCCCGTGCTGGCGTTGCTGGAGGGCGAAGGCCTGAGCCTGGCCGGCATCCTGCTGACCCATCACCACCACGACCATATCGGGGGCGCCGCTGCACTGCGGCAAAGATGGCCCGAACTTCCGGTTTTCGGTCCCGCCGACGAGCGGATCACAGTGGGACATGCGTCGATGGCCGAGGGTGACCGGGTTCGCATCGCCGACTGGAGCTTTGACGTCCTGGAAATCCCGGGGCACACGCTGACCCATATCGCGTTCGCCGGAGAAGGCGTGGTGTTCTGCGGAGATACCCTGTTCAGCCTGGGCTGCGGGCGGCTTTTCGAGGGTACGCCGACGCAGATGCTGGCCTCGCTGGACAAGCTGGTCGCCCTGCCCGGCAGCAGCCGCGTGTGCTGCGGACATGAGTACACGATTAACAACGGGCAGTTTGCCCGCGTGGTAGAACCCGGCAACCCGGCGCTTGCGCGCCGCATTCAGGAGGCCCAGGCTATGCGCGACCGCGGAAACCCGACCGTGCCCAGCTCCCTCGCCGAGGAACTCCAGACCAACCCCTTCCTGCGGGTCGACGCCCCCGGCGTGCTGGCGAGCCTGTCCGCCCACCTGGGTCGTCCGCCGATCGACCGGGTCGACGCCTTCGCGCAACTGCGCCTCTGGAAAGACGGGTTCGTCGCATGATCCGCCGGACCGGCGTCCTGTGGCTGGCGATGGCGCTGGCCGCGCCCGCCTGTGCCCTGGAATCAGCCCCCGACGCCGCTGCCCCGGTCGCCCCGATGGGCGCCGCGGCCGACGAGGTCTCCGCCGCGCCCGTAGCGGCTGAAGTCGAGGCCTCCGCCGGCAGCCGGAGCGGACGCGAGATCTACCAGCGTTTCCGCGAGGGACTGGCCGAGCCCGGCTGCGATGGGGGAGCCTCCAGCGCCCGCTGGCGCGCCCATTTCGCCCATGCCCCGCGACAGCTGGCGACCCATGATGGCGATGTACTGCCGCTGTTCGGCTACGTCGTCGACGCCCTGCGCGCGGCCAGCCTTCCCACCGAGTACGCGCTGATCCCGTTCGTCGAGAGCGGCTACAAGCCCGGCGCGCGCAGCCCGCAGGGGCCGGCCGGCCTGTGGCAGATGATCACGGTGACGGCGCGCAACCACAGTGTCTCCATCCGCGCCGGCTATGACGGGCGGCTGTCGCCAGTGGAATCCACCGCCGCAGCCGTGAAGTACCTCAAGACCTTGCATGGCATGTTCGGCGGCAACTGGCGGTTGGCGGTGATGGGCTACAACGCCGGCGAGTACCGCGTCCTGGGCGCCATCAAGCGCAACGGGCAGACGGTACGTACCGCCCGGCCGGAATCCCTGCCCGGCCTGTCGCCGATCACCCAGGCGTACGTACGCAAACTGCACGCCCTGTCCTGCCTCATGGAACAGGCCCACGCGCGCGGCGAATGGGCCGGCGTGGAAAACAAGCCGGTCCCGCGCCTGGAAGAGGTGACCCTGCCCGAGGCCACCCAGGACGTGGCCGAATGGGCACGCCGCAACGGCCAGGATGCGTCGCGCCTGCTGCGGCTCAATCCCGCCTATCCGCAGGGACGGATCTCCCGGGTCAATGGCAAACCCGCGCGACTGCTCGCGTATGGGGTCGTCGACAGCCTGCCCGCCTCATCGGCCGCGGTGGGCGCGGCCGAACTCGCCGCGGACGCCTCGGTCAGCGTGGCCGCCGTCGAAGACGCCCAGCCGTTGATCCTTGCCGATGCCTCGGCGCCGCTCGTCACCGATGCACCGGCAGCGGACGCGCCGGGCCCACGCCGCCATACCGTGGTGCGCGGCGAGAATGCTTCGCGCATCGCCGGCCGCTACGGGATCCGGGTGGCCGAACTGCTCGAGCGCAACCGGCTCGCCCCACGCAGCGTGCTGCAGCCGGGCACGGTCCTGCTGATCGATGCGGACGTGGTGGCCGGCGTCCCCGCCGCGGGCACGCGCTGACAGTCGCCGCCGCCGCGCCCGCCGGCACGCGGCACGCCACCGCGCCCAACGCGGGCAGCCGGACCCTGCGCGTCACCCGGTACACTAGAGCCTTTGCTCAGCCGCCCCCACGCGGCCCACTACGAGGATGAGGCAATGGGTTTCCTGCAAGGCAAGCGCGCCCTGATCACCGGCATCGCCAGCGACCGCTCGATCGCCAGCGGCATCGCCGAGGCAATGCACCGCGAAGGCGCGGAACTGGCGTTCACCTACCAGACCGAGAAACTGAAGTCGCGCGTGGAAAAAGCCGCGTCCGAGTACGGCAGCAACATCGTGATCCCGCTGGACGTGGCCAGCGATGAGCAGATCGAGCAGTGCTTCCAGCAACTGGGCCAGCACTGGAGCGACGGCTTCGACATCCTCGTGCACGCCATCGCCTACGCGCCACGCGAGGCCATCGCCGGACAGTTCCTGGACGGCCTGACACGCGAGAACTTCGCCATCGCCCACGACATCTCGGCCTACTCGCTCGCCGCCATGGCCAAGGCCGCCCGTCCGATGATGCAGGGCCGCAAGGGTTCCATCCTGACCCTCAGTTACCTGGGCGCCGAACGCGCGCTGGTCGGCTACAACGTGATGGGCGTGGCCAAGGCCAGCCTGGAATCCACCGTGCGCTACCTGGCCTACAACCTCGGCCCGGAAGGCACGCGCGTCAACGCCATTTCCGCCGGTCCGATCAAGACGCTCGCCGCCGCGGGCATCGCCGGCTTCCGCAAGATCCTGGGCCACGTCGAAGAGAATGCACCGCTGCGCCGCACGGTGACGATCGAGGACGTAGGCAACGTCGCCGCCTTCCTGTGCTCGGACCTGAGCGCGGGCGTGACCGGCGAGATCACCTACGTGGATGCCGGGTACAACATCCTGGGCATGACCGGGCTCGACACCGCGGAGTAACCGCGGCGCTCACGCAAGCAAGCGAAGGCCTGGCCCATGCCAGGCCTTCTTGTTTGCGCGGGTCGCGTGCTACGGCAGTGGCGTTCCCTGGTCGGCGATCGCGAGCCAGCCGTTGCCGTCGTGGGTGTAGGTGACGCCGGTCATGGCGCGCTGCCGATAGCCGATGGAAGGCAGCTCGTAGACGGTTTCGTACAGGATGAAGGCCGAGCGGCAGCCATCGACCACGCGATAGCGTTCCGTCCAGATCCAGACCCCTTCGCGTCCGCGGAAGTGCGAGGCCAGCGCGGCCATCACCGCCTCCAGGCCCTGCCGGCGGGCGCCGCTGGCGAACACGGTCACGGCGTCCTGGTGGTGCACGGCGCGGAAGGTCTCCGCGTCGTAGTCGCGGAAGGATTCCATGTCCATGCGCTGGGCACGATCGAACTGCCGCGCGCAGCCTGCGGCATCCTGTGCCCGCGCGTCCATGGCCCACAGCGCCAATACGGCGCACGCGATCATCGTCCTGCTCTGCATCGTCGACTCTCCGATCCCGGGATGATTCCCGGGCCCGATGCTGCGCGCGCGCCGCGAAGGCCGGGAGGTCCACTGCGATGCAATCGGCGAAGGCCACTTGCCTGCATGCCGCCAACAAAGAAAAAGCCCGGCCGGAGCCGGGCTTTCGGAGAATCCTGTCGCCGCCGGTCAGAGATTGCTTTCGACGCGCACGATCTTCATGCGCTTGCGCAGTGCCTGCACGACAGTCTTGATCTCGTCGTCGGCCGCCAGGCGACCGAGCTGCTGGGTCATCATCTCGCGCTGCGCCGGCGGCATCTGCGTGGCGTCGCCGGCAGTGACCTTGTCGACGGTGAACAGCACGATGTTGCCGCCCGGCAGCGGCGCCTTGCCCGGCGTCGGCTTGCCCGCGGCGGGGGGAGCGACGGTGAAGATCGCCTCGGACACGCTGGGATCCGGGATCGGCATGCCGCGCTGGATGCCGGGGTTGACGCTCGGCGGCGGCAGTCCCTTCTCCGTTGCGATGGCGGTCAGCGTCTCACCCTTGCGCAGGCGTTCGAGCAGCGCGTCGGCCTGCTGTTCGGCGGCCTTCGCGGTGCGGTCGTTGCGGACGGCGGCGATCACCTGCTCGCGGACCTGCGCCAGCGGACGCGGCGCCTCCGGCGTGTGGGCGACGACGCGGATCAGCACGCTGTGGTTGGTACCCAGTTCGATCGGATCGCTGACGGTGCGGTCGCGCACGCGCACCTCGTCGAAGGCCTGACGCTTCACCAGGGGCGAGGCGAGGATGCCTTCGTTCGCGTTGCGTGCGACCGGGCCCAGGCGCTGCACCGGGAGCTTGAGCTGCTGCGCCGCCGGGGCGAGCGAGGAAGGATTCTTGAGCACGAGGTCGACCAGCTGTCCGGTGACGTCGTTGAAGGCGCGCTCGCGGTCGGCCTCGGTCTGGTCGCGCGCCAGCTGCTCGCGCACCTGTTCGTAGGGCTGCTGCTGAGCGCCCTTCACTTCCCGCAGCTGGATCACGTGCCAGCCGAACGAGGTCTTCACCGGCTCGCTGACCTGGCCCGGCTGCAGCGCGAACATGGCGGCGTCGAACTCCGGCACCATCACGCCCTTGGCGTTCCAGCCCAGGTCGCCGCCGTTGGCCTTGGAACCCGGATCGTCGCTGTTGGCCCGCGCCAGGGCGGCGAAATCCGCGCCCGGCGCCTTGGCCTTTGCGGCCAGGTCACGCGCCTTGGCTTCGGCGGCCTTCTGCGCGGCGGCGTCGGCCTTCTCGTCGACCTTGATCAGGATGTGCGAGGCCAGTCGCTGCTCCTGCTCGGTGAAGTTCTTCTTCTGTTCCTCGTAGCGCGCCTGCAACGCCTTCTCGTCCGGCGCGGGAACGGCCAGGTCGGCGGCGTTGAGTTCGACGTATTCCAGCGTGACCGTTTCCTGGGCGCGGAAGTCGGCCGGGTGAGCGGTGTACCACTGCTTGATCTGCGCCTCGCTGACCGGGGCGGTGTCGGGCGCCGGCGGCGGCAGCATGACCAGGCTGGCATCGCGGGTTTCGAACATGAGGCGGATCAGTCGATCCATCTCCGAACCGGTGACGAAGCTGCTTTCGGCCAGCGCGCCGGCGACCAGCGTCTCCTCCAGCCTGTCGCGCTGCATCGCCTCGTACTGGCGCTCGCTCTTCTGCTCCGACGCGAGCGCCAGGCGGTAGCGGTCGATGTTGAACTTGCCATCGGCCTGGAAGGAGGGATCTTCGCTGATCGTCTTCTTGAGCAGCGAGTCGCTGATGACGACGCCGGCGTGGCGCGAGGCGAGCTTCTGCACGCGCAGGTCGATCAGCTGCTCGAGGACCTCCCGCTTGTTCTCCAGCGTGTCGAACTGGCGAGGATCGTAGGCTTCACCCTGCTGCCTGCGGACCTGCTGGCGCGTGCGCTCGAACGCGGTCTTGAATTCCTGCGCGGAGACTTCCTCGCGGTCCCACAGCATCGTGACCGGCCAGAAGGCGGGCGCGGACGGCCACCACGCGGGGGGGCGCTTCGACCTTGGCGGCGAAGCTGTCGGACCGCTGGTAGATGTAATCCTGGATGCCGAAGAACGAGAAGGAAATGATCACCACGCCGAGAATGGCGGCGGCGATCCAGCCTGAGGTCTTGTCGCGGAGTGCTTGCAGCATGGCGGCCGGGGAGTCGATTCGATAGCCGCGCAGTTTAGGGCCGGTCTCGACCCCGCGTCGAGCGCCCTGCCCTGGACGCGCCGCCCGGGGGGCCGCGACGGGCGGCGGCGGTGGCCGGACGGCAAAAAGCACAACGCCCGCAAGGTGCGGGCGTTGTGCTTGAAAAAATGGCGGAGTGGACGGGACTCGAACCCGCGACCTCCGGCGTGACAGGCCAGCATTCTAACCGACTGAACTACCACTCCGCGCTGAGAAACGAAATCATACAGCCCGATTTACGATCGCGCAACACCTCGACAGTGACCGCGCAATGGTGGGTGCTGAGGGGATCGAACCCCCGACCCTCTCCGTGTAAAGGAGACGCTCTACCGCTGAGCTAAGCACCCCGGGTCAGGGCGAAATTATATATGCCCTCACGCAAAAAGCCCGGCTTGCGCCGGGCTTTTCGTTGCAATCGTGGCAGTCGCCCGGGTCAGTTGACCGCATCCTTGAGCGCCTTGCCGGCCTTGAACGCAGGGTTCTTCGACTTCTTGATCTTGATCGTTTCGCCGGTCTTGGGATTGCGACCCTGGCGGGCGGCGCGCTCACGCACCTGGAAGGTGCCGAACCCGACCAGCGTCACGGTATCGCCCTTCTTGAGCGACTTGGTGATGACGCTGATCACCGCGTCGACGGCGTTGGCGGCGTCGGTCTTGGACAGTTCCGCGGCCTCGGCGACGGCGGCTACAAAGTCGGCCTTGTTCATTCGTATTGACTCCATTTGCGGCGGGAACGCCGCAGTGTGCAGATAGCCGGACCAGCGCCTGGGTGCGGGCGGGATCCGGATCGAGGTTGCCGCTCAAGCGCGCGCCGGAACCGGCCGCGTTGCGGGTTGCGAGCGTTATACCAGTGGCATTTTGCGGTCGCAAGGCCGAAAGCCTGCAATGGCAAGGCTTTCAGCGCAATGGGCCCATGTGCGCGGACGTGCGGTGTCAGTGCTTGACGTCCGCCTGGGTCGCTGCCTGCACGCTGTCGGGTACCGGCAGCTCGCCGGGAGGAATGGCCGGCGTGGGCGATACGGGGCGCTCGAGCGCGAGGTCGAGCACCTCGTCGATCCACTTGGCACTGACGATCTTCATGCCCTGGCTCACGGCCTTGGGCAGGTCGACGAGGTCCTTCTTGTTCTCGTCGGGAATGATCACCGTACGGATGCCGCCACGCAGCGCGGCGAGCAGCTTTTCCTTCAGTCCGCCGATGCCCAGCACCTTGCCGCGCAGGGTGATCTCGCCGGTCATGGCCACGTCGGCACGAACCGGGTTCTTGGTCAGCATCGACACCAGCGCGGTCACCATCGCGATGCCGGCGCTCGGACCGTCCTTGGGCGTGGCGCCCTCGGGCACGTGCACGTGGATGTCGTGCTTCTGCAGGAAGTCCAGGTCGATTCCCAGGCGCTCGGTCCGTGCCCGCACGACCGACAGCGCCGCCGACGCGGATTCCTTCATGACGTCGCCCAGCTGGCCGGTGAGCAGCAGTTGTCCCTTGCCCGGGACGAGCGTGGCTTCCACCTGCAGCAGGTCGCCGCCCACTTCCGTCCAGGCCAGTCCGGTGACCAGGCCGATTTCGTTCTGCTCCTCGGCGCGACCGAAGTCGAAGCGGCGCACGCCCAGGTACTTGTCCAGGTTCTTGGAGGTGATGGTGATCGGCTTGGGCTTGGTGGGCTTCTTCTTGGGACCGCCCAGGGCGATCTCCTTGACCACCTTGCGGCAGACCTTCGACACCTCGCGCTCGAGGTTGCGCACGCCCGATTCGCGGGTGTAGTAGCGCACGATGTCGCGCACGACGTCCTCCCCCACCTTGATCTCGTCGGGCTTGAGGCCGTTGGCCTTGATCTGCTTGGGCAGCAGGTAGCGCATGGCGATGTTGAGCTTCTCTTCCTCGGTATAGCCCGGGATCCGGATCACTTCCATGCGGTCCAGCAGCGGACCGGGGATGTTGAGCGAGTTGGAGGTGGCGACGAACATCACCTCGCTCAGGTCCAGGTCCACCTCGAGGTAGTGGTCGTTGAAGGCGGTGTTCTGCTCGGGATCGAGCACTTCCAGCAGGGCCGAGGACGGATCGCCGCGGAAGTCCATCGACATCTTGTCGATCTCGTCCAGCACGAACAGCGGGTTCTTGCTGCCGATCTTGTTGAGGTTCTGCACGATGCGGCCGGGCATCGAGCCGACGTAGGTGCGGCGATGGCCGCGGATCTCGGCCTCATCGCGCACGCCGCCCAGCGACATGCGCACGAACTTGCGGTTGGTCGCCTTGGCGATCGACTGCCCGAGCGAGGTCTTGCCCACGCCGGGCGGGCCGACCAGGCACAGGATCGCGCCACGCATCTTGGTCACGCGCGACTGCACGGCCAGGTATTCCAGGATCCGTTCCTTGACCTTCTCCAGGCCGAAATGGTCGGCGTCGAGCACGTCCTGGGCGGCCTTGAGGTCCTTGCGGATCTTGGTGCGCTTCTTCCAGGGCACGCCCAGCAGCCACTCCAGGTAGTTGCGCACCACGGCCGCCTCGGCGGACATCGGCGACATCTGCTTGAGCTTGTTGAGCTCGTTGCGCGCCTTGGCTTCCACCGGCTTGGGCATGCCGGCCTCGGCGATCTTGCGGGCCAGTTCGTCGACGTCGTTGGGCGCGTCGTCGATCTCGCCCAGCTCCTTCTGGATCGCCTTCATCTGTTCGTTGAGGTAGTACTCGCGCTGGCTCTTCTCCATCTGCGACTTCACGCGGCCGCGGATGCGCTTCTCCAGCTGCTGCACGTCGATCTCGCCGTCCACCAGCCCCACCAGCTGCTCCAGCCGCTTCCCGATCTCGTGGGTCTCCAGCAGCTTCTGCTTGTCGCTCAGGCGCACGCCCAGGTGCGCGGCGATGGTGTCCGACAGCCGGCCGGGCTCGTCGATGCCCGCAAGGGTCTGCATCAGTTCCGGCGGCAGCTTGCGGTTGGTCTTGACGTACTGCTCGAACAGGCCCATCAGCGAGCGGGTGATGGCGTCGAGCTCGCGTTCGTCCCGGTCGATGACCGGATCCACGACCTGCGCGCGGCCGGCCAGCGCGCCGTCGGCCTCGCCGACCTGGTCGACGCTGACGCGGGACATGCCCTCGACCAGCACCTTGATCGTGCCGTCGGGCAGCTTGAGCAGTTGCAGCACGTGCGCGAGCGTGCCGGTTTCGTAGAGGTCCTTGCCGGTCGGGTCGTCGGTCTCGGCGGACTTCTGGGCGACCAGCAGGATGCGCTTGTCGGACTCCATCGCCAGGTCCAGTGCGCGGATCGACTTGTCGCGGCCCACGAACAGTGGAATGACCATGTGCGGAAAGACGACCACATCTCGCAGCGGCAGCACGGGCAGGTTCATCGTTTCGCGGTCTGAGGAGACGGTCATGGCAACTCCGGGAACAGGACGCGGCGCAGCGTCCGGAAAGGGGCTCGCGGCCTGGGGCCGCCTTGGCATCGGTTATGGGGTTATGCGCCCTAGGATGCAAGCGACGCCGTTCACCGTGTGTCGATTCGGCATGAACCGATGGCCAGGCGGCCGGCCTCACCCGTCAGGGGGCGGGACGGCGGTCACGGTCGCGGCCACGGGGGTGCGGCGCGGCCGGTCGCGCCAGCCGGGCACCGCACGGCCAGGTCGCGGGCAGCGGTCCGTCCGGTGGCGGCGTGAAGGCGGCCGGGGAGCCCGCCCCGGGAAACACAACGCCCGGGCGGACCCGGGCGTTGGTGGATTACTCGGCGGTGACCGGCCGGCGGCCGGACTACTCCGCGGCGGCGATCTTGGGCGCGGCCGGCGGCGTCTGGTAGATCAGGTACGGGTCGGACTTGTGCTCGACCACGGACTCGTCCACCACGACCTTGCTGACGTTTTCCAGCGAAGGCAGGTCGTACATGGTGTCCAGCAGCACGCTCTCGACGATGGTCCGCAGGCCGCGGGCGCCGGTCTTGCGCTTGAGCGCCTTCTTGGCGATGGCGGTCAGCGCGTCGGCGCGGAACTCCAGCTCGACGCCTTCCATGTCGAACAGCTTCTTGAACTGCTTGGTGATCGCGTTCTTGGGCTCGGTGAGGATGGTCACCAGGGCCGCCTCGTCCAGTTCCTCGAGCGTGGCGACCACCGGGAGGCGGCCGACGAACTCGGGAATGAGGCCGAACTTGATCAGGTCCTCGGGCTCCACCTCGGCCAGCACCTTGCTGGTGTCGGCCTTGCGGGCGCTGCTCTTGACCTTGGCGCCGAAGCCGATGCCGCCGGCCTCGGTCGAACGCTGCTGGATGATCTTGTCCAGGCCGGCGAACGCGCCGCCGACGACGAACAGGATGTTGCGGGTGTCGACCTGCAGGAATTCCTGCTGCGGATGCTTGCGGCCACCCTGCGGCGGGACGCTGGCGACCGTGCCTTCGATCAGCTTCAGCAGCGCCTGCTGCACGCCCTCGCCCGACACGTCACGGGTGATGGACGGGTTGTCGCTCTTGCGCGAGATCTTGTCGATCTCGTCGATGTACACGATGCCCTGCTGCGCCTTCTCGACGTCGTAGTCGCACTTCTGCAGGAGCTTCTGGATGATGTTTTCCACGTCCTCGCCGACATACCCGGCTTCGGTGAGCGTGGTGGCGTCGGCCATCGTGAACGGCACGTTGAGCAGCCGGGCCAGGGTCTCGGCCAGCAGCGTCTTGCCCGAGCCGGTGGGGCCCACGAGCAGGATGTTCGACTTGGCCAGTTCGACGTCGTCGTTCTTCTGGCGGCTCTCGATGCGCTTGTAGTGGTTGTACACCGCCACGGCGAGCGTCTTCTTCGCACGTGCCTGGCCGATCACGTACTGGTCGAGGACCTCGAGGATCTCGCGGGGCTTGGGCAGGTGGCTGCGGGCCGACTGCGCCTTCTCCTCGAGCTCCTCACGGATGATGTCGTTGCACAGCTCGACGCACTCGTCGCAGATGAAGACACTCGGGCCTGCGATCAGCTTGCGTACTTCGTGCTGGCTCTTGCCGCAGAAGGAGCAATAAAGAATCTTGTTGCTGTCTCCGCGGCCCTGTCGTTCGTCGCTCATGCCCCTGCCTTGCGTGTTGCTGGCTGCCGGTCGACCGGCAGCCCGAGAATACCACAGCGTCCGAGCCGGTCTGTGGCCCTACTCCATGCCAAATTGTGTGCGAAATCAAGGATTTCGCCCGCCGGTCATCCCCCGGCTCAGCCCGCCTGGATCGATTCTTCCGGCCGGCGCTCCAGCACCTGGTCGACCAGTCCGTATTCGCGGGCGGCCTCGGCGCTCTTGAAGTTGTCGCGCTCGGTGTCGCGGGCGATCGTTTCCAGGGCCTGGCCGGTGTGCTTGGAGAGTACTTCGTTCAGGCGCTGGCGCAGGGTGAGGATCTCGCGGGCGTGGATGTCGATGTCGCTCGCCTGGCCCTGGAAGCCGCCCAGCGGCTGGTGGATCATCACCCGCGAGTTGGGCAGCGCATACCGCTTGCCCTTGGCGCCCGAGGCCAGCAGGAGGGCGCCCATCGAGGCCGCCTGGCCGACGCAGATCGTGCTCACGTCCGGCTTGATGTACTGCATGGTGTCGTAGATGGCCATGCCGGCCGTGACGACGCCGCCGGGCGAGTTGATGTAGAGGCTGATGTCCTTCTCGGGGTTCTCGGCCTCCAGGAACAGCATCTGGGCCACGATCACGTTGGCCACGTGGTCATCGATGCCGCCGACGAGGAAGATCACCCGCTCCTTGAGCAGACGCGAGTAGATGTCATACGCGCGCTCGCCGCGGCTGGTCTGTTCGACCACCATCGGCACTAGGTTGAGGGCTTGGGTGCGGTTGTTCATCCGGGCGATACCTGTGGCGTCTGGTCGATGTGTTGCAAGTTGGGGCCTGCCGACCCCCAGTGCAAGTGGCGGGCGCTGGCGGCCCGCGCTCCTGAGCCGGAAATCCGAAACGGCTCGGGCGCGACCATGGCCGCGCCCGAGGATTCCCGCGTCCGGCTGGCGGCTGCGTTACTGGCGGATCGCCTCGCTGAAGGACAGGGCCTGCTCGGTGTGCTGGGCGCGCTCGGCGATCCAGTCGATCACCTGCTCCTCCATCACCCGGCCCTGCAGGCCGGTCATCAGCTGCTGGTCGTTGCGGTAGAGATCGATGACCTGCTGCGGCTCCTCGTAGGTCGAGGCGATCAGCTTGAGCGTCTCGTTGACGCGGCGCGGGTCCAGGCGCAGGTCGTTGCGGCGGGCGATCTCGCCCACCAGCAGGCCGACCAGGACGCGCTTGCGCGCGGCGTCCATGAAGCCCAGATGGGCGTCGGCCGGGATCTGCGGGATGACCTGGCCCTGGCGGCGGGCCTGCTCGACGGCCTGGCGGGCCATGTCCTGGGCCTCGGCCTCGACCAGGCGGGGCGGCATCTCGACCGAAGCGTAGGCGGCGATCAGCTGTTCACCGACCTCGCGACGCAGCCGGGCCATCAGCGCGCCCTTGAGCTCGCGCTCCAGGTTGCTGCGGATGTCGGCGCGGAACTGTTCGGCGTCGCCGCTGCGGATGCCGAAGCTCTTGATGAAGGTCGCGTCCACTTCCGGCAGCACCGGCTCGGACACCTTGGTGACCTTCAGGTGCACCTTCACCGACTTGCCGGCGAACTGCGGGACGCGCCAGTCGGCCGGGAACTCGACGTCCAGCGACTTTTCCTCACCGGACTTCATGCCGGCCAGGGCGGTCTCGATCGCCTCGAACATGTTGCCCGAGCCCAGCAGGGCCGCGCCGCGCTCCACGCCCTCCGCGGGCACGCGTTCGTCGCCGGCCTGCGACCAGGTTTCCATCTCGACCGCGTCGCCTTCCTGGGCGGCGCGCTCGACCTCGCGCCAGGTGCGGCGCTGCAGGCGCAGGTTCTCCATCATGGCGTCCAGGTCGCTTTCGCCTACCTCGGCCGTGTGGCGGGTCACGTTGAGCTTGGTGACATCGATGTCGCCGAAGTCCGGCACCACTTCGAACGTGGCGGTGTAGGCCAGTTCACCGTCCTGGCCGCTGGCCGGCTCGATGCGCGGGTTGCCCGCGATCTTCAGCGAGTGCTCGCGCACCGCGTTGCCGAAATTCTCGCGCAGCATCGCGTCCAGGGCCTCGGCGCGCACCTGCTGGCCGAAGCGCTGCTCGATGACCTTCGAGGGCACCTTGCCGGGACGGAAGCCCTTGATCTTGGCGCCACGCGCGATCTCGCGCAGGCGGCCGTCGACCACGCTTTCCAGCTGGTCGGCCGGAAGGCTGAAGGTCAGGCGGCGTTCGAGATTGCCCAGGGTTTCGACCGAGACTTGCATTGCTGACGACTCCTGCTACCGCGGGTCTTACCCGCGGGCCGTGTTTGAGGCTGGATTGGGGGTTGCGGGCCGGCTGGGCTGAAAGCCTCCGGCGGAACGGGCTAGTTTCGCTGATTCCGGGGCCTGGTGCCAGTTGAAAGGACGGCCGGGGCGCTGCTTGCGGCCGTCGTCACGGCATTGCAGCGCCGGTGAGGGTCGACCGGCGCTTCGGAACCCCCGGACAGGTTCCCGAGGCTGGCCGCGCACGTGCCAGCACATGTCCAGACAGCTCCGGGGTCAGGCCCGGCACATGCCCGCATATGTCCGGACAGGGCCCGGAGGCTGGCCGGGCACGTGCCGGCATATGTCCCGACAGTTCCGGAGACTGGCCGGGCACATGCCGGCATATGTCCCGACAGTTCCGGAGACTGGCCGGGCACATACCGGCATATGTCCCGACAGTTCCGGAGACTGGCCGGGCACATGCCGGCATATGTCCAGACAGTTCCGGAGACTGGGCGGGCACATGCCGGCATATGTCCCGACAGTTCCGGAGACTGGGCGGGCACATGCCGGCATATGTCCCGACAGTTCCGGACACTGGCCCGGCACATACCGGCATATGTCCAGACAGTTCCGGAGACTGGCCGGCCACATGCCGGCACATGGCCAGACAGTTCCGAAACTGGCCCGGGGAGCAGGGAAAAGCCGATTGGTTCATCGGGCGCAGCGCGCGACGGCGCGTTTATCGGCGCGGGGGCACGCGGGGGCTGGGGGGACAAGCCGCTGTGGCTTTTATCGCGCAGCGCGCGACGGCGCGTTTGTCGGCGCGGGGGCACGCGGGGGCTGGGGGACGCGTTTGTCGGCGCGGGGGCACGCGGGGGCTGGGGGGACAAAGCCGCTGTGGCTTTTATCGCGCAGCGCGCGACGGCGCGTTTGTCGGCGCGGGGGCACGCGGGGGCTGGGGGGACAAGCCGCTGCGGCATTTATCGCGCAGCGCGCGACGGCGCGTTTGTCGGCGCGGGGGCTTTTTTATCAACCTGGCGTGGTGCGAAAGGCGGGACTCGAACCCGCACGCCTTGCGGCACTGGAACCTAAATCCAGGGCGTCTACCAATTCCGCCACTTTCGCTCGGCGGCCATTCTAGCCGCGGACCGCAGATGCACCGCGGATGCCCAAAAGAAAACGCCCGGCGCGAGGCCGGGCGTTCCTGGGACTGGTGGGCCGTCAAGGATTCGAACCTTGGACCTATTGATTAAGAGTCAACTGCTCTACCAACTGAGCTAACGGCCCGGAACAACGAGGAGCGGAATTCTAAGCAAAGCGATCGCAATTGGCAACGCTTCGATTCAAACCCGCTTCACACACACTGGGGTGGCTGAGGGGACTCGAACCCCCGACATCTGGAATCACAATCCAGTACTCTAACCAACTGAGCTACAGCCACCATAAAACCTGGTTTTCCACGGTACTTCTGGCGCGCCCGGCGGGACTCGAACCCACAACCACCGGCTTAGAAGGCCGGTGCTCTATCCGGTTGAGCTACGGGCGCGTGGTGCCATCCTAGCCCACTGGCCCGCTGGCCGTTCCTGCTTCAGTCCGGATGGTCGGGGCAGAGGGATTCGAACCCACGACATCCAGCTCCCAAAGCTGGCGCTCTACCAGGCTGAGCTATACCCCGGAACCGGGACTTCCGTTGCGCGCCAACGCCGCGAAAGGTCGGACATTCTGGTGCCCTGCCCCGTGCGTGTCAATGCTGGCTGAACCACCGGGGGCCTTGTGTATGCTGGCGCGCATCGTCCACCGTCACCAGGAAATCATGATCATGCGCAGCGGCAATCCCGCCCTGAAGGAATCCACCTTCCTCGACCTCGGCAGCGGCGCGGTCGTTCGCGGCGACTCGCAGTCGATGACCCTGAATGGCGCCGTCAACAAGACCGCCATCCTGCTCCTGCTGGCCGTGCTCACCGCCGCCTTCGCCTGGAGCCAGATCGAATTCACGCCGCAGGGGCCGGTCAATGCGATGCCCTACATGCTGGGAGGCGCCATCGGCGGCCTGATCCTGGCGATGATCACGATCTTCAAGAAGGAGTGGTCGCCGGTGACGGCGCCGATGTACGCGATCGTCGAGGGCTTTTTCCTCGGCGCCATCTCGGCCATGTACAACCACGTGTACGAAGGGATCGTCCTGCAGGCCGTCACGCTGACCTTCGGCACCCTGTTCGCACTGCTGTTCGCCTACCGCTCGGGCCTGATCAAGGCCACCGAGAACTTCAAGCTGGGCGTGGTCGCCGCCACCGGCGGCATCTTCCTGGTCTACCTGGCGACGATGGTGCTGGGCTTCTTCGGGATCAAGATTCCGATGATCCACGAGTCCGGCATGATCGGCATCGGCTTCAGCCTGTTCGTGGTGGTGATCGCCGCGCTCAACCTCGTCCTCGATTTCGACTTCATCGAAAGCGGCGTGGAAAGCGGCGCGCCCAAGTACATGGAGTGGTACGGCGCCTTCGGCCTGATGGTCACGCTGGTGTGGCTGTACCTGGAATTCCTGCGCCTGCTGGGCAAGCTGCGCGACTGAGCGCAGCAAACGCTGGCAAACGAAAAGGGGCGCCCAGGGCGCCCCTTTTCATGTCCGAAGCCGGCTCATATCCGAAGCCGACTCAGGCCGCAGTGTCGGCGACCGCGGGAACAGGCGCCGCGGCCCGCCGCGGCCACAACATCACCGCGAGGGTGATCCCACCCAGCAGCCAGCTGTAGTGCACGCTGCCGGCCACGGCCAGTGGCGAGACCGCGCCCAGCGACGCCGCCAGGAGCACCTGTGCGCCGTAGGGCAGCACGCCCTGGGTGACGCAGGCAAAGATGTCGAGGACGCTCGCCGACCGTGCCGGCGGCACGTCGTGGGCCTGGGCGATGTCGCGCGCCAGGCTGCCGCTGATCAGCAGGGCGACGGTGTTGTTCGCGGTGAACACATCGGTGGTGGCCGACAGCGCCGCAATGCTCACCTCGCCGGCGCGACGGCTGCGATGCCCGCGCGCGAAGCGGCCGATCACCTGGGCCAGCCAGGCCAGGCCGCCAGTGGCTTTCATCAGCGCCCCCAGGCCGCCGACCAGCAGCGACAGCAGGATGATCTCCACCATGCTCTCGAAGCCGGCCCAGACATGCCCCGCGTAGGCCGCGGCACCGAAGTCCTCCGCCAGCAGCGCGCCCAGGCCGCCCGCCACGACCAGGCCGACGCTCAGCACCACCAGCACGTCCACGCCCGCCAGCGCCAGCCCGAGCACGATCACGTAGGGCAGGATCAGCCACGGCGAGACCGGGGCCAGGGACTGCGCCGGCTCCGTGTCGCCCATGAAGGCCAGGGCCACGAGGGTGAGGATGGCCGCGGGCAAGGCCAGGCGCAGGTTCTCCCGGAACTTCTCCCGCATGGTGCAGCCCTGGGTGCGGCTGGCCACGATCGCGGTGTCCGAGATCACCGACAGGTTGTCGCCGAACGTGGCGCCACCGATCACCGCGCCCAGCACCAGCACGCGGTCCAGGCCCGAGGCATCGGCCACGCCCAGCGCGATCGGAGCGACGGCGGCGATGGTGCCCATCGAGGTGCCCAGCGACAGCGAGATGAATCCAGCGACCAGGAACAGCCCCGGCAGCAGCAGCGCTGGCGGCAGGTGGCCGACGCCGAGCGAGACGATCGCATCCACGGCGCCGATCGCCTTGGACACTTCCACGAAGCCGCCGGCGAGCAGGAAGATCAGGCACATCAGGACGACGTTCGCGTCGCCCATGCCCGCCAGCAGCGTCTCAAGCGGCTTGATCCGCTTGCGCCAGGCGATCAGCGCCGCCAGCGCGAGCGCCGGCAGGATCGCGACGGGCGCCCGCAGCTGGTAGAAGCCCATGGCCTCCCCATGGGAGGTGAAATACAGGCCTGCGCCGAAGAACAGCGCCAGGAAGGCCAACAGGGGGGACAGCGCCAGGGCGCTCGGCCGGGGAGAGCTATTCATCTCTTCATCAAAATATATGGATACATATATTTTGCCGCCTGAGGGAACCCGCGTCGAGCGCGCCGGCGGAACATGGAAATGCCTGGATGGCTACGTGCCGGCCGAGGACGAGGTCCGCGCCGGCCCGGATCAATCGACCCAGGCCTCCCCCGCACGCGGGGAAGACCACACGGGCCGGCTTGCGCCGTCGCCGCCGGATCAGACGCGGCTGGCAATCGCCTTGGCGAAATCCAGCGTGTTCCCCGTGCCACCCAGGTCGGGGGTCAGGCTGTCGCGGGCCTCCAGCGTGGCGATGATCGCCGCGCGCAGGCGCTCGGCCTTTTCCGGCATGCCCAGGTGGTCGAGCATCTGCGCGGCGCCCAGCAGCAGGGCGCATGGATTGGCGATGCCCTTGCCCGCGATGTCCGGAGCCGAGCCGTGCACGGCCTCGAAGATCGCCGCGTCGGTGCCGATGTTCGCGCCCGGGGCCACAGGCCCAGGCCGCCGACCAGACCCGCGCACAGGTCGGAGATGATGTCGCCGAACAGGTTGGTGGTCACGATCACGTCGAACTGCTCGGGCTTCATGACCAGCTGCATGCAGCAGTTGTCCACGATCATCTCGTTGCACTCGATGTCGGGATATTCGGCCGCCACCGCGCGCGCGGTCTTGAGGAACAGGCCCGAAGTCGACTTGAGGATGTTCGCCTTGTGCACGACCGTGACCTTCTTGCGGCCGATCCGGCGCGCCATGTCGAAGGCGTAGCGCACGATGCGCTCGGAACCCCGGCGGGTCACCTTCTGGGTCAGGACGGCGGTCTCGCCGTCCTCGGACAGGTGCTGGCCTTCGCCGATGTAGGCGCCTTCCGTGTTCTCGCGGACGGTGATCAGGTCCACGCCGGACGGGAAGCGCGACTTCGTGTTCGGGAACGACTTGGCCGGACGCACGTTGGCGTACAGGTCAAAACGCTTGCGCAGCTCCACGTTGATCGAGGAAAAGCCCTCGCCCACCGGCGTGGTCAGCGGCGACTTGAGCGCGATGCGGTTCTTGCGGATCGAGTCCATGGTGGCCGCAGGCAGCAGTTCGCCGTGCTTTTCCAGTGCGACCAGGCCGGCGTCGGCGTACTCGTAGGTCAGCCCAAGCTGCATCGCGTCGAGCACGTGCAGGGTGGCGTCCATGATTTCCGGGCCGATGCCGTCGCCGCGGATGACAGTGATCGTCGTCATTTGAAGGGGTTTCCAGACAGGCGGACGCCACGCGGATGGGCGTGGCGCGCGGGGCGTAAGAACCATTAATTATGACAGATGGCGCCCTGCCCGTACCGGTGCGTAGCGTCAGTCGTGGGCGTGGGCCGCCGGCGCGGCCGCTTCCCCCGCTTCCAGGGTGTCCAGGAAATCCACGGCCCGGCGCAGGTGCGGGATCACGATCGACCCGCCGACCACCAGCCCCACCGAAAAGGCCTCGAACATCTCGTCCCGGTTGACGCCGGCTTCCTTGCACTGGGCGACGTGGTAACTGATGCAGTCGTCGCAGCGCAGGACCATCGAGGCCACCAGGCCCAGCAGCTCCTTGGTCTTCACGTCCAGGGCGCCGGCCTGGTAGGTCTGGGTATCGAGCGCGAAGAACCGGCGAACCACCTGGTTCGGCTCGGCCAGGATGCGTTCGTTCATGCGCTTGCGGAACTGGGTGAACTGCGCGACGCGGTCGTCGCCCGTACTGTCGGTCATGGGAATTCCTTGCGCGGCGCGGCGGGGGCGCGGCGCGGTGGCGTCGTAGGGGAAAAAATCGAAGGCCGGGGCGGAACGGCCGCGCTCAGCCGGCGGCGAGCAGCGGCTCCAGGCCGCCGGCGCGATGCAGGGCGATCATGTCGTCGTAACCGCCCACGTGTTTTTCGCCGATGAATATCTGCGGCACGCTGGTGCGGCGCGCGAGCGTCACCATCTTCTGGCGCTCGGCCGGGTCCAAGTCGACGCGGATTTCCGTCCAGCTCTGGCCCTTGCTCTTGAGGAAGTTCTTGGCAGCCACGCAGTACGGGCAGATCGCCGTGGTGTAGATGAGGATGTTCGAAGCGGCGGTACTCAAGGGAGACTCCGAAACTCGGCAGGGAAACTGGTGTCGAATATGGGTCGTGACCCCGGGCAAATCCAGCCCGGGGCCGGAACGCAGCGCCCCATTGCCGCAGGCAGACGCCAGGCGCCTGAACGGGTTAACCCCCGATTCACACGCCCGGGCCCGGCCCCCGCCATCCTGCCCCCGCCCCGTCAGAGGATTTCCGCTTGCCCCGTCTGCTCCCGCTCGCCGCTGCCCTCACCCTCGCCCTGGCCAGCGTGTGCGCGACGGCGCAGGAATCGCGCCTGCCCGACATCGGCTCCTCCGCGCGCGAGCTGCTGTCGCCGACCCAGGAACGCGAATACGGCTCGATGATGCTGGCGCAGCTGCGCCACTACGAATACACGCTGGAAGACCCGCTGGTGGCCAGCTGGCTGGACACGCTGGGCACCCGCCTGGCCGCCAACAGCGACAAGCCGCGCCAGGCTTTCACGTTCTTCATGATGCGCGACCGCCAGATCAACGCCTTCGCCACGGTCGGCGGCTACGTGGGCATGAACAGTGGCCTGGTGCTGGCGGCCGAACGCGAGGATGAAGTGGCCGCGGTGCTCTCGCACGAAATCGCGCACGTCACCCAGCAGCACGTCCTGCGCGCGGTCGAACGCGCCCAGAAGGACCAGATCCCGATCCTGCTGGCGATGCTCGCTGCAGTGGCCGCCTCGCAGGCGGGCGGCCGCTCCTCCGACGACGCCGCCCAGGCCATCTACACCTCGGCGATGGCGCTGGCCCAGCAGCGGCAGATCGACTACACCCGCTCCAACGAAGCCGAGGCCGACCGGCTGGGCATCCAGACGCTGTCGCGCAGTCGCTACGACACCGTCGCGATGGCCTCGTTCTTCGAGAAGCTCAACGCCCGCTCCCGCGCCAACCGCGCCGGCCTGTACGGCGAGACGCCCGATTACCTGATGACCCATCCGGTCACCACCACGCGCATCAGCGAGGCCAAGGCCCGCGCCGAGCAGATGTCCCACGCCCCGGCCACCTTCAGCGGGGAAACCGGCGGCAGCGACAATCCGCTGCTGCCCACCGGGCTGAAGATCGGCAACGCGCTGGCCTCCGGCGACACCGGGCAGTTCGACTACGCCCGCGAACGCCTGCGGGTGCTCAGCGCCGACAGCCCGGCCGCCGCGATCCGCGAATACGACCAGCTCGCCCGCACCCACGCGCTCGACGACGCCCAGCGCTATGGCCTGGCCGTGGCACGCATCCGCGCCAACCAGGGCGCCGCGGCGATGGCGGGCCTGGCCGAGCTGCTCGAGCGCCATCCCGGCGAGCTGTGGCTGTCATTGGCGATGGGCGAGGCCGAAGCGCGCGCCGGCAAGGCCGCGCAGGCCGATGCGCGGTTCGAGGCCGTGCTGGCCTCGATGCCGCAGAACCGGCCGGCCGTGCTCACCTACGCCCGCGTGCTCAGCGAGCGCGACACCGCCAAGGCCGGCAAACGCGCACAGGCCGTGCTGCGCCCGTTGCTGGGCCAGTCGAGCGAGGACCCGGAATTCCAGCAGGCCTTCGGCCGCGCCAGCGAGATCGCCGGCGACCCGGTGCGCGCCGGCGAGGCCTACGCCGAGGCCGCCTACCTCAAGGGCCGGCCCGAACAGGCGCTGGTGCAGTTGAACACGCTGCTCAAGCGGGACGACCTGGACTACTACGCGCGCTCGCGCATCGACGCGCGCATCGCCGCCATTACCCCGACCGTGCTCGAACTCAAGCGGCAGGGCGTGCGCGACGAGGATCTCCAGCGCCACTGACGGGCGGCGCATGTCACGGCCCGGTCACAAAACGGTAGTGTACTGGCCGGGTCCAGGCGTCATGCCTGCCCCACTGTCGACCCAGAGCGACCCGTGCAGAAACGTATCCTCATCGTCGAAGACGAACCGGCCATCCGCGACATGGTGGCCTACGCCCTGCGCAAGGGGGAGTACGAACCGGTCCATGCCGGCGACGCGCGCGAGGCCCAGGCGGCCATCGCCGACCGCCTGCCGGACCTGATCCTGCTGGACTGGATGCTGCCGGGCACCAGCGGCCTGGAACTGGCGCGCCGCTGGCGCCGGGAACAGCTGACGCGCGAGATCCCGATCATCATGCTCACCGCGCGCGGCGAGGAGAACGATCGCGTGGGCGGCCTGGAAGCCGGCGTCGACGACTACGTCGTCAAGCCCTTCTCCGCCCGCGAACTGCTGGCACGCATCCGCGCCGTGCTGCGGCGCTCGCGCGAAGACGATGAGGACGGCAGTGTCGGCGTGGGCCCGCTGCGGATCGACGGCGCGGCGCACCGCGTTTTCGCCCATGGCGACGGCAGCGAACAGCCGGTGCAGATCGGGCCTACCGAGTACCGGCTGCTGCACTTCTTCATGACCCACCCCGAACGCGTCTACTCACGCACCCAGCTGCTCGACCACGTCTGGGGCGGCAGCGTGTACGTGGAGGAGCGCACGGTGGACGTCCACATCCGCCGCCTGCGCAAGACCCTGGAACCGCACCAGCTCGAAGGCATGGTGCAGACCGTGCGCGGCGCCGGCTACCGGTTCTCCGCGGCCGTCGAGGCCTAGCGGCTTGGGTCGGGCCGCCGCGGGCGCCGGCGTGACCACCGTCCCGGCCTCGTGTGCCGCCGACCCCGCGTTGCCTGCCACGCACTAGACTCGGACCATGCCTCCCCGCGCCCGTTCCGCCTGGTTCCGCACCTTGGGTCAGCTCGCCCTGATCCTGGCCGGCGCCGCCGTGCTCGGGCTGCTGGTCGGCTACCCCTGGCCGGTCCTGACCTTCGCCGCCCTGGGCGTGGTGGCCTGGCACTACTGGCGACTGCGCAAGCTGCTGCTGCGCCTCACCGCCCGCCAGCGCCACACCCCGCCCGTCGGCGATGGCACCTGGAACGAACTCGACCGGCTGCTCCACCGCAGCCAGCAGGAAATGCGCAGCCGCAAGCGCCGCCTGATCGAGATGCTGCGCGCCTACCGCGCGGCGACCGCGGCACTGCCCGATGCGATCGTGGTGGTGGAACGCAACACCCAGCGCATCCAGTGGTTCAACGCGGCCGCGACCGGCCTGCTGTCGCTGCGGCATCCGGCCGACATCGGCGCCCCGCTCGCGCAACGGCTGCAGCCGATGCAGCTGTCCCACTGGATGGCCACCGGCCGCAATGCCGAGCCGCTGGAACTGGTCTCGCCGTGGAATCCGGCGGTCACGCTGAGCCTGCGGCTGATTCCCTATTCCGAACACCTGTGGCTGCTGGTCGCCCGCGACGTAACCCGGCTGCTGCAACTGGAACAGATGCGCCGCGACTTCGTCGCCAACGTCTCCCACGAACTGCGCACGCCGCTCACCGTCGTGCATGGCTACCTGGACATGCTCGATCCCGGCGAGCATCCCGAATGGGCGCCGATGCTGTCGGAGATGCAGCGGCAGTCCCAGCGGATGACCCAGCTGGTGGAAGACCTGCTCACGCTGTCGCGCCTGGAATCGGCCGACCAGCTCTCCGGCGAGGAGACGGTGGGCATGGCCTCGATGCTCAACACGCTGCGGCGCGAGGCCATGGCGCTGAGCCAGAACCGGCACGAGATCACCGTCGAGGACCAGGCCGGCGTCGACCTGTGGGGCTCCAACAAGGAACTGCACAGCGCGTTCTCGAACCTGGTCGGGAATGCCGTGCGCTATACGCCGGCCGGTGGCCGGGTATCCGTCGTGTTCCGCTTCGATCCGGCAGACCGGGCCGATGGCCGCCAGGGCGTGGTCCTGGAAGTGACCGACTCCGGCTACGGCATTCCCGCCCAGCACCTGCCCCGCATCACCGAGCGCTTCTACCGCGTGTCAACGAGCCGCTCGCGCGAGAGCGGCGGCACGGGCCTGGGCCTTTCCATCGTCAAGCACGTCCTCCACCTTCACCAGGCACGCCTGGAGATCGCGAGCGAAGTCGGCAGGGGGGAGCACGTTCTCGTGCCACTTCGGCGCCGACCGCGTCCGCGCCCGCGAGCCATTGGACATCGCACTGCCATGAAGCCAGTCCGCCACGCCCCCGCCGCCGCCATCACCTCCGCCAGCACCGCAGCCAACGCCGGCGCCTTCGACGCACCGGCCGACGTCGACCAGCTGCGCGATCCCGCGCTGTACTTCAACCGCGAACTGTCGCAGCTGGACTTCAACTTCCGCGTGCTCGCCCAGGCGCGGGATCCCTCGATGCCCCTGCTGGAGCGGCTGCGCTACCTGTGCATCTCCTGCACCAACCTCGACGAGTTCTTCGAGATCCGCGCCGGCTCGTTGCGCCACGCGCACGACCTGGGCCTGGCCCCGGGCCCGGACGGGCTGGCGCCGGCCGCCGTGCTGGCGCGCATCCACGACCGGGCGGCGGACCTGGTGGCCGCGCAGTACGAATGCTGGAACGACGTGCTGCGCCCGGCCATGTTCGATGCCGGCGTGCGCGTGCTGGGACGCGATGCCTGGACCCCCGCGCAGGCCGAATGGCTGCGCGGCTACTTCCGCGACGAGATCATGCCCGTGCTCTCGCCGCTGGGCCCTGGACCCCGCCCATCCCTTCCCGAAGATCCTCAACAAGTCGCTCAACATCGTCGTCGTGCTCAAGGGCCGCGACGCGTTCGGCCGCGCGGGCAACCTGGCGATCGTGCGCGCGCCGCGCTCGCTGCCGCGCATCATACAGCTGCCCGAGGACGTCTCCGGCGGCCCGACGGATTTCGTGTTCCTGTCGGCGGTGCTGTCCAGCTTCGTCGATGAGCTGTTCCCCGGCATGCAGGTGCAGGGGGCCTACCAGTTCCGCGTCACCCGCAACTCCGAGCTGCTGGTCGACGAGGAGGAAGTCGACAACATCGCCCTGGCGCTGCGCGACGAACTGGCCGGGCGCGGCTACCTGCGCGCGGTGCGGCTGGAGATCGCCGAGCAGTGCCCCAAGCCGATCGTGCGCACCTTGCTGGAAAACTTCGAACTGCCCGAGAACGCGGTGTACCGCATCAACGGGCCGGTCAACCTCAACCGCGTGATCCAGGTGTACGACCTGGTCCAGCGGCACGACCTGAAATTCCCCCCGTTCCAGCCCCGCGCCCTGACCGGCCTGGACTCGATGTTCGACAAGGTCAGCGAGCGCGACGTGCTGCTGCACCATCCCTTCGACTCGTTCGCCCCCGTGCTGGAACTGATCAGGCAGGCGGCCGAGGACCCCAACGTCCTGGCGATGAAGCAGACGCTCTACCGTACCGGGAAGGAGTCGCAGATCGTCGACCACCTGGTGCAGGCGGCGCGCAACGGCAAGGACGTCACCGTGGTGGTGGAGCTGCGCGCCCGCTTCGACGAGGAAGCCAACCTGGGCCTGGCCGACCGCCTGCAGGACGCCGGCGTGCAGGTGGTCTATGGCGTCGTGGGCTACAAGACGCACGCCAAGATGCTGCTGATCGTGCGCCGCGAAGGAAAGAAGCTGCGCCGCTACGTGCACATGGGCACGGGCAACTACCACAGCGGCACCGCCCGCGGGTACACCGACCTGGGCCTGATCACGGCCGATCCGGACATCGGCAGCGACGTGCACCAGATCTTCCAGCAGATCTCCGGCCTGGCGCCGGCGATCAAGCTCAAGCGCCTGCTGCAGTCGCCCTTCACCCTGCACGCCGGGGTGCTCAAGCGCATCGACCGCGAGACGAAACACGCGCGGGCCGGCAGGCCGGCGCGCATCGTCGCCAAGATGAACGCCTTGAACGAACCGCAGGTCGTGCGGGCGCTGTACCAGGCCTCGCAGGCCGGCGTGCAGATCGACCTGATCGTGCGCGGCGCCTGCACCCTGCGGCCCGGCGTTCCGGGCGTCTCCGACAACATCCGCGTGCGTTCGATCGTGGGGCGCTTCCTGGAACACCACCGCGTCTACTGGTTCGCCAACGACGGCGCCCCCGACATGTTCTGTTCCAGCGCGGACTGGCTCGAACGCAACCTGCTGCGCCGCGTGGAGACCGCCTTCCCGCTGATCGATCCCGAACTGGGCCAGCGCGTGTTCGACGAAGCGCTGGAGAACTACCTGGCCGACAACGTCAGCGCCTGGCAGTTGCGCACGGACGGCGGCTACGACCGCATCGTCCCGCAGGAGGGCCAGGCGCCGCACTCGGCGCAGGCCACGCTGCTGGCGAAGCTGTGCACCTGACCGGGCAGCAGAACAGCGCCCGCGCCTGAAACCCGTTCCGACCAGCCCATCGCGCGCCCACCTCGCCCCGGCTCCCCCCGCATGGGATCATCTGTCCATGAATGATCTCTATCCGAGCACCCGGCTTCCGCTGGAAGACGGGGACCTGCTCGCGGCCATCGACCTGGGGTCCAACAGCTTCCACATGGTGGTCGCGCGCTCGCTGCTGGGGCAGTTGCGCATCGTCGACCGCCTGCGCGAAACGGTCCGCCTGGCCGAGGGCCTGGACGGACGTGGCGGCCTGGATCCGGCCGTGCGGCAGCGCGCGCTGGAATGCCTGGCGCGCTTCGGGCAGCGGGTCCAGGACATCCCGCCGCAGCGGGTGCGCACGATCGCGACCAACACCGTGCGCCGGCTGGCGCAGCCGCAGGACTTCCTGGTCCCCGCGGAAAACGCGCTCGGGCATGCGATCGAAGTCGTGTCCGGCCGCGAAGAGGCGCGCCTGATCTACCTGGGCGTCGCGCACGCGCAGCCCTCGCGCCCCGGCGAGCTGCGGCTGGTGATCGACATCGGCGGCGGTTCCACCGAGTGCATCATCGGCACCGGCTTCGAGGCGATCGAACGTGAAAGCCTGCAGCTGGGCTGCATCGCCACCACGCGGCGCTTCTTCGGCAACGGCAAGCTGTCGCGCAAGCGCTGGCGCGAGGCGCTGACCGAAGTGTCGGCCGAGTTCCAGCAGTTCACCGGCACCTATCGCGCGCTGGGCTGGCATGAGGTGATCGGTTCGTCGGGCACCAACAAGGCCATCGGCGAGATCTGCGCGGCGATGAAACTCACCAAGGGCGCGGTCACCGCCGAGGCGCTGCCGCAGGTCCGCGACAGGCTGCTGCAGGCCGACCGGATCGAGGACATCGACCTGCCGGGATTGTCCGCCGAGCGCCGCCCCGTCATCGCCGGCGGCATCCTCGTGCTCGAGGCCGCGTTCAACGCCCTGGGCCTGCAGCGCATGCAGGTCAGCAAGGCGGCGATGCGCGAGGGCGTGCTGTACGACATGCTCGGGCGCGGCACCGCCGACGACCCGCGCGACGCCTCGGTGGATGCGCTCATGCAGCGCTATGCGATCGACAAGAAGCAGGCCGCGCGCGTGGAAACGAGCCTGCTGCGGCTGTTCGACCAGGTCGCCACCGCCTGGCAGCTCGACGCCGACGACCGCCTCATGCTGACCCGCGCGGCGCGGCTGCACGAACTGGGCCTGGTCATCGCGCACAGCCAGTACCACGTGCACGGCTCCTACGTCATCGAGCACTCCGACATCGCCGGCTTCTCGCGCCAGCAGCAGCAGTTCCTGGCCGCGCTGGTGCGCACCCACCGCCGTGGCATTCCCAAGTCGGCGTTCGACGCCCTGCCCGACCGCCTGCTGGCCCCCGCGCGCCGCAGCGCGGCCGGCCCTGCTGCGACTGGCGGTGCTGCTGCACCGCTCGCACGAGAACGGCGAGATCCCGCGCCTGGAACTGCGCGCCAACGGCCCCAAGCTGGCGCTGACCGTGTCACGCCGCTGGCTGGACGAGCGGCCGCTGGTGAAGGCCGACCTGTCGGGCGAACCGGACGACATGGCCGGCCTGGGAATCGAACTGCAGATCGTCGCGGCCTGAGGCCGCGACGTCATTCCCCCGGCGCCCCGTTTCAGGGCGCTTCGACGGTGTAACCCTTCGCCTGCAGGGTCTCGAGGTAGTTGCCGGGCTTGAGCAGCTCGCGCATGGGCAGCGTCGCGAGCGTCACCTGGTTGCCGGCCAGCGCCTTCTCCGCGGCCTCCAGCCACACCGAACGCATGGCACCCTCCAGGTCGGCCGGGCCGTACTTGCGCAGCGCCTGCGCTCCGGTCAGTGCATCCATGCAGGCTTCGTACTGGTCGCCCTGCGGGACCAGGCGCAACGCTTCGACATCGCCCACCGACCAGGCATTGGCGCGATCGGCCATGCGGTCCAGGTCCGCCTCCAGGTTGTCCAGGGTCTTGCTGAAGCACGCGCGGTCGCCGAGCTGCTCATCGCGGAAACTCTTCAACGCGCGCTTGGGATCGGGGACCTTGATCGTCAGCCGCGGCGCGGTGACCTTGATCTTGCGGCGCTTGACCGCTTCGTTGAGCACCGGATCGATGACGCTGCTGGTCGACATGCCGCGGTCCTCGATCGCTTCCTGGTACAGCTCGGCCGCGGCGAAGACAGGCCGGTACTTCTCCACGCCGGAATCGCGGCCGATGTAGCGCTGCTTGAGCACCAGCCAGCGCGCGTAATCGGCCGGACTCACCACGTCCTTGAGCAGGCGGTCGTCCGGATTCTTGCGCGCGCCGAGCACGTTCGGAAGCATGGCCAGTTTCCCGAAGAAGCCGACGTCGGCATCCACGCGGACGCCATAACCCGTCATCACTTCGTCCGCCTCTTCCAGCACCCTGACCACGTCGCGCGAGGTCCATTCCATGTCGCGGGGCAAGGGCGAGAGCGTCCCGAGCACATACATCGTGTGCTCGCCCTTGCTCACCTTCCACATGCCTCGGCCGGGCAGCGCACCGGAGACGATCACCGGCTCGGCATCCCGGATCGGCACCGACGAGCTGACCGGCGCCGCCACGGCGGAAGTGTCCTGGGCCTGCACGCCGACACAGGGCGCGACCAGCGCCAGGGCGAGCACCGCGACTGCCGGCCGGACTCTGACGGCGGGAAGCTGGCCGGTCACGCGGGAATTCGATTGCATCCTTTGCACTCCTGTTCTGTCGCCGGGGCCGGCGAGTGTCGTTCAGACCGTAGCCGCCCTGTGGAGTTCACCGGCCTCACGGCGCGGTGCGCCTGCCCGCGCACGATCCCATCCCGCATCGCCGGGCCCGGATTGCAGCACAGCGGCAGCCGCAGCGCGGTCCAGCATTGCTGGCGCATCGCGCAGTGCTCGCTTGCCCACGCGCTGGCTGCACGGCAGCACAGATGCATGGCAACAAAAAAACGGCCCACGAGGGTCGCTCGCAGGCCGCTGATTCAAAACTTGATTGATCACAACTTGAATTTGGTCGGGGTAGCCGGATTTGAACCGACGACCCTCTGCCCCCCAGGCAGATGCGCTACCAGGCTGCGCTATACCCCGAGATGTTGCGTGACACGGTTTGATGCGTGCTGCCTCGACGGCAGCGGGGGCCGAGAAGTATATCCGTGCAGCGGCACGGCATCCAGCGCCTTGGAGCCGGGGCGCCTGCCGGGCGCGCGCAAGCCCCTGAAACCGGGCCTAGCGGCGCAGCAGCGTGAGGACTTCTTCCAGCTCCATCCGCACCTGGCGGATGATCTGCGAACTCAGGGCGGATTCCTCCTTCGCCGTGTCGCCCTCCAGCCGCAGGCGGGCGCCGCCGATGGTGTAGCCCTGTTCGTAGAGCAGGCCGCGGATCTGGCGGACCATCAGCACTTCATGGCGCTGGTAGTAGCGGCGGTTGCCCCGGCGCTTGACCGGGCTGAGCATCGGGAATTCGGTTTCCCAGTAGCGCAGCACGTGCGGCTTGACCTCGCACAGCTCGCTGACCTCGCCGATGGTGAAGTAGCGCTTGGCCGGGATCGGCGGAAGCTCGCGGTTGCTGCCGGGGTCAAGCATGCTCGCCTCCCGAATACGCTTCCACCCGCTCCTTGAGCTTCTGGCCGGTGCGGAAGGTGACCACGGTGCGGGCGGAGATCGGAATCTCCTCGCCCGTCTTCGGGTTGCGGCCGGGCCGCTGGTTCTTGCGGCGCAGGTCGAAGTTGCCGAAGCCCGACAGCTTCACCTGGCGACCCTGCTCCAGGGCCTCGCGCAGCGCGTCGAAGAACGCGTCCACGAATTCCTTGGCTTCGCGCTTGTTCAGCCCGACTTCGTCGAACAGGCGTTCAGCCATCTCGGCCTTGGTCAGTGCCATCGTCAAACCTCAACTGCGGATTGCGGCGCCGTGTTCGCGTTCCAGTCCGGCCACCACCTGGGCGACCGCGGAGTCCACCTCACGGTCGGTCAGGGTGCGGGATTCTTCCTGCAGAATCAAGCCCATAGCCAGACTCTTGAATCCGGTTTCCACGCCTTTGCCGACATAGCGGTCAAACAGCACCAGATCCCGCAGGGACGGGCCCGCGGCGGCCCGGACGCTGGCCGAAACCGCCGCCCAGGACGTGGCTTCCGGGACGACGAACGCCAGATCGCGACGGACGGACGGATAGCGCGACAGGCTGGTCGCGCGACGCAGGTCGCGGCGCAGCAAAGCCTCCAGGTCGAGCTCGAACGCCACCACCTCCGCGTCCAGGTCCAGGGCGCGCTGCAGGCGCGGGTGGAGCTGGCCGATCCAGCCGATGGGCTGGCCATCGCGCAGGACGTCGGCGCTTCGGCCCGGGTGGGCCCAGGCAGGCGACGACGGCCGGTACTCGAGCGTGGCGGCCGCCAGCGCGGCCAGGCTGTCCAGGTCGCCCTTGAGGTCGTGGAAGCCGATCGGACGGGACTTGCCGGACCACTGTTCGCCGGCCACGTCGCCACAGGCGGCGGCGGCGATGCGCGGCGTCTCCAGCGGGGCCCGGCCGTCGACCGCGGCGAAGACGTTACCCAGTTCGAACAGGCGCACGCGCGATTGCTGGCGGGCCAGGTTCCGGCCCAGCGCGGCCACCAGGCCGGGCAGCAGCGCGGTGCGCATCATGCCCAGCTCGGCGCTCAGGGGATTGGCCAGCGGGACGGCGCGATCGGTCATCGACCAGCGCGAGAGCAGGTCGGCGTCGACGAAGGCGTAGTTCACCGCCTCCAGGAAATCGCGCGAGGCCAGGTGGCGACGGGCGGTCGACTCCTCCACCCTGCCCTCGCTGGGCGCCACCAGGCGCGCGGCGCCGGTCGGCAGCGTGGTGGGCACGGCGTCGTAGCCATGGATGCGCGCGATCTCCTCGATCAGGTCTTCCTCGATGGCCAGGTCGAACCGGCGGCTGGGCGGCGTGACCTGCCAGCCCTCGCCGGTGGTGGCCACCGCCAGGCCGAGCGCGCGCAGGATGCGTTCGACCTCGGCGTCGGCGACCGTCATGCCCAGCACGCGGGCCAGGCGGGCGCGGCGCAGGACGATGGGCTGCGCCGGCACGAGGTGCTCGGGCAGGACGGCCTCGATGACGGGGCCAGCGGCGCCGCCGGCGATGTCGAGGATCAGGCGGGTGGCATGTTCGATCGCGATGCGCGGCAGTTCGGGGTCCACGCCGCGCTCGAAGCGGTGGCCGGCGTCGGTGTGCAGGCCCAGCCGGCGGCTGCGGCCGATGATCGCCGAGGGAATCCAGTGCGCGGCTTCGAGGAACACGTTGCGGGTCGTATCGGTGACGCGCGTGTCGTAGCCGCCCATGATCCCGCCCAGGGCGACCGGGCGTGCGCCGTCGCCGTCGGACACCACCAGGAAGTCATCGTCGAGCGTGATCGTGCGGCCGTCGAGCAGCTTGAGCCCCTCGCCCGCGCGGCCGGGACGCACGACCACGCCGGCCTGCAGCGTGTCCAGGTCGAAGGCGTGCATGGGCTGGCCCAGTTCGAGCATCACGTACTGGGTGACGTCCACCAGAAAGCTGATCGGGCGCACGCCGCTGCGGCGCAGGCGTTCGGCCATCCAGGCCGGCGTGGCGACGGTGGCGTCGACCCCTTCGACGACGCGGCCGACGAAACGCGGCACGCGCTCGCCGGCCTGCAGCGATACCGTGCGCGTGGATTCGACCTGGGCCGGGACCGCCGGGATGTCCAGCGCCTGCACCTGGCTGCCCAGGGCGGCGGCGACGTCGAACGCGATGCCGCGCACGCTGAAGCAGTCCGCGCGGTTGGGCGTGAGCTTGAGTTCGATGGTGGCGTCCGGCAGGCCCAGGAACTGCGCCAGCGGCGTACCGGGGACGGCATCGGCGGGCAGTTCCAGCAGGCCGGAGGCATCCGGGTCCACGCCCAGCTCCTTGGCCGAACACAGCATGCCGGCCGACTCGACGCCGCGCAGCCTGGCGGCCTTGATCGCGATGCCGCCGGGCAGGTTCGCGCCGACCATCGCCAGCGGCGCCTTCAGGCCCGGCCGCGCATTGGGCGCGCCGCAGACGATCTGCACCGCGCCGGCGCCGGTATCGACCTGGCACACCTGCAGGCGATCGGCTTCGGGATGCTTTTCCGCGCTGAGGATGTGCGCCACCACCACGCCCTCGAGCGATTCGCCCAGCGGGGTGAGTTCCTCGACTTCCAGGCCGATCGCCGTCAGCGTCGCGGCGAGTTCATCGCGCGTGGCCGTGGTGGGAACGTGCTGGCGCAGCCAGTTTTCGGAGAATTTCATCGTTTCAGGTGTCCCGTATCACGTAGCCCGGGGTATTTAACAGCAACGCTGGTCAAGCGAAGCGCGCCCGGGATGCTGTTTCGGCGTTGTCACGGAGAGCCCCGGGTGCGCTTGCGCTGACCCGGGCTACGGCATCTCACGCGAACTGCTTGAGGAACCGCACGTCGTTCTCGAAGAAGCTGCGCAGGTCGTCGACGCCATAGCGCAGCATCGCGAAGCGCTCCACGCCCATGCCGAAGGCGTAGCCGGTGTACTTCTCCGGATCGATGCCGACGTTGCGCAGCACGTTCGGGTGGACCATGCCGCAGCCCAGCACTTCCAGCCAGCGCGTGGAACCGTCCGGCTGCTGCCAGGCGATGTCCACTTCGGCCGAGGGCTCGGTGAAGGGGGAAATAGCTGGGGCGGAAACGCATGTCGAAATCGCGCTCGAAGAACGCGCGCACGAACTGCGCCAGCGTGCCCTTGAGGTCGGCGAAGCTGGCATGTTCGTCCACCAGCAGGCCTTCGCACTGGTGGAACATCGGCGTGTGGGTCTGGTCGCTGTCGCTGCGGTAGACCTTGCCCAGCGCGATCATGCGCAGCGGCGGGCCGCTCTTTTCGGCCACGGCGTCAAGCATGTAGCGCACCTGCACACCGGAGGTATGCGTGCGCAGCAGGCGGCCGTCGGGGAAATAGAAGGTGTCGTGCATCGCGCGCGCCGGATGGTGCGGCGGGAAGTTCAGCGCCTCGAAGTTGTGCCAGTCGTCCTCGATCTCCGGGCCGTCGCTGAGCTCGAAGCCGAGCCGCCCGAAGATGTCGGCGATGCGCTCCATGGTGCGGCTGACCGGGTGCAGGCCGCCGCGGGCGGCGTCTAGGCCGGGCAGCGTGACGTCCACCGATTCGCCGGCCAGGCGCGCGTCGAGCGCGGCATCGTCCAGGCGGGCCTTGCGTTCGCCCAGCGCGGCGGTCAGCGCGTCGCGGGCCTGGTTGATGGCCTCGCCGGCGCTCTTGCGCTGGTCGGGCGGCAGGCCGCCCAATTGCTTGAGCTGCGTGGTGATGCTGCCGTGCTTGCCGAGCAGCGAAACGCGCAGGGCCTCGATGGCATCGGGCGTCTGCGCCGAGGCGATGTCGGCCAGGGCCTGCTGCGTAAGTGATTCGATTCCGGTCATGCTTACCGAACCTCGGTGTTCCGTCGTCATCCCCGCGAAGGCGGGGATCCATGGACCTTGCCGTTGCCCTTTCAGTGGAGATACGGCCAGACAAGGCCCGACGTCCATGGATTACCGGACATTCGTCCGTTAACCACCCCGCCTTCGCGGGGATGACGAACAACAGCAAAGCTTGGGTAGCCAAAAACGAAACAGGGGGAAGGACTTGCGCCCTTCCCCCTGCGTGTACTGCGTTGTGCGATCCCGCGCGGCCATCAAGGCCGGCACGGAGGATCGATCAACTTACGCCGCGAGCGCGCTCTTCGCCTTCTCTGCCAGCGCCGCAAAACCCGCCGCGTCGTGCACGGCGATGTCCGCCAGCACCTTGCGGTCCAGGGTGATGCCGGACTTCAGCAGGCCGTTCATGAAACGGCTGTAGCTCATGCCGTTGATGCGGGCGGCCGCATTGATGCGGGTGATCCACAGCGAACGGAAATTGCGCTTCTTCTGCTTGCGACCGATGTAGGCGTACTGCAGGGCCTTCGTGACCGCCTGCTTGGCGACGCGGAAGACCTTGCGACGGGCGTTGTAGTAGCCCTTGGCCTGCTTCAGGATTTTCTTGTGACGGCGACGCGCCGTAACACCACGCTTAACTCGTGCCATTTTTCAGTCTCCTCACAAATACGGAAGCATGCGGTCCAGACGGCCAGCGTCCTCGGCACGAACGTGGTTCGTCTGCCGGAGGTTGCGCTTCCGCTTGGTCGCCTTCTTGGTGAGGATGTGGCTCTTGTTGGCGTGGCCCGCCTTGTACTTGCCGGAAGCGGTCTTCCGGAAGCGCTTGGCCGCCGCCCGATTGGTCTTGATCTTGGGCATTGCGATGTCCTTTCGGATTTCGATGACTGGCCTAGGCGCCGTTTTCCGCTCTTTGCGGCCGCGTTGCGAAGACCTTCCGGTCCTGCTGCTGCGCCGCGAAGACCAGAATCTGGTCTTTCCGTCCTGCCCGTGCCGGCTTGTAAGTCGCTGATCCGCAAGGGATCACGACAGGTTCCGTGATGAATCAACAGCAAACCCCGGCGAACCGGGCCGGCCATTATGCAGGGCCGGGCAATGCCATGCAAATCAGGATGTTAGGCAAGGCCGGGAGGATGGCGTCGGCGGGGCATCGGGCGCACGGCCTTCCGGGGTGATCCACCAGCTTCCGGAGTCCTCGACGGACTTCCGGGAGTCCTCCGCAGCCTTCCGGAGTCCTCCACGGTCTTCCGGAATCCTCCACGGCCTTCCGGAGTACTCCAGGGCCTTCCGGAGTCCTCCACGGTCTTCCGGTTGCTCCACAGCCTTCCGGAATCCTCCACGGGGTTCCGGAAGCCCGAATCCGCCTTCGCGAAGGCGAAAAAAGCCTTCGTGAATACTCCACGGTCTTCCGGAAGCCGGAATCGGTGTTCGCGAAGGCAAAAAAACCCTTCGGGAATACCGATTTGGTCTTCCGGAGTCCTCCACGGTCTTCCGGAAGCCTGAATCCGTCTTCGCGAAGGCGAAAAAAGCCTTCGGGAATACCCGTTCGGCCTTCCGGAGTCCTCCACGGTCTTCCGGAAGCCGGAATGCGCCTTCGCGAAGGCGAAAAGAGGATTCGGGAATGCCGGTTCGGCCTTCGGGAATCCTCGGCGGCCTTCCGCCCTCCGAGGCATTCATAGGGCGGGTCTTGACCCGCCGCTGCTGCGCCTGCGCGGTGGCGGGTCAAGACCCGCCCTATTGCGCGGGTCGAGATCTGCCGCTGGTGCGCCTGCGCGATGGCGGGTCAAGACCCGCCCTATGGTGTCTTTGGGATGGCGCGGGTTGAGATCCGCCGGTGCTGCGCCTGCGCGGTGGCGGGTCGAGACCCGCCCCATGGCGTGCTCGGGATGGCAGCGGGACGATCACCTGCGCGGCCCAAAACAGAAGGGCCGCCTCGCGGCGGCCCTACCGAACGCCAGGCGGCCGCCCTGCGGCGACCTTCCCGGATCAGGTCTTCTTCTTGGGGGCGATCATCATGACCATCTGCCGCCCTTCCAGGCGCGGACGCGATTCGATGACGATCTCGTCGCCCAGGTCACGCTCGATGCGCGAGGCCATCTCTCGACCCAGTTCCTGGTGGCTCATCTCGCGGCCACGGAAGCGGATGTTGATCTTGACCTTGTCACCTTCCTCGAGGAAGCGGCGGATGTTGCGCATCTTGATCTGGTAGTCGCCTTCATCGGTGACCGGCCGGAACTTGAGTTCCTTGATCTCGACCATCTTCTGCTTCTTCTTGGCCGCGTTCGCCTTCTTCTGCGCCTCGAACTTGAACTTGCCAAAGTCCATGATGCGGCACACCGGCGGATCCGCGTTGGGCTGGATCTCCACGAGGTCCATGCCTTCGTCCTGCGCCATGCTCAGCGCTTCGTCGCGCGTGAGCACGCCGATCATTTCGCCGTCGCTACCAATCACGCGCACGCGCGGTACGCGGATTTCCTGGTTCTTACGGTTCGGCTTTTCGGGAGTACTGATGTTGCGATCTCCAATGAGATAGTTGCCGGCCACTCGATCGTTGTGGCCGGGCCGTTGCCTACACTGCCAATGCGTCGTGCGTAGTTGGCGTCATAGCGCCTGACTGCGCAGCCGCGAGGCGAAATCAGCGACCGACATCGTGCCGAGATCTTCCCCCCCTCGCGTACGCACCGCGACCATGCCGTTTTCCTTCTCGCGGTCTCCAACCACCAGCAGGTACGGCACGCGCTGCAGCGTGTGCTCGCGGATCTTATAGCCGATCTTCTCGTTCCGCAAATCGGACTGGACCCGGAAGCCTTGATTCGTAAGGGATTTCCGAACGTCCTCCACCCAGTCGGCCTGGGCGTCGGTGATGTTCATCACCACGGCCTGGATCGGGGCCAGCCAGGCCGGGAACTGGCCGGCGTGGTGCTCGATCAGGATCCCGATGAAGCGCTCCATGGAGCCCACGATGGCCCGGTGGAGCATCACGGGATGCCGCTTCTGGCTGGTTTCGTCGACATATTCGGCCCCCAGGCGTCCGGGCATCATGAAATCGACCTGCATCGTGCCCAGCTGCCAGGTCCGGCCGATGGCGTCCTTGAGGTGGTATTCGATCTTGGGGCCGTAGAAGGCGCCCTCGCCCGGCAGCTCCTGCCATTCGACCCCGGCCGCCCGCAGGGCCGACCGCAGGGCGTCCTCGGCCTTGTCCCAGGTGGCGTCGTCGCCCAGGCGCGGTTCGGGGCGCAGGGCGATCTTGAGCTGGACGTCGCTGAAGCCGAAGTCGGTGTAGACCTTCATGGCCTGCTGGTGGAAGGCGGTGACCTCGGCCTCGACCTGGTCCGCGGTGCAGAAGATGTGGCCGTCGTCCTGGGTGAAGCCGCGCACGCGCAGGATGCCGTGCAGCGCGCCGGAGGGCTCGTTGCGGTGGCAGGCGCCGAACTCGCCGTAGCGGATCGGCAGGTCGCGGTAGCTGTGCAGCCCCTGCTTGAACACCTGCACGTGGCCGGGGCAGTTCATCGGCTTGAGCGCATAGGTGCGCTTCTCCGACTCGGTGAAGAACATGTTGTCCCTGGTAGTTGTCCCAGTGGCCGGAGGACTTCCACAGCGACACGTCCAGGATCTGCGGGCAGCGCACCTCGCCGTAGCCGGTCTCGTGGTAGACGCGGCGCATGTACTGCTCCACGACCTGCCACACCGACCAGCCCTTGGGATGCCAGAAGATCAGGCCCGGGGCCTCTTCCTGCAGGTGGAACAGGTTCTGCTGTCTGGCGATCTTGCGGTGGTCGCGCTTCTCGGCTTCCTCCAGCAGGTGCAGGTAGCCCTTGAGGTCCTTGTCGTTCAACCAGGCCGTGCCGTAGATGCGGCTGAGCATCTGGTTGTTGGAATCGCCGCGCCAGTAGGCGCCGGCGACCTTCATCAGCTTGAAGGCGCGCAGCTTGTCCGTGGCCGGCACGTGCGGGCCGCGGCACAGGTCGGTGAACTCGCCCTGGCTGTAGAGCGAGAGGTCCTCGGTGGCCGGGATCGATTCGATGATCTCCGCCTTGTAGTGCTCGCCGATGCCCTTGAAGAAGGCGACCGCGTCGTCGCGGGACTTCACGCTGCGCGAAACAGGCTGGGCCTCCTTCACGATCTTCTGCATTTCGGCCTCGATGGCCGGCAGGTCCTCGGGCGTGAAGGGACGCTCGTAGGCGAAGTCGTAGTAGAAGCCGTTGTCGATGACCGGGCCGATGGTGACCTGCGCGCCCGGGTGCAGGCGCTGCACGGCCTGCGCCAGCAGGTGCGCGGTGGAGTGGCGCAGCACCTCCAGGGCGTCGGGGTGCTTTTCGGTGACGATCTCGAGGCTGGCGTCGGCCTCGATGCGGTGACTGGTGTCGACCAGGCGGCCGTCGACCTTGCCGGCCAGCGCGGCCTTGGCCAGGCCGGCGCCGATGGAGGCGGCGACATCGGCCACCGTCACGGGGTTGTCGAATTCACGGCGGCTGCCGTCGGGAAGCGTAATGGCGATCATTGGGGCGGGAGACTTCGGGAGGCCCGCGCAGGGCGGGCGGTGGGACGGAAGCGGCGGGCGCCGCGCAAAAACAAAACGGCGCCACGAGGGCGCCGTCATGCGGACCTCGGGGCGGGTTCAACGATGGGCGGTGGTAGTGCTCATGTCACACGCTCGACCGGCGGTTGCGCCGCGGGCCACCTAGGGCAGGCAGGCCGCTGCGACGCGGCCGGAACGCCCATGGTTGGCGACCTCGCGGTCCAAGTCAAACGACCCGGCTCAGGAGCCCTGCCGGACCGAGGTGGCCGCCGAGGCCTCGCCCGACCGGATCGGGTCCTCGAACAGGCGCCAGGACAGGCCCGCGACCACCGCCCCCACCAGCGGGGCCACCCAGAACAGCCACAGCTGCTGCAGGGCCCAGCCACCGACGAACAGCGCCGGGCCGGTGCTACGGGCCGGATTCACGGAGGTGTTGGTCACCGGGATGCTGACCAGGTGGATGAGCGTCAGCGCCAGGCCGATGGCGATCGGCGCGAAACCGACCGGGGCGCGCGTGGCGGTCGCCCCCAGTATCACGATCAGGAACATCGCCGTCATGACCACTTCGCTGACCAGCGCGGCGGTCATGGAATAGCCGCCGGGCGAATGCTCTTCAAAGCCGTTGGAGGCCAGGCCGCTGGAGACGTCGTAGCCGACCTTGCCGCTGGCGATCAGGTACACCAGCCCCGCGCCCGCGATGGCGCCCAGCACCTGCGCCACCACGTACATCGGCACTTCGCGGACCGGGAAGCGCCCCGCCGTCGCCAGCCCGACGGTGACCGCCGGATTGAAGTGGCCGCCCGAAATCGGGCCCAGCGCGAACGCCGCGGTCAGCACCGTGAGTCCGAAGGCCAGCGACACGCCGAGCAGGCCGATGCCGATGTCCGGGAAGCCCCGCCGCGAGCACGGCGCTGCCGCAGCCGCCCAGCACGAGCCACATCGTCCCCACCCCTTCCGCAAGCAACTTCCTGAACATGTTCCGTTCCTCTTGGCAGTTCGGTCAGGGCAACGCGGACACGCGCGCCGACTTGATCATGGCCGACAGATAGACATGGCAGCCGGTGGTATCCACCGATTCGATCTTGGCCAGTTCGTCCAGCGCCTTGAGCAGGTGCCCGATCGCGGCGTCGCGGTTGCGCGCCTGCAGCGAGCCTAGCGCATCGGCGACAGATTGCTTCACCCGATCGCGGGCGTTGCGCTCCGACGGTGCCAGCACGTAGGCGTCCAGGTCCTGGCCCAGCAGCACCGACAGGTCGCGCGCGGTGGTGACCGGGATGGCCAGGGTCTGGCTCGCCAGCGGCGGCGCCGTCGGGTTGGACGCGAGCAGCAGCGTGGAGGCCAGCGTGTAGCTGCCGGCCGCAGCAGGCAGGCGCAGGCCCACCTGGAACTGCCGGGTCTCGTCCAGGCCCAGGTCGAAGCGCCATTCCGCCAGCGCCGAAGTCAGCGTCTGCGCCTGCGGACGTGCGTCTTCGACACGCAGCGGACTGACCGCGGCATTGCGCAGCAGCAGCTCCACCGGCTTGGCCCAGGTTGTGCACGCGGGTGCGCACGCTCAGGTAGCCGCCCGACAGGCCGTAGGCCGGTGCCGGCGGCATGACCTGCTGCAGGCTGCGGGCCAGCAGCTGCTCGGCCTGCGCCGCCGAACCGGCCCGCATCAGCACCGCGACCAGGTCGAAGCCGGCGACCGCCGATTCGCCTTCGCCGAAGCGGTTGACCAGGAAGGCCGGGGAGCCCGCTGTGGTGTCGAAGCGGCCACGGATGTGCGCGGTCAGCGCGCCGTAGCGCAGGGCGTCGCCGGCCGCGTCGAACGTGCCGACGTCGAACTCGCCCGAGGTCACCGCGGCGTGCTGGTTGCCCGGCAGCTGGCCGTAGAACTTCACGCCCAGTGCGTCGTCGAGGATCTGGTTGCGCGAATCGTGCACGCCATCGACCAGCAGTCCGTCGCCCTGGAACACGGCTTCGCGCAGTTCCTCGGCGAAGGTGTTGGCCAGCTTCTGCGCGCCACCACTGATCCAGTACGTGTCGTAGCGGCCGGTGGCGTACTCGGCGGCGAAGGCTGCCGTCGTGGTCACCACCTTGTGCTCGATGCCCAGGCGGGTCAGCAATGCGTCGACGAACGCCGCGCGCTGCGTGGTGCACGCCGCATCCTCGGCGGCGCCGGTGCCGACGCGGCAGGTCATCAGCACCAGCACGCGGCCGGTGGCGGTGATCTCCTGCTGCATTTCCGCCCGCACCTGCGCCTCGATGACGCGGATCGGGGTCCAGGCCAGGTTGATCAGCCCGGTGGCCACGCGTGCCTGCAGCACGGCCTGGTAGTCGCCCGCGGCCACGCCCGTGGTATCCCACGGCAGCGCGAACGACACGGTGCCGCCGACGGCCAGGTCGTGCGCCTGTGTCCAGCTGGCCAGCACGGTTTCGTTCGCCGGGTCGATGACCGTCACCACCAGCGGGAGGCCGGTGAGGTCGGCGTTGCCCTGGTTGAACACGGCCGACTGCAGCGAGGTCGTTTCGCCGACTTCAATTTCCGCCGGAACCGCGGCGATCGTGCCCGCGAGCCCCGCGCCGCCGGTGCTGGTGGAACGCACCTCGAACGTGGTCGTCCGCGTGTCGAGCACGTCCCCCGCCGCCGACTTGACGAGCTGGGTGACCGTGTAGACGCCGGCCGGCGCGGCCACCAGGTTGAACGGCACCGTCAGCGCGTGTGCCGAGCTGGCGGCCAGCACGTCGATCGGGCTGTCCTGGGTGAACACTTCGTCACCCGCCGGGGAAGTCACCGTCTCGGTGACGGTCAACTGTTCGTAATCGCTGTTCAAGGTCAGGTTGCGGACCTTGCCCAGGATCGCGACGGTGTCGAAGGGATCGTAGACCGGCCGGTCGGTGGCCACGGTCGAATCGAGCTGCGGACCGGGCGAGGTGGTGACGATCTGGAACGGCTGCATCGTCTCGCCCCACACCTGCCCGTCCGGGCCGAGGAGGACGACACGCGCGCGGTAGTCGCCCGCGGGGGCGACGCCGGTGTTCCATGGCTGCGGCAACGTTCGTTCGCTGCCAATGGTCATCCCGGTGAAGGCGACGGTCGACAGCTCCGTCACCGGCACGCCCGTGGCGGTCTCGATGAAGTAGCGCAGGCTGCCGCTGGTATAGGTGGAGCCGTTGTTGCGCACCGTCGGCTGCACCAGCACGTCCTCGTTCGCGTGGAAGATCGCGCGGTTGAGCAGCAGGCTGAGCTGGTACTTGCTGACCGCGTGCACGGTCGGGATCGCGATCGGCGCCTCGACGACTTCACCGTTGAAGCTGTTGATGAAGCGCAGGAACGCGCGCTTGGCGATGGCGCGCCACTCGTCGACCGTCATGTTGATCAGGTTGAGCGAGAAGGTGAACACGCCGCCGGAGCTGTTGATGCGGCCCAGCTTGTAGAACCAGGAACTGGAGCCGTCGGCGTTGATCACGCTGCTGTCGGCGGCGACCGAGGAACCCAGCACCTGCACGTCCGAGCCGAATTCCAGGCCGAGGCCGACGTCGATGCCGCCCAGGCGTGCAACGGCCTTGGGCAGGTAGGCCATGACGTAACTGGTCGCGCCCAGGCGGGTCGAGAAGTACTGGCCGGCCCAGGAACCGTCGCTAGCCTGCTTGCTGAGCAGGTACTGCACGGTCTTGCGCAGCACCGGGTCGGTGGGCTCGGGATTGGTGTAGTCCAGGGCGGTGCCGACGATCGCGGTGATCAGCGGATCGCTCGTCTGCGTGGGCGTGCGGCCCCAGCCACCATCGGCGCGCTGCTGGCCGCGCAGTTGCGTGGCCAGTGCGGGAATGCGCGCATCCACCTTGGCCGCCAGCGTGGCGTCGTTGATGTACGGGCGGGCCTCGGCCAGCATGATCAGGCGGAAGGCCTGTGCCGGCGTGCCGTAGTCGGAATAGGTCTCGAAGTACTTGGCGGCCTTTTCGACCGACGCCCGCATCTCGCCCAGGCGCGTGCTGATCGGCACCGTGGTGAGCGAGATCTCCACCAGCTGGTTGGTACCGAAGTTCAGGCCGAACAGCTTGCCGCCGACGACGGCCAGGCGATCGACGCGCTGGCCACCGGTGAAGCGTTCGACGATGCCGCCCGCGCTCACTTCGTACAGGGCGTCGGTGCCGCCGGAGTAGCCGTGACCCTGGCCGTCCAGGGCCAGGTCGGAACGCTGGTAGATGCCGCCCCGGTGGATCAGCTTCTGGACACCGGCGCGGGTCAGCGAGACCACGCCGCTGGGCACGGTCACGAAGATCGCACCGCCCTGCCCGGCCGTGATGGTGGTCGCGGTGTTGGTGATCAGGTTGGCGCGCGAGATCTCCTGCACGGTGCCGGCAGCGGGGATCGACCACGTACACGACGCGGCTGGCGCGGTTGAGGGCCACCAGCTTGCCGTCGTCGGCGAAATCGATCGACTCCACCAGCAGCGGCATCGTGGCGACCACGCTGCTGCCCGCCGGGCTGAGGCGTTCGATCACCGGCGGCTGCCCGGAGCGCGGCGTGGCGCTCAGGTAGACGGCGTCATCGGTGCCCACGGCGATGCTGTGGTATGTGGCCCCGCGCGTCGTCGATGCGTAGGCCACGTAGGTGCGGGCCACCGGGTCGTAGACGAAGACGCGGCCATCGGTATGCAGCGTGTAGATCTTTCCGCTGGGCGCCGTGGCGATGTCGCGCGCCGAGGTCGCCGCGCGGTTGGCGGGCGCGAACTCGTGGATCTCGGTCAGCCCGAACTGGGCCGCGTCGCGCAGGACGCTGGTCATGCCTTCGACGACGGTGGCGGTCGCGGCCGGGTTCTCGTGGATCCAGCCGGTGTCGTGGTCGTACCACCAGTACACGCCGCTGGCGTTCTCGTTGCGCCGACCGTACAGGTAGTCGGCCGAACGGTACCGCGCATTGAAGGTGCCGCGGCGGTCGGGCCACGCCGTCATGCCCCACAACCCGAGGATGGTCGAGGTCAGGCGGTACTCGGGGTGGTGGGTGTAGATGGAACGGTCGGCCTGGATCGAGGCGCTCTGCGAGTTCTGCAGGAAGGTCGCCGCGGAAGCGTCGATGTCGGCCTTGTCCAGCGAACTGCCCAGGCCGTACAGGCTCTGGGTCTGGATGTGGCAGCCCAGGCAGCCGTTGCTGTTCTGCCAGTTGATGGCGTTGGTGGCCGTGTAGGCGCCACCACGCGTGACCGCTTCGCGCACGAGCTTGAACAGCGGGTCCGCCGCCTGGCCGGTCGGGTTGTTGACACCCTTCACGGTCAGCGTGGCCTCGACGCGCTGGTTGCCTTCGGCGGTTTCCATCGGCGTGACGGTGAATTCGCCGGTGGCGGCGTCGCCGATGTAGAACTCGCCGGTGACCACGCCGCCGACGTCGGGATTGGTGGAGACGACCTGCAGGTCGTATTCGGCACCGGTGGACGCGGGCGCCCAATGGCCGAAGTCGAGTTCGACCAGGTCGCTGGCCAGCAGCTCCGGCATTGCGATGGTGACCGTGTGGGCCACGGCGCCATTCGCGCGGTCGATCACCGACAGCTTCGCCTGGCCGGCCGGGATGAGATCGTTGCCCATGTTGCGCACGGTGGCGGTGAAGTCCACGCCGCTGGGCGCGTTGGGGATCATCACCGGCGGCGACGGCGTCACCAGGCCCTGCAGGCTCAGCGCGGAGTTGATCCGGATTTCACGGCTGGCCATGCCGTACACCAGCCCCAGCGGCGTGTTGCGCTGGATGCTGCCCGGCTGCACCACGTGGATCGCCAGCGTGTAGGTGCCGGTGGGCAGGTTGGTCGCGACCCAGTCGATCGCGAAGGGCTTCACCTGCTTCGCATCGAATGCGTACTCGCATTGCTCCGGCTGGCCGATCGCCTCGGCGCCGCAGAACTGCGCCACCTTCATGCCGGCGCTGTCGAGCAGGCGCACCAGCACGAGACCGGCCTTGGCTTCGGCATTGAGGTTGGCGATGTCGGCGGTGATCCGCATCGTCTGGCCAGGCAGCACCGCCGCCGGGGTGGTGCGCAGGTTGACGACCTGGAAGCTGCCCTCGAGCACGTCGTCGAGCACGGCATCGATGCGGTACGTGCCCGGATTCTCCAGGCGCGTGAACGCGGTGCGCGGCTGGTAACCCGCGGCGGCGAAGGACAGTTCGATCTCCTCGACCACCGCGTCCTCGATGCGGTACGTGCCCGCGGCATCGGTGGTGCCCGCTTCCTGGCCGTTGAGCGTGATCGAGGCGCCATCGATCGGTAGCCCGGTGGCGCTCGAGGTGACGGTGCCGATGATCGTGCGACGGGGCAGCTGCGTGCGGGTGAGCGTGATGCGGCCGAAGTCATTGGCGCCGGCGGCGAGCACGCCGCTGAAGCTCACGCTGTCGAAGCCGGTCGCCTGCACGCCGCCGGTGAATGCACCCACCGGGAGCGACGCGTAGTCGAAGCGGCCCTGCGCATCGGTGAGCGCGCCCTGGCCGTTGACCTGGACCTGTGCGTTGGCGATCGGCGCGCCATCGGCGGCGTCGACCACCACGCCGTGGGCGGTGGCATCGGTCGGCGGCGTCTGGCCTTCGGGCGTCAGCGACGGCGAGAACTTCACCACGCTGCGCGGGGGAAGGTCGGCCACCGCGGTCAGCGGCTGGAAGCCGGCGAGGCTGACCTGGATCGAGTAGTTGCCGGCCGGCAGACCCAGCAGCTCATAGTCGCCGTCGGCGTTGGTCTGTGTCTGGGCGTTGAGCGTACCGGCAACCTGCACGGCAACGCCGGCGAGCGCCTGGCCGTTGGTCGCGTTGGTGATGCGGCCACGCAGGGCCGCCGTGTTGTCGGCCAGGCCCAGTGCGATGCGGCCCAGGTTGGTGGTGCCGCCGGCGTCGACCTGCGCCTGGCCGGCGTAGGGCTGGTAACCGACGTGGGTGATGCTGACGGCATAGCTACCCGCGGGCAGGCCTTCGAGCACGAACACGCCGTTGCCGTCGCTCAGGGCGGCGCCGGGCCGGCCGGCGACGCTGACGATGGCCTGCGACAGCGGCAGGCCCGAACTGGCGTCATAGACCTCACCCACGAGGCGACCGGCGTCGCTGGAAGGCGCGCTCGCCGCGGTCCACAGCGCGCGCAGCGCCAGGGCGGTGACGTAGGGATCGCCATTCCAGCTGCCGTCGCTGCCCTGCGCATTGCGCAGTGCGGCCACGGCCGCGGCCGCGTCGGTGGACGGACCGGACTGGGCCAGCGCGATCGTCGCCACGGCGTTGTCGGTGGTATCGGCGTAGGCGCCAGCCACCTGCTGCGCGATCAGCGCCGCGCGCGTGCGCTGGATCGGCGCGGAAAGGCTGTACTCGCTGCGGAAGCGCACGAAAGCCTGCAGCGCGTAGGCGGTGGCGAAGGTCGACTGGCCGAGGCTGTAGCTGCCGTCGGCATTGGCGGCGCCGCCAAGGTATCCGAACGCGGCCTGCACCTTGACGTCGCGGCTGATGCCGCCGGCGCGCATGGCCAGCAGCGCCAGCGAGGTGTCCAGGGGATTGCTCGGCTGGCCCACGGCACTGCCATAGCCGCCGTCGGCGTTGGCGCGCGGGAGCAGCGCGCCGAGCACCTGCGTGGCGTCCTCGCCGTGCCCGGTGGCACCCAGCGCGATCACGCGACGGGCGAGCAGTTCGGTCGACAGGCCGGAGGTCGCCGACAGGCTCACGTCGGGCAGCGCCGTCGTGCGGCCTGCCTGCGCGAGCGTGTGCGCGGTCTCGGTGCGCGCCTGCTCGACGACGGCCAGGGAGCCCGATTCGGTCGCCAGCGAGCCGTTGCTCTGCACCTGGTCCTGCAACCAGTCCAGGCCGCGGTTGAGGGCGGCGTCCTGCGCCGAACTGCGCACGCCCACCAGCATCGCGATGGACGCGACGGCGATTGCGACTACACCCCTGATTCCCTTCATTTCACGCGCCCCCAGATTCCGATGTCATCAGGCTTTACAGCCGCCTGCCCGCTACGGTTACCGCCCTGCCACCACAACCGGCCTGCCTTGCGCGCGGCCTGTGTCGCGTCGATCACACGGCGCGCGAACCGGCCCGCGGTACGCGCACGTGCCACTCAGTGCAGCCCCTGCGACCCGCTCCGACCGTGCTGCACGTATTGCTTTACGGCCTCGTCCAGGCTCGCGACGGCCGCTTCCTGTTCGGGTACCAGTTCGCCGGCACGCCCGATCCAGCGGGCTGCTTCGTCCTTGTCGCCCTTGGCGCCGGCAACGGCGGCCAAGGCCATGCAGGCCTGGTCGCTGCCACCCTCGGCGGCGGCACGGAACAACTCGATCGCGCGTTCTTCGTCGCGCGCTCCGCCCTGCCCGTAATACATCAAGCGGCCAAGCGAGTACTGCAGGCCCGGAACTGCATCGGGCAGGGAGCGCAACAGGTAGTCGCGTGCCTGCTCCAGGTCCACCGCGCAACCCACGCCATTGAGCGCGCAGCGCGCCACGGCGGCGGCGGCGCGAAGCAGTCCCGCGTCGGCCGCCTTGCGAGCCAGCTGGTAGGCGCGGACTTCGTCGCGCGGACATCCCAGACCCAGTCCGTGGCAGCGGGACAATTCAAAGGTGGACAGCGCATCGCCCGCGGCATCGCCGCGCTCGAAGAGTTCGATCGCAAGCTGCGCAGCGGCGCTGTCGCCCAGTGCGGCGTCGCGCGCATGGATCATTCCCAGCGGGCCATGCGCCGCGGCGCAGCCCGAGAGCAGCAGCCGGCCCAGCAGCTCCTGGGCATCGGCGACGTAGCCGTTGGCCAGGAGCGTGGTCGCCTTCTTGAGCAGCGCATCGCTCATCGGTACGGACTCGTCGTCGGGAAGCCAGGCAGCGGCACGTACGTCGTCGGGTCCTTGTCGCTCTTGCCCCTGTTGCACGGACCGCAGGCGCCGACCAGGTTGTTCTTGTTGATCAGGTAGATGCACTTGCTCAACGAGATCAGGCCCGCCTGGTAGGACTGCCAGCAGTCGCTGACCGACCAGTAGTGGTCCCGCTGCGTGGCCTTGGCCGTACCGCAGTAGACGCAGTTGCCGCTGGGCTTGAGGCGGGAACGGGCGCGGGCGCGCGTGACCCGGCCCAGGTCCTGGCAAGTCTTGATGTCGCTGAACTTCCAAAGCCCGTATGGATCGACTGAACCCACCGGCGAGTCGCCGACGTAGCTGTAGGTGTTCAGCCCACCCTTGAGGCCCACGGGATCGGACTGCACGTAGCGACCGGTTTCCGGCTCGTAGTCGCGGAAGTAGTTGTAGTGCGTTCCGGTGACCGCGTCGTATCGCTGGCCCGCGAACCGCAGGTTGTAGGCGAACACACCCAGGCCACTGGCGTTCTCGTTTGCCGGCGCGTCGCCGTAGGGACCGCTGTCCCAACGCCAGAGCGGCGTGTTGGCGGCGTTGACGATCACGCGCGGCGTGTCGATGTGGTCCGGGTGAACGAAATACACCGCGGCGTTGCCCGAGGTCAGGCCGCCGAACGTCGCCGCCGTCGCGGCCGGCTTGAGCACCGCCACGGGGGTGTCGCCCAGCCAGACGTGTTCCGTGGCCAAGGCGCCGCTTGCCGTGTACTCGCCGACCAGGTGCCCGTCTTCGTCGTACGCGAACTGGACGTAACCGCTGCCCGTCGCGGTGGCGGAGGGGCAACTGGCCCCGCCGGTCGCCGCGCACACGCGCTGGCCAATGGCGTTATAGGTGTACTGGGCCACCGGCACCGCACCCAGGCGCACCGCGATCAGGCGGCCGCGGGCGGAGTGGACCCACGTCTGTCCACCCGCCAGCGAGAGCTGGCCCGCGGCGTCGTACTCACGGCTTGCGCCATCGACGGCCAGCAGGCGGTTGCTCACCGGATCGATGCTGTAGTTCCGGATCGTGCCCGCGGATTCCTGGCTCTTCCGGTTGCCGTTGGCATCGAACGTCCAGGTCCAGCTGCCGCCCCCGGCGGCCAGGTTGGAGGCGTTGGCGAGGCGATCGAGTTCATCGTAGCCGTAACGCCATTCGGGTCGACCCGCCGCCGTCTCGCCGGTTTCGATGATGCGTCCCGCGCTGTCGTAGCGGACGCGACCGGTGGACGCTCCGCGCGAATGCGTGGCGATGCGTCCGTCCATGTCGAAGCTGCGTTCGTAGCGGCCCGCGGAAGTAGTCCAGGCCTTGGGTTCTCCGAACGGGAAGTACTCGATGTCGCGAACGACGGCGACGCCGTTGACCGAGATCAGGTTGACGCGACCATCGGTCCCGTAGCCGTAGCCGAGCCTCGCGCCGGAGGGAAGCACGGTTTCACTTCGCTGCCCGTTGGCGTACGCATGCTCCAGCGTGCGGCGTCCTGCGGCGTTGGCATCGCTGCCCAGCTGCTGCGTGGTCTGCAGCAGTCGTCCCTGCGCGTCGTACATGTGCCGGGTACGGCCGCTGCTGTCGCTGAAGCTGGTCAGCCTGCCCTTGGCTCCCGGACCGCCGGTCGCCTCGTCGTAGGCCAGGCCAAGCGTCTCGTCCGGATAGGTCACCGAGGTCAGGCGATTGCCGGCGTCGTAACCGAACGTCGCCTGCTGGTTGCGTGCGTCCACGCGCGAAGCCACGTTGCCCGCGGCATCGCGGGTGTATCGCGTGGTGCCCGTGTCCGGGCTGGTGACCAGCTGGAGCTCGTTGAAGCCGTTGTAGTCGTACGCGGTGGTCAGCTGCCTTGGGTCGACCACCCGACGCAGGTTGTTCTGTGCGTCGTAACGATACTGCGTCGTGCCCTGGCCGGGGTCGACCGTGGCCATCAGCCGGCCGACGGCATCGTACTGCTGCTCGGTGGCCGTGCCGTGCAACGGCACGCGGATGAAGCGCGTATTGCCGTTGTCGTCGTAGGTGTAGTCGACCGCGTCGTCCTCATTTGCGCCATAGGCGCGTGCCAGCCGGCCCAGTTCGTTGAAGACACGGTGCTGGGTGCGGGCAAGCACGTCGTCGCGGTCGAAGCTGTCGATCCGCGTGCGGTCGCCGGCAGCATTGAGCACGTATTCGACGCGATTGCCGCGGCTGTCCTTGACGCCCACCAGCCGCTGCGCGGGGTCATAGGTGTATTGCAGCCAGTGGCCGCCGGGGAGCGTCACCCGATCCAGCGCGCCGTAGCCGGTGTAGCCGAAGCCGGTGATTTCCACCCCGCCGCCAGGCAAGGTCAGCTTGGACTCGATCAGGCGTCCACGTGGATCGTAACGGTGGTCGGTGACCAGCCCGTTGGGATCGATCATCTGCAGGACGCGGCCATGCCGGTCGTAGTCGGTGTATCGGGTCACCAGGCCGTTCGGATCGCGGACCAGGACACGGTTGCCGGTCGCGGAGTCGTAGTCGTACTCGGTGACGTCCACCACATCCGTACGCGGGCCATCTTCACGGGTGACCTGGCCGGCGTCATTGACCAGGAACGTCCATGCACGGCTCTGGCCATCAACGCTGACGGTCCGCTGGCGGAGATTGCCGCGGTCGTCGTAGTCCAGGCGGGTAACCTTGGGGGTCCCGGTGGCGCCGGTTTCGGTGATGACCGCCGGCAGGCGCCAGGTCGGGTGCCAGGTGATGTTGACCGACTGCGCTTCAGGCTTGCCCAAGGCACGCGTCCAACTCTCGGGCAGGCCGCGGCCGTTGACACGGACCTGGCTCTGCACGCCGTTGTTGTCGGTCACCTGGGCCGGGTAGCCATTGCCGTCGTAGCTCACCTTCGCCGCACTTCCCGAGCCACCGCATCCGTTGCAGGGATCGGTCATTTCGGTCATTCGCAGCGTGTCGAAGATGCGGGTGAAACGGAAGGTCCGTGTTGCGTTGCGCGCGTCGGTGACGCGGGTTTCCAGTTCGCTGTAGCTGAAGGTAGTCCGTTCGGCGCCACCGGCGTGGCTGGACTCGACGACACGGCTCTCGTCGTCGTACTTCCAGTTGGCATAGCGGTGCCCGGACTCGTCGGTGATGCCGGTCAGCAGGGTCGGCCAGCCGGGAACTTCATAGTGGTAGTGGCGCGATGCGTTGCCCGGATAGGTCACGGCCACGAGCGCGCCGTCGGCGTAGGTGTAGGTGGTGCGGTTGCCGTCCGGGTCGATCATTGCCGTGACCTGGCGCGTAGCCGGGTCATGCTCGAAGCGCAGGGTACGGCCGAAGTCGTCGGCGACCGCCGAGAGCAGGCCGTCTGCATAGGTCAGTGCATGCCGAAGGCCAGTGCGGTGCTCCAGGGCCAGCAGCCTGCCGTCGGCATCGTAGATCTCGAGCACATCGTCGAGCGTGCGCAGACGCCAGCCGGTGGTGCGACCCAGGCCGTCGTTGATGCGCTCGATGCGGTCGGACACGTCACCGTTGGCGACATAGGCACCGCCGCTCAGGTTGAACTGACGCCAGCTGCCGTCCTTGCGCTGCGCCATAACAGCCTTGGGCGCCTCCATCGCGGTGGCGTCTTCGGGCAGGATCAGCTTCTGGTGGTAGTCCGCTCCCCACTTGTGGCCAACAGGCGAGCCGTTGGGCAGGAAGCTGACGTAGGTCCGCACGTAGGCCAGAGGGAATGGACCGTTGCCCTCGTAATCCTCTTCCACCTGCGTCTTGACGCCATTGCCGACCGAGACGGGGTTGCCCGCGGTGGGGCCGTTCGCTGCCCCGGACTCGTAGCCCAGGAACGTGGAATTCACCCAGTCGTTCGCGGCCGACATGCCAGGAATCGCGCTGAGGCATCCAGGCAGGTAGTTGCAGGCGTAGTTGTTGATCGCCTTGATGCCCAGCTCCGCCATTTCCTCGGGCGTCAGGTCGATCAGGCCCAGTTCGATCTGCCTGACCCACTGCGTGACCTCGTACGCCGCCTGGAAGATCGTCACCGCGATCAGCACGGCGTTGACGATCGCGAATGCAACACCCAGCGGAGGAGCAACCGCGGAAAGCAGCGCGGTCAGACCCGTACGCGCGGCCAGGCCCAGCGCGAACCTGGCGAGGTTGGTGACCACGATCTGGATGAACTTCTTCTCGCACAGCACCTTGAGCACCACCGCCTTGGCGATGCAGCCCCAGTTGATGGCGCCGTTGAGGCCGCCGTCGACGCGGTAGATGCCGCCGCCGGTGTCCGGGTCGAGGATGACGTAGCCCGCAGCCTGCATGCGCCCCTGCGAGAACTCCTTCTCCGGGACGATGACGATCATGCCGGCGGCCACCGAATTGGCGATCTCCGACTTGACGTCCTGGGTGGTCTGGAGCTTGGGCAGGATCGCGGCGACGTTCTCTGCCGTGATCGCGTGGATCGGCACCTTGCTGCGGTTGGCCCAGGTCAGGATGCTCGACGCCGAGAGCGAGCGGCCCGGCTGCCCGCTGAGCAGCAGGTCCCAGGTCAGGCCTTCGGCCAGCGAGCCGTTCGCGCCGATCTTCTGCGCGATGTGGCGGTACATCGCCGGGTCTTCGTGGACGATGCCCACGCGGTCGGCCTTGATGTCGGTGGCGAAGCCGCCGAACGATCCGCTACGCGGGATCCCGAAGAAATAACGGACCTGCAGCGGCATCGCGAACACGCCGACCGAAGGCGCCCGCAGGAAGTGTCCGCCGGCGCCACGCGCCTCGATGTGCGCGCGGCTGTCGTTGAGCAGCCAGTACTGGATGCCCGCCAGGTGCAGGGCGCGGTCGACCGTTTGGCTGGCCTCTTCCCCCGTGTCCTGGGCGAAGCTGTAGGCCAGTTCCGGCGTCATCCCGCCAAGGTCGGGCGTCAGGTTGATGTGCGAGCCGGCGGCGAACTCATAGGGCTCCCAGGTACCGGAGATATGGCCCTGCAGGTCGACGATGCCTGCTACCCAGAACTGCGGCGTGCCCATCGCCATCGCGCCGGCTTCCGCCAGCACCTGGTCGCCGAGCTTCACCTGCGGAATGACACTGAACGATCCCAGCGGCAGCGATGCCGAGTTGCTGCTCTCGTAGTTGCGCAGCGCCAGTTCCTGTTCAGCGCTCGCCGGCTTGGGGTTGATGTACAGCGACTGCCCACCCAGCGCGACCGTGGCCACGCGCACCGACATCATCGGATTCTCGTACGCGATGTCGCGCTGCGTGGCGAACAGCTGCACGTCCATGTAGTACTTCAGGCTCGCCGGCAACGCGGCATAGCGCGTGCGTGCGGCGCTCACAGCGAACGGCAGCGTGCCGCTGATCACCGGCAGCTGGTGCGGCACGATGGCGTACTTGCCCAGGCCGACCTCGGGGTCGTTCAGGCCCGTGAGGTCGGTGGACTGCGCGATGCGCTCGACCACGGTGTTGCGGTAGTTCGTGTACGCGGTCGTGTTGAGGCCGGTGAAGGAGCCGTCGGCGTTGAACTGCGCGCCGTCCTTGAGCGCGTCAACCGCCGTCTGCGTGTTCCATTGGCCAAGGCCCAGCACGTCCAGTGGCTGCGAGGCCAGCTGGTACTGCTTGAAGCTGGCGTCCATCGGGATCCACGCGTCGGGCTCGCGGTTGATCGCGCCGCGCGACGGGGTGAAGTCGATGAAGGCCTCGACCCACATGTGCTGCAGCCGCAGCGCGTGCGGCTGGCCGTTCATCATCATCAGCGTGCTGGGGATGCCGCCCATCTGCACCAGGCCCAGCGCGTCGTTCATGTTGCGCGCGCGCAGCCACGACACCGCACGGGCGATCGGCACATCGACGGTGCCGTAGACGAAACGCGCGGGAATACCCGAGGCGCGCAGCATCGACACCAGCAGGCTGTTGATGTCGGTGGCGTTGCCCTGGCGGCTGCGCAGGGTGAGGCCGGCGCCCTGGATCGCGCCGTGGCCCGGCACGAAATCGATGTTGTTGTGGACCCAGTTGTAGATGCGGACCGGGTTGTGGCCCAGCTCGTCCGCCAGCGCCTGGATCTGCGGCGTGATGCTGGTTTCCTCGCTCTGCGTGAGTTCCGGGATGGCCTGCGTGCCCACCATCTGGGCGGACGCGGTGCCCGCGACGGCCATGGGCTGCGCGTCGCTGGTGACCGCGAGGTATTCCTGCAGTTCGGCCTTGGTCTGTGCCGGAGCGCGCTTCTCGCGCTTGACGTGCTGGGCGCGCAGGGTGGCCGGATCGAAGGCCGGCCGGCGGGTGACGTCGGTGCGGGCCAGCGTGCCGGCCATCTGGTCCAGGGCGGCGTCGGCCTCGGCCTGGCTGCCCGAGGCGATTGCCTGCTCGACGCGCTCGGCCAGTGGGCGGAATGCCGCCGCGGCCTCGCGCAGGCGGGCCTCGTCGCTCTCGAAGCTCTGGCGCATGCCGGACGGCGTGCGCAGGCGATCCATGTCGGCGCGGTCTTCGGCCGCGGCCTGCTGCAGGACCAGGTCCAGGCTGCGCAGGCCGGCCAGGTGCGGGCGCAGCTTGCGCGCCACGGCGAGGTCATCGGGCGTGTCGCCGCCTTCGTCCCGCCCGCGCAGCTCGCGGGTGATGCGGTCCATGTGCCGGGCGGCCGCCTCCAGGCGGGCCGCAGCGATGCTGGTCGGCGCTTCCGTCGGCGCCGCGGGCGATGCCGGGGCCTGGACCTGGGGAGTCGTGGCCTGTGCGCGGGCCGTGGAATACGGCGTGGCCAGACCAGAAACGAAACAGACAACCGCTATAAAACCAGCAAAGCCGGCGCGCTTGAGCACGTCCATGTCCCCTGTTCCCCCAGAATTTGAAGCGCGCCTACCAGGCCATCGGTGAGATGACAGCTGCCTTGACAACACTGTTCGCGGCCCTTCCCCAGGGTCCGCGCCGGCAACTTAACTTTGCCGGGCTTGGCGCGCAAGCCCTCCCCTGTTGGCCGTCGGCCGGGCGGTGACCGGGCTTGGGCCCCAGAAACGGCAAAAGGCCGGGGTTTTCCCCGGCCTTTTGCCATTTTTCAAACCATCGCACCCGTCGAGGGATGCCACCAGAATCTGGTGGGCGGTACAGGGTTCGAACCTGTGACCCCTACCATGTCAAGGTAGTGCTCTACCGCTGAGCTAACCGCCCCTACCCGCCCCCGGCGATGCTGCTGCCCGGGAAGCAAGGGGCGCGCAGTTTAGCCCGAGACCGGGGCGGCCGGCAACCTTCCGCGCAAAATGCGCGTGCGAAGAAGTGAGTCAGGCGGCGAAGCCCGCTTCGCGCAGGCGGCGCAGCTGATCGCGCACGGAGGCGGCGTCCTCGAACTCCAGATCTCGGGCGTGCTGGTACATCTTCTGCTCCAGCGCGCGGATCCGCGCGGCGAACTGCGCCGGCGACAGCGAGGCGTATTCGGCGGCCTCCTCGGCGGCCTTGCGGGCGCGCCCCTTGGTCTTGAGCGCTTCGGGATCGGCCCGCGCGCCTTCCATGATGTCGACCACCGCCTTGGCCACCGAGCGCGGGGTAATGCCGTGCTCCAGGTTGTACTCGACCTGCTTCTGCCGGCGCCGGTCCGTCTCGTCGATGGCGGCCCGCATCGAGTTGGTGACGCGATCGGCGTACAGGATCGCCTTGCCGCGCAGGTTGCGCGCCGCGCGGCCGATGGTCTGGATCAGTGAGCCGGTGGAGCGCAGGAAGCCTTCCTTGTCGGCGTCGAGGATCGCCACCAGCGAGACTTCGGGCATGTCGAGGCCTTCGCGCAGCAGGTTGATGCCGACCAGCACGTCGAACTTGCCCAGGCGCAGGTCGCGGATGATCTCGACCCGTTCGACCGTGTCCACGTCCGAGTGCAGGTAGCGGACCTTGACCCCGTGCTCGCCCAAGTACTCGGTGAGGTTCTCCGCCATGCGCTTGGTCAGCGTGGTGATCAGGACGCGGTCGCCCATCGCCACGCGCAGGTTGATCTCGCCCAGCACGTCGTCGACCTGGGTGGCGACGGGGCGGATCTCCACTTCCGGATCGATCAGCCCGGTCGGCCGCACCACCAGTTCGGTGATCTGTCCTTCGGAGTGCCGCAGTTCGTATGGGCCGGGGGTGGCGGAGACGAAGATCGCGCGCGGCGAACGCCCTTCCCATTCCTCGAACTTGAGCGGCCGGTTGTCCAGCGCCGACGGCAGCCGGAAACCGAATTCGACCAGCGTCTCCTTGCGCGAGCGGTCGCCCTTGTACATGGCGCCCACCTGCGGAACCGTGACGTGCGATTCGTCCACCACCAGCAGCGCATCCGGCGGCAGGTAGTCGAACAGGCACGGCGGGGGCTCGCCCGGCATGTGCCCGGTGAGATGGCGGGAGTAGTTCTCGATGCCGTTGCAGTAGCCGACCTCGGCCATCATCTCCAGGTCGAACTGCGTGCGCTGGGCCAGGCGCTGCGCTTCGACCAGCTTGTTCTGCGCGTACAGCTGCTCCAGGCGCTCGCGCAGCTCTAGCTTGATGGCCTCCACGGCGTCCAGCACGGTCCGCCGCGAGGTGACGTAATGCGAACCGGGATAAATGGTGAAGCGCGGCAGCTTGCGCAGTGTTTCGCCGGTGAGCGGATCGAACATCGTCAGCTGCTCGATCTCGCCGTCGAACAGCTCGATGCGCAGGGCCTCGGCGTCGCTTTCCGCCGGATGCACGTCGATCACCTCGCCGCGCACGCGGTAGGTCGCGCGCCGCAGTTCGGTGTCGTTGCGCGTGTACTGCATCTCGGTGAGGCGGCGGATCAGCTCGCGCTGCTCGATGCGCTCGCCGCGCACCATGTGCAGCACCATCCTGAAATATTCGTTCGGGTCGCCCAGGCCGTAGATGGCCGACACCGTGCAGACGATCAGTGCGTCCTTCCGCTCCAGCAGCGCCTTGGTCGCCGACAGGCGCATCTGCTCGATGTGCTCGTTCACCGAACTGTCCTTCTCGATGAAGGTGTCCGACGAGGGCACGTAGGCCTCGGGCTGGTAGTAGTCGTAGTAGCTGACGAAATACTCGACGGCGTTGTTCGGGAAGAACGCCTTGAACTCGCCGTACAGCTGCGCGGCCAGCGTCTTGTTGGGCGCCATCACGATCGTGGGCTTCTGCACGCGCGCCACGACATTGGCGATCGTGTAGGTCTTGCCCGAGCCGGTCACGCCCAGCAGGGTCTGGTGCGCCAGGCCGCTCTCGAAACCCTCGATCAGCTTTTCGATGGCCTGGGGCTGGTCGCCGGCAGGCTGGTACGGCGACACGAGTTCGAAAGCGGTGGGACGGGTCGGTTCGTTCATCGGTTCGCGGGGGCGACGGACATCACCCAGTGTAGCCAGTCCCGGTGATGGGGACGGATGCGGCGTTTTCCTACCCATCGCGGCGACGCGCGCCCGCCGACGGCGCGCGCGCAGGGCCCACAGCATGCGGGACATCCCTGCAGGAGCCCTGCCGTGCGCCTTTCCCGTGGATTCACGCTGTTCGAACTCATCGCCGCCATGGCTGTCGCGGCGATCCTGCTGGGCATCGCCCTGCCCGCCTTCAGCCACGCCAGGGCTGCGGCCAGCGCCGGTTCGGTACGGGCCGACCTGGCAGCCACCCTGATCGATGCGGTGCGCCATGCGTCCGTGACGGGGACCGAGGTCATCGTCTGTCCGTCCGGGGGTTCACTCCAGTGCAGCGGCCAGACGCTCTGGGACGCGGGATGGATGGCGTATGCCGACCTGGACGGCGACCGCTCCCGCGACCCCGGCGAAACCCTCGTGGACCAGGTCCACGCGATCGACCAGCGGGTGCACCTGCGCTCGACGCGTGGCCGGACGAAGCTGGTGTTCCAGCCCAACGGCAGCAATGCCGGTTCCAACGTCACCTTCACCCTGTGCGACGCCCGGGGAACGGATTACGCGGTGACGCTGGTCATGTCCAATGCCGGCGTGATGCGCACGGGCACGCCGACGGCCCAGGCCGCGCAGGATTGCATGTCGGGCGAAGGCTGATCGCAGCGGCGCATTGCGTGCGCCCGGTGCCGCATTCGCCGTCCAGGCGATGCCCTTGGCGGTGCAAACCCGGCACCTGAACCGGGCTGGCGCTGCCGCGCAGGCAAAAAAGAAGGCCCACCTTGCGGTGGGCCTTCTCGTATCACTGAATCCTGGCGCCCGAAGTTGGACTCGAACCAACGACCCCCTGATTAACAGTCAAGTGCTCTAACCGGCTGAGCTATTCGGGCGGGGCCGCATATGATCCGATGTCGGCCCCGTCCCGTCAACCACCTTTGGCGCTCAGGGTTGTGTCCATGGGCGAGTCCACTCAATTTCGGAGATCGTGCCCGGGTTGTTGCCGGTGATCTTGCAGCTTGCGAGCGTCGCCGGAACGGGGCTGCCCTCCTGCTGGATCGTGACGGTGACCACCGCGCCCGGAATCAGTTCGGGGCCAAACGTCGCCGTGGTCTTCTCGGTGATCTTGCCGTTCGGGGTGCCCAGGCTGAGCGTCAGGGCATTCGCGATTCCGATCTTGGCCGAGACGACTTCGTAGTTGTAGAACGTCGGCACCGCGACGTTGAACGTACCGGTCTTGTTGCCGCAGGTCATGACCTTCGACTGGGTGATGGACTGCTCGATCCAGTAGTTGCTGATGACCACGCTGCCGCCCGAGAAGGCGTCGGTGTTGGTCGCGCACCGGAACGGATCCACCGGGCTGGCGCGCAGGCACTCGCCCGTATCCGTGCCCGCCACCGTGTAGAAGGTGTCCGGATCCTGGGTCGTGACGCCCGCGATGTTGACGCTGAACTCGTCGCCCGAGCTGGGCGGCGCGTTGGTACCGCCCACGTCGAATACCTGCGTGTCGGTGCCCTGGGCCGCGACGTCGACGTCATCCACGCCAAGCTGGTTCAGGAACTTCGGATCGCTGGACGCGGCCAGGCCGAAGTTGCTCATGTTGATCTTGACGTTGTTGTCGGCCACGCCCTTCTTCAGGCCCGCCGTGCGGCCGCCCGAGGGCTGCTGCGGGGCCGAGCCCAGCTGGTTGTTGCTGTTGACGCTGAGGATGGTCGTGTTGCTGGCCTTCCACGTCGCCAGCTCGGTGGCGTTGATGGTGGTGAACGGCAGGAACGGCAGGATGCACTCGGCCCTGTCCGAACCGGTCGGGCATGCCCCGTTGGGTCCGGTGTCGGCCAGGATCTTGGTGATCTTGGCGCGCGCCTTGGCCTCCATGAAGTCCAGGTACAGGCCGCGACCGTGCAGATAGCGGAAGTCCTGGGAATTGGGCAGGTTGATGTCGACGTCCGCCGGCTCGTTGAGGCCGCGGGGGGTCTCGTCGAACTTGGCCTGGGCGTTGGTCGGCGGCGAACCACTGCTGCCCGTGATCTGCTCCAGGTAACTCTTCACGAACGCCTGATAGTTGGTGACCGTGGGCACCGGCGAGGCGTTGTTCGGCAGGCCGGTCGCGGCCTCCTTGCCGTTGACCGTTTCGGTCGCGAGCAGGCCGAACTGGCGGGAATACATGTCCGCCGCGGTGCGCCAGAAGCCGTCGACGCGGATCAGGCGGCAGGACTCCACGTAATCGACATCATTGGCCGCCATCTGGGTGAGGACGCCGGCATTGGTGATGGTGAAGTGGTTGTGCGGGCCGCCGCGCTCGGGATCGAACTTGGCATGGGTGGTGGACGTGCCGTCGAAATGGTCACGGCAGCAGTCCATGCAGTACGGGCTCTGGTCGACGTTGGGCTTGGGACCGGAGTTCTGGCCCTGTCCGGGCGGCGTCGCGGCCGGGCTGGGCGTGTAGAGGTCGTAGCGCTCGCCGGTCCAGATCGCGGGCCATTGCGACTTCTGGTAGATCGTGGGCAGGTTGGCGCCGCCGGCACCCAGGCGGCACTGGCACTTGATCACTTCGGTTTCCACGCGGCGCTGGATGACCGACGGACCGGTGATGCCGCTGTAGGTCAGCACGTCGAAGCGCGTGCCCACGACGGTGGTGTTGTTGTTCTTGCCGATGACTTCCGGACGCGGGTTCGAGGCCGCCGTGGCGTCACCACCACCCACCGCGACCGGGATGACGCCCGGGCCGGCAGGGTTGTCGGTGCGCACGATCGGGCCGCCGGTGGGCGTGTTGGACGCCGGAGGCGGTGGCAGCAGGGAATCGCGCAGCGCCAGCGAGCTGAACTCGGAGGTCATGGCGAGCGTGTGGTCGGTGGCGCCCGAGTCCTGGGTGCGCCAGGTCGCGTTGAGGGTCACCCGGATGAACTCGGGCACGCCCTCGGTCGTCGGCCGTGCGTTGACCTGCGAGAAGCTGGCAGCGCCCACGGCGCTGGTCCACATCTGGTTGGTCTGGTTGACGTCGAGCCGGACCAGGTTGGCCTGCACCCGGGCGCAGTCGATCCAGTCGGTGGCGTCGCCGTCACAGCCGTCGGTGGTGCTGGTGGTCAAGCCACCGGCGCCGGGATCGAGCATCGGATTGTCATACCCGCTGCTGCGCAGTTCGTCCATGCGGGCAGTGAGCATCGCGGCCACGCGGCCGCGCGTCTTGGCGTCCGCGGAGGCGCGGGTGATGCTGGCCTGCAGTGCGGCCAGGGCCAGCAGGCCCGTAGCCAGCACGACCACGGCGATCATCACCTCGATGAGGCTGAAACCACCCGACAGGCCAGGCGTGCGATAGATGCGTTTCATCGGCGTGCGCCCCGTCAGTACGAGAAGGTGTCGTTCCACGCGCCTGGCAGCGTCGCGTAACGGTTGTTGTTGGGATTCTTGCCGATCGCGCTGAGCACGTTGTCGTCGTGCACGATGGCGGCGGTGCCGTTGGCCTTGTCGACCTGGCCCTGCACGACCATCGCGCCGTAGACGATCGCGCCCGCGTTCATGTCGAGGGTGGCGGTGCCGCCGCCGGCGATCTGGGTGGCGGTGAACGTGTAGCCGGTCGCCGGCGTCAGCGTGCCGCCCGACGTGGAGCGGATGAAGACCAGGCCGAAGACGCGGCCCTGGATCCTGGCCGAACCATCGATGACCAGCACCACCGGCTTGTCGGCCGTGCCCACCTGCGTGTTGGAGCCCACGTCGCAGTTCGACTGGCACCAGATCAGGCCCGACAGCGTGGAGCTCGGGTAACCGCCGGCCCAGGCCTGTTCCGGCGTGGCCAGCGGCTGGCCGGTGGCGGTCGGATTCACGATCTTCTCGGCGTAGGAATACAGGAACGCCTCATCCGCGCCGATGGTGACTTCCACGCCGGTGTTGGGGTTGGTGAAGGGCTGCATGACCTTCACTTCGGCGAAGCAGTCGTGGTCGTTGTCCTGCCAGGCCTGGGTGCCGAACACATGGCCGAACAGGTCCGGCGGGAACTCGCACACCGGGTAGGACAGCGCGTCGCTGCGGACGTTGTAGTTGACGCCGCTGCCGTTGACCGCGGAGGTGCCTTCGACGTCAAGGATGTCGATGCCCTCGTCCTGCACGTTGCCGGACTGGTCGTAGGACAGCGACTTGTCGCCATCGCACTGGCAGGTATCGCAGGTGATCGTGCCGCCCTCGAAACCCGGGGGTGCGTTGTTCTTGGCGCCGAAGCGGAAGAACTCGTCGGCGTAGCAGGTGTTGGGGGTACCGGTCTTGGATACGTCCTTGCGCGTCCACACCGACACCGGCACGCCGGGACCGCCGGCATTGGGGTTGGTCACCAGCTGCAGGCCGCCGGTGATGTCCACCGAGCCCGAGGCGATCACCGGTGGCTTGGAGACCGGGTCGTCGACCAGGTTGAAGCGACCCACCGTCTGGGCGAGCGTGGTGCGGGCGCCCTCGCCGGCGATCCGCGCCACGCTGACGAAGGTGGCGAGGCGACGGTTGCTGGCATCGCCCATGTTCTGCGCGCAGCGGATCGGAGCGCTGTTGAGTTCACCCACCGCGCGCCGCTGGACGAAGCACACCACCGGCGCCACGCCGTAGGCCACCGGGAACCCGTTGGCCTGGGTCGCCGCGCCGACGTTCGTCAGCTTGTTGGGCAGCCGCAGCATCGCCGGCGTCATGGCGCTGTCGAAGTTGGCGTCGGTATGGCCGCCATCGATCAGGCGCCACATCGTCGACCGGCGCGTGACTTCAGCCGTCGTCGCGTCCAGGTCGTGGTCCACGGTGCCCAGCACGGCGCCGCAGGGGAAGGTCAGCTCGTTGGGCTGGCACAGCCGCCACAGCGAGGGATCCTCCAGCATGGCCGACTGCTGCCGCATGAGGTACTCGAAGCCCTGGGACAGGCCCGCCTCGGCGACTTCATTGACCATCTTGGCGCGGATGTCGTTACCGGTGCTGCGCGTCTCGAAGACGCCGACGTTCAGCGCGAAGAGCGTCATGATGCCGGCCAGCAGCAGGAACACCACTGCGACGAGCAGTGCGGCGCCGCGCTGGCGGATGCGGGGGGACATGGAGCGGCATGCGTTCATGGAGGAGTGCCTCTGTCAGCTACCGGCGAGGGAGCGGATGAAAATGGTCTGGGACAGCGTGCGCACGATCGAGGGGTCGTCGATCAGCGAGCCGGTGACGGTGATCGTGATCCGGCGGCCGTTGCGGTCGAAGGTGAGCGCACTGATATTGATGAAGGGCGAATTCAGGCGCGTCCCCGCGCCGCACGTCGCCCCCGCCGCCGTGGCGCCGGTGGCCAGGAGCACGGCGCCATTGGCGCTGCTCACGGCGTGGAAGTAATTGGTGACGCCCGGATCGGTGTTGAAGTACGAGTAGCGCACGCAGCCCGGCGTGGTCGTGTCGACCTGACGGTAGGGGTTGCCGCCCACGACCATCGGATTGCGGAACGGATCGTCCACGCTGCGCGCGCGCTTGATGTCCGCCGCGATCACCGACGTCGTGGCGCGCAGCTCCTGGGTGAGGCGCGTGGCCCGGATCGTCTGGTTGTTGGACTGGATGATCGACATGACCAGGTTCACGACCGCCGCGACGACGATCAGGCCCAGCACCATGCCCACCATCAGCTCCACCAGCGAGAAGCCGTGGACCTGGTGGACGCCGGCGCGACGTGCGCGCCTGCCGAAAGTACGACCGCGGTTCATGGACATGCCGCCACTCCCACTTCCGAGCACTGTTTCATTCCCACCATCAGCCCACCCGAAGAGCAGGCGGTGGTCTGGCCCAGCGCGTTGACGCTGATCTGGACGTCGTAGTCGCCGTTGGGCGAGGAGAACACGGCGCACGAGGTTCCCAGCGGCTGGATCACGCCCAGCTTGCTGTCGAAGGCGAAGTCGGCGGGAAGCCCCGTCATGGTCACGCCCTGGTGCTTGCCCGTGGGCACGATCAGCGGCTGGTCACCCGCGACGCAGGCGGCTGCATTGCCCGCGCAGTTGCAGGCGGTGGCCGCCCCACCCTGCGCGCCACCGGCCGGTTCGGCCGCCGCGGCGGCGCCCACGCACCACACCGACGCGCTGCCGCCGAACGAAATCCTCACGTCGCGGTCCGACTTGACCGCGGCCGCCCGTGCCGAGGCGATGACGCTGGTCACGTCCTCGACCGCGCTGCGCAGGCGGTAGCGCTCGTTGAAGTCGCGATAGGACGGCAACGCCGCCAGCGCCAGGATGACGAGCACGGCCATCGTCACGCACAGCTCGATCAGGGTGAAGCCTGCTGTCCGCGCTCGTGCGGGAGAATCCATGGTCGAGTCCTCATTTATCCCAGCAGGACTCTAGGCAGGTGCCCGCCCCCCCTTCAAGCACCGACGGACGGACGGCTCCATTCATATGACAGGCGCTAGGACCCGCGACAGCGACCGGGCTACTATCGTCCGCATGCCGCAAAGGGGACCTCAAATGCGCCAGAAGGGCTTCACTCTCATCGAACTGATGATCGTTGTGATCGTCGTCGCGATTCTCGCTGCGATCGCCATCCCAAGTTACCTCGAACAGTCCCGCAAGGGGCGTCGCGCGGACGCGCTGGAGGCGATCGGCCGCATCCAGCTGGGCCTGGAACGCTGGCGCGCCGAGAATCCCTCGTACGCACAGTGCGGGACCTGCACGTCCGGCGCGTATCCGACCATCGGCAACACCGCGTTCTACAACATCAACGTCGCGGCCGGCGCCACCACGTACACGATCACGGCCACCCCGACCGGCAAGCAGGCCGGCGACCGTTGCGGCAATCTCGTGGTCAGCCAGATCAGCAAGCCGGACTGGTCCGGCGACCTCGACTGCGATAATTGATGCGGCACCCGCATGCCGGTCATGCGGGTCCGGTGCACCCGGGTTTTGCATCGGGTCTGACGCACCGGGTTTGATGTTTCTCGCAGAGATGCGTGCCCGGCCTGATGCGCCGGGCCTGATCGGTCGAACTGCCTGACGCGCAGTCCCTGCGCGCCCTCCCCGCGGCCTCCCGCACCGGGACCGCAATCGCGACCCCGGCACGCCTGATCCGTGCTTTCCTGCCTACGCCACCAGCCGGTAGCAGGGCCGGTACTCGCCGGCGATCTTCATTCGCCGCTGCTCGACGAAGGCCCGCAGCAGCGCGTCCATCGACTGCATCATGTCGGGGTCGCCGTGGATCTCGAACGGCCCGAATTCCTCGATGCGGCGCATGCCGTCTTCCTTGACGTTGCCGGCCACGATGCCCGAGAACGCGCGTCGCAGGTCGGCCGCCAGCTCATGCGGCTTGCGGCCGTGGTGCAGGTCGAGCGCCGCCATCGCCTCGTGCGTGGGCACGAACGGCCGCTGGAATTCGAAGGGCACGTCCACCGACCAGTTGAAGAAGAACGAGTCCTTCTGCGCGATGCGATGTCCGCGCACCTTGCCGATGCCCTCGTGCATGCGCCGCGCGACCTGCGCGCAGTCGCCGATGATGATCTGGTAGCGGGAGGTGGCCGCTTCGCCCAGCGTGAGCCGCAGGAAGCGGTCGATCTGCTCGAAATACGGCGCCGACGTCGTCGGTCCGGTGAAGATGAGCGGGAAAGGCAGGTGCGCGTTTTCCTCGCGCAGCAGGATGCCCAGCAGGTAGAGGATTTCCTCCGCCGTGCCCACGCCGCCCGGGAACACGATGATGCCGTGGCCCAGCCGGACGAAGGCCTCCAGGCGCTTCTCGATGTCCGGCATGATCACCAGATGGTTGACGATCGGGTTGGGTGATTCGGCGGCGATGATGCCCGGCTCGGTGATGCCGATGTAGCGCGTGCGGCGGCGACGCTGCTTGGCGTGCGCGATCGTGGCCCCCTTCATCGGGCCCTTCATCGCCCCAGGGCCGCAGCCGGTGCAGATGTCCAGGCCGCGCAGGCCCAGCTCGTAGCCCACCTGCTTGGTGTAGACGTATTCCTCGCGCGAGATCGAGTGGCCGCCCCAGCACACCACCAGGTTGGGTTCGCACGGTTGCAGCAGGCGCGCGTTGCGCAGCAGGCCGAAGACCGCGTCGGTGATGCCGTCGCTGCTGTCCAGGTCGCGCGCGCCCTCCTTGCCCAGCTCGATTGCGATGTAGGCCAGGTCGCGCACGGCCGCGAACAGCAGCTCGGCGACGCCGCGGATGATCTCGCCATCGACGAAGGCCATCGCCGGCGCATTGACCAGGTCGATGCGCACGCCGCGGTCCTGCTGGTGGACCTGGATGTCGAAGTGTGGGTACAGCTCGCGTGCGGCGCGCGGGTCGTCGGAGGCGCTGCCGCTGGTGAGCACGGCCAGCGCGCAGCCGCGAAGCAGTCCGTGCATGCCGCCGCTGGATACGTCGCGCAGCCGCGCGACCTCGTCGCGCGAGAGCACGTCCAGGCCGCCGCGCGGGTGGATGCGGGCGTTGACGGTGGGCAGGGAGGTATCGATGGCTGCCAGTGATTCGCTCATGTCCTTTTCTTCGCTCTTTTCGTGTGTTTTCCGGGACGACTGTAGCGCAGCGGCTCCCACAAAAGAAAACGGCCGGGCAAGCCCGGCCGTCTTCAATGGACTGGATCGGTGAACTGATCCGCAGAACCTGTCCGTGGATCAGAACTTGTAGCTGATGCCCAGCTGCAGGGCCCAGCGCGACGGCAGGTCGCGCGCCACGTAGGTTTCCGGCGCGCCGGTGACGCGGTAGATGTAACGGCCGGTCGCCGGGTCGATGCCGCGGTAGTCGACGAAGTTGCGGGCGAAACCGCCGGCGCCGTCGTTGAACAGCACTTCATCCGACTGGCCCCAGTCGTTGTTGATCAGGTTGCCGACATTGAGGATGTCGAGCCAGACCATCGCCTTGTTGCCCTTGAAGAAGCCCGGGATCTCCTGCGACAGGCGCATGTCGAAGTTGTTGCGCCACGGCGAGAACGAATCGTTGCGACCCATCACCGTGCCCTGGCTGCTGCGCAGTTCGGGGTTGGAGGCCACCGCGTCCCAGAAGATCTGGGCCTGCTGGCCGGCCGTGAGGCCACCGGCGATGTCCTGGAAGATCACGTCGTCCGGACCGGCCGGGACGTACAGCAGGTCGTTGACCACGCCGTCGCCGTTGGCGTCGTTGCGGAAGGTCCAGCTGTACGGCGCGCCCTTGCGGCCTTCGTAGAACAGGCCGACGCTGGTGTCGTAGTCGCCGAAGAAGGCGTGGGTCCAGCTGACGGCGGCGGTGAACCGGTCACGCACGACGTAGTTCGAGCGGGCCTCGACTTCGTCGTTCGGGTTGAACACGGCCTGGTTGCGCCAGTTGGACAGCGCGCGGCTGGAGGTCAGCGGATTGACTTCGGTCGCCTCGCTGAACGAGTAGGCCGTCTGCCACCACCAGTCGCCGCCATTGGTCGGCTTGGTCAGGCTCAGGGTCAGGTTCTGGCCGTCGCCCTTGCCGGACTTCTTGGTCAGCATCACGTCGTTGAACGCACCGTCGCGGTTGGCGCGGGTGGTGCCCGTGCCGTTGGCGGCGTTGGACCAGAAGATCTGGCGGCCGTCCGGCGCCAGGCCGGTCGGGGCACCCAGGTTCAGGTGCTCGTAGGCGAAGGCTTCGTTGACCTTGGTGTACACGAACTCGGCGCTGGCCACCATGCTCCACCACGGCAGTTCATGGTCGATGGCGAAGTTGGCCTTCCACACGGACGGCTGGCGCAGGCCCGGCTCCAGGATGTCCAAGTCCATGCGCGGCGTGGTGCCCGGGGGCAGCGGCACGTCGGTCAGGCTGTCGGTGTTGCCCGAATTGATCGTGTAGACGGTGATCGTCTGGCCGTTGTTGGTGTACGGGTTGGCCAGCCACACGTTGGCGGCGGCGCCCTGGAACAGGCCGAAACCACCACGCAGCTGCGTCGGACGGTCGGCTTCGACGTTGTAGTTGAAGCCCAGGCGCGGCTGGATCAGCTCGTTGCCGTCGATGGTGACGTCGTTGCGGTAGCCGAACTCGTTGAACGCCGCCTGGTTGAAGCGCGGATCCTCGTCGATGTTCGGGATGTCGGCGCGCACGCCGAACTGCAGGGTCAGGTTCGGGGTGACCGCCCAGCTGTCCTGCACGAACAGGCCCAGGTTCTCCAGGGTGAACTCGGCGGCCGGGTTGGCGCCCGGGCTCGGCGCGCGCAGCGAGAAGCCGTCGCGCAGGCTGACGCCGCTGACCGGACCGAAGTCGCCGTTGCGGAAGTCATCGATGCTGTCGAAGCCCAGCACGCCCAGCGAGGACTCGACGAACAGGTTGTAGATGTCGTTGGACTCGTAGTCGAAGCCGAACTTGACGGTGTGGTCGCCGAGGAACCAGTTGGCGACGCCGTAGTAGTTCCAGGTCTCGGTGGTCAGCACGTTCGAGTGGCGGAACTGCTCGGTGCCGAAGATGACGAAACCGTCTTCCTCGTCATCGCTGACGTTGACGGTGACCTGCGGCAGCAGCGCGTTGACGATCGGCAGCGACTCGTAATCACGGTGCGAGACCTTGAACTCGGTGGTGAAGTTCTCGTTCCAGTTGCTGTACAGCTGGGCGACCTGGCTCTGGAACGTCTTTTCCTGGACGTAGGCCTGGGTCGACAGCGAGATGCGCTGGGTGTTGGTGGCGTTCGGGAAGATCGACACCGCCTGCTCGGTCTCGCTCAGGCGCAGGCTCAGGCGATGGTTGTCGTTGATGTTCCAGTCGAACTTGACCAGCTTGTCCTCGGACTCGGTCTTGGAGTCCTGCGGCGGGTTCAGCGAACCGGCGTCGACGCCGTAACGGGTGGCGGCGATGTCGACGATCTCGTCGATCTCGTCCTGGGTCACGCCGTCGGCGATGAAAGAGGCACCCGAGCCGACCGGGCCGTTGGACGAACCGGCGGCGGTGCGCTCGAACTTCTCGTAGCTGGCGAAGAAGAACAGGCGGTCCTTCAGCAGCGGGCCGCCGAGCGTGCCGCCCCAGGTCTTCTCGTCTTCCCACGCGGCGAAGTCGCCGCCGTTGAGGTCGCCGACGTTGTCCTTGTCGCGGAAGATGTAATACACGCTGCCGTGGAAGTCGTTGGTACCCGACTTGGTGACGGCGTTGATGTTGGCGCCGGAGTAACGCGGCTGGGCGACGTCGTAGTTGGTGACGTTGACCTGCACTTCGTCGATCGCGTCGATCGAGATCGGCTGGCGCTCGGTCGGCAGGCCGTTGCCTTCCGGCCGAAGGTGTCGCTGACGCTCACGCCGTCGATGGTGACCGAGTTGTAGCGCGAGTTCTGGCCCAGCACGGACATTTCGCCGCGGGTCTTGTCGGTCTGCGAAACGCGGGGATCCAGGCGCGCGTAGTCCTGCAGGTCGCGCTTGATCGAGCCGAAGTTCTCCAGCTGCTCGCGGGTGACCGTGGTGCCGGCGCCCATCTTGTCGGCGGTGAACACGCTGTAGTCGGAACCGACGACGGCCTTGACGGCCTCCAGTTCGGTCACGGCGCCCACGGCGGCGTCGACCTGGTTGTTGTCGATGTTGAGGTACACGCCTTCCTGGCTGCTGGTGCCGGCGGCGGATTCGATCGTGACGGTGTACGGGCCGCCGACGCGCAGGCCGCGCGCGTTGTAGCGGCCGTCGGCGTCGGTCATCGCCTTGGTGACGGTGCCCGACTCGGTGTGGGTGATGCTGACCCTGGGCGCCTGCGACGGGCTGGCCGTCGGCACCGGTGACGCGGCCGCCGACGCCGGCGGAGGTGCTCTGCGCGAAGGCCGGCGCAGTAGCGAGGACGGCGAGCAGGCCGAGCGTGAGCTTCGACATGCGGACGCGGTTGGAATGGGTCATTGCAAAGCCTCGAAATAAAAAAAGCGTTGACGATAGCCAGCCGGCCTGCATCCGGCTGGCCCGCTTTCGTGTGTTTTTTTGGGTGCCCCAGACCTGGCCAAACCCCGGCCGGGTTAACGACAGTTTAACCCATACTATGACGGACGGATGTCAACGTCATGACCGGCGGTTCTAAGCGCCCTGAACCGGTTGGCCTCAGGTGGGGGCGTTGGCCAGGTAGGTCCCGAGCCCGTCCAGCAGCATCTGCACCGAGATGGCGACCAGCAGCATGCCCATCAGGCGCTCCACCGCGGTCAGCACGCGGATGCCCAGCCACTTGTACAGATAGGTGGCGCTGAAGAGGATCGCGGCCGTCGCCACCCAGGCGATCATCAGGGCAAGGCTCCATTCGCCCAGGCGCCCGGGTTCGTTGCTGCCCATCAGCATCACCGCCGCCATGCCGGAAGGACCGGCCACCAGCGGGATGGCCATCGGAACGATGAAGGGCTCGCCGTCCGGGATCTCGCCCATCAGGCCCTCCGGCGGCGGGAAGATCATCCGCAGCCCGATCAGGAACAGGACGATGCCGCCGGCGATGGACACCGACTCCTGGCGCAGGTGCATCAGCTCCAGCGCGTACTTGCCGCCCCAGAGGAAGGCCATCAGGACGCCCAGCGCGATGACCAGTTCGCGCGCCAGCACGATGCGCTGGCGGCGTGGCGGCAAGGTGCGCAGCAGGCTCAGGAAGACCGGGATGTTCCCCAGCGGGTCCAGGATCAGGAACAGCAGCAGGGCCGCGGAGGCGATGGTCATCGATTGATCGTCCAAGGCGAAGTAAGCAAGGCGGCGACCCGGCGTGCGCGGCTCAGCCGGCGATGGGCGCCGGCGCCCAGACCTGGCCCCGGTGCGCGGCGCCGGCGGCCGAGAGCAGGGTCACGCAGGCGTCGGCATAGTCGGCCGGATCGCGGGCCTGGCCGTCGCTTTCCTCGACGAAGGCGCGGGCGCGCAGCGGCGTGCGCATCGGTCCGGGCTGCAGCCCGCTGACCCGGATCGACGACTGCGCCAGTTCGGCCTGCAGCATGGTCACCATCGCCGCCTGCGCGGCCTGGGCCAGGCCATAGCCGCCCCAGTAGGGACCGCTCACGCGGCCGGGGTCGTCCATCGCGAACACCAGGGCCGCGTCGGGCGCGCGCGACAGCAGCGGCAGGCAGGCCTGCGACAGCCACCAGCGGGCGGTGAGGTTGATGTGCACCGCCCGGGCGAACGCCGCCGGGTCGGTCTGCGCCAGCGGCGTCAGGCCGGAGAACTGCGCGGCGCAATGCAGCACGCCGTCCAGGCGCCCGAGCTCGGATTCGATCCGCCCGGCCATCTCCGCGTAGTCGTCCGCGGAGGCGCCCTCCAGGTCGAGCGGGTACATCACCGGCTCGCGGCCGGTGGCCACGACGGCGTCGTACACGCGGGTCAACCGGGGCACCTTGCGTCCGAGCAGGACCACCGTCGCCCCAGCCCGCGCGCAGGCCACGCTGGCCGCCGCGCCCAGGCCGCCATGGGCCCCGGTCACCAGGACCACGCGGTCCTTGAGCACCCGCTGCGGCAGGGCGGCGAAGGTGAGGCCGGAGGAACTCACTGCTGCTGGGCTTCGGTGATCATCCGGGCCAGTTCGCCGGATTCGAACAGCTCCATGGTGATGTCGCAGCCGCCGATCAGCTCACCCTGGATGAACAGCTGGGGGAATGTCGGCCAGTTGGAGAAGCGCGGCAGGTTGGCGCGCACTTCCGGATCCTCCAGCACGTTGACCGTATGCAGCTGGCTGGCGCCGGCGGACTTGAGCGCCTGCACGGCGCGGCTGGAGAACCCGCACATCGGGAACTGCGCGGTGCCCTTCATGAAAAGGACGATCGGATGGCCCTCGACCTCGGCCTGGATCCGCTCAATGACAGACATGGACTACTCCTGCAATGACGCGTCGCCGGCGCCAGGGGGCCGGGTTCGCGAACGTGGGGATACAATGTCCATTGTAAAGCCTCGAACCTGCCGACGCGGTCGCGTCCGGCGTCCCCCACCCCGCTCTACCGCCAGCCAAGGAGCCCGCGATGGCCATCGAACTGCCGCCCCTGCCCTACGACCGCACCGCCCTGGAACCGCACATTTCCGGCGAGACGATCGACTTCCACTACGGCAAGCACCACCAGACCTACGTGACCAACCTCAACAACATGATCGCCGGCACCGAGTTCGCCGACATGTCGCTGGAGGAGATCGTCCGCAAGTCGCAGGGTGGCATGTTCAACAACGCCGCCCAGGTGTGGAACCACACGTTCTACTGGAACTGCCTCAAGCCCGCCGGCGGCGGCGAGCCCGCCGGCAAGCTGGCCGACGCCATCGGCAAGTCCTTCGGCGACTTCGCCAAGTTCAAGGAAGAATTCACCAAGCTGTCGATCGGCACCTTCGGCTCCGGCTGGGGCTGGCTGGTGCAGCGTCCGGACGGTTCGCTGGCCCTGGTGAGCACCTCCAACGCCGCCACGCCGCTGACCGGCGACGACACCCCGCTGCTGACCTGCGACGTGTGGGAACACGCCTACTACATCGACTACCGCAACGCGCGGCCGAAGTACCTGGAAGCCTTCTGGAACCTGGTCAACTGGGACTTCGTCACCGCCAACATGAAGTAAGGCGCGACGGCATTACTGCACGCGGCGGCCGGGGAAACCCGGCCGTCTTCGTTTGGGGGGATCGACCTGCGCACCCTACCGGCGCATTGGGCGGGTCTCGACCCGCCGCCCCCCGGAGAACCGGACTCCACGCCTTCGCGGTGGGGAGGAGGGAGATGGCGGGTGTCCCGCGCACCGTAGTGCATAGGGCGGGTCTTGACCCGCCGCCCCGGGCGGATGGGATCACGCCTTCGCGGTGGGGCGGAGATGGCGGGTGTCCCGCGCACCTTCGTGCATAGGGCGGGTCTTGACCCGCCGCCCCGGGCGGATGGGATCACGCCTTCGCGGTGGGGCGGAGATGGCGATGGCGGGTCGAGACCCGCCCTATGCGCTGGTCACTGGGACTTCGTCACCGCCAACATGAAGTAAGGCGGGACGGCATTACTGCACGCGGCGGCCGGGGAAACCCGGCCGTCTGCGTTCTGGGGGGATCGACCTGCGCACCCTACCGGCGCATTGGGCGGGTCTCGACCCGCCAACCGGACTCCACGCCTTCGCGGTGGGGAGGAGGGAGATGGCGGGTGTCCCGCGCACCTGATGCATAGGGCGGGTCTTGACCCGCCACCCCGGGCGGATGGGATCACGCCTTCGCGGTGGGGAGGAGGGAGATGGCGGGTGTCCCGCGCACCGTAGTGCATAGGGCGGGTCTTGACCCGCCGCCCCGGGCGGATGGGATCACGCCTTCGCGGTGGGGCGGAGATGGCGGGTGTCCCGCGCACCTTCGTGCATAGGGCGGGTCTTGACCCGCCGCCCGGGCGGATGGGATCACGCCTTCGCGGTGGGGCGGAGATGGCGATGGCGGGTCGAGACCCGCCCTATGCGCTGGTCACTGGGACTTCGTCACCGCCAACATGAAGTAAGGCGGGACGGCATTACTGCACGCGGCGGCCGGGGAAACCCGGCCGTCTGCGTTCTGGGGCCGGGTCGCCGGGTGCCGGGCGCACCCCGTCGGAACGGTCGGTGCCCTCCGCGGGCAGGCGCGGCGGCGGGCCCGGCATGCCCCCCCGCGAGGACCTGAAGGGGTCCATCAGTTAGTGAAAACGGGACGCGCGCGTCCAAAAAAGAGTCGCGCGCGTCCAAAAATCACTCGCGAGCGTCCAAAAATCAGACGCTCGCGTCCCGAAATGAGTCGCTCGCGTCCCGAAAAGATACGCGCGCGTCCGAAAATCACTCGCGAGCGTCCCGAAAAGACACGCGCGCGTCCAAAAATCACCCGGCGGCGTCCGAAAATCACTCGCCAGTGGCCAAAAATTAGTCGGCGCTGGCCAAAAATTACTCGCCCGCGTACCGGAATCACTCGCCCCCGTCCGGAAATCCCTCGCCCGCGGGCAGGAACCAGACGTGCTCGTTTCGGCGCTGGCTTACCCGATGCCCGGCAGCGCCGCGCGGGTGGACCGGCGAGCGAAACCGGCCCGCCATCCGCATCGGACGGATCGGGCCACGCATCCCGTTCCGGAATCAGCGCAGCTTGGCGACCACCGGGGCGACCTGGGCCGGCCGTTGCAGGGCCTGGCCGACGCGCTCGAGCACCTCGGCCAGCGCGCCGCGGGAATCGGCACGCAGGGTGGCGTGGCCGACCTTGCGGCCGGCGCGCGGCTCCTTGCCGTAGTCGTGCCAGTGGCCGCCCGGCTCACGCAGCACGGCGGCCGAATCGGGCATCTGCCCGATCCAGTTGAGCATGCAGGCCAGGCCCACCATCCGCGTATCGCCCAGCGGCAGCCCGAGCACGGCGCGCAGGTGGTTCTGGAACTGCGAGGTCTCGCTGCCCTCGATCGTCCAGTGGCCGGAGTTGTGCACGCGCGGCGCCAGCTCGTTGGCCAGCAGCACGTCGCCGCAGGCGAACAGCTCCAGCGCGAACACGCCGACGTAGTCCAGCGATTCGGCCAGCCGCCTGGCGTATTCGAAGGCCGTGGCGGCGGTGGCGGCATCCACGGTGGCCGGCGCGAGACTGGCCGACAGCACACCGTCGACGTGCCAGTTTTCGGTGAGCGGCCAGATGCGGAATTCCCCGTCGCGGCCGCGCACGGCGACCACGCTCAGTTCCCGGTCGAAGCTGACGAAGCCTTCCAGGATCAGGCCCACGGTGCCGGCCTGCGCGCCCAGCGCGGCCCAGGCCGCATCGGTGTCGGCTGCACTGCGGATGCGGAACTGACCCTTGCCGTCGTAGCCGAGCCGGCGCGTCTTCAGGATGCAGGGCGTGCCGAGCCTGGCGATCGCCGCGTCGAGGTCGGCGCGCGAGGTGATGTCGGCAAACTCCGGCACCGGGATGTCCAGTTCGCGGAAGAGGGTTTTCTCGGCCAGGCGGTCCTGTGCGACGGCCAGCGCGCGCGGGCTGGGGAACACCGGAATGCGCTGCGCCAGCCACTGCGCGGACTCGGCCGGCACGTTCTCGAAATCGAAGGTCGCCACGTCGACGCGGGAGGCGAACTCCGACAGCGCGCGCTCGTCGCGCCAGTCGCCCACGATCAGGGGCGCGAACTGCCCGGCGCAGGCATCGGCCACCGTGTCCATCACCAGGAAGCGCAGGCCCAGCGGCGCGCCGGCCAGGGCCATCATGCGGGCGAGCTGGCCGCCGCCGAGGATGCCGACTGTGGTCATTGACGCGGATCGTCGTTGGCGAGCACGTCCTGCGTCTGCCGGGTACGGAAGGACTCCAGTGCATGGCCGATGGCGGGATGTTCACTGGCCAGCATGGCCGCGGCAAACAGCGCCGCGTTCGCCGCGCCGGCGTTGCCGATGGCGAAGGTCGCCACCGGGATGCCCGCGGGCATCTGCACGATCGACAGCAGCGAATCCATGCCATTGAGCGCCTTGCTCTGCACCGGCACGCCCAGCACCGGCACGGCGGTCTTGGCCGCCAGCATGCCCGGCAGGTGCGCCGCGCCGCCGGCGCCGGCGATGATCGCGCGCAATCCGCGGCCCGAGGCTTCCTGCGCATAACTGAAGAGCACGTCGGGCGTGCGGTGCGCCGAGACCACGCGCACTTCGTGCGGAACGCCCAGCGCTTCCAGGCGCGCGGCCGCGTGCTGCATCGTCTCCCAATCCGAGCGCGAGCCCATGACGATGCCGACAAGTGGCGATTCGGGCGACGTGGCCCCGGTGCTGGTCATGACGGTTTCCGGCGGCGAACGCCGCTGTCAAAGAACGTTATTCTACCGGCCCCACCGCCCCTGGGCACCGCCATGGAACGCAAACTGCTGGACCTGCTCGTCTGCCCCTCCACCCGCCAGCCGCTGGCGATGCTCGAGGGACGCGGCCTGCAGGCGCTGAACGCGGCCATCGAGGCGGGCGGCGTGCTGCGTGGCGACGGACAGGCGCAGACCGCGCCGGTGCACGAGGCCCTGGTCACCCGCGACCGGCGCACCGTCTACCGCGTCGACGACGGCATCCCGGTCCTGCTGGTCGAGGAAGCCATCGGCACCCAGCAGATCGCCGGCTTCCCGGCCGCCTGAGGTCGCCATGAACTCCTCGGCCCTTTCCCCGCCCGACACCGTCGAGGGCGACGTCGCGCGGGCCCTCGCCGAGGACATCGGCAGCGGCGACGTCACCGCGTCCCTGCTGCCCGATGCGGCCGATATCGCCTACCTGCTGTGCAAGGAGGACGCCGTCGTGTGCGGGCGTCCCTGGTTCGATGCCTGCCACCGCGCGCTGGATCCGCAGGTCCGCATCCACTGGCGCGTGGCCGAAGGCGACCGCGTGCCGGCCGGCACCGTGCTGGCCACGCTGGAGGGCCGGGCCCGGGCGCTGGTGAGCGCCGAGCGCGCCTCGCTCAATTTCATGCAGACGCTGTCGGCGACGGCCACCACTACGGCCGCCTACGTGGATGCCGTCAGAGGCACCGGCGCCCGCATCCTGGACACGCGCAAGACCATCCCCGGCCTGCGCGCGGCGCAGAAGTACGCGGTCCGCGTGGGCGGCGGCGTCAATCACCGCCACGGCCTGTTCGACGCGGTGATGCTGAAGGAAAACCACGTGCGCGCCGCCGGCTCGATCACCGCCGCCATCCGGGCCGCGCGGTCGATGCATGCCGGCCTGCCGCTGATCGTGGAGGTCGAGACGCTGGCGCAGCTGGCCGAAGCCCTGCATGAAGGCTGCGACAGGATCCTGATCGACGACTTCGACCCGGCCATGCGCCGCGAGGCGGTCCGCATCGCCGCCGCGGTGACCCCGCGCATTCCGCTGGAGGTTTCCGGCGGCGTCGACATGACCACGCTGCGTGGCATTGCGGAGGACGGCGTGGACTTCATCTCGATCGGCGGGCTCACCAAGCACGTGCGCGCGATCGACCTGTCGCTCAAGCTGGGCCCGCCGCCGGGTTGAGCGCGCCTGTTCGCGCGGCGGCTGGATCGCAGTGCGATCGCCGCGGTCGCGCCCAGGGGTTGGGATCAGTCATCCGGATCAGGCGTCGCATGGACGATGCATCGGGGACCGCGGACCAAGGACCACGGATCCACGGATCACGAATCACATCACGGACCACGGACCACGGACCACGGACCACGGATCCACGGATCCACGATGACGCGGGATACGCCGTGACGTCGGTGCATGGAAACATTGCGGCCATGCCGCGGAACCCCGGCGGCGCGACATGCGTCGGCCCGCCGGGTGGTCATGCAGTCACCATCACTGCAGCACGATCACCGCAGCACGATCACTGCAACAGGATCGTCCCCACGGCGCCCAGCACGGCCACCGCCACGCCGATCCACAGCCAGGGCATGCCGCTGCTGTTGCGGGCGACCGGCCGCGTGGCCTCGATCTGGATGGGTTCGCCCTGCGCGCCGGAACCGACCAGGCGGAAGCGCAGCTTGTCGAAGCCGATCTCGTCGCCCAGACGCGCGGTTTCGCGCATCACGCGGCGGTCGTTGATGAAACTGCCGTTGGTGGAACTGAGGTCTTCGATCTGCACGCCATCCTCGGCCGGCACCAGGCGCGCGTGGACGCGCGACAGGCCGGGATCGTTGATGTGCACCGCGCATTCGGGCGAGCGGCCGATGGTGACCGGCCCGGCCAGCGGATAGCTGCGGCCGAAGGCGCCGCCGGTGACGCCGCGCAGGACGTACATCGGCATCACCTGGCGTACGGCCGTCACGCCGGGATCGTCGTTGGCCGCCGAGGGCAGCACCGGACCGGCGCGCTCCGGGCCACGCAGGCCCACGGCTTCCACCGCCGTCAGCCGCGCCACCACGTTGTCGAAAGTGACACTGTCGCCGGAACGCAGCGCGATCAGGCCATCGACCTGGCGCCCGTTCACGCTGACGGTCGTGCCAGGCGGGACTTCCAGCATCACGCCGTTACCGCTGACGTGCAGCTGGCAGTGCTGCGGCAGCACGCCGGGATGATCGAGAACAATGGTGGCCTGTGGATCGGAACCGACCCGGTTGACGCCAAGGCCGAGCAGAACCTGCGGGTGTTCCCCGCCGGGAAAAACCAATTTCATGAAGTTACGCCGCCCCCTGCAGAACGTAGACTTGGGCTTGAGACCCGCGCGATGCGCCGCCATCCTTTGCCGAATGCCGACTTTAATCATATTGATGATCGTGTCTGCGATGGCGTTCGCGTTCTGGAATTCCAGCCGCGCCGCAGCTGAACGAGCTGAATCAGTTGGACGCGACAGCTGCAAGGCGGCCGGCGTGCAGTGGCTGGACCACTCGGTCCATGCGATCGGACTGCGGCTGTGCCGCCACGAGAACGGCCGGCTGGGCTTCGAGCGCACGTTCCGCTTCGACTATTCGCACGACGGCATGGACCGCCACATCGGCCGCCTGGTCCTGCGCGGAGATCGCCTGGTCGCGTTCAGCGGTCCGGTGCTGCCCGCCCCCGACAACCCGTAAGGTCGCGACACGTCCGATGCCGCGCGGGCGGCCGGCCATGGCAGACCACGGCGGATGGGCCTCGCGTACCGCACGCCGCCCCACGATCCATGAGGCCGCGGCCCATCGATGCCGCGCGGGCGGCAACCGACGGCGCCTGCGCAGCCATGGCGCGCAGCCACGATCCGCGCCCGCGGCAAGGGACCGGCTACTTGACGATGCGCAGGTGCCCGCTACGGCGCGGGCTGGGCGTGGGCGGGTCGTGGTCGTCGTCCGGCGAGCCGTCGCTGGGAACGGCCGCCAGCGGCGTCATGCCCTCCTCGACTTCCTCCACGGCGTCCTCGGTGCCGGGCGCGCTGTCCTCGGGCAGGGCCATGCCCTGCCCCGTCTCGCGGGCGTAGATCGCCAGGACCGCCGCCACCGGGACGGATACCGAATGGCTGACGCCGCCGAAGCGGGCGCTGAATCGGATCACCTCGTTGGTCATCTGCAGCCCGGCCACCGCACGCTCGGCGACATTCAGCACGATCCGGCCGTCCTTGACCGCGTGCGTGGGAACCTGCACATGCGGACGGGTGGCATCGACCAGCAGGTGCGGTGTCATGCCGTTGTCGGCAATCCACTCGTACAGCGCCCGCAGCAGGTACGGGCGGTGGCTGGTCATGCTGTTGCTCTCTTCGCTCATGGGTGAAGTCTAGCGCCCGCGAGCCGTTCAGGACTGCGAACGCGGCCCGTCGTCCCGTGCGATTCGGCCGCCCCTTCCCGCCGCGCGGACGGCCGGCATCCGGAGCGGGAGGCAGGCCCCGGATCAGGCCCTGGCCCGGCCCCCGGGGGCCGGCCACGGATCAGGTCGGCAGATCGCGCAGCTTGCGCTCGGCGTCGGTCAGGCTGCGGGTGAAGCCGGGGTTGCGGAAGATGCGGTTGCCGTAGTCCTCGATCACCTTGCCGTCCTTCGGCAGCGGGACGCCCAGCGCCGGCAGGCGCCAGATGATCGGCGCCATCGCGCAGTCGGCCAGGCTCATTTCGGGATTGAGGAAGAACTTGCTGGCCTTGAACAGCGGCACCGAGGCGGTGAGCAGTTCCTTGAGGCGCTTGCGACCGGCCTCGGCCTGGACCTTGTTGCCCAGCTGGATCGCCTGCACCTGGGGCACCCAGTCGTGCTCCAGCCGCAGCATGGCCAGCCGCAGGCGGGCACGCGATAGCGGGTCGACCGGCATCAGCGGCGGGTGCGGGTAACGCTCGTCGAGGTATTCGCTGACCACGCTGGCGGCATACAGCACCAGGTCGCGCTCCACCAGGGTGGGCACGGAGTGGTAGGGATTGAGATCGACCAGGTCTTCGGGCGGATTCTGCGGATCGACCGGGATCAGATCGTAGGTGACCCCTTTGGCCGCCAGCACCAGCCGCACGCGATGGCAAAGCACGCAATCGGTGGACGAGAACAGCGTCAGGGCATTACGCATACGTGGACTAGCCGCCATCATCGAGTGCTCCTGCAGTCGGTCGCCGCCCGGTCCCGAGCCGCCGACGCCAGACGCCGTCCACCCCTCGCGGACGGTCGCCAACTATCCGAGCCTAGCGTTCCCTCGCAAAAAAGTCGCTACCCCCCATGGCAGGGGCCCCAACGCAAACGCCCGGCACTAGGCCGGGCGTTCGGGGGACAGGACTCAGTGGACGTCCTTCCAGTACTCGTTCTTCAGCATCCAGGCCAGGAAGGTGAGGAAGACCAGGAAGAAGATCACCCACACGCCCATCTTCTCGCGCTTGAGGGCGGCCGGCTCGCCGGCGTACTCCAGGAAGGCGGTGATGTCGCGGACGGACTGGTCGAACTGCGCCGGCTCGACCGAACCGGGCTGGACGATCTTCAGCCCATGGACCGGACGGTCGCCGGTCTTCGGATCCGGCTCGCCGAACTCGGCGTGCTGCAGGCCCTGCATCTGCCACAGCGGGTTGGGCATGGACGCGTTCGGGAAGAGCTTGTTGTTCCAGCCCAGCGGGCGCGACTCGTCGAGGTAGAACGACTTGAGGTAGGTGTAGATCCAGTCGCTGCCACGCACGCGCGCGATCAGGCTCAGGTCCGGCGGCATCTTGCCGAACCACTTGGAGGCATCGGCCTCGCTCAGGCTCACGCCGATCTGCTCGCCGTACTTGGCGCCGGTGAGGTTGAGGTTCTCCATGACCTCCTGCTCGCTCAGCCCCAGGTCCTCGCCGATGCGCGAGTAACGCAGGTACTTGAGCGAATGGCAGCCCGAGCAGTAGTTCATGTACAGCGCGGCGCCGCGCTGCAGCGACTGGCGGTCGCCCAGGTCGACGCCCGACTGCAGCAGGTTGGCGTCGCTGGAGGCGAAGGCCGAGAACGACACCAGCAGGCCCGCGGCGAGGCCGGCCAGGGTGCGGACGAGGTTGTTCTTAATCATGCGTCGTCACCCGTTCCGGCACCGGCTTGGTCTTGTCGATCGATGTCCAGATCGGCATGGTCAGGAAGAAGAGGAAATACAGGACGGTCAGGCCGCGCCCGATCCAGGTCTCGGTCGGGTCGGTACCCGGGCCGGCGCCGATCTTGCCCAGCCACACGAAGCACACGGCCAGCAGGGCAAGCATCACCTTGGTGAGCCAGCCACGGTAGCGGTGCGAGTGCACCTTGCTGCGGTCCAGCCACGGCACCAGGAACAGGATCGCGATCGCCGCGAACATCACCAGCACGCCGGACAGCTTGTGCGGGACCACGCGCAACATCGCGTAGTACGGCGTGTAGTACCAGACCGGCTTGATGTGCTCGGGCGTCACCAGGCGGTTGGCCTCGGTGAAGTTGTCATGCTCCAGGAACCAGCCCTTGAACGCCGGGGCGTAGAAGATGATGAAGGCGGCCAGGATCAGGAACCCGCACACGTAGAAGAAGTCCTTCACCGTGTAGTACGGATGGAACGGAATGCCGTCGGCCGGCTTCAGCGCGTCCCAGCGGTTGCCCTTCGGGCCCTTCTTGATCTCCACGCCGTCGGGGTTGTTCGAACCGACTTCGTGCAGCGCGCCGATGTGCAGCACGACCAGCAGCAGCAGCACCAGCGGCATCGCGATGACGTGCAGGGCGAAGAACCGGTTGAGCGTGGCGTCGCTGGGCAGGTAGTCGCCCATGATCCACTCGGTCAGGCTGCTGCCGATGTAGGGGATCGCGCCGAACAGCGAGATGATCACCTTGGCGCCCCAGAACGACATCTGGCCCCAGGGCAGCACGTAGCCCATGAAGGCTTCGGCCATCAGCACCAGGTAGATCAGCATGCCCAGGATCCACACCAGCTCGCGCGGCTTGCGGTACGAGCCGTACATCAGGCCGCGGAACATGTGGATGTAGACCACGATGAAGAACAGCGATGCACCGGTCGAGTGCATGTACCGGATCAGCCAGCCCCACTCCACGTCGCGCATGATGTACTCGACGGAGCTGAAGGCCTCCGCCGCGCTGGGCTTGAAGTGCATCGTCAGGAAGATGCCGGTCAGGATCTGGTTGACCAGAACCACGATCGACAGCACGCCGAAGATGTACCAGATGTTGAAGTTCTTCGGCGCGTAGTACTCGGTCATGTGCTTGCGGTACACCGGCATCATCGCCGGTGCGCGCTCGTTGACCCAGTTCATCATGCCGTCGGCAGTGCGGGTGAAGATGTTAGCCATGGCTTACGCGGCCCCCGCGCTGCTGGAGGACGACGGATCGACACCGATCACGATGGTGTTGTCGTCGGCGAAGTAATGCGGCGGCACGACCAGGTTGGTCGGCGCGGGCACGCCCTGGAACACGCGTCCGGCCAGGTCGAAGCGCGACTTGTGGCAGGGGCAGAAGTAACCGCCCTTCCACTCCGGATCGAACGGCTCGGGGCGGATCTCGGCCTTGATCTCCGGCGAGCAGCCCAGGTGCGTGCACAGGCCCACCAGCACGGAGATGTCCGGCTTGAAGGAGCGCAGTTCCGGGTTGGCCTGCTTGATGTAGGCCGGCTGCTGGTCCGCGTTCTCCGACTTGGGATCGCGCAGGCGGGTGTCGAGCGTCGGCAGCGCGTCGAGGACGGCCTTGGAACGTTTGACGATCCAGATCGGCTGACCGCGCCATTCGAAGATCAGGCGCTGGCCTTCCTGCAGGCCCGTGATGTCGGCGGTCACCGGCGCACCGGCGAGCTTCGCCCGGGCACTGGGATTCCACGACTTGATGAAGGGTACCGCCGCAAAACCGGCCCCGACTGCGCCGACCACGGCCGTGGTCGCTGTCAGGAAACGGCGGCGGCCCTGGTTGACGGGGCTGTCCCCTTGGTTGGCCATCCGGCACTCCGCAAAGCTGAAAAACAAAGTTCACCGCAGGGCCGGCACCACTGGCGACGGCTCGCGGCTCAAAAGACGGCGAAGTGTAGCGGAAGGGTTAACGGCACGACAATCGCGGCGGTGCGTGGACCGCCAACCCCGCCTCGTTTCAGGCGCCAGGAAGGCGCCCGACGGGCCTGGCGGACCTGATCAGCGCGAGCCGGAGGTGCCGCCCGCGCTGGCTACCGTAGTGCCACCACCACGGTAGCGTTCGGCCAGGACCGCCACGCGTTGCACGTAGCGCTGGGTTTCCGAGTACGGCGGAACGCCCTTGTACTTGTCGACCGCGCCCTCGCCCGCGTTGTAGCCGGCGGCGGCGAGCGAGAGGTCGCCCTTGAAGCGCTTGAGCAGCCAGCCCAGGTACTGGACGCCGCCGCGGATGTTCTGCGCGGGGTCGTAGGCATTGGTGACGCCGAAGCGGCGCGCGGTGGCCGGCATGAGCTGCATCAGGCCCTGGGCCCCCACGCGGGAGCGGGCCTGCGGGTTGTAGGCCGATTCGGCATGGATGATCGCCCGCACGATCGCTTCTTCGACGCCGAACTGGGTGGCGGCGGCGCTGATCTCGCTGCGATAGGCCTCGGTGTTGAGGCGGATGGAGCCGAAGTTCACGCCCGGCAGTGCGCCGCAGGCGAAACAGGTTTCCATGAAGCTGTAGCGGATCGTGCGCACCGTCGAGGCACCGGCCACGCCCTTTCCGGGCGCACGGCTGGAATAGTGGCGGACGCCATCCTTGATGTACGAGTAGACCTGGCCCTGCACGAGGCGCTTGCTGCCGCTGGCGCGGGGCGCCTGGGGCGCCGCCTGGACGGCCGCGGGGGCGGACAGGCTGGCGGGGGTCAGGCGGGCGGGCGAGCCGACCACTTCACTGGCGGGGGTCGCGCTGCCCATCGCGGGGCCGGCGGACACGGGCCCGGCCTGGGCCCCACCCTTGTACTGGCTGGCCACCACGCATTTCGCACCGGGTACACGTTTGCTGGAGTAGGCACGCACGCCGTCGGCGCCTTCGCAGCGATAAACGGTACCCGCCACGGCCGGCACGGAGGCCAACGTGGTGAGCGCGACGAGAAAAACACCCCAGATCCCCTTCATGGCGCGAATATCCCCCCATTCGAAAAGGTTTACAACCCTTTGATTTCTATGAACGAGACCTGATTCAAGTTCCGGCCGGGAATGCGAAAGCGGCAGTGATCGCCAGGTGATGAAATCGCCGCCGCACCCGGATGGATACAATCCCGCCTCCCCGGCGCGGACTAACCGCCGCCCTCCCGGCATCCAGAAAGGTCCACCCATGAGCCTCCCGAAGGCCGCCGCCCCCCGCGGCAAGCTGTTCATCGAAACCCACGGCTGTCAGATGAACGAGTACGACTCGGCGAAGATGGCCGACGTTCTGGCCGCCAGCGACGGCCTGGAGATCACGAAGAACGTCGAAGAAGCCGACGTGATCCTGATCAATACCTGCTCGATCCGCGAAAAAGCGCAGGAGAAGGTCTTCAGCCAGCTCGGCCGCTGGAAGCAGCTCAAGCAGGGCGACCGGGCGGTGGTGATCGGTGTCGGCGGCTGCGTGGCGTCCCAGGAGGGTGAGGCCATCGTGAAGCGTGCGCCCTACGTCGACCTGGTCTTTGGTCCCCAGACGCTCCATCGCCTGCCCGAACTGATCCGCGCCAAGCGGGAGACCGGCCTGCCCCAGGTCGACATCAGCTTCCCCGAGATCGAGAAGTTCGACCGCCTCCCCGAGCCGCGCGCCGAGGGCCCCAGCGCCTTCGTCTCGATCATGGAAGGCTGCAGCAAGTACTGCTCGTTCTGCGTGGTTCCCTACACGCGGGGCGAGGAAATCAGCCGTCCGTTCGAGGACGTGCTGGTCGAAGTGGCCGACCTGGCCGCCCAGGGCGTCCGCGAGATCAACCTGCTGGGGCAGAACGTCAACGCCTACCGGGGCCCGCTCGCGCCCGCCGCCGAGGGCGTGCCAGCCGAGGTCGCCGACCTGGGCCTGCTGATCCGGGCCATCGCGCAGATCGAGGGTATCGGCCGGATCCGCTTCACCACCTCGCATCCGCTGGAGTTCTCCGATTCGCTGGTGGAGGCCTACCGCGATGTCCCGACGCTGGCCAACTACCTGCACCTGCCCGTGCAGGCCGGCAGCGACCGCGTGCTGGCGGCGATGAAGCGCGGCTACACCGCGCTGGAGTTCAAGCAGAAGATCCGCAAGCTGCGCGCGGTGCGGCCGGATATTTCCGTCTCGTCGGATTTCATCGTCGGGTTCCCCGGGGAGAGCGAGGCCGATTTCGAAAAGACGATGAAGCTGATCGAGGACGTGGGCTTCGACCAGTCGTTCTCGTTCATCTACTCGCGCCGCCCGGGCACCCCGGCGGCCGACCTGGAGGACAACGTCTCCAGCGAGGAAAAGCATGCGCGCCTGTCGCGCCTGCAGGCCGCGATCAACGCCAATGCGCGCCGCATCAGCGAGGCGATGGTGGGCAGCGTGCAGTCGGTACTGGTCGAAGGTCCGTCGAAGAAGGACCCGAACGAACTCACCGGCCGGACCGAGAACATGCGCCCGGTCAATTTCCCGGGCCACCCGCGCCTGGTCGGCCAATTCGTGGACGTGGTCATCACCGAGGCGATGAGCAACTCGCTGCGCGGTCGCGTGGTCACCGCCGTAGCAGCACAGGAGACTGCGTAATGGGCCACCCCCTGATTTCCCGCGGCCAGCCGCATCGTTTCCGGAACATGGCCCGCGCCGACTTCGTGCTGGCGGCGCTGGCCGGCTGCCTGTGGCTCGACCTGCTGCCGTTCGAGTCCGAATGGCTCGACCTGGTGCCCTCGTGGGCCTGGCTCATCCTGATGCTGCTGCTGCTCGCATCGGGGATCCGTACCTACCGTCTGCACCGCAGGCAGTTGCGCACCCCGCCGGCCTGATGCCCTGACGGACGTGCGGTGATGGACCGGACACTCTGACCCGCGGCTAGTCCAGTCGCTTGCGGAACCGCGTGATGGCCAGTGCCATCATCACTACGGTGAAGACCGCCAGCGCCAGCATGTCCGGCCACAGTTCCAGCAGGCCCGCCCCGCGCAGCATCACGCCGCGGATCAGCCGCAGGAAATGCGTGAGCGGCAGCAGTTCGGCGAACCACTGCACGATGCGTGGCATGCCGGCGAACGGGAACATGAAACCCGACAGCAGGATCGAGGGCAGGAAGACGAAGAAGGTCATCTGCATCGCCTGGAACTGCGAGCGCGCCTTGGTCGAGATCAGCAGGCCCAGCGACAGGTTGGCCAGGATCAGCAGCACGGCGGCCAGATAGACATCCAGCGCGCTGCCGCGGATCGGCACCTTGAACAGGGTCAGGCCCAGTGCCAGCACCACGGTCGTCTGGATCAGCCCGATCGCCGCATACGGCAGCACCTTGCCCACCATCAGCTCGCTGCGGCTGATGGGCGTGGCGATGAGCAGTTCCATGTTGCCGCGCTCGCGCTCGCGCACGATCGCCACGCCGGTGAACAACACCATCGTCATGGTCAGGATCACGCCGATCAGGCCGGGCACGATGTTCACCGCGGAGCGTCGCTCCGGGTTGTAGAAGGCCACCACGCTGATCGGCTGCACGCGGGGCGCGACGTAGGCCGTGCCGTCGAGCGGCATCTGGGCGAGCTGGATTGCGGCGCTCTGCACCACGGTGTCGCTGCCGTCCACCAGCACCTGGATCGCTTCCCGGCCTTCCGCGCGGCGGCGCTCGTAGTCGGGGGGAACCAGCACACCCACGCTGATCCGGCCGCGGCGCAGGAGCTCCATCAGTTCCTGCGGGGTGTCGGCCTGCGCCGTCGGCGTGATCACGCCGGTGGCGAGCATGTCCATCACCGCGGCGCGCGAGGCACTGGTGGCGGACTGGTCGGCCACCGCGGCCGACAGGCCGCGCAGGTTGAGGTTGATGGCATAGCCGAACAGGATCAGCTGCATGACCGGGATGCCGACGATCATCGCCAGCGTGATGCGGTCGCGGCGCATCTGCCGCAATTCCTTCAGCACCACCGCCCACAGGCGCCGCCCATTCATGTCACCGCCTCCCCTCGGGTGGGCCGGTCCTCGCTGCGGCCCGCCGGCTCGCGGCCGCGCGTGGCGGCGACGAAGACGTCTTCCAGGTTGGGGGTGGTGCCCTCCACCTGGGCGTGTTGTCCGGCTGCCTGCAGCGCGGCCTGCAGCCGTTCGCCAGCGCTGTGGTTGGCCTGGGTGAGCACGCGCAGGGTGTTGCCGATCTGCGCCACGCTGATCACGCCCTCCTGCGCCAGCAGCAGCTCCTTGGCGCGGCGGGGTTGTTCGGCCTGCACCACCAGCGTGCGTCCCTGAAGCTCCGCCGTGAGCTGCGTGGGCGTCCCGTCAGCGACCAGCGCCCCCCGGTCCAGGATGGCAAGCCGGTGGCAACGCTCGGCCTCGTCCATGTAGTGGGTGGAAACCAGCAGGGTGGTGCCGGCGTCGGCAAGCTCGAAGAGTTTTTCCCAGAAGTCTCGGCGTGACTCCGGATCCACCGCGCTGGTGGGCTCATCGAGGAACAGCAGTTCGGGTTCGTGGATCACCGCGCCGGCCAGCGCCAAGCGTTGCTTCTGTCCGCCGCTCATCGTGCCGGCCAGCTGCTTCTGCCGGTCCTGGAAATGGAACTGCTCGACCAGCGCGTCGATGCGCCGCGCCGCGCGGTCCCGCGGGATGTCCTGCACCGCGGCCAGGAACTCGAGGTTCTCGCGTACGTTGAGGTCCTCGAACAGGGAGAACTTCTGCGTCATGTAGCCGATCCGGCGGCGCAGTTCCTCTGCCTGCTCGGGAATGCGCAGACCCAGCACTTCGATCTCGCCAGAGGTCGGTGCCAACAGGCCGCAGAGCATGCGGATGGTGGTCGTCTTGCCCGAGCCATTGGGCCCCAGGAAGCCGTACACATGGGCGCGCGGCACGGTCAGGTCGACGTGGTCGACGGCGACCAGGTCGCCGAACCGCCGCGTCAGGCTTCGCGCGAGGATCGCCGGCGCCTGTTCGCTCATCGCGCGGCCTCAGGGCGCATCGGCGAACTCGACCCGCACCGGCAGGCCGGCCGGCAGTTCCCCCGCTTTGGGCGTCAGTGCCACTTCCGCCAGGTAGCTCAGGCGCGCGGCGTCCTTGCCGGTCAGTGCGTAGTACGGGGTGAAGGTAGGCTCGCTGCGGACCATGCGCACGGTGCCGGCGAACGGGGCCTCGTGGCCGGGCACGAACACGCGCGCCGCCTGCCCCACCCGGACACGGGTGCGCAGCGGCTCGGGGACGTAGATCCGGGCGTACGGCGCCGGTCCGACCAGCAGCACGGCCAGCGGGGCGCCGACCGCGGGCTGGTCACCCAATTCGAACGGCAGGCTGTCGACCCGGCCGGCACGCGGCGCGGTGACGTCGAGCTTCTCCAGGCTCACCTGCTGCACGCGCGCCTGCGCCTGGGCTGCCTCCACGGCCGCGCGCCCCTGGGCGATGCGCTCGGTACGGGTGCCCCGCTCCAGCTCGAGCAGCGCCTGTTGCGCGACGCGCACCTGCGCCTGCGCCGAAGCGGCGGCCGCGCCTGCGCTGTCGACGTCCGAGGCGGCCACCAGGCTGCGGTCGCCCAGCGGCTTCAATCGCGCGTAATAAGCGGCGGCATCACGCGCCCTCGCCTGCGCGGCCACCAGTTGCGCGCGCGCCTGGCCGATCGCCTCGCTGCGCGGGCCCGCTTCCAGTTCGGCCAGCGCCTCGCGCTGCGTGCGGGCCTGCGCATCGGCCGCCTGCGCCGCGGCCTGCACGCGCACGGCTTCCAGTCGCAGGACGGTCTGCCCACGCTCCACGCGCTGCCCTTCGCGCACGGCGATCTCGACGATGCGCTCGGCCGCCGGCGCCGGCAGGGTGACCCGTTCGTACTCCAGGGTTCCCAGCGCCTGCGGCGGCGGGGGCGAGCAGCCGGCGGCCGACAGCAGCGCCAGCAGTCCGGAGAGGATCGTCGGGGTGGACCTCATCGCGAAGCCTCCGGTTCCTGGAGATCGAGGGGGCCGGGTGGCACCTGCAGGCCGCGGTCGAGCAGTGCGGTCGTATGGGCTCGCAGGGCTTTCCCGTCGATGTCGTCGGCATTGAAGACGCGTCGCCAGATCGGCGCGCCGGCCGCGGGAAACAGGGTCAGGCCGACCAGCGAGATGACCAGCAGGCGTGGGTCGAGGTCGGGATTGAGGCGTCCGGCCGCCTGCGCCTGTGCGAAACGCTGCGCCAGCATCAGCGGCAACTGGGGCGCGACGCGGCTGAACATCACGTCGCGCAGCGCCCCGCCTTCGCAGAGCACTTCGCGCACCCACAGCGAGGGCAGCCAGGGATGGCGATCGATGGCCTCGCCCATGCCGTTGACGAAGCCGGCGACCAGTTCGGCAACATCCTCGCCCGCCTCGGCCACCGGGGCCCGGACCAGCGCGAGGGCCGGCATCAGCCGTTCTTCCACGATGGCGGCGAGGAGCTGCTCCTTGTCGCCGAAGTAGTAATGCAGCAGCGCGGGTGTCACGTGGGCCTGGGTCGCAATGGCACGCAGGGACGTCGCGCCGATGCCCCGCATGACGAAGCATGCGATCGCGCAGTCCAGCAGGTGCGAACGCTGGTCGGCGCTGTCACGGGTGGGGCGGCCGGGCGTCCGCCTGGGCCGGGCCGGGCCCGCTGCGGGGGGGCGGGGACTCATGGAACTTAAATTAATTCACTGATTAATTAGTTTCAAGTGCATGGCGCCGATGCCGTCCAGCCTGCATCCTCCGCCCTCGCCAATCCGGCTCGACCCGCCCCGTCCCCATGCAAGTCCCCACCGCACCCCGTTACCTCCCCCTGCCGCACCGACTCGGATGGGTGCTGGCCCTGCTGGCGCTGGTGACCACCGTGTACCTGGGCAGCAACTACTTCCCGATGGCCGCGCCCCGCGCGCTGCCCCGGACCGCGGTCGACCTCGCCCTGGGCTGGCGGGCGTGGACGATCTGGCCCTACTGGCTCCTGCTGGTGCTGGCGCCCGTCTTCATCGTGTCCATCAGCGACCGCCGCATCCTGCTGGCCACCCTGCGCGCCTACGCCGCATCGATGGCGTTGAACGCCGCCATCTGGATGATCTGGCCCACCCACGCCGTGCGCCAGACGCTGCCCTCCGACCTCGACCCGGCCACCGATGCCGCATGGCGCCTGCTGTATTTCCTCGACGGCAGCAACAACTGCTTCCCCTCCGGGCACATCACCGCGCCGATCGTGGCCGTGGCCGGATTCTGCGCGCAGCATCCGCGCGCGCGCCGCTGGGCGTGGCCCGCGGTGGTGGTGCTGTTTCCCAGCGTGGTCAGCACCGGACAGCACTACACATGGGACGTACTCGGTGGCGCGGCCACCGCACTGCTTGCCCTGGCCTGGGTGCGCGATCAACTGCACGCGCCGGCCTGAAAAGGCGACCGGGCGGCGCGCGCGCCCCACGGCTTTGCAAACGCCCGCCACGGGCGCAAGCTTCTGGCTCCACATGGCCTTGTCGTGGCCGCGAAGACACTCCCCCGATGCCTTCACGAACCGTTTCCGAATTCGCCCTCGAGCCTGCCCAGGCCGAGCGCCTCGCCAACCTCACCGGCCCCTTCGACGGCCACCTGCGACTGATCGAACTGCGCCTGGGCGTGGAGATCGCCAACCGTGGCAACGTGTTCCGCGTCGATGGCCCCGAAGCATCGGTCAACAAGGCGGAACGGCTGCTGCGCGCGCTCTGGGACGAAGCGGGCGACGCCACGCTTACCGAGCCTGACATCCACCTGCACCTGACCGAGTACGACGCCGACCAGACCCTGGCCCAGGACATCGATCCCCAGGAGGTGACCATCCGGGTCAAGCGTGGAACCCTGCGCGCCCGCGGCGCGAACCAGGCGCGCTACCTGCATGCCATCGCGACCCACGACATCAACTTCGGCATCGGCCCGGCCGGCACCGGCAAGACCTTCCTGGCCGTGGCCATGGCGGTGGAGGCGCTCAACGAGGCCCGCGTCCAGCGCCTGGTGCTGGTCCGCCCCGCGGTGGAGGCCGGCGAGAAGCTGGGTTTCCTGCCCGGCGACCTGACCCAGAAAGTCGACCCGTACCTGCGCCCGCTCTACGACGCGCTGTACGAGATGCTGGGGGTCGAAAAGGTCGTCAAACTGCTGGAAAAGAACGTCATCGAGATCGCCCCGCTGGCCTACATGCGCGGACGCACGCTTAACGACGCGTATGTGATTCTCGACGAGGCCCAGAACACCTCGATCGAGCAGATGAAGATGTTCCTGACGCGCATCGGTTTCGGCAGCACGGCCGTGGTGACCGGCGACATGACCCAAGTGGACCTGCCACGCCACCAGAAGTCCGGCCTGAAGGATGCCGTGGAGGTGCTGCGCAACGTCAACGGCATCAGCTTCACGTTCTTTGAATCCCGCGACGTGGTACGCCACCCGCTCGTAGCCCGCATCGTCAATGCCTACGATGCACGCGACGCGACCGATGCCCAGACCGGCAGCTGAGGCTTCCACCCTTCCCACTCCAGCACTGCAGACAGGACGCGACAGATGACCGTAGGCCCGGTTCGACTTGATGTAAGCGTCAGCTACGCGGTGCCGCGCACCGGCATCCCCTCGGCGGTGAGCTTCCGGCGCTGGGTGGCCGCGGCGTTGGACAGCCGCATCCGCGAAGCCGATCTGGCCATCCGCATCGTCGGCACCAAGGAAGCCCGCGCCCTCAACCGCCATTACCGGGGCAAGGACTACGCGACCAACGTCCTGAGCTTTCCGGCCGAACTGCCCGAAGGGCTGCCCGCGGGCGTGAAGATCCCGCTGCTCGGCGACCTTGTCATCTGCGCGCCGGTCGTCGCCCGTGAAGCCAAGGAACAGAAGAAGCCGCTGGTGGCGCACTTCGCCCACCTGACCGTCCACGGGGCGCTGCACCTGCTGGGTTGGGACCACGAGAACGAGGCCGACGCGATCTGCATGGAGCAACTGGAGCGCGAGATCCTCGCCAACATGGGCATCGAGGACCCATACCTGGCGGCATGAGGCCGGCGCCGGCGGGCGCGTGTGCACCGCCCTGACCGGGTCCGCGCTAGACTTCCCGCACCCGCCCCTCCCCCGGGCGTTGCCGAAACACCAATGTCCGAGGACGACAGTAGTACCCACACGGAACGACGCGGCTGGCTCGATCGCATCAGTTCGATGCTGTCCGGCGAGCCCAGCACCCGCGAAGACCTGGTCGAGCTGCTGCGCGACGCGCAGGCCGATGGCCTGATCGCAGCCGACACGTTGCGGATGATGGAAGGCGCGATCGCCGTCTCCGACATGACGGTCGGCGACGTGATGATCCCGCGCGGACAAATGGTCGCCCTGCCGGCCGAGGCCTCCCTGCTGGAACTGATGCGCCGCGTCGTCGAATCGGGGCACTCCCGATTCCCCGTCCACGGTGACGACAAGGACGAGATACTCGGCATCCTGCTGGCCAAGGACCTGCTGCGGGGCGTGGTCGCCGACCACGGGCCCGGCAACATCCACTCCCTGCTGCGCCCGGCGGTGCTGATCCCCGAATCCAAACGCCTCAACGTGCTGCTGCGCGAGTTCCGCCAGTCGCGCAACCACATGGCGATCGTCATCGACGAGCATGGCGGCGTCGCCGGGCTGGTGACCATCGAGGACGTGCTGGAACAGATCGTCGGCGACATCGACGACGAGCACGACGAGGCTGAGGATCCGCAGGCGCTCATCGCGGCCCAGGCCGACGGCCTGTTCGTGGTCGACGCGCTCACCCCGATCTCCGACTTCAACGAACGCTTCGACGCCGAGTTCGACGATGACGAGTACGACACCATCGGCGGCCTGATCACCGCCGCCATCGGGCACCTGCCCGAGACCGGCGAAGAACTCACGCTGGGCCGCTTCGTGTTCCGCGTCGCGACCGCCGACGCGCGTCGCGTGCACGCCTTCCACGTCGACGTCATGGGCGATGCATAGCCATCCGCGCGGTGCCGGGCGCACGCGGCACCTGTTGGCACGCATTGCCACCGTCCTCGTCCTGGCCGGCCTGCTGGGCGTAATGGCGCCGGCCCTGGCCGCGGCGGCGGGCGTCACGCCGGCCGACCGCGCGCCCGCCAACAGCACGCCTGTCGAGCGGCCGATCAGCGACGCCCCTCCCCCGGCCGCCGAAATGCAGGCGCCGCCAGCAGGCGGCACCGCGTCGGCGCCACGCATCGGCATGATGACCATGCAGCCGGGGCAGATCTTCTGGGAGCGTTTCGGCCACGACTCGATCGTGGTCCTCGACCCGGCCACCGGCGAGGCGATCTCCTACAACTTCGGCTTCTTCGACCCGACCGAACCGGATTTCATCGCGCGATTCGTGCGCGGCGACATGCGCTACCGGCTCGCCGCGGTCCCGTTCGAGCACGACCTGGTGCTCTATCGCGAGGAAGGCCGCGGCGTGGCCATCCAGTGGCTGGACCTGGACGACGCGCAGGCGCGTGCGACAGCGGCGGCGCTGGCGCGCAATGCGCTCCCCGAGAACGCCTTCTACCGGTACGACTACTTCAAGGACAACTGTTCCACCCGCGTGCGCGATGCGGTCGACCAGGCGTTGGGCGGCGGCCTCCACCGGCAGGCGCAGGGGCGCTCGCAGGGCCTGACCTGGCGCGACGAAGCGCTGCGGCTGGCCTCTCCCGCGCCGTGGATGTGGCTCGGCTTCGATCTGGGCCTGGGCCCCGAGGCCGACGTGCCGATGACCCTGTGGCAGCAGGCGTTCGTGCCGGGCCACCTCTCGCGCATGATCGGCGAGTCGCGCAACGCCGCCGGCCGCCCGCTGGTGCGGGCGACGCAGCCCCTGCTGCCGCACGTGATCCCGCCCGACCCTGTCGCGCGTCCCGTGCGCACATGGGCCTGGGCCCTCTGGGGCCTGGCCCTGGGGACGCTGGCGCTGTGGCTGGGCCGGCGCCATCCGCGCGCGCTGGCGGCCGCCGCCATCCCGCTCTGGATCTTCGGCGGACTCGTCGGCGGGCTGCTGCTGTTCCTGTGGTTCGGCACGCAGCACACCATGGGCTGGGCGAACCACAATCTCTTCCTGCTCAATCCCGTCGGCTGGCTCGCCCTGCCCGGTGCCTGGCGCATCCTGCGCGGACGCGCTCCCGGCCGCGTGTTCGGTGCCGCACTGGCGACGATGGCCGCGCTGGCCGCCATCGGCATGTTCGTGCACTGGTTGCCGGCGATGCCGCAACGCAACGCCCACTGGATCGCCCTGCTGCTACCCGTGCACGCCGCGCTCGCCTGGGCATGGTTTCGGCGTCGTTCGCAGCCGGCGCGTTGAGGCACGGGCGCCCACGGGCCGCCCGGCGCCGCCGCTTGCCGCGGACCGCTGCCGCGGGCAGGATTCGGACATGAACAAGGTTGCCGATCTCCCCGCCTGCGTCGTCAATTGCGTGGCCTACGATTCCCAGGGCCGCCGGCAGGACATCAGCCTCGATGCCATCAGCGACGTGCTCGCCGTCGACGACGGCAGCTTCGTCTGGGTCGGGCTGTATGAGCCGGACGAGTCGCTGCTGGACAAGCTGCAGGAGGAGTTCAACCTCCACGACCTGGCCATCGAGGACGCGCACAACGCCCACCAGCGTCCCAAGGTCGAGGCCTACGGCAATTCGCTGTTCATCGCGCTGCATACGGCGCAGACGGTCGACAGCCGCATCCGCTTCGGCGAAACGCACATCTTCGTCGGCCCCAGGTACCTGGTCACCGTCCGCCATGGCGCTTCGTCGAGCTACGCGCCGGCACGCGCACGCATGGAGCGCGAACCCGACCTGTTACGCCACGGCCCCACCGCCGGGTTGTACGCGATCCTGGACATGGTGGTGGACAACTACACCCCGATCGTCGATGAGTTCAGCCACGCGTTGAACGAGCTTGAGCAGGACGTCTTTGCCGAGGACTTCCGCAAGGGCACGGTGCAGAAGCTCTACGACCTCAAGCGCGAGCTCACCCGCCTGCGCATGGCCGTCTCGCCGCTGCAGGACATCCTGGGCCAGCTCGTCGCGCGCGCGCGCACGACGCTGATCAACGGCGAGATCCAGCTCTACTTCCGCGACGTGCACGACCACACGCTGCGCATCAATGAATCCACCGACACCCTGCGCGAGATGCTCACCGCGGCGATGACGGTGAACCTGTCGCTGGTGACCGTGCGCCAGGGCGAAGTGGTCAAGCGACTCGGCGCCTGGGCGGCGCTGCTGGCCGCGCCCACGCTGATCGCCAGCTGGTACGGCATGAACTTCACCCACATGCCGGAACTGGAGGGCCGCCACAGCTATTGGATACTGATCGGCGCCATGACGATGGTCTGCGGCGTTCTGTACGTGATGTTCAAGCGGGCCAAGTGGCTCTGAACCCGGGCGTCCACCTCTGGTGCACCTGACGCGCCCCGCGTGGCGCGGCGCACCCGCTTCCGGCGGCCGTTGACCTGCACCCGCGCACAGGCGACGCTTCGGGCCTTGTCCGCCCGGACGCAATGCCGCGGTTGCCCATGAGCAGGTTGCACTGGATTGGTTGGACACTGGTCGCCCTGTTGGCCGCCGCCAGCCTGGGCGTGGTCGCGCTGCACCGCGGCGAGACCATCAGCGCACTGTGGCTGGTGGCCGCCGCGGTCTCGACCTTTGCCATCGCCTACCGGTTCTACGGTCGATTCGTGGCGCATACCGCGCTGGGGATCGACCCCGCGCGCGCGACACCGGCATGGCGCCGCAACGACGGGCTCGATTACGTCCCCACCGACCGCAGCGTATTGTTCGGCCATCATTTCGCCGCCATCGCCGGCGCGGGCCCCCTGGTGGGACCCGTGCTGGCCGCGCAGATGGGCTACCTGCCCGGCACCTTGTGGATCCTGGCCGGCGTCGTGCTGGCCGGTGCGGTGCAGGACATGCTGGTGCTGTTCTTCTCCACGCGGCGCGACGGCCGTTCACTGGGCGAGATGATCCGCGCGGAAATGGGCGCGGCCGCCGGCGTCACCGCGATGATCGGCATCCTGATGATCATGGTCATCCTGCTGGCGGTGCTGGCGCTGGTCGTCGTCAAGGCACTGGCGCAGAGCCCGTGGGGCACCTTCACCGTCGCGATGACGGTGCCGATCGCGGTGCTGATGGGGCTGTACCTGCGTCTCTTCCGGCCCGGCCGCATCCTGGAAGTCTCGATCATCGGGCTGGCGCTGCTGCTGCTGACGATCTGGGGCGGTGGCCGGATCGCGGCGGCTCCCGAATGGGCGGCGATCTTCCGCCTGCAAGGCACCACGCTGGCGTGGCTGCTGATCGGCTACGGCTTCATCGCGGCAGTTTTGCCGGTTTGGCTGCTGCTGGCGCCGCGCGATTACCTCAGCACGTTCCTGAAGATCGGCACGGTCATCCTGCTGGCGGTGGCGATCGGCATCGCGATGCCGCAGCTGCAGATGCCGGCCGTCACCCGCTTCGTCGACGGCACCGGCCCGGTATTCAGCGGCGAACTGTTCCCGTTCCTGTTCATCACGATCGCCTGCGGCGCGGTGTCCGGCTTCCACGCGCTCGTCAGTTCCGGCACGACCCCCAAGATGGTCGCCAGCGAAGCCCACATTCCGCTGCTGGGTTACGGCGGCATGCTGATGGAAGCTTTCGTCGCGGTGATGGCTCTGATCGCTGCCTGCGTGCTGCAGCCGGGCGTGTATTTCGCGATGAACGCGCCGGCCGCGGCGATTGGCACCACCGTCGAATCGGCCGCCACCGCGATCGCCTCGTGGGGGTTCGTCGTCACGCCGGACACGCTGGCGCTGGCGGCCAGGGAGATTGGAGAGGAGACCATCCTCTCGCGCACCGGCGGCGCGCCGACACTGGCGGTGGGGATGTCCCAGATCCTGGAAGGCCTGTTCGGCGGCCAGGGCATGAAGGCGTTCTGGTACCACTACGCGATCCTGTTCGAAGCCTTGTTCATCCTCACCACGCTCGACGCCGGCACGCGCGTGGCGCGCTTCATGATCCAGGACACGCTGGGCATGGTGCATGCCCCGCTGGCGCGCACCGAGAACTGGGCGGCGAACGTGCTGTGCACCGGCCTGGCCGTCGCCGGCTGGGGTTGGTTCCTGTACCAGGGCGTGGTGGATCCGCTGGGCGGCATCAACACGCTGTGGCCGTTGTTCGGCATCGCCAACCAGATGCTCGCGGGCATCGCGCTGATCTTCTGCTGCGTGGTGATGGTGAAGATGAAGCGGCAGCGGTTCCTGTGGGTGCCGCTGGTGCCCACGGCGTGGCTGCTGCTGTGCACGCTGACCGCCGGCTGGCAGAAGATCTTCCACGACGACCCCAAGATCGGGATGCTGGCCAGCGCACGCCGTTTCGCCGACGCTGCCGCGCGCGGAGAAGTGCTGGCGCCGGCCAAGTCGATGGAAGAGATGCAGCGCGTCGTGCTGAACTACCACATCGACGTGGCGATGTGCGCGTTGTTCATGGCCGTGCTGGTGGCGACCGTGTGCTTCGGCATCCGCGCTGCGCTGCACGCCCTGCGGGCGCAGGCTCCCACCGCGCGCGAGAGCGATTACGTGCCGCTCGACAGCATGGCGGCCAAGGCGTGAACCGGTTGCGCGGCCCGCTGACCGGTCGCCTCGCCGCGTTGTGGCGGCGGGCGCGCGACACCGCGCGCCTGGCCATCGGCATCGGCGACTATGAGCAGTACGCGGCCCACATGCGCGCCCATCATCCGGATAGGACGCCGATGGATCGCGAGGGCTATTTCCGGGACCGGGTGGCAGCCCGCTACGGGCGCGGCCGGTCGCGCTGCTGCTAGCCGGGCGAGAGGGCTACGGGCCTGGCCCGCTGGCGCCCCGTCAGATGGAGATCAGCCCGCCCGCGCGGGGCCTGCCGGCCTTCACGGCCGGGGCCTGATCGCCGCTGCCCGCCGAGGCGGACCGCCGTGACTGGGGATCAACGCAACAGCTGGCCGTCCCAGCCCGTGCGCTTGCGGCGGTCCTTGCCGCTGCGGCGGTCTTCCTTGTCCAGCTCGAAGCGGATTTCCTCGCGGCGATCGTGACCCACGCGACGGTCGGCGACCTTGCGGCGCTCCGTCCCCCGGTACTGCACGTCGCCCTTGGGACGATCCAGGTCGATCATGGTGGCTCCCCCGTGATGCAGACCCCGGGCCGAATCTCGGGGCCACCTCGCCGGGTTCGCGCAGGGGCGCGTCGAATACCCGATCCGGTCTTCCTGATTACGGACCCAGGGGTACGATCCGGCCACTTTCGCTCCCCCGGATGGGGGAGGAGACCGCCCGGCCCCCACCGGGGGCCGCGAGGCCCCGGATGCCTGCAGGGCCCTCGCACCGGCGAACTGACCCGCAGACGCAAAAACGCCCGGGAAGCGATTCCCGGGCGTCTTCGCGCCAGCATCTGCTCGTGGCGCCAACCGGCGCCGGTTACTCGCCGATGTGCTGCTTCAGCCAGTCGTTGACCGTGTCGTGCCACTGCACGCTGTTGCGCGGCTTGAGCACCCAGTGGTTCTCGTTGGGGAAGTACAGGAACTTCGACTCGATCCCTTTCCGCTGCAGCGCGGTGAATGCGGCGATGCCCTGCTCCACCGGGATGCGGTAGTCCAGCTGGCCGTGGACGACGAGCATCGGCACCTTCCATTTGTCCACGTGGTTGACCGGGTTGAACTTCTCGAACTTCTGCGGGGCGTCGAACGGCGTGCCGCCCTGGTCCCATTCGGTGAACCACAGTTCCTCGGTCGCATAGCCCATCATCCGCTGGTCGAACACGCCGTCGTGGTTGACCAGGCACTTCCACGGCGAGCTACCGTCCCGGTTGAACCAGTTGCCGGCGATCCAGTTGACCATGAAGCCGCCGTAGGACGCGCCCAGCGCGCAGGCCTTGTCGCCGTCCAGGAAGGAGTACTTCTTCTGTGCCGCGGCCCAGCCCTTCTTCAGGTCTTCCAGCGGACGGTCGCCCCAGTGCTGGCTGATCGCGTCGGTGAAGGCCTGGCCGTAACCGGTGGAGCCGTGGAAGTCGATCATCACCACCGCGTAGCCCTGGCCCGCATAGGTCTGCGGATTCCAGCGATAGCTCCAGCCGTTGCCGAAGCTGCCCTGCGGGCCGCCGTGGATGAGGAAGGCAACCGGATACTGCTTGCCTTCCTCGTAATTCCACGGCTTGACCACGTACCCGTGGACGGTCTCGTTGTTCCAGCCGGCGAAGGTGAACTGCTCGTAATCGCCGAAGGCGACGTCGCCCAGCATCTCGCCCGCGCTGCGGGTGATCGCGCGTTGCGGCGCCGTGCCATCGCTGCTGGTGGTGAACAGCTGGTCGCCGGACTTGATCGTCGAGCGCGCGAACGCCAGCGTCGGGCCGGCGATCACGAAGGCGTTGATCGAGCCTTCGCCCTCGAGCACGTTGCGCACTTCCCCGTTGTCCAGCGAGATCGCGAACAACGGGTGCTGGCCCAGCTTCTGCGCGCGCGTGTAGATCGTCCTGCCGTCTTCCGACAGCACGATCTCGTCGGCCGACGCGTCCCAACGCGGCGCGATCTCGCGGGTCGCGCCGCTGGCCACGTCCATCGCCATGAGGGCGAAGCGGTCGGCCTCGAAGCCGGGACGGCGCATCGCGCGGTAATACAGCGTGCGGCCATCGGCGCTGAACACCGGGCCGGTGTCCCAGGCCGGGTTCGCCGCCGTGAGGTTCTTCGCCGCACCACTGCCGTCGGCGTTGACCAGGTACAGGTCGAAGTTCGTCGACCAGGGCTCCTGGCGGTCGCCCTTGCGCGCGCTGAGCACCAGCTGGCTGCCGTCGGGCGACCAGTTGTATTCGCTGGCGTCGCCGAACGGCCTGGACGGCACGTCGCCATGCACGTCGGCACCGACCAGCGTCGCCGACTTCGCCATGCCCTTGGCCGGCACTGCGGTGACGAACACGCGGTTGTAGCGGCCGTCGTTCCAGGCGTCCCAGTGGCGGATGAACATGCGGTCGAAGACAACGCCCGATTCCTTGCGCGCACCTTGCGCCTCGATGCGCTTGCTGCTGCAGGCCAGGTCGGCCCCGCAGTCGACGAACGCCTCGGCACTGAAGGCCAGCCGCGTGCCATCGGGCGAGAAGCGGTAGCTGCCCACGTCGCCGGCGAAATCCGTCAGCCGGCGCGGCTCGCCGCCGGAGGCGGGGATGGTGTAGAGCTGCTGGGTGCCGGATTTGCTGCTCAGGAAGTACACCGACTTGCCGTCCTTGGAGAACTCCGGCGAGTTCACGTTCCAGCCTTCGGGCGTCAGCCGCTTGGGCGGCGCGGCATCGCGCGCGAACAGATCCTCCATCCACAGCGACGTCGAAGACTTGTTCGCGTCGAAATCTACGACGCGCTTGGCGAAGACCAGGCGGCGACCGTCGGGCGAAAGCACTGGCGAGGACACCCGATCGAGCGTGGCCAGGTCGCGGGCCTGGAAGCCGCGGGCGGCGGCGGCATCGGGCGAGGACAGGGCCGCGGCGATTGCCAGGGCGAGCGTGGGCAACGACAGGACAGCGTGGCGCAGGGTCATCGGAACTCCGGGCGGAGGCAAGACAAGCCCCGATGGTAGGCGGCCGGGCCGGCCGGCCGCAAAGGCCGGCGGTCACCCGCCAGGCGCCGGCGCGATTTCACTCCCGCAGGATTCCCGCGCGGGATTTCAACCCGAAGGAACCCTGCCCCCGGAAACACGGCGGCCCGCGTTCGTACGCGGGCCGCCGGGACAGATGCAGGGATGAGCCGCCTAGTGCGGCATGCCCTTGCTGCTGGTCCGGTACAGCAACCAGCCAACGACGGTCAGCACGCCCAGTCCGACCCACTGGTTGAAGTGGAGCGCGGCCGGCGCGGCCAGGACATCGGCCCGGCTGGTCAGCACGATCGGGACCGCGATGGCGATGCCCATCAGCGCCTCGCCCGTGATCAACCCGGCGGCGAACAGCGTGCCCGGACGGTGGATGCGGTCCTTGCCGTCATGGTCGTCGAAGGCGACGTTGTGCTTGCGCTCCACGAAATACGACAGCAGGCCGCCCAGGAAGATCGGCACCATCAGTTCCAGCGGAAGGTAGATGCCGATGGCCGCGGCCAGGACCGGCACGCGGAAATGCGCCTTGCGCGCCTTCAGCCACTCGTCGAAGGCGATGATCAGCGCGCCCACGCCGGCGCCGATGGCAATCATCGTCCACGGCAGCTTGCCGCCGAACAGCCCCTTGGCCACGGAGGCCATGAGCGTGGCCTGCGGCGCGGCCAGGGCGTTGGGATGCTCGGCGGTCGGCGCGCCGATGCCGTAGGCCGCGGCCAGCAGGTTCAGCACGGGCGCCATGATCAGCGCGCAGGAGAAGGCGCCAATGCCCAGCATCAGCTGCTGCTTCCAGGGCGTCGCACCGACGATGTAGCCGGCCTTGAGGTCCTGCAGGTTGTCGCCGCCCACCGCAGCGGCGCAGCACACCACCGCGCCGATCATGATGGCCGCCACCGCGCCGATCGGCGAATCCCGGCCAAGCAGGAGGACCAGCACCACCGAGGCGAACAGGATGGTGGCGATGGTGATGCCGGAAACCGGGTTGTTGGACGAACCCACCAGGCCGGCCAGGTAGGCCGAGACCGATACGAACAGGAAGCCGGCCACGATCATGATGATCGCCATGGGAATGCTGACCGACCACTGGCCGACGATCGCCTGGTACAGCAGCAGCAGCGGGATCACGAACAGCACCAGCGCGATGAGCATCCACTTCATCGGCAGGTCGCGCTCGGTTTCGGCGACGGCTTCGCCCTTGCCCTTGCGGGCCGCGGCGATGCCGCTCTTGATGCCCGACAGCAGCGACTTGCGCAGCGAGAACAAGGTCCACACGCCCCCGATGAGCATCGCGCCCACGCCGAGGTAGCGGATCTTCGCCGACCAGATCGCGCCGGCGGCGTCGCCCGCGCTCGCTCCGGCGATCTGCGCGGCCAGGGCCGGATCGCCGGCCTCGAAGAAGGCGTGGTAGATCGGGATCGCGATGTTCCAGGAAAGCACGCTGCCCGACAGCACGACGATGCCGATGTTCAGGCCCACGATGTAGCCCACGCCCAGCAGCGCGGGCGACAGGTTCGTCCCCATGTACGCGAGGAACTTGCCGACGAAGCCGGAACTGACCGCGTTGTCCGGGATCATCTTCATGCCGCTTTCGGCGGCCAGCTTCACCAGCGCGCCGATCGCGCCCGACAGCGCGAGGATCTTCAGGCCGGGGCCGGGGTTCTCGCCCGCCTTGAGCACTTCGGCCGCCGCCTTGCCTTCGGGGAACGGCAGCGGATCCTCGACGATCATCGACCTGCGCAGCGGCACGGAGAACAACACGCCCAGCAGGCCGCCCAGACCGGCGATGGCCAGCACCCAGGAATAGCGGAAGTCGTCCCAGTACCCCAGGATGACCAGCGCCGGGATCGTGAAGATCACGCCGGCCGCGATCGACGAACCGGCCGAAGCGCCGGTCTGGACGATGTTGTTCTCCAGGATCGTGCCGCCGCCAAGCAGGCGCAGCACGCCCATGGACACCACGGCCGCCGGAATCGCGGTGGCGATGGTCAGGCCGGCGAACAGGCCCAGGTAGGCGTTGGCCGCCGCCAGGATCATCGCCAGCACCATCGACAACAGTACGGCTCGGAATGTGAGCTGTGGAACGCGTTCGATACTCATGTCCCCTCCCGGACAGGCAATCGGGACACGCTAAGGCCGTGGCATGGTCAAGTCCAGTGCGCATTCCGGCGCCTCGGGAGCGTTTCGTGACGCTGGGTATACTCCCGCCCTTCCAGAACGGCCGACGGAGCGCCGCATGACCCTCACCGCCGCCGTCCCGGGGTTTTCGCCGCAGGACGAATTCCTTGGCCACCCCAAGGGCGTGTTCGTCTGCTTCTTCACCGAGATGTGGGAGCGCTTCTCCTTCTACGGGATGAAGGCGCTGCTGCTGCTGTATCTGCTGCAGCACCACAAGTTCGGCGATCGCGCGGGCCTGGACGTGCTGGGCGCCTACGGTGGCCTGGTCTACTGCGTCCCGGTGATCGGCGGCCTGCTCGCCGACCGCTTCCTGGGCATGCGCAAATCGGTGATCTTCGGCGGCCTGCTGCTCGTATGCGGCCATGCGGGCATGGCGATCGAGGGCGAGGCGGCGCGCGTGGTGAACGGCGTGGTCGTGCGCGACGAGCCGGCGCTGTGGGCCTTCTACCTCTCGCTGTCGCTGATCATCCTGGGCGTGGGCTTCCTCAAGCCCAACGTGTCCACGATCGTGGGCCGCCTGTATCCGGAGAACGACCCGCGCCGCGACTCGGGCTTCTCGCTGTTCGTGGCGGGCATCAACCTGGGCGCCCTGTTCGCGTCCATCGTGTGCGGCTACCTGGGCCAGACCTATGGCTGGAAATACGGCTTCGGCGCGGCCGGCGTCGGCATGCTGCTGGGCCTGGGCCAGTTCCTGTGGGGCCGCAAGTACCTGCGCGGCGTCGCCGAACCGCCGGCGCCGCTGTCGCGCGGGCGCGAGTGGTCGATCTACGCCCTGTCGCTGCTGGGCCTGGCGCCGATCGCCCTGCTGATGTGGGGCGTGACGCGCATCCAGCTGACGCCCGACGTCGTGCGCTGGACGTTCTACATCGTGGTGATGGCGCTGGCCGGGATCGTGTGGACGATGTGGCACGCCTGGCGCCGCGACGACGCGCGCACGCAGGGCCTGGCCGCCCAGGCGCCGTCACTGGCGATGTTCGTGCTGCTGGGCGCGGGCGTCATCGCGCTGTCGACCCGGTCGGGCGTGCTGGACTTCTTCATCGAGGAGGCGACGCTGGCGCTGGTGCTGATGTCGGTGGTCTTCCTGGCCGTGGGCTTCTGGTACGTGGGCTTCGTGACGCGCCAGTGCAGCCGGGTCGAGGCGCAGCGGATGGGCGCGATGATGGTGCTGATCTTCGCCGCGCTGGTGTTCTACACCTTGTACGAACAGACCTACGGCTCCTGGGTGACGTTCACCGACCGCCTGCTCACCAAGGACCTCGTGCCGTCGCTGGTCATCCGGGAGGGCACGCCGTGGCCGTGGTCCATCGTCGCCCTGCTGCTGGCGCCACTGGCCTTCGTCGCGGGCGCGGCCATCTCGGACCGCGCGCCGGGCTCGACGACGCCGCGGCTGATGTTCCTCGCCGCCGCGCTGGCCATGGTGGTGGCGCTGTTGCGTGACGCCCTCGTGCTGCCGCAGAGCGCCGGTTCGCTCACCTACCTGGGCGCGATGTTCATCGTGCTGCTCGCGCCGATGTTCGCGGTGATCTGGGCGTGGCTGGACCGGCGCGGGCTGGACCCGTCCAAGCCCACCAAGTCGGCGCTGGGCCTGCTGTTCGGCGGCCTGAGCTTCCTGCCGCTGGTGTTCGCGGCCCACCAGGTCGGCGCCACCGGCGAGATGGCCAGCGTGTGGTGGCTCGTGCTGGCCTACCTGCTGCTGGAACTGGGCGAGATGTGCCTGTACCCGGTCGGCCTGTCGGCGGTGACGCAGCTGTCGGTGCCCCGGGTGGTGAGCCTGATGATGGGCACGTGGTTCCTCGCCACGGCATTCTCCGAGACGCTGGCGGCCCTGCTGGGCAAGCTGGCGGCCATCGAGGTCCCGGAAGGCGAGACCCTCGACCTCGCCCACGCGGCAACCAAGTACGCCGACCTGTTCATGCTGCTGATGGGGATGGGCGTGGCCTGCGCGGTCGTGGCGATGCTGGTCGCTCCGATGCTGCGGCGGATGATGCACGGGGTGAAGTAAGGGCCCACCCGGCGGGTGTCACCTTCGGTGGAATCCCCCTGCGGTGGATTCCGCCTTCAGTGGCTCCGTGACGGATCGGATCGGATCGGATCGGATCGGCGCGGAGAGCGGGTCGCTCGACGTGCAGGCGGCCTTCGGACCCGGATCCGCAAGCGCCCCGTTGCGGGTACCGCGCAGGACAGCAGAGGCCGACGCAGCACGCTGTGTGCATGAAAAAGGGCGGGAGCGCCTGCGCGCTCCCGCCCCGGAGTGCTTCGCTGTGCGCGGTTACTTCGCGGACGACGGAGCCGCGGCGGAGGCCGCCGGCGCACCGCCCAGGTGCCGCGCGAAGAACGCAAGCAGTCGCGTGTAGTACTCGCGCTGGTGTTCCTGCGTGTAGAAGCCGTGGCCCTCGGTTTCGTAATACAGCGCCTCGACCGGCTTGTCCGCCTTCTTCAGCGCGGCTTCCATCATGCGGCTGTGCTCGATCGGGGCGCGCCTGTCTTCGCCGCCCGCGGCAAGGAACACCGGCGCCTTGATCCGGTCGGCCAGGCGGTTGGGCGAGGACGCGGCCAGCTCGGTCTTGCCCAGCCATTCGTCCAGGAAGCTGATGCCCGACTTGCGCTCCTGAATGTCGCCCTTGTCGTACATCGCCGGCAGGTCGTAGACACCGACATAGCCAGCGGCGCAGCGGTACAGCTCCGGCTCCTTGGCCACGCCCATCAGGGCGGCGTACGCACCGTAGCTGGCGCCGTAGATGCAGATGCGCGACGGATCGGCGACGCCCTGCGCGATGGCCCAGCGCGTGGCATCGGTGAGGTCGTCCTGCATGCTCAGGCCCCACTGGCGGGCGCCGGCCTTGTTGTACGCGTCGCCGTAGCCGCCGGAGCCGCGGTAGTTCAGCTGCAGGACGGCGTAGCCGGCCTGGGCCAGCATCTGCACTTCACTCTGGAAGCCCCACAGATCCTGGATGCCGAAGGGTCCGCCGTGCGGATTGACGATCATCGGCAGGTTCTTGCCCGACGAACCGGCGGGGAGCGTGAGGTAGCCGTAGAGCTCCATGCCGTCGCGGGCCTTGAGCCGGACCGGCTCCATCGCGGCCATGTTCTTGGCATCCAGCCAACTGCCGCGCGCGGCGACGTGCTCGGCCGTCTTGGCGGTGGTGTCGAAGATGTAGAAGTCGCCTGGGTCGCGATCGCTCCATACCTGCAGCAGCAGCTTGCGGCCGTCCGCCGTCCGTGAGGTGACGTGCACGGCCTGGCCGAAGGTCTTTTCCAGGGTCCGGTAGAGCTGGGCTTCACTCGAAGTCTCGTCGAGGAACGCCGTGCGCCGTGCGCCATCGTAGAAGCTGAAACCGACCACTGCGCCGTTGGCGTCGCGGATCGCCCCCGCAGGATCGGACTGATCGTCGCGCATCACCTGCCTGCGTTCACCGGAGACGGTGTCGAAGGCGAGGATGGCATTGGGACCGCTGGCCTGTTCGGCTTCGAGGTACGCGGTCTTGTTGTCGGGGGAGAAGCCGATCGGGCTCATGTCCAGGCCGGTCTGCGACTCGTCGTTGACCAGCGTCCATTCCGCATCCGGACCGGCGCGGTAGTACAGCTTCACCCGGCGGCTGGAATCGGCGCCCGCGGCGAAACGCACGACGCCCTGCGTGTCGGTGGTGAAATCGGCATTCACCACCGGAGAGCGCGCCACGGTGGTGCGACGCCCCGTGCGGACATCCATGCGTTCGGCCAACGTGTAGGCCTGGCCCTCGTACGGGTGCGCACCGATGATCACGTACTGGTCGTCGTGCGGCAGGTCATCAACCAGTTGGGCGATGACGGACTGGCTCTTCCTGGCGTTCTGGCTCTTGGCGCTGCCGCCAACCAGCACGCCGGCGTGCTGGCCGTCCACGTCGACGCCGTAGATTTCGCCGGTGCCACCGGGACTGTCGAGCGAGCCGAACTTGCGCGCCATCGTCACCAGCAGGCGGCTTGCACTGGCCCATGTGAAGCCGGCGACGTGGCTGTGCCTGCCGTCGTCCACCGTCGCGGTGACCTGGTTGTCGCTGCGCCGCAGGATCACCAGGATCGTGCGGTCCTCGCGCGGGACGGTGGCGGCGAAGAACTGGCCATCCGGCGAGATCTGGATGTCGTTGAAGATGTCCTTGCGGATGAAGGCATTGACGTCGACCGGTGCGGGCGCGGCCAGCGCGGGCGCGGTCGCCAGCAGGGCGGCGATAAGGAAGCCACTACGAACTGCTCTCACGATCTATTTCCTCCAGATGGGGTCCGGCGTTTTACGCCGGACCAAAAACAAATTGGTGTCATTGAATCTGCGCCGGGTGCGTCGCTTTGTTCTTCGCACGCGGCGATGCTCACCGGCCTGCCGCGCGCGCGCCCGGCTGGTCCGGCAGGCCGCCGCCGATATGGGCGTTGAGGAAGGTCAGCAGGCGGATGTAGAACTCCCGGCGGTGCGCATCGACGAAGAACCCATGCCCTTCGTTCTTGAAATAGAGCGATTCGGTCGGGACCTTGGCCTTGAGCAGTTCCTTCTCCATGAGCCGGGTGTGCTTGACCGACGCGGTGTCATCGGCCCCACCGGCGACAAGCAGGACGGGAACCTTGACCTGCGCGGCGAGATTATTCGGGGAAGCGGCAGCCAGCATCGGACCTTCCCCGACCCATTCGCGCCTCCAGCGGTTGGCTGGGCCGGTGTCGGCCGAGTTGGTCGAACCATGCCAGCGCAGGTTGTAGACCCCGACATAGCCCACGGCACAGCGGTACAACTCCGGCTCGCGCACCACACCCATCAGCGCTGCGTAGCCGCCATAGCTGCCGCCGTAGATGCACACGCGCTGCGGATCGGCGATGCCCTGCCCGATCGCCCAGCGGGTGGCATCGGTGAGATCGTCCTGCATGGCCGCGCCCCACTGCCGCATGCCCGCCTTCTCGAACGCGCGGCCGCGGCCGGAGGAACCGCGGAAGTTCAGCTGCAGCACGGCGTAGCCGGCGCGCGCCAGCAACTGCGCCTCCTGGTCGAAACCCCAGGCGTCCCGTACGCCGAACGGCCCGCCGTGCGGCAGCACCACCATCGGCAGCCCCTTGGCGGAGTTGCCCGCCGGCAGCGTGACATAGCCTTCCAGTGGCAGGCCGTCGCGCGCGGTCAGGGCCACGGGCCGGCGCTCGCCCAACTGCTCCGGCTTGAGCCAGTCGCGGCGGGCGGCCAGCAGTTCGGCCTTGCGCTGGACGGTATCGAACACGAAGAACTCGCCGGGATTGCGGTCGCTCCACGCCTGCACGAGCGCCAGGCGGCCATCGCGGGTGCGCGAGGTGATGCGCACGTCCTCGCCGGCAAAAGCGGCCGCCAGCGAGCGGTACAGGCGCGCGGGTGCCGCGGACGGATCGAAGAACACGTGCTGGCTGCCAACACCGTCGTAACTCACGCCGATCGGCACGCGACCTTCGTAGAGGACGCTCAGCGGGTCGCGGGCGGCGTCGCGAACGAGCTCCCGGCGCTCCCGCGAATCCATGTCCAGCGCGACGACCGAATCCGGCCCCTGTGCGTGTTCGACCTGCAGGTACAGCAGCCGGTTGTCCGCCGAGAACCCCAGCGGCCATTCCCGGTGCCCGCTGACCCCGTCGTCGTTGATGAGGGACCATTCCGCGTCGCTGGCGTCACCCGCCTTGCGCAGGAACACGCGGCGGGCGGAGTCCTCGTCCTGGCCCCACGCCACGCGCACTTCGCCCGCATGGTCGGTGAGGAACGACGCCCGCCGCACGGGCGCCCGCGTGATCTCGCGGTTGCGACCGTTGCGGATGTCCAGGCGGTCCACCCGGTACAGCGGATTGCCGTTGGTGTTGAGGACCGCGACGATCACGTTGTCGTCGTCGCCCGCGAGCGGATCGACCAAGGCGGCGCCGGCTTCCATACCGTCGTTCACGCGCGCGCCGATCAGGAGCTTCGATTCGCTGCCGTCCACGTTCATCGCGAACAGCTCACCGGTGCTGGACGGAGTGTCGTCGTACCAGATCTTCATGGCCACGTCGAAGACGATCCGGTCCGGGCTGGCCCACCAGAAGCCTCCGACGTAGGCGTCCTTGCGGCCGAACTTCGACATCAGCTTGCGGTCGGAGCGACGGATCACCACCAGGGCGGTCATGTCCTCGAATTGCGCCGTCGCCGCGAAGTACTCGCCGGTCGGCGACAACTTGATGTCGTCGAACCGGTCGCGGTCGACGAACGCGCCGACGTCCACGGTGGCCGCGGGCCCGGCAGCGTGGGCGGACGGACACAGGAAGCCGGCCGCGAAAGCGACCGTCAACAGGGCCAGCACCATGCCGGTTGGCTTGATCGAAAACACGGTTTTTCCCCTGTAGGTAATTCGAAAGTGACGTAGGCGGCGATAACCCGTCCCACCGTGGCCGCCTGTCCACGAAGCGGTCGCGTGTCGCCGGTTTTCCGGCGTCCCCCACGCGGTCGCGTGACAAACCTGATTTAACGGCGGCGAGCGCGAACTCGTGAGCTCCCCGCTGAACCTGTTCAGCCCTGCCTTACAGCGCGGTGACGCTCAGGCCGTGCCGGCCCGTTCGAACGTGGCCGTGAGCGCATCCCGCCAGTGCGGGAGGTCCAGGCCATACTCGTCGCGCAGCTGGGTGGCATCGAGCACCGAATACACCGGCCGCTGCGCGCGTGTGGGGTAGTCCGCTGTGGTGATGGGCACCACGCGCGGCTTGCGGGCGATCAAGCCCCGAGCATGCGCCTCGTCGAAGATCGCCTGCGCGAAGCCATGCCAGGTGGTTTCGCCGCCGGCCACCAGATGGCGGATGCCGGACACGCGAAGGCCCTGCTGAAGGATCTGCGCCGTGGCATCGGCGATCAGCCAGGCCGGCGTGGGGCACCCACGCTGGTCGGCGACCACGCGCAGTTCCTCCCGCTCGGCGCCCACGCGCAGCATCGTGCGCAGGAAGTTGCTGCCGCGCGTCGCATACACCCAGGCGGTGCGCAGGATCAGGTGATTGGCGCCGCTGGCCTCGATGCCCTGCTCGCCGGCGAGCTTGCTCGCGCCATACACGCCCAGCGGCGCGGTCGGCTGGTCCTCGCGGTACGGGCGTTGCCCACTGCCGTCGAACACGTAGTCCGTGGAGTAATGCACGAAGGTGGCACCCCGCGCGGCGCACAGGCGCGCCAGTTCGGTCGGGGCCTGGGCATTGGCTTCGAACGCGCGGTCGGATTCATCCTCGGCCCGGTCGACCGCGGTGTGCGCGGTCGCGTTGACGACCACGTCGGGCGCGACCCGGTCGAAAAGCGCGGCGAACGTCGCGGGGGCGTGCAGGTCGAGCGCCTCGCAGGCGCCGCCTTCAGGCAGCTCGCCGGCGCGCGTGGTGACGACCACGTCGCCCAGGGGCGCCAGGCTGCGCCGGAGCTCATGACCGACCTGACCGTTGCCTCCCAGCAGCAGGATCTTCATGCAGTGCGTACCCTCAATCCTTGTAGAGCGGCAGCCGGTCCGGCGCGATCTGCGACAGCAGCGGCGCGCGCGTGTCCTTGTCCGACAGCTGAGGCGCGCTGACCGGCCAGTCGATGGCCAGCTCGGGGTCATCCCAGCGCACGCCCGCGTCGGCCTTGGCGTCATAGGTGGCCGTGCACAGGTAGGTAAAGACCGCGCGCTCGCTCAGGGTCACGAAGCCATGCGCGAAGCCTTCGGGAATCCAGAAATGGCGGCGGTTCTCCGCGCTCAGCACGACGGCGGTCCACTTGCCGAAGGTGGGCGAGCCGCGACGGATGTCGACAGCGACGTCCCACACCTCGCCCTCGATCACCGAGACATACTTGCCCTGCGGATTGGGCCACTGGTAATGCAGGCCGCGCAGCACGCCCTGGCTGGAGGACGAGACGTTGCCCTGGACGAATTCGGGGTGCAGGCCATGGGCGGCGAGCTTGTCGCGGTTGAACGATTCGTAGAAGAACCCGCGCGGGTCGCCGAACACCTGCGGCTCGATGACCACGCAGCCAGGCAGGTCGGTCTGGATGATCTTCATGCGACGCGGCCGTGTTCGAGCAGGCTCAGCAGGTACTGCCCGTAACCGTTCTTGGCCAGCGGTTTGGCCAGGGCCTGGAGTTGCGTACCGTCGATCCAGCCGGCGAAGTAGGCGATTTCCTCCGGGCAGCACACCCGCAGTCCCTGCCGCTTCTCGATGGTCTCGATGTAGGTGGAAGCCTCCACCAGCGACTCGTGAGTGCCCGTATCGAGCCAGGCAAAGCCGCGGCCCATCCTCTCCAGCTGAAGCGAGCCGTCCTCGAGGTAGCAGCGATTGAGGTCGGTGATCTCCAGTTCGCCGCGCGCCGAGGGCTTGAGGCTGGCGGCGAAGTCGCTGGCGCGCCCGTCGTAGAAGTACAGGCCGGTGACGGCGTAGTTCGACTTGGGGTGGGCCGGCTTTTCCTCCAGCCCGACCACCTTGCCGGTGGCGTCGAACTCGGCCACGCCATAGCGTTCCGGGTCGCGCACCCAATAGCCGAATACCGTCGCGCCGTGGTCGCGTCCGGCGGCGCTGCCCAGCAGTTCGGTCAGGCCGTGGCCGTAGAAGATGTTGTCGCCGAGCACCAGGCAGCTGGGCTGCCCGTCGATGAAGTCGCGGCCGATCAGGTACGCCTGCGCCAGGCCGTCGGGGCTGGGCTGCACGGCATATTCGATCTTCATGCCCCATTGCGAGCCGTCGCCCAGCAGGTGCTTGAACAGCGCCTGCTCGTGCGGCGTGTTGATGATCAGCACTTCGCGGATGCCCGCGAGCATCAGCACGCTCAGCGGGTAGTAGATCATCGGCTTGTCGTAGACCGGCAGCAGTTGCTTGCTGATGGCCTGGGTGATCGGGTACAGCCGCGTGCCGGAGCCGCCGGCGAGGATGATGCCTTTGCGCTGGGTCATGAAGTCCACGTATCGGATTAGGAGGGCACGCTGCCGCGTGGAGCCGGGCGCACGCGCCCGGCGATGCCAGTTGGCCGTTCGTCAGGCGGCGGCGCCGATGCGTTCCAGGCGGTAGCTGCCGTCCAGCACGCGCTGCACCCAGGGCTGGTGGCCCAGGTACCAGTCGACGGTCAGCGCCATGCCCTGCTCGAAGGTCACGGTCGGCGCCCAGCCCAGTTCGCCCTGCAGCTTGGATGCATCGATCGCGTAGCGGCGATCGTGGCCCGGGCGGTCCTTGACGTAGGTGATCAGCGATTCGCGCGCGCGACCATCGGGCAGCGGCCGGCGCGCGTCGAGCAGCGCGCAGATGGTCTTGACCACCACGATGTTCTGGCGCTCGGCGTCGCCGCCGACGTTGTAGGTCTCGCCCACGCGTCCGGCCTCGAGCACGCGGCGGATGGCCGCGCAGTGGTCGGCCACGAACAGCCAGTCACGCACGTTCAGTCCGTCGCCGTAGACCGGCAGCGCCTCGCCGGCCAGCGCCTTGGCGATGACCAGCGGGATGAGCTTTTCGGGGAACTGGTAGGGACCGTAGTTGTTGGAACAGTTGGTCGTGAGGACCGGCAGGCCGTAGGTGTGGTGGAACGCGCGGACCAGGTGGTCGGAGGCAGCCTTGGAGGCCGAGTACGGCGAGTTGGGCGCGAACGGCGTGGTCTCGGTGAACTTGCCGGTGTCGCCCAGCGAGCCGTAGACCTCGTCAGTGGACACGTGCAGGAACCGGAATGCGTCGCGCGCCGGGCCGTCCAGCGCCTTCCAGTAGTCGCGCGACTTCTCCAGCAGGCTCAACGTGCCGACCACGTTGGTCTGCACGAAGGCCGCGGGGCCGTCGATCGAGCGGTCCACGTGGCTTTCGGCGGCGAAGTTGATGACCGCGTCGGGCTTGTGCTCGCGCAGCAGGCGCTCGACCAGGGCGGCATCGCCGATGTCGCCCTGGACGAACACGTGGTCGGGGTTGCCGTCCAGCGGGGACAGCGTGTCGAGGTTGCCCGCGTACGTGAGCACGTCGAGGTTGATCACCCGCACGCCGCGCTGCACGGCCTCGAGTACGAAGTTGCCGCCGATGAAGCCGGCGCCGCCGGTAACAAGCCAGGTGGGCACTCAGGAACTCCCTGTTTCACAAGACGCGCAAGCGCGGGACGAAGGACGGACGCTGCCCCGGCGCTCTGGGGCGCCGTGGGCTGGCACGCGCGATCAGGTACGCGCGCGGGTTGCGGAATGGCTCAGAACGGAATGTCGTCGTCGGCGAAATCGGTGCCGAAGTCGTTGGACTTGGCCGCCGGCGCCTCGCGGCGCGGGGCGCCGTCCTGGCGCGGTGCCGGACGCCCGCCGCGCTCGCCACCACCGCCGCCGGAGTATTCGCGCCGGGGAGCACCGCCGCCGCCACCGCCGCCCTCGCCCGGCTTGCCGCCGAGCATCTGCATCTCGTCGGCGACGATGTCGGTGAAGTACTTCTCAACCCCGTCCTCGCCGGTGAACTTGTCGTAGCGGATCGAGCCTTCGACGTACACCTGCGAGCCCTTGCGCAGGTACTCGCCGGCGATCTCGCCGAGCTTTCCGAAGAACTTCACCCGGTGCCACTCGGTCCGCTCCTGGAGCTGGCCATCCTTGTCCTTGCGGGCGCTGGTGGTGGCCAGGCTGATCGTGGTGACGGCCATGCCGCCCTGGGTGTATTTGGTCTCGGGATCATTGCCGAGGTTGCCGACCAGGATGACCTTGTTGATGCCACGTGCCATGGAGATGCGGATCCTTATGGAAAGGGGAATGCCGGGGAACGGCCCGCGAAACGGCGGCGGGACGATTCCGCGGAACGGGCGCCACGCGGCGCCGGCTGGCTCGGGGCCAGGCGGGCGACAGGAACTTTAGAGTATATCCGCCAGCCGCCCCAGAGCCCGGCAGTACGGCGGGCGGTAGGACGACGCCTCACCGGAGCGCAGGTCCAGGCCCCGACAGCCGGCCCCGGCCCACCCCGGCGGGCCAGGGCCATTCCGCCGCCGATCCGCCACAAACGGCACAGCCCCGGCTAGGCGCCGGGGCTGGGGAGTGGTGGACGGGTGGGCGGAAACCCGGCCGCGCGGATCAGCGGCGCGGGGTCAGTGCAGGGCGGCGGCGCTTCCGGCCGCTTCGTTCCCGACGGGCGACTCGGGCATGTGCCGTGCGCGCCAGGCCGACGCCGTCTGGCCGTGGGTGGCCTTGAACTGGCGCGCGAAGCTGCACGGATCGTGGAAGCCGCAGGCCTCGGCCAGCTCGCTGATCGACAGCTGGCCCTCCTGGAGCAACTGCCGCGCCCGCTGCATGCGCAGCCGCATCGACGCGCGCTGCAGGGTTTCCTGGTACACCGCGTGGAAGGTCTTGGAGAGCCACCAGCTGGAGAAGCGGGTGAGCTCCATGAGCTCCTCGATGCGCAGCATCCGCTGCGGGTTGCCCTCCAGGTACATCCGCGCCTTCTGGATGCGGGCGAAAATCCGCGTCTTGCGATGGAAGGAACGCCCCGGGCAGCGCTCGACCAGCGCCGCGAAGTCCTGCTGGGCGGCCTGCAGGTGCTGCAGCAGCGGCCGCAACGCCCGCAGGACGGCCGCCTGGTCGCCGCGTTCGAGCGGCAGCGCGCACGCGCGCCCCAGGCGCAGCGCCATCCGCCGCTCCGGGGCGGCGAGGACCCCGCGGCCGGGCAGCAGGCCGCGGTCGGCCGGTTCCAGCAGCCCGGCCATGAGGTCGGGAGTCAGCATCAGCGCGACGGTCAGGCCCGTGCGGCCACCCTGGAGTTCCGGCTGCGAGCCGCGTTCGAACGCGATCCAGTCGCCGGCGTGCAGGGTGAACGCGCCTTCGGCGCCCGCAATCCGCGCGCAGCCACGCAGCTGCAGCCAGAAGGTGAAGGCGGCGGCGGGCGCGCGGGCCGCGTCGGCGCGATGGAATACGGCCAGGCGCAGGGGCAGCGGGGCGGGTGCCGGCTGGAACGCCGGACGCGCTTCGGCAGGGCGCACGGGCGAGACGAACGGCTCGGTCTGGCGCACCGGGTGCAGGCGGGTGTGGGGGAAAGAGACGAAGGTGTCAGGCATGGCACGCTCTCGTGGCTGTCGGTCCGGACCGGCGGGGGCTTGAGCCCCTGACGATCGCTGGCGACCCGCGTGGATCGCTCTGGCGATCTCCGTTGTATCGCCGCTCCCCGCGCAATGCTCCTGGTATTCGCCCAGTCGCCCGCAGGGCGCGCCCGGCGACCAGGATTTCGCCGAAACCGCCCGTTGTGTCGCCCAAAAGGCGGCCCGGGCCGGCCGGCCGCCTCCACACTGCGCAGGTCCGCCCACGGCCGGGCCACGGCGGCCGGCGCCGGGCGCGATGCCGCCACGCACACCGCTTGCGCCGCGCGCTCCCGACGGGTATTCACCAGAACGTTTCCGCACTGATCGGCACATGAGCCTCTCTCCCAGTTCCCTCCTCGCCTCGGTGCCCGGGCTGCGCCGCCTCGACCCGCTCGACCGCTCGGTGCTGGCGCTCACCCTGGCGGTGTGGGCCATGCATTTCGCGATGCGCACGATGCTGACCTTCATGCCGTCCGACCAGGTCGAGACCGGCGTGATCACCGCCCGCACGATCGCCAGTTCGCTGGGCATCGGCCTGTGCCTGGTCATCCACCTGCTGCTGCGGCGCGTGCCCCGCGACCGCCCGTGGCGCCTGCTGGGGCTGTCAATGGCCCTGAGCGTGCCGGCCGCCCTGCTGCTGATGTGGGCGGGCGAATACGTCTTCGGCTACTTCACCAACTACTACACGATGTATCCCGACCGCTGGATGTCGGACATGGAACTGGGCGAGACCTACAAGGCCTACCAGTGGAACTTCTTCGCCTGGTGCGCGCTGTATGCCGCCGCCTGCAACATCTTCGAGGTGCGCCGCCGCGACCAGCAGCTGGCCGACGCGCACAGCGCGGCCCAGCAGGCCCACCTGCTGGCGCTGCGCCTGCAGATCAACCCGCACTTCCTGTTCAACACCCTCAACACGGTGGCCGGCCTGATCGTGCTGGGCCGCACGGCCGAATCCGAACGCATGGTGCTGAGCCTGTCGCGCTTCCTGCGCTACACGCTGGCAAGCGCGCCCACGCAGCTGACCACGCTGGCCGATGAAATCGGGATGCTGCGCCAGTACCTGGAGATCGAGGGCGCGCGCTTCTCCGACCGGCTCAAGGTGACCTGGGCCGTCGACGAGGACTGCACGCAGGCCCTCGTGCCGAGCCTGATCCTGCTGCCGCTGGTCGAGAACGCGCTCAAGTACGGGCTGGGCGAATCGGAAAAACCGGTGGAAATCGTGGTGGGCGCGCAGCGCGACGGCGGTCGCATGACGCTGTGGGTCGAGGATGACGGCGGCACCGCGCACGGCACGCATGCGGGGCTGGGCATCGGGCTGTCCAACGTGCGCCAGCGGCTGGACGCCCTGTACGGCGAGCAGGCGCAGCTGGACAGCGGCGCCACCGGCCATGGCTGGCGCAGCGCGATTTCCCTGCCCTGGCAGGAGCACGTGGCCGCCGTGGAGGCGGCGGCGTGATCCGCATCCTGCTGGCCGACGACGAACCCATCGCGCTGGACCGGCTGGAACTGGCCGTCGCCGGCATTCCCGACGCGGAACTGGTCGCCAAGGCGCGCAACGGCAAGGAAGCGCTGGCACTCATCCGCGAACTCAAGCCCGACATCGCCGTCCTCGACATCCAGATGCCGGTCAAGGACGGCTTCGCCGCGATCGCCGAACTCAAGCCCGGCGAGCACGTTCCCGAGATCATCTTCGTCACCGCCTACCAGGAACACGCCGTGCGCGCCTTCGAGGTGCACGCGGTGGACTACCTGCTCAAGCCGGTGTCGTTCGAGCGCTTCCGCGAAGCGGTGCGCCTCGCCAAGGGTCGCCTCGAAGCGCGCGCCGCGGAAGTCCGCTTCGCCGAACTGCAGCAGCTGATCGCCAGCCTGCGCGACGCCGGCAGCCCCGGCGCGGCGGGCAGCTACGAGCGCGAATTCTGGGTGCGCAACCGCGACGGCATGGTGCGCCTGGCGGCCGAGAGCATCGACGCCATCACCGCGGAGGGCGATTACGTGCTGTTGCACTGCGGCGGCAAGACCTGGCTGCTGAAGGACTCGATCACCTCGCTGGCGGGACGGCTGGATCCGGCGACCCACCTGCGCATCCACCGCTCCACGATCGTCAACCTGCGCCAGGTGCACGGCCTGCGCCGCCGCGGACCCAAGGCCATGTCGCTGACCCTGGCCGGCGGCGGTGATTTCGCGATCGGCCCCAACTACGTCGAATCGGTGCTCAAGCTGGTCAACGCGCGCCGCTGGCGCTGAGGCACCACCGCGGGTCCGCGCGAGCGACCGGTCTGCTCGGAAGGACGCCGCGAATGCCCGGCTTCGTGACCGCCGACGGCGGGCCGCCCGGCACGGCCACGTATAATCGCGACCCATGTCCGGTCCCCCTGCACGCTCCGTGAGCCCACCCGCCCCCGATCATTCCGGCCCGGCGCCGGCCGGCTCCCCGCGTCCGGCCGCCGACCTGCCGACCGTCCAGGCGCTCGCCCGCGACGACATGGCGGCGGTCGATGCCCTGATCCGCCACCGCCTTGCCTCCGACGTGGTGCTGATCAACCAGGTCGCCGAGTACATCATCGGCGCGGGCGGCAAGCGGCTGCGGCCGATGCTGCTGCTGCTCGCCGCCGGCGCGCTGGGCGGCACGCGCGAGGGCCGCATCGGCGCCGACGCGCACCAGCTCGCCGCGGTCATCGAGTTCATCCACACCGCCACCCTGCTGCATGACGACGTGGTCGACGAATCCGACCTGCGCCGCGGCCGCAAGACCGCCAATGCGGTGTGGGGCAATGCCGCCAGCGTGCTGGTCGGCGACTTCCTGTACTCGCGCAGCTTCCAGCTGATGGTGGAACTGGACCGCGTCGAGGTGATGCGGATCCTGGCCGACACCACCAACCGCATCGCCGAGGGCGAAGTGCTGCAGCTGCTGCACGTGCGCAACCCCGACACCGACGAGGCCGCCTACCTGCGCGTCATCGAGCGCAAGACGGCCGTGCTGTTCGCCGCCGCCACGCGCCTGGGCGCGCTGCTGGCCGGCGCCGACGCAGCCACGTGCGACGCCCTGCACGAGTACGGACTCCACCTGGGCTACGCCTTCCAGATCGCCGACGACGTGCTCGACTACGCGTCCGATGCGCAGACGCTGGGCAAGAACCTCGGCGACGACCTGGCCGAAGGCAAGGCCACGCTGCCGCTCATCCGCGCCATGGCGCACGCCGACCCGGACACCCGCGCGGCGCTGCGCGCGGCAGTCGAGCACGGCGACACCGACGCCCTGCCCGCCGTCGTCGCCGCGATCCACGCCACCGGTGGGCTGGACTACAGCCGCCAGCGCGCCGTGGACTACGCCCGCGCCGCAGAGCAGGCGCTGGACGGGCTGGACGACAATGCCTACACCGCCGCGCTACGCGGCCTGGCGCAGTACGCGGTCGGCCGGGATCACTGAAACCCGGTTCCCGCCTTCTCGTAGGCTGGGTTGGCTCCTCCAACCCTGAAACCCGGTTCCCGCCTTCTCGTAGGCTGGGTTGGCTCCTCCAACCCAGCCCGGCTCCACCGCGCGCACAAAGGGATACGCGCTGGCACTCACGGGCCGGGGCAACGCCACAACCTGATGCCGGGTTGATGAAGCCAACCCGGCCTGCGTCCGCCCCGTCCTGCGCACCACCGCGCGCCCGAAAGTGAGGCGTGCCTCCTACTCGGTCGCGAACCGCTCCTCGAAGAACGCGCGCAGCATCTGGAACGCGCGGCGGGCGGCGCGTTCGTCATAGCGACAGTTGTCCTGCGGGTCGGCCGGCTGGCTTTCGGGCTGGCTGAAACAGTGGCGGGCGCCACTGAAATCCACGAACTGCCAGTCCGCGTGCAGGCCGTCCATTTCCTTCTCGAAGGCGGCGATGTGGGCGTCGGTGACCGAGCTGTCGTCCGCGCCGTTGAGGACCAGCACCGACGCGCGCACGCCGGTGGCCGAGGGCGGCAGGTAGGTGCCCAGGTCGCCATGCACGCTGACCACGCCGGCGATCCCGGCACCGCTTCGCGCCAGTTCCAACACCGCCCCGCCGCCGAAGCAGAAGCCGAACGCGCCGATGCGCGCCGCGTCCACCGGCGCGGCCGGCGCCTGCGCCTGCAGCGTCGCGACCGCGGCCGCCACCCGCTGCCGCACCGTCGTGCCGCCATCGACATACACCTTGCGGACCTGGGCCAGCGCCTGGGCACTGTCGGCGGGACGCACGCCCTTGCCGTAGAGGTCGGCCACCAGCACGACGTAGTCGTCACCGGCCACGTCCTTCGCGCGCCCGACGGCCGTGTCGGTGACGCCCATCCAGTTGGGCACCATCACCAGGCCCGGACGCACGGCGCTGGTGGCGTCGTCGTACACGAGCACGCCGCTGAAGACCTCGCTGCCCACCTTCCATTCCACGGGCTGCTCGCGCAGCGCGGCGAAGGCAGGCGCGGCGGACGCGGCGAGCAGGAATGCCAGGACGAAACGGCGCATGAGCAATCTCCGGGAGGATCCTGCCCGGATACTGTCATCGTCACGGCGCAGGCGCAGCGGCCTGTATTGGCGCGAAGCGGCGGGGGCGGATTTCCCCTCGGGCAATGCAGTCCACTCGGCCGTCCGGCAGAGGCCGCCGGCTTCGGCTAGCCATCAGCCTGTCTGCGCCGGCGCGCTAGGCGATCCCCAACCCCGGAATGGCGCTGATCGAGTCGGGATCGTAGCCGGCCAACCGGGCGAAATCCCGGCCGCGGGCCACGTAGTCGCGATAGGCGCCGAAGCTCGGCGCGCCGGGCGACAGCAGCAGCACGCCTTCACCGTCCAGGGCGGCGATGCCCAGGGCCATTGCCTCCGCCAGGTCGCGCGCGGCGAGCAGGCTGAAGCCGGCTTCCCCCGCAACCGGCCGCAGCAGGTCATGGATGCGCGGGCCGTTCTGCCCCATGGTGATGATCGCTGCCGGCGCCCAGGCCCGCATCTCGGCCGCGAACTCCTCCCATGGCAGCCCGCGATCGTGGCCGCCGACGAGCAGCGCGACGCGACGCCCGCGGAAGACGTCCAGCGCCGCCAGGCTGGCGTAGGGCGTGGTGCTGATCGAATCGTTGACGAAGGTCACGCCGTCGCGGGTGCCGAGCGTCTGCAGGCGGTTGGGCAGCGGACGGAAGCTGGCGGCGTGTGGCGCGAGCGCGACGGCATCCAGCCCCAGGGCTTCCAGCGCGGCGAGCACGGCGCACAGGTTGCTGCGGTTGTGGCGGCCGGGCAGCGGCAGGCCAAGCGTATCCATGACGAAGGCGTCGCCGCGATACAGCGCGTCCTCACGCAGGTGCCAGCCCCGTGGCTCGTTGAACCAGTGCACGGAACTGCCCGGCAGCGACAGCGTCGACAGGATGGGATCGGCCGCGTTGAGCACGGCGACATGCGGCGCCGCCTGGGTCAGCAGCGTCAACTTGTCGGCGATGTAGCGTTCGTGCGAGCCGTGCCAGTCCAGGTGCTCGGGAAAGATGTTGAGCGCCACGGCGACGTGCGGCTGCGTGCCGCTGGCCGCGACGTCGCCGGTCTGGTAACTGGACAGCTCCACCGCCCAGAACTCCGGCTCGACGGGCGGGTCCAGCACCTCCAGCAGCGGCAGCCCGATGTTGCCGACCAGGCCCGTCACGTGGCCGCCGGCGCGCAGCAGGTGCGCCAGCAGCGCGGTGGTCGTGCTCTTGCCCTTGGTGCCGGTGACGCAGATCGTGTTGCGCGCGGTTCCGCCCGGGTCGGCGCGTTCTGCGAACCACAGCGCGGTGCCGCCGATGAAGCGCGTGCCCTGGGCGGCCGCCGCGACGGCTTCGTCCCCATACGGACTGATGCCGGGGGACTTGACGATCACCGCGTACGCCGACAGCACCGTGGCGGTGACCTGCGTCTCCACCCGCAGGTGCGCGTCGCCCAGTGCGCGCGCCTGGTCGGCCTCGTCGGCGCTGCACAGCAGGGTCAGCGGCAGCGCGGGCAGCCGCGAACGGATGGCCTCGTAAGCCGCCCGGCCTTCGCGACCCCAGCCCCACAGCGCGATGCCTCCGCCCTGCGCGGCGATCGCCTCAAGCTGCGAAATGCGCACGCACGCGCTCCCACAACGCAGGCGGGATCCGCTGTTCCTGGTCGATCTCCAGCAGGGGCTCGATCCCCAGCTCCGCCGGGTCGAGCTGCGGGAGGATCTCGCGGGCGAACCGCTCGACCAGCGCGTCCTCGCGCCACTCCGGGCGATGCGTCAGCGCGGTCATCGCGGCGCGGGACTCGCGCCCCTCCCCCACGCACTCGAAGGGCTTGTGGTCCTGGTATTCCAGCAGCGCGTCGAAGCCGGCGGTCTGGCCCGGGTCATCGAGCAGGTTGCGGCCGAAGATGCCCACCAGGCGCGGCTTGGACATGAACGGCGCCAGCGCGAGGAACACGAAGTGGCACTTCGGGCACACGCCGCACCAGCGGTTGGCCGGACGCTCGCCCATGATGTGGAAGTTGCGGTTGCAGCTGGAAAAATGCGCGTCGTAATGATCCTGCCGGGCGAACTGGCGCGCGACGGCCAGTTCGCTCAGCGGCCGCAGCAGCGAGTAGTAGTGGAGGTCGGCGGCGATCGCCCGTTCCACGTACCCGCCCAGCGCCGCCTCGCAGGCCCAGCCCTTGGACCACTGGTGGTTCACCTCGCCCGTGCCTTCGATCAGGCTGCCGTAGCTGGCCGAGCGTTCGTTGGAGAACACCACCTGGTCGAAGCCCAGCACCACGGCCGCGAACACCAGGATGGCCGAGTTCACCGCCGTCACCGGGATGTGTCCGTTCCAGGCGCCCTCGCGGTTGTAGTCGAACAACTGCGGCGCCAGCGCGCGGCCCAGGTTGAGCGTGGGCAGGCCGGTGCGCGCCGCGCAGGCGCGGATCAGCTGCGAGCCGCCGACCCAGGTGACCGTCTGGGCGACCCCCAGCGTGCGCAGCGCCTCGATGCTGACCAGTGAATCCTTGCCCCCGCCGATGGCCACCAGCGCCTGATGCGGCAGGCCGAGCGTGGGCGCGGGCGGCGTGGCGCCGGCCTCATGCGGGAAACGGATGCGGCCGTGCAGGTTCAGGCCGTTGCGGTAGGCGAATTCACCCAGGCCGTTCTCGTAGATGGTGGTTAGCAGCGCCGCGGTGTCGGCATCGATCGTGTAGCCCTCGATGCGGATGTCGCCCGGCACCGCCGCCTTGTAGTAGCTCACGCCCGCGATCAGGTGCAGCAGCTGCAGCGCGCGCTGCGCGGCGGCCGCGCGTTCCGCGTCCAGCGTGAAGGGCGCGCCCGGCAGCGTGATCGTCTCGACCAGCTCCGGGCCGTCGTCGAACGCGTACACCAGCTCCGCCACGCCCGTGGCCGCGTCGAAGGTGCAGCGCTTGAAACGGAAGGACCCGATCGCGTCGCGTTGGAATTTCCACTCGCTCATTGTCTTGCTCGATGTCTTGCTTGTTGTTCTTCTGCCACGAAGCCCGCGTGTCCGGACCGCCATGACGGCGGCCGGCCGCTCACGGACCGATGATGTCCTGCTGCGGCAGTGCGCGCAGGTTGTAGGTGTTGGCCATCGCCATGCCGTAGGCGCCGGCGTCGGCGACCAGCAGCACGTCGCCTTCCGCGGTCGCGCCCGGCAGCAGGCGGTTGCGTCCCAGCACGTCGCCGCTTTCGCAGATCGGCCCGACCACGTCGAAGGCGGTGTCGTTGGCCTCGTCGAGCCGGCTGAGGTTGTGGATGCCGTGCCAGGCTTCGTACATTGCCGGCCGCATCAGCGCATTCATGCCGGCATCGGCGCCGACCCGGCGCACGCCGTCCTTCTCGATCACCTGGGTGACGCCCAGCAGCAGCACGCCGCACTCGGCGACCAGGTAGCGCCCCGGCTCGACCACCAGGCCGTAGCGCGGATAGGCGGCCTTGATCTCCTCCAGCCCGTCGCGCCACAGCGCCAGGTCGAAGTCCTGCGCGTCGGGCGTGTACGGAATCGGCAGGCCGCCGCCGATGTCGATGGTTTCCACCGTGCCGACGTTGTCGGCCAGCCCGGCCAGTTGCGCGTACACCTCGCGCCAGTGCCTCGGGTTGTCGATGCCGCTGCCCAGGTGCGCATGCAGGCCCGTGATCCGCAGGTCCAGGGTGCGCGCCAGGGCGAGGAAGGCGTCGAAGCGCGCGACCGGCAGGCCGAACTTCGCCGCCACGCCGCCGGTACGCACCTTCTCGTGGTGACCCTCGCCATGGCCCAGGTCCAGGCGCAGCCACACGCGCTGCCCACGGAAGACCTCCGGCCACTTCTGCAGCGCTTCCACGCTGTCGATGGTGACGGTCACGCCGCGGGCGAACGCCGCCTCGTACTCACGGCGCGGCGCGAAGCTGGGCGTGAACAGCACCCGTTGCGGCAGCAGCGACGGCACATGCGCGAACACGTGATCGAGTTCGGCCTGCGACACGCATTCCAGCCCGAAGCCTTCCTGCACGAGTGCGCGCAGCAGTTCCGGATGCGGATTGGCCTTCATCGCGTAGAAGCAGTGGCTGATGGCCTCCACCGAACGCAGGGCGCGGGCGCGCTCGCGCATCGTGGCCAGGTCGTACACGTAGCGCGGCGTGCCCGTCCGCGCGGCATCCAGCAGCGCCGGACGCGCGCCCGCCCACCACGGCGCCGGACGCGCGAGCTTGCCGTGCGCGATCTCGCGCCAGCTCGGCCCGAACACGCTGGCATCCAGCACCGGCATCGCGCCGCCGCGCACGAGTTCGGCGTGGAGCTGCGGCAGCATGCCGTCGGCATCGGCCTCGTCGATGACGAAGGTCAGGTTGAGGTCGTTGGACGACTGCGAGATGAGATGCACGCGCTCGCGGCCGAACGTGGCCCAGATGTCGGACAGCTTGTGCAGCAGCGAACGCATGCCGCGGCCGACCAGCGTGATCGCCGCGCAGGGCGCGATCACCTTCACCCGGCACACCTGCGACAGGTCGGCGGACAGCGCCTCGAGCACGTTGGTGGTGACCAGGTTCTCGCTGGGGTCCAGCGACACGGTGACGTTCGTCTCCGACGAACCGATCAGGTCGACCGACAGGCCATGGCGCTTGAAGCGTTCGAACACGTCGGCCAGGAAGCCGACCTGCTGCCACATGCCGATGCTTTCCATCGACACCAGCACGATGCCGTTGCGGCGGCTGATCGCCTTGACGCCGGCCACGGTGGTGGCGCTGGCATCGATGCGGGTGCCGGGCAGGTCGAAGCGTTCGGTATCCAGGATCGCCATCGGCACGCCGGCGTCGCGGCAGGGCGCGATCGAACGCGGATGCAGCACCTTGGCGCCGGTGGTGGCGATTTCCTGCGCCTCGGCGTAGTCCAGGCGGGTGAGCAGCCGGGCGTCGGGCACCTCGCGCGGATTGGCGGTGAACATGCCCGGCACGTCGGTCCAGATCTCGACGCGGCGCGCCTTCAGCAGGGCGCCGAAGTACGCGGCCGAGGTGTCCGAACCACCGCGTCCCAGGATCGCCGTGCCGCCATCGCCATGGCGGGCAATGAAACCCTGGGTCAGCAGCATCGGCGCGGCCTGCGTGCCGAAGCGCTCGAGGAATTCGGCGCTGCTCTCGTGCCGGCAGTTCACCGCCAGGCGCTGCGCCCAGTCGCTGGCGTTGGGCAGCGATACCGCGTCCAGCCACTGGCGCGCGTCGCACCAGCCGAAGTCCAGGCCCTGCGTGCGCAGGTACGCCGCGCCCAGCGTGGAGGAGAGCAGTTCGCCCTGCGCGAGGACCTCGGCCTGCCAGTCCAGCGGCCTGGACTGGGCCCGCGGGTCGGTGCCCAGCGACTGCAGCGCCCCCAGGCGCTGGCCGAGCACGGTTTCGGGATCCAGGTCGAGTTCGGCGCAGAAGGCGCGATGGCGGTCCACCAGCGCACCGATGCGCGCGTCCACGGCGTCGCCCTGGCTGATGGCCTGCAGCTCGTTGGTCACGCCCGACAGCGCCGACACCACGACCAGCACGCGCACGTCCTCGTCGGCCATGCGTTTGGCAGCCAGGCGCCCGATGGTGTCCCAACGATTGCGGCGCGAAACCGACGTGCCGCCGAACTTGAGTACTACCCAGGGACGCGCTCCCGCTGTCACAGACGTGCTTCCTTTGAAATGGAGGGTGGAGGGACGGACGTGTGGAACCGCACAGGCGGCGGCACGCCCTGCGGACGGTTCCAGCAGGACCGACCCGAATGGCCCGACACTGATGAACAACCGAAATGTCCGCGACGGTCGCCCGCCCTCTAGAATTCCGTATCCGGGCGGCCCGGCGGCGCAGGCGCCGCTGGGCGGAAGGACGATCCTGGAAGGGGACGATTCCAGAAGAGGATTCTAGTCGAACCCGTCCCCTCCTCCCCGACCGGATGCGCCCCCCGTGATGAAACGTCGTTATCTGCAGCTGGACGTGTTCGCCGGCCATCCCGGCGATGGCAATCCCCTCGCCGTCGTGCTCGACGCGCAGGGCCTGGACGACGTCACGATGCAGGCCATCGCGAAGTGGACCCGGCTCCCGGAGACCACCTTCGTCTTCCCCCCGACGCAGCCCGGGGCGAGCTACCGGATCCGCATGTTCAGCCCGCGCCGCGAGGTGCCGTTCGCCGGCCACCCCAGCGTGGGCACCGCGCACGCGGTGCTGGAGGCGGGTCTGGCGACGCCGCGCGACGGGTTGCTGATGCAGGAAGGGATCGCCGGCGTGCTGCCGCTGCAGGTCGTCGGCGAGGGCCGCACGCGCACCATCGCGGTCCGTACCCCGCGCGCCCGCGTGGTCGAAGTCGCCTCCGCGCAGGACCCCCGCCTGGCCCCCGCGCTGCGCGGCCTGGCCCTGGGCGCGCTGCCCCCGGCGCTGATGGACGGCGGCCGCCGCTGGTGGCTGGCCGAACTGGCCGACGAGGCCGCACTGCGGGGCGCCGAACCGGACTGGGACGCCATCGCGCGGCTCGCCCAGGACACCGAGAGCATGGGCCTGTTCGTCTACGCGCGCAGCACGGACCCGGTCTACTACTACGCGGTGCGGGCCTTCGTCGGCGCGCCCGCGAGGTTCGAGGACGCCGCCTCCGGCGCGGCCAACGCAACCCTCGCCGCCTGGCTGGCGTCGCGGGACGCGCTGCCCTCCGCGGACGGCCGCTACCGCGTCAGCCAGGGCCGCGAAGTGGGCCACGACGCGATCATCGACCTGCGCGTGGACGCCGACGGGGAAGTGTGGTCCGGCGGCCGCGTCTGCGACGTGGTCTCGGGCGAGATCGGCTGGGAGTAAGCCGGGCGCGGCGCCGTCGCGGTGGCGACGGGCGACGAGATGGCATCCTTCCTCCACCGGGCCGGAACATTGCCATGCGTGTGGCTTCGCAACCCGAAGCCAGCCCTGAGGTTCCCCTACCCCACCCCCTTTCCCGCCTCCGGCTCCCCCCATGACCCAGCTAGCCCACCAGATCGTCTGGATCACCGGCGCTTCCAGCGGCATCGGCGAGGCGCTCGCCGTCGCCGCCAGCCGGCGGGGCGCCCGTCTCGTGCTGTCCGCGCGGCGCGAGACGGAACTCGAACGCGTGCGCCAGGCCTGCGCGCGGCCGGACCAGGTCGCATTGCTGCCGGTGGACCTGGCCGCGCTCGAGGATGCCGATGCGCTGACCCGACGAGCCGCCGCCTGCTTCGGCCCCATCGACGTGCTGGTCAACAACGCCGGCATCTCCCAGCGCACGGCCCTGCTGGACACCGACATGGCGTCCTACCGCCGGCTGTTCGAGGTCGACCTGTTCGCGCCGATCGCGTTGACGCGCGCGCTGGCACCCGGCTGGGTGGAGCGCGGCGCCGGCCACGTGGTCGTGGTGAGTTCGGTGTTCGGCCACATGGCGATGGCGCGGCGCACCGGCTATGCGGCCGCCAAGCATGCGCTGCACGGCTTCTTCGACAGCGCACGGATCGAACTGGAACCGCGCGGCGTGCGGTTCACGCTGGCGTGCCCCGGCTTCGTGCGCACGAACATCTCGGTCAACGCGCTGGGCCCGGGCGGCCAGCCCTTCGGGCGCTCCGACCACGACATCGACGGCGGCATGCCGCCTGCGGTGTGCGCGGAAAAGATCTGGCGCGCCGTGGAGGCCGATCGCCTGGAAGTGATGATCGCGGGGATCGAACGCGTGCCCGTGTGGATCAAGCGCTACCTGCCGCTGCGCTGGTATACGGCGTTTGCGCGGCGCTTGAAGGTCAACTAGGCCCTCCCTCTTCCACGGTCGGCAGGGCGAAGAGTCCTGGAGGCTCATGCGGGAACTGTCGGGTTCGTGGGGCCTGACGCCTGAATTAAGCTGGCAGACCAATCGCGTAACGATTGGTCTGTCGGCTTGAATGAATTATCAGGCCCGCTCACGCGCCGCCTTCCTGGTACTTGATTGTTCCGGTTAGGCCCCATCACCGGCGACACCTAAGCATTCCCGATTATGAACTGTGCATGCTCTAGCGAGGAGCCGGCGAGGCCAGGAAGAAGCTTCTCAACTTGACCGACGGGTAGGCGAAGCAAGGGCCAGTTGCACTTGGCATTTGCGATGGCATTGAGAATGCTCTTACCCACCACCGCATCCGTTTCACTCGTTAGAGCGTCTCCAAGTGCGTCAAGGACAACTTGAAGCTCACTCGCAGTGATGGATGCGCCCGCTTGCACGAGATCGCCGAGCTCCTCAGCGGCGAGGTCGCGGCGACGCTCATCACCGTGCGTGAGGTCATCAATAGCTGCTTGGATGCGCGGGATAGTGTCCACAGAGCCTAACGCCTGAGTTAAGCCGCGCCGAAGCCGTCGGCTTCAATGACTAATTAGGCACTGACCGCAGGGAAGGACAACCCAACCTTGCAGTCGGTGCAATAGAAGCCCTCGTCGGCGGAATTGTGCGGGGTGCGAGGCGAGGAGTAGTACTGGACAGGTGCCAACGTGTCGCAGGCGGCACGAAGGGCTAGCGGCATTCGCTGAGAGAAGTGGACGACTTGGCGTGCTTCGGACCAGCCGCTCGAAGTTTCACTTACAGGACAGCCGAGCGCGGTAGCCTGACTGTAGAGCACCGCCAAGTGGCTACACGTTTCAGTCATGCCCGTTCCAGTGCCTTACGCTTGAATCAAGCCGAGTGGCGAAGCGGCATCGGCTTGAATGGATTGTTAGGCATTGTCGGCTTCCAGCTGATTCAAGGCGAATGTTGCATTCTCATATGCCTCAACGGCAGCTTCGGCGAGCTTCTTCCGGCGATCGCCAGATGCGCGACCACCATCTGTGTATTTGGCATCAAGTTCCTCCATTCGTTCCGAAACTTCGCGGTCCAGGAATTGGGTGAACACAATTTTGTAGACTTCATTTCGATCCACGATCGTCTCCTGAAGAAAGCCTAACGCCAGAATTAAGCCGAGTCGCGAAGCGGCTTCGGCTTGAATGAATTGTCAGGGCTCATGCCCACCGACGCACAGCCCGCTTGTACGCAGCGTACTCCGCCGGGAAGCGGGCGGACAGTTGACGCTCCTCAGGCAGAATCTGGAAGCGCGTGACGTAGCCGATGAAGATTGCGACTGCGCCCAGGCCAAGGAGCTTGCCTTGGCAGATGACCCAGCCCAATAACGCCAATGCGTAGCCCAAGTACATGGGATTGCGCGAGTACCGATACAGCCCCGACGTGATCAGGACAGAGGATCGCTCCGGGTGGAGAGGGTTGACCGTAGTGCCAGCGCGTCGGAACAGACTCTTGGGCCACGCGTTGATTGAAAGGCCGAGCAAGAGTGCCGGCACCCCAATCGCGGTGTGCACAGGTGAGTAGATCGATCCGGGCAGTGCCCAGACGATCGTCGCCAACGTGAGAAACAAGAATGGTGGCGGAACCCTTGTTTCGAGAGCCGAGAACATCCGTCTATGAGCCCTAAAGCATGAATTAGGCCGCGGACCAATCGCGCGGCGATTGAGCTGTCGGCTTGAATGAAATGTTAGGCCTCAGCTGTGCATCTTGCGGGGGCGGACAAGAACTGTCTGTTGCCACACACACCTCTATGGGCTCTCCGCGCACGCCCGACGCGGAAACAGGTATCACCTCAAAGCGCCACCTCACGTGACCATCTTCATCTGGCGTGAGACTAACCCAGCCCCAGGTGAGCGTAAGGGTGCGGCGCCTGATGACGTGTGGTGCCAATGCATGGGAAGGAAAGAGGCCAGGGTCTCTGACACCTGCAACTGGCCGAACAAAGAAGCCTTGCTTCTTAAGGTGGAGAAATTGCTTCCCAGTGAGTGTGACAACAATAAATCCCACGCCTGAGCAGCTATCTCCCTCCCCGTCTCCTATGTTGGGGACCAGGTCAACCGACTTCAGCTGAGCTGGAACAGGAGGTTCTTCCGCGGAGTTGGCAGCGTCGGGCGTGAACGGCTTTGACAAGCTCAGACTGCACGCCAATACATGAGCGGGGGAAGTAGCGAGCAGGAAGAAGAGCGCGAAGAATGCTTTCATGAGGCCTGACGCCTGAACTAAGCCGCGCCGCGAAGTGGCGTTCGGCTTGAATGAATTGTTGGACGTGCCTACGCAGACCAGCAATACAGGGGGCTGCCGAACACGCCGTGTGCGCCAAGGTTGCTTGGACTCTCACCCCAAAAGCAACAGAAGCGGTCCTGTTCTGGCTGGTACACAAGCCAGTAGCCAGCTTGATGAGCGATGCCTTGGCCAGAAATGACATTGCCTGGGGCCATGTCCGGGAAGCCAGGTGACATGACCGTGGCACTCGCCGCGGCAGTCCGACGGTGCGCCGTCGGCGGCCCGGCGACGCATGCCGGCGAGTGCTCGGGTTCGCCAAATCGGTGCCCGCGAGGACCTGCCGGTGTTCCCGGCCGGGCCGCGCCGGTGCTCGGCCGGCCCCGCGGTGCTAGGCAGCATGTCGACGCGTGCTCGGGTTCGCCAAATCGGTGCTCGCGAGCACCTGTCGGTGTTCTCGGCCGGGCCGCGCCGGTGCTCGGCCGGGCCCCCGCGGTGCTAGGCAGCATGTCGACGCGTGCTCGGGTTCGCCAAATCGGTGCTCGCGAGGACCTGCCGGTGTTCTCGGCCGGGCCGCGCCGGTGCTCGGCCGGGCCCTCGCGGTGCGAGGCAGCATGTCGGCGCGTGCGTCGCTGCACCGATTTGGTGCGTCAGCGGGTGCGGCGGGGCCGACGCAGAACGCTGCCCCGTGCTCGGCTGGACCGCGGTGGCGAGCTGGAGGACCGCAGCCGGTGCTCGCCCTGCCCTCCCCGCCAGTGGAAGCGCTCCAGCGTTCACCCCGGGCGGCAGGGTGGCGGGGCCAAGGAGCGCGGGCGACCGGACCAGGTCTCCCGCAGCGAGGGCGCGGCGTGGCGGCCCAGGTCTACCCGCCGGCGGTGCCGATCCGCGCAAGCGGGCGAAGGAGTACCCCCATAAAAAAAGGGGCCCGAAGGCCCCTTTCCAGTTCACGCGGCAGCGGTCGCGTCACTCCGCATGCACGTCCACGCGCACGCGGATGCGGTCTCCGGGGTGGTAGCTGGTGCGCGCGGTGTACTGCTGGCCCGCGTACTCGTAGGTCACGTCGTAGGCATTCACCGAACGGTCGCCCGACTGGCCGGTCTGGTAGCTGTCGTACGGACGGTCGGCCGGGACGGGATCGCAGACGGTGACGGTGCCGACGCGGGCCTGCTGCTGCGCGGCGCGCTGGCGCTGTTCGTAGACGCTGCGGCCGGCCATGCCGCCCACCATCGAGCCGATCGCCGAGGTCGCGTAGCGCGCGCTGCCGCCGCCCACCTGGCTGCCGATCGCCGCGCCCAGGATGCCGCCGATGACGGTGGCGACGGTCGCGCCGGTCTGGGTGCCGTAGCGGCGGTTGCCGTACTGATCGTAGGCGCCGTCGTTGTAGCCGTTGTTGTTGTAACCGTTGTTGCTGTAGCCGTTGTTGCTGTAGCCGCCGTTGTTGTAACCGTTGTTGCTGTAGCCGTTGTTGCTGTAGCCGCCGTTGTTGTAACCGTTGTTGTTGTAGCGGTCGCCGGCCACTTGCTGCTGGCGCTCGTAGCAACGCTGACCCGAGGTCGGGTAGCTGCCGCCGTTGTATCCGGAATCGAAAACCGGATCGACCCGCAGCACGCGCGCATAGTCGTAACGCGTGCCGGTGGACTGTCCGTACGACTGTCCATTGGAGGACGAGCCGTTGTAGGTCTGCGCCTGGGCCAGGCCGGTCGTGGCGGCCAGGCACAGGGCCAGGGAGGTAACGAGCACGCGCTTCATGGTCGACTCCAGCACGCCGGGAATTGGCGTGGGCGGATCGTCGGTCCGCCGCGTCCAACCCGGGCTGAATCTGGCCGCCGCTTGATGTTCCGTTCACACCCCCGACAGCCACCGTGCCACGCGGTCGGCCAGGCCGTTGGCGCCCATACCGAGCAGCGGACCGGCGTGGCTGGGCGAATCGGCTTCGAGGAGGGTGGCCGGCAGCGCCTGCGCCAGGGCCCGCGTCAGGGCGGGCGGTACATCTTCGTCAGCCGCCGACACCACGCACAGCACCGGCACGGACGGCGGCGGCAGCGCCAGGCCTTCGTGGGCCGCGCGCAGCACGGCGCCCGACTCATCGCGCCAGTGGCGCATCGCGTACAGCGCGGTCGCCGGGTCCGCGTCGGGGATTGCGCGCCGCGTCGACGACAACCGCGCCTGGCATCCCCATGGCACCACCGCCGGCCACTCCCGCGACGGCAGCCGCGAGGCCCAGGGAGCCGGCGGCAGTGGATTCACCAGCACCAGCGCGTCGGCGGCCTCGGCGCAGGCCCAGGCGAGCAGACCGCCCAGGCTGGCGCCGATGACGGCGCGCGGGCGCGGCAACGCGTCGAGCGCCGCCCGCGCCTGTTCGACGTAGTCCGCCAGGGTGGTGGCGGCCAGACCCGCCGCGGCGGGCTGCAGGTCCGGCGCGGCGACCGTGATCCCGTGCGCGGCCAAGGCGCCGTGCCAGCGGTTCCATTCCCAACCTCCGCCGCCGGCACCGTGCAGCAGCAGCGCGTGCCGGCAGGCGGGCACGCCCGGCTCAGGCCTGCAGCGTGGCCGAGAGCGTCACCGGCACCGACAGCGCGCGCGAAATCACGCAACCGGCCTTGGCCGCCTCGGCGATCTGCTGGAACTGCTCGGCGCTGATCCCCGGCACGCTGGCCTCCACGATCAGGTGCACGCCGGTGACGGTGGGGCCCGGGTCCATGCCCGGCTCCATCATGGCCTCGGCCCGCGTGCTGATGCGGTCGGGGGTGAAGCCGCTCTTACCCAGTACGGCCGACAGCGCCATGCTGAAGCAGCCCGCGTGCGCGGCGGCCAGCAGTTCTTCGGGATTGGTGCCCTTCTCGTCGCCGAAACGGGTCTTGAACGAGTAGTTCTGGTCGGCGAACAGGCCGCTCTGCGGCGTGCTCATCGTGCCCTTGCCGGCCTGCAGGTCGCCGTTCCAGACGGCCGTGGCGTAGCGCTTGAAACCCATGGTGGTGCTCCTTCGGGGGAAAGAGCCGGTAGCGTACCCGGCGCCGCCCGGCGCGCGGAGCCCCCTGCCGCCTCCCCCGCCGTGCGGTCGTCCCGCTGCGCCGTCCCTTGACCCGTCCGTCCGGCTGCGGGATGGTTGACCTACCGGCCCCGCGCCGGCCCCGCCATGACCGCCCGCCGAGCGCCTGCTCGGACGGCAGCGCTTCCTTCGCGGACAGCCATGACGGCCCTTCTCACCCGACAGAACAACGGGAGAAACGGCCTCATGTCCTACTCGACACCCACCATCCGCAACGTGGCCCTCGCGGGCCATCCCGCCGCCGGCAAGACCACGCTCTTCGAAGCCCTGCTGCAGGCCGGCGGCGCGATCCAGACAGCAGGCAACGTCGAGCGCGGCAGCACGGTCTCGGACTTTGATCCGATCGAGCGACAACGCGGACATTCCCTCGACGTGGGCATCGCCAGCATCGACCGCGCCGCGGCTGCTGGACAGCACTTCCACGTCAACCTGATCGACACCCCCGGCTATCCCGATTTCCGAGGCCCCGCGCTGTCCGCGCTGGCGGCGGTGGAGACGGTCGCGATCGTGGTGGACGCCGACAACGGCGTGGAGTACGGCACGCGCCGCATGATGGAGTACGCCAAGGCACGCGGACTGTGCCGGGTGCTGGTGGTCAACAAGATCGACCACGCCGACGCGAAGGCCGGCCAGGTGCTGCAGGACCTGCGCGACGCCTTCGGCCCCGAGTGCCTGCCCCTCAACCTGCCCGCGCAGGGCGGCAAGGCGGTCATCGACTGCTTCGGCAACACCCAGGGCGAGAGCGATCTGGGCGCGGTGGCCGACTGGCACCAGAAGATCATCGACCAGGTGGTCGAGGTGAACGAGACGGTGATGGAGCACTACCTGGACCTGGGCGAAGGCGGCCTGTCGGGCGAGGAGCTCCATGACGCGTTCGAGCAGTGCCTGCGCGAGGGCCACCTGGTGCCGGTGCTGTTCTGTTCGGCGCGCAGCGGCGTGGGCATCAAGGAACTGCTCGACACCGCCGAGCGCCTGTTTCCGCATCCGGGCGAAGCCAATCCCCCCGCCTTCGCCAAGGGCAGCAACGGCGCGAGCGAACCGGTCGAGTCCACGCCCGATCCGTCGCGCCATGTGATCGCCGACGTCTTCAAGATCACCAACGATCCCTTCGTCGGCAAGCTCGGCATCTTCCGGGTGTACCAGGGGACGGTGAAGAAGGACACGCAGCTGTTCGTCGGCGACGCCAAGAAGCCGTTCAAGGTCGGCCACCTGTTCAAGCTCAAGGGCAAGGACCACATCGAGATCGACCAGGCCATTCCCGGCGACATCGCCGCGGTGGCCAAGATCGACGACCTGCACTTCGACGCGGTCCTGCACGACAGCCACGACGAGGACCAGATCCACCTGGCGCCGCTGGACTTCCCCAAGCCGATGTTCGGCCTGGCGGTGGAGGCCGCGCACAAGGGCCAGGAGCAGAAGCTGGCCACGGCGCTGCACAAGCTGGCCGAGGAGGATCCGTGTTTCGTCGTCGAACACGAACCGGAGACCAACGAGACGGTGATCCGCGGCCTGTCCGACCTGCACCTGCGCGTCAACATCGATCGCCTCAAGGACCGGTACGGCGTCGAGGTGACCTCGCGCCCGCCGCGCATCGCCTACCGCGAGACCGTCGCCGGCAAGGCCGAGGGCCACCACCGCCACAAGAAGCAGACCGGCGGCGCGGGGCAGTTCGGCGAAGTGTTCCTGCGGGTGGAGCCGCTGCCGCGCGGCACCGGCTTCGAGTTCGTCGACGAGGTCAAGGGCGGCACGATCCCCGGCCAGTTCATGCCCGCGGTGGAAAAGGGCGTGCGCCAGGTGCTCAAGGGCGGTGCGATCGCCGGCTATCCGATGCAGGACGTCCGCGTGATCGTCTACGACGGCAAGCACCACCCGGTGGACAGCAAGGAGGTGGCCTTCGTGGCGGCCGGCAAGAAGGCCTTCATGGACGCGATCATCAAGGCGCGGCCGCAGGTGCTGGAGCCGATCGTCGACCTGGAGGTCAACGCGCCCGAGCAGAACATGGGCGACATCAGCGGCGGCCTGGCGAGCAAGCGCGCCCGCATCAACGGCACCGATTCGACGCGCGGCAACGAGATCATCGTCAAGGCGCAGGTGCCGCTGTCGGAGCTGGAAGGGTATGCCGCCGAGCTCAAGTCGGTGACTGCGGGACGGGGGCGGTATTCGCTGGATTTCAGCCACTACGAGCCGGTCCCGCCGCAGGTGCAGCAGAAGCTGGTGGAGTCGTTCAAGCCGCATGTGGAGGAGGATTAGGCGTCGGCGGGCTTTCCAACCTTGTGAGCGGGGGAAGAGGGTGATTCGCGGCGATCTGCCGCCCCCATCCCAACCGTCCCGGCCAGCAGGCCTAGCCTGCTGGCGTTCGATGACGCGCGGACCAGTGGTCCGCAAGCGCGTCCTCTCACCCCCCGCGAAGCGGGGGAAGGGGCTTCAACTCCCTCCCCCGCTGTGCGGGGGAGGGTTGGGGTGGGGGCCGACGGTCGCGGCGCCGCATCACCGCACCTCCGCGCGCACAGGCACACTGCGCATCCATCCCAAGCGCGACCTGCCATGAAACAGTTCCTCCTCACCCTGCTCGGCGCGCTCACCGCGGTGGTGGTCGCCCTGGTCGTCTACGACCGCCTGGTGGTGGCGCCGCGGCAGGCGGCGCAGCTGGAGGCCGCGCAGCAAGCGCACCAGATCAGCGTGGCCAGCGCCGATGCGCAAGCGCAGCAGATCGCCGCGTCACTCGACGCTTCGGTAGACCGCAGCGTGGCCGATGCGCAGCAGGCGATGGATGACCTGGCCAACGAGCAGGATCGGCGGCGGCTCGCCGCCGATGCGCTGGCGCGGGCGTCGATGATGCGGGCCGCGCTCGCCGAGTACTACATGTCCGAAGGTCGCTGGCCCCCCAACGCCGCGGCGGCGGGCATCGGCGCCCCGGACAGTTTCGCCGGGGGCGCGGTGGCCGGCATCGACGTCGACAACAGCGGCGGGATCGCCATCCGCTTGAATGCGAAGCTGTCCGCCGACGCCCGCATCCGGCTCACCCCGCGCGTGTCGCCGGACAACGGCATGATCCAGTGGCGGTGCGTCGTGCAGGGATCGCCTGAAGTGTCGCGCTACCTGCCGGCCTGTCGCGACTGAGGACCACGGCGCCAGGCGAACCACGGGGGCTACGCGGCACCTGCAAGCACCAGTTGCGGTACTCCGACATTTCTCTTTACGGTCGAGCTGCGGCCCGCCGAACAGTCCTGATTACGGTCGAGCTGCGGCGCACCGAACACTTCGATTACGGTCGAGCTGCGGTGTGCCGAACCGCCCTTCCACGGTCGAGCCACATCGCGCCGACCTGCTTGCCTACGGCCGAGCCACCGGCCGGCGCCGCCGGTTCTTGAGACCGCCCGCCGGCCGCCACGCACCCCGGCATGCGCTTTGCAGCGCCGATCACACTTCGGAAGATGACGCCCCGTTCACGCCGCGGCGCAGGCTCCCGGGTGTGACTTCAATCGCAGAAGCGCATCGCGAACGCGGGTTTCATCGGTGCTGCCTACAGGGGGGCACATCGATATGAACGCTGGTCGCCACACTCCATCCTTCAATACCTCCGAGCGGATCGTCCGCAGCCTGCTCGCCGCCGCACTGATCGCGGCGGTCATCTGGTCGCTCACCGGCAACGCTTCGCCGGAAGTCATCGTCAGCCGCTTCTGGTAAACAACGGCTGGTAAGCAACGGCTCGTAACAACGGCTGGCAACGGCCGGGCCAGCACCCGCCAGGCAACTTCGGGCAGGACATCAGGCAGGAACCGGTCCCGCGGTGCGGGCTCCTCCCGCGGACCGGACGCGACCGGCTAGCATCGGCGCATGGAAGACTCCGCCCATCCCCGCTTCTTCGACCACTTCCCCATGCGCCGCGTCACCGCGGCCTCGCTGGACGACGCGCTCGCCGCCGATGGCGCGCTGCGGATCGTGTTCCTGTGGGGGAAGGACTGTCCGAACTGCGACATCGCCAAGGGCCAGATGCTGCTGACGCCGGAACGGTTCACCTGGCCGGACGTGGAGTGGCTGCACGACAACGTGTACGAAGACCCGGCGATGGCCACGCGCATGGGCCTGCACGGCATTCCGGCGTTCTTCGTCTACCGCGGGGCCACGAGGCTTGGCCGCATGAGCCAGTGGCCGGGGACGGCCGAGTTCGTCCAGGCCATTGAAAGGCTGCGCGCGCGCTGACCGGGCCGTTGCGCAGACGCAACAGCTCGTCCGCGCCAAGGGCTACGCGCCGGCTGCCCGCGCGGGCACACTCTCCAGCCTCCCCCTCGCCAGGTGCGACGCCATGCCCCTGTTCGATACCTCCACCTTGCTGGCCTATCTCGCCGCGGCGGTCGTGCTGGTGCTGGTCCCCGGTCCCGGCACCGCGTGGATCGTGGCGCAGACGGTGGCCGGCGGCACCGCGCGTGGCCTGCGCGCGGGCCTGGGACTGGAAACCGCCACGCTCATCCACGCCCTGGCCGCGGGCCTGGGGCTGTCCGCGATCCTGGCCACCTCGGCGTTGGCCTTCGACCTGCTCAAGTACGCCGGCGCCGCCTACCTGGTCTGGCTGGGCATCCGCGCCTGGCGCGGCGCGCCGGCGGACGACGCGCGGGCAGATGACGCCCTGCCCGACCTGGCAGGGCCGGTCGAAGCGGGCACGGCGGCCGCGTCCGTCCCGACCCCCGCCCGCGCCGTCTATTGGCGCTCGGTGGTGACCGGCGTGCTCAACCCGAAAGTCGCGCTGTTCTTCCTCGCCTTCCTGCCGCAGTTCGTGCATCCCGAGCGCGGCCACGTCTGGCTGCAGTTCTTCGTGCTGGGCGTGCTGCTGTCGATGATCGGCATGAGCCACAGCGCCGTGCTCAGCGTGACGATCGGCCGGGTCGGCCGGCGCCTGCGCGGCAGCGCGCGTGCGGCGCGCTGGCGCCAGCGGACCCTAGGTGCCTTCTTCGTCGGCCTCGGCGTGCGGCTGGCGGTGCAGCAGCGCTAGCGACACCCGGGCACGGCCCAAGCGGCTTTGCGCGACGCCGTTCACGCGTGGTCCAAGGCGGGCGATGCCATGCTGGCGTCCCTCCCGACCGAGTGCGAACCATGAATCCGCAGCGACGCCAGATCGTTCTCGCCACGCTCGCCGGCGGCGCCGTGCTGCTGACCAGTGGTTGCTCCACGCTCGAGGCCGTCGGCGCGCTGCTGGGCAACCAGCTCAACTTCAGCCAGGGCCAGCTGCAGCAGGCGCTGGACCGCAACTTTCCCAAGCACTACGACAAGATGGGCGGCCTGATCTCGATGACACTGCTCAACCCGCGGCTGTCGATTCCGCAGGGTTCCAGCCGCCTGCGGCTGGATTTCGACCTGGGCATGGGCGCGCTGGGCAGCGACAGCAGCCGCGCCGACGGCCACTTCGCCCTCACCAGCGCGCTGCGCTGGGACGGCAACACGCGCGGGCTGCACCTGCAGGAACCCGCGCTGGAACACGTCGAGGTGCCGGCGCTGGGCGGCGTGATGAATTCATCGGCACGCGGACTGCTCAACACCTGGCTGGCACAATACGCACGCGACGAACCGGTCTACCGCTTCGACAACACCCTGCTCGACCGGCTGGGCTCGCGCCGCATCGGCCGGACCGACATCGAAAACGGCCAGGTCACGGTCCACCTGGATAACTGACACACCCGCCCCATGCCTGCCTTCGCTTCGACCGCTTCGCCCCGCCCCCTCCCTGACGGCGTCCTTTCGCCCCGTCGTGCGCTCGCCGTGCTGGCGGCCACGCTGCTGGTGCTGGGCCTGTCGGCCTGCGGCGGCAAGGGCGGCTCGGACCCCACGGGTCGCGCCGATGGCAAAGGCGGCAGCGAACAGCTGCCCGCGCCCACCGGGACGGCGGGCGGCGTGACCGGCATGCCGACCGCGCCGGGCCCGGGCCACGTCGGTCCGCCGACGGAGGAGATGGCCGAAGGCGTCGTCCTGGATGAGAACGGCAATCCCCTTCCGCCGGCGCTGGGTCCGGACGGCGAGCCGCTGGATCCGGCGACCCTGCCCGCCGCCGCCATGCCGCCCGGCGCCGAGGACGCCTTGCCGCTCCCGCCCGAACCCACCCCGGAAGACGCGGTGGCCGTCGTGCGCGACTACTACGCGGCTCTCAACGGCGGCGACTTCCCGCGCGCCCATGCGATGTGGGCCGACGAAGGCCGCGCCAGCGGGCAATCCGCCACGCAGTTCGCGGCCGGCTTCGCCGACGCCACCGGCATCTCGGTCGAAGTGATGCCGCCGGGCCGCATCGATGCGGGCGCCGGACAGCGGCACATCGAAGTGCCGGTGGCCTACACGGTCACCCTGCGCGACGGCAGCCTGCGTCGCTACGTGGGCGCCTACACCCTGCGCCGCACCGTGGTCGACGGCGCTAGCGCCGAGCAGCGTGCGTGGCGGATCGGCTCGGCGGACATCCGCCAGCTGGACCGCTGAGGCCGCGCGCGGCGTGCACACGCCGCGACGAAGTGTCGTGACCGGTTCCGGTTCCCTGCGCAGCGCGGATACTTCCGTGGCCGATGTCCCCGCGGTCATCGCGGTGCTGGATACGAACGTGTGCCTGGACCTGTTCGTGTTCGACGACGCCCGCGCGGCCCCGCTGCGGCACGCATTGCAGCAACGCACGCTGCAGGCAATCACCGATGCCGATTGCCGCGACGAATGGCGGCGCGTGCTGGCCTATCCGCAGTGGATGCTGCCGGCGGCGGCCCAGGCCGCGCACCTGGCGCGGTTCGATGCGATGGTCACGATCACCGCGACTACGCCGGGCGACCCGATGCCCAGCGTCGCCGTGCCCCGCTGCCGGGATGGCGACGACCAGAAGTTCCTCGATCTGGCCGCGCGCGTCGGCGCGCGCTGGCTGCTCACCCGCGACAGCGAACTGCTGCGCCTGTCGCGGCGCACGCAGCGCGACTTCGGCTGCGTGGTGCTGACGCCGCAGGCGTGGGCCGATTCGATGCAGGCCGATCCGACAGGACCCGATCCGATGCGGGCCGATCCGACAGGACCCGGTTCGGTCGGCGCCACTGGACCGGGCTGAGGGCGAGTCGCCCCCGCCCGCCGATCAGATCTCGAACCGGTACGACAGCTTCACCAGGAACTGCTCGCTGTCGCGCAGCTGGAAGGCGTCGATGAACTCGTCGCGAGCGCGATACCGGCCCAGGATGTCCTCTTCGTAGAACGAGCCGCCGCGCACGTAGGCGATGTACAGGTAGGACAGCGGCGCCAGCTCGTAGCGGTAGCGGACCTGGAAGCCCAGGTTGCGCAGGCCCAGGTCGGGGATTGCCTCGGTCGACCGCACCGGCTCGCCGTCGGGCGCCACGCGATAGGCCTGCGCGGCCTTGGCGTCCAGGCCGATGGATTCCAGGCGCACGCGCAGTTCCTGCTTGTCGTTGATCAGCCACACGCTGCCGGCATTGAGCAGGATCATCTCCTCCTCGTAGCTGCCCAGCAGGTTGTCGCCGCGCCACAGCAGCCAGTCGTCGTTGCGCTCGTAGTACCAGGACGTGAAGAAGCTCAGGCGGTCATTGACGTGGTAGGTCGGGTTGAACTCGGTCTGCACGTTGAGCTTGCCCGGCGTGTCCAGCCCTTCGGAGGTCACGCGCAGGTTGCCGTAGAAGCTCCAGTGGCCGTCGCCCTGGCGCGGACGATCACGCTCGTAGAAGACGAAGTATTTCGCCGGCATCCTGACCACGCCGTTGCCGCGCAGGATCAGGTCGTCGTGCCCCGACGACCAGCTGGCCAGCTCGATGAAGTCACTGCCGCCATCGCGGCGCTGGCCGCTGCGGTTCATCGCCACCGCGTCGGCGATGTGCAGCCCGCCATCGTTGAAGCGGCGCGACGCCGCCCAGTGCCAGTCGCTGGCGCTGTACTTGGAGGTCTCGGGGAAGCTGGTGAAACGCTTGCCCAGGTCGTAGCGGGCGTAATTGAAGTTGTTGCGTTCCAGGTAGCCGAAATCGTTGAGCTGCAGGTCGCGGCCCAGGTGCACTGCGTAAAGCTGCTGGCGCCAGCCCTCGCCCATGTCCCAGTCCACGCGCACCTGCCCGCCGCTGTCGCGCGTGGTGGCGCCGGACTGGCGGATGTCGGAGGCCACCACGGTGCTGCGGATCGACCAGGCCGCGTTCGGCGTCCAGCGATGGTCCATTTCGTACACGTTGGCCTGCCGGTCCAGGAACGGCCGCTCCACGCGCGTGACCATGCCGCCCAGGCCCTGCTTGTCGCCGTCGCGGCTGGCGCGCAGCGCGTAGAAGTCGCGGCCGACCTCGTCGCCCTCGGTCGCGGCGAACACGCCGTAGTTGAGCCCGCCGATGCTGCCATTGAGCTTGACCGCCGCGGTCACGTCGCCCGATTCCTCGCCGTCGTCGGTGGTGGCGCCCACGCGGCGGGTGTAGATCAGCTTGTTGCGGGTGCTGAGCGAGCCGAAAGGCACGTCGAAGTAGCCCTGGTTCTCGGTGAAGAACGGGCGCTTGTCACTGAAGAAGGTCTCGATCGCGCCGAAGTTCACCACCAGCTGGTCGCTCTCGACCTGGCCGAAGTCCGGGTTGAGCGTGGCGCTGAGCTGGAAGCGGCCGTTGGGCTTCCAGAAGATGTCGGCCCCGGTGTCGAAGTCGGACTTCTTGCCGACGTTGTCGTACACCATCGACGCGTACGGCGTGATCGCCAGCAGCGACTGGCTGTAGGCCGGGACCTGCACCTTGTTGAGCGCGGTGAGGAAGCGCGTTTCCTGGTAGCTCACCGCCGGCCAGGCGACGCGCTCGCCGGTGGCGCCGATGACGCGGTCCAGCTGGATGCCCAGCGTGCGTACGTCGCCCTTGGCGTCGCGCATTGGCGCCAGGTGCCAGGGGATCAGCATCTCGGCCGACCAGCCCGCCTCGTCCTCGGTGGTGGCGTGGCGCCAGTCGCCGTCCCAGTCGGGGTTGAACTGGTTCTCGTTGGTGATGGTGGTGTCGATGATGCTGTTGGACAGCAGCACGGTGAAGTTGTAGCCGCTGCGGCCGTCGCCGTCGAAGTCGACGTAGAGGTTCACGCGGTCGGCCTGCGCGCCCTGGTCGCGCTGCGCCTCCTGGCGCGTGCGCGGGATCGACGGGGCCTGGATGTTGCGGAAGCCGATCGCCAGACCGTCCTCGGTCGCCAGGATCCAGGCTTCGGTCGGCTGCACCGTGGGTTCGCGCGAGAGCGGCTGGGTGAAGCGGAAATCGGTGATGTGCTGCGCACCCTGCCATTCGGCGGGGTCGATCCGGCCGTCGATCTCGACGGCAAAGACAGGCGGCGCCGCGAGTGCGGCCAGGACGGCGGTGGTGAGCGTGGCGCGCATGGGGAGCCCGGTTGGAGGTGTCGCGGCGGACGAGCGTCGCCGCCCTGGTGCGGGTGGCGTCCGGTGTCGCACAAGTGCCGCAAGGGTATGGGTATGTCGGCCTGTCACCGACTGACGGAAGTCATGCCAACCAATTGCCTACCTCGCGCATCGCGCAGGCGGCCGCGGCCGGCGCGTCCCGTGCGGATGCGACGTCGCGCCAACAATGCGCAATCGGTGGTCGGAGGGTGGCGGGCGGAGCGACGCGGGGTCGCACGCCGGGGCGGCGGTGGCGGACCGCCTTGCGGGTCAGCGGGCCTTGCGGGTCGCGGACCTGCTGGTTGCGGTCTTGGCGGGCGCGGTCTTGGCGGGCGCGGTCTTCCTGGTTGCGGCCTTCCTGGTCGCGGCCTTGCTGTCCGCTGTCTTCCGGGTCGCGGCATTCTTCTTCGTGGCCGGCTTCGACGGCGCCTGCTTCGACGGCGCCTGCTTCGAAGCGCCCTGCCTGGACGGCTGCTTTCGGGCTGAAGCGGTCTTCGCCGCGGCGTCACCCGGGGACTTGGCCGCCTTCTTCGCGGCGGACCGGGCCTGGGCGTCCGCCTTCAGCGCTTCGGCCTTGCGGGCGTCCTGGCGGGCCTGCTTCTTCTTGCTCTTGGGCTGCAGCATCGTGCCGGTGCACGCCGGCGAGCCGCAGCGGCATTCCCAGATCTTCTTCAGCTCCGGCGTGTGCTTTTCTTCCAGGCGGATGCCGTAGTTGTAGGACAGCTCCTCGCCAGGCTTGATGCTGCGGATCGCCTCGATGAAGACGCGGTCCTTGCGGCGGTCGTCACCCTCGTCCTCTTCCAGCACCGCCTCACAGTTCGGATTGCAGCTGTGGTTGATCCAGCGCGCGTCGTTGCCGTCGAAATTGGCGTCGATCACGTATTCGTCGTTGAGGGTGAACAGGAAGGTGTGGCCGGAATCCGCATCGCCGCTGTCGCCGGCATCCACCTGCTCGTGCGTGCGCCGGGCGCCCTTGTACTCGATCAGGCGTTCGCCCTTGGCGATCGGGGCGACGGCGAACATTCCGTTGCCGTGGATGGCGGAACGGCGGGTGGTGATCTTGCGCGACATGCAGGCGTCCGGTGATGCGGGAGCGAGGGGCCGCGATTGTGACCCGAAACGGGTGAGCAGGTCATGGAGTAGCCCGCGCATGCCGGCGTGGTGGCCGCGGGCGACGGCCCGGCCTGGTGTCTTGGCCCTGCCCCTGTTCGCCTGGGCGTGTGGCGCCGCCCGGACCGCGAGCGCTGGGCGTTCGGACCCCAGCGTTTGGCTTTCAGCGCCCAGCGTTTGGCTTTCGGACCCGAACGTTTGGCTTTCAGAGCCCAGCGTTTGGCTTTCGGACCCCAACGTTTGGCTTTCAGAGCCCAGCGTTTGGCTTTCGGACCCGAACGCTGGGCTTTCAGAGCCCAGCGTTTGGCTTTCGGACCCGAACGTTGGGCTTTCAGAGCCCAGCGTTTGGCTTTCGGACACCAACGTTGGGCCTTCAAAGCCCAACTTTCGGCTTTCAGACCCCAACGTCCGGCTCCCAGCCCCCAAGGCGCGCCTTTCCAGCGCCACACGAGCCCTCCGGCCTCGGTTCTGGCTCCGGCGGCCCCCTGACTCGACCGCCCCGCGCGCAATCAGTACAATAACGGTACGAATTACCCCCGGCGCCCCCCATGCTCCGCGTCACCAAGCTCACCGACTACGCCACGGTCGTCATGACCGTGCTGGCCAGCCACCACCTGATCGCCCCGGATGCCGTCCTGAGCGCGTCGGAGCTGGCTGAACGGGCGGGTCTGGAAACTCCGACCGTGGCCAAGCTGCTCAAGCCGCTGGCCCAGTCGGGCCTGGTCGCGGCGTCGCGGGGCGCCAGCGGCGGCTATCGCCTGGCGCGGCCGGCGGGCCAGATCGGCCTGATCGACATCGTCGAGGCACTGGAAGGCCCGCTGGGCATGACCGAGTGCAGCGTCCACGCCGGCAGCTGCGGCATCGAGCAGTCCTGCGGCGTGCGCGCCAACTGGCGCCGCATCAACGACGTGGTGATCGACGCGCTGCGCGGCATCACCCTGGCCCAGATGCTCGAGCCGCCACCGCCCCTTTCCCCCGCCCGGCGTATCGACGTGCGCCTGGCCACGACATGAGCGGGCCCGCGCCCGTCCATGCAGCAACGAACCCAGTAGGCAGCCCCATGGCCACCGAAATTCTCGAAAACCAGGCGATCCACGACCAGCTCGGCCGCAAGTACGAGGCCGGCTTCGTGACCGCCATCGAATCCGAATCGCTCCCGCCGGGCCTGGACGAGGACACCATCCGTGCCCTCTCGGCCAAGAAGGAGGAGCCCGAATGGATGACCCAGTGGCGCCTGGCCGCCTACCGGCACTGGCTGACCATGCCCATGCCGCACTGGGCCAAGCTCAACATCGCGCCGATCGATTTCCAGGCGCTGAGCTACTACAGCGCGCCCAAGGGCCCCAAGTACAAGTCGCTGGACGAGGTCCCGCAGGAACTGCTCGACACCTACGAGAAGCTGGGCGTGCCGCTGCATGAGCGCGCCAAGCTGGCCGGCGTCGCGGTGGACGCGGTGTTCGACTCGGTGTCCGTCGGCACCACGTTCCGCAAGGAGCTGGCCGAGAAGGGCGTGATCTTCTGCTCGATGTCGGAAGCCGTGCGCGAGTACCCGGAGCTGGTGCAGAAGTACCTGGGCACGGTCGTCCCGACCCACGACAACTTCTTCGCCGCGCTGAACTCGGCCGTGTTCTCCGATGGCAGCTTCGTGTTCATCCCCAAAGGCGTGCGCTGCCCGATGGAGCTGAGCACCTACTTCCGCATCAACGCCAGCGAGACCGGCCAGTTCGAGCGCACGCTGATCATCTGCGAGGACAAGGCCTACGTCTCGTACCTGGAAGGCTGCACCGCGCCGATGCGCGACGAGAACCAGCTGCACGCGGCGGTGGTGGAGCTGGTCGCGCTGGAAGACGCCGAGATCAAGTACTCCACCGTGCAGAACTGGTACCCGGGCGACGAGAACGGCGTCGGCGGCATCTACAACTTCGTGACCAAGCGCGGCGAGTGCCGCGGCGCCCGCGCGAAGATCAGCTGGACCCAGGTGGAGACCGGCTCGGCGATCACCTGGAAATACCCGTCCTGCGTGCTGCTGGGCGATGACTCGGTGGGTGAGTTCCACTCCGTGGCGCTGACCCACCACCGCCAGCAGGCCGACACCGGCACCAAGATGATCCACGTCGGCAAGCGCACCAAGTCGAAGATCGTCAGCAAGGGCATCAGCGCCGGTTTCGGCCAGAACTCCTATCGCGGCCTGGTCCGCGTGGAGAAATCGGCGGAAGGCGCGCGCAACCACACCCAGTGCGACTCGCTGCTGATCGGCAAGAAGTGCGGCGCGCACACCTTCCCGTACATCGAGGTCAAGCATCCGACCGCCACGGTGGAGCACGAGGCCACCACCTCGAAGATCAGCGACGACCAGCTGTTCTATTGCCGCTCGCGCGGCATCAGCGAGGAAGACGCGGTGTCGATGATCGTCGACGGCTTCTGCAAGTCGGTCTTCCGCGAACTGCCGATGGAGTTCGCCGTCGAGGCCAAGAAGCTGCTGGAAGTATCGCTGGAAGGCGCGGTCGGCTGATCCGGGGCGGACCTGCGTCCGCCATCGCCATGCAAACAACCGGTGGGCGATGGCCCACCCCACGGAAACGAGCACATGCTGAAGATCGACAACCTCCACGTCCGCGTCGCCGGCAAGGACATCCTCAAGGGCCTCACGCTGGACGTGCAGCCCGGCCAAGTGCACGCGATCATGGGGCCCAACGGCGCGGGCAAGTCCACGCTGGGCAACGTCATCGCCGGGCGCGAGGGCTACGAGGTCACCGCCGGCTCGATCAGCTTCGACGGCCGCGACCTGCTGGCGCTGGAACCGGAGGAGCGCGCCGCCGCCGGCGTGTTCATGGCGTTCCAGTACCCGGTCGAGATCCCCGGCGTGAACAACACCTACTTCCTGCGCGCCGCGCTCAACGCCCAGCGCAAGGCGCGCGGCGAAAGCGAACTGGACTCGATGCAGTTCCTCAAGCGCGTGCGCGAGAAGCTGGCCGTGCTGCACCTCAAGGACGACCTGCTGCAGCGCGCGGTCAACGAGGGCTTCAGCGGCGGCGAGAAGAAGCGCAACGAGATCTTCCAGCTGGCGCTGCTCGAGCCGCGGCTGGCGATCCTGGACGAGACCGACAGCGGCCTGGACATCGATGCGCTGCGCAGCGTGGCCGAGGGCGTCAACGCGCTGCGCTCGCCCGACCGCGCGTTCGTGGTGGTCACCCACTACCAGCGCCTGCTCGACTACATCCGTCCCGACGTGGTCCACGTGCTGGCCGACGGCCGCATCGTGGAGACCGGCGGCCCCGAACTGGCGCTGGAACTGGAAGCGCACGGCTACGCGTGGGTGAAGGACAGGATCGCGCCCGGGGCGGGCGCGTGAGCGCGCTGCTCGACTCGCTGGCTTCGGGCTACCAGGCACTGCCCGGCCGCACCGAACTGGAAGACTCGCGTCGCGCGGCGCTGGCCGACGCGCTGCGCGACGGCCTCCCCGGCACCCGCAGCGAACGCTGGAAGTACACGCCGCTGCGCGCGTTCGAACGCCGCAGCTTCGTGCCGGCGCGCCAGCACGAGGCCACGCTGGACACGCAGGCCCTGGATCGGCAGGCCCTGTCCGCGATCCCCGCGCCGCGCCTGGTGTTCGTCAACGGACGCTTCGATGCGGCCGCCAGCGATGTCGCCGGCCTGGACGCGGGTGTGAGCCTGCAGACCTTGTCCGGCCTGCTCGGCGACGGCGACGCGCGCGAGGTGAACTTCCTGGCGCGCCGCTTCGACCGCGCCGATGAAGTGTTCGCCCGCCTCAACGCCGCCTTGGCCGAGGAAGGCGTCGTCCTGCGCGTGCAGGACGGCGTCCGGCAGACCGCGCCGGTCCACCTCGTGTTCGCCGGCGCGCCGGCCGGCGCCGACCTGGCCTGGCATTCGCGCCATCTGATCGAGCTGCGCCAGGACGCGCGGTTGACGGTGATCGAGCATCACCTGGCGGGCGGCGCCCACCAGCACCTGGCCAACACGCTCGCGCACGTGCACCTGGGCGCCCGCGCGCAGCTGATCCACCTGCGCCTGCAGGACGACGCCGTCGGCGCCTCGCAGCTGCTGCGCACCGACGCGGTGCTCGCCCGCGAAGCCGTGTACCGGCGTCTGGACGTGGAACTGGGGGCCGCGCTGTCGCGCCATGAACTCAACATCGCCCTGCAGGGCGAAGGCGCGAAGGCGATTGCCAACGGCATCCTGCTGGCCGACGGCAAGCGCCACCTGGATACCCGCCTGGGCATCGATCACATCGCCCGCGACACGGCCTGCGACCTGCTGTGGCGCGGCCTGGGCGCCGGGCGTTCGCGCGCCGCGTTCCACGGCGGCATCCTGATCCGGGCCGGCGCCGACGGCAGCGCCGCGTCACTGTCCAACAAGAACCTGCTGCTGTCGGCGGGCGCGGAGATCGATACCCAGCCGGTCCTGGAGATCCACGCCGACGAGGTGCAGGCAGCGCACGGCGCCGCCGTCGGCCAGCTCGACGCGGCTTCGGTGTTCTACCTGCGCAGCCGCGGCATCCCCGAGGCGCAGGCGCGCGCCATGCTGACCGCGGCGTTCTGCCGCCAGGCGCTGGACGTGATCGGCGATGCCGCGCAACGTGCCCTGTTCGAAGGACCACTCGATGCCGCGCTGGCAAGGCTGGAGGCCGCATGAGCGCGTCCACGCACGGCACCGACCTGGCCTCGACCAGCGTCGACTGGGACCGCGTGCGCAGCGATTTCCCGCTGCTGACGCGGCAGGTCCACGGCAAGCCGCTGGTCTACCTGGATTCGGCGAACACGGGGCAGAAACCCGCGGTCGTGATCGACGCCGTCGACGACTTCTACCGGCGCCACAACGCCAATGTCAGCCGCGCGGTGCACGCACTGGGCACCGAGGCGACCGAATCCTACGAAGGCGCGCGTCGCAAGCTGGCCGCGTTCTTCAACGTCCGCGCGGACGAGCTGGTGCTGTGCAGCGGGACCACCTTCGCGCTGAACCTCGTGGCCTACTCCTGGGCGCTGCCACGGCTGCAGCCGGGCGACGCGATCGTGCTCACGCGCATGGAACACCACGCCAACATCGTGCCCTGGCAGCTGGTGGCCCAACGCACGGGCGCGACCATCAAGGTGGCCGACATCGATGCACGCGGGGAACTGGACCTGCCTGCGCTGTACGCGCTGCTGACCCCGGAAGTGAAGCTGCTCTCGCTCACCCACGTGTCCAACGTGCTGGGCACGGTCAACCCGGTGCGCGAGATCTGCCGCGAAGCCCGGCGCCGCGGCATCGTCACCGCCATCGACGGCTCGCAGGCCGCGCCGCACCGGCCGGTCGACATCGCCGCGATCGGCTGCGACTTCTATGCCTTCACCGGGCACAAGATGTGCGGCCCCACCGGCACCGGGGCGCTGTGGGCGCGCCGGGAGCACCTGGCCGCGATGCCGCCCTTCATCGGCGGTGGCGAGATGATCCGCGAGGTGCGCTTCGAGGGCACGGTCTACAACGATGCGCCGCACAAGTTCGAAGCCGGCACGCCGAACATCGCCGGCTTCATTGGGCTGGGTGCGGCCGTGGACTATCTGTCGGCACTGGGCATGGCGCAGGTCGAGGCGCGGGAGCAGGCGCTGCTCGAGCATGCCACGCAGGCCCTGTCCGCGATCGAGGGGCTGCGCATCTTCGGCCAGGCGCGCGAGAAGGCCGCGGTGATCAGCTTCCTGGTGGAAGGCGCGCACGCGCACGACCTCGCCACGCTGCTGGACCTCGAAGGCGTGGCGATCCGTTCCGGACATCATTGCGCGCATCCGCTGATGCATTACTTCGGCGTGCCGGCCACCTGCCGGGCCTCGTTCGCGTTCTACAACACGCACGAGGAAGTGGATGCCTTCGTGGCCGCGCTGCACAAGGTCCGCCGGCTGCTGGCCTGAGGCCGCCGGCGTGGGTGACGCGGCCCCTGCGGACGGCCGCCGGAGTGCGCTAGGCTAATTGCACCCTCCTCCGGTACCAAGACGATGGCGGACGATCCCGAGATTGCCGGCCTGATCCGCGAGATCCGCGACCAGCAGCGCGAAGCGCTGGCGCTGCAGCGCGAACACCTGGTCATGTACCAGCGGCAACTCGACCGCGTGGAGCGCATCAACGATCGCGCCGAAGCGATACAGGCCCGTGCCTCGCGCGCGGTCCGGCTGATCCTGATGGTCGCCCTGCCGCTGGTCTTCGTGCTGCTGGGCCTGATGTTCCTTCCCTACGTGCTGCGCCTGTCCTGAAAAATGACCACGACTCAAACCGTCCAATTCCGCGCCGCCACGCCTGCCGACACCGGCGCCCTCGTCGCCCTGGTCGAATCGGCCTACCGCGGCGATGTCAGCAAGCAGGGCTGGACTACCGAGGCCGACATGCTCGACGGCCGCCGCACCGGTCCTGACGACATCCACGAATGCCTGGCCCGGCCGGGCAGCCGCATCGTGATCGCCGAACGCCCGGGCAGCGACGGATCGACCGAACTGCTCGCCTGCGCGCACGTGGCCATCGAGGACGGCGCCGGCTACTTCGGCATGTTCTCGGTCCGGCCCGACCTCCAGGGCGCCGGGATCGGCAAGGTCCTGCTGGCCGAAGCCGAGCGCGTGGCCCGGCAGGAATGGGAGCTGCCGGCCATGCGCATGACCGTGATCGACATCCGCGACGAGCTGATCGCGTTCTACGAGCGTCGTGGCTACCGGCGCACCGGCATCAAGAAGCCGTTTCCCTACGGCGACGAGCGCTACGGACTGCCGCGGCGCGACGATCTGCAGTTCGAGATCCTCGAAAAGGCACTGTGATGGGCGACTGGGTGTTCGTCTGCGCGACCTCGCAGCTGCTGCCGGGCGAATCCGTCGTGGCCTGGGACGGCGATACGCCGATCCTGGTGCTCAACTACGACGGTGACTACTACGCGCTCGAGGACAAGTGCTCGCACGAGGACTTCGAACTATCCGCGGGTCACTTCGATGCGGAAGACGCCACGGTGGAATGTGCACTGCATGGCGCCAAGTTCGACGTGCGCGATGGCCGGCCGCTGTGCGCGCCGGCCTATGAGCCGGTGGTGCGCTTCCCGGTGAAAACCGACGACACGGGTGTGTGGACCCGCGACGATCGCGAGTGAGGCGAACGGGTTTCGCCCGTCGTTCCACCGCGGCGATGATCGTCGTTGCGCCCCAGGCGCGCCTGCCCTCGCGTACTCGCCCGATGCCATGGCCGCTGCGCTGGCGTGCCGGTTGCTGCGGTCTGCGCGCGCTGAAGCCGGGCGACCGAAACTGGTCGCGGGGCGAGCGGCTACGGAGTTGTCGCCGGCGTTGAGGGGGATCACCCCGGGGATTGCCCTTCTGCTCACCAGCGACCGGGGTCCAGCCGGAGCTGTCCCGCGGAGGCACCCTCAATCAAGCCGGTCCGCCACTCTGGCAATGGCGGAACGCCGGCGGCATCCGCTGCCCCGTCGCCGCACACCAAACGCGAATCGTTTGCATCTGCGAACCGTTCTCATTTAACATGTGCCCCGCCGCGGCGCGCAGCCGCATTCTTCAGTCTCAGACCCCATGCCCGTCAGGAAGATTCCGGCCCCCGCGCCGCTGGCCGCCGCCCTTGCGTTCGCGCTCGCGTCCCCCGTCCACGCCTTCGAGGCCGCCGCGACCGACCTCGATGCCGTCGAAGTCCAGGGCGTCCACGAGAAACGTCCCGTCTCCCCGAAGTTCACCCAGCCGCTGCTGGATACGCCGCAGTCCGTCACGATCGTGCCTGCGGAACTGATGCGCGAACAGGGCGTGACCAGCCTGCGCGATGCGCTGCGCAACGTGCCGGGCATCAGCATGCAGGCGGGCGAAGGCGGCGTGCCGGCGGGCGACAACCTGACCCTGCGCGGCTTCAGCGCGCGGACCGATCTGTTCATCGATGGCATCCGCGACTTCGGCGGCTATTCGCGCGACCCGTTCAACCTGGAACAGATCGAAGTCGTGAAGGGCCCCTCGTCCACCCACAGTGGCCGCGGCTCGACGGGCGGTTCGATCAACCTCGCCAGCAAGACGGCCCGCGCCGGCAATTTCAACGACATCGGCGTGAGCGCCGACGATGGCGGCATGGCGCGCGTCACCGCCGACTTCAATCGCGAACTGGGCCAGACCAGCGCGTTCCGCGTGAACTTGATGGGCCACCACGGCGGCATCAACGGCCGCGACCATGTCGAGAACCAGCGCTTCGGCGTGGCGCCGACGCTGTCTTTCGGCCTGGGAACCGACACCACGACCACCGTCAGCCTGTTCCACCTGGAACAGGACAACGTGCCCGATTACGGCCAGCCGTGGGTGCCGGGCACCAACAACGCCCTTCCGGAAAGCCGTAACCGCACCGCGCCAGTGGATCGCAGCACGTGGTACGGCATCCTGGAACGCGACTACGAGAACACGCGCACCGACCTGGCCACCGTCACCGTGCAGCACGCTTTCGGCGACACGGTGAACCTCGAGAACATCACGCGCTGGGGCGCGTCGTACCGCGACTCGGTCATCACCGCGCCCCGCTTTACCGCCGATCCGGGCAGTACGGACATCACCCGCGCAGCGCCGAAGACCCGCGACAGCCGCGACGGCATCCTCACCAACGTCACCAACCTGCGTGCCGACCTCACTACCGGCTCGATCGAACACGCGCTGCTGGTCGGCCTGGAACTGGCACACGAGAAATCCAGGAACCATGCGCGGATGGAGGACACCTCGGCCGGCACGACGCCGCTGACTGACCTGTTCAACCCGGATCCGCATGGCGCGTTCGCGCCGCTGGCGCGCGATACGCACAACGATGCGCGTGCCGAGGCCGATTCCGCGGCGATTTACGTGTTCGACACGGTCACGTTCAATCCGCGCTGGGAACTGTCCGGCGGCCTGCGCTGGGACCGCTTCGAGACCGAGGCGCTCACCCAGGGAGTGACGTACGGCCGGACCGATACCGAACTCAACGGGCGCATCGGACTGGTGTTCAAACCCGTCGAGAACGGCAGCATCTATGCCGCCTTGGGCACCTCGTTCAATCCCTCGGCCGAGGGCATGAGCCTGAATGCCGCCCTGGCCGACGTGGCGCCGGAGGAAAGCCGCACCGGCGAACTGGGCACCAAGTGGGACCTGCTGGGAGGCAGGCTGTCGCTGACCTCGGCGATCTTCCGCACCGAGAAGACCAACGTCCGCATCGACGTCGATCCCACGGCCTCCACCACCTACGCCCTGGATGGCAAGCAGCGCGTCGACGGCTTCGAGGTCGGGGCCGCTGGCCGCATCACGCGCGACTGGACGGTCAATTTCGGTTACGCGTTCCTGGACAGCGAGATCCTCAGCAATCGCGCCCTGCCGGCGGAAGTGGGCAATGAAATGCCCAACACGCCGCGCCACAGCGCGAACCTCTGGACCAGCTACCGGATCAACGACAGCTTCGACGTCGGGTTCGGGGTGCAGCATGTCGGATCGCGCTGGACGAGCACCGCCAACGAGCGCCTGGCGAAGTCGTACACCACGTACGACGCGATGGTCGGCTACCGCATCAACGAGGCCGTCGGCCTGCGACTGAACGCCTACAACCTGAGCAACAAGGAATACGTGGATCGCGTGGGCGGCGGGCACTACATCCCCGGCGCCGAGCGCACGGTCATGCTGAGCGCGGATTTCAGCTTCTGATGCAGGCCGCATCGGTGCGCGCGGCCGTGACGGCGCACAGCGCGTTGGCATGGCCGGACGCGATGGAGCTGCGATACCCGCGGCGGGACCGCCTGGATCCCCCCGCATTGGCAGGGAAGCCGCCAACAGGCACGCTGTAGGGCCGGCTCGCGCCGGGCTCGTGGGTTTGACGCACATGACCCGTGTGCATCCGGAGGCTCCATGCTGCTGCAGGTACCCCAGGTTCTAAGCCAGGAACAGGTCGCCGAGTTCCGACGGGCACTGGACCAGGCCGAATGGGCCGACGGCCGCATCACGGCGGGTTACCAGTCGGCGCAGGCCAAGCACAACCAGCAACTGCCGGAGGACTCACCGGTGGCGCAGCAGCTGGGCGACGTGGTCCTGCAGGCGCTGCAGCGATCGCCACTGTTCATCTCCGCGGCGCTGCCGTTGAAGGTTTTCCCGCCGCTGTTCAACCGCTACGAAGGCGGCCAGTCCTTCGGCAGCCATGTCGACAACGCCATCCGCCAGGTACGCGGCACGCCCCACCGCATCCGCACCGACCTGTCGGCGACGCTGTTTCTGAGCGCGCCGGACGAATACGACGGCGGCGAACTGGTGGTCGAGGACACGTACGGCCTGCACAACGTCAAACTGCCGGCCGGCGACCTGGTGCTGTATCCGGCCAGCAGCCTGCATCTGGTCCGCCCGGTGACGCGCGGTGCGCGCGTGGCCTCGTTCTTCTGGATCCAGAGCATGGTGCGCGACGACGGCGAACGCACGCTGTTGTATGACCTTGACCGCGCCACCCAGCAGGTCCACCGCGACCTGCCCGATTCACCCGCAGCCGTGCAGCTGACCGGCATCTATCACAACCTCCTGCGGCGCTGGGCCGACACCTGAGCCGCCGCACGCGCCTGACCGAACAAGACCTGCCATGAACGCCACGACCGCCACGCCCGCCGAACTCGCCCGCCGCCGCAGCAACACCACCTACCGCTTCGTGCGCCAGCTGCATCTGTGGATCGGCGCGTGGGGCGCGCTGGCCGCGATCATCTACGGCTTCACCGGGCTGGTGATGAACAACCGCTTCGGCGACAACGCCTGGCCACAGGGCAAGACCGAAGAGGCTGGCCGCATCGAACTGGCCGTACCGGCCACCGCCAGGGCCACCCCGGAAGAACTGTCGCTGTGGCTGCGCCAGACCCAGGGACTGGATGCGCAGGTGATCCGCAAGGGCGGCAAGGACAAGAAGGGCCCGATGAAGTGGAGTTTCAGCGGCGGCACGGCAAGTGATTCGTGGTCGGTGGAATATGCGCCCGGCAGCGACAAGGCCGAGGTCAAGCGTGCCAGCCACTCGTTCCTGGCTGCGATCGGGCGCCTCCACAAGGGGAGCGGCGGCGGCTGGTTGTGGAATCTGCTGGCCGACAGCTTTGCCATCGGCATGCTGCTGCTGGGTCTGTCGGGCATCTGGATGTGGGCCCGCGGCCGTACGGCGAAGGACATGATCGCCAGCATCTTCGGCCTGTCCGCGTTGATCCTGGCGGCGGTGCTGATCCCGGCGCTGGTGTGACCGCCGAACGTCCTGAACGGATTGACGGCATCGGTCGTCCGGGTAGCGCGCCAAACGAATTCCGGCCCTGAAGACCCGGTCCGAACCGAGCCATTCCGGTGATCCCGGCGGGCCCGCTGCAGTGCCCCACTGTTCGACCGACGGGCTTCAGCGGGTTGCAGCCATTGGGGTCAACCGCTGGGAATGCGCGGTTGGACCCGCACCACCAGCAGTTCGCCGCCGCCTTCTATCACGTGCCGCAGGCGATGGTCCGGCCCGGCCTGGAAGATGGCGGTGTCGCCGGCTTCCATCGGCAACAGGCCAGACTCGTCGGCAAACCGGACCCGGCCTGCCAGCAGGTGCACGGCCCAGGTCGCGCCGGCATCGGCGAAGATCACCATCGGCCCCACCAGCGGCCGGTGCCAGAGTTCGGCGCTGACCTTCTCCCGCCGCCACATGAGGTTGAAATCGTGCGTCGGACCGTCGATCAATTCACCGGTGACGCCCCGCTCGCCCTGGAACCTGAGCTTGTCGTGCGGTGGCAGCAGGTCGTGGACCTCGCCATCGTCGAAGCGCAGGCGCACGCCGTTGCCCGACAGCAGCACCAGCTCGCGATCCACGCCCGGGAAAGATGAAAACGCCGAATCACGTTCGATTTCGGCAATCGACAGGCGCCAACTCCAGTCGCCGTCGGCGGGAGCCCGATGGATTTCGCGGGTCCAGCCCTGCTGGTTGCGCCAGCGTTCGCGGCGATATTCGTTGGCGGGAATGACCCAGGACCGGCGGACGTCGGATTCGAGCATGCCGACAGTCTAGCGGGCGTTCGCGGGCCCGGCAGCCGTGACCCGGGGGCGAGTCCCTTCGCCGACGGGCCACCACATCCATGTCCGGCGGCCCTGTCGTCCCGGGGGCCTGAACTCCTCGGGGCATCGTGGCCCCCGAATGTTGCAGCCGTCAGCGTTTGGCGGCGCGGGCCGCGGGTGCCGGGCCCTTCTTCGCCGCGGGCGGCGCCGCGCCCCCGGCGAAGACGATGCGGTCGCGGTTCTTCTCGATGGTCTTCAGCCCGATGCCCTTGACCAGGGCCAGTTGGTCGGCGCTCTTGAAGGCACCGTTGGCCTTGCGGTAGGCCACGATCGCCTCGGCCTTGCTGGGGCCGATGTTGAGCAGGACCCGGTCGATGGTGGCCGCGTCGGCCGTGTTGATGTTGACCCGGTCCGCCGCGAAGGCGGCGCCCGAGAGCAGCAGGGTGAGGGTCAGGGACTTGAGCAGGGTGGCGAACGCGTTCATGACAGCTCCTTGTACGGGTTTGAGGGAATTCCATTCCGGCGGGCGTCCGTCGGTGGGCACAGTCTCGACGGCCGGGTCCGGCTGCGCGTCGGCATTCACGGCCTCCGCGGACCGGAATCCGGCGACCCGCCGGGTAGGAAAAATCCCACCTGCGCTAGACTGGCCGCCATTTCACGGCCCGGCTCCGGGCCGGTCCGGTCCGGTTCGCAAAGGAAACCCCATGGACAGCCGCAAGATCGAGCAGTTCGTCGCCGCCAAATGGGACGAGGAAATCGTTCCGCAACTCGTCGAGTACATCCGCATCCCCAACAAGTCGCCCATGTTCGACGCCGACTGGGTCGCCCATGGCTACATGGATGCCGCGGTGGCGCTGATGGAGAAGTGGGCGCGGGCGCAGACGATCCCGGGCATGGTGCTGGAGGTGGTGCGGCTGGAGGGGCGCACGCCGCTGATCTTCATCGAGATCCCGGCCAGCAACGGCGGCAGCGACGAGGATTGCATCATCCTCTACGGGCATCTGGACAAGCAGCCCGAGATGACCGGCTGGGACGACGACCTCGGCCCGTGGAAGCCGGTGATCAAGGGGGATCGTCTCTACGGCCGTGGCGGCGCGGACGACGGCTACGCGATCTTCGGCTCGCTGACCGCGATCATGGCGCTGCAGGAGCAGGGCCTGCCCCACTCGCGTTGCGTGGTGCTGATCGAGGCGTGCGAGGAATCGGGCAGTTACGACCTGCCGGCCTACGTCGACCACCTGGCCGCCCGCATCGGCAAGCCGTCGCTGGTGGTGTGCCTGGACTCGGGCTGCGGCAACTACGAGCAGCTGTGGTGCACGACGTCGCTGCGCGGGCTGGCCGGCGGCAACTTCACCGTCAAGGTCCTGGATGAAGGCGTCCATTCGGGCGACGCCTCCGGCATCGTGCCCTCCAGCTTCCGCCTGGTCCGCCAGCTGCTCTCGCGCATCGAGGACGAGGATACCGGCCGCATCCTGCTGGACGGGCTGCACGCGGAAATCCCCGCCGAGCGCCAAGCGCAGGCGAAGGAAGCCGCGCGCGTGCTCGATACGGCGGTGTTCGACAAGTTCCCGCTGCTGCCGGGCATGACGCCGATGGCGTCGGAGCTCAACGAACTGGTGCTCAACCGCACCTGGCGTCCGGCGCTGTCGGTGACGGGCGTGGACGGCATGCCGCCGCTGTCGTCGGCCGGCAACGTGCTCCGGCCCTTCACTTCGGTGAAGCTGTCGCTGCGGTTGCCGCCGACGCTCGATGGGCGCAAGGCCGGCGACCTGCTCAAGCACGAGCTCGAGCGCGACCCGCCCAATGGCGCCCAGGTGATGCTCGACCTGGAAAAGGCGAGTACCGGCTGGAATGCGCCGGCGATGTCGCCCTGGCTGGAACAGGCCATCGACACGGGCAGCCGTGAGTTCTTCGGTCAGCCCGCGATGTACATGGGCGAAGGCGGCACGATCCCGTTCATGGGCATGCTGGGCGAGAAGTTCCCCGGAGCGCAGTTCATGATCACCGGCGTGCTCGGCCCGCATTCCAATGCGCACGGCCCCAACGAGTTCCTGCACATCCCGATGGGCAAGCGCGTCACCGCTTGCGTTTCGCGGGTGATCGCCGCGCACCACGAGGCCAGCCAGCGGGGCGAAACCCGCGGCGTGGCGGCGGTGGCCGGCGGCGAGCAGCACGGCGACCACGGCTGCTGCTGAGCCCGCGCTCCATCGCAACGGAAAACGCCCGGATCATCCGGGCGTTTTTTTTCCGCGGTGTTGATGCGCTGCCGGCGGTGCCTTATTCCAACAGGCGATCGATGACCAGCTGCGCCAGCGCTTCGGGCGTCTGCTCGACGGTATCCAGCACCAGCTCCGCGCGTTCGGGCACTTCGTAGGGCGAATCGATGCCGGTGAAATTCGGGATGCTGCCGGCGCGGGCCTTGGCGTACAGGCCTTTCACGTCGCGTCCTTCAGCCACTTCCAGCGGCGTGGAGACGAACACCTCGATGAACTCGTCCACGTCGAACAGCGCGCGCGCCATGCGGCGCTCGGCGCGGAACGGCGAGATGAAGCTGACCAGCACGATGAGGCCGGCATCGACCATCAGGCGCGCCACTTCGGCCACGCGCCGGATGTTCTCCACCCGATCCTCGTCGGTGAAGCCCAGGTCCTTGTTGAGACCGTGGCGGACGTTGTCGCCGTCCAGGATGTAGCAGTGGTGCCCCATCGCGTGCAGACGCTTCTCGACCAGGTTGGCGATGGAGGACTTGCCCGAACCGGAGAGCCCCGTAAACCACGCGCAGCGCGGCACCTGCGCCTTGCTGCGGGCGCGCGCGGCCTTGTCGACATCCACGTGCTGCCAATGGATGTTGCCGGCGCGGCGCAGGGCGAAGTCCAGGGTTCCCGCGCCCACGGTCGCGTTGGTCTGGCGATCGATCAGGATGAAGCCGCCCAGCGCCCGGTTGTCGACGTAGGCTTCGAACGCAACGGGCTGGTCCAGGTGCAGGTTGCAGTAACCGACCTCGTTGAGGCCCAGGTGCTTGGCGGCGAGCTGCTCCTGCGTGTTGACGTCGATGCGGTGCTTGATCTCGGTGACACTCGCACTCACCTTGCGCGTGCCGATCCGCAGCCAGTACGGCCGGCCCGGCAGCAATGGCTGGTCGCCCATCCACAGCAAATGCGCGGCGAACTGGTCGGCGACCTGGGCCGGCTGCGCGGCCGAGGCAATCACGTCGCCACGACTGATGTCGAGTTCGTCGGTCAGCGTGAGCGTGACCGCCTGGTCCGCCGAGGCGGCAGTCGCATCATCCCCACCGGCCGCGATCACGCGCGCCACGCGCGAGCGGCGGCCCGAAGGCAGCGCGACGACCTCGTCTCCCGGCTTCACCGCGCCGGATGCGATCGTGCCGACGAACCCGCGGAAATCCTGGTGCGGGCGGTTCACCCACTGCACCGGCAGGCGGAAGCCGACGTCGCGTCCATGCGGCTGTATCTGCACGCCCTCGAGGTGCTCGATCACGCTGGGCCCCTGGTACCAGGGCGTGTTCGGCGAGCGCAGGAGCAGGTTGTCGCCTTCCAGCGCGGACAGTGGAATGGCGGTGACATGGTCGATGCCCAGCTGGCCGGCCAGTACGCCGTAGCTTTCGCGGATTCCCTCGAACACCGCCTGGTCGTATTCCACCAGGTCCATCTTGTTGACCGCCAGCAGCACGTGCCGGATGCCCAGCAGCGCGGCGATGTAGCTGTGCCGGCGGGTCTGAGTGAGCAGGCCCTTGCGCGCATCGACCAGCACCACCGCGAGGTCCGCCGTCGATGCGCCGGTGGCCATGTTGCGCGTGTACTGCTCGTGGCCGGGGCAGTCGGCGACGATGAACCTCCGGTGCTGGATGCCGAAGAACCGGTAGGCCACGTCGATGGTGATGCCCTGCTCGCGCTCGGCCTGCAGGCCGTCGAGCAGGAGCGCGTAGTCGATGGCGTCGCCCTGGGTGCCATGGCGGCGGCTGTCGCCATCCAGCGCGGCCAGCTGGTCGTCGAACAGGCCGCGGGTTTCCACCAGCAGGCGTCCGATCAGCGTGCTCTTGCCATCGTCCACGCTGCCGCAGGTGATGAAGCGCAGCAACCCGCGCGTCTCGTGCTGTTGCAGATAGGCAGCCACCGCAGCCGATGCGTTGCGTTCGGCGTTCATCAGAAGTAGCCCTCCTGCTTCTTCTTCTCCATCGAGGCGGAGGGATCCTGGTCGATCACGCGCCCCTGGCGCTCGGACGTGGTGGCCACAAGCATCTCGGCGATCACCTTTTCCAGCGTGTCGGCCTCCGATTCGATCGCCCCGGTCAGCGGGTAGCAGCCCAGCGTTCGGAACCGGACGCGCCGGATGGACGGCTGCTCGCCCCGATGCAGCGGCAGGCGGTCGTCATCGACCATGATGAGCGCACCGTCGCGCTCGACGACCGGTCGGGGCGCGGCGAAATACAGCGAGGGCACCGGGATGCGTTCGCGGTAGATGTACAGCCACACGTCCAGCTCGGTCCAGTTCGACAACGGGAACACCCGCACCGATTCGCCCTTGTGGATGCGCGTGTTGTAGAGGTTCCACAACTCCGGCCGCTGGCTCTTGGGGTCCCAGCGATGCTGCGCGCTGCGGAACGAGAAGATGCGTTCCTTCGCGCGCGACTTCTCCTCGTCGCGGCGCGCGCCGCCGATGGCGGCGTCGTATCCGTGCAGATCCAGTGCCTGCCTGAGCGCCTGGGTCTTCATTACGTCGGTATGCACGGTAGCGCCGTGCGTGAAGGGCCCGATGCCCTGCGCCACGCCGTCGGGATTGGTATGCACGTGCAGCGTGGCCCCGGTCTCGGCCGCGCGGCGGTCGCGGAAGGCGATCATCTCGCGGAACTTCCAGCCGGTGTCCACGTGCAGCAGCGGGATTGGCGGACGCCCGGGGGCGAAGGCCTTGCCCAGCAGGTGCAGCAGGACCGAGCTGTCCTTGCCGATCGAATAAAGCATCACCGGCTTTCGGAACTCGGCGGCCACTTCGCGCAGGATGTGGATGCTCTCCGCCTCCAGCCGGTCGAGGTGGCTGAGCGCGGGAGGCGCGAGGACATGGTTGAGGTCGGGCTGTGCGGACATTGAGCGTGCTTTCGGTTCTTGCCGGCGGGACGGCTGCCGCGGCTATCTGACCATATCGGCACGGTCCGGGCGATGCAGGGGGAGCTGGCGAGGGGTCGTGGATCTGCGCGGTGCGCCCGGCAGCAGGCACCCGGCGGCGTGGATGCAGTATTGGAAGGCCCCGCAACGCGAGGAAATGAGCCCCGGGCATGTGCGCATAACCAAGCACCCTTTCCCCCGTTCCGGCGCGGTGCCTAGCCTCATGGCTGTCGAAATACGCCGAGCCCCGCGATGTCCGCCTTTCCAGCCGTGTCCACGCCGCCGTCGCTGCTCTCGCAGGAGCAGGCGGCGCTGCTCGAGCGGCTCACCCACGGACTGGACGGCGCGGGACTGTGGTGGCTGTCGGGGTACGCGGCCGGCCTCGCCCGCGCACAGGGGCTACCCGCGGGACCGGGCACCCCGCCGGCGGTGGGCGACGTCGCCACGGCCTCCCCACTCACGATCGTCTACGGCAGCCAGACCGGTAATGCGCGCCGCGTGGCCGAGGCCCTCGCCCAGCAACTCGAAACGGCAGGACTGCCGACCCGACTGGTGCGCGCCGACGCCTATGCCACGCGTCATCTGAAAGATGAGCGCCATATCGCCGTGGTGATCAGCACCCAAGGGGACGGCGAGCCGCCGGACGACGCCCGCGCCTTCGTCGAGTTCCTGCTCGGCAAGCGCGCGCCCCGCGTGCCGGACCTGCGCTTCGCGGTATTCGGGCTGGGGGATTCCAGCTATCCGCAGTTCTGCGCGATCGGCCGGCAGCTCGACGCGCGCCTGGAGTCGCTGGGCGCAACGCGATGGCTGCCCCGCGTGGACGCCGACCTGGATGTCGAGACGGCGTCCGTGCCGTGGCTGGCCAGTGTCCTGGACGCCGCGCGGGAATCGCTGCGGCCGCAGGCCCCGATGGCGACGGTCACGCCGCTGCGGCCGCTCGCCAGCGCCGCCCCAGTGCACACTCGGGAACAGCCCTTCCTGGCCGAAGTGCTGGTCAACCAGCGCATCACCGGGCGCAGCAGCGATCGCGACGTGCGCCACGTGGAAATCTCGCTGGAAGGCTCGGGCCTGAGCTACGAACCCGGTGACGCCCTGGGCGTCTGGCCCGTGAATCCACCGCGACTGGTCGATGCGCTGCTCGCCGCAACCGACATCGACGGCGCGCTGGAGGTCACCCTCGACGGCCGCACGCGGACACTGCGCGAGTGGCTGGCCCAGCACCGGGAGATCACCCGCCTGTCGCGTCCCTTCCTCGCCCGCCTGGCGGCACTGGGTCGCCACGAGGCGCTCAATGCGCTCCTCGCCCCCGACCGGACCGCCGAACTGGCGCAGGTCTTCGCGCGCGACCAGGTCCTGGACGCGCTGCGCGCGCATCCCGCCCCGTGGACGGGCGAAGAGCTGGTGGCCGCCCTGCGGCCGCTGGCGCCGCGCCTGTACTCGATCGCCTCGAGCCAGAAAGTGGTCGGCGACGAAGTCCACCTCACGGTCGCCCATGTCGAATACAGCGTGGATGGCAGCGGCGCCACCGACAGCCTGCGCTGGGGTGCGGCCTCCGACCACCTGGCGCGGGTCGCAGAAGGCCAGCGCATCCGCGTGTTCATCGAACACAACGAGCGTTTCCGCCTGCCGCGCGATGGCAGCCGCGACGTGATCATGATCGGCCCCGGCACCGGTGTGGCGCCTTTCCGCGGTTTCGTTCAGGACCGCGCGAGCGATGCCGCCGGCGGCCGTCAGTGGCTGCTGTTCGGCAATCCGCACGCGCGCAGCGACTTCCTCTACCAGCTGGAATGGCAACGCGCACTGGAACGCGGGGAACTCCACCACCTCGATCTGGCCTTCTCCCGCGACCAGACCCACAAGGTGTACGTGCAGGATCGCCTGCGCGAACACGGCGCCCGTCTCCACGCCTGGCTGGCCGGTGGCGCCCACCTGTACGTCTGCGGTGACGCGACACGCATGGCGCGCGACGTGCACGCGACCCTGATCGAGATCCTGGCCGAGCATGGTGGCGTGTCGACGGCGCAGGCGCAGGAACAGTTGAACGACCTGCAGGCGCAAGGTCGCTACGCCCGGGACGTCTACTGATGAATCCGCCCTATTCCTACTCCATCCTGTCATCCGGAGCACGCCGATGAGCGCCCACTCCGTCGAGGCCATCAAGAAGGCCAGCGGCCGGCTGCGCGGCACTCTGCTTGAATCGCTTCGCGATCCGGTCACCGGCGCGCTGGCCGAACACGACCAGACCCTGATCAAGTACCACGGAAGCTACCAGCAGGATGACCGCGACCTGCGCGAGGAACGCCGCCAGCAGAAGCTGGAGCCTGCCTATGCGTTCATGATCCGCACGCGTACGCCCGGCGGCGTCGTCAGCCCGGCGCAGTGGCTCAAGCTCGACGCCGTCGCCACGACCTTCGCCGAGCGCGGGCTGCGCATCACCACCCGCCAGGCGTTCCAGTTCCACGGCGTGATCAAGGGGCGGCTCAAGCCCACGATGCAGGCGATCAACGCCGCCCTGATCGACACGCTGGCCGCGTGCGGCGACGTCAACCGCAACATCGTCGTGGCCGCCAACCCGCATCTGTCGCGCGCTCACGCCTTTGTCCACGACCAGGCCGCCGCGCTGTCGACGCACCTGCTGCCCAACACGCGCGCGTACTACGAGATCTGGCTGGACGAGGAACGCGTGGCTGGCAGCGGCGAGGAGGAGGAAGCGATCTACGGCGCCAGCTACCTGCCGCGCAAGTTCAAGATCGGCTTTGCGATTCCGCCGCACAACGACGTCGACGTGTTCGCACAGGACCTGGGCTTCATCGCCATCGTCCAGGACGGGCGCGTGGCCGGCTACAACGTCACGGTCGGCGGCGGCATGGGCGCTACCCATGGCGACCCGGAGACCTATCCGCGACTGGGTGACATCATCGGCTTCATCACGCCGGACCAGGTGACGGCAGTGGCCGAGGCCGTCGTCACCACGCAGCGGGACTGGGGCAACCGCGATGTGCGCAAGCGCGCGCGGCTCAAGTACACCATCGACGACCATGGCCTGGCGAAGTTCCGGGAGGAAGTGGCGCGGCGCGCGCGCGTCGGGTTCGGCGCGCCGCGATCCTTCGAATTCGTCCACAACGGGGATCGCTTCGGATGGACCCAGGGCGAGGATGGACGCTGGCACCTGACCCTGCGCATCGTCGCCGGCCGCATCTGGGACCGCGATGGCCTCACCCATCTCAGCGGCCTGCGCGAGATCGCCAGGCATCTGGATGCCGACGGCGGCGCGGCGCAGTTCCGCATGACGCCGAACCAGAACCTGGTGATCGCCAATATCACCGACGCACAGCGCGGCGCCATCGATGCGCTGGTGGCACACCACGGCCTGGATGGCCACCGCGCCGCCTCGCCGCTGCGCCTCAATGCGATCGCCTGCGTCGCGCTGCCGACCTGCGGCCTGGCCATGGCCGAGGCCGAACGCTACCTCCCCGATCTGGTCGGTCGCGTCGAGTCGCTGCTTGCCACTCACGGTCTCCTGGACCAGCCGATCAACCTGCGCATCAGCGGCTGCCCCAATGGCTGCTCGCGTCCCTATCTGGGCGAGATCGCGCTCGTCGGCAAGGCGCCGGGGCGCTACAACCTGATGCTGGGCGCGGACCATCGCGGCCAGCGCCTGAACACGCTTTACCGCGAGAACATCGACGAGGCCACGATCCTGGCCGCGCTCGACGACCTGCTCGCGGCGTTCGCCCACGGCCGCCAGCGTGGCGAGCACTTCGGCGACTTCCTCGTTCGCGCCGGTGTGGTTGCCGCCGGCAGGCCCATTGCCCTCGAACTGGTCGCATGAGTCCGCCCGACCCGATCACCGCCGCCGAATCTCCACGCGCACTTGCCGCGCTCAACACCTGGCTTGGCCAGCAGACCGCACCCGAGCGCGTCGCCTGGAGCCTCGCCAATCTCGCCGGTGGGCACGCCCTGTCGTCGAGTTTCGGAGCGCAGGCGGCGGTGTCGCTGCACATGGTCACCTCACACAAGCCCGACATTCCGGTCATCCTGATCGACACCGGGTATCTCTTCCCCGAGACCTACCGCTTCATCGATGAACTCACCCAGCGACTGTCGCTGAACCTGCACGTCTATCGCCCGCAGATTGGCATCGCGTGGATGGAAGCGCGCATGGGCCGCCTATGGGAGCAGGGGGTGGATGGACTGGACCGCTATAACCGCCTGCGCAAGGTCGAGCCGATGCAACGCGCGCTGCGGGAACTGGGTGCGCGCAGCTGGATTTCCGGCCTGCGGCGCGCGCAGTCGCGAAGCCGCGCCGACATCGACTTCCTGCAACTCCACGACGGCCGCTGGAAGCTGCACCCGCTGGCCGACTGGAGCGACCGCGACGTGTGGAATTACCTGCAGCAGCACGACCTGCCCTACCACCCGCTGTGGCACGAAGGTTACGTGTCGATCGGTGACGTGCACACCACGCGTCGGCTGGAAGACGGCATGGAGGAGGAGGACACGCGCTTCTTCGGACTCAAGCGCGAGTGCGGCCTCCACGAATCCTGGGAAAGCGCCGATCGGGCGGCCTGATGCAGAAACAAGAACGGGCACGCCTTGGCGTGCCCGTTTCACGTGGCGAAGCGGCGAGATGGCGCCAGGCCATCGCGCCGACGCCCGTCAGACCGTGATGGTCTGGGTCATTTCAGTCCACTGGGGCGGCGCCGGCCAATGCGCTTCCTGGTTGCCCGCGAGGACCCGCTGCAGGTCGCGCACGTCTATCTGCGGCGCCAGCGTGCGCAGCAGGTCGACCGTGTAGTCGCGCAGCACGCGTTCGCGTGGCAGCACGGCCCAGGCGATGCATTCGGGAATGGCCTTGGGGCGCGGCGAGTGCGACCAGATCAGTGTCCTCGCGTTCGCTGTACGCCATTTCGGCGAGCAGCCCGACGCCGAGCCCGGCGCGTACGTAAGTCTTGATGAGATCGGCGTCGCGCGCGGTCATGGCGAGCTGCGGTTCAAGGCCCGACTGCGCGAATGCGCGCCGCAGCGAGGAATCCGGCCGCAGGGACGATTCGTAGCTCACCATGGCGTGCGCGGCCAGCTGCGCGATCGTCGGCGCGGCGCCGCTGCGTGCGAACGCGTGGTTGCGGGGCACGAGGACAATCCGCTTCCAGCGGAACAGCGGGACGGCGATGCCACCGGCAGGCGCTTCACCCGCCGTGCTGATCAGGGCCATGTCGGCTTCGCCCCGCGCGAGCAGGTCGAGCACGTCGCCTTCGGCGCTGGGCTGCAGGTGGACCATGACACGTGGATAGGCCTGCTTGACCCGCGCGATGGCCGGAGGCAGCACGAAACGTGCCTGGGTGTGCGTGGTGGCCAGCAGGAGGCGGCCATGGCCGTCGCGGCGCTGGTTCGCGGCGTAGGAGCGGATGTTGCTCGCTTCGGCCAGCAGTCGGCGCGCGTGGGCGAGGACCTGCGAACCGGCGGGGGTGATGCTTTCCAGACTGCGTCCCTTGCGTGCGAACAGCAGGAAACCCAGTTCGTCCTCAAGCTGCTTGAGCTGCTTGGACAGGCCTGGCTGCGTCGCGTGGACGCGCTCGGCGGCGACGGTGATGTTGAGGCCGGAATCGGCGATGGCGGCGAAATAACGGAGCTGGGTCAGGGTCATGGCGGCGGCGGTGTCGATTGGGGTTCGGAGGGGTTCGCGTTGGTGCGAAGTACGGTCGACGCGTGGAAGTCCATGTGGAAACACCAGGTAATAAGGAAGGATTTCATTTTTTGATATCTCTTTATGCGGATGAACAGATGGACATTAACCGGGCGACGGACGGGATGTCCAGCGCCGGTCATGCCGACGAGGCATGAAGCCACAGCGGGGTGTCATTTCCCGGCCCCCCGCCGCAACGCTAGGTTGCCTCAAACACCCCTGCGCAGTCCCGCCATGCCCGCCCCCGATGTCGTCCCGCCTGCCGCCGCCCCGCCGGCCCCCACCCCGCTCTTTCCGGTCTTTGCCGACCTGAGGGGCCGTTTGGCGGTCGTGGTGGGCGGCGGGCCCGTGGCGCGGCGAAAGGCCGAAGCCCTGCGCGGGGCCGGGGCGCGGATCCGGGTGGTCGCGCCGGGCCCGCTCGATCCGCTGCTGGCGGCCTGGCGGGACGAGGGGTCCGTAGAACATCGCGCAGGGTGCTTCCAGGCAAGTGACCTGGACGACGCCTGGCTGGTGGTGGCGGCCACGGACGAGCGCGCGGTCAATGCCGAGGTGAGCCGGCTGGCCCAGGCCCGCCGCCTGTGGGCGAACGTCGTCGATGACGCCGACCTCTCCACGGTCCAGCTACCCGCCCGCGTGGAACGCGGGCCCGTCCAGATCGCCATCTCCAGCGGCGGCGGTGCGCCGATGCTCGCGCGCCATCTGCGGGAGACGCTGGAAGCCCAACTGGACGAAAGCCTGGGCCCGCTGGCCCAGCTGCTGACCCGGGCACGCACCCGGATCCGCCGCAAACTACCGGACTTGGCCGCGCGGCGCCGCTTCTTCGAGCGCGTGCTGGCCGGGCCGATCCCCGGGATGCTCCGACGCGGTCAGCCGGCGCGCGCGCACCGGGCCCTGAGCCAGGCCCTCGCGGCCGAGACGGCAGCGCCCCGCGGCCGGGTGGCACTGGTCGGTGCCGGCCCCGGTGATGCCGGGCTGCTCACCCTGCGCGCGCTGCGCCTGCTCAACGAAGCGGACGTCGTCCTCCACGACCGGCTGGTCAGCCCGCAGGTTTTGGCGCTGGCCCGCCGCGACGCCGAGATGATCGAAGTCGGCAAGCGCGTGGGCGGCGACCACCAGGCCACGCAGGAGCGCATTCATGCATTGATGGTGGAACGCGCGCGCGACGGCCAGCGCGTGGTGCGACTCAAGGGCGGCGACCCCTTCGTGTTCGGTCGCGGCGGCGAGGAACTGCAGGCGCTGCACGCGCATGACATCGACTATGAAGTGGTGCCCGGCATCACCGCGGCGGTAGCCTGCGGCGCGTATGCCGGCATCCCGCTGACGCATCGCGGAATTGCGCAGTCCGTGCGTCTGGTGACCGCCCACACCCAAGGCGGCGATGACGACCTGGACTGGGCCGCCCTCGCGCAGGAACGGCAGACGTTGGCCTTCTACATGGGCGTGGCGGGCCTCGAGCGATTGCGGGACCGGCTGATGGCACACGGCCGCAGTCCCGACACCCCTTTCGCCATCGTCGAGAACGGCACGCGACCTGAACAGCGGGTCATCGTCGGCACCTTGGCCGAATTGCCCGAACTCGCGCGTTTGAACGAAGTGGGCGCGCCGAGCCTGCTCATCATCGGCGAAGTGGCGGCACTGGCCACGCAGCTGCACTGGTTCGGCCAGGCGCCGCTGGGTGGCGCCGGTGCCGCACTGGAACTGGCCGCCTGAACCGCGGACCAAACGAAACCCTTACGCGACCGGACGTCCGTACGCGTAGAAGCAGATGTTCCCGCGCCCCTTCCCCCGCGAACACGACAGACACATGGCCATCTACGACAGCATCCTCGACACCATCGGCTCCACCCCCATCGTCCGGCTGCACCGCATCGCCCCGCGGCACGTGACGCTCTACGCCAAGAACGAAGCCTTCAATCCCGGCGGTTCGGTAAAAGACCGCCTCGCCCTCGCCATCGTGCTCGATGCCGAACGCAAAGGCCTGCTCAAGCCCGGCCAGACCATCATCGAAGCCACTTCCGGCAACACCGGCATCGCCCTGGCGATGGTGGCCGCGGCGCGCGGCTACCCGTTTGTCGCCGTGATGACCGAGACCTTCTCGATCGAACGCCGCAAGCTGATGCGCGCCTACGGCGCGAAAGTCATCCTCACGCCTGCGGCCGAACGCGGGAGCGGCATGGTGCGAAGGGCTAAGGAACTCGCCGACAGGCATGGCTGGTTCCTCGCACGCCAGTTCGAGAACGAAGCCAACCCGGCCTACCATCGCAGCACGACGGGCCCGGAGATCCTGCGCGATTTCGCCGGCCGGCGGCTGGACTATTTCGTCAGCGGTTGGGGCACCGGCGGCACCATCACCGGCGCCGGCGAAGTCCTGAAGCTGGCCCGCCCGGATCTCAAGGTCATTGCCAGCGAACCGGCGGGCGCCGCGCTGCTCTCGGGCAAGGAGTGGCAGCCCCACAAGATCCAGGGCTGGACGCCGGACTTCCTGCCGGCGGTCCTGAGCCGCACGATTGCCGACGAAATCCTGCCGATCGATGAGGTCGTCGCGCGCGACACCGCACGCCGGCTGGCATCCGAGGAAGGCGTGTTCGTCGGTATCTCCGCCGGCGCGACGGTCGCGGCCGCGCTGCAGGTCGCCCAGCGCGCACCCGAGGGCACCGTGTTGCTGGCCATGCTGCCCGACACCGGCGAGCGTTACCTGTCCACCTTCCTGTTCGAAGGCGTGAGCGAGGGTTCCGACGACGACTGGCTGGCGGCGCAGGAAGCCGGCGCGCTGGCGGTGGAAGCCTGAAACCCGCGGGCGGCGTACGCGCCGCCCGCAATTTCGTCTTGCCGGCATCATGCGATCCGTGCCACGACGCACGGATCGCTTGCATTTGGGATCAGCACATCCCCTGGCTTGGCCCACGGAGGCGGGGCCCGTTTATCCTGTGCCCTGCCCTCCGCACGACGCCGCCAATGCCAGACCTGCCGATCTCCGACCGCGAAAACGCCCGCCTGGCCTGGGCGCGCGACGCCAGCGGCCAGGCCGCACTCGAACTGCACCGCGCCTCGGTGGACGCCGGCTTCCGCAGCTACTGGCGCGCCGCCCTCACCGGTGACGGGCCTGCGAGTGTGATCGTGATGGACTCTCCACCGGACAAGGAGGACGTGCGTCCGTGGCTGCGCATCCGCGACCTTCTGGAGACTGGCGGCGTCCGCGTCCCCCGCGTCCTGGCGCAGGACACGCAGGCGGGTTTTCTGCTGCTTGAAGACCTGGGTGCCGACACCTACCTGCATGTCATCGGTCCACACAACGCCGACGCCCTCTTCGACGACGCGCTCACCCAGTTGCTGAGGATCCAGGCCGCGCCGTGCCCCGAAGGCTTTCCCGCCTACGACGAGGCCCTGCTCGACCGCGAATTGCGCCTGTTCGATGAGTGGTATCTGGGACGCCACCTGGGCCTGTCGCTGGATGGCCAGGACATGGACCGGCTGAACCGGGTGTACCGCCACCTGATCGATGCCGCGCTCGCCCAACCGCAGGTGCTGGTCCATCGCGACTTCATGCCGCGCAACCTGATGCCCGCGCAGGATGGCCCGGCCGTCCTGGATTTCCAGGACGCGGTGCGCGGCCCCATCGCATACGACGCTTTGAGCCTGTTCAAGGACGCATTCCTGAGCTGGCCAGTCGAACGCGTCGACGTCTGGCTGGGGCACTACCACCAGCGCGCCAGCGCGGCGGGGCTGCCCGTCCCCGACCTCGCCCGGTTCCGCCGCGACGCCGACTGGATCGGCGTGCAGCGACACCTGAAGGTCATCGGCATCTTCGCGCGCCTCTGGCACCGCGACGGCAAGCCCAAGTACCTGGCCGACGTGCCGCGCTTCTTCGGCTACCTGGACGAGGTCCTGCCGCGCTATGAGGAGTTCGCGCCCCTCATCGAACTGATCAGGACGCGCGTCAGGCCGGCGCTCGCCGAGCAGGCGCGCGCGCACGAAGGCCTGGGAGGCTGACGGGATGCGCGCGCTGATCTTCGCGGCGGGACTGGGCGAACGCATGCGGCCGCTCAGCACGCACACGCCCAAGCCATTGCTGTCCGCCGGGGGCAAACCTCTGATCGGCTGGCACCTGGAAAAACTCGCCGCGATGGGCGTGCGCGATGTTGCGATCAATACCAGCTGGCTCGCCGAGCAGTTTCCCGTCGCGCTCGGCGACGGTGCGAAGTGGGGATTGCGGCTGCATTACGTGTTCGAAGGTCCACGCCCACTGGAAACCGGCGGCGGCATGCTCAATGCGTTGCCGTGGCTGAGCGATACGCCAGGCCGCGACGAACCGTTCCTGCTGGTCAACGGGGACATCTGGACGGACTTCGACTTCGCCCGGCTGCCCCGCGAGCCGGAAGGCCTTGCGCATCTGGTCATGGTCGACCGTCCCGCCCAGGCCACGCAGGGCGACTTCGCGCTGCACCCCGATGGCCACGTGCGCCGCGAAGGTGAGCGCCTGCTGACCTACGCCGGGCTGGGGATCTACCGGCCGCAGTTGCTCGAGAGCTGGCGCCGACACGCGGACGATCCCGGCATGGACGAATCGCCCCCCCGGTTCCGGCTGGCCCCCGTGCTGCGGGCCCACATGGACCAGGGCCTGGTCCGCGGCGAATACCATGCCGGCCGCTGGACCGACGTCGGCACACCCGAGCGCCTGGCCGCCCTGGATGCGGAGTTGCGGACGCGGTGAGCTGAGGCCAGACCTTGCCGATTGTGTCCTTTCGTGAGCGCGCTGGGGACTTGCGCGACCGGGACACGCAGCTCAAGCTGCCGCTTCGCCGGCCGTCAATGGCGACAGATCTTCACCACAGGGGGTTTCATGAAGAACGTTCTTGCCGGTGCCGTTGGCGCCGCCGCACTGCTGTGCCTTTCGCCGATGGCCCATGCGCAGGAGGGCTGCTCGGTCCTCACCGTACTGCCCGTCACCATCTCACAGCCTGGTAAGTACTGCCTCGCGCAGAACTTCACCACCGCCATCACCAGCGGCACGCTGATCAACATCGCGTCCAACGACGTCACGCTCGACTGCCAGAAGTTCACCCTGCGCAGCACCGCCACGTCCAACACCGGCAGCTCCTCGGCCATCGTCGCGATGAGCCGCAATAACATCGTGATCGAGAACTGCTCGATCGTGGGCGGCTTCACCTACGGCATCAATGTCAGCCAGGTCAACAGCCAGCCCACCCAGAGCTACTACAACACGATCCGCAACAACTACGTCGCCGGCCCGTACTACCAGGGCATCATCGCCTTCGGCAGTGCGATCGAAGTCTCCGACAACCGTGTCTACGACGTCGGCGGCCAGCTGAACCAGCTCGCGATCGGCATCCGCGTCGGCGGCTCCACCACAGGCGGCCCGAAGTTCCAGGTCATCCGCCACAACGGCGTGATCGGCACGAACTCGCCGGCGTCGCGCGCCTACGGCATCTACAGCGACTTCTCCATCGGTGCGCTGATCAACGAGAACCTGATCACGGGCACCGCTTCGGCCCCGGGCCAGGTGAGCTACGGCGTGCGGATTTCGCAGGGTGGCGGCAACACGATCACCGGCAACAACATCCTCGACAACGGCTCGGGCCAGTCGGTGGGCGTATCGACCCCGGCCAGCGGCGGCTGGTGCTACGACAACCTGCTGCGCGTAGGCACCAACACGCAGGGTTGCGACGCGACCTACGGCAACGATTGATTCACGCACTAGCGGTACTTTGAGCAGCCGCCTCCGGGCGGCTGCTTTTTTTTCGGACGCCGCTCAGCCCGCCAGGAACTTGCGCAGGAACGGCACGGTGATGCGGCGCTTGGCCGCAAGCGAGGCGCGGTCGAGCTGGTCCAGCAGCGCGGCCAGGCCGCGCAGGTCGCGGCCGGTGCGATGCAGCAGCCAGTCGAAGGCGGCGCCCTCCATCACCAGGCCCCGGCGCTGCGCGCGCTGGCGCAGCACCTCGCGGCGGCCGTCGTCGTCCAGCGGCACCAGCGTGATGCGGGTGCACTGGCCCAGGCGCGAACGAAGGTCCGGCAGGGACAGGTCCAGGCCCTCGGGCTGCTCGCGCGCGGCGTACAGCAGTCCGACCCCTGCCGCGCGGGCGCGGTTGTGCATGTCGAACAGGGCCACTTCGTCCTCGCGGCCGCCGGCAATGGCCTCCAGGCCGTCGAGTGCGATGACGTCATTGCCTTCCAGCGCGTCGAGAGCTTCGCGCAGGCGGCCGGCTGCGGCCACCAGCGGCAGGTAAGCGGCGCGGCGACCCGCCGCCTCGGCGACGGCGCAGGCCGCCAGCAGCAGATGGGTCTTGCCGACGCCGGCCGGACCGGACAGGTACACCGCATCGGCCGCGGACAGGCGGGGCCCCGCCGGCGCGACCTCGGCCAGCGCGCGCAACTGCTCCAGGGACCCCTTCGGGTGCCCGCACGAACGTATCCAGCCGCTGGTCCGGCGGATAGCGCAGCGCCAGGGGCAGCTGCGCCATCGCCTCGTCCTGCCCGTTCACCCCTGCTCGCGCTCCGGCGTGGGCACGTGATCGGTCAGGGAGGTGTCGATCAGGATCATCGGTGGCTGCTCGCCCGCGTACAGCCTGCTATGGGTATAGCGCTGTTCGGCATAGCGCAGCAGCACGTTCGCCACGGCTGCCACCGGCAGCGCCAGCAACATGCCCAGAAATCCGAACAGCTGGCCGCCGGCGAGCACGGCGAAGATCACGGCCACCGGATGCAGGCCGATGCGATCGCCCACCAGCTTGGGCGTCAGCCAGTAGCTCTCGATCACCTGCCCGACGCCGAACACCACCAGCACGCCGGCCACAGGTGCTGCCAGTCGCCGTACTGCACCAGCGCCGCGATGCAGCCCAGGATGATGCCGCTGGCCGGCCCCAGGTAGGGCACGAAGGTCAGCAGGCCCGCGATGATGCCGATGAGGATGCCCAAGTCCAGGCCGACGGCCCACAAGCCCGCGCCGTACATCACGCCCAGGATGATCATCACCAGGAACTGCCCGCGCAGGAATGCCCCCAGCACATCGCTGGACTCGCGGGCCAGCCGGCTCGCCGTGTCGATATGGTCGCGGGGAATCAGCGCAGCCACGCGGGCGACCAGCGTGTCCCAGTCGCGCAGGAAGAAGAAGGTCAGTACCGGCAGCAGCACGACGTTGGCGAGCATTGCCAGCAGTGCGAATCCGGAGCGCGAGACGTAGCCCAGCACCGTCGTGGCCATGCCGCCGGCGCGCTCCCAGTTGGTCCGGATCAGGTCGAGCAGGCGGTTGAAATCAAGCCAGCTGGAGATCTCGATGCTGGTCCGTGTCTCCAGCCACGGAATGGCGGTCTGCAGCAACCACGCCCGGTAATGCGGCATCGAGACGATCAGCGTGGCGATCTGGCGTTCGATCAGCGGCACGAGGATCACCAGCACGACCACGAGCACCAGCGTCATCGCCGCGAAAACCAGGGTCACCGCGACGTTGCGCGAACGGCCGGCCAGCTCCAGGCGGTCCACCAGGGGATCGCCGAGCCAGGCGAGCATCGCGGCGATCACAAAGGGCGTGAGGATGGGCGCCAGCAGCCACAACAGCCAGAGCACCGCCATCGCCAGGGCAGCCCATTGCAGCCGCCGGAGGAACTTGGCGATTTCGTGTAGCGGCAGATCGTGTTCCATCAGTGCAGCCGGTAGGTCGTGGTTTCGCCTTCCCCGCCGATCAGCACGCCGTCACGATCGACCAGGCGGCGGAAGCCGGCCAGGCCGGTCGACAGTTCGAGACTGTAAGTGACGGCATCCGGGGTGGCGCGAACCGGCGTCATCCGGCGAACGACGGCCAGTTTGTCCAGGTAGCCGGCCAGACGCATGTAATCGTCGCTGCTGCGCAGCCCGGTGAAGGTCACCGCGTAATGGCCCGGCGGACCCGCCGCGGTGCCGCGCTTGGCATAGCGGCGCATCAGCGCGTCGGCCGCGCCGTCGGCCCCGGAGGCTATGGCACGCCGGGCGTCGTTGTCCGATGTGGACCAGCTGTTGAGCACCTTGCCCCCGTCGACGAACGTCCAGTCCGCTTTCCAGCCCGCCCCGGCGCGGTAGACCTTGCCGATCAGCTGCATGGGCGGGGCATACCGCTGCGAGGCGCGTGCCACCGCGGCGCTGTCGCCCCGCCAGATCGCCCCCACCAGGGCCTGCTCGGCCGCGTTGCCCGCCGGAAGCCCCAGGCTGTAGCCGCGGTCCTTGGCGCGATTGAGCGCCGTGCGTGCAGCGTTCGCCTGCGCCAGGCCGACCAGGCGAGCGCCCTTGCCGTCATCAATGGCCAGCCACATCACGGGCTTGGGCCGCGGCTGGGCCCAGACAGGCAGGCCCAGCACGGCGATCATCTCCTCGACCTCGTCCTGGTCGAACCGCACGATCAGGGTGGTGCCGAAGGTGGGGGCACCGGTCGGGCCCACGCCCTCGTCCTGGCGATAGTCGTAGCTCTTCACGAAATCGCCGGCACGGCGCAGTTCCTGCCCCACGCCCGGTTGCGCGCTGATGGTGCGGTCCCCGGACAGCCGCTGCAGCACCTGCGACAGGGCGCGCGCGAAGCCCGCCCTGCGCTCGGCCTCGCCTTGCCCGTTGACGGACACCTCGGCCTCGAAGGCGCCCTGCGCGCCGGCGCGGTCGCCTTCGACGCGTTGCGCCGCGGCGGGCAAGCTCACCAGCAGCAGTACCGCCAGCCAGAACCCCTGGAATGCGCGAACCATTAGTGTCCCTGGTATGGAAAACCGGCTGGAATGGTGCCCCAGGGACGGTGAGACGTCCATTCGCGCCGCCGCAGGCCCGCCGTTGCTCGTGCTGCGGAGCCCGGCGCGGCCGAAACGGAACTTCGCCGCGCAGCGCCCCGCCGCCGCGTGCGGCCGGCCACGGCTGCTAAAATCGCCGCTTTCCGCCCAGCTGATGCCCTCGTGACCTCCCCGACCCCGCCCGCCAACACCCCGATGACCTACAAGGACGCCGGCGTCGACATCGACGCAGGCAACGAAGTGGTCGCCCGCATCAAGCCGGCCATCGCGCGCACCATGCGGCCGGAAGTCCTGGGCGGGGGCATCGGCGGGTTTGGTGGCCTGTTCGACCTGTCGGGCAAGTACCGCGAGCCGGTGATGGTGTCCGGCACCGACGGGGTCGGCACCAAGCTGATCCTGGCCAAGCAGTTGGGCCGGCACGACACCATCGGCATCGACCTGGTCGCGATGTGCGTCAACGACGTGCTCGTGCAGGGCGCCGAACCGCTGTTCTTCCTGGATTACTTCGCCACAGGCAAGCTCGACGTGGCGACCACGGTGGACGTGGTCGGCGGCATCGCGCGCGGCTGCGAAATCGCCGGCTGCGCCCTGATCGGTGGCGAGACGGCCGAAATGCCCGACATGTATCCGCCGGGCGAGTACGACCTGGCCGGCTTCACGGTCGGTGCGGTTGAGAAGGCCAAGCTGATCGACGGCCGCCGCGTCCGCGAAGGCGACGTATTGATCGGCATCGCATCCAGCGGCCCGCATTCCAATGGATATTCGCTGATCCGCAGGATCCTCGCCCGCGCGGGTGCCACGCGCGAGAACGGCGGACTGGACCTCGACCTGGGTGGCGTGACGCTGGCCGATGCACTGATGGAACCCACGCGCATCTACGTCAAGCCGGTGCTGGAACTGCTCGGCCGGCACGACATCCACGCCATGGCGCATGTCACCGGCGGCGCGCTGGTGGAAAAGATCATCCGCGTCGTGCCCGAACCGCTGGGCCTGTCGATCGACACCTCGTCGTGGCCGCTGCCTGCCGTATTCGACTGGCTCCAGCGCGAAGGCAACGTGCCGCGCGAGGAAATGTGGCGCACCTTCAACTGCGGCGTGGGCTTCGTGCTGATGGTCGCGCCGGACCAGGCCGCGGCCATTGGCGCGAACCTGGACCGCCTGGGCCTGGCGCACTGGCAGATCGGCCAGGTCACGGCCGCCGGTAGCGGCGACCGCCTGCGCATCGTCTGACCCCCATGACGCCGGCCAAACGCGTCGCCTACGCGTTGGTGCTGGCGACGTTCGCCCTGACCTGGATCGCGCCGGCCTGGCCGGCCGAGCAGGCGCTGCACAGCTCGCTGACCGTGATTGCGCTGGTCTGGCTGTGGCGCCACGACCGGCGTTGGCCGTTGCATCCGGGCCACTTTGCGGCGATCTGCGGATTCCTGGTAGTGCACTGCATTGCTGCACGCTGGCTGTATTCGAACGTCCCATACGACGCGTGGGTACGGTGGGCGACAGGGGGGTCGCTGCAACAGGCCATGGGCTGGGAACGCAACCATTTCGATCGACTGGTGCACCTGCTGTTCGGCCTGTGCTTCGCCGCGCCGCTGCGGGATCACCTGCGCCAGCGCTGGCCGATCGCGCCGCGGCAGGCGTTCGCGCTCAGCGTGGGCGCCATCATGTGCGTCAGCCTGGTGTACGAGTGGCTGGAGTGGGCGATCGCGCTCACGCTCGACCCGGCCGCCGCCGAGGCCTACAACGGACAGCAGGGCGACATGTGGGACGCGCACATGGACATGCTGCTGGCGACGCTGGGAGCGCTTTTGGCGTGGCCCTGGCAGCGGCAGGTCACCGCATCGCCCGTTTCGAGCCCTGCCTGATGCCGGCTCAAGCGCCGCCCCTGCGCCTGGCCGTGCTCGCCTCCGGACGCGGCAGCAATCTGCAGGCGATCCTCGATGCCGTTGCGTGCGGCCGGCTGGATGCGCGGATAGCGGGCGTGTTCTCGGACAGGCGTTCTTCCCAGGCCCTTGAGCGCGCGCGGGAGGCGGGCGTGCCCGCGACGGCCGTTTCGCCCAAGGGCTTCGCTTCCCGGGCGTTGTTCGATGAACACCTGTTCAGCCTGGTGGACGCGGTTCATCCGGACCTCATCGTCTGTGCCGGATATATGCGCCTCATCAGCGATGCGATTGTCGCGACGCGCACGGGGCGCATGATCAACATCCATCCGTCGCTACTTCCGGCATTCAAGGGCCTGCACACGCACGAACAGGCCCTCCAGGCCGGCAGCACGGAGCATGGCGCGAGCGTGCACTACGTGACGCCCGAACTCGACGGCGGCCCGGTCATCGCGCAGGCGCGTGTGCCCGTGCAGGCGGACGACGACGCGGCGCGGCTGGGCACGCGGGTACTGGATCGGGAGCACCCCCTGCTCGTGGCGACCCTGCAGTTGTTCGCATCGGGTCGCGCTTCACTGATCGACAACCGGGTTTACCTGGACGGCCAGCCCTTGGCCGCGCCACTGATGCTCGGAGAGGACGACCGGCTGGTCGAAGGAACGAAAACACGATGATCGATTACCGCACCACCCATCGCCGTCGCTCGGCCCAGCGCGCCTCTCCCTTGTGGCTGGGCGCAGTGGCGCTGGCGTGTACGCTGATGGCAAGCACGCCCGGCTGGTCGCAGGCGCTGGCGCCTTCGAACCCGGGGGCCGTGGGCGCCACCTCGGCCACGGCTGCGCCTGCCACGGCTGCGCCTGCCACGGCTGCGCCCGCGAAGCCCAGTCCCGCGGCGCTGGAACCGTTCGTCGCGCAATACCAGGTGTTCAAGAGCGGCAATGCACTGGGCGATGCCACGATGCAGCTGGTCAGGAACGACGCGCGCCGCTGGCGTGTGGACCTGGGCATGCGCGGAACCAGGGGCCTGCTGGGCCTGGCGGGCCTCAATGCCGAGCAAAGCACGGTATTCGACGTCGCCGGCGGGCTCTACCGCCCATTGGCGCAGAGCACGCTGCGCAAGAGTGTGTTCACCCAGAAGCAGACGGTCGGCGTCTACGATTGGCGCTCAGGTCAGGCCCGCTGGACGGGGGACGTCAAGGAAACCCGCCGCGCGCCCGTCGCACTGCAACCCGGCGATCAGAGCGGGCTGCTGATCAATCTGGCCGTGATCCGCGATGCGCAGCCGGGCCAGTCGCTGCATTACCGGTTCGTCGACGACGGCCGTGTGCGCGACCATCGATACAACGTGTCCACGCAACTCGAAGAAGTGAAAGTGGGCGAACTCAACTACAGCGCCATGCGCGTTACCCGGCTCGAAAGCGGCAACGAAGAAACCGTGATCTGGGTAGTCCAGGGAGTACCGACGCCAATCCGCATGCTGCAACGCGAGAATGGTGAGGACACCTTCGACCTGCGTCTGGTGGAGTACAAGGGAGCGCAATGAGCATGAATCGACCGAACAAGTTCCTCGCCCGCACGCTGTTGGCCAGCGTCGCACTGTTGTCGGGTGCAGCCGCAGCCGCGGGCGACATCACGCCCTTCACCGCCGAGTACCAGGCCAATTACATGGGCATGCAAGGCAATGGCCGCATGACCCTGGCCTCAACCGGTGGGAACAAGTGGCGCTACAGCCTGGACATCGGCGGCTCGATGGCCGCACTGAACCAGACCACCGTCTTCGAATCGAACGGCGGACAGCTGCGCCCGTTGTCCAACTCCGACACCTCTGCGGTGCTGATCAAGCGCAAGCAGAAGAACGCCACGTATGACTGGGCCAAGGGCGAGGCGCGCTGGACGGGCGACGTCAAACCCGAACGCGCCGGCCCGGTGAAGCTGCAGTCGGGCGATCTCGACGCGATGCTGATCAACCTGGCGATCTCGCGCGATGCGGCCGCGGGCAAGCCACTGCGTTATCGCATGGTCGACGACGGCCGGGTCAAGCAGCTCAACTACCAGGTCTCGGGCAAGGAGACGATCTCGGTCGGCGGCAAGTCGCAGGAAGCCACTCGCATCACCCGAACCGACGGCGACAAGCAGGAAGTGTTGTGGCTGGTCGACGACCTCCCGGTACCGGCCCGGATCCTGCGCCGCAAGGATGGCAAGGACGAGATGGACCTGCGTCTCAAATCGCTGCGCTGAGATATCGTGGCGCCAGTAACGAAAAAGCCCCGCGATGCGGGGCTTTTTCATGCGCGTGCTGACCGCTGGGTGTCAGCTGATCCGGCGGATCTTCGCACCCAGGCCCGACAGCTTCTCCTCGATATTCTCGTAGCCGCGGTCCAGGTGGTAGATGCGGTCGATCGTTGTCTCCCCGTCGGCCACCAGGCCGGCCAGGATCAGCGAGGCCGAGGCCCGCAGGTCGGTGGCCATCACCGGTGCGCCGCTGAGCCCCTCGACGCCGCGGATGACCGCGGTGTGTCCGTCGACACGGATGTCCGCGCCCAGGCGCAGCAGTTCATTGACGTGCATGAAGCGGTTTTCGAAGATCGTTTCGTTGATCACGCCCGCGCCCTGCGCGATGCAGTTGAGCGCCATGAACTGCGCCTGCATGTCGGTGGGAAACGCCGGGTACGGCGCGGTCACCAGGTCGACCGCACGCGGCCGCTGGCCGTGCATGTCGAGCGTGATGCGGTCTTCCTCGACGGTGATCTCCGCGCCGGCCTGGCGCAGCTTGTCGATCACGGCATCGAGCGTATCGGCGCGGCTGCGACGCGTGGTGACGCGGCCGCCGGTCATTGCCGCGGCGACCAGGAACGTGCCTGTCTCGATGCGATCGGGAAGGACCTGGTGGGTGCCGCCATGCAGGCGATCGACACCATGCACGACAATGCGGCCGCTGCCAGCCTGTTCGATCTGCGCGCCCATCGCATTGAGACAGTCGGCCAGGTCGACGACTTCCGGCTCCATCGCCGCGTTCTCGAGCACGGAGGTGCCCTCGGCCAATACGGCCGCCATCAGCACGTTTTCGGTGCCGGTGACGCTGACGACGTCGAAAACGAATCGCGCGCCCTTCAGGCGGCCCTTGCGGTGCGCCTTGATGAAGCCGTGGTCGACGCTGATCTCGGCGCCCAGCGCCTGCAGGCCCTTGATGTGCTGGTCGACCGGGCGCGAGCCAATGGCGCAGCCGCCGGGCAGTGAGACTTCGGCCTCGCCGTACTTGGCCAGCAGCGGCCCCAGCACGAGAACGGAGGCGCGCATCGTCTTGACCAGTTCGTACGGGGCGACGTGGCTGCGCACGGTGGTGGGGTCGACGGTGATGCTGCGCCCCTTGCCGGGCTTGCCGTCGAACAGGGTCGTCCCCTCGTCGATCGTAATGCCGGCACCGAGTTCACCCAGCAGCTTGGCGGTGGTGACCACGTCGTGCAGGTGCGGCACGTTGCCGATGTCGACGGGGCCGTCGGCGAGCAGGGTGGCGCACAGGATCGGCAGGACGGCGTTCTTGGCGCCGGAGATCTGCACTTCGCCATTGAGCGTCTGGCCGCCTTCTACAACAATCTTTTGCATGGGAGTTTCCGGTGGACCGTCCCTGGTCGGATAGGCCGGGGCCAGGCCCCGTGGTGCGATGCGCGGTGCGGCGACGTGTCCGCCGCGGGGTCAGGCGGCTTCTTCGGGCGTGAGGGTGCGCAGGGCCAGCGCGTGGATCTCGCCGCCCATGCGCTCGCCCAGCGTGGCGTACACCATGCGGTGGCGCGCCAGCGGCAATTTGCCCTGGAACGCGGCAGCCACCACCGTGGCCTCGAAGTGCACCCCGTCCTCGCCCGTCACGTCGGCGCGGGCGCCCGGCAGGCCCTGTTCGATCAATTCACGGATGGTTTGCGCGTTCAAGGGCCTGTTTCACCGGGGTCGGAGGGCGGAGAGCCGGAAATGGAGCGGGTATGGCGGCGTGGGCCCGGGCATTGCCCGGCGCTTTGCGCATAAAATGAACGAACTAGCCTAGCGGAAAGCCCCCCGGCCATAAATGGCAATCTCCGAAACGGCATCGCCTACCCCCCCGCCCGCCCCGCTGGGCGCCAGCCCGGCCACCGGTTCGGCGGCCGCCCTGGCAGACAGCGGGCGCCGCGTTTTCAACATCGAAGCCCAGGCCCTCGCCGCGGTCGCCGCCCGCCTGGACGGTGAGTTCAGCGCCGCCTGCCGCCTGATCCTGGAGGCCCGCGGCCGGGTGGTCTGCACCGGGATGGGCAAGTCCGGGCACATCGCCCGCAAGATCGCCGCCACGCTCGCCTCGACCGGGACCCCGGCCTTCTACGTGCATCCGGGCGAGGCCGCCCACGGCGACCTGGGCATGATCACGGACGCCGATGTCGTCCTGGCCCTGTCCTATTCCGGCGAGAGCGACGAGATCCTGCTTCTCCTTCCGGTGCTGCGCCGCCAGGGCAACAAGCTGATTTCGATGACCGGACGGCCCGCCTCCTCGCTGGCGCGCGAGTCCGATGTCCACCTCGACGTCAGCGTACCGGCCGAGGCCTGCCCGCTCGACCTGGCCCCCACCGCCAGTACGACGGCGTCGCTGGCGATGGGCGATGCCCGCCGTC